>NZ_JBIVSO010000001.1:0-1822052 GCF_044756305.1 Rhizobium sp. NPDC092011
ACCATCATCAGAAAGTCCATGACATGATCGCGCTTTATCGCGACAACGCGCCAACTGCAGCGGCATGGTGCGCTTTTGAAGCCTGGTGCGAAGGTGACGAGAAAGTCTATCAATTCTGGTCACGCATTTTCCATCGGATGCGTAACTAGAAAGACGCCAAGGACATAGGGGCGCCGTCCCCCGTAATCTCAAGGACATTACGCAAGTTTGCTGTGGCGGCCTCGTAGCCGAGCGCATTTCACGAACACAAATCTATCATTGCGCAGTTATCGCTCAACGAAACGATGGCTTGAAAGCGAGGATGGAAAACATCGGCCGTTTAGTGGAATTGGCGGAACATCGACTGGTTTGATCTGTTAACCATTGGCCTTGGAGTAACCAAGGTAAACCACAGGAGGAAGCAATGGCTACCCATCCATCGAATGAGCATCATCATACGGCGGCAGGCCATCATGCTGCAGCAGCTCACCATCATTACGAAGCTGCGCACGCGCATACAAGTGGCAAGCATGACGAGGCTAAGCGGCATTCCGAAACCGCGCACGAGCACGCAGAGCGCGCTCACAAGTCTTCCAGCGAAGCTCACAAGCTATCCACGAAATAAGTGCTGAATCAGCGGTAACAATCCGGAGGTGCCTTCAATCGAGTGGAGGCACCGCCTTGTCAATTGTCCATGTTTAGCAGAAAAAACGGTATTTTCTCACGCCCCGATGCGATGAGACCGGCCGACGGTCGGATAGCGAATAATCGCTTTGAACGTTCTGCCACCAGTTTGTGCGCGTTGTTAATCGATTGCAATTTTGACTCGCAATTACAAGAACTGCGTGCACCCCAACAAACGCGAACACATAAACTAATTGCTTGTGGAGTTGCGTACTATCTCGGTGGACACCGCAATTACCCACTGGACGCCATTTAACAATGCCCGGCAAAATTCGAGCCGACCCGGCATTTACTATTCTGGGTGGCGCCGCCGTGCCACCCCGGAACCATTCGAAGCTGCGCGCGTTTAGACTGGGCGAGTCAACGATCCCTTCCGGTTAGCTCGCTCCCATAACTTTGGCCCGGTGCTAAACCGGGCTTTTTTGAAAGCACTTTGGAAGGGAGGCATCAGGGCAGGATCAGCTGACGCCGGTTCCAAACAAAAGGGCTTTCGAGGAAGCGGCTTATTCCCCGCTTGCTGAGATTCTGATCATGCAACGCCCTTTTCCATGGTGACGCCACAAATCTCGCCATTGAAGCAGCTTAATTGCAGCGAGGGCGGGAGAAGGGCAGACCCACCCGGGTTCAGCTGGTTGCAAGGGTGACCGAAATTACCTAGTCTCCACAATTTACGACCTTTTCGCAAGGCTGGCCGCTGCTCGACTGATATAGCGCCAGACGGCTCCGGCCCGCGATGACTTTGGCGCGCTAACCACCTTTGCTCAGTTGTTTGGCAATTGCCTTCTTATAAGCGACGAAGCCCACCCTCGTCGTCGCATAGACGGGAGGGACGGGCGATGGCTCGTAAGCCTGGATAGAAGCGGTTATAGAGCGGATGAATACGAGGGCAATCTGACGCAGCGGCCCACGCAATCCATTGCAGCGCATAGTGGCTGAACTTCATCCGGCTCATCAAAGTCGCCTGTTCGATGGCTTCTCTTTAGTTTCGCCATATTGCTCTGTCGGCCACAGATTCAAGATATCTCCAGAGTTAATCCACCGCTGCCTGCCGCATAAAATTGCTTCCTCAACATTATTCAAGAGCGAAAAAAGCTGGTGCTTATTGATGCAACTCCGGCTGGCGAGCAGCAGACAACTTCCCTAGCGCACTTAGGTATATTTGTCTTTGGCATGGCATGTTTTGCGCCGAAGCGCGTAGGCAACGCCAGACGCCTATGATATTGTTCATTTATTTGGTCCCATCCTCTAATAGGGCATCTGTCGTTAGACGTAAGCGACCTCTGGGGAGTAAGCACATGCGCAAAGAGGAAACATCGGCAAATAACCGCTGCGAAAGATCGCCCGAATCGCAGGCCAGCGTCATCAACGGATCATTCCATCAAAGCGAATCATCCGCCCAAACGTTGCTCGCCGCGATAGTCGAGAACTCCGATGACGCAATCATCAGCAAGTCCATCAATGGCATTATTACGAGTTGGAATCAGGGCGCTGAACGTCTTTTCGGTTACACACCCGAGGAGGCGATCGGCCAGCACATCGCGCTGATTATACCTAAGGACCGCCTGCACGAAGAGGAAACGATCATTTCAAACATTCGGCAGGGACGAAAAATCGAACATTATGAGACGGTTCGCCAACATAAAAATGGTACTTTTTTGGACATTTCGCTGACAGTTTCTCCAATACGCGATGGGAACGGAGTCATCGTCGGGGCATCGAAAATCGCAAGAGACATTTCCGAGCGCAAGCGGGACGCCGAGCGCCAGGCCTTGCTACTGCGGGAAATGAATCATCGAATAAAGAACATCTTCGCTGTTGTGAGTGCATTGATCGGACTAGGTGAGCGGAATGCGAGTTCGATCAAGGAGCTCGCCATCGACCTTAGGGCCCGCATGACCGCACTGGCCATCGCCCATGAATTGACTCTGCCCGCGATCGGCGCCTCCAGCCTTCAGTGTGAAGACACAACGATGTTTGCACTTGTGCGGGCGCTATTTGCCGCTCACCGAGATAACGGCGTCGAGCGCGTGACGATATGCGGTGACGATTTCCTCGTGCAAGGACCATCCTTGACGTCGCTTGCGCTGCTTCTTCATGAATTTGCGACCAACGCGACCAAATACGGCGCGCTATCCTCCGCGCACGGCCGCGTTGAGATCGATGTGCGCTGTGATGAGGCACTTAAGCTGTGTTGGAAGGAGATTGGTGGCCCCACTGTCACGCCGAACGAGACTAAGGGCTTCGGCGCGCAGCTTGAGCGGGCGACGATCAGTTCGCTTGGAGGATCCGTGGAGCGAGAGTGGAACCCAGCGGGATTGATAATCAGGCTCACCATACCTTTAAATGCATTCGGCGTACCGACTTCGACTTCGACTTCGACTTCATAGGAAACGAACGGTATCTGGAGAGAGCAAAGCTAGACAGGTAAGCCGTTTTCCACAGAGAGATAAAAAATCTCCATAGTCAACGCCAATCTGGCCACTGGGTGCGTAGCGGCAATCTAAGTGAGATTCCGCGTCAATCAGGATGAGACCCGCGCCGGGGTGTGACGGAGTGAGGGCGTAGCCCGATCGTAGTCATACCCCGGCGCGGCGCAGATTTTCGGCGTCTCATGATCGCGGTCGGTCCGATACATTTGCGGTTTTCTGGATTGGAGAACCAGTTTGTGCCGGGTCGCCATGTAACCGATCATCAGATGAGACTCTTCATGAAGTACCGACAAACGCATTCCGTAGAGATCGCCGCGGCAAAAGCGTCGATCAGCCGAGCCACGGCATACCGCCTCGACAAGGAGGTACAACTGCCATCTCAGAGCAAAGCGCCGCGCGGACGCCGCCGCCCTGATCCCTTAGAGCCGATATTCGAGACCGAAGTCGTCCCGCTCCTGAAGGCGGCACCCGGTATCCGTGCCGTCGCTGTCTACAACGAGATGCTACGCCGACATCCAGAACTCTCTGAAGGTATCCGCCGCACGCTTGAACGACGCATCCGGTCGTGGCGTGCTGTCCATGGCGAAACGCAGGAGGTCATCTTCCGCCAAACGCACGAGCCAGGCCGACTGGGCCTTTCGGATTTTACCGACGCCGGCGGTCTTGGTGTGACCATCGCCGGCCAGCCGCTTGATCACCTGTTCTATCACTTCCGGCTTGTCTGGTCGGGCTTCGAACACGCTCATGTCATTCTCGGCGGCGAAAGCTTTGTCGCGCTGGCTGAAGGGCTTCAAAATGCCCTGTGGTCCCTGGGCGGTACGCCGCTCTATCATCGGAGCGACAGCATGTCGGCGGCATTCCGCAACCTCGACGCCGATGCCAAGGTCGATCTCACCCACCGATACGATCAGCTTTGCTCCCATTATCGAATGACCCCGACGCGCAACAACAAAGGCGTCGCGCATGAGAACGGCTCGATCGAAAGCTCCCATGGCCATCTCAAGAACGCTGTTCATGATGCCCTTCTGATGCGGGGGACCAAGGAATTCGACGACCTGAGTTCTTACCGCGCCTTTGTCGACGAGATCGTCAGCCGTCGCAACGCTGCCCATGGCAAGCGCATTGATGCAGAACGATCTCATCTGCAGGCGCTGCCCGAGCGCCGGACCACGGACTTCGAAGAGATTGTCGTCACGGTGTCCCGGACGGGCGGCTTCACCTTGCGCAAGGTCTTCTACACCGTGCCATCCCGCCTGATCGGCCACAGGTTACGAGTTCGCCTGTTCGACGATCGGCTGGATGTCTTTGTCGGGGGTACGCATCTGATGACGTTGCGCCGAGGACGCGGCCATCCCGACGGGCGACACGACCAGGTCGTCAACTACCACCACGTCATCCATTCCCTGCGCAAAAAGCCGATGGCGCTCCGCGGCCTCGTTTATCGTGACAAGCTCTTCCCGCGTCAGGAATATCGCAAGGCCTTCGAAGCCCTGACCGAACATCTTCCCGATAAACAGGCTTGCAAGATCACCGTCGAACTCCTGGCGCTGGCGCATGACCGTGGTTGCGAACGCGAACTTGCCGAAGAATTGGCCAGGATACTCGATGCTGGTGACTTACCCAATCTAGCTGCCATGCGAGCGCTCTTCGGTCCGGACCCAGCCAAGCTGCCGACCGTTCATGTGCAACTCGCATCGCTCAACGGTTATGAGGCCCTGATCGGGACGGGAGAAGCCGCATGAAGAACGCCCACGTGATCGACGAAGCAAGGCTCGCCATCATGCTCAACGAACTTCGGCTGCCGACAATCAAAACTCTATGGCCACAATTTGCCGAGCAGGCGGACCGGGAAGGATGGCCGGCAGCTCGCTTTCTGTCGGCTATTGCCGAGCACGAGCTGGCAGAGCGTGCCAATCGCAGGATTGAACGGCATCTCGCCGAAGCGCACCTGCCGCCCGGAAAGACTTTGGACAGCTTCGCCTTTGACGCTGTACCCATGATCTCGAAGGCGCAGGTCATGGCAATTACCGCCGGCGACAGTTGGCTTGCCAAGGGAGCTAACATCCTCATGTTCGGTCCGCCCGGCGGAGGAAAGAGCCATCTTGCTGCGGCCATCGGCCTTGCGCTGATCGAGAACGGATGGCGGGTCCTGTTCACCCGGACCACTGATCTTGTGCAGAAGCTTCAGGTCGCCCGAAGGGAACTGCAGCTTGAGTCTGCCATCGACAAACTCAATAAGTACGACTTGCTCATCCTCGATGACCTCGCCTACGTCACCAAGGACCAGGCGGAAACGAGCGTGCTCTTCGAGCTGATCTCGGCACGATACGAGCACCGGTCGATCCTGATCACCGCCAACCAGCCGTTCGGAGAGTGGAACCGGGTCTTTCCCGATCCTGCCATGACGCTCGCAGCAGTCGATCGGCTCGTACATCACGCCACGATCTTCGAGATGAACGTCGAGAGTTACCGCCGCAGAACCGCGATCGAGGAAAAACGCCAACGGGGCCGACCGGCTTCCTTCGCGACAATCAGAACCTCAGTGCCATCTGTCGCGGAGCGGCAATCAGAAAACGACGAAGAACTTGTCAGCGGCAATCAGCGTTGCGGGTGGCTTCCACTACCGCATGGCTATTCTCCCGATACCGCTCCAGGAACGAACCGAGCGACTGACGGTCATTCTTCACGCGCCCGGATCGTAACGTCTTGCCGGAAGTGTCCTGCACGACGAGGTGGCTGTAGCTTTTGTGGTAATCCACGCCGATGTGATAATCATAAGGTGCAGTCACGCTTTGCTCTCCTTCACTGAGTTCGCGAAAACCCAGGCAAGGTAAGCCAAACGGCGCAAGGCGTGACTGCCCCAAGAGCATCTGCATCTCAGAAATCCGTTCTCTCAATGCTGGGTGCGGTCTCTTTCATGCCACCTCCTTCCCAACCCAAGATGTCGATGGGTGCCGTGATCACGGCGCCCCGGTTATGCGGACAACATGCTTAAGCCGCCTTTTGCGCTTCGATCTGCGTCGAATCGACGGGCGATGCGAGAGCCGTGTCCGTCTGGATCTCGATCTTCCGCGGCTTCAGTGCCTCGGGGATTTCCCGCACCAGATCAATCGGCAGAAGACCGTTCCTCAGATCGGCTCCGTTCACCCGGACATGATCGGCAAGCTCGAACCGGTGTTCGAATGGCCGGCCGGCAATGCCGCGATGCAGGTAACCTTCATTGGCTGCCTCCTGCTTCTTGCCAGTCACGATCAGAAGGTTGGACTGAAAGGTGACGTCGAGGTCTCCTTGCGCGAAGCCCGCCACAGCGACAGAGATCCGGTAGCTGTCATCGCCGGTCTTGACAATATCATAGGGCGGCCAGTCGTTGACCGAGCGGGCGCGCTGGGCGTTTTCCAGAAGATTGAAGACCCGGTCGAAACCGATGCTCGAGCGGAACAGCGGTGCGTAGTCATAAGATGGTGCCATTGCCATATCCTCCTTGAAGCAACATGGGTATGCGCGAGCGTCGTGAAAGAGATTGCCGTGCCAGAGGGATAACGGGCAACCCATCCTCTATCGGAGCGCTGACGACAACGGTCGCCAGATTGTTCAACAAGGGCGTTCGAGATCGCGACAGGCTCCTGGCAGAGGCGATAAGACTGATCGAGATCCCGTTAGTTCAGGATTATCGCATTGCGGGCCTTACCGAACCGCGGAACATGAACCCAGGTACCATCGATTTATCTATGGAGCCAGAAGATGAGAGCGGACATCAACAACAGTAAAAGCCCGAACGGCGTCGTGGCAGCACTGAGCGCCGGACATTTGCTTCATCCGGCCGAACATTTTGGTCATCCCCGTGACGTGCTTGCTGCCGACGACATCGGCGATGACGAAAAACATGCGACTCCTGCATCGTGGGCATCGGATATCTTCGCCATCGAGTCCATTCCGGCCCTTCGTCTTTATCCCGCTACGGATAAGGCCGTCTCCTATAACGAGATCATCGAAGCGCTGAAGACGTTGGACAAGCACGATCGTCAATCTGGAGAGCAAGAATCGTCCCGTTCTTTCGACATCCACAGGGCCTGTAGCCGCAGATCACAAGCACGCCGGATTGGCGGCTTGGGCCTGTGCAGCTAGTGGAAAGGAAAACACCGGCGCCAGCCATTTGAGATGTAGACTGCCACGAACTGCCGCGTGCGTCTTATTGGACGTGTGCATGATTTTTACCGACGAGCGCCACGACCTGTTCGAGCGTGCTCATCGCGCCAATCCCGGTATATGAGAAGCTGTCCGACTCCCGTCGAATCCCGGGTGGCGGCGATGCCAGTCCGTTACGCGTTGAAACGCCGAGCCGAGACTGAAAAGTGAGGCTTCATCGAATGAAGCTGCGATCAGTTGTAGCCCGATCGGCATCCCATGCGTCGAGAACCCTCCAGGAAATGCAAGTGTTGGATGCCCGCTCATGTCAAAAGGGCACGTGTATCGTTGCAGCTTCGCGATCAGTTCTGGCTGTTCGCCCAGCGTCGCGATTGTACTTATTGTGAGGGGTGCGAAGGGCTGGGAGGGTGTCAGTATAGCATCAACGGACGAGAACAATGCTTCGACCTGCCCGCGAAACATCGATCGGCGGAGCAATATCCGGTGGTACTCCATACCGGAAACGACCATCCCGCGTTCAATGACCGACGATAAAATGGGACCATACTGCTCCTTATGAAGCGGGTAGGTCGATTGATGTGCAACGGCGGCCTCGACCGCACAGTTCGGCGTCCAATCGGCCACAATCTGTCGAACATCGGGAAATGACAGTTCAACAATCTCCACGCCTAGATCGGAGAAAACCGAGTAGGCTTCGCTCAATGCCGTCTGTATCTCGGGATCGACATCTTCGTTATTCCAACGTCGGTCGATACCGATGCGCTTGCCCCGCACAGCGATCATCGTATCGGCTATGTAATCACCAACCGGATGAAGGCTTGTCGAGGGATCATGATTATCATGCCCGGCGATTACATTGAGGATAGCCGCGACATCGGTCACGCTTCGAGCGATTGGACCAATATGATCCAGCGAAGGCGCGAGATCGAACGTTCCATAGCGACTGACGCGACCCCAAGTTGGTTTGAGGCCAGTTACGCCATTGGCAGCCGAAGGCCAGCGAATGGACCCGCCGGTATCAGAGGCAATCGATCCGAAACATAGGCCCGCTGCGACTGCGACAGCCGAGCCGCTAGAGGAAATGCCCGTCCAATAATCATTGTTCCAGGGGTTGCGCACCGGAGGTATTGAAGGATGGTAGTCAGAATACGCCCCCTCGGTAAGCTGAGTTTTGCCGATTAGCACTGCGCCCGCTTCTTTCAGCTTTCGGACTACAGTCGCATCGCGTGTTGGAACAAAATTTTTATGAATCACGGTCCCAGCCGCAGTAGGGACGCCCTCGACCCAGCAGAGGTCCTTCACAGCGATGGGAACGCCGTGGAGCGGCCCTCGATGTATTCCTTCCGCGATCTCCCGATCTGCCGCTTCCGCTTGGCGGATTGCGCTGTCGCCAAAGAGGCGCGCATACGAATTCAATCCGCCGTCTATCCGTTGAATGCGCGCCAGAAGCCCTTCAGTGACCTCCGCAGAAGTAAGCGCCCGCCGGGCGATAAGCCCGTTAACATCGATCAGATCACGGAATTCCACCTCAAAAGACATTCGCCTCGGGCCCTTTTTGCCAAGCGCGCGATAATTAGCGCGTTCGTATGATTTAGAAAATATCAGCACCCTCGCAGCCCACACTGCGTTGACGCCGTATGAAAACAAAGATTAATCTGCCGTCATCTTGCTATACAAACCAAAATAGCTAAATCTTTAGAGTTAGATTTTCTAATCGATGAATCATCGCCTCCCACCTCTCAATGCGCTCAAGGCGTTCGAGGCCGCTGCCCGTCACCTGTCGGTCAAGTTGGCCGCAGAGGAGTTATGCGTCACGCCGGGAGCCGTTAGTCAGATGCTCAAGGTTCTGGAGGAGAATCTGGGGGTAAGACTCTTTGATCGGGTGACGCGGGGAATCTATTTGACCGACGCAGGTCGCGATTACCTGCCTTCCATACGCAATGCGTTTCGTCAGATCGCGGACGCGTCCGAGCGGATAACGGCCCAGATCGAGTCCGGTCTGCTCACCGTTAGCGCCACACCCTTCTTCGCATCCGCCTGGTTAGTCCCGCGATTAGCATCCTTTCGTGAGGCGCAGCCTGACATCGATCTCAAGATTGTCACGAGCAATGCACTCGTGGATTTTTCTCGCTCGGACGTGGATGTTGCGATCCGGCACGGCATGGGTCGCTATCCTGGTCTCCGCAGCGATCGCATCGTGACCGTCGAGATGATCGCAGTCGCGGCGCCCGCTCTGGTGGAGAAATTGGGTGCTCCAACTCGCCCTTCTGACCTTGCACGCTGGCCGCAGGTTCACGATGCCGAACGAAAGGGTTGGAACATGTGGTTTGAGGCTCACAACATATCCGAGCGAATAGCAGTGCGCGGCCCCTCCTTTGATGACAGCGGACTTTTGCTCAAGGCGGTCCTTGCCGGTCAAGGCGCCGGGCTTTTGCCCGCAGCCCTTGTCGAAGACGAACTGACGAATGAGCGATTGATCCAGTTGCTTCCGGCTACGAACATGGAAGAGTTCGCTTACTATCTTGTCTGTCCGGATAACAAACAGCAAATACCGAAGATTGCAGCCTTCCGCGATTGGATATTGAGCGCGTAAGGCGAAGCATGAACTTTCTTTGCATTAACCCCAATCCACACTGCCGCGCCAAATGCCACGTCACCGATCCACCCTGAACGACGCCGCTGACCTCGCTGCCGAGCTGGTGGTCGATGACCGGCCGCCACGGGACAAGGGTGAACTCATGGCTCTGCTCGACCATGGCGAACTTGCCGCTCGATAGCTGGATGATCTCGGTGAACTTGCTGCCGACCGTCGCGCCGCCGCCTATGACAGAGGATTGAGGGGAAGACCACCAGGAATGCACATCCGGCTCTCATTCAAACGGGATTCGCGGCTGACAAAGCGACCGAGCAGGCGGCGTTCCGACGGTCGTACGGTCTGGTTCCGATCGCGGTCCTGAGCGTCTCAAGGATAGGAAGGCCGCTCGTCCGACGCTCAGCCCCGCGGCGCTCGTTACGGAATTGTGGTTAGATCGGTTTGCCGGAACTCGTCGGCCGTCGCCAGGATAGGCACGTCGAAATATTTCGCGCATGCGTAATGCAGGCAATCGCCGAGATTGAGGCCGGAGCGGCCGGAGCGATACCGGTGTGCCGCGGACAGGGCGAGCCTGGTGGTCTCGGATGCGGGCGGCAAATTCCGAACCTCGATCCCGCGCTCGTCGAGGAATTCGGCGACGATCGGCTCCACGTCGGAAACCGCGAGGGCATACTTGTCGGCGCGCGCGAGACCGAGAACGGCCTCGAGCACGGCAACCGGCGAAGTAAAGGTATTCTTCCCTGAAGCAATCGCATCCGAGACGCGGCTTGCTTCCGGCTCATCGGACAGCACGGCGATAATCGCACACGCGTCGATGAACATCACTCCGATTCCCACATCTTGTCGAAAGTCTCACGCGGAAGCGGTTTTTTCGCTGCCTTCTGCAAGGTGACGCCATGCTTTTCACGCAGACGCGCAGCCGTCTGCAGCGGGCTCTCCACAACGTGGCGGCGTTCGATCGCCTCCTTCATCGCGATGACGATCGCATCGGTGATGCTGACACCAGCAATATGGGCGAACCGGCGCGTCAGCGCGTCTGCCTCCGGGTTGTTGACATTGATCGGCATGGACCCTCCATGTAGATAACTTCCGCCAGTAATGTAGATACTCTCGTCTACGTTGGCAAGATCGGTAATCCGGGAGGGACCGGCCGCAACGCCATTCTCAGCGTCGAGCGCGGGCGCGCGATCCGGCATCGCGATAGAAACGGCCAAGGCCCGACGCCGCCTCATTGTCATCGTCCGCGTCGACCGGGCGTAGGTCGATCCCAGCATGGCTACCATCGGTGATCACCGAGAGGAGGACGTCATTGCCGAGCTCAGGCGGTCGGTCACGCGTCTCGATTTCCACCAGGCACCGGGCCCGGCCGGCTCTCATATTCGGCGGATGCCGCTCAAGGCAGCCTCGGTGTAGGAAATAGAGGCTGCTTCCTAGACCTTGGTGTCACCAGCTGCCGTTCCTCCAGCGATAGGCATTCCACGATACGACGGCTCACCCAGCCGGCAACCCGTCTTGCGCCGGCGATCGAGAAGACTCTGTCGCAATAGACTCTAAAAATGAGGCTGTTAAGTGGGGCATCCGAATACTCCTCGGCGGCTGGACGAGATGTCGCGGCGCGCCCCCTGAAGAGCTCGCCCCGACGTAGGTTCGGTTGCTGTCTTGCCTTCGCTAAATCCCTCTGAGGTTGGTCACTTTCCTGCGCTGACGCGTCGCGCTGCGCCACTTGGCGGTATAAGGCAGCGCGAACATGTATAGGCCGCTGAACAGCATCAAGAAAAGCGGGATCAGTGGCGAATAGACTACCCACATGGGGCGGTCACTCTCATTCATTCCCAAGATAGCGAAATTAGCGATGACGGTCACGGTAAAGACGATGGAAAGCCATCGGTGACCCTGCCGGATCCAAACGTTTATGTTCAATGGAACCTCCTTATAGTGCACCCCAGCGGAGCGCGTGATTGTGGGCTGGTTCATTCTTCCGTTGACAGGACCTTTTCAAGGGCATCGAAGAATTTCGGCCATCCACCCTTGGCACCCTGATAAGCCTGTTCCTGATCCGGACGGAAGCCCGACTGCTCCATACGCAGCTTGGTCCCCGTGCTCGTCGGAATGAGAGTCCAAGTGACGACACTCTCAAGACCATACGCCGCCCATGTGTAGGAGAGCATCTTGTTCTGCTCGACTGCCTTTACCTGGCAGTCAACAGTGCCCCAATCTGCGCTAAGATTGAACCGGTGATCCGCAACAGGCCTGAAGTCATTCTTCATGAGCCATTCCTCTATCAGATGTGGTTGCGTCAGAGCGCGCCAGATTTTTTCCGCCGGATAAGAGATCTCACGTTCGATGACGACAGAGCGTGTTTGGGTCGATGCTTCGGTCATTGGTCCATCCTTTTGAGTAGGTTTTCGAGAACGTCGAATCGGTCGTGCCAGAATCCAGTCATCTGGCTCGTCCAGTCGATGAGCGGAGCCAAGGCACCGAGTTGAGCGCTGTAGTGCGTCTGGCGACCTTCCTGCCGGTCGCGCACCAGTCCCGCCCGCTTCAACACTCCGAGGTGCTTTGAAACAGCAGGTTGGGAGATTCCGGCCTGGGCTGTCAGGGCCCCGACGGTCTGCTCCCCTTCCCGGCACATGCACTCGAACAGAGCCCGCCTGGTCGGATCGGCGAGCGTTTTGAAAAGCGTATCCTGGGCCGTCGACATCAGACGTATAACTCTTTGGCTATGGGTTTGACTAATAACCACGTAGCTATGCGTTAGTCAAGCAAGGCAGTGCTGGAAGATCTCAAATCCCGCTATCGTCGTGATTTGGAACGGCACGACGCTCGATGCAGCATCACGAGAAGCGGAAAGAGCGCAATGTTTCTGGATCAGAACCGCTCCCTACTTCAAGAACGACTGAAGATGTCATTTCCGCAGGTGGGGGAAATATCTTATATGACCAAGCAGAAACTCATTATGTTTATTTCTTTTATCCAGCCAGTTGCATTCGGTAGCTGGTTGCTTCGCATTCCCGATGTTCAAGCAAAACTTAGGCGCGGACCGGCCGAGCTAGCGTTCGCACTGCTTGGCATGCCAACCGGCACTCTGCTCACTTTACCGGTTGCCGGCCGCCTGGTCGCTCGCATAGGCAGGTGAGCAGCCATTCTATACGGCTTCATTGTTTTCTTGGGGCTGGTATGGATGCCAAGTTGGGCAATGACGATCGAGACCCTTTCTGGCATTGGTATTTGTCGGCGCGTTGCTTGCGGTATTGGAGTTGGGCCTAAAAGTCGCTGCAGACGCAATCGAGACGGCTTCTGGCCGAATGTTAATGAGTACTTCGCCATTGCGCCACTTGAGTCTGTTACGGCGCCAATAGAAAACTTTCGCACTCGACGGCCTCGATCACCATATCAAGTGTCTCCGCGCGTGATTGTCCATCCGTAGATAGGACGTGATGCTCAAGTTGTTCCAGCGACGAAAATTGTTGATGGAGCGCGGTAATAGGTATCGGGTCTGTCAAAGTGTTGCCACCACGCGCCTGACAACGAAGAATAGCCAAATCCAACGGTGGCCGCAGTACAACATAATGGAGGGGCGTGGTGACCGCTTTGAATGGATGCAGGAACCAGGGGCCAATTATGCCGTCCACGACGACAAAAAAACCGCCTCGGGCATACCTTTCGGCAACATTCGCGAGTACCCCCATGACTACAGCGTTCTGATCATGGGCTTCCGGCAGATATGGGGGAATGGCGCCGTTCTTAATAAAGTGCCAAAAATCATCCGAATGAAGATGAACCTTGCGCGACCCGCCTTCTCGGGCAAGGGCCAGTGCTGTAGTAGTTTTTCCAGAGCCGGGTGGACCCGTAAGAATGAGTATTTCGCCTGCGTGATTCATCAACTTCTTTCTATGAGTGACGCGAGACTCCCGCAAACCGGTGACGAGCTAAGATGTGCCGATCAGCGATTGCAAGGCAGGGCGCGATAGAGCGATTCCTGGCCGAGATTCTTGTTCATCACGCCGCACTTAATGAGTTCATTGGTCATTTTGTCTCCATCGAACTTCCCCACCATGCGTTCTTCTACACTCCTTGCTTCCACCCCGGAGGCGGCCCACGTAAGCACCGCTCGAGCCGCTACGCTTTGGCGAAGAACCCCTCGTACTTTGCGCGGATTTCAAGCAGTTCTCCACCGTTTGGGAGAGTATCGTTCAGGCAAAGAACGATCTCCTTGGTTTGGTGGCCCCTCGTTCCGCCTTACCGGGCCGTGGATATCGCGGATCTAATTAAGAATGGCGAAGTCCTTCATGACGACGCCATCATCGACGAGGCGGATGCCGTCGGCGACGAAGATGCTGTCGTGGAAGACGCGGCAGTCAACGAGACCATCCTTGATGGAGATGACGGCTTAAGCGGAGCGGCACGATCTTTGCGGTCAAGTGCGCGACAAAATCCGCAACGTGGGTCGCAATATAGCCTCTTTATCCATATTGTCCTGGAGCCACAAACTTATTCCCATCGATTCGCAGCCTTGATATCGACCATGCTGATTGGGAAAGGCGCATCAGTCTTCTCGCTCACTCGCTATTTTCCTTTCAAGTCGAGCCACCGACCGCGCGGTGGCTTCGAGATAACCGGTCCATAGATCCAGAAGATCAGCGGTGCGGGGCACGGCCTGATCGTTTGGCATGTTCTCCGAAAGCTTTTGGAGAAACGTCTTATTGGCGTTGAGCCGCGCATGTAGTGACACAAGGAGACTTTGGGCGCGTTCTGGTGGCAGTTGCCCGACGAATGCAATGCCGGCGCTCAATTCGGGGAGGTCGAAACTGCCTACCGCTTTCTCTAGGAGGGAAAAGAACTCCGTCGTCCCTTCGTGGGTCAGGGAAAAAACCGTTCGCTCCGTCCCGCGCGCGCCCGACTCCCTGCCAGAGGTCGCCAGCTTCCCTTCTTTATGCAGTTGCCCGAGCGCGTGATAGATCGAGCCCGATCTCACAGTCGTCCATGTTTCCACGCGCCAGTCATCCAGTTGACGACGCAGCGCGTATCCATGCGCCATGCCAAGATATCTGATCGTACCCAGAATGAGCAGACGCGTGACGTTCATAATGCTCCAGCCTTTGTCTTAAGCCATTAGCCAAACTTGACTGAATGCGCTATGGTCATTTGGTCAAATTTGACTAAAAGGAGGCTCCATATGCCCTCATTAGAGACCATCAATTCCGACATTGTTTCACTCGGTTCGGATGTTCATGTCGATACGAGCACGCCCGACATCTTTTTTTTCAGGGGCGCGGAGAGGCGAATGCCCTTCGCTACCATGGTCACGCGTGACACCGAATTCGATAGTCTCTCTAGGCTGGATGGCGATAGGGCGTTCCGCCTTAACGTGGCGCTTGATCGGGACACGTTCGGAGCCCTGTTCCCGGATCACACCTCTCGCTCAGCTTTGGCGGCGGCGGATTTCGATTATGCTGCTCGCGACGAGCTCCTGCCGCATCCTGTCTATGGACGCATGCACTGGGTTTGCGCCGTCAGCCCCGAAAATGTCTACTCCGAGTGCCGCGTGCTTCTTCGCAAGGCGTATGAACTCGCCCACCGGTAGAACCGTCGAGATCTCCGGGAAATGCGACGCGCAAACGGCAAGATGCACGACATCCACCGCGGTTGCCAAACGTCTGTGCTTTGGCGAATGTGCGCATGCCTTAAAAGATATCTTGTTGATGGTTGAAGCCCGTATGCTTTTTTGCCGACCCAGGGACGAGCGTCTCTCTGCTTTCGTTGATTATATTTGGGTGTCCGATGAGCAAGCGGACCGACCCGGCGAACGCATTTTACCAAATGCCCGTTCCCAGATTCTCGTGAACCTGTCTGGAAACGGAATCGAAGAGCGAAGTATCAATGGGACGCACTTCCATGTATCCGGCGGAATAGTGATGCAAGGACCGAGAAAACGCCCGGTCCTCATCGCACAGTCCGCCCGCGACGCCCTTTGCGGAATTAGCTTCAAAGCCGGCGGTGCTCACTTCTTTTTCAGCGATGCGGTCAGCTCTTTTTCCGACAGGCTGATCGACCTCGATCTTGATTGGGGGCCAACTGCGACCGAGTTTCATCACAAGCTGTTGGAACTCAAGTCTCCAGAATCTCGCATTATGTTGTTGGAAGCCACCCTCATCGCTAGGGCCTGCCGTCCGCTAGTTGCGGATAGGCGCTTAAATTGGGCGTGCCACTGGCTCGGCCAGGGAATGCCCGTTCATCGAGCAGCCGAGAAGCTGGGACTTAACGCACGAGATATGATTTCGTGGTTCAGGCAGAGGACTGGCCTGTCGCCAAAGCTTTACTCCCGGATTTGTCGATTTCAGAATCTCATCACATCAGATGCCGATGAGATTAGATGGAGCCATCTTTCTGATTTGTACGGATATTCCGATCAGGCACATATGATACGTGACTTTAGGGAGTTCACCGGCCTGACCCCTGAGCGGTACCGGAAGGCCAATGTCGAATGGAAAAATCACGTCCCCGAGCCAGACTTGTAATTTTTTTCTATATCGCTGTTGTCAAATCCTTATCCTCAGCCTTTCAGCGCAACCTGGGATTTGAGGATATGGACAGCCAACTTTTCGAGAATGTTGTACCGCGCCTTATCGTGATTGGCGCAAAAGCGGCGATAGATTTCTATCGGGCCGTCTTTGATGCCGAGATCCTGGGAGAATATAGCGATGACAACGGAACAATCGTCAACGCTGTTCTAAGAATCGGCACCTCTACGATTTCAGTGGCTGAACAGGTCATAGCCTGGCAATGGATGTCCCCCGCAGAAATTGGCGGGTCGCCCGTCTTGCTAACTCTGACTGTCGCCGATCCTGACGACATCTCCACCCGAATGATCCGGGCGGGAAGTGAAATAGTCGTTCCTATAAAGGATCGTCCATACGGAAAGCGCGAAGGTCGTGTCCGTGATCCTTTTGGGCATCTCTGGATATTGAGCTGTCCGAGCCGCGAAAGCCGTTAACAGGCAGTCAGGAGCGGGACCCGATTTATTTGCAAACCCAGCCGCTGGCTAGACCTTCGAGGCCGTCACCGATCAGAGGAGCAACACCTTGGCCGTCAAACGCATCGTAGCGAACATCAATGCGGACAGAACGGGGCATGCGAAAAGATTCTACGGCGACATCCTCGATATGTACGTTGTGATGGACCATGGATGGATCGTCACCTACGGATCAGATGGCCCCATGACGCCCCAGGTCAGTATTGCCTGCGAAGGGGGATCCGGAACACTGGTGCCCGACCTCTCTATCGAGGTTGACAATCTGGATGAGGTTTATCGTCGCGTGTATGCCGCCGAGCTTCCTATCGAATATGGCCCCAAGATCGAGCCGTGGGGTGTCCGTCGCTTCTACGTGCGCGATCCTCTCGGGCGGCTAATTAACATTCTTAGCCATGAGTGAGGACTATCACGGCGCAGTGACAACAGTCGGCACTGATGATCGACCGCAGTCGGAGTGCTTTCGCAGCTTCTCGTGGTACCTGGCCAATGCTCAGAAGGCGGCAGCGTCAGCTCCCAACAGTCCCGAGAGATAGCTTGAGGCCGTGTCCCTTCTTGGTGGTGATAGGTCAACGCTCGCGATGGTCTTTAGCGCGCGCGAAAAGCTGGATTTAGCCCGACGGTTTCTACCAATTCTCCAGTGAGCCGGAGCTCGTTCGGCGATGGAGTGTCGAGCAGTGCCGGTTTAATCTTTCTTTTCTCTTGTTTCTTCTTTCTTTCTGAGGATCACATGCGTATCTTTTCCCTTGTTGCCCATCCACGCTCTTCGAGCTTTTGCCATGCTATTTCCGATCGCGCTTGCAGGGAGCTAAGTGCCCTGGGCCATGAGGTTCTTCATCACGACCTTTATGCCGAGAAATTTGACCTCTGTCTGACGGCGGAAGAGGCCTACAGCATAGGTGCCACGCTGGAGGAGACCCTTTCTCGCACGGCGGACCCGCTCTCGCGGCGGCATCGTTCCGAGATCGCATCAGCCGGGGGTCTTCTTGTTGTCCACCCAAACTGGTGGGGAAAGCCTCCAGCTATTCTGGCTGGATGGCTCGATCGGATACTTGTTCCGGGTGTCGCCTATCGACTTGCCGCGTCCGATGGATTGCCGGATGGACTTCTTTCAGTAAAAAAGGCCCTGATCTTCAATACTTCCGACACTCACGAAGAGCGCGAGAAAACGGAACTTGGCGATCCGCTTGAGCTAATCTGGGGCAGGTGCGTGCTACCATATTGCGGCGCGGAAACCCATCTTCGGCACGTGTTCAGGCCGGTGGTGGGAAGTTCGAACGAGCAACGCAGGTGCTGGCTTGAAGAGGTTGAAAGGATCACCCTTCAAACTTTCGATAGCAGATCATAGGAGACGGATCGCGTATGCGCTAAGCCGCGCGGAATTTTGACAGTCGCTGGTTGTCGATTTCACCTGAGGTTTATCGCCAAATCTTGAAGCAGATAGCGACGTCGCGCCTCCTAAAATCTGTTACGCAATAGGTTTTCGTCGTAGGTTTCGGAAACTTTGTGGCAAAATTGTCGGTTCAAAAATGGTCAGTCCCGTAATCATCGTGCCATATGATCCAGCTTGGCCCCATATTTTTTCTCGGCTCCAAGTTGAGATCGCGGCAGCTCTAGGGTCAACTGCGCTTGCATTGAGCATGTTGGAAGCACTGCGGTACCCGGTTTAGCTGCCAAACCCATAGTCGACATTGATGTGGTGATTCCTTCCGAAGCCGACCTTTCTCTCGCAATTTGTAAGCTCTCGAAAAGTGGTTATACCGTAAGCGCGATTTTCGATGCGCATTGACGGCTGTTGCAGCGCTAGATCGCCCCGTCGATAGCGATATCCAGCTCTATTATGCCGCAGAGGTTTTGGAGAAGTTGATCGGCAACAGGTCGCCTATGTAGGCCGCTTCGTCCCGCTGCGGCAACTCGGTGAGCACGTGGCGCAGCCATGCCAGCGGATCGACGCCACAGGCGCGGCAGGTGAGCATCAGACTGTAGATCACGGCACTGGCCTTGGCTCCGTCGGCGGTGTCGCTGAACAACCACGATTTTCTGCCGGTGGCAAAAACTCTGATCTCGCGTTCGAGAATGTTGTTATCGATCGGCATCCTGCCCTCGCTGGTATAGCGTGTCAGGTAATCCCATTGGTTCAGGGTGTAAGACACGGCATCGCCGAGCTTGGTATCCGGCACGACCTTTGGCGCGATGTTGTCGAGCCACGTCTTTAGGGCGTTCAGGACAGGCAGGCTGTGCTGTTGGCGGAAACGGCGAATGCAGTCAGCCTTCGTCTCCCCGGCATCTGGGGTTTTGTCTCTTGCCTGCTTTTCGATCCGGTAGAGCTGCTCGAAGAACCGGAGTGCCTGCTCCGGCGGTCCGCCTCCATTCTTCCTGCTTTTGAGGGCCTCGACGAAGCGCCGCCGTGAATGGGCCATGCACCCGATATGGGTTGCGCCATGCAATGTGCGCCATGCGGTGTAGCCATCGGTCACCAATATGCCGCGATAATCACCCAGGAAGGTCTGCGGATAAATCTGACCGCGGCCCGGTTGATAGTCGAGAAGCACGATTGGTTGGTCACTGTCCTCGCCGCTGCGGTACGCCCACATATACGACGTGCTGGTGGCTTCCTTGTCCTTTTCCTTCAGCACCTGAACCGTCGTCTCATCGCCATGAATGAGAGGCTGTGATCGCAGCCGCAGCTTCAGAGCGTCATAGATGCGATGTAGATGCTTTTCGCTCGAACCAATCACCCAATGAGCAAGTGCGCCACGGCTGATCGGTACGCCGGCCCGCTCGAATGTTTGCGCCACGCGATAGAGCGGTGTGCCATCGACGTATTTGTGGACGAGGGCGAAGGCCAACGTCGAAGCAGTGGCGATGCTGCCCGGCAGAGGCTGCTTCGGCATAGGCGCGATCACGACCGGCGTGTTGATCCCGGTGCGGTCGCAATGGCGGCAGGCGTACTTGAACCGCACATTCTGCAGGACCTTTGCCTTGACCTCGATATGGAGCTGCTCGGTAACGGCCTCGCCCATGCGATGCATTTGGCCGTTGCAGCAAGGACAGGTCTTCTGGTCGTCGGGAAGGTCGTATTCGACACGCTGGCGCGGCAAATCTGCCGGCAGAGGCCTGCGGCCACGCTTCTTGCCCGTCTGACCCTCTATCGCTGGCAGGCCAGTGTCCGGAAGCTCGACGACGTCGTCGCCGGCATCACCGTCGCTACCGTCATCGTCGCCCATCGCCTCTTCGGCTTCGTTGAAGAGGCGGTCGATGTGCTTTTCGCTGCGAGGGGCAAAACGATGGAGCTTTGCGAGTGCCAGCTCCTCTTCCAGCTTGACGACCCGAAGCGACAGCGCTTCCTTCTCGGCTTTGAGCGCGGCGATTTCAGCAGCATTTGCCGCCAACTGCGCCATCAGTTCTGCAATGCTTGGCTCGCCGGTTCTCGTCATCAGATTCTTGAATCTGAACCGCCCCTGCGCGTCAACAGCTCAATTCGCCATCCTCAGCCGGCGATCTGATATTGCCGAACCGGATGGCGCACCATCGCATCGATATCGATGCCGTCGAGGATCCAGTGGAGCTGCTCGCTCGTCAGTACGACCACCGGCACCTCTCGGCGCGGCCATCGGAACTTGTCTTCGGTCAACCGCTTCAGGATGAGCACAAAGCCCGAGCGATCGAAGAACAGCAGCTTTACCCGGTCACGCCGGCGATTGCAGAAGGCAAACACAGCAGGAGTAAACGGGTCCAGCGCCATCGTCTCCTGGACCAGGACCGCAAGGCTGTTGATGCCTGCCCGGAAGTCGATCGGTTCGCGATGCAGATAGACTTTCAGATCAGCGCCCAGTCTGAACATGACCCAACGCTCCTATGATCGCCGCCAGGCCATCGACATCGCTGCACTCCACCGTCAGGCTGACCCCGTTCGGCAGCACTGCGTTCAGCTTGGATGCATGAGATCGTTTGCCGACCGGCTCCGCATTCGTCAGTGGACCGCTGGCAGAGGACGAGTGCATATCCGCAGCTATCCGAACCGGAACGAACGCAGATACCGCAGGCAAAGCATGCTCTTCTCTGGCTCTCTTCACCCACTTGCGAACGAGATTGGCATTGACGCCGTGCTCCAGAGCCAGACGCGAGACCGAAACGCCGGGCTGTAAACACGCTGCGACAAGCTGGTCTCGAGAGGCAGGGTCATACCGACGGCGGCCGTCGCGACCAACATGCCGCACCTGCAGTTTAGGAGCATTTTCATCCATGATTTGGTGTCCACCTATTTTTGGTGGACACTTCATGCCTCAGAGCGCTGCGCCTCAAAAGGCGCACCGAAATGCGCGCTTACGTTATACCTACGAGGGAGAGAGAGGAGTTGATGGGCGTTACGCCTTTGCCCAGCCGAGCGGTTTGCCCGCGCATCATCTCTACCTATGTGCAGCGGCCAATGCAGAACTTGGGCGGCACATAGCTTTTCGCGACTACTTGCGCACCAATCCCGGCGCGGCGAAAGCTTACGGACTTCTCAAAAAGCGCCTTGCCGATAGGTTCGGGTCTGACCGCCAAGGCTATTCCCAGGCCAAAACGACTTTTATCGTAGAATCACTCTCGAGGTTGCTGGGACACACCCCATCGTGATCCGTGATGGCAAGCTCTGCGTAGAGGGACGAGCTTTCATTATCGTGCCTATCTCTTACTAAGCTTACCAATCATTTGCCGCTCTTGATCGGCCAGCGCAACAAAAGGCGATATCCGCCTCTCCTTATTCCAGCAAATTAGAGCATCAAGCTAGATCGTTTGCATTGTGGAAAAAGTGGAGTGGACCCTCGTGCGGAATGCGTGCCATTTATGTCGCGAAAGGCCAAAGCGTCTTCTTGCGCCGCGAGAGGGCGACTCTCTTAGCAATTTCCTAAACAATCAGAAAAACACGGCGACAGCCGCCCCGGCGAGAATAGAAAGTATGTTGCCGCCGGGGCTTCGATATTCGCCCTAGAAACTATGCTCCCGTGCGATCGCCATCATAGTTACTATGACGGATTTGGATGGTCCGCTCCGCGTGGTGCCAGGGCAGAGAGGGCCCTCTTTCACCAAGCCGAGGGGTCAGGCAAATGGATTGCCAGCGGCCCTTTCATCAGTAAAGTCAGTCGAAAGCGTCACGTCCTTCCAGGCGGCATATTCTTCGCGAAGGTTCTCCAATTTCTGCTCGACCAGCTTGATCGCATCCGATCCCAGCAGCAGGTGCGCAGGTGGGTTTTCGCTGTTTACGAGCTTAACCACGGCCTCGCCAAGCTTCCTAGGGTTACCAAGCTGTTTGCCGCTCATCGCAATCCGTCTTTCGCGGATTGGATTCATCAGCGTGTCATAATCCTCAATTCCACGCGGCGCGCGGCTCATAGATCGCCCGGCCCAGTCGGTGCGAAACGAACCGGGCTCGACCGCCGTGACATGGATGCCGAAGTCTTTCACTTCCTTGCCGAGTGCTTCTGACAAGCCTTCAAGCGCGAACTTTGAGCCGTGATAGAAACTCAAGCTTGGCATGGTGATGAGGCCGCCCATCGAGGTGACGTTGATCACGTGGCCCGAACGACGCTTGCGCATTTTTGGCAGCACGGCCTTCGTTACGGCGACGGCGCCGAAAACATTGACTTCGAATTGCCGCCGTAAATCTTCGAGCGTCGATTCTTCAAATGTCCCCTCATGCCCGTAACCGGCATTGTTGACGAGCACATCGATAGGCCCAACCTCTCGCTCGATGCGATCGATACTCGGCTGGACATCCGAATAATCTGTCACGTCGAGGACAACGGCAAAGGAACGTCCTGCGGACAGCGCCGCGAATGCGCTTAGATGCTTTTCGTTTCGCAGCGTGCCGACGACGCGGTCGCCCGCCGCCAATGCTGCTTCGGCGATGGCCTGGCCTAAACCAGAACTCACGCCCGTGATAAACCAAGTCTTCATCGGGTTGTCTCCTTACTTGTTGCCTACGGTCCTGCCGGGCTTCAATGGCCTAGTTCATTTGCGGTGCTGAGATTAGCCTCTAGATTTTCCATGCGGTATTGAGCATGATTCAGCAATGAAGTGCATCGAACCCAACCACCTGGCCATTTTCCTCACCATTGCGCGGCACGGGAGCTTTCGCCGAGCGGCGGACGAGATCGGCGTCACACCTTCAGCTCTCAGCCATGTTCTTCGCGCGCTGGAGGAACATCTCGGGGTTCGGCTTCTCAATCGGACAACGCGCAGCGTCGCGCTGACGGAGGCCGGCGAACGGCTGCGAGCGCGCGTGGCGCCGGCTTTTCGCGACATTGACGACGCTCTGGACGACCTCAACACCTTTCGCGATACGCCAACTGGTAGGTTACGCATCAACGCCGCAAGGCCCTCGACCCAGATGGTACTTCTACCGATTGTCACCCGTTTTCTAGCTGCCTTTCCCGGAGTGAATGTCGATATCGTCGTTAACAATGCCCTCGTGGACATGGTGTCATCGGGATTTGATGCTGGCGTCCGCTTCGGAGATGTCGTTGCGCAGGACATGATCACCGTTCCGCTCGGCCCTCCCCAACGCTCAGCCTATGTTGCCTCTCCAGAGTTCTTCAGGCGCTACCCGACACCGGGCACTCCGGACGAACTGAAGAACATACCTTGCATTAAGTTCCGTTTCGAAAGCGGGCGCTTCTATACGTGGGAGTTCGAGCGTGACGGTGTGGAGCTTTCCGTGGAGGTCTCTGGACAGCTCACCCTTGGCGAACAGGATTTAGCCGTGCAGGCGGCTCTCGACGGTGCAGGCGTCGCCTTTGCATTCGAGGGCCAGGTCGCGGAACTAATTGACCAGGGGCGGCTTGTGCGGGTTCTCGAGGAATGGTGCCCGTACTATCCTGGCTTCCATCTCTGCTATCCAAGCCGTAGACAATTGCCGACCACATTACGGGCCTTCGTCGACTTCGCCAGATCGTCGGCAACCCCAAGCGCACTTTCAACACGCTCCGGGAGGGATCAAAGCGCCTGAACGACAGCATAGCCGTTGACTTGGAACTGATCACGAATGTCTTGCCACAATTGACCAAAGGAAGCATCGATGATTACCTGCGTGGTGGATTATATCATAGACCCTCGGAAGATAGCTGATTTCGAGAGGTTCGGGCGGCGCTGGATCGAACTTATCGAACTGCACGGTGGTGAGCATCACGGCTACTTTCTGCCATCTGAGGGGGCGAGCGATCGCGCTCTCGCTTTGTTCAGTTTTCCGAGCTTTGCGGCCTATGAAGAGTATCGTGCTCATTTTGGAAAATCGCAGAGCTTTATCTAGGCAGATCGCATTCGAGACGAGAGCGGGTGCGTCATACGGTACGATCGAACGTTCATGCGGCCACTTTCAAGAATTTCGAAAACCTAGCCTGCGTTACTGACGGCTTTATATCTCCATCTGAGTGATGCTCGAGTAGCCACTGCGCCAAGAGCAAAGCGACCGTGTTCCGCTAGTACGTGGTTTTGAAACCGGTGAGCCGGTCAGGAACATCGTGACGATCAATGAGAGGTTATGGCCGAGAGGATGATCGATACCTCACCTTTTCCCAAATCATAGGTTCTCGCTTCCCACAGATTGGCTTCAGTGCAAATACCGTCGGTCGTCGAGGGTTCTCGGGCAATCGAACCCGGCATTCGCGTAAAACATTCTGTTACCAACCGCGTTTTCCGAGAACTGTTTCAAAGGCGGAGCTTTCGTGCCACCGAATGAGAACTTGACCGACTTCAACGCGATCCATAGACCGCGAAAGGCATCCACGCCCCCAGGCTCGACGAAATCGAGTGCAGGAAATGCTACCTCGACAGTTCGAAGACGCCGCTCCGCGCGAACTCGCGGGAAGATTAGTAGCGGCCGCGGCCAATTTTTGAATCATACACGATCTAGACTGCCCCAAGTCGATCTGATGGTGCGAGCAACGAGATGTGGACAATCACTACATCCACCCACAACAACAAGACACTATATTCCGGCACCTGGCAGCACTTGGTATATCAACGATGGAGAGCGTTCCAGACTTCGCATGCAATCTGGGTGTGGGGTGTTTGAAAAAAATAAACGCTACACGGCCTTCAGTCGAGGCGATGGCGACGAAGGCCCGAATTTAAGGCAGATTGCTGATAAAAGAAATTTATGAAGTCAGGCAGTTGATTGTGCTGATTACAGCGTCGATACTTATCTGATTAAGCGACTCCTTCGCCGGACACGCCACTAGAAATTGTAGATCGTTTCTTGAGCCATTGTAAAACGCGGATTTCCTCTTCACCCAGCCACTGGAGCAGCCGCTTGCTTTTACTCTTCAGCCTCAGCACATCACGAAGCCTGCCCGTTTGAAAATCCTCGAAGACCGCTGGATGGATATACGACGTGCGACATACCGACCGGGTGTTGACGAGCTTTGCGGCAACTGCGTCGATTGCTTCGTTGAGCTGGCGAGCAAGTTCTCGCTTTGTCCCAGCGGCTTCGAGAAATGCCAGCTTCTCCACCGCCATGCAGGTTGCACCCCAGGTGCGAAATTGCTTCGAGCTGAACTCGTCACCGGTGATCTCTCGGATATAGGCATTTACGTCATGTGAGGAGATCGGCCTGCGGCCGCCCCCATCGCAGATGTATTGAAAGAGATGCTGCCCCGGCAGCTCTTGCAGCTTTCGCACGACGTTGGCAATGCGGCGGTCACTGTGAGCCAGGTTCCACTCCTTGCCCGACTTTCCTTTAAAGCGAAACTTCATGCTCCCACCTTCAACCTTCACGTGCCGGCTACGCAACGTCGTCAGGCCATATGACTTATTTGCCTCGGCATAGGCAGCGTTCCCGACGCGGATGTAAAGGTTGTCGAGCATCCAGACCACCGTGGCGAGAGCCTTGTCCATCGTCAAGCCGCGAGAATGTAGATCTGCTTCGACCCGCTCACGTAAGTCCGGCAAGCTATCGGCAAAATCAACAAGGCGCTCGAACTTTGCTTTTCCGCGCTCGGCATGCCAGTCTGGATGGTAACGATATTGGCGGCGACCCCGAAGGTCTCTGCCGATTGCCTGAAGATGGGAAAACGGGTTGGTCGAGATCACGACATCGGTATAGGCTGGCGGTATCGCCAATGCGCTCAAACGCGAGATCTCAGCGGAATCGGTGACCCGCCGTCCATCCGGCCGGTAGTACAGAAACCCCCTGGCTCCCATCTTGCGGGTAATTCCGGTATCCAATCCAGGCAGGTATACCAAGCCGGATGCCAGCTTGGCTTGCGCGGAGCTCGTATCGATTTCGGTGATGAGCTGGTTCATCCCCTAATAACTCGCGCAGAATTTGTCTGTTCCTTTGCCTCAGCGGTAACGCAGAAATTGTGATACCGACCGGCTTGATTATTCTAACATCCGCATGAAAGGGTCTGATGGCCAGGTACTGTCGCGCGGAACGCGAAACCTTCATTGTCAACCCAATTTCGATCTCGGCCCCTGAGGCCGCATTGTCGAAAGCCCACCAAACGTTCAGCGCCAACAAGTCAGAGAGCGACATGATATCGTCATCGGTGCAGCTCCAATATTATATCTTCGGCTTACCTTGCGGACACGCATATTTCGCAATGTCGGCCAACAACTTTCTTGCAGGCCCTCCAAACGGGAAGGCCGGTCGGTAGCGCCTGACGCCCCGTATTTCGGCTTCTTCTTTCTGATGGTGGTTTCTGCGAGACTATCCTTCGTCGCGAGAGGATGTTCCGTTTTCAGCCACCCTGGGGCTGTCGAAATCTATTGTTCCTGCGTGATTTGTCCCAATGGAGCGGCAAAGATGGAACTTCGACCCGCCGCGGGACTTCTTAATCGAACAGGAGACCGACAATGCCAAAGCCGAAACATTCCTCCGCAGTGCAGTCTATGGAAATCGAACAAGCCAAACAGCGCGAGGGCGCCTCGAAGCCCGGTCTCGACACCGGGCTTGAAGACAGCTTCCCAGCCTCTGATCCGGTATCCGCCACGCAGACGGCTGTTCCCGCTGGCCGGGCCGACACCGACGAAGCCGATAGCGTCCGACGGCAACCGATGGAGACCGACGAAGCGGCCCCGCTGGTTCACGATGCTCTCCAATCGACCGGTGAAGGTCATCGCTCGGACCCGAGCCGCGACAGTCGCGATGCCCCGGGTGCGCTTCGAAGGGAAGCGGATCACAAGGCAAGCGCGATGACGAAGGTCGAGTCCGTTGGGGAGCCTCTCGTCAAGTCGGAGCCCCAAACTTTTGTGAAGAGCGTTGAGGACAAGATCCGCGAGAGGCCGCTTGCGGCAGTCGTCGTCGTTGCAGCCCTCGCCTTCGTGTTCGGTGCGACGCGCTAGAGCCTCTTGCACCTAAGCGAACGAATGTCACTTTATCACGGCCAGGAGCTATCCCTCTAGCCGTCTTGTAAGGTAGTTGGTGGCGAATAGCGGAAGATCGGCAGGTCGCGCGGTGCAATTGGTTCAAAACGCTCAAACCCGTGTTCCCGGTAGAGATGATCGGTCTCTGGTGCGGCTCGCAGATCGCGGCCGATCACCCGCTCGACGGCGTGCTCGAAAATCTTGGATGGTTCGGCAAACGCTTCCAATCTGATCTGAAGGCCGACGCCCTGGTCTTCCAGTTCAAGCCTGGCGTCCTCGTGCCGTTAGAGCCCGCTATCTTCCCGATAAGGCTGTTAATACGTCTCGCACCGCTGGGACAGACTAAGGTCGCACGAGCAGTCTTCCCGCATTTGCAGAGAATTCTGCTCGCTCATGATACGACGGCGATGTTGACCCTGCGCATGATCGAAGGTGAGGAGACCACGGCGATGGTTTACGACAAGCAGCCGATCGCCGACTACTTCCGCAGGATCGATGAGAAAGAAATCGCTGGAATGATGGTCATCGACGGCGACGACCGGCGCTACTTCTTTCGGCTTCGGAAAGTTGACCGTCCGACCTATGAGATCAGCGGGTGACGGTCAAATGGCATGCCTGGCGCGGGTCGGCGGCAAGATTGCGTAGGCGCCTATTAAGAGCCGACTGCTGAACATTGAGAGTCTATGGAGCCTGCTTAAGGCTTCGGTGCTGGGCCGCAACAACTACCCAGCGCAGGCTGCCAAGTTCCGCGCTCACGCCAGGCGATCTCTCACTGAAATCCTGACCGCAACTACGAGGGTTGATCAGGCCCGAACATCGCCCGCATCTCAGCCAGGTAATGGTCTTCGGAGGTCGTCCACCGAAGTTTCGCCAATAGACTAGCATCCGGCCCGGTGTGGCCGCTGAAAATACCGCTTCGGCGACTTCCCTTTCATCTGTGAAAGCAGTGGGATAATTCTTTAGCTTGACGAAATAACTGCTTGCAAATGCATCATACGGCGCGGGCGTCAGCCCCTCTACACGGCCCGTGCTATAAGTCCAAAAATTGGTCGTTGGCGCGAGGCCTGGTTCCACGATTCGCGCGCGCATACCGAGCAACTCCAACTCGTAGCAGAGCGTTTGGGTGAATCCTGCGACGGCGCACTTGCTGGCCGTGTAGATGGCAACCAGCGGCATGGGTGCAATCGTGGTGCTTGAGGTGACATTGACAATCACGCCAGCGCCTTGGGCCCGCATGTGTGGGATGATAGCACGGCAGACGGCAATGACTCCAAAAGTATTCGTCTCGAAAAGCGGCGATGAGCGCTCACTGACCCATGCGCTTTTAGGTCTTCGGGGAACCGTGTCTGACCAGCCTTTTGCTTGCCTCGATGCTGAGGTCCCAAACCGCGAATGCACCGCGATCACGGCGAAGTCCGTCTGTTCCTGAAGGCGGCCGCATCATATGGGATTGCAAATAGGTCAGTACCCTCGCCGGCGAGACGGGAGCGAACACAGCTTTCGGTGACACCCGCCTTGAGCAGGGCCAAATAGTGGCGCTCATCACCGCCGGGAACGAGAGCAAGCAATGGGATATGCGCCGTCGCTCTGTCTGCTTTGATGAGAATACAAATGCGCAATGCGTATTCGGCATTGTTTTCGGTATCGAGGACGATTGCTAGAACGGATGTACGCCCCGCAAGTTCTCCTACCTCTTCCTCGTCCAGGAGGGCAGAACCAATTCCCTCCACCGCGAGAATGTGGCTAAATACCAGATAAAGGTCGGGATTTTGCGACCAGAAAAGAACCTCGCGGTTCAGCCCAGGACGAAAGACTGCCGCCAGACCGGCCCTCGCAGCTCTCAAATGAGCGTCCAACGTCCGGCTTCAAATCCCCCCACCCGACCCAGGGGATTTTGCTTTGGCGGTACACCGGTTGCGCCCCGCACCAATCATGAAATGGTCCATGGCGCATCGAACTCTATATCGATTACGCGCCAACTACTGCTGCATAGCACGCTTTTAACGCACGGCGCGAAGGGGACGATGAAAGCCTTTTAATACTGCCCAGGCATCTTCCATTGTCTGAGCAACTAAAAAGGACGCCAAGAGCCTTGCCCAGGTAATCCGCGGAACATTACGCACGCCGATTTTGCTCACCATACGCATCACGCCGCTAACAACGCGTTTTTCCAGCAGTTCGATTTCGCTCTCCGACTCGTGACGTTCGCAGGCCATCAGCTTGAAGAGCGCAGTTTCCACGGCCATGCTGGATCGCCAAGCGCGCTAGCCTGTTATGCGCTCAGTTCATATTCAAGTGCTGCAATTCCGCTTTGAGGAAAGGTCATATGCTGCGCTTTTCGTTCCAGTCCTTCAGGAGATGGCTCTCAAATTCTCGGATACACTCTAGAGGGCGTGATTACTTCGTTTATCGCCTCTACCAATAGAGATCCGCCATCCAGATATGGAGCACGGAAAGCCGACTTACAACTCGGCGGCGAGATCGGTTGGGCATGGCAGCAGCTCCGATATTGGCGGCGGCGTTTCCGAGGCGACCTCGCAATCGTAAGCGGGCCCGGGCCTAGACCCTTTGTCGGTAGCGGCGAACGGAACGCACGGCATGACGATTTGGTTCCGAACTCACAAGCGCAAAAAGAATGCAGCTAGACGAGCTTAGATGTGACGTCGGTTCGGTATTTAGTCATCCCTCGGTCGTATTTCGACTGCGATGGAACTTTAGGCGACCAGATTGCTTTAGCTCATCGGAATGGATGAGGAGATTGACCGATGGAAACGCAACGTCCTTTCGAGCGGCGACGACTTCTGCGAGGTGCACCTTATTCTCTCGCGGATTTCCAGAAAAAATACGGATTGGACGAGAGGATGGCGGAAGACCTGCTTGTCCGTTTCGGCCCGTCGTCCATCGAACTTGATTTGCTCATGGCCGCCAAACAACGGTGTCCGTCTTTTCGCGATCTGACAAAAGACATGGAGGTTCGGCAGGAGATGAGCATTCCGAAGACCCGAGCCCGCCCCTGATCGCATTACATGCTCGCGGGTGTTTTAGTGAGCGTCATCGACAACTGTTTCGGTTTGCATAAAAGTTTTATGCTGGCCTACCGCCACTTTCTGACTAGTTCAGCGGATCTGAATAGTTAGTAACTCTCTCGAGTAACTCCTTCGTGATATCGGAACATGTTCCCGCTAAAGGTAGCGACGTCCGTATCTGGGCATCCTACCTCCAGCGAGGCTTCCGCGCCAGATTATGCTGCAGTTCGCTCGCAGTTGCGAATGAACCGAATAATTGCCGAAGTTGACGCTCGCTGTCCTTATGCAAATCATTGCGCTTCGCAAAGTCAACGACTGACCATACCCTGGTTGACGGCTTGCTTTCTAACTTGCTGTCTTTGATGCGTTCCATCACGGTTCCTCCGGTCGGTGAATGCGTGCCAGCCCACTTACCATTTGCTGCGCCTCTTCCATGCGAACGAACGCACTACTTTTCAAAGGTATAATTACCGAGAAGGCCGCGAGTGCGCGGGCCGGGTGAGAGCAACGGGCAATAGCATTTCTCCTCGGACATCTAACCGCTCGTTGACTGAAAAGTTCCATAGATAGGGAGCAATTTGAGGGTCGGCATAAATCGGAACCGAGATGGTTTGCCTGGGGCACAATGATGACTGAGCGTTTGAGATGATCAGGTGCTACGTATGCGTCCTGTTACGATTCCCTCTGACCGCGCGATTGAGACGATGGCCGGATTGTCCAAACCGCAACGTCGAACAACAAACGACTTCCGGGCCCCAACATCAATTGGTAGAAGGCCAGGTGGAAGGCGACGAGATCATAAAATGCATTGTATAATGACGACATTGGATAACGACCTAGTCTCTAGCGCCCGCCGTCGAGCACCACGGGACGCCGCGACGCCACGACCGCCAAAGGGCCTGTTGAGGCTAAACAGGTCGCCGACGTAACGGCGTAAAAGGTATACGGAAATGCGTCGAAGCTCAGGATCGCGATAGCGATCGACCATCACGACCGGAGGGGCGACTGGTCCAGTTTACGGAGACTCGAATGCCCCGTATTTTCATTGCCGACCAGGCGTGTGTCGGCACACTAGGTTTCACCCAATGGCGACAGGTTTAATCCGGTCGGGCTGCCATGACCACGGTCGGCTGTCCAAGCCAACACGGCATGCCAACATGTCTGTCGGACAAACAGCCGCAATTATCTGGAGAAGTTGATCTGCGTTCAGTTGAGGAGATTTAGCCGAATTCGGCGGCGTACCCGGTGGACCGGATTGTGCGGATGATATTGCGGCCGGTCATTTGTTCGAGCATGCGTCGCAAGCTGCCGATATGGACGTCGACCGTCCTTGGCTGGACATAATAGTTAGGAGGCCACGCCGCCTCGATGAGTTCCGGCCGTGTAAAGACGCGGCCGGGCGCCTGAAGCAAGCGGCACAGAAGCTTGAACTCGATAGGACCGAGCTGAATCTCGTCCGAGCCGTGTCTGACCAGCCTTTTGCTTGCCTCGATACTGAGCTCCCAAACCGCGAATGCGCTGCTGTCGCGGCGAAGCCCTCCTGTTGCTGAAGGTGGCCCCACCATAAGGGATTGCAAATAGGTCAGTATCCTTGCCGGCGAGATGGGACGAACAAAGCTTTCGGTGACACCCGCCTTGAAGCAGGTCCAGATAGTACCGCTCGTCACCGCCGGGAACGAGCGCGAGCAATGGGATATGCGCCGTCGCCCTATCAGCTTTGATCAGACTGCACAGGCGCAATGCATGTTCGGCGTTGTTTTCGGTATCGAGTACGATTGCTAGAACGGAGGTGCGTCCTGCAAGTTTTCCCACCTCCTGCTCGTCCAGGAGTACAGAACTCAATCCCTCCACCGCGAGAATGTGGCTAAACACCAGATAGAAGTCGGGATTTTGCGACCAGAAAAAAACCTCGGGATTCATATGACAGCCCCCTCTCCTGTTAGCTGCCAGATCGACGATCCGGATCATGTTGCATCAAAAACTACGGCGAGGCCGCCGAATTTCGCAATTTTGGTTGGGATTTCATACAAAAGCGCCCGATATTCGCATTATCCGCATAAAAGTCTAGTGTAATTCTCCGATTTTTGATGCAACATTCATATTGCCTTCCTGCCGGTTTTCGCCCACCCTGTGGATTCGAAGCGAAAGCTCCTTTATGTCTGTCCCATGTCCGTGAAAGAGCCGCCGTTGTTCATGAAGTCCAGCATCGACCACTTGCCACCCCTCAAGCAACGAGAGCTCGCTCGCGTCCTTGAGGTCTTGCATGAAGAGTTTGAAGACGCACTGAAGGGCGCCTCAGCCGATTTCAAGAAGCGCGGTCGCATCCTCAAAATCATCCTGTTCGGATCCTATGCACGCGGGGGCTGGGTCGACGAGCCGCACACAAAGAAAGGGTACCGCTCGGATTTCGATCTGCTGATTATCGTCAACAATCGAAAGCTTGCCGATTTCTCCGAGTACTGGCAGAAGGCCGCAGATCGCTTCCTGCATCTCGAGGACATCAAGACGCCGGTGAATTTCATCGTGCATTCGCTGCGCGAGGTCAACACCCTCCTCAAACAAGGTCGATATCTCTTTGTCGACCTCCGCCGTGACGGCATTGTGCTGTACGAGCTCGATGACAAGCCGCTGGCCAATCCCATTCTCCTGCGCCCCGCGGACGCCTACAAATTCGCAACGGAGTATTTCGAAGATCGACTGCCTCACGCGCGAGTGTTTGCCAAAACCGCTGACTTTTGCATTCGCGAGGCAAACTTCAAAGAAGCGGCGTTCCTGCTGCATCAATCGATCGAACAGGCTTATGCCACTCTGCTGCTCGTCCTGACCAACTACAGCCCAGCCTCTCACAATCTCAAGCATCTGCGCAGCCTGGCGGAAAGTCAGGTGCAGCAGCTTGCAGACGTTTGGCCGCGCGATCCGCAGCGCTTTGTCGCCTGGTTCAACATTCTCAACGAAGCCTATGTCAAGGCGCGCTATTCAAAACACTATGAGATAAGCCGCGAGGCGCTCGCATGGCTTTTAAGCCGCACCACGGTTTTGATCGATCGTGTGCAAGCGGCCTGCCAGAAACGCCTTGAAGCGCTCAAGGCAGAATTGGAGGAAGCCCGTCACCGCTGACAGAAACGAACATAGCTGCACAGTTAAAACCTTGTCGAACTTCTTCCGCTCATCCTCTTCCGCCATAATATCGTTGTCACAAGCAAAACGCCCAGGACGATAGATCGCCGCCAGATCGGCCCTCGCAGCTCTCACATGAGCTTCCAACGTCCGGCTTCAACATCAACTCCCTGCGCCGGACGCAGGAGATCTTTGCTTGTCCCGACATTCAACGAAACGCGCAGCACCCGGCCGCTCTGACACCACGTCGCAAGATGATCGCAACCATCATCAGAAAGTCCATGACATGATCGCGCTTTATCGCGACAACGCGCCAACTGCAGCGGCATGGTGCGCTTTTGAAGCCTGGTGCGAAGGTGACGAGAAAGTCTATCAATTCTGGTCACGCATTTTCCATCGGATGCGTAACTAGGTCGTAGACTCATAAACGCGGAGCCACAGGCGCATTGAAGCGAGTTGGACCATAGCGAGGAAGTTCGCGGCCAGTTTGTCGTAACGGGTGGCGACGCGGCGGAAGTGCTTCAGCTTCGAGAAGAAGCGCAAGATGAGGTTGTGTTCGCGGTACAGCCAAGTGCTGAAGTAGGGTTTCGACCTGCGGTTGGCCTTGGGCGGGATATTGGCGAACGCACCCTTCTCGCGGAGAGATGTCCTAATGCGATCGGCATCGCAGGCCTTGTTCGCCAGCACGATTGTTCCAACGTCTACGTGATCGAGCAGTTCATCAGCGGTTTGCCCATCGTGGCTTTGCCCGGCGGTCAGGGTCAGCCGGATCGGAAGGCCAGCCCGTCGACAACCGCGTGGATTTTGGTCGTGAGCCCGCCTCGGGAGCGACCGTGAGAATGATCTCGATCCCCCTTTTTGCCGTCGCGGCCTGCTGGTGAGCGTGAACGAAAGTGCTGTCGATCATCTGTATGTCACCGTCGTGGGCAGCGGTGATGGCATCCATCATCCGATCCCACACGCCTGCCTTCCGCCATCGCACGAAGCGGTTGTAACAGGTGGTGCGAGGTCCATACCGCCCGGTAGGTTGCGCCATGGTGCGCCGGAGCGCAGCACCCAGAAGATGTCGTTCAGCACGCGGCGATCTTCAACGCGCGGCACGCCTCGCGGTTTGTTGGGTAACAATGGTTCAATCACGCACCACTCAAAGGTTCAATCACGCACCACTCAAAGTCGGTCAGGTCATATCGGCTCATGCAAGCCCTGAATTACCTTTCCGACGCGAACGAAAGATAGGTGTAGCCTGCGCGGAGGAGTGAGCGATGTTGGATGATGATCATGAAACATGGTTGCTGGACGAGGGGGACCAGATCATCGAGCAGAAGGCCGCCAAAGGCTATTCGTCTCTTACCCCTCGCGCGCGACTGATCTACTGCCTATGGGCTGCGGACTATGGAATGCGTAACGCTGGCGATCTGACAACCGCCACGGACCTTCATCCGACGTTCTTGATTGATGGGAAGTCCGCCGCACGGGAACTCGGGCTTCCTCGGGCCACTGCCGCTTTCTCGCTGAAATCTGACGAACTCGAACGTCAATATTTCGATCCATTCGACAATGTCGCCGCCGAAATCAGGAACGCCTAACCAGCGCCATGTATGGGTTCACAGCCTAGAAAGACGCCAAGGGCATTTATCGATTCCGGCGGCCTCTGGGGTCTTCCACAATTCTTCGTTCACCATTCAGATGCATCCCGAAGAGATGCTGGCCGGTCTTTTTTTTCAAGTGCAAGACCAGCCTTTTCATAAGCCTCGAAAAGGTCATCCCATCTCCGCGCTGTGCGGCATTGCTGTTGTCAACCTTCTCTCCGCCTCGCTTGTCCATCCAACGACGACCTTCTCCACTGAGGTGACCACGCAAGGTGACCGGCATCACGAGGGCTCTTCGGGCACTCGACCGACCGAGTCTTGGAAATTTTAGCCCACGCTGGTCCAAATTCGTGGTGAACCGTTTATGGCACGAACGACTCTACCAAAATTCGCAGGAAGTTCAGGGCCTCAGATCACCTATCTTCGATTTGGCGAAGTGGTCGTCGGTCATTTCCCAAAGCGTCGCAATCCTCTCCAAATGAGCGGCATCGACCAATCCGCATCGAAACAACCAAATCAAACGCACAACCAAGCGATCGCGGCGACGTTCGTCGAAATCGGATCGAAGCTCTCCCACCACGCGGTCAAATACGCGTTTAAGCGTCTCCAGGTTCTCATGGGTTAAGCTGCCTTTTGCAAGGCGTTGTAGCCGCTACATGTTGCCCTCGCAATCGTGCCTCTCAATATCTGCCTGAACAGCGACGAGCTCGAAGCAAACCTGCACTTTGCTCGAGACTTCATATTTTAAATAATATTAGTGGAAACTTATTCATGCGCCGATTGACGGTAACCGTTTGGTCCGATTGCCAGATCACCTGGCTACGTCAATAAGGGAAACAACTTGGGAGCATCAGCGAAAAGATGGGCAAAATGAAACATACGCCTGCACATCAAGCGAATTTATGAGCCGATGGCAAAAGATGACGCTAAAAGAATCCTTGCTGATCGCCTATAGCCCCATGGCGAGAGCATTTGGTTGAAGGACAGCGCCTACGCCGCGCGCGCCGGGGATCCGAGTGAGGCGACGAGCCCCAGCAAATACCCTGATTGTGATATGGCCGGCGAGCATATTGGCGAAACGACGGAGCGAACGGCCGTGAGAGGAAGGATTGATTTCGATCATCGCGACGAGCGGCAAAAGCTTGGGAAGCATTCCGTACGGCATGAAGACGCAAAGGGAGCGGAGACCGTGCTTCCGGGACCCATAAGATAATAGCAGTCAGGATGATAACCAGCGCAAGCGCGATCGTAACGATGATTTGGCTTGTACCGTATGGGAGTAGGGAAATATGCTGCTCATATTTGCGGTTAATTCGAACGTGAGCAGCTAGGCGACCATCGGGAAGTATGTCATCCCTACGGTTCCCGCGCCCTCCCAATTGAACTCCCTCCTATTTATGTCACAAAGTCAATTTGGTACGCGCTCCTGGTCGGATGAGCGAGACGGCGGCGCGAGGCTTGTAAGCGATGTCGATTTAATACCGTATAGCAGAAAGCGGACCGTATTGACGCGGCTTGTCAAATATTCGCGCAAGCTGCGCTCGGCATCCACGGAGAGATGAGCCCGGTTTTGGAGTGAATGCGATGCAGCACACCATTGGAGACTGGGGGCTGAAGGAATGTTCACGGTGATACCAAGACTATGATCGAAAGAAGAGTCACGTAGCGCCGCTATTTGCCGCCGCTACTGTAACTGCCTGCCGACGGCTTCTGAGTCCCTGCGGCAAGCGGAGCTACGAAGCGGCCTTGCGTGCGTCCAGCGGGATGGTCTTCCAGTGTTCTAAGCGAGCAAGGATGATAAGTTTGAGATATCCGAGTGACCTCATTGGCCTGATCATCTGCGTGGTGACGCTGCCAATTCCAATCGTCATCGCCGGTGCAGTTCTTTTGCTCAAACTTGGATGGGTGCAATAGCAAAGGTAACCGCTTTGCCGTGATCATATTCTTCCGTTCAATCTGGAACCTTTCAATAGCGCACCCGTTTAGGGCGTGGGACAAGCTCCCCGACAGCACGCCTTCTTCTTTCGGCCCGTTATAAAAACGGGCCCTCTTTTTATGCTGAAGCTTTTCAAATTGGGAATTTTCTTGGCAGGGCGGCATATATTGCATTTTCGCTTTCCGGAATTGAGAGCGCGGCAGGTCGACGGAGCCCGGTCGTCCGTCCATTGCAAAAATCAACTGTTTACTTCCTGTTGGCTTAAGGTGCGGCCAAGCTGTTGAGTGCTGACAGAAGTCTAAGATAATGGGTGCACGGTCGTCATAGCTAATGCCGCGACCGGTGCGCGCAATTCCTTTGCCATCCCAGGTCGATCGGACCGTCCGCGCCGCACCGCCGGGGTAACAAAACCCGGTCATCACGCTTTTCCTCGGGAATTCATGAGCGCCCTGGCTCGCCCAGCGTTTCTACTTAACCTGGTGAGCGAATGACCCCTCACGACGCTTTTGAGTGATGCTGCCCCTAGCCCACCACTGCAACATTCTTAGAGCCGGTAATTCATGTATCAGCCGAGGCGCGGATGCGAGACAATACGATCGGCCATAAATAGCGGGAGTTCAAGGTTGACAATCCTCAGCCCGGTGCGTGGACCGTGTCATTCCGATCTGCCTTCTCATCTGCAACCTCTTCCACGCACTCCGCTTTGCTGGCAAGCGTTTTGCTCATATCTCTGAGTTGCTGCTCGTCGAGCTTCTCGATGCCAACAAACTTGTTGTGCGCGCGCGAGCTCAGAATCAACTCGTCAAGTTTAGCCTGGAGTGCCTTGCCGTCGCGATTTTGGCTATTCTGAAGAACGAATACCATCAGGAAAGTGACGATTGTCGTGGAGGTGTTTATGACAAGCTGCCAAGTCTCGGAATAGCTGAAGAACGGTCCGGACACCGCCCAGATTAGCACGAGGACAACTGCCATCGCAAACGTCGCCGGCTTGCCCGACAGATCTGCAATATTGTTGGCGAATTTGGAGAAAAATTTTGATGTGGAGTCGCGCATATTGACCTCTTATTGTCACAAGTGGTGAAACGCGACTGGGAACGCCAATGTTCCGTGCAACACTGACTGCCAGGTTACTTTTCGTTCCTATCCTTCGGCGCCCTAGCCAGCCTCGCTTGCTTGAGGCGTTCTGTTTTTTCGTTGCGCTTCCGTCGCTCGTCTTCTATCGTCTTGCGCGCCGATTCAGGCGTATTCTCGAGAGCCTCCTGTCGTTCACTATTCGAAATCGATCGACGCTCGCGGACTTTCTTTTTTTCGTCCATGACTTCCTCCGTCACACCACGGTGAAACGCTGCGTCCCTCTTTTTGATCCGCCGATCATGTAAATTCGCGGATGCAAAATCGCACTAGTTGTTCACTTCTTCCGGCAGTGCAGGGATCCTGGCATCGCCATCAGGCGACACACGTCCTCTAGCGCCAGCCGTCGGCTTGATGAGCCGCAAGGTCTTCACACGCGCAAAGGCGGCAAGAAAGCGACTGGCGCCCGTCTCTTCAACCCGTCAACAGCGCGAAATGCACCATCCTTGGCCAGTATGATCGCGAGGCTGGCCACATTGTCGCACATCCGGCGAGAGCAGAACTTCGCATGGCGGCGAAACTTTCTGTTACGGAGCCCAAGCCGCCTAATGCAAAACGCACTGTCTCTCGTGATGAATTTGGAACTTTAGAAGCCGCTGGAGGTTTGGCAAAACATTACCCCTCGAAAATTTGATTGGATCTGACGATGGCTACCGAAAAGACACTGCATGACCTTTTCCTTGATACGCTCAAGGATATTTACTTCGCTGAAAAGCAAATTCTAAAAGCTTTGCCCAAGATGGCGCGTGCTGCGCAATCGGAAGAAGGCAAAGCAGGTTTCCTCAAGCATCGCGACGAAACCCAAGGTCAGATCGAACGCCTCGAACAGGTGTTCGAATTAATTGGAAAGCCGGCTCGCGGCAAGACCTGTGAGGCGATCCAGGGTATTCTGGCTGAAGGCGAAGAGATCATGGAAGATTACAAGTAAACTGCAGCGCTTGACGCTGGCCTTATCTCTTCCGCGCAGGCCGTCGAGCATTATGAGATTGCTCGGTATGGCACGCTGAAGTCTTGGGCAAAGCAGCTTGGGCTTACGGAAGCAATCCCCCTGCTGGACGCCACGCTCCAAGAGGAGATCGCAACCGACAAGAAGTTGACGGCACTGGGCCAGTCCTCGGCGAATGCCAAAGGCTCGATGAAAAAAGCCAGCTAACCAGTCACCGACACTCATCAGGCCGCCCTTTCGAGGCGGCCTTTTGTTTTGCTGATGCCCTTCGGATTTGGAACATACAGGAGGCCCACATGGCCAAGAAAATAACGACAGCGTCCCCTACCCCGAAACCCGACATCGTGACCATCCACGACCAGAAGCTTCAGCGCGGCGCCGGCGGAGAGCTTCATCAAATTGCAGAAGGCAAGGCTCCCGTTCTGACGACGGCCCAGGGTGGACCAGTCGCTGACGATCAGAACTCCCTCCGTGTTGGCCCTCGAGGGCCTCTCGTCGTGGACGATTTCCATTTTCGGGAAAAGATCTTCCATTTCGATCACGAACGCATCCCGGAACGGGTTGTCCATGCCCGCGGTTATGGCGCTCACGGCTATTTTGAGACTTATGAGTCCCTGGCCGCCTATACCAAAGCCGATCTCTTCCAACGCCGGGGTCAGAAGACCCCGGCTTTCGTCCGCTTCTCCACGGTCGCCGGCAACAAAGGTTCCGCAGACCTGGCGCGCGACGTTCGCGGCTTTGCCGTCAAGCTCTACACTCAAGAGGGAAATTGGGATCTGGTTGGCAACAATATCCCGGTCTTCTTCATCCAGGATGCCATCAAATTTCCGGATCTGATCCATGCCGCCAAGCAGGAGCCGGATCGGGCGTTCCCACAAGCCCAGACGGCGCATGACAACTTCTGGGACTTTATCAGCCTGACGCCCGAAAGCATGAACATGATCATGTGGATCATGTCGGACCGAACCATCCCTCGATCCTTGCGTTTCATGGAAGGTTTTGGCGTTCACACCTTCCGGTTCGTGAACGCCAAAGGGGAATCCACCTTCGTCAAGTTCCACTGGAAGCCGAAGCTCGGTCTTCAGTCGGTGGCCTGGAATGAAGCAGTTAGAATCAACGGCGCCGACCCCGATTTCCACCGCCGCGATTTGTGGCACGCGATCCAGTCGGGCAATTTCCCCGAATGGGAGTTGCAGGTCCAGCTCTTCGATCAGAAATTCGCCGACAATTTCGATTTCGACGTGCTCGATCCGACCAAGATCATTCCGGAAGAGATCCTGCCGCCGCAACCGATCGGCCGCCTGGTGCTCGATCGGATGCCCGACAATTTCTTTGCAGAAACCGAACAGGTCGCCTTCATGACCCAGAACGTGCCGCCGGGCATCGATTTCAGCAATGATCCGCTGCTCCAGGGCCGTAACTTCTCCTACCTCGACACTCAGTTGAAACGCCTCGGCGGCCCGAACTTCACCCACCTGCCGATCAACGCGCCGAAGTGTCCCTTTGCGCATTTTCAGCAAGACGGTCACATGGCGATGCGCAATCCGTCCGGCCGGGTGAACTATGAGCCGAACTCCTCCGGGGAAGGACCGCGGGAATCGCCTACGCGAGGCTATCGTCACTTCCCGGCGGAAGAGCAGGGAGCGAAGGCCCGCCTACGTCCCGAAAGCTTTGCCGATCATTATAGCCAGGCCCGGCAATTCTTCATCAGCCAGACACCACAGGAACAACGCCATATCGCATCCGCCCTGACGTTCGAGTTGAGCAAGGTCGAAACGCCCGTGATCCGAGAACGCATGGTGTCTCATCTCCTCAATATCGATGAGACACTGGCGAATACAGTCGGGCAGAAGCTCGGATTTCGATCGATGCCCAGGCCGGCAGACGCTGCGATGCCTACCCGTCAGGACCTGGAGCCCTCGCCGGCGCTCAGCATCGTGGAACGCGGCCCGAAGCGTTTCGAAGGTCGCAAGCTTGGCATTCTGATCACCGATGGCGTCGACGTAAAACTATTGAAGGGCTTGACTGCCGCCATCAAGGCAGAGAAGGCTGTCTTCGAACTGATCGCGCCGAAGGTCGGCGGCGTGAAGGCATCCGATGGAAGCTGGATCCACGCGCATCACATGATCGACGGCGGACCATCGGTCCTGTTCGATGCGGTGGCGCTTTTGACGTCCTCTGACGCGATAATCGACCTCGTTAACGAAGCAGCGGCGCGTGATTTTGTTGCCGAGGCCTTCCGGCATTGCAAGTTCATCGGATTCGACCAGTCGGCCATGCCGCTCTTGCAAAAGGTAGGCATAGCAGAGACGCTCGACGAGGGTGTCCTGGCGCTTCCGGGCGATAAGGGTCCTGCCGCCTTCATCGCCGAGCTTGGCAAGCTGCGTGTCTGGGGAAGAGAGCCGTCCATTAAATCCGGAAAGGCATCGCCGTCGATCAAGTAACCGCGATAGCGGCGCAGCAGGAATGCCGCGCCGCGGCTGCAACTAGATCATAGAGGAAAGTCTCCGTTCAAACCTATATCGCACGGTGATATGGAAACATGAAAAACGTCACTGCCATGGTACATCAGTGATGCGAGGAAATATAAAGAATCCCCCGTTAACGGGAATGGACAAAAGCGACGATAATAACAGCGATCAAACGCGGCCATGTCCCATGAAAGCCGCGCGGCTCCTCCTAGAGATTTTTGGCGTTGAAATGCAACTTCAGCAGTGCAACAAGCCTTCGGGCTGACAGATAACCAAACTCGAACCCGTCAGACGAACGACGACCCGTTCAATGTCCTGCCCAGCGGCAACGCTGTCGAGATGGCACCCGCTTAAGACAATTGGTATCAGATCAATGTATCGAATGATGTCGCGGAACTAGCGGACTGGTCGTTGGCAGTCGCGGTCGTCAGGCCAAGCCCGCCGGCAAGGAAATTAGGTGGAAGGGCCGAAAGTTCCAGTTGAAGCGTTCGTTTGGACCAGTCACTTTCCAAAAAAGCTCCTGTACAGCCAACGCACTGCCGAGCTTTATGCGTCGCAAATTTATAAAAAGCCCAGCGCGGCGGCTGGGCTTATATTTTCGCGGGCCGGCAATGACTAATCTTTGTGCTCAGGCATATCCTTGAGCCTTTCCTTTGTCCAGGTTGTCACGGCATGGATATCGCCGTCATCATCACGCATGAACTCCAAGTCGGTCAACGCAACAGCGACGGGCTTTGCGCCGATTCCGAGGAAACCGCCTACGTCGATGACGGCAACGGCTCCCGGACCTGAGCCGTGGATGTGATCGAGCGTGCCGACCTTTTGATCGTTCACGCCGTAGATGGTCGCCCCTTCAAGTACCGCAGGCGTCAGTTCCACCGTAGTGAGACGAACATGATTCGTATGATCCATCAGTGATCCTCCTTGTTGCCTGAATAGAGGAAACCCGAAGCTAGCCAAGTTGTTCCGGGATTTAGCGAGTCGTTACAAACTTGTTGCCAAACTTCTGCTCGAAGGAGGCATCGGGATTAATGTTGACTAAGCTGTATGTCGCCTCGTTCGGTTGCGCTGGCCGCTGCTCTGGAAATGTGGTACGTGCTCCTTAGCGCAATATTAAACTCATTCGACTGCCAACTAATTCATATTTTCATCCAGATTCAGTTGGGACGAGGCGCGTTTTATTGCCAGGTAATTATTTCAGTCCTGTGAATGCCGAGGGAATACTAAGGGCACATTGTCTTTCCTCCATGCGTCAATCTGGCGGAGGAAATTTCTACAGGCGTCGGACCTTCGGATCAGGGATGCGCAATGTGTCGGCCGCATGCTTCAGGGCCGCCCAGAACGAGCGCCATAATCAGGAACCACAATAGATGCGTCCACACACTCCCCTCGCGTTTCGGTCGCCAACAGAGGATCGCCTGTATCCTTGCTTGGCATTGTAGGTCTCCGCTGTCGAAGTGACGGTCACAACCAGAATGCAAATTCCGAGGCAAGTCGACCCCTGATTCCGAAATGATGCCGCCCTCCAATTCCGAGAATTAGCCGCCCCCTTATTCCGAGATGATGTCGCCCCCTGATTGGGGTGTTTGTCGGGGTGTTCTGTTGGTGAGACGTTCGACCTTTCACTTGCGCTGAGAGGAAGGAACGCGATGCCAGCGGAGAGACTAAAGATGCGGCGTGTCCGCCAGATCCTGAGATACAGATTTGAAGATGGGCTTGGTCACAAGTCGATTGCGCTGCGCGTCGGTGCGGCTCCCTCGACGGTGCGTGAGACACTGCGCCGTGTTGAGATCGCAGGCTTGTCCTGGCCGTTGGGCGACGATGTGAGCGATGCGGTGCTGGAAGCGGCGCTGTACAAGGCCGCAGGGACGAAGACGGGACACCGCCGCAGCGCTGAGGCGGATTGGGCCCATGTTCATCGGGAGCTGAAGCGCAAGCATGTCACGCTGCAGATCCTTTGGGACGAATATATCGGCCTCCACCCTGATGGATATCGCTACAGCCGTTATGTTGCGGTCGGATTTATGTTGCGACTGCGGGGGATGGGCCAAGGATCATGGATGTTTCCTTGGCCCTAGCGCCACATAAGAAGAACGGGATGGTGGTGACTACAATGCTTTCAGGAATGCCATTAGTGACGGCGGGGTTTGTTGCTTTGGGGGCTCCTTCAGGCCGCTGATATCAACTTTGGCCAATGCTTTTGCCTTCATCTCCAGGTCCACCTCGGCGTAAATGTTGGTTGTATCCAACGACACGTGGCCCAACCAGGCGCGGATTGTGTTGATGTCGACGCCCGCGCGCAGGAGGTGGACTGCTGTCGTGTGCCTAATCGTATGGGGGCTGACGCGCTTTGTGGCCAGGGCCGGCATCATTTTGCTCGCCGCGGCGGCATATTGCGTGACGATGCGGTGTATTCCGAATCGTGTCAAAGGATCCTTCCTCCGCCCCAGGAAGACTGCATCGCTCCGATCCCGATCGGTGACGAGGCGAGCCAGCGATACCGCGGTCGCCGGCCACAATGGGCAGATCCGGATCTTGTTTCCCTTGCCATGAAGCCGCACTGACGGAGACGTGCCCAGCTGAAGACTGCCGATCGTCAACCTGGCAGCCTCATCGGCGCGTGCACCGCTGTTGTACAAGAATAACAACAGGGTGTGGTCGCGCACTCCAAGGTTCGTACGTCTGTCGGGTTGCCCGAGAAGCGCATCCATCTCGGCCTTTTCGAGGTAGCCGATCGAGGCTTTTGCCGTCTTCTTGAACGGTATTGCCCTTACGTCGGAACACCAAGCCAAGTGTACCGGCGAACGCATGCCAATGTAGCGCGCCAATGAATGAATGGTCGCGAGCCGTTGGTTACGGGTTGCTTCGCTGCATCGGCGATCGTTCTAGATGGTCCAGGAATTTGCGGACGACTGCCGGCGTCAGCTCTTCCACTGTCATACGATCAATGGCGCAACCTCCTTGCTTGCTTGCAAACGGCAACAGCAGTTTAAGCGTGTCGCGGTAGCTGGCTTGGGTGTTACGGGAAAGATTGCGTTCGGCGACCAAATGCTCCAACAGGAACCGACGGATCCACGGACCAAGGAGGTTCTCATCCTTCATGGTCGGCCCCCATTGCATATTGCGCAAAGCGCTGGCTGGCCGCCTCTAGAAGATCGGGCGTCATGTGCAAATAGCGCTGCGTTGAACGTATATCGATATGGCCAAGGTAGGTTGCGAGTTGCGGCAGCAACCGCTGCATGTCTTGACCGGAACGATACCAGGCGACCACCCGGTGCACAGCTGCGGTGTGACGAATATCGTGCAGTCGTGGCGGCCGAAGCTCGCCGATCGGGCAATTGATTCCGGCGGCGCGACGAACGTGCTGGAACCAGGAAATGACCCGAACGTAGTGCCACGGCCGGCCATCGCGCGTGGTGAACAACGGAGATTCTTCCCCGCGCGGCAAAGGGAGAAGGCGCCGGCGTTCGATATGCGCAGCAAGCTCGCAGTTGAGCTTTGGTCCGATTGGCACGAGCCGCGTTTTGAAGAACTTTGTGTCGCGGACGGTGATGATTTGCTCGCTCAGATTCACGTCGCGCAAGACCAAGCGAAGCGCCTCGCCGATGCGCATGCCGCTACCGTAAAGCAGTAGGAGAAGGGTCCGATACATTGCCGGCACCTGAGGGCTGTGCCCATCCTTCAGGATCGAGGTCGCGTCCAGCAATCGGCGCCGGCAAACAAAGGCATCCGAAAGAGGAAAATCCTTATCACGAAGGAAGCGGCGCCGCCAAGTCGTTTGAGCACGGCCAGCTAGACGCACAAAAGATCAGAAGCAACGATAAGCCACCGGGACGATAGGCTGATGGTCTCAGTCGAGACCGCTTGAGCACTGATCGGCATAATCTATTGGTTCTTGGTTTATTGGCGGAACGCCCGGCGGCCGCCATAGTGGCGGCAGTCAAGACCGATTCACTCACCATATGCTTTCACGCTGGCCATCGCGCCCTGAGGGCTTTCCGCCAGACATCCTTGTCAGCTGATGTCGAAGGGCTGCATGTCTTAGTCGGCCTCACTCGCGCTCTCTGCGGGGCTTGAAATTGACAAGCAGCGACTTGAGCTCGATCTCGCGCACACGCCGGGCCGCCTCGTTGGGACTAACCCACTCCACCCGGCGCTGTCCGCGTTCCTTGAAGTTGGTCTTGACCTCGTTCACTTCCAGCTGAAACATTTCCACCATACACGGGACGACTTTGCCATCGTCGAGATCCTTCAAATAGGTATAGCGACCAATTGGCGTCCTCCACACCTTTCCGCAAACTCCAGCCTCCTGCCGGGCCTCGATCTCGGCAGCTTCGTAGGGTTCCTTGCCCTTCATCGGCCACCCCTTGGGCAGGATCCAGCGTCCGCTGTCGCGCGATGTGACTACGAGTATTTCGAGCTCGTCACCGCCATTGATGTAACGAAAACAAAGTGCGCCGTACTGGTTACGGAATGCCTCGGCGAACAATTGTTCCGGCGTGCGCGCCAGTTGCTGCAGCAAATGCGCTGGCTTTGGTGGTACAGACTTACCGGCATCTTTTTTCGACTTCATTGTATTCAAGTCTTTCAGATTCTTGTCGCGGCCTCAACCATCGTTGCGAATTTGCGTGATGCCACGCCAATCATACCCTCAAAAGGCGCGATAGCGGCGAATGCAGCCTGGGCTCCACCGCCTCTAAGCCCCTCCTCCATGCTTGCCAGCACGTCCTGTTCCTTGTCGGCCTCGACGAACACCACCCGATCGGGATGAAGACCGGCCTGCGCCAATCCCGGAAAGAAAAGGTCCGGCCGCGTCAGGCACCAGAGGATCTGGCCCTTGGTCCTTGCTGCAATCCCGGCGACGCAAGGGCCGCCGCCGCTCCATCGACAGTCCCTGCCCCGCCGCCGGCGAATTCATGCAGGGCGCCATAGGCAAGACCATCACCTGGCAGCACGGCATCGATCTCCGGCACGCCGAACGCAAGACAGCCACGCTTCTTCGTCGCGGCGCCCTCAAGCGAGGCGATGCGGTCGCGCAGATCCAAAATCACCCGGTCGCGGGCAGCAGTCGTCATTCACGGGTGCCTATGAGGTCGTGTTGGACATGATCCAGCTAAATGCACATGTTCACTATCTGTTTCGTTTCGGCCCATGAGTCAAGCGACCAAAAATGGGATTGAAATCCCTCTATTTTAGTGGGTTACGGGATTCGCATGGGGAATCATGGACATGCGCGCCAAGTGCCGCTCGCCTGAATATCCAAAAATTCGGGAGCATATGAGCCGGCTAGCTGCAGTTAGCATCCTCCGAACTCATCGGTTACGGTATCAGCACCCTTGATGGAGACGGGCCTGCCGATGTGCAATGTGTACCACATGGAAGACAAGGACTGGGTGAACAAGTGGGCCCAGGATGCCGAAAGCATGATCAATCTCATGCCGGCCTATCAGATGAACCCGGATCAGATGGGGCCCATTCTTCGCAACACGACCGATGGCAAGAAGCAGCTCGTCCATGCACGGTGGGGCCTTCCCTCCCCGAGGTTCCTCCTTGAAAAGGCAGCCCAGGCCAAAGTCGAAAAGCTGCGGGCGAAGGGCAAGGAATTTGATTTCGAGGAACTGCTTCGTGAGCAGGTGGATCGCGGCCTCACCAATGTGCGCAATCTCAAGTTTCCGCATTGGAAGCGCTGGTTCGGCGTCGAGAACCGCTGTCTCGTGCCCATCACCGGCTTTGCCGAGCCGGATCCGGCAAGCCAGCAGGATGGTGGCAATGTGCCGAATGCCTGGTTCGCGCGCGGCGATGGCAAGCCGCTGATGTTCTTTGCCGGGATCCAATGTGCCGCAATGGACATCCGTGCGCAAGGTCAAGGATGGGCTTACCACCGATGATCTCTATGGGTTTCTGACGACCGATCCGAACAATCTCGCCAAACCCATTCACGACAAGGCGATGCCGGTCCTGCTATTGACCAAGGAAGAAGCTGATATCTGGATGACAGCGCCATGGGAGGAGGCGAAGGATCTTGCCCGTTCATTGCCGGATAACGCTCTCATCGTCATATCGAGTGAGATATATGGTTCGACCATTTTGAGCAAAGAAGGCGAATTGGTCTGTCCGTCCGAGTTGCCGTAGCGCGCAGCCTGCCAACGGCTCAATGAAGTGACGCCTGTTCAGATAACAGCAGTTCATGCACGGCTATATCGACGGTCTCCCCAAGCCGACGCCAGCCGTAGAGATCACGCTCGCCTACCCGGTCTCGGATTGCGGAATAGGCTACGAATACGGAGCAGGCGCGCAGCACCGTTCAGACGAGCTCAATGCTATTTTCCTTCGTGAATGATGCTCTCCGCTTGCAGGAAGGCGAAACGGTGGCTAACGATTGGAGTGGCGTCAAAACGCGAAGGGGTAAAGCGCTTAAAATCGTGCTTTCTGCGACAATTACCTTGGCAGCTCTGGCCACGCCGTCAATGATCCTACTTAGCCACCTTCGCTAGACAGCGTCGATTTCCACACAACGGCATATTCTCCACTCTGCGTGCAAACAAAGGGCGTGTCGACTTGCTGAAGACCGGAAAGTCTCCGATCCCGCCTTATTGGAGTTGCTATTTCCCGCCTATATCGCGGCATCTCGGGCGAGACGGATGATATGAGGCAGGCCTTCACTATGCTGACGATGGCGCCGGTTCCGGACATCGTACCCAATCACGATCGGCCAATCGCCATCCTCGAATGGGACGCTTGGGCCGACTGGCTCTCGATCCAACTGACTCAGCGAGGTCTCTGATCAGGCCGCTTCCCGCAGGAATTCTCAATGTCGAACAGGTCGACAGATGCGCCTTCTCTTCCCTTATAATCATGCTTTCCTCAATGGGCGCGTTGCGGTCGATGACGACGGCGCGACAGAACCGGGGCGTCTCGTCGAATTCTCCGCTGGAACGACGGCGCTCTCGATGTGGCATCGGGATAAAGAGAACATCACCCTCGACGTCCCCGCCTATCGCACCCCTAAAGGCCCGCGCGTAAGCGCTAGGCGTGGCGATTGGTGCGCGGCTCGGATGGTATCTGGCGAACCAAGCGGACGACGTGAACCGCCGCAGACATTGACGGGGAACAAAATATGCGCTGGACACTTCTAATTTGAGAGGTCGCGTGTCGTGTCAACCGGACGTGACAGGGATGACGAACGCGAGGATTTTTCCGGTTTCTCCTTGCGGCCAACGAAATGGCAGTCGAACGCCCCACCTGTCCGGCCCGCGCCTCAGCCCCGTCGTCATTCGGCGCGGAAGGCGGATGTGTACCGGGGACTGCCATGGCCAACTACAAACTCTCGACCTACAAGCAAAAGCGCGATTTTCAGAAGACGCGGGAGCCGAGCGGCAAGGCGGCGTTGAAAGCGTCGAACCGCCGCCGCTTCGTCATCCAGAAACATGACGCGACGCGATTGCATTACGATCTTCGTCTTGAGCTCGATGGGGTGTTCAAATCCTGGGCGGTGACCAGGGGACCATCGCTTGATCCGCATGACAAGCGGCTCGCAGTCGAGGTAGAGGATCACCCGCTCGACTACGGCGATTTCGAAGGCACGATTCCGAAAGGCCAGTATGGCGGTGGCACGGTGATGCTCTGGGACCGCGGCTACTGGGAGCCTGAAGGAAACAAAAGCGCCGAGGAAGCGTTGGCCAAGGGCGATTTCAAGTTCACGCTAGAAGGCAAACGACTGCACGGGAGTTTCGTGCTGGTTCGAATGCGCAATGACCGTGACGGTGGCAAACGCACCAACTGGCTGCTGATCAAGCATCACGATGATTTCTCGGTCGAGGAAAACGGCGCGGCAGTCCTGGAAGAGAACGCGACCTCTGTTGCCTCCGGCCGGACGATGGAAGCGATTGCGGCCGGCAAGGGCAAAAAGCCGAAACCTTTTATGATTGCGAATGGCGAAGGCCAGGCTGATGCGGTCTGGGACAGCAACCACGGCCTTGCTGCTGAAGAACGCGAAGCCGAGAAGAAAACCAAAAAGAAGCCAGCAGCGGTCAAGCCGACGAAGTCCGCAATGCCCGACTTTATCGCCCCACAGCTCTGCGAGACGCTGGAACGTCCGCCCGCGGCGGGCGGCTGGATCCACGAGATCAAGTTCGATGGCTACCGCATCCAGATGCGGATCGAGAACGGCGAGGTGACGCTGAAGACCCGCAAGGGTCTGGATTGGACATCGAAATATCCGGCCATTGCTGCTTCGGCCGCAAACCTACCCGATGCCATTATCGACGGCGAGATCTGCGCTCTTGATGAACACGGTGCACCGGACTTTGCCGCGCTACAGGCGGCGCAGTCAGAAGGAAAAACCGGCGCCCTGGTCTACTTTGCCTTCGACCTGTTATTCGAGGGCGACGAGGACCTCCGTGAACTTTCGCTAACCGAGCGGAAGGAACGGCTGCAGAAGCTGCTTGATGACGCCGGCGACGATCTACGCCTGCGGTTCGTCGAGCATTTCGAGACCGGTGGCGATGCGGTCCTCAGGTCCGCCTGCAAGCTTTCCCTTGAAGGCATCGTTTCGAAGCAAGCCGACGCGCCCTATCAATCCGGCCGCACCGAGAGCTGGGCGAAGTCCAAATGCCGGGCTGGCCATGAGGTGGTGATCGGCGCCTATGCCAAAACGAATGGCAAGTTCCGCTCGCTGCTGGTCGGCGTCAACCGTGGCAGCCACTTCGTCTATGTCGGCCGGGTCGGAACTGGCTATGGTGCAAAGGTGGTCGACACGATTTTGCCCAAGCTTCGCGAATTGGAAACCACCAAGTCACCGTTCACAGGCTTCGGCGCCCCGAAGAGGGATCCTGACATCGTCTGGCTGAAGGCGGAGCTCGTCGCGGAGATCCAGTTTGCGGGCTGGACGGCCGATGGCCTGGTTCGGCAAGCGGCCTTCAAAGGCTTGCGCGAGGATAAGCCTGCCGACGAGGTCGTCGCCGAAAAGCCTGCCTCCCCCGTGGAAGCCGATGTGCCCGATCCTGAGGTAGACGCAAAAGCACCGCCGCCAACCAAATCGTTCCGCAAGGGCGGCAAAGCGAATGTGATGGGCGTGTTGATCTCCAGTCCGGAGAAGTCGCTGTGGCCGGATGCTGGCGACGACAAGCCTGTGACCAAGGTCGAGCTCGCGCAATATTACGAAGCCGTCGGCCCTTGGCTGATCGATCATATCAAGGGCCGGCCGTGTTCTATCATCCGAACCCCCGATGGTATTGGCGGCGAGCAGTTCTTCCAGCGTCATGCGATGCCCGGGACATCGAACCTGCTCGAACTAGTGACCGTGTTCGGCGACAAGAAGCCCTACCTGCAGGTTGATCGCGTCGAGGGCCTAGCCGCCATCGCCCAGATCGGTGGCGTCGAACTGCATCCCTGGAATTGCGAACCGAAGCAGCCTGAAGTCCCAGGTCGTCTGGTGTTCGATCTCGATCCAGGTCCGAACGTCCCTTTCTCCACGGTCGTCGACGCCGCCCGCGAGATGCGCGACCGGCTAGAGGAACTCGGCCTCGTCAGCTTCTGCAAGACGACCGGTGGCAAGGGCCTCCACGTCGTCACGCCGCTTGCGGTGGCGAAGGGCAGGAGGCTTTCCTGGGCAGAGGCCAAGGGATTCGCGCACGACGTCTGCCTGCAGATGGCGCGCGACAATCCGGATCTCTACCTAATCAAGATGGCCAAGAACCAGCGCAACGGCCGCATCTTTTTGGACTACCTGCGCAACGATCGCATGGCGACGGCGGTCGCGCCGCTATCGCCGCGCGCTCGACCGGGCGCCACGGTGTCGATGCCGCTGACCTGGGCTCAAGTGAAGGCGGATCTCGATCCAAAGCGATTTACGATCCGCACCGTACCGGCGCTCTTGGCGAAGACGAGCGCATGGCAGGATTATTGCGACGGGCAGCGATCGCTCGACCAGGCGATCAAGCGGCTTGCCAAGGCACTGAAGCAGGCTGCCTGAGTGATCGGGGCCGCAGGACGACTGAACCTGAATTGGCAATTCCGCGTTACAGCATAATGGAACAGAAACCGGACAGCGATGCTCCCTTAGAGCCGCGCGACGGCGCGACGACGGAGCTGCCCCGCGATCGCATCACCCTGCAGCGCTTCCGCGAAGCGTTTCCCCGCGCGCGATGGAGCGATCGTCTCAAAGCCTGGTTCGTGCCAGGGCGCACCGCTGAGAGTCGCATTGGCCGTTGGCGCGCAGAGATGGAAGCGGAGGCCGAGGCATTCGCCGACGAGAAGGGCAGAGATGCCTTCGCGTTCGATCCGATTGAAGGCCGCTATCTGGAAGCTGGCCCCTCTTCCTTTGAGATCCGGACACCCTATTCGCGCACCGTCATCAACGAAATCCGAGAAATTCCCTTTGCGCGCTGGGATGCGGACCGACGCCTCTGGACGGTGCCTTACCGTTCGTTCGACGAACTCCGCCGGCGGTGGCCGGCAATAGAGATTGCCGCCGAACACAATGAACCCGAGGTGCGGAAGGCGCGACTTGAAGCGATAAAGGGCACCGAGGAAGCCGAGGTGTCGAAGGCACAGACGAGGGAGCGCCGGCGGAAACGGTACCCCGTCCCGGCCAATGATGGCCCGCCTTTGGATTGTGCTGTCAGCACACATGTCGGAGTCGTTTTCTTCACTGGTACGGACGGTGAGTTGGCAGATAACGCCACGGTCGACTCGTTTTACTTTCCAGCAGCGCGAGGTGAGGAGTATGTCTGGACGTCGTGGCGACGGGGAACGCTGGAAGAATTGGTGATCACGTGGCCAGCACGAACATCTCCAGCACCTCAAGATCTGCAACGCGGCTGGTGGTTGTCGACCTTGGACGAACTGCGAACCGCGCGCCGCGACGCCAAATACAGGAGACGGACCGCATCGCCATCGAACACGCGCGCGACAGCCGGAGACAATGACCGTCGCACTGCATGGGCCGTTCCCCGCCGATTCTGGTATCGTGTCGGCGGCCAGACTGTCGGCTCATCTATGATCCGTCAGATACCATAGCGATCGAGTTCTCTGAGCGCAGCCTCCACTTCATCGATCAAAATTGGCTCTGGGGTTCCCGGCATCTGACGGAGCGCCGGTTTTGAATCGACAGCGTAAAGGTCCGACGCCCAGGCCGCAAGGATCGCCCGCTTGTCGTCGATGGAAAGCGCAGGCGCTCTGGCCACATCGAACGGCCGGCGAAGCTTCATGCCCTGGAGTAGGACCGTTGGCCTAATCGCCGCCGCGTTGCTGGCTGCCTGATGCAACACGTCGTGCATCGTCTCTCCTCACCTCACGTGCGGATCCCGATCGCGCCGCAGGCGTGAGGCGGCGATCGAATTGGTGTCCGGAGCCAGCAGATCGTGTTTCTCGGCGAAGGCGGCAAACAGACCGCGCGCGGTTTCCGCTTCTATCTCACCGCGCAGCGCGGCACTGCATGCCTTCAGCGCGACCGAGTGCGCGGCATCCCTCACCGAGGCCGGCCATTCGACGAGATGGCGGTAGGCGTCCATCACTCCGCGAACCTCGGCCGGAAAGCCGAGGCCGACGAGAATGGAAACAGGCTGTCTGAACATATCGGGTTTCATCTTACTCTCCTTCCCAACCCGGAATGTTTGGGCGCCGTAGCCACGGCGCCCTTGTTCTGCGGACAATGCGGATTAAGCTGCCTTTTGCGCCTCGATCTGTGCGGGTGCAGTCGATGTCGAAGCGGGCGCACGTTCAATGGAGATTTTCCGCGGCTTGAGTGCTTCGGGGATCTCGCGAACCAAGTCGATCGACAGAAGACCGTTCCTCAGATCGGCTCCGTTCACCCTGACATGATCGGCAAGCTCGAACCGGTGTTCGAACGGCCGGCCGGCGATACCGCGATGCAGGTAACCATCGGCGGATGCCTCCTGCTTCTTGCCTGTGACGGTCAGAAGGTTGGACTGGAAGGTGATGTCGAGATCGTCCTGGGCAAAGCCCGCCACCGCGATCGAGATCCGGTAGCTGTCAGCGCCGGTCTTGACGATGTCATAAGGCGGCCAGTCGCTGATCGAGCGGGCGCGCTGAGCGTTTTCGAGAAGATTGAAGACCCGGTCGAAGCCGACGCTCGAACGGAAGAGCGGTGCATAGTCGTAAGATGTTGCCATAGCCATATCCTCCTGAAGCAACATGGGTACGGAAGCGCCGAAAGACGGCACTCCCAAAAAGCGCCAGCCCTTCATCAGCGGCTGGCGGCAATCGATTTGGTTTTTGGCATATTTGGATTCAAGAGCCGTTGCAGAAAACATTCTTGCTTTTTGGCCTCTGCCCGCGCCACTCAATCCAGCTCGTAAACCGCGGTATTATCCTGAACGTCGCGCAGGCCTTTGTACGAGCCATGGCGCAGATTGCCGTCGTCGGTCCAGCCCCGGAATTCGATCTCGGCGATCAGCGTCGGCTGCGCGAAAACATAATTCTTACCCTTCAAGGGCACCACTGGCGTCGTGATCTTCAGGATATCGAGCGTCTTCTTCAGATAGGCCGCATCTTTCTCTTGAAGCCTGTGCCGACAGCGCCGACATAGTTCCAGTCATGACCGCGGCGAGCGGCCAGCAGTAGGCTGCCGATCCCGCCGCGCCCCGAGGCCGACGGCTCATAGCCGACGATCATGAAGCTCTCGCTTTGCACGCATTTGATTTTCAGCCAGTCTCCCGTTCGTCCTGACCTGTACGGGCTGTCCCGGTGCTTGGCGATGATGCCTTCCATTCCAAGCGAGCGGGCATTTTCGAGAAGCTCGGCGCCGTCACCCTGCACCTCTTCGGAAAGCTGGATGGCACCGACGGCACCATCGAGCAGGTCCGTCAGCAGATGCCGGCGGACCGAGAGTTCGGTTTTCGTGAGATCATGCCCGTCGAAATACAAAAGATCGAAAGCAAACAGGACGGATTCCGTCGAGGCACGTTTGCCGCCGCGTCCGCCCGGCGAGCGTTGCAGGGCGCCGAAGTCCGAGCGGCCTTGCGCATTGAGAACCACGGCTTCGCCGTCCAGGATTGCCGTCCCGACCCCGAGCTCTTTGGCAACCGCCGCAATCGCGGGAAACCGATGTGTCCAGTCGTGGCCGCCGCGGGTGATGATTCTAACGCCGTTTGGCTCGATGTGGATCGCTAGGCGATAGCCATCCCATTTGATTTCGAAAGCCCAATCCGGCCCGCTCGGAGAGACCGACTTCAGCAGGGCGAGGCAAGGCTCGACGCGGTCTGGCATCGGATCGAAGGGAAGGTTGGGCTGCGCCGGATCGCGCTTTCGGCGCGGCTGCGATTTCGCGGTAAGGCTATCGTCCTGCAACAGGGCCTTGGCGCGTCTGCTCATTTGCCGGTCCGGGTCTCTGTCGCGACCGACTTCTTTAAGGCATCCATGATGTTGATGACGTTGCTTGGGGCAGTTGCTGACGCCGGCGCTTTGGCCTTCGATCGCTTCTTCAGCGCCTTCTTCTTGTCGGCGATGATGTCGAGCAGCCGGTCCTGCACCGGATCGATCACCATCTTCGGGTCCCAATGTTGCGTCTGCTTTTCGATCAGTTGCTGGATCAGCGGCATCATGTCGGAATCCGCTGTCTCATCACCGATGCCCTCGAAATAGGTTTCTTCATCACGCACCTCGTCCCCGTAGCGCAATGTCCAAAGCACGATACCCTTGCCGCGTGGCTCCAGCATGACGGCGCGCTCGCGCCGCGTGATGACCAGCCGCGAAATGCCGACCATGTCCTGGGATTCCATTGCGTCACGGATGACCGAGAACGCCTCCTGGCCGACGGGATCGTTCGGCGACAGATAATAGGGCGTGTCGAGCCAGATCCATTCGATGCTGTCGCGCGGTGTAAAGGTGGAGATGTCGATGGTCTTGGTGCTGTCAAGGGCCACATTTTCGAGTTCCTCGTCTTCCAGCATGACATAGTCGCTCTCGCCGCGCTGGTAGCCCTTGACCTCGTCCTCTTCCTTGACCTCTTTGCCGGTGACAGAATCGACATAGTGGCTGACCACGCGGTTTTGTGTCTCGCGATTGAGGGTGTGGAAGCGAACCTTCTCGTTTTCCGAGGTTGCCGGCATCATCTGCACCGGACAGGTGACCAGGGACAGCTTCAGATAGCCTTTCCAGTGGGGGCGAAGAGCCATGGTATCCTCCAATCAACCGGCACGGCGGGCAGTTGCAGCGGCCCGTTTCGCCTTGGTGGCGGCCACGGGCTTTGCCGCCTTTTGCCGGCTGGCACTTTTGTTGGCGTTGGCGGCGGTGGGCTTCGATCCCGCCTTGCCACTGACACCGGCGCTCTCCCGAAGAGCCTGCAACAGATCGCTCGGTTTCGATGCGACCGGCGCTTTCTTCTTGGGCAGCGACCGCCCTTCGATTTTCGCCTTCACCAGCTCGGCAACGGCCGCCTCGTAGCGATCGTCGAATGTGCTGGCGTCGAAGCTGCCCTTTTTGGTGCCGATGATATGCTCGGCGAGTTCCAGCATTTCGCCCTGGATCTTCAAATCCGGTAGCTCCTCGAAGGCTTCGGTCGACGAGCGGACCTCGTAGTCGAAGTTGAGCATCGTGGCGATCAGGCCCTTGCCGTGCGGCCGGATCAGCACCGTGCGCATACGGCGGAAGAGGACGGTGCGCGCGATCGCCGCGACTTTGGCTTTCTTCATACCGTCGCGCAGCAGCACAAAGGCATCGGTGCCCATCTTGTCGGGCGCCAAGTAATACGGCTTGTCGAAATAGACGTCGTCGATTTCTTTGCAGGGAATAAAGGCGTCGACCTTGAGGGTCTTATCGCTGTCCGGGACAGCAGCGGCCACCTCGTCTGGCTCGAGAATGATATACTGGCCGTTTTCGATCTCGTAGCCCTTGACCTGGTCGTCACGTTCGACAGGATCGCCGGTCTCAGTATCCACGAACTCGCGCTTCACCCGATTGCCGGTCTTGCGGTTCAGCGTGTTGAACGCAATACGCTCCGACGACGATGTCGCTGTGTAGAGTGCCACGGGACATGCGACCTCTCCGAACTTGATGAAGCCTTTCCAATTCGCTCTCGGGGCAACCATGACGCAGACTCCTGACACAACCAATGCGATTCAAGCAAATCAGCAAGGAATTGTTCCACATCGAAACGAATCATTTTTCAATAGCTTAGCCCTTCGGAAGCTCGCCTTTTGCGAGTCGCGGCTAGACTCCTGATTCACATGCATCTTTTGGCCACCACGCGCGTTTAGCCATGCAGCAACCATAAGGAGTCCTGCCATGACCAAGCGCGAACTGATCGACATCCGTACCGACAAACGCTACGTCCGCCGTGATAAGGGCGACCACAAGCGCTGATCAAGTCGATGAAGCTGGTCACCTACAATGTCAATGGCATCAACGGCCGCCTCAATGTGCTGCTGCGGTGGCTGGACGAGGCGAAGCCGGATATCGTCTGCCTGCAGGAGCTGAAGGCGCCCGATGAGAAGTTTCCGCGCCGCGAGCTCGAACGTGCCGGATATGGTGCCATCTGGCACGGCCAGAAAGCCTGGAACGGCGTAGCGATCCTCGCCCGTGACCAGGAACCGCGTGAAACCCGTCGCGGACTTCCAGGCGATCCCGACGACAGTCACAGCCGCTACATCGAGGCGGCGATCGATGGAATCGTCGTGGGCTGTCTTTATCTTCCGAACGGCAATCCGGCGCCAGGGCCGAAGTTCGACTACAAGCTTCGCTGGTTCGAGCGGCTGCGCGCCTATGCAGCCGAACTTTTCGAACTCGAGGTACCGGTTGCACTTGTCGGTGACTTCAACGTCATGCCGACAGACCTCGACGTCTACAAGCCGGAGCGCTGGCTGGACGACGCGTTGTTTCGACCGGAAGTTCGGGCCGCCTATGCCGAGCTTATCGCCATGGGTTGGACGGATGCCATCCGGCTCCTGCATCCGAACGACCGGATCTACACCTTTTGGAAGTATTTTCGAAACGCCTTCGCCCGAGATGCCGGCCTGCGCATCGATCATTTTTTGCTGAGCCCTTCCCTGCGCGAACGGCTGACAGCGGGTGGCGTCGATAAGTTCGCGCGGGGCTGGGAGCACGCGAGCGATCACGCACCCACCTGGATTGAACTCGACGACGGATAACTTATCTCGTGACCAGATATCCCGTCTCGACGAGCCCCCTCTGCCGGTTGTCTATAGCGAAGATATCCGAACACTGGCGAGCCCTTTGGCTTGCCACTTCGATTAAAGTCTCCAGCTTAATTCGACGGCCGGTCCAAATGGCGCTTCCCAGCTCACAGGTGCGATCCCGCACATGCCTATGAGTTGACCAGCACTCTATTCCTCCAGCGCCTAAAGCCCCATCCGCGGTCATCAAAGGGGACAGATATCGTTGCACATCGGGCTCGACATTCAATGCGTGAAATACCTCTCGATCTTCGAGACGCCAAGGCCGCATCGTCAGGTGGGGCGTTTCCAGTAACACGTTTGGATGAGAATTCGTCATGGGGGTAATGTCCTTCTATGGTCCACCTGCATAATTACATGTTCTGCCTCGGCGATCGGCAGCCCTTCCTTTTCCAGCGCGACGTCGCGCGCTGCCGGCGAACTGAGGTCATGCGCCAAGGGCCACCAGTCCCGCCGCGATTCAAGTGAACCAAAATTAGTTCAGTCAGCCTGCGTCGCGCGAAACCTGCGCACTCTGGCATGCGATCCACAGGTCTTGTCCGAGCACCACTGCCTGTGACCACCACGAGATCGGTCGAGAAACAGCCAACCACAGTTTGGTCCTTGGCATTGTCGCACTGGACGTCTTCCGTCTCGCGACGTCAAAAGCTCGGCGGCGGACTTGGCAACGCGGTCGCGGATTGCTTCCAGTTCCTTGGCATCCGCACCACGCCAAGTGATCTTGCCTGCCACACGCTCCAATGATTGTCGCGAATGTACATCTCTCGCCATTTTGCCAACGAGATCTAGATCCTCGTGGCTGAACTGGCTTTCATCAACCTCAGACAGGAATAGACGGCAGAGAGCTTCCCGCAATTCCTTTGCTTTCGCGAGTTCACGTTCAGCTTCTATGGGTGATTGGTGCGCCCTTGAGAGCAAGGTGCCACCTTCCTTGTCATCAATCACGGCCAGGCGCCGAGCCCAGGCCACGAGGTCGTCGTAGCTGTTCAGAAAATCCGGCCCCCAGCGTTCGCCCCGACTGTCGACGGTGTTGACGAAGTCGAGCGACGGATGGCCGCCGAACAGGCTGATGTCCATGATCGTCTTTTGCGTGGTCATCGCTCGAATATCGGTTACCGGAACGATTTCGACAAGAGAGCGTTGTAACGGGATATATAAATATTACCCGTTACGTGATCGGAGCCATTATGGTCGCCAGCGTCAACAGGAATCATCTGCGCTTCTTGATGTTATGCGCAATCTGGGGAAGTACCTGGATCGGAGTGAAGGCAGGCATCGAGACCGTGCCGCCGCTCTTGTTCGCCGGCACGCGTTTTACAGCTGCCGGCTTGTTGCTCCTTCTATATGCAGTGGTGAAAGGCGAGACAAAGGGGTTCAGGCTAGAAGACGGCTTTCGCTTTGCTGCCGCCAGCATCATGATGATCACGCTCTGCTACGGCCCTCTCTTCTGGGGAATGCAATATATCGATTCTGGGACCGCCGCGGTTCTGGAGATGTCACTCACCCCGATCGCGCTCCTGGTGTTCGCTCTCCTGCTGAAAGAAGAGACCTTGAATGGCCGCCTGATCGCCGCAATCGCGCTGGGCGTCACCGGCCTGATCGTACTTTTCTGGCCGACTGCTACCCCTGCTCCCTCAGGTCCAGACATCTTTCCAGGCGCGAGCCTATGGGGCGGCTTGGCAGTTGCATCAGCGGCCTTCACCTATGGCTACGGCTCGGTACTCTCACGTCCTCTCTTGCGAGCCTATCCCGCTTCGTTCGTCGCAGGTTTCACCACGCTTGTCGGCGGCGCTGTGCTGCTGCTTGCAGCGCTAGCTGTCGAACCGGGTGCTGTTTCCGCTCTCTCCCGCAAATGGGGTGCCGCAGCCTGGCTGGGCTGGTCATTCCTGGTGATTTTCGGATCGCTGATCGGCTACACGACCTTTATGCGACTGCTGCGGGACATCGGTGCGTCCCGCGCCGGCAGCTATGCCTTCGTGTCGCCTGTCATCGCTGTCGTGTTCGGAGCCGTCTTCTTTGCTGAGGAGGTTACTATGATGGATGTGATCGGAATCGTCATCATGCTGAGTGGCGCCTATCTCGCAATGTCAGGCGCATCCGCGACTGATGCAGCCGCTCTCGAAACCTGACGATCTGCTGAAGAACCGGAATGTGCATTGAGAGGTGACCACTGTCAGCCGAGGCGTAAAAACTCTCTCCTGATGTACACTCATCTTGGTCGATCGGAGGTGGTATGTCGGGCTATATCGAAGGTATCGGCCGCGACCAGGTTACGCTGTTTCCGGATCATCTTGAGGATGGATTCAACGAAGATCATCCATTTCGGGTGATCGACGCTTTTGTCGATGCCATGGACCTCGCCGAAGTTGACTTTGGGCGCATGTCGCCTGCGCAAATAGGCCGACCGTCGGCACTGTAATGTCTGGGGTCGAACATCGATCCCACATGGGCCTAAATAGCCGGCCGGAGAATTCCCCGCTACCCTACTCAGCGGCGAGAGCGCGTCATGGAGGGCTTCAAGTCAGCCCAATATCTTGACCGTTTCGTTTCCATACGACCGATCGGCCTTACCGCTTCTCGACAAAGCGGGAATTTCCATGCCACTCGACGAAGGCACCGTAGCGCTCTTGAGCGCGAAAGATATTGCTGGATTTGTGGGGGAACTCGGAAAACTAAGGGTTTGGGGACGGGAACCCTCCATCAAAGTGGGCAAGGCTTCGCCACCTATCGTATGATGCAAATCGGGCGCGGAGTGATCCGCACCCGTCGCCCTTACGGGAATGTCGGGGCTCGAATTAGCTCGCGTGTAGGCCAATTCGAAATTTTGTGGCTCTGTTCCCCAGCCTTGACGTGCTGCTCATTGGAGCCACCCTACTTGCCTGGCGAGCTGGTGCTCTTCGGCGACGGGCCCGAGAACGGTGATGCGATGGGGCCTTTCGCGAAGATCGATTCGCCGTTCCAAGCAGGCATGGAACAGGCAAGATCCCTAGGCGTTTCCCAGCAAAAGTAGGTAGCGTAGATGAAATTCTACTTCCACGTCAGGGACATCGATGGATACGAGAAGGATCTGGAGGGCGTTGATCTGCCATCGCTCTCCATCGCCCTCGATGAAGCCCGGCAGGCGGCTCGGGAAATGGTTGCGGAGCTCGTTCTTCAACACGAGAAGGTCGACGACCGCATGTTCGAGATCGCCAACGACGAAGTCGACGTGGTCGGGACGGTTGCCTTCAAGGACGTCATCGGACTGGACTAGGCGTCCGTCAGTTCCGCGAACCGGGGTAAAAGTTTGCCGATAAACAGATGCGCCGGGGCCGGACGCCGCGAGAGCACGGAACTTCAAGGCGCCCTCCGTCTTTCTTACGCACACAGGAGGACGACCATGCCAAAACCTAAGGATTCCCCAGCAGTCAAATCTATGAAGATCGAACAGGCAGCCCAGCGCGAACGCGCCCTAAAGGGCGATCTCGACATTGGCCTCGAAGACACCTTCCCGGCGTCGGATCCGGTCTCCGCCACCCACACCGCCGTCCCGGCCGGAAGAACCGACGCCGATGAAGCCGATCGCGTGCGACATAAGCCGGAAACTGACGAAGAATTCCCGCTCGTGGAAGAGGCGCTCCGCTCGACAGGAGAAGGCCGCCGGTCCGCCGATCGCGCCGATGCCGGCGGCGCTCGCCCGCGTGCGCTTCGAAGGGACGCCGACCGCATGGCCGGGATGGCGACGGAAGTCGCATCCAGCGCGACGTCGCTCGCGAGGTCCGAAGTCCGTAGCTTCGTGCAGGACGTCGAAGACACGATCCGCGAGCGGCCCATCGCGACTGTCGCTATTGTCGCCGCCCTCGCCTTCTTCCTCGGCGCGACGCGTTAGGGGGCGGACATGGCTTGGCACTGGAGTGGTGGAGCCTGTGCGGACGTTGCCGCTACGAGTTCGATGACGATCCTCTGCACTCTGGATACTGTCGTTGCGACATGTGCAAGAAGGCGACCGGCGAGCTTTTTGCGGTCCTCGTGCAGGCGAGGGTCGAAGATCTTCGATGGACCAAACGATCGCCCTCCGCCTATAGGTCTTCGCCGATAGCGACGCGCGACTTCTGTCCGAACTGCGGGGTGCCCCTCTACCTCCAATACGACGGCGACGAACTGGGCCGACTGCGGCGTCGGTCTTCCTGAAGAGGAGACGCAGGAGACGTTCTGAGCGGAAAAGAGACAATTGAGCAGGTTCGTCAACACGAGCGAATTGAATGGTTCGCCTCCTTGAAGCCGGTCTTGCCGGAAGAGATGGTCGGCCTGTGGCGCGGCGCCGGCATCCCGTCGGATCACCCGCTAGACGGCGTGCTCGAGAACCTGCGTTGGTTTGGCAAGCGGTTCCATCCGAAATTGCGCGCGGACGCCCTGCTTTTCCAGTGCACCCGGTCGTCTAGTTCCGATCGAACCGTCCTTCTTCCCGATCAGGATGGCGATCCGCTTGGCTTCCCTCGGCCGGACGTTCGTTGCCAGGAAATGGTTCTCCTACCTTCAGAATGCCTTTCGTGCTCGCGAAACGACGGCGATGCTGACCCTGCGAATGATCGACGGCGTGGAAACCGCCGCGATGGTATACGACAAGCAGCCGATCGCCGACTTCTTTCGACGCGTAAGTGAAAACGAAGTCGCCGGGATGATGATCATCGACGGAGACGAGCGACGGGGCGCTTGACGGATAGGCAGTCTTCCTGGAAACGCCGCACGGTTGCAACATCGCCAAGCGGGTCGAACTCGCCGGCGGACGAATGAGGTACACTAGTTAGCCGGCCTTTGACGAAACATCCGACTGAGTGAACATACGGCCGGCTTTCGCACGACTGTTCTCGTCGGGCTTGCCGGGTGACCATGGCCATTGCTCAATTACCCTTCTTCCCCTGGATATGCTGACTGCTTGAGGAGCTTGGCGAGATGCACTGTGTTGTGGGCCAGCACGGATATCATTGTCTGAACGGCCTCCGGGGTCTTTTCCAGATCCACGAAGTTCGTCGATCCCATTGCCGCCCCTACCCAGTAGGCCACAGCATTGGCTGGGATCGTAAAACCGACATCATTGAGGGCCTGGAAGATCTCCGCCGAAACGTGGTGAGCGCCGTCCTCGTTGCGGACCACCGCAACCGCGGCGACCTTGCCATATGAGACGACGCCATGCTTTTTGAACTCTTCGGAAATGAGCTCGAGCAATTTGCCGGTCGAGGACGCCACGAGTCCAAGGATTTCAAAGTACCGTTCAAGGCAAGTGCTTTCAGTGGCATTGTTCCTCCTGTCGTGAGCGGGTTGGCCGGACACTCCGTCCGCCCAATTTCCGGTGAATATGGGTGCTTCCTGTTCGCGCAAGGCGAAACCGATCTCCAGCCAAGTTGTTCCCCTTCGTAATTGAGCGCTTGCGGCGCCAAGTCCCATCGCCCCCCTCCCAATTGGTCAGCTCCGAATTCTGGCAAGCGAGGTGCTAGTCTTGTCTTGTTGTTATGACCTCCTCGGTCTCAAGTCTCGAACAGTTGTTCGAAAGTTTAGTTCCTCAGCGATTGCTAGAAAGATGCCGTCAGTGCCATGCGGCGAGGTCCAAAGACATGGCGAGGCAGGAAGCCCATGCCAGAACGCTCAGGCCCCTGCCGATGACAAACTGCTTCATGACTTTTAGATTGGACGCGATCAGCATCAGGATCACCATGATGGGGACGGCGACCACGCCGTTGATCACCGCACTCCAGAACAGGGCCTTCATCGGAGAGATCGGCGTGAAGTTCAACAACAGCCCAACCACGGTCGCCAGGCCAATGGTGGTGTAAAAGGCCTTCGCTTTGCTCGGTTCCACGGACAGCCCCACTTTCCAGCGTGCCGCCTCGCCGACAGCATATACCGCCGAACCGGCGAGAACCGGCACGGCCAACAGCCCTGTCCCAATAACGACTGTTTCGAAGATAATCTTGGCGAATTGCATGTTGCCGCTATCGTCGTTCGAGTGCGTACCTACCAAAAGCGATAGGCTGGGCCATGATGAACTCTTGACATTGATGATCACGTCCACGCTCTCCGGAACGTCAAACGGCACCGCTAACAATTCCCAGCCGTCCCACTATGCTGTTTGCGATCCGGCCTTCAGCGCAGGACCTATCGCACAACACCTCTCTTCGTAACTTGTGTCTTATCTTCCCCGACTGCATCAGGCTCCTATCGCCTTTCAGGCCGACCAATAGCGGTGGCCGATGCGGTCCTCCCAACCTGAAACGCGGCAGAGTAAATCGAGAAGATCCTGTGCGACCAATCGCTTCTTAGGGGGAACAAGCACTAGGCCTCTGCGTTGCTGATTCGCAAGAAATCGAAATTTCTAGAGGAGTTTATAGTCATGGGTCGCGGCATTCTTCTTTGGCTACTTGGTATTCCACTGCCGATCGTCATCCTTCTCGTTCTCTTCATGCGATAGGAGGCGGCTATGTCACTTTCAGACGCACCCGGTGCAATACCGATCGCGTCCTCGCAGTCGGCACTGACATGGGGGCCGATCATTGGCGGCGCCGTCGCCGCAACGGGCATCAGCCTCATACTGATCCTCCTTGGTAGCGGCGTGTGGGGCTGACAATGGTTTCGCCCTGGCAAGGTCAAAGCGCATCCATCGGTTCGCTGGCCATTACCTCCGCGATATGGCTCGTGATCGTGCAGTGGCTTTCATCGGCGTTCGGAGGCTATCTAACGGGTCGGCTTCGAACAAAATGGGCAGCGGTTCGAACGGAGGAGATATTCTTTCGCGACACCGCTCATGGGTTTATCAGCTGGGCGCTCGCTACTCTATTTGTCGCTGGCTTTCTCGCATTGTCGCTGACTTCGCTTGCCGCGTGCGGCAATCGGGCGGTCGGTGCAGTGGCTACAACCGCCGCCACGGCAACGTCTTCAGCGTCTTCGAATGCGAACCTTTCGGTATCCTACTTCACCGACGCTCTGCTACGCCCGGGCCAAAGCCAGCAACACGCAGCAAGTAATGATGATGCGGCGGTAGCGGAAATATCTCGTATATTGTTAAACGGTGCCGTCCAGGGACAGATACCCGATGAAGACAAAAACTATCTTGCCACCGTTGTCGCGGCTCGTACCGGCCTGTCTGCCGATGACGCCAAAGCACGCCTCGAGACCGTTTTGAAACGCATAGATGATGCAAAGGTCGCTGCGCAAAAAGTTGCCGACGATGCACGCAAATCGGCTGCGACGACAGCACTATTGGGTGCGCTTTCACTGCTTGTTGGCGCCTTCATTGCCTCAGCAGCGGCCGCGCTCGGCGGAGCCCAACGTGACGAAGAAGAAGATCTGATAGTGACCGATAGCTTCGGTTCCCCAACATCACGCCGGTCAGTGACCGGGTGATTTCGCGAGTCAGGCAACACGCATACGTGGCCTGGCCCACGCCAAAAGAGGAAATCGACATGAAGCAGTCTAACAAGCCGAAGCCATTGTCTCGAGAAGAAGATTATCGTGACTACGAGGAACGTGATGAGCGCGAAGGGTGGCCATATTCCGATGAAGATGCCAAAGCCTCATCCAACCCTGAAAACACGCCATACGGCGACACCGCAGCAAACTTCGACGAAGAGCGCAGTTCCAGTTTCATCATAAATGCAGCAGACGCGACAGGCGCCGAAGAAGACACTGCCCACACCCCCGGTCCTCTTTCGGCAGACCGCATCGATAGTGATCAGCTTGAAGCACTGATTACCGAGTGTCTTGCGGAGGAAAATGAAATCGATGTCGACAGCATCGAGCTACAGGCCGAAAAAGGTATCGTCACGTTGGAAGGCAGTGTCGACACTGCTCGGCTCGCACGACATGTTGAAACCCTTGTTCTATCGGTGGCCGGCGTTGTCGAGGTTCGCAACAATCTGCGAACAATAGGCGTAGATTCCCATATTCCGCCCGACGCGTAGCATCAGTCCGTTCACTGGTGACACCTCTGCTTGAATGTGGAACCGCGCGCTTGGGAAATGACAGACCAATCAAATGTGCTCGGGGTCCACCGACGCAGGGAACTATTCAAAGCTGCGCCCGTTGAGCCCGCGCGAGTCATTGATCCCTTCCGGTCAACTCGCTCCACAACTCCGGCCCGGCTTCAGCCCGGGCCTTTTTTCGGAGAACGTCGTTGGATAGAGGAGACACTGAGGGTCAGAACCTCAAGCGTTGGACCGCAAACGAGACACCTGTTCGGACAGAGGGAGTATTCGTTGCTTGCAGCACATCTCTCCTGATCATGCAACGCCCTTTCCGCCGGTGACACCATAGACCTCGCTATTGATGAAGCTGGCGTCTTGAGAGGCGAGAAGGACAAACACAGGCGCCAACTCCACGGGTTGGCCAGGCCGACCGAAATCGCTATACTTGCCGAAGTTCTCGACCTTTGCGTCGGGTTGGCCCCCACTTGGCTGAAGTGCCGCCCAGATCGGCCCCGGGGCGACGACATTGGCTCGGATACCGCGTTCGATCAACTGCTTGGCGGCGGCATTCTTACGATTAAATGCCAAACGACATTTGGCGCTGCTCCTCCATGAGTTCGCGACCAATGCGGTCAAGTATGGGCTCTTCCACGAAGCAGGGCGGAGACGAGATCGAAGTGCGCCACGATAGGACGCTCATGCTGAATTGGACAGAAATTGGGGACCATCCATTAAGCCGAGTGAGACAAGCTGGTTCGGTTCGCAACTAGCGCGCGCGACGATCAATTCGCTCGGACGATCGGTGGATCGGGAATGGAATCCTACAGGAGTGGTTATCAGGTCGACCATTCCCTCAGACGCGTTGTGAGGAAATACACCTTCGGACAAACAGGTAGGAACTTAGAGAAGCTGATCGACAGAACCTAGCCGCCGACGTCATTGTTCTCAGCAAGATAGGAAATTTCCATCGTCAAAGCCAACCGGACCACCGCAATCCTGTCCCTTCCTGCAACTTCAACAAAAAGACGTTCGCCGTTCTTTTTGGGGATGTCGTCCGCAGCCATTTCCGCCAGTATGCGCCTCGCCTCATCGACCGCCTGGAGAAGATCGGGAAGATCCTGACCCTGATCATCGTCGAGCACGCTTTCACTGTCTCTCGTCCTAAAATAAAACCTCGTCATGTCCATCCTCTGGAGGCGCGCTGCGGTCGCAGCGCACCATATGGGAAGGGTTCGTATAACAGCCGCCTTAGGCTGCCTTTTTTGCCTTTGAATTTGCCGTGGATTCTGCAAGCTTTGTGAGCTTCTGATCGGTCGCCTTTTCCTCCTCGAGCGTCTGCTGGAGGAGTGGCACCGCATCCTTAAGGCCGAGTTGCTTGGCCCATTCGATCAAAGTGCCGTAGCGCGCGATCTCATAATGCTCCACTGCCTGTGCCGAAGAAATGAGGCCGGCGTCGAGCGCCGGTGTGCCTTTGAACTCCTCGATGATTTCGTCGGCCTCCGCGATGATCCCCTGGATCGCCTCGCAGGTCTTGCCGCGAGCAGGCTTCCCGAGGATCTCGAACACTTGCTCCAACCGCTCGACGTGACCCTGGGTCTCATCGCGATGGTGCAGGAAGCCGTCTTTGCCCTCCTGTGCCTGGGCGGCGCGCGCCATTTTCGGCAAGGCTTTCAGGATTTGCTTTTCCGCGTAATAGATGTCTTTCAGAGTATCCAGAAACAGATCGTTCAAGGTCTTTTCGGGTGCCATGATGTTCTCCGTCGAATTTGGATTGTCCGCTTCAAACTGTGGGCTGTGCCCGCAGTCGATTCTGGAAAATCGGCAGAAGCGCGCTCGCGCGGGCTTGTCGATGAACGTGATCAGGATTTCTTGTGATTCTGCTGACCGGCCTTTACCTGCGGCTCGCGAGAGCGACCGCTGGCGCCGTCGCCTGACCGACGCTCGTTATGTGACGCAGCCTGCTTTGTATCCGATGTCTTACGGCTCTGCTGGCCCGCTTTGACGTGCTGCTCGTGGGATCCACCTTGGTTTGCCATGATGTTTTCTCCTCTTGTGTGATTGCGAGACCTCCGCGGTCTCGTGCTTAAAACAGCCGGTCAGGAGTTTGGTTCCTAAGTGATTGCTAAAAAAATGCGGTGACAGCCATGCCGACGACGGCGAAAGACATCACGGCGCACGATGCCCAGCCAAGGGCTTTCAAGCCGCCGCCGATGGCAAACTGCTTCATGACATTTGGGTTGGACGCGATCAGCATCAGGATCACCATGACGGGGACGGCGACCACGCCGTTGATCACCGCACTCCAGAACAGGGCCTTCATCGGCGAGATCGGCGTGAAGTTCAACAACAGCCCAACCACGGTCGCCAGGCCAATGGTGGTGTAAAAGGCCTTCGCCTCGCTCGGCTCCCGAGACAGCCCCACTTTCCAGCGCGCCGCTTCACCGAGGGCATATGCTGCCGAACCGGCGAGAACCGGCACGGCCAACAGCCCTGTTCCAACGATGCCTGTTGCGAAGATAATCTTGGCGAAATGTCCGGCGAGCGGCTCGATGGCCTTCGCCGCATCGACGGAACTTTCGATATTGGTCGTACCCGCCTTGTTGAGCGTGGCGGCGGTCGTCGTGATGATAGCAAGCGCGACGACATTGGATGCGGCCATGCCAATCAACGTATCCAGAGTAATCCGGGTATTCGCTTTCTTCGCTTCCTGGGGGTGCTCAATCAACGCCTCCTCACGGGGCTTCTCCTTCAGATCTTCCGCTTCCTGAGATGCCTGCCAGAAAAAGAGATAGGGGCTGATGGTCGTCCCGAAGATGGCGACGATCATCGACCAGTAACTTGGGTCCATCTTGAATGTCGGCAGCACAAGCCCACGCGCGAAGCTCGACCAATCGACATGCACGACAAACAGAGTTGCGATGTAGGAAAGCAACGCCAGGCTCAACCACTTCAAGACGGCCACATAGCGCTTGTATTTGAGAAGGACCTGCAGAAGGATACATATGATCCCGAAAGCGGCGACATAGAGAAGCGCGTAGCCATTGACGAGCAAATGTGCCGCATCTCCCATTGCGCCAAGATCCGCGCCGAGATTGATGATATTGGCGATCAGAAGGGGGATGGTTACAGCGACACCGACCCAGCCCGGATAGCATTTCGCCATGCTGCCTGCCAGCCCCCGGCCCGTTGTCCTTCCGATGCGGGCGCTGATCGTCTGAATGGCCACCATCAGCGGATAGGTGAATATCAAGGTCCAGCTAGCCGCATAGCCGAACTGCGCCCCGGCCTGCGAATAGGTCGCGATCCCGCTCGGGTCATCGTCCGAGGCACCGGTGACCAACCCCGGCCCCAGGATCTCCAGAATTCGTGGTTTTGAAGGTTCCACGACAACGCTTTTGTCGTCCATTTGATAGCCGCTCATAACTGCCTCCCAGCCAGACGGTGAGGACCGAAACATGTTTATCGGTCGCGCTGAATGAACAGCTGGACACCGTCATTTGTTCCCAAAGCGTGCGAGCACCCAAAGGCAATGCAACCGCAGAAAATCCGAGGAAGGGTCAGCCTGCCGTTTGCATACCTTAGGTTACACTTTCGCCCGACGGAACTTTTCGCCGCTCTATCGATTTGCTTGGTCGGAACATTGAGGAGAACAATCGATGGAAACGCGGCGCACTTTCGAACGGAGGCGACTTTTAAGGGGCGCCGCCTATTGTCTAGCGGATTTCCAGCAAAAATATGGCCTCAACGATAAGACGGCTGAAGACCTCTTCGTCCGATTCGGACCCTCGTCGATCGAACTAGATTTGCTCATGGCGGCAAAGCAACGCGCGCCTTCCTTTCGCGACCTGACAAAAGACATGCGGGTTCGATAGAAGTTGGAGTTATGCCCGAGTTCACCCTGCGATCCCGGTTCGCGGAAGAAGTGCGGGCATAACAGACTTAAAACCTAAGGCGAGTTGCCTGCTGGCAGCGGCGCTGTGGATTTCCATGGCGGTCAGAGGTCCTTGTGGTCGCCGTGGCGACTGCTCCGGAACGGTAACTCAAGGCAACGTCACTTGGACTGGGGTGAGCGGCGCATTCTTTGACTTCGTTTCAATAGGGTCTGCGCTGCAGGGAACGAATCAAATCTGCGCTCGTTAAGGCTGCGCGAGTCAATGATCCCTTCCGGTCAGCTCGCTCCCACAACTTTGGCCCGGCGTCAGACCGGGCCATTTTTTGAAGAACTTCGCTGGATCGAGAAGACGTTGAAGGTTAGAACCTTCAAGCGTTAGTTCCCAAACGAAAAACCTGTTCATGTAACGCCCTTTCCGCAGCTGATGCCATAGACCTTCCCCCTGATAAAGCTTACCTGTAGCGACGCGAGAAGGACAAACACATGCGCCAGCTCAACAGGTTGGCCAGGGCGACCGAAATCGCCGTCCTTGCCGAAATTCTCGACCTTTGCTTTGGGCTGGGCGCCGCTCGGCTGAAGTACCGTGCAGACCGGTCCGGGTTCGACGACGTTGGCTCGGATATTCAAGGTGTGATGTAAAGTCTTTGATAAGCTCTAGGGCCGCGTACAATTGATCGGAGCTGAGGTCATAGTTTGCCACGATCGTCCATCGCGATGGATGCTCGAGTTAATTGTCAAGCGGCATCCCAGTGGCAGGCCGAGGACTTCAAGTTAACAGTCGCCTCTCGTTGCCCTGACGAACTGCGTTCAGTTCTTACGCTCACCTCGTCGCGGCGCATAGTTAAAGAGCGCCGACCATATCTTTCATCGTGCTTATCAGGAGCGAAGCATTATAAGGCTTGTCGAAAAACTTACCTTCGACAGGGAGCTGATCATCGCTCAAATGGCGGTGACCGGAAGTAATGATAATCTTAATCGGCGGCCATCTGTCTCGTACCGCGGCCGCGAGCTTTAGCCCGTCCATGCTTCCAGGCATGTCAATATCGGTAAACATCAGATTGATTTCGGAATGAGCACTCAAGATATCAATGGCTTCATCCGCACTGGACGCTTCATAGACCTTAAACCCCTGATCTTCGAGGGACATTGCTAGATCCATGCGCAGGAGAATTTCGTCCTCTACGACTAATACCGTGATACCGTTATAGCCCATCCCAAACTCCAACGAAGCATTTTCTATGTTTTTGGTATGTGGCACGTTGAAATGGGTAACGCGTGGACCGACACAAGGGTCCATCGCGAAGCTTTAAATTCAAAGTGTAATTGGAACATTCGACAGATCGTCGCCAGATCCAGGGACCAAGTGCATATCCGCTTTTGTCTTATTTCAAAGAAAGCCGAGTTACTGGTCCGGCGATCCTCAATCGGAATCCCTCTGGCGCAAACGTGATGTCGGGAGCAGAGCCAAACAGCGATGTAAGCGCCGAGCGCACATACTTCGTGCCGTAACCTTGCCGCGTCGGCTCGACAACCTTGGGACCATCTACTTCAGACCATTGCAGCGAGAATATCGGTGCGGCGTCCTCCAAAATCGTCCAGACGATATTGACACTCCCATCCTTCTGGGAGAGCGCGCCATACTTGATTGCATTAGTGATAAGCTCGTGGAGACAGAGGGCGATCGTCGTCGCGGAATTTCGACTGACAGACACATCCGGCCCGCGCGCATGGATACGGCTCAACCCGTCGCTATTATAAGGCGATACCGTCAGTTCGACGATCGAAGAAAGCGCGACCTCGTCTTCGCCCGCCTCAAACACCGCTGTGTGCACTTTGGAGAGTGCTTGCAGCCGGCCCGCAAACTCCTTAGCCAGTTCCTCCACCGTTACGGCGCCGCGTCGCGTCATCTGAAAGATTGAGCTAACGCTGGCGAGAATATTCTTGATCCGATGGTTTAGCTCCAGTCGTAGCTCGACCTCTCGCTCAATGGCGTCGCGCACCTGTTTTTGGCGCAACCGCACAAGCAGGTTCGACTGTATGCTGTTCACCAGTTCCAACTGCGCGGTCGGCCGCGTGTGAAACAAGAGCCGCGAACCAGGCCACGAGCGTTCAAGCTGGCTGCGAATTCGCGCGATCGGTGCTGCCCGCTCCAGCAAGACCAGTATAGGCACTTCAGACCAGTCCGGCTGTACCGCGAGATGCGCGCCGACTGCGGCAACGACTGGCGGCCTCAGTGCCTCATGGGTAACAACAATGACACCGGGTGACAAGGATAGCTGATGGATCAGATCTTTGTCTGACGTGGCTCGATTGACTGCGATCTTATGCTCACGCAGGAACGCCGCGATATAGGCGGCGTCCTTGCGAAGGGGTGCAACGACGAGCACCCATTCCAGCTCGCATTCGCTCGACGCCTGGTTCATTTCGGATCGGGAAGCGGATTATAGGCCACGACACTAACGCTACCACTTTCGATCAACAGTTCCTGGATATTGAGGTCGTGTGGACCATGGCGCTTTTTGACAACTGTGATGTTTCGGCGCAGGCGGCCTTCATGCTCCATCATGCGCAGGAGAAGAACAGTGTCGCCAAGGAAGCTGACATCCACGTCAATGCCCACATTTTGACCAATCAAGCCGTGCTGGGCAACGATCAGCATCGTCAGCACTCCGGACCGGGCGAGGAACTTGAGAAGTGATTGAATATCTCGAACCGCCTTTTCCCGATGCGGCAGCGAGTTCAGATACCCGGTCAAGCTGTCGATGACCACGACGCGCGCCTTATTCTGCGTGACTGCATCCTGAACTATCTGGCCGAACTCACCAGGCGAGATTTCGTTCGGGCTGAAATCGCGTAGGATGAGCCTGCCATCCTTATGGAATTGCCTCAGCTGCATGCCCAAGCCTTCAGAGCGGCGGAAGAAGGTCTCCAACCGCTCTTCAAACAGAAATAGCGCGACATTTTCCCCACGTTCGAGCGCTGCTGTGGCATAGAGAGACGACATCGTCGACTTGCCGGTGCCCGACTGTCCGATCACCAGCGTCGTCGTGCCAGCTTCCTGGCCACCACCAAACATGTCATCGAGGGCTGCGACGCCGGACTTGATCAGCTGTGGTTTCGTCGTTTCCGACGCCATACTAGGCATGATCCGAGGAAAAACCACCACGCCCTCGCCCTCCCGGATAGCCATATCATGATAACCGTCTGCGACCGGAACGCCGCGCATTTTGGAAACCTCGACGCGGCGGCGCACACCGCCATACTCCTCCAACGCTTTATCGAAGCGGATGACCCCGTGAGCCAGGCCCTCGACCTCCTCGCCGCTACGATCATAGCCGGCAACCTGCGTATCTAGCAGCAGTGCTACGACATTGCGCTTGGCAAGGAAGGACTTGAAGCCGATCAACTCGCGGCGAAACCGAGGTGAGTCGCCCGTTATCAGACGGATTTCGAGAAGGGAATCATATACTAGGCGGCGGGGCTTGTGTTCTTCAATCGCCGCTTCAACCGCCTTTCGGGTCTCGTCGAGCCGGAGATCAGCAGTCAGGAATATGCTCTGATCATCGGCTTCGTGGACCGTGCCAGAAGTCGCCAACTCCTCGACGCGAATACCATCCAGCGTCCATCCGTGCGATACAGCGATGGCCTCGAGTTCCGCAGCTGTCTGCGAAAGCGTGACGTAGATGCAGCTTTCCCCCGCTTCCACACCCGCGCGCAAGAACTGTATTGCAGCTGTTGTCTTGCCGGATCCTGGCAATCCCTGCAACATGTAAAGATTGGATGTTGGCAGGCCGCCGCGGAGAATTTCGTTTAGGCCTGCGATACCCGTGCTGACTATAGTCGGCACTTTCCGTTTTGGCATGTCATCTCCATTCAGACGCTTCGCGCAGTCTCGAAATCAATTTCGCATCCAAGCAAAAGGCATTGCAGATATATTTGCGTTTCGCAAATTATCAATAACCGTATACCTCCTGATTATCGACCTCATGCCGCCGCTCCTGTACGCTGCGTGACCCGAGAGACATTACCGGTCTCTCATAGTCGTAGCTGTAAAGCGGCAGATCCTTGAAGGATATCTCCGGCATTTCAAGCTCCGGCGGAGCAAGCCGCACCAGCGCCCTAGCGAGCTTGCGGTTAATCGAGCCCGTCGAAGCTCGGGAAGCCGATCGTCGCCGAGCCGGCACGCATCAGAAGGAGAGATCATGGCTGAGCATACTTCCCCCAAAGGTGCATCGAGGGTGCGGATAAAAAGTTGGACTGATTTATACGTTCTCATGAGCGATTTAGGTTTCCCGAGCGCATTTAGACTACCTCGCGGACGCGAGGTTGGTCAATCGATGCAGCATGTGCACGGTGCTGGAGATGGCGGTCCGAACCGATGGTTATCATACTCTCATCCGCGGATTTTCACCGCCTGACCATATTCGATGCGGGCTGGCCTCTCTCTAAGGACGGATATCTATCCCAACGCAAGTCGAGGGTTCCCTGATCTTTGGCCGTCATCTCCAGCATGCTGCACAGGCAGAAAGAGCCTTGTACGTCGCAGACTATGAGGCCCGGATTGGCACGTGCCGAGCAATGTCCCAGATGAATCCGGCAAGTTCACGCGCAATGGCAGTCAGAACACGAGGCTGTGGTTTTCCGGTTTTTGATAGATCTCGGTAGCGCTTGCACAATCGCGTCTGAGCTTTCCAGCCAATATCTTCTTTCCGTGGAGGTCTCTGGACAGCTCACCCTTGGCGAACAGGATTTAGCCGTGCAGGCGGCTCTCGACGGTGCAGGCGTCGCCTTTGCATTCGAGGGCCAGGTCGCGGAACTAATTGACCAGGGGCGGCTTGTGCGGGTTCTCGAGGAATGGTGCCCGTACTATCCTGGCTTCTATCTCTACTATCCAAGCCGTAGACAATTGCCGATGACATTGCGGGCCTTCGTCGACTTCGCCAGGTCGCCGGCAACCCCAGTACACACTCAAAACGCTCCGCGAAGGGTCAGAGCGACTCAGCGACTGTAGCCGTTGACTTGGACCTAACTGCGAATATCTTGCAGACACTTGGCTAGAGGAAGCATCGATGATTACCTGCGTAGTAGACTATATCATCGACCCACGGAAGATTGCCGATTTCGAGAGATTTGGGCGGCGCTGGATAGAACTTGTCGAGCTGCACGGTGGACAGCATCACGGCTACTTTGTTCCCTCTGAGGGAGCAAGCGATCGCGCCCTAGCTCTGTTCAGCTTTCCGAGCTTTACGGCCTATGAAGAGTATCGGGCCCATTTTGGAAAAGAGCAGAGCTTCATCGAGGCAGATCGCATCCGAGATGACAGCGGGTGTGTGATCCGCTACGACCGAACGTTCATGCGGCCACTTTCAAGAAATGCGGAAACTTAATGCTGCTTTACCCTCATATTTTGTTTTGTCTTCCTCTGAGCAATGTCGGAATATCATGCGCGCAGCATGATAAGAAGGAGTAGACTCGCGATCAGCGCCCACGCTGCGGCGCGTCGCCACGCTGACCGGGTGAGTGTGAGCCGCACGCACCAGCCCAACCCTCGCATGGCCAAATGATCTTGGTGCTTTCGCCCTCGCGGAAGCGGCCGATGGCCTGATCTTCTGGCCTGCTTTTTCGCCACCGCCGCGAGCTGATGAGCGCGGTCCGATGGTCTAGTCGACGATCAGCTACTAGAAGTCGGGATCATCCGAGAGCGCTTCCACTATGCGCCACCCAATCCACTTGACCCTCCGCGAGGAAATCTACAATAGCTCTTTGTAATTCCCGGTGTAGACGGAGTCACTTGTCGATGCGAAATCACCGTTCAGCTAATTGGAAAGCGGATGGATGACCACTGCGGTCCCGACTTCGTGACGATCTTGCAGAGGCAACCCAACGGGTAAGTCCAGCGGCCCCTCGCCGAGCCGTTGGCGGGCGATAACGGAAAACCTCCTGCGCAATTGAAGCATAGGACGCTCGATGAAATGCCAGAACCTCATCGAGAAGCCGAGAATGAACCGGATCGATACCAGGAATTGGATCACAACAGAATTAACTGACGGCAGTGTGGACACAACGACCTGCTGCAACGGTCATCCATAGTGATAAATCTCGTACAAATAGTCACCTATTTTAAGGAAAGCCGACATCCAGATGTTCGTGACACCGATGAAAATCGTCATACTGACGATTGCCATAACAACGGTCTATTGCTTTGGACGAGCAGGGAGGTTGGAGACAACTCCATCATCATAAATAACTATATTCGCGATGTATCAAATTCGTCTGGCGGCACAGGTCAGTTCGACAACGGCATCAATGTCTACAGGCGACTGGCGTCCGGATGGCGGACAACAACATATACAATTGCTCCTATTCGGCTATCCGAATGAATGCGGCGGTCGATAGCATCGTATCCGGCAATCATTGCGCGTCAAGCGGTGAGATGGCGATCTGGTTTGAAGCTCCGGGTCCTGAGACTTTACTCGCAGGGGGCATATGCAAACAATATCATCGCGTCCGGACCAGCCGGCATCGCCGTTGGGAACTCGGGATTGTGCTATGATGGCGTAAATCGCCGTGTCACTGTCATTGCCAATCAGATATCGGGGATAAATGGCGCAAACAAGAATACCGATGGATGTGGGCTTGCCATCGAGGGAAGCGTCCACGCGATCGGCAACATAATAGATTCCGCCTCTAATTGTGGAATTATCTTAAGAACCAATGACGCCGCGCGCGATCTTGTCGTCTCTGGAAATCTGATAACGGGCCCCCCCTTGGGCATCGGCTATCCCGCCAATCCATCGGCATTCGGCTTGCTGATCTCCAACAATGAGGTGAGCAGCTATGCCAAGGCTTCGAAGCCGACAGATCCGGGCTACAGCTATTCTGGGGCCATTGTTTCGGTATCACATGACGGAACGCATTTCGTCCGAGATGCTGCAGGTGGCGTCGCAAATACCGACGATGGGAACGCGACCCAGACGGTCGTCGGCGCTCTTACGGTTGGGATGAACAAGGCGCATTAGCGTGGAAACGGCTTGGCGCTAGTCCAATCCAAAGAGCAATAGCGGCGACGATGTAGCCCGCTCCGGCGTGCATCGGCATCAGGCTCGCGCATCGCTCCGCACCGCCGCCAAGACGGCGTGTGCGTAAGACCGCGACATGAAGCTGTTGCGCTTTGCGAGATCGTGACCGCAATGGCAAGCTCGCCGCCACCCGTTCAGGCCAGTTCAACACATTGAATAGATGATCGTATGGATTCCTGGCTGAGTCATCGCAAAACGCAGGTGAAGACTGGACTCGTCCGTGAATCCAAAGCGCTAAGGCAGGCGAGACGGGTCCGACCAAGCGGCGTTATTCGAAGTAGGGCGTTAAAAGCTTGTCGATCCAACTCATAAAGACACGGACGCGACGCGACAGGTTATGCCGGTGGGCCACCACGAGGGAGACGTTGAGCGGCTCAGGACGGAAATCTGGTAGTATCTCTACCAACGCGCCGCTCTCCAAGTGCCGGCGTACTCCTGAAAGCGCTACCTGGATTAGACCCATGCCTGCAAGACCAGCCGCCTCGTAGGTCTGAACGCTGTTCACGCGTAGCGCGCCTGGCAACGGAAGCGTCGCATACCGACCATTGTCATGGTCTGGAAACTCCCATCCATAGGGCTTTGAACCGAGTATTCGAACATAATGAACCGTCCGATGTCCTTGAAGCTGCAAGTCTTCCAGCGAATGCGGGGTGCCAAAGCGCTTCAGGTATGCGGGGCTGGCGGCATTCACCATACGCAAGCGGCCCAGCGTTCGGGCAATCAATGTCTCGTCTCCGATCGGTCCAAGGCGTAGGACGCAATCAAACCCCTCCTGGACCAGATCGACTTGCCGGTCTGTGCTCGAAACCTCCAATTCCAATTCGGGATACGTGGTCATGAAGTCCGGCAGGGCCGGCACGATTGTCGTGCGGGCGAGCTCAGTCGGCAAATCGACGCGGAGACGCCCGCGCAGCGCGGCCCGATCTCCGGCAAGCATCGAATGTAGGTCATCGGCATCAGCCAGCAGATCACGAGCGCGAGCGTGAAACGCCCGCCCGTCTTCCGTCAACTGCACACTCCGCGTCGTTCGATGCAGCAGCCTCACGCCAACATCGTTCTCCAGCTCTTTAACTGCTGCCGAAGCCCGCCCCTTTTGGATGCCCAGACTGTCGGCTCCGCGGGTAAAGCTTCCCATTTCGGCGACCCTTACAAAAATCAGGATTGGTTCAAGATTCTGCATTTCGGCGGCGCCCCATTGTGACTCAAATCAGCAACAACATGTTCCTGTTGACGCTCTTTATCATAATTCGAGGACACAGTACGCCTTGAAATAGAACGAAGTCATCAGCGGAGAACGGCGAATGCGCGACACTATCAAGCCCCATCGCGCTGCCTCGATAGGACGGTGGTCGCCAAGCGCGGTGGTTGTTGCAGCTTTGCTCGCAGATGGAGCAACGCAACTGTTCGCGCCAGCCGAGATCGCGAGCATGATGCGAGAAACCGGCTTTGCAATGAACCTGGCCCCTGCGCTCGGCTGCATCATGCTCGTCTGCGCTCTCCTCTACGCCATGCCGGCGACAACAGTGCTTGGAGCGATCCTCGTGACAGGTTTTTTGGGAGGAGCCATTTGTGCCCATGTGCGCTTAGGCGAACTAGGGTCACTGCCGGAAATCATGTCGCTTCTGCTGGGCATTCTGACCTGGGGCGGGCTTTATCTGCGTGATCCGAGAATTCGCGACCTGCTGCCCCTGAGCCGCAAATCATCCGAGAATTCTTCATCTTGAAGCCATCAATGCGCTCCACGAAGTGCCACTCATCATCGGCCAAGCGTCCAATATTCCATTCGCGCGAGCATTGCCGACCATTGCGTCGCCAACGCAATCGAACACCGAAGCCTTACGGAGAAAACATGACCCAACCTCATATCATCACCACCGCCGTCGTCTATCATTCAGGCTATGGACACACGAAACGCTTGGCGGAAGCGGTCGCCGAAGGTGCGGCTGCCGCGCTGATCGCGATCGATGCAGAAGGCAATATCTCGGAGGATGGATGGGAAACGCTCAATGCTGCAGACGCCATCATCTTCGGCTCGCCAACCTACATGGGTGGCCCGAGCTGGCAGTTCAAAAAATTTGCCGACACCTCTTCAAAGCCCTGGTTCGAGGATCGGTGGAAGAACAAGGTCTTCGGCGGCTTCACCAACAGCGCCAGTATCAATGGCGATAAGCTCAATACGTTACAATATTTTGTCCTGCTGGCTGGGCAGCACGGCGGCATTTGGGTCAGCCTCGCGGTCAAGCCAGCGAATGTCAAGGCATCCAGGTGCGACGATCCGAACAGGATGGGCTCCTATATCGCGCCAATGGCACAGTCAGACGCGGATGCGGCGCCCGGCGAAATGTCGAAAGGCGACCTTGAGACGGTTCGGCTTTATGGTGTCCGTGTCGCAGAACTCACCCGTCATTTTGCAAGGGCACCGACCGACTAAGCGTAGCATGCTATTCCGATATGAAGATCAAACATTGAATTTGGAGAGCAGAACCTCTCCATCTGGGCCAGACGCAGCTATTCTCATCCATCTCGGTGCCCTATATTGAAATCGCGGTGGATCGTCTCCTCTTCCTTCAATGACGGATCATTATACATGCTGCCCTCGCCAGCGCGGTGAGTCTCATAATCGGGCTCTGTTGCAGAAATTCTGTTTAGTTGGGAGATCCCGTGTTCTCCGCTGTCAAGCGGCCTGGCCCTCAAGCTGCTGGGCCAGCAACGCTACCGCTTCCGTCAACGCGCTGGGTCCAATGCCGAAGGCGCGTTCAACGATGCGGGCTTCACCACGGACGTCGCCCGTCAGGTTGAAAATGGCCTCGTGGCCCTTGCGTAGAGCGCGCATGACCTCGAAGCCCTTGATCGTCGCATAGGCCGTTTTCAGCGTCTTGAACCCTCTCACCGGTCTGATCAACTGTTTGAGCTTGCCGTGATCGGCTTCGACGACATTGTTGAGATATTTGACCTGCCGATGCGCAAGCTCACCGGGGCATTTGCCTTCGGCTTTCAATTCTGCAATCGCGATGCCTTAAGTTGATGGAGTGGATGCCCCTCCCGCCTCTGTCGCGATGTGGCAGATTGGCAATGCTGGCAATGTCACAGTTAGGAGAATTGATATGGACAACGTCACCATCATCGGTATCGATTTGGCGAAGCGCGTCTTCCATGCCCATGGCGCCCGCGCCGACGGCGGTGTCGCATTCCGGAAGAGATTGACGCGGGCTCAGCTTCTTCCGTTTCTCTCCGCCCAACCGAGCTGCATAGTTGCAATGGAAGCTTGTGCGAGTGCCCATGATTGGGGTCGTGCCATCGGCGGTCTCGGCCATGACGTGCGGCTGATCCCTCCGACCTACGTCAAGCCGTATGTAAAGCGTCAAAAGAACGACACGGCCGATGCGGAGGCTATTGCTGAGGCCGCATCTCGGCCGACCATGCGCTTCGTTACCGTCAAAACCGAGGAGCAACAAGCGAGATCGGCGGTCTTCCGCACGCGTGATCTTCTTGTCCGGCAGCGCACACAATTGATCAATGCCTTGCGTGGGCATCTTGCTGAGCACGGTGTTGTTGCGCCACAGGGCCCAGCACACTTGAAGACGTTGGCCGCCGCAATCGCTGACCCCAGTCAATCGCTACCTATTTTGGTGCGTGACATCGGCAACCTCTATCTCGAACAAATCGAGCAATAGAGCCGAAAGATCACAGATCTCGAGAAGGTGCTCCGTAGCGAAGCCCAACGCGGGGTGGAAACGCGTCGCCTTCAGACCATGCCAGGTGTCGGACCGATAACCGCTATGGCAGTAGAGGCCTTCGCTCCACCAATGAAGACCTTCAAACGCGGCCGTGACTTTGCGGCTTGGTTGGGGTTGGTCCCTGTCCAGCACTCGACCGGAGGGAAGCAACGACTTGGTCGAACGTCAAAGATGGGGCAACGAGACATCCGCAGGCTGCTGATCATTGGCGCTATGGCTGTCATCCAATGGGCCTCGCGCCGAGGAGCACAAACAGGATCTTGGTTGCACAGAATGATAGAACGGAAGCCCATTATGCTGGTCGCGATGGCGCTGGCGAACAAGATGGCACGCTCGATCTGGGCCATGTTGACGAAGAATGAAGATTACCGGAATCCAGTCGTGGCTGTCTGATCAATCGATCGCGCAGCTATAGGACTGGATAAGCAGGCATGTGAGGAGGTCGTGAACATCAAGGGCAAATGATCGGTTCGATCGGGATCAGGAAATGCACCGAGGCTCCAAGAGTGGAAAGCTCGTTAAGTTGATTTGCGCCTGATCAGCGTATCTCCATGACGGCCAGCGGCTGCATCTTATGTCGCGCGAAAGGCCTGACACATGACCGCACCCGATCACATGCCGGAAATGTTCGAAAACCGCTTGCATGAACCGGGGCATCCACACATGGAGCCTTGTCGGTGTTGATTGTAGTTGGCTTTTCCCAGTCCTTCAGGCCGTTCAAGGCCTTGCCCAGAAAACGCTTGGCCGCTTTGGCATTTGCGGGTCGGAGACAGATAGAAATCGATCGTGTTGCCGAATTTATCGACGCACGGTAAAGGTAAGGCCATTGCCCACGAACCTTCACATAGGTTTCGTCGACACGCCAGCTTGTTGACTGCGGCCGGCGCCAGTGCCAACGCAGCCGCTTCTCGATCTCGGGCGCGCATTTCTGGACCCACCGATAGACGGTGGAATGATCGACCGGCACACCTCGCTCGCCCATCATTTGCTCAAGGTCGCGATAGCTGACTCCATAGCGGCAATACCAGCGGATCGCCCAAAGGATAATCTCGCCCTGAAAATGGCGCCACTTGAAATCGCTCACCAAAAGTCTCGCTGAAAATTGCCAGCGCTCTTTCGGATAGCATAGGAATTTTTGCAACAGAGCCAAAAATGCCGACCTAAGCCCGATCTGCTTCGCGCTTTTCGAATACGATGGTGACCTTCATGCCCACGCCAGGCGTTGAATCGACCTGAATATCCGCCTTGGCGTTCTGCTTGATCGATTGCACGATCATTGCGCTGAGTTTTCCCCGCCGCGGCCAGTCGGACGGACTGCTGAGACCGATGCCATCGTCTGCAACCGAGATCCTGCAGCCCGCATCATCCACGACGCAGCGCAGGACGATCTCGCCACCCTCACGATCCTTGAATGCATGTTTGAGCGCGTTCGCCATCAGCTCGTTGACGACCAAACCGACCGGCATCGCAATATTGACGGAAACAGGCCAGGTGTCGACTTTCATATCAAGCCTAATACCCTGAACTGCATGCGCGGCCATAACCGCCGAAGCAATCTGGCTGACATATGTCCCCAGATCGACAGTCTCATCCGCGTAGGTATCGGAAAGGGAACGGTAGAGGATCGTTAGCGCGTCTAGCCGGCCTGCAAGTCGGTTGAAGCGCTCGCCTTCATCCGGACTTTGCGCATTCCGCGCTTCCATACGGATCAGCGCTGTAATCATTTGAAGATTGTTTTTGACCCTATGCTGCAATTCTTTGAGCAGCAGGTCCTTTTCGGGCAGCGAAGTGGCCAGGTCAGTCCCGGTTTGGCCACTTTTTGTAGTCGCGATTGCGACAAGACGAAAGAGAGGGGTGCCAGCGTCATCAACGATTATATTCGACCAAGCGTCAAACTGCGACTGCGGCTCCGTCCTGGAACATCTCGCAAACGTCCCGAGATACTCCTCGCCGGCCACCATGGCAGTCGCGAGGTCCTGGTCTCCACCCACAGAACGCGCCGGCGGAAGCGATGACCATGGCTTGCCCTGCAGCTCATCCGCTGAGACCCCCATCAAACGCTCGAATTCAATATTGGCGTATACAAGCACCTCGTTCGACGCGAGTTCAGCCACGGCCACTCCGAACGGTACGTGGTCTAGGAATTGGCGGAAACGGTGATCATCCAACGCATCATCAAGATGGGGAAGGTCCGCCACCGTTTCAGGGCTCATCGGTGATTGTTCGGTTTCGGTCATTTCCAGTACTCACAACCTTTATCCTGCGCTGCTTATCATGCCGGATAGCGCGGAGCTAAGGGATTTCGATTTTTGGAACGCAAACCTTGGGAAGTGATTCTTTGACCGGGTTTCGGCGCTCCTCAAGCGTCGATTGTTCCCGGTTGCGCCCAGTTCGCATCTCGAGCTTTGACAAGAGCGATGCGCTCGCATTCCTTGAAGAGTCGTGATGCTCTTTGGCGTGTCCCAAATCTTTAAGCGAGCTTGGATCGTCCGGCAAGCAGCGCGGATGTTGCAGACACCCAGTCGGCTTGCTTCTGGTATAGTCAGAGGGAAACCGAAGATCCCAACCCGATCTGGATGCGTGCAAGCGGCGCTGTCAGCTTCCAGACGATCAGCCCGTTCGCGACACTCCATTTCGCCTGGCCGGGCAAAGTGAATAGCACCAGCTTGCCGAGAACCAGGGCGCCAAACCCCTATTCCTGCGCCAGTAAATCGGCATTAGCCGCCGTCGGTTCTGACCAAACGAGCTCAAATATGCCTTCGCCTTCTTCGCTCGTTAGCCTCCACGTAACGGATATGCCGCCAGCATCCGTGGCCCCGAAGCGTATCGCATTGATGATGAGCTCGCGGAAGGCCATGCCGAGATTGAGAAACCGCATTGGCGTCCAGAGAGATTTCCGGGCCGAAAACCCCGACGGTCTGTAACCCCTCGAAGGGTCGGAGTTGGTGCGCCAAGAGGTCGGTAAACCTGACGCCGGCCCAATCGACCTGCGAAAGACGATCATGCGAATAAGAAAGTGCCATGATGCGTTCTCGAACCCGCTTCTCAAAATCTTCGATTGATCGAGAGCATGTTGCAGTCTGCCTGATCACAGCCAGCACGACTGCGAATTGATTTTTGACGCGATGATTGATTTCTCGCATTAAAAGGCGAAGCCTGCGGTCGCTTTCGCGTGTCTCCGAGATGTCGCCGGCGATGCTGGATGCGCCGCGAGTTCGCCGCCACGGCTTTTGATTGGAGAGATGGTGATCGAGATCGGGACCATCCGGCCGTCTTGGTGGCGGCGCGTCGTCTGGAAGGGTTCGATCCTCTCGCCCATCTTCAGCCGGAGCAAGATGTCCGCCTCTTCATTCCGATTGTCATGGGGAATGATCAGATAGATCGGCTTTCCAATAACCTCGGTTTCCGCATAGCCGAACATGCGTTCGGCCGCCTTATTCCAGCTGACGATCGTGCCGGAAAGGTTCTTACTGATGATCGCGTCGAAGGAAGACTCGACGATGGCTGCGAGGCGTTCTGCGCTATGTTCATCCATACCCGACCGCTTGGCTTGCTGAAGCATACTTCGGTGTGATCTAGCAAGGAGCCCGATAGATCAACCTCGCAAACGATAAGATAGTCCAGGCACGATATCGCTTACTCAGAGATTAGCGGCTCGGATGACCGCCTATCGTGATCAGGCACGGTTGTAGGTAAATGAGGTCAGCAACGTCGTCACGAAATTGCTAGCCCTCTCCTTGACCAGCACTTCAGTCCACTCGTCAGTGCCGCGAAGCCTCAAATCCGTGTAGATACTATCGACTGCAGCTTCTTCGATCCGCTTGATATGCATGTTAAATGACGCCTCACCGCCGGCATGATACAAGTCTCTGATGACCATGCGCAGGATTTCCTGGATCGCAATTTGCCAGGCCGTGTTGATCGCCTGAAGCTCGTTCGTATTCGGTGCCATGGTTGGCTCCTGAGAAATGAGTAAGTTCGGGCATGACTAGGTCATGCCCTGATTTTACGGACCCATCCGGCCGAGGGTGGGTGCCTGAACGTTAAGCCTGCCGAGCCTTGCGGGCGGCATAACGTCTGTCGCGTTCAGCCTTGCGAGCGGCCTCATCTTGAACAACCCGCGATATCCGGGCATTCTCGGCCGAGTGTCGCGCCTCGATCTCGGCCGCGGCGGCTGCCTCGATGGCCGCCTGTTCTTGAGCCGCAAGGGTCTCGACCCGGATGCGCTCCTCATGTTTCAGTAGTTCCCGTTCCGCACGGCGCGCCTCGCGCGCTTCAACACGCGAGATGCGCTCGGCCTGTCTGGTAGCTTGTGACGGCTCGGCCGCCGTCTTTGCAGCTCGGTAGGCCGTGAGAAGAGATGCCTTGGCCTCCGCAGCAGCGGAGCGTCGGTCGGTAAGTTCGTTGTTTCTGGCGTGTCTCAAATTTTTATCCTGCTATTCGTATTTGATGATCAGCCGGCATTGGATCGTTTGGCAAGTAGCGCGGATGTTGCGGACATGCGCGCCGCTTGCTCCTTGGCCAGCCGCGCTTGCCGCAACCTGAACGTTTTGGCATCACGCGCCTTGGCCACAGATTCGAGCTCTTCCGCCGCGTTGTTCTTGGCGAAGAACTCCGTCTGGAGATTGCCGAAGGCTGTCTCGGCCTGCTGGCGGGATTTACTATATGTCTCGGTCATTGAATGTCCTTGATCTTGGCTGTGGCGCAAAACGAAAAAGGCCAGGCGAACTGCCTGGCCTCAAATTGATAATTGCTTCCGGCGATGCCAGTACATCCGTGGTCAAAGGAAAGCAGATATCGATTAAGCGTTCTGCAGATTGCAGGCCGACATCTTGCCCGACTTGTTGTCGCGCTCGAGTTCAAAACCGATCTTCTGGCCTTCGACCAGCTCGCGCATTCCGGCGCGCTCGACAGCGGAAATATGAACGAAGGCGTCAGCGCCGCCGTTGTCAGGCTGGATAAAGCCGAAGCCCTTGGTGGAATTAAACCATTTTACTGTGCCAGTGGTCATGATGAACCCTTTCAAAGCATAGAGTGAGGGACTGCGGAGCGGGTGCCACGCAGATAAAAACCGACTATTTTTGAAAGAGAAGTTCGCTTAGAGCGCGGTGCCAATCGCGCGGTAGACAAAGCTCGGCAAGCAAAAGATCGATGACGCACCATTATGCGAATTGTAACGTTCCGTCAACGATTAGTTTTTTGATAGCCATCGACTGCGCGCAAGAGTTGCGCGACAGCGTAGAAGAACGGTAACAGCCAATGTGCCGAATTCATCGAGCGCTGAATAAGCCACCACCAGCAAGAACGGTCGCGGGTCGCTCGAAATTCGGACGCGTCCGCGACCTGGAACCCCCGTGGGGGCCCTCTACGAATGATGCAGCCCGTCTAGTTCTTTGAGAGCAGACTGAATCTCGTCGATTGAGATAAGCTCATCCAACCCTGGCAATTGTCGAAAAGCCGGCTTTGAATCGACCGCATAGAAGTCAGATGCCCACGCGGCAAGGATCGCGCGTTTGTCATCGACCGAGATAGATGGGGATCTCAAGACATCCATCGGTCGCCGGAGTTGCATGCCTGGCATCAATACTGCAGGGCCCATGGTGACTGCACAGTCGACCGCATGCCGCAAGATGGCGTTTTCCATGACATCGCCTCATTGCACGTGGGGATCGCGGTCGCATCGAACGCGAGAGGCAGCAATTGCTGGCGTTTCGGGAGCCAGCAGATCATGCTTCGCCGCAAATGCTGCGAACAGGCCGCGTGCCGTCTCTGCTTCGATTTTCCCGTTAAGCGCCGCCTGACACGCCTTCATAGCGACAGAGTGCGCCGTGTCCCTGAACGATGTAGGCCATGCGGCAAGGTGCCGGTAAGCATCCATGACGTTGCGAACCTCCGCAGGGAAGCCCAGGGCGACCAGAATGGTGACGGGTTTTCTGAACATATCGGGTTTCATTGCTCTCTCCTTCCCAACCCGGAATGTTGACGGGCGCCACCGCAATGGCGCCCCTGCCCCACTGGATGAACTTAACGATCAAGCCGCCTTCTGCGCTTCGATCTGAGGCGGGGCGACCGACGTTAAGGGCGGCGTGGTCTGGATCGAAATCTTCCTCGGCTTCAGGGCTTCCGGGATTTCACGAACAAGATCGATCGACAGAAGACCATTGCTGAGATCCGCGCCGTTCACCCGCACATGGTCGGCAAGCTCGAAACGGTGCTCGAACGGGCGCCCGGCGATGCCGCGATGCAGGTAGCCCTCATTGGCGGCCTCCTGCTTCTTTCCGGTGACAGTCAGCAGGTTGGACTGGAAGGTGATGTCGAGATCATCCTGGGCAAAACCTGCGACCGCGATCGAGATCCGGTAGCTGTCGTCGCCGGTCTTGACGATGTCATAAGGCGGCCAGTCGCTGATCGAGCGGGCGCGCTGGGCGTTTTCGAGAAGATTGAAGACCCGATCGAAGCCGACGCTCGAGCGGAAGAGCGGTGCGTAGTCGTAAGATGTTGCCATAGCCATATCCTCTTTGAAGCAACATGGGTACAGAAGCGCCGAAAGGCGGCGCTTCCAGCAAGGCCAGCTCAATCTTCAGCAGCTGGCGAAAAACGATTTGGTTTTTTAGAATTTCGGATTCAAGATCCGTGGCGCAAAAATTTCATCCCAAGTAAGATCAGGCGATTTTCGACTTCATTCTCTCGCATCTTTGCCGGTAAAATGCCCCACCCCGTCCACGCGCCGACAAGTCTGCCCCACCGCCCTTCAATGGACGGATCGACTGCCCGATGGGGATACGCAGCCTTGAACTGCGCCATCATCGCGCTGGCCTGCTGCAGCACACGTTCGGTCTTTTCAGGATTATCGCGAGCAAATTCGTCGGCATTGACCCGCATGGCTTCTACCATGCTGGCAGATATCATTGCGAACTTCCCTTCTCCATAGACCAGCGCTTCTTTTGAGGCGGTCTCAAGCAACAGGGCATAGTCCACGATGATCTCTTCGCGTTCATCGATGCCAACGCTCTTGATGATGCTGATATTCTCTTCCATGCAGGTGTCACTCTATACACAATCGACGCACACCGAGTTCAACGCCTCGGGCGGTCGATGAGCTAGGAAGCGGAAAAATCGAAATCAAGAGTTCAGTGAAGCTTGAACTCGCCCTCGACACGGCGCCATTCGTTCGGTCCAATCAGACGCTGGTGCGTATAGCGGACGGAGTGCAGCGGCCCATCGAGCGACGCCCGCCAAAAATCCAGGAATTTGTGCATCTCGGGGAAATCAGGCGCCAGATCATAGTCCTGCCAAACATAGGTTTGTAGCACGGATTCAAAGTCTGGGATGCGATAGAGGATATGCGCGGTCGTCAATCCATAGCCATTGAGCTGTCGCTCCAGGTCAGATGAGAATTGCATGCTTCATCTCCGTTTTATGACACTGCAAAGGTGGCGCAAAATTTTGTTTTCATCAACGGTTTTCTTAACCGTCCCATGCTGTTTATTGTTCCTTGCCAGCATGTTAGCAGCCAACAGTATCGAGTGCTAATTTTTTCTCTCGACCCTCTTGAAATCGAAAAATCTCGAAAATAAATTTTGCCCGCGAACGCTCAGAGGAGGTTCGCACCCGTCCGGATTGGTCACCCGGTCCGGTAGGGGATTTTGCGTCATCTTTTTTGTCCAATGGAGGAAAACATGTCGTTCCGACCGCTTCATGACCGCATTCTCGTCCGCCGGGTGGAATCCCAGGAAAAGACCAAGGGCGGCATCATCATCCCTGATACTGCCAAGGAAAAGCCGCAGGAAGGCGAAGTCGTCGCCGTCGGTCTTGGTGCACGCAACGACGCCGGCCAGATCCAGGCGCTCGACGTCAAGGCCGGCGACCGCATTCTGTTCGGCAAATGGTCAGGCACCGAAATCAAGATCAACGGCGAAGACCTGCTGATCATGAAGGAAAGCGACGTCCTGGGCATCATCGAGGCCCAGGCCGAGCAGAAGATCGCCGCCTGAGGCGCTCTCCTTACAGATCAACCCCTCAGTCAAATAGCTGCCTATTGAAGGAGTGAACAAATGGCTGCGAAAGAAGTCAAATTCAACACCGATGCCCGGGAACGCATGCTGCGTGGGGTCGATGTTCTCGCCAATGCGGTAAAGGTAACGCTCGGCCCCAAGGGCCGCAACGTCGTCATCGACAAGTCCTACGGCGCGCCGCGCATCACCAAGGACGGTGTTTCGGTCGCCAAGGAAATCGAGCTCGAAGACAAGTTCGAAAACATGGGTGCCCAGATGCTGCGCGAAGTGGCGTCGAAAACCAACGACCTTGCAGGCGACGGCACGACGACTGCCACCGTTCTTGCCCAGGCGATCGTCAAAGAGGGCGCCAAGGCGGTCGCGTCAGGGATGAACCCGATGGACCTCAAGCGCGGTATCGATATTGCCGTCGACGCCGTCGTCAAGGAATTGAAGACCAACGCCCGCAAGATCACCAGCAATTCCGAAATCGCCCAGGTCGGTACGATCTCGGCCAATGGCGATGAAGAGATCGGCAAGTATCTGGCCGAAGCGATGGAAAAGGTCGGCAACGAAGGCGTCATCACTGTCGAAGAAGCCAAGACCGCCGAAACCGAGCTCGAAGTCGTCGAAGGCATGCAGTTCGACCGCGGCTACCTCAGCCCCTACTTCGTCACCAATCAGGACAAGATGCGCGTCGAGTTCGAGGATCCCTATATTCTCATTCACGAGAAGAAGCTCTCCAACCTGCAGCCGATGCTGCCTGTCCTCGAAGCCGTGGTGCAGTCCGGCAAGCCGCTGGTCATCATTGCCGAGGATGTGGAAGGCGAAGCGCTCGCCACGCTCGTGGTCAACAAGCTGCGCGGTGGCCTGAAGATCGCCGCCGTGAAGGCGCCGGGCTTCGGCGATCGCCGCAAGGCCATGCTGGAAGACATCGCCATCCTAACCGGTGGCACCGTCATCTCCGAAGACCTCGGCATCAAACTTGAGAATGTCACGCTCAACATGCTTGGCCGCGCCAAGAAGGTGGCGATCGAGAAGGAGAATACCACCATCATCGATGGCGTCGGCTCCAAGGCAGAGATCGACGGCCGCGTTGCTCAGATCAGGGCGCAAATTGCCGAGACCACGTCGGACTACGACCGGGAAAAGCTGCAGGAACGTCTTGCCAAGCTCGCCGGCGGCGTTGCCGTAATTCGCGTCGGCGGCTCGACCGAAGTTGAAGTCAAGGAGAAGAAGGACCGTGTCGACGATGCGTTGCATGCGACGCGCGCAGCCGTCGAGGAAGGCATCCTGCCGGGCGGTGGTGTCGCGCTGCTGCGCGCCGTCAAGGCACTCGACAGTCTTGCGACCGCCAACCAGGATCAGAAGGTCGGCATCGAGATTGTCCGCCGCGCCATTGAAGCGCCTGTTCGCCAGATCGCCGAGAACGCCGGCGCCGAAGGCTCAGTCATCGTCGGCAAGCTGCGTGAGAAGAGTGAGTTCTCCTACGGCTGGAACGCTCAAACCGGCGAATATGGTGATCTCTACGCCCAGGGCGTCATCGATCCTGCCAAAGTCGTACGCACCGCGCTCCAGGATGCCGCATCCGTGGCCGGTCTTCTGGTGACGACCGAGGCCATGATCGCCGAGAAGCCAAAGAAGGATGCCGCACCCGCCCTCCCGACCGCCGGCATGGACTTTTAAGCGGTAACCGTTGAGGCTCGCCCGTCGACGCGGGCGAGCTTCCGATAAGGAGGTGAAATGGTGGTTCATTCAATAAAGAGGACTTCGTCAACTTCTTTCGACAGCCGTGATCTTGCCGTCTGTCAACAGGTTTTCGATGACATCCGGTCGGGCGCTGGAATTGCCAAGGAGTCCGAGGAAGCGGAGCGGATGGCGGCCATAACGGTGGAATTATACAGGCAAGGTGTTCGCGAGCCGAGCCATCTCAAAACGATGGTCGAGTCCGCGCGAGGCCTCTTCAGGCGTCAGGAAATTTCACCGAACTCAGCCAAACAACAATGAACGTCAACTTGGCATCATATGGGGTCAAGCGATGAGAAAGGAAAGCTTCGAAAATTCAGCACCAGTGAACGCGGCAGCAGCAATCAGCGCCGCTCATCTGCTGCATCCGGGTAAACATTTTGGTCATCCGCGAGACGTTCTTGCGGCCGACGAAATCGGCACGGACGAGAAACGCGCCATTCTTGCATCGTGGGCATCCGACATCTTCGCCATCGAATCCATTCCGGCCCTTCGCCTTTATCCCGGTACGGACAAGGCCGTCTCCTATGACGAGATCATCGAAGCGCTGAAGACGTTGGACCGGTCTGATAGGCTACCCGGAAAGCAGGACGCATCCAATTACCAAGACAATCACAGGTGCCGTCGTCGCCGAGTTCATTCGCACCGGTTTGGCGGCCTTGGCCTGTGCAGCTATCGGAAAGGAGCCCGTCGCCAACAACCATTCGAAATATAGACGACTTCGCACCTGCCGCGTCCCTCTTGAGGACGCGAACATGATTTTTACCGTCGACTCTTTGCTCAACTGAGGAGGTTTTGCCGATGAAGATCGCTCAGATCGCACCGCTCGCCGAAAGTGTTCCGCCCAAACTCTATGGGGGAACCGAGCGCATTGTTTCCTATCTCACCGAAGAACTGGTCGCCCAGGGCCATGATGTCACGCTTTTTGCCAGCGGCGACTCTGTCACCGACGCCAGACTGGTGGCGTGCTCGGACATCGCGTTGCGGCTCAACCCCGCCTTCAGAGATCATCTGCCCTATCAGGTCGTAATGCTGGAGGAAATCCGCCGGCGGGCGCACGAATTCGATGTGCTTCACTTCCATACCGATCTCCTGCATTTCCCGCTGATCCGAGACTTTGCTGATCGCACGGTCACGACATTGCATGGACGGCTTGACCTGCCGGATCTCAAGCCTTTCTACAAGGCTTTTCCCGAATTTCCGCTGGTTTCGGTCTCCAACGATCAGCGCAGCCCGATGCCGCCGGTCAACTGGGCCGGAACGGTCTACCACGGCCTGCCAGTCAACTTGCTGCCATTTACGGAGAAACCAAAGGGCAACTATCTTACTTTCCTAGGACGGATATCACCTGAGAAGCGCCCGGACCGTGCCATCGAGATCGCGGCCAAGCTCGGCATGCCGCTGAAGATTGCCGCCAAGATAGACAATGCCGACAAGGCCTATTGGGAGACTGTGATAGAGCCGATGGTCAAGAGCCATCCGAATGTCGAATTCATCGGCGAGATCAACGAGCATCAGAAGGCCGATTTCCTCGGCAACGCCGGCGCCTTGCTCTTCCCAATCGACTGGCCCGAGCCGTTCGGACTGGTCATGATTGAAGCAATGGCTTGCGGCACGCCGGTGATTGCATTCGGATGCGGCTCAGTTCCCGAGGTGATCGACAATGGTATCTCGGGCATCCTCGTCGACAGCGTGACGGAAGCGGCCGAGAACGTCGAATGGGCGTTACGGATGGATCGAAAGAAAGTTCGTGCGACCTTCGAGAAGCGGTTCAGCGCAGAACGGATGGCGCGGGACTATTTAGAAATCTACCGCAACCTGCCAGGCGTTCGCATGAAGGCGGCCCCGCTACGCCGCGGCAATGGTCAAGACCTCGACCTGCAGGTCGTGGCATAATCCGGAGGCCATCACTATGTCGATCGCTTCTGTACACGACGGTTCCACGCCTGCAGGCGGCCAGGGGCCGGTGGCACAGTTCTTCATCCCGGCCACAGCATCGCTGCAGGAGCGACGGCCGCGCACCCTGAAGCACGGCGATACCTTTGCCGTCTTCGACCACAATGGTGACGCGCTTTCCGGGCCCGGCAGCCCGGAAGGCATTTTCCATCGGGACACGCGTTACCTTTCGCATCTGCATTTGTTGATCAACGGCAAGCGTCCGATGCTTCTGTCGTCGACGCTGCGCGACGACAATGCCACGCTAACTTGCGATCTGACCAATCCCGACCTCTTTGATGAGAAGGGAAACCTCACACTTGGACATGATCTCATTCATATGCGCAGGACACGCTTTCTGTGGAAGGCCGGTTGTTACGAACGCTTGGCCGTAAGAAACTACGACGAGCGACGACACCAGGTGCGCATCAAAATTTCGTTCGGGGCGGACTTCGCCGATCTTTTCGAGGTTCGCGGAACCGTCAGGGCGAAGAAAGGTCACCAGCTTCCGGCGGTAATGGAAGAGGATCGCGTTCTTCTCTCCTATAACGGCCTGGACGACCAGAAGCGGATCACGCAGTTGTCCTTCGATCCGCGCCCAGACGAACTTGGGAGTGGCCATGTCATTTATGATCTTGACTTGGCGCCAAACGAAGCGCGGTCACTGTTCATCCAGATCTGCTGCGACCAAGGCAATGACCAGCGTCCAGGATACCAGGCATTTTTCTTTGGCTTGCGGGATGCGCGCCGCGCATTGCGCTACTCATCCTCGCGCGCCGCGTCGATCGTCACGTCTAACGAGATATTCAACGAAGTGGCACGGCGCAGCGTATCCGATCTCTATATGCTGATCACCGACAAGCCCGAGGGCCCGTATCCTTATGCCGGCATTCCCTGGTTCAGCACCGTCTTCGGTCGCGACGCGCTAATCACGGCACACGAAACGCTGTGGCTAGATCCGCTGATCGCACGAGGTGTGCTTGGCCATCTTGCGGCGAACCAGGCGACCGAGGTAGATCCCGCATCCGACGCCGAGCCCGGCAAGATCCTGCACGAAGTGCGCTATGGCGAAATGGCTGAACTGGGCGAGGTGCCCTTCCGGCGCTATTATGGCAGTATCGACTCCACACCATTGTTCGTACTGCTGGCAGGCGAGTACCTGAAACGAACAGGCGATCTTGCTACGATCAACCGTCTTCTGCCGAATATCGAGGCAGCGCTCACCTGGATCGATGAACACGGCGATCGCGACGGTGATGGTTTCGTCGAATACGGACGGCTGACGGAAGAAGGGCTGATCAATCAGGCCTGGAAAGACAGTCACGATTCTGTTTTTCACGCCGACGGCAGTCTTGCCAAAGGTCCGATCGCTATTGCCGAGGTCCAGGCCTATGTCTATGGCGCCTGGCAGGCAGCAGCCGAGATCTTCCGCCGGCTTGGGAGACCGGAGCGTGCGGCAAAATTTCTTGCACGAGCGGAAGGCCTTCGTCGTGCCTTTGATACGAGTTTCTTCGACGAGGAACTCGGCACCTTCGTGCTGGCGCTCGATGGGAACAAGCAGCCTTGCAGGGTGCGCTCTTCCAATGTCGGCCATGCCCTCTTCACCGGTATCGCCTATCCTGAGCGAGCCCCCCAGGTTGCCAGGACCCTGATGAGCGCCTCGTCCTTCTGCGGCTGGGGCATCCGTACCATCGCCTCTACCGAGGCACGCTACAATCCGATGAGCTATCACAATGGGTCGGTTTGGCCGCATGACAATGCAATGATCGCCAGCGGTCTCGCCCGTTACGGCTACCGAGACGAAGTTGCACGTATTTTTGAAGGGCTGTTTGCCTCTTCGACATATATCGATTTGCGCCGTCTTCCGGAACTCTTCTGCGGCCTGTCGCGTCAGCGGGCTCAGGGACCAACTTTCTATCCTGTTGCCTGCTCTCCGCAGGCGTGGGCGGCGGCAGCACCCCTCTTTCTGCTTCAGTCCTGTCTCGGCCTGAACTTCGAGCCCAATGCCCAGATCATCAGCTTCAACCAGCCGCAACTCCCTCTGTTCCTCGATGAGGTGATCCTAAGACACCTGCAGGTCGGCAACGGCTCGGCCGATGTCGCGATACGTCGCTCTGGACGAAGCGTCGTTGTAGACACCCTCGGTCGCCGGGGCCAAATTCGCGTATTGACGACCGCTTAGACGAGGCCGCTTCCAGAGATACGCCTCGCCTACTTCAACTCCTCCTCGTCTGAGACAAGAAGGTCGATCAACAAGGCGGTTCTACCTGTTGGCAGAGGCCGCCGTTCCCGCATCAACGCTTCGTCGCTGTTTACCCATGCCAAAGCTTCCGCCAGTTCAGCCTTGCTAGCACCAGTCGCCACAACATCAGCTATCAACGTCTCGTCGACAGGTCCGAGGATGGCGATGACGTCTTCGGAGGTCATTATCATACCCATTGCTCCTTTTGTTTGCTTCAGAGGAATTTGGTGGCACGCACGAAAAATACAAATTTTTCACCGGTCAAAATCCAAAGTTTTTGAAACCGCAAGCGACTGAATTATACCACTATTGTCCTTCACAGTCACAGACCACAGGGCGGTCGAGGATGTCTGACCAGATCGTCGCCACATACAGACCAGTCAGCGCGTTAGGGCCGACTAAATTAACGGTTTCGACCGGCAGCTTGCCGTGGGCCTGGTCGCGACGGATCAGTTCGATCGCGGCGTCCGGCGACACCCTTGCTGCCGAATGGCATAGGGGTAGACACCGTAGTTTAGGATGACATCCTTGATTATCAGCATTGTCGATGAAGTAGGTTGGGCGAGGGATGGTGGCGCCGAAGCCCATCTGGACGAGCATGCGCTCGGCGCCGAACTTCGCGGCGAAATGCGGCACTTTCACCGCCCGAGCGGCGTCGAACACAGACAGATAGACGACCCGCCCGACGTCCGCGTCGCAAGCGATGGGGATTGCGATGATCGCCTGCGTGAACACATCGCCAGTTACACCGTTGAGAAGGAAGAGCGTGCTCACGCCATTGAAGGCGCTACGCAGGGAATCGATGTCGACGCCCCAAGCGACTTCGACGCCGGCCGAGATATTGGCCTTCGAGGGATCGCGGGTCAGCACGCGAACCTTGATGCCGCGCTTGACGAGCCAGTCGACGACATGGTGGCCGACACGGCCATATAGCGCCAGTAAGGAGAATGGTCATGGTGGTTACTCCGGATTGGGGTTCAGTCGACACCTACCAAATTAGTGACCCACATTGATCCCGATGGACACTTCATCTGGACAGACCGTCTCACTGGCGGAACGTATGAATCTGCTCGCGCTTGCCGATTTTAATCTCGTCGCCCGCAACGTTGGCGTCGGTAGTACGGCGCGCACGCATCGGGCCGTCCGAAAGTAACTTTGTCCCGACGCGCAACTGAGCTAGAGGTAAATCTAGATCTGCGTCTGTTCGAGCGTGGCGCACGAATGGTGAAGTTCACAAAGGAGGGACGCGCTCTGTTCGAGCGAACGGACGCGCTGCTGACCGAGCGAGATTGTCACGCTCTGCCTCATCAGCGACGCCTGCAGTCTGCGATAACCCAATTGGCGGATCGTCGCCTTAACCCGCTTGCCGAGCTTGATAATACAGCCCGACCGCGCGAATTCTGTCTGCATGGGAATACATGAACTACCTCCTGGTGGTCCAAGTTTTCGTCCGCATCCCCTTATGTGCCTAACCGGCTCAGTTCGGCGTGGAAACGTATGGCCCGCCCTGTTTGCAAGTAGTTTTTTTAGATTCCTTGTGCAGTCTGCTTCAACGTATTCGGTCTTACGGTCACGCCGTAGCCAAGATGGATATCCGCACGTCCAGAGCCACGATAACCAACACGGTTTCAATGAACCATTTCCACGCCTGGGCTTTCTGAACGCCGATTGGCTGTCAGGCCATCTATATTCCTTCTCGCAAACATCATGGGCTGCGCATAAGCGCAGCCAACCCCGTTACGCTGGCGCTACGCCGAAAGTTTTCTCATACGGTCGCTCCTTACGCAAAATAGCCCAGGCAATACGCGCAAGCTTGTTTGCAAGGGCCACGATCGCGACATTCCGGTGAATACCGCGGGAAACCAGCGCTCGAAGCCACTGGCCGACAGGCGTATCGCTTTGACTGAGTACGGGCATCGCCGCTCGTGCGCCGTGCACAAGCAAAGTTCGAAGGTAGTTGTTGCCGCGTTTCGTTATTCCGAGCAGCCGTGGCTTGCCACCGGTCGTGAACTGTCGTGGAACAAGCCTTAGCCACGCGCCGAGATCTCGCGCATGTTTGAAGCTGCTTGCGTCGCCGATCGCGGCAACCAGGGCTGTGGCGTTAAGTACACCGATACCGGGGATAGTCGTCAAACGACGCATCGCAAGATTGTGCCGCGCGAGCGACACGAACTCAGCGTTCAGTGCCGCAATCTTCGTATCCAGCACTTTCCACTCCTTTCGCAATTCAACAATCAGTTGATGCATGCGCGGAGACAAGTTGGCCTCTTGATCACCCGGAAGGACATCCAGGGCAACCTCAAGCTTGCGACGACCGGCAGCAAAAATGAGACCGCGCTCAAGGAGGATCGCCCGGATTTGATTGATTAACGTGGTTCTTTGTGCAACGAGGCGCGATCGAACCCTGTGCAGCGACTGAATATCGAGCTGCTCCTCACTCTTGAGCTCGACGAATCGCATTGTTGGACGCGACGCGGCTTCCGCGATGCCCTCCGCATCCCTGTCGTCGTTCTTCTGCGCTTTTCGTGTCCTCGTGCTGCGAAAAGTCGCCCAAGGTGGTGAGCGCCGCAGCATGCCTCCATAGCAATGATGCATGCCGGCATCTTGCCTACAAACTCAATGAGCGTCTGACGCCGCATCGTTCGGCGGGCAATCACCGAACCTTTGTCATCAACTCCGACAACGCTGCAGCTGTTCTTTCCTATGTCGATGCCAAGTATCGAAATCGTCATGATCTGGCTCCTCTTCCTTCAATGACGAGACATCATACTCGATGTTCTCGGAAGGGCGGGCCATCCCATAACCAACAAATGTCTTTACTCTTGGATTTGAGATTTCGATTTAGTGGCGTCTTGGTCAACGCAAGAAGGCTCTGACCGAACGTAAGGCATCATGCGCCACGCCTTTGAGGCAACCAAATTAGCCCAATCTCAATTGTTGACACCGAACGAAAACGTGCATATGCATACCTGTATACAGGTATATTGTTCACGCCTGTCATTGGAGGAGAATTTCATGCTTCGATCCTATCTCGCGGCGGCACTTGGCGCGTCGGCTCTTGCATTTTCGTCTTTTGTCTACGCAGGCCCCGTTTTTGACGAAGTAGTTACATCGCAAAAGGTCATCTGCTTGGTAAGCCCGAGCGCGCCCGGCTTCTCCGTGCCCGACAGCGCCGGCATCTTCCGCGGATTCAATGCCGACTTTTGCCGCATGGCGGCCGCAGCGATCTTGGGCGATGCGAACAAGGCGGACATTCGCGGCGTTGGCTTTTCCGATTCCCTTAAGAATCTTGTCGCCCGCCAAGCTCATATGGCCGCCCGATCGATCACGGAAACAGGTACCCGCTCAGCCGATCCTGGTCTCGCATTCGTTGCGACGACCTTCTATGACGGACAAGGCTTCATGGTATCGAAAGCGCTTGGCGTGACCTCCGCCAAGGAGTTGAAAGGAGCAACGATCTGCGCCGAAGACGGGTCGACGACGCTGCTCAACATCGCCGATTGGTTCGCCGCCAAGGGCCTCGACTACAAGATCGAGAATATTGCCGACAAGACGGCGCGCCTGCAGGCCTTCTTCGCCGGCAAGTGTGATGCCTATGCCTCCGACGTCACCGCTCTGGCTGCCGATCGGCAGCTTGCAAAGAATCCGGGTGACTTTGTGATCCTCCCCGAGATCATCTCCGCCGAACCGCTGACGCTGGTAACGCAGCCGGACGACACGCTTGAAAAAGCGGTGCGCTGGGCGTTCGAAGTCATGTTGAACGCTGACGAGCTGGGTATCAACTCAACGAATGTGGATGCCGCCATAGCCAATCTCGACAACCAGCCAAAAGCGGTACAACGTCTTTTCGGCAAGGATGGTGCGGCCGCCGACATGGCTGCCAAGATGAGGTTGCCCGCCGATTGGGCCTATCAGGTGATAAAGCAGGTCGGCTCTTATGATGAGGTATTCAATCGCAACCTCGGCCCTGGAACACCCTTCGACCTGAAACGCGATGGCAGTCAGAACGCATCGGTCGGCAAAGGTGGCCTGATGTACGCCTATCCAATACGATGAGGCGAAGGGCGAGGAGGAGGAACGGCGACGTGACGGATATCGAAAACCTCATATCCATTCGCGCCGTCGTCGACTGCCCTGGCGGCGGACGCCTCGTGACCCTCGGCGCCCCCGGCGTCATGATCGATCATCGCGGCGAGACATGGGTCAATCCCGAGGGCATCGACGAAACGCTTGCAGCCCTCGACGCGTCTTCGGCGACACTCTTCCTCCTACTCGCACGCGACGAGGATTGTCCTCACGGTTTCAGAGCCACGCTCCGTGAAAGAGTGAAACATACCGGCATGGGCTTCATCGCGTTACCGATTGACGACTTCTCAGTGCCGGACGCGCCTTGGATGCGGGCATGGCGGCGTCTTCACGGGCGCGTTTCGATGACCCTTGCTGGCGGCCAAGCCGTCGCTTTATGCTGCAGCTTCGGCGCCGGGCGCAGTGGCATGGTTGCAGCCCACATTCTCAACGAGCGGGGCCTTTCCGTTGACGAAGCTCTCGCCTGGCTGCGCGCAGCCTTCCCGGAATCGGTCGAGAGCCCACGTCAGGAGGCCTGGCTGGTCGCGCAGAGCGGCAACCGCAAAAATACAGAAACTATTGGAAGGTGAAAGCGTGAGCTTGCCACAAACATCAAAGTCCGGCCCCCCTCGCATGGAGGACATGCTGCAGGAATTGCGCTTCCGCATCTGCACCGCCCATCCAGACACGCCAATGATGCTGCACGAAGGCAAGCTGGCTCAGGAGTTCGGCGTTAGTCGAACACCTATCCGTCAGGTTTTGCAGCGACTTTCCTTCGAGCACCTGCTGGAAACGCGATCCGGTGTGGGCACCGTCGTCAGTACGCTTGACCCGACCCGACGAGATCTGCATTTCCTAATGTTGTCGGACATACTGCGCCTTTGTACGCATTGCTGTGCGCCGTCGCTATCGGTCTCAGCGCGCGTGCAGATCGCAACCACCGCGGAGCTCATTGCCAATCCAGCCGGACCGCCGGTTGAAAGTTATTTCGCCGTTCGTGCCCAGTTGCTCGATCTCGCCTCCAATCTTGTGGAGGATCCGATCGTTGCCGAGGCGCATGCTGCGCTGCACTGGCGCGGGATCCGTTGGCGTATGCAGTCGGCTTATCGGAATGTCGCCTCTGCCTTTCCCGCACTTAATGCAACCGTCGCAGCCGTTTCGGCGGCAGGCACACCGACCGATATTCTTCAGATCCTTGCGATGGAAACTCCATGACCGACACGCCTTTTCTGCGATCCGTCCGGCTGTCGCAAGATATCGCCGGAGAACTCTGGCTCGGCCCGATGCCTGGGCGTCTGCGCCCATTCATCAACGACCTCGACGCCTTGCAGACCCAGAGAATTGATCGGATCATCAACCTCGCGCCGATCGCCGAAATCGAAAAAAAAGCGCCGGACTATGCTGCCGCGCTGGCCGAAAACGTGGGGATCAGTATTGTTCGCTTCCCAGTTGCCGATTTCGGCATTCCTGCAGACGAAACCAGCTTCTTTCTCCTCGCCGAACGCACAGCCGCCGATCTGAGGAGCGGCAACCGAATCTTCGTTCACTGTGCAGCCGGAATTGGCCGGACCGGCACCATGGCGATCTGCGTCTTGCTCGCACTCGGCCTTGGGGCCGGGGCAGCCACCAAACTCGTCGCAAATGCGGGATCCGGACCGGAAACAGAAGGCCAAAAGGCACTGGTAGCGCGTTGCGCGCGCCTGCCTCAATCGCAATCATCTGAAACGAGCGCCTGACATGCCGATGGATCGGACCGCGCAGACCTCTCCTTCTCCACACAATGGGCCTCCAAGAACCCGTCGGGGGCCATCTTGGACGGACGCGATCGCCTGCCTGGTGATTGTGGCCATAGGCGTGTCGATCGCCTTCAATATCCAATCCAACATGGCAGCGGCCGGCATTCAACCGGGCTTTTCTTTCCTGGTTCAGCAGGCGGGGTTTGATCTCAGCGAATCCCTGATCCCGTATGATGCAAGCGAAAGCTATTTGCGCGCGATCGCCGCCGGGCTTGTCAATACAATTGCCGTTGCCGGCGCAAGTCTTGTCATTGCTTCGGCGGTTGGGCTCTTGTTTGGCCTACTCAGCGTCAGCCAGGCGCGGCTCGCCCGTCTGCTTGCACTGGCCTATGTCGAGCTCTTCCGCAATCTGCCAAAAATCCTAGTGCTGCTGGTTATCTTCGTTGTTGCCGTCAATGGGCTCCCTGCCATCCGTCAGGCTTTTGTTATCGGTCCCTTTACGTTTTCCAACCGGGCGATCTATCTCCCTTGGCTCCGGGACGACCCGCGCAACATGCGTTGGCTTCTCACCTGTCTGCTGCTCATACCAAGCCTCATCTGGCTATGGATACGCCAGGCCTCTCGCCGCCAAGCCATGACCGGTCGGAGAGCCCCGGTCCCGAGTGTTGCGGTCTTCATTGCCATTGCCGTATCTGCAGCGCTCGCTGTCGTGCTCGCAGCACCACTTGGCCTTTCACGCCCGCTGCTTGCAGGCTTTTCGATCAAGGGTGGAATTGCGATCTCCATCCAGTTCTGCACGGTCGCAATTGCCCTTGGGCTCTATCACGGCGCACAAATCGCCGAGGTGCTGCGCGGCGGTATCGAGGCCGTTCCAAGAGGCCAGATCGAGGCCGCCGCCGCGCTGGGTCTGAAGGGCGGCCAGACGACGAGGCTCGTGGTCGTACCACAGGTTCTGCGCACGGTCGTACCGCCCCTCAACAATCAATTCGCCAACCTTTTGAAAAATACGTCAATCTCGATCGCCGTTGGCTATTCCGATCTCATGTCCGTCGCCGGCACGACCATCAACCAGACCTTCCGACCAATGGAGACGATGCTGATCACCATGTCGATTTATCTGCTTCTGTGTCTCGCTCTTACGGGAACTCTAAACCTCTGGAGCGCCCAGATCAGTGCGCGGGAAGGACGGAAATTGCGATGAACGCGGCTCCTCAAACGGCGGGATACGATTGGCTTTTGTCTTGGCTGCGAACCCATCTTTCCCGGCCAGGCACGAGCCTTTTGTCCTTGGCAAGTGCTGCCCTTATTCTTGCTATCGCATGGGGCATCCTTGACTGGTTGTTTCTGTCGGCGGTGCCCCCTCTTGCCGATCCGGCGGCTTGTGCGACCGCCCATGGCGCCTGCTGGCCTTTCTGGGTGGAGAAGTCCCGTTTCATCCTGTTCGGCACCTATCCATTCGATCAGCAATGGCGATCGATGCTGGTTTCACTCATTCTCCTAAGCCTCTCCATCGCGACCGGCAAGATGGCTGCCGGCGGGCGCTGGTTGGATATGCGCGTCTTCTCGCTCTTGTGGCTGTCGGGCATGGCCGCATCCTTCGCGTTGATGGGGGGCGGCTTCCTCGGTCTCCCCGCTGTCGATACGAGTCGCTGGAATGGGTTGCCAATCCTGCTCATCCTCTCCACCATAGCGCTCGCCCTTGCTTTGCCGTTCGGCGTACTACTGGCGTTGGCGCGCTATCAGACACATCATCGGTTGCTGCGCCGACTCGCCAGTGCCTATGTTGAAATAATGCGCGGCGTGCCGATGGTAACGCTGCTGTTTGTCGGCGTCTTCGTACTACCGCTCACTCTGCCGAGGGGTGTGGCCATCGATCCTATCCTGGCAATCCTCATTACGCTCGCGTTCTTCCACGCCGCCTATTTCGCAGAGGATATTCGCGCCGGCCTGATCGCGCTGCCGCCAGGTCAGCATGAAGCAGCCTCGTCGCTCGGGTTGGGCTTTTGGCGCACTGCCCGGCTCGTACTTTTGCCTCAGGCGATCGAACGGGCGATGCCATCACTGGTCAACAGTGCAATCGGCGCATACAAGGACACATCGCTCGTCGTCATTCTCGGTCTGCATGACCTCAGCGCCACCGCCCGCATGGCCTTCAGCGATGTTGCCTGGGGAAACCAGGCGCTCGAAGCATATGTCTTCGTCGGCGCATGGTTTCTATTGTCTTGTTCCTACCTCTCGTGGATCGGTCGGCGGCTCGCAACCCGGGCGGCAATCGGACGGAGCCGAAGGTCCTGAGTGTAAACTGGCTTTGAACAATGCCCCTAGGGAGGTGCGGACGAATTCTTGGACTGCTTATGCTGCAATTCCGAGATTCCGACGGTATTCCACAGGGCTGATGCCGCCGAGTGAGAGCTTTATGCGATGCTGATTGTACCACTGGATGTAGGAATCCAGCTGCTGCATGAAGTCGTTAGGGGTCGTATTGATCCAGGTGCCATTATAGTACATCTCGTTTTTCAGCCGCCCAAAAAATCCTTCGCAGGCCGAATTGTCCGGCGAGCACCCTTTGCGTGACATGGATCGGGCCAGTCGAGCATTTTGCATGCGCGACAGCCAGCCGGGCCAACGATAATGGGCACCCTGATCAGAATGCACAAAACACACCCAAACCGTAACGCTGTGCTGATTTGGGTGTGTTCCGTATATTGTGGCACCTACTTCGCCGCATGAATACTCGAAACCCATAATTTGCCGGCCTTGGTGGAATAGACGACCTTGACCGTTTCTCCGACCTTGAGGGTTTCGGCTTCGATACCCTCAGGCAGCGTGAAGGTCTGGCCAGTCGAGAGCGTGATCGAATCGTGGCTCTTGTCGATCGCCTCGACCGTGCCGGTCATCTCTTTGGCGAAGACGGTCGTCGTCGATGCGACTAGGATCAGTGCAACTGCTATGATGGGCTTCTTCATATCTCCAGCTCCTATTGGGTTGAATGTTTGCCCGAGAGAACCTTGATCACCGGGCAGCGCCCAAGAGCTCGGTCGATCGAGCACCTCCCATTGAGGGAGAGAACCCAGTTTGCCGCATGCAGTTTGCCGGTACATTTCAAGAACCATACAAATGAGTAAGATGTGCCGGCCACCGCCAACGGGATATCGGCGCACAGCCGGATGCTCACAAATCCCGCAGATATTCTGCGTCATGACCTCTCGGCGGTCTTGCGAATAGAACTGCCGTGACGACGGCTGCTACCATCAAAAGCAAGACGATGCTGAGATAGCTCCAAGGGATCGACAGCGCCTCGGGTGGCGGATCAAACACGCCGGTGAGCAGTTTCACTAGCATCCAGGCCGTCGCCACCCCGGATAGCAGACCGAAAATAACGCCTCCGGCAATGATGAGAAGACCTTCGCTCCACAGAAAGGCCGCCAATTGCGGACGGGTGGCACCGATGGCGCTCAGAATGGCGAAGTTCCTGCGTCGCTCGATGAGGCCCAGCGCCAGCATCAGTCCGCCCGCTGCAGCGGCCATTATCACAGCAAAGAGCAGCTCTATTGTCGTCAAACCGGCAAGGTCGATTGCTGTCAAGCTCGAACCGATCAAGTGGGCAGCCTGGCCGATATCACTGATTTTCATCGACGGGTCGGATGCAAGGAGGATCGAAGCTTGCGCAGAAAGACCCGCCGGATCGCCTTTGGCGCGCAGCAGCACATATTCCGAGGCTGCCGAGCCGGTCTTTTCGGCAATGTATCGGGCATTGGCCACGAGGAAGGAGTCTTTTGGCGCAGTCGGAAACTCGCGTGCTACGCCGATAAATTTGAACGGCACCGGATGATATTGATGGTCGCGGGTGTTCATCAGACGCAAGTTGATCGTGTCGCCCTGCTCAAGCTGGAAATCCTGAACAGTCTCTTCCGACAGCAGTACACCGTCTCGTGTCGTGGCCAACTTGGCGAGTGTGGCTACGGCGTTGCCGCCGCTGAAATAGGCGTCTGAAAGACTAGTGGCACGCCCGATGCGCAGAGGATCGATGCCGTAGAGATCCTGAAGGTCAGCACCGACATAGGCGAAGCGATGCTGCATCGGTTCGGCGGCGGCCGTATCCGGCAAGGAAGCGAGCGCGGTCAGATGGGCATCGGCGGGCTTTTCGGACGTGCCGAATACGGTGACGTCGGCTCCGTTGGTGAGCTCGGCGTCCACACGCGACTGTGCATTGTAGGTGGCATTGAAAATTGCAGTCGAGACCGCGAACGAGATTGCCAGGGCGGTCATCGCAATGCCTGCGGTGAGCCGGTGGCCTTGCCGCGACAATGCGGCGGCCACGATAGGTGTGAGCACGCCACAGGCCGGCCTTATGAGAGCTCGAAGAAGCGAACCGTTGCGCGAGATTACGCTGCTCGACAACCGCAGCGTCATCAGTGCCAGCCCAAGCCAGAACAAGGCGGGCGCGATAAACGCCTTGTAGTCCACGGCCGTTGCCGCCACGCCTTCCGGTGCCAGCACGATCTGGTATCCAGTGCTTGCCGATTGCCAGAAGAACAGGCTCGCCGCCAGAAGCAGCAGCGCGTCCAGCCACAGGCGCTGCCAAAGCGGCCGTGTGAGCTCGTCTACAGAGCGCCGCGCCGCGCTGAGCGTGCTCAACCGCATGTCGCGCCAGGCAGGATAGAGATAGGCGACAAAGCCCGCGACGAGTCCCACGGCCGCGACGAGGCCCAGGATCGGGGCGGTCACGCCTGGAATCATGTGCAGTCCCGGCACCAAAGGGCTCGACCACAACGCCGTCGCAATTCCGCACATAGTACCGGCGGCCGCCGCGACCGTTGCCTCGGCGGCGGACAAGGCAAGGATCGTCCGCGAGGCGGCGCCACGAACACGCAGCAGCGCCCGCTCGACGCGCCGGCGTGCCGCGCCCGATGACGTTATCGCGAAGGTCAGAGCGAGCGCCAATGCGACACCGGGCAATCCGAGGAACATAAACAGCACGGATGCATACCGCGCATCTTCGCGTACCGCACCAAGGCGGGAGCCCAGATTGTCCGCGACCAGAGCCTGTCCCGCGACCTTTGCTTCCAGGTTCCTTGCGGCGCCAGTGACGAAGGTGAACGCCGACACGGGATCCGGCGGCAGAGCGTTGTGAACGAGCCTGACATGCATCTGTTGCCGGGTGGTGTCGGGACGCGCCTTCGCCTGAGGATCGAAGACTTGCCCCCATTCGGCCAATGGCAGGATGAGCACGTTATCCGGAGGCGCCTGCGGAGCTGTCTGGGGCGGCTGGCCGACGGCCTGGAACAACGCATCGGCGTCGGGAAGATCGACCACGCCGTCTACCTTCGCGGTCAGTGGCGGCAAGTCTATCCGCTTGATCGTGACACTGTCTCCTGGCCCGACATGCAGGTTGGCGGCTGTCTGCTGCGCGATGAGGATGCCGTCGCGGTTGCCGGAAAGGAACCGAGCTTCCATGGGAAAATCGCGCAGATAATTGTCGTCCAAGGCGATCACCTGTCCCGGGCCCGTCACCTGGACAGTGCCGTCTGTGCTCGCTTCAAAACCGCCCACATCGGCATAGCGAACTTCATGCACCGTCTGGACGAGCGCCGTTTGTTGCAATGTCCTTCGTATGGCGTCCTGATCAGCGCCCGGCACGAGCTGGACTTGCCAGTCGATAGGCACGGCCGATATCGCGCGGGAGGTCATGGAAGCCCCGGCGCTCACTAGGAACAGTGCCAATATGGCAAGAAGTGCAAACGTGAGCGCGATACCGACCGCTGAACCCGCAACACGGGCGAGCCGATGGGCAAGGACGCCTCGGATCCACAGAACAAACATCATGTTCCCACCACTTTCATTCTGCCGCAGGTCAGACGGCCATGATCCATCGTCCAGCGCGTCGCCATCCGGGCTGCCATCGCTTCATCATGCGTAGCAACGACAAGAGCCGCGCCCGTTCCTTCCAGGTGCTCCAGCACCGCATCCATGAAGAATTGCGCCGTGGCAAAGTCCAGTTGTCCGGTCGGCTCGTCGGCCAGGACGAGATTCGGCCGAAGAGCCAAGGCTCGCACCATGGCAACCCTTTGCGCTTGGCCGCCCGACAGTTCCTCGGGCAGTTTCTCGGCAAGTTCGCCAAGGCCAAAGCGGGACAGGAGCGAGCCGCTATCGCTGGACACCGTACGCTCTCCCGCCAAGATCGCGGGCAGGTCGACATTCTGTGCCGCCGTCAAGGCTGGAAACAGGCTAGGCGACTGGAACACGAAGCCGATCCGGCGTGGGCGAAGCTGCTCGATCGCACCTAGGCTGGGCCATTCGATCGTACCGCTCGTCGGGCGGTCCAACCCACCAAGAATATGCAGCAAGGTTGTCTTGCCGGAGCCGGAAGGACCGGCCAGGGCTATGCGATCACCTTTCCGGATCTCGCAGTCTATATTGCGCAGCACGGGCATATGCTCGTTGCCGCTTAAAAATTCCCGGTCGACGCTGCTGCAGATCGCCAAGATCTCAGTCATCCTCGACCCTCCCATCGTGCAGCCGGATAATCCTATCCGCGCTTCGAGCCAAAGCCGCGCTATGGGTAGCGAGCAAGGTAGTAAGGCCAGCGCGGCGCCTGGTTTCGAAATGATCGATGAGCCGCGACTCCGTGTTGGCGTCGACCTCGGCGGTGGGCTCATCGGCAACAAGGATCGGCGGGTCGGCGGCAAGGGCGATCGCAAGACCAGCGCGCGCCGTTTCGCCGCCTGAAAGCTGCGTGGCGAAGGCATGCGTGCGATGCCGCAGCCCTACCATTTCGACAAGCGAATCGACGCGGGCGCCGTCAACCTTTCCGGCCAGCATCATCTGGAAGCGGATGTTTTGCTCTACGCTGAGATGGGCAAGCAGATTGCCGGACTGCAGAAGGATGCCGAAATTTGCCGCGCGGATACGCGCCCGTGCCGCCTCGGATCGCCGGGGCAGGCGCATGCCGCTCACCACGACGTGGCCTCCGTCCGGCTCGTCCAATCCCGTCAGGCATGACAGCAATGTGGACTTGCCGCTGCCGGAAGGCCCCATCAGGGCAACGAACTCGCCATGCAACAGGCATAGGCTCACTCCGCGCAGCGCGAAAGTTTCGTCCTCGCCCACGTGGAAAAATCGATATAGTTCGCGTGCGACGAGTGCGGCCATGTCAGTTCCACCGGAATGACTTGGACATCAATTGCCACTGATCGACATTGTCCGCGCCCTTCGGAGCGTACAGTTCGAGAGTGACTAATTTTCCGTCCTTGAAATAAAGATAGTGTTCGTTCTCCAAGCGAACCTGTTTGTTCGTCACCGCGTTCGGTTCCGAGTTCGACAAATAGGCGATACGGATCGCCGGGCCCGCTGGTAGCTTTACGGCCTCGACAGCTGTTACCGTCACCGCCCGCTCGGTGGTCTTGAGGTTTGTCACCTCATTCGCCTTAACGCTCTCAGCGGTTGGCGCCGAGGTGACCTTCGAAACCGAGACAATCACGCCATCCAGCTTGTCGACGAAGCTAGCGCCATCGACATGGTCAGAACGCGCCCAGCCTTCGGGGACCTTCATTTTGAAGCCTTGCGGCGACGTGTAGTCGATAAAAACCTGCGTATCCGGAATGTCGCCGGGGGGGTTCTTTTCCGCCGGTACGGCCTTTTCGGCGGCAAAGGTCGGCGAGCCGTCGGCAAGGATGAAAATTGGGCCGACGCAGCCAAGCGACAGCAGGAGCGTGGCGAGTGCCGCCCGGGGCACATTGGCAAAAATGTTTTCCATTGTTGTGATCCTTCCATGTGAAGAGATGCACCAATGTAGAATAGTCAGCTTACGGACGGTTCTCTGCAAATATACAGAATCGTAAAGTCTCTCAAAAAGGAGAGCCAATCAGCAATCGACGGAAGGTGTTTACGGTGATCTCACCTTGTGCGCGGATGCAATGGTGACCGTAGTCACCGAAAAGCTAATCCTAGATCGGATAGCTTCACAGCGTTAGCCAATGACTCTTGGCAAAAACGGGTTCAGCAACGGCGCTCGCTCAATGAGCGCTTGGAAGCATTATCCGCCAACTTTTGTGGGGTTGAAGCCTTGTCCAATCCGCTCTCAACCTACATATCAGTGATGGATGGGTAAGAAGCATTAGAGCGGCGTCGCTTTATGGGCTCAAATGCTCACGCAGAACCAGTTTCTTCCCTTGCTTTTCTGGGCCGCATTCAATCTTTTGCCTATCGTTCATCGATATCGCCAATAAGCTCTGCCTGCTCCGGCTTCGCATCCTGCGCCTCGATATCTTTCAGGCTTTTGTCCATAGCATAGGCAGCAGAAACCACTGGAATGCCCACGTGCCCATAGTAAAAGGAAAGCTGAGCTTCAGCCTTAGCGTTGTCCAGACCCGCGACCTTACTGACATAAAGTGCCGCTGCTAAGCCGCTTCGATCCGCTCCCGATCGGCAGTGAATCAAAATGGGCTTGGGCACCGACGCCATTATTCGGACCAGTCGCTCTGCCCTTTGCCGCGATACGGTTTTAGATGCCGATATCCCGAAGTCGATATGCTGTATGCCCAAGCTTTTAGCCATCGCGATTTCGGTATCATACCAAGCTTTGCCGGGATGCGTGCCTCGTAGATTGATAACCGCCCTAATTCCATACGCGCGCACATATGAGGCAAGTTCGTCGGCACTTGGCTGCGCCGAACGGTATGCCTAACCATCTACCACCGGATGGAAGTTGCCGGTCAACTGCAGAAAGCCCAGATAAGACGTACATCCCAAGCCAACGAAGCCTAGAACGCCAAATACGGCGAGGATCGCTTTGCGAAAACGAGTTTCTCTCATTACTTTCGCCGAATCCTTTCATCAATTTTCCATGAAATGATGGAAGAGCCTGACGGGCACCTGAACACCTCCAGCGCGGGAAGGCCCTGCTAGCTAACGGCGAGGTCCATGCTCACCAAAGGCGCAACCTTGATTTACACTCGATAGCAGTGACGTGAGTCTATGCGTCAATGCCTTAAGGTGAACAGGCCTGATCAGTTGGTCGTCTGCACCTGGTCGCTTCGCCTCAAGCCGATCGGACAACTGGTCGAAAGCAGATACCTTGTAATTTGGGCGGCGACACAAACCGTGAAGGGAAAATCTCCGGCAGGAAGCCGCCGATCAAGACGGATTATATTGAAAGATGCTCGATATATGGAGTGAGCCAGTCCCAAGCTGCAGCACGGGGACCGGAAAACCGACACGCTCTGTGAGCCTTGAACGGAGAAGGCTCCTGAAGTCACGAGCCCATACAATCGGCATGCGGCACAATTCAAACTGCAGCTCTGCCAGGACATCCGCAACGGCGTTGTCGAGTGCCTTGACGATGAGCGGATCTATAGCGCCTCGGCAAATCTCACCCAACTTTGGTTGACCGAAGTTCTTCGACCGCGGCGGACTGAATGATGAGGATACCGCGGCGGCGCCATTGCCGAATACGAAGCACCCGGGTGGATGCTGCGCCGCAATCAATGTGCGACGCAAAAGTCAACCTGTCAAAAGCCTGTCATGAGAGAACGAAGCCGGCCGGTTGATAAGGCGTGGTCGCGGATTTCGCCGCAATTGATCTCCAAGATATACACGCTTCATGCTGGCGACACCGATCTTTGGAACTTCAATACGGCTGTCGTTGTCCGGTTCCAAACAGACGGGACTTCTCAGAGATCAACCAAAACAGAGCGTCATGACATCATCATCGAAATCTTCATCTAACCTGCGTCGTTATATTGGCGCCGCACTTGTCCTCGCGGTGTTGGTAGGACCTGCGGCCGCTGCATCGCTTAAAAGCATCATGGGCGGCATGGCCGATAACACGACGTCCGCCAAGGCCGTCCTTGCTAACTTTGACACTAACGCCGCTGAACAGGTTCTGCGGCGCTATGCAGCAGACGCCCAAGCGGCCGACAGTATGTTCGCTAACCAACGCGGCGCCAAGGAAATGGATATTCACGCCCGTTTCAGCAAGATGGCCATGATAGCCAACACCGCGAGCCAGCAGACACAGAATAAAGCCTCCTTCCGCAAGGCATTTGTGGCAATCGCAACTGAATGCAAGTCCTGCCACACGGCTTATAAATAGCCGTTGCAGCTCTCCGCGAACAGGAAACGCCCCATGCGCGAACAAAAATCTGCCTTTGAAGTCTATTCCGAGCCGCTATCCGAGCACAGCGGCGGGATTCGATCTGCCAAGAGCGATGTCGTTCGTGCCTGGGATCTTCCCACGCGTCTGTTCAAATGGTCGCTCGTCGCGTTGATCATCACGGCCTGGGTCTCTAGCAGTTTCAACGATCCGGATATGACCGTTCACAAAGCCGCCGGTTACGGTGTCCTCGTGCTGGTGGTCTACCGTGTCCTCTGGGGTGTGTTCGGTAGTTCAACGGCTCGCTTTTCCGGTTTCGTACGCTCTCCCGCCGCCGTCTGGACCTATCTCAAGGCGTTACGGCGCAACAGAGCGGAGCGCTATCTTGGCCACAACCCCGCCGGCGGTCTGATGGTCATCGGTCTCATCGTCGCTTGTGGCGTTCAAGTCCTGCTTGGTATGTTCTCCAGCGACGGAGTGACCGCCTCAGGCCCTTTTGCCGGACTGGTGGGTGATACCGTTTCGAGTTGGGCTGCTTCGATCCATGCTGTGTGGTTCTATTTCGCCATCCTCGTCCTCGCGGGGCTGCATATCGTCGCGAACCTCTATTATCAGTTCATCAAGCGTGAAAACCTCATCGGTGCCATGATCACCGGCCGCAAACGGCGCGAAGTCTATGTCGATCATAAAGAGGCGACGGGTGGCTCGCTGGCTGCTGCCGCAGTCTGTCTTCTGATCGCCTTTGGCCTGGTTTATGGTACCGTTACGCTGCTTAGCGGCTCCTTTTTCGCCTCAATTTAGGGCTTGGCCTCGTCAAATAGGAGCGTCATGGCTGTAAGACGTCCGGGCTCCACCTCAATCTCCAGCCGTCCCTTATGCAACGTCATGATCCGGCGCACGATCTCGAGGCCGATACCCATATGGTCGGCTTTGAGATCGCCAAACGGAACCTCCGTTGGAGCGTCAAAAACACCTGCGTCATCTTTGACCGTCAAGCGCAGACCAGGACCAGCGACAACCTCGATGGCCGCACTTACCGGGGTGTGTTTCACGGCGTTTTCGATGAGGTTGCGCAATGCGTCCTCAAGCAGCGGCGCATGACCTTCAATAGAGGCGGCGCCAAGATTGCTGTAGGCAATGGTGTGATTGAGGTCATAGACCAGGGGCGCGATATCGGTGACCACCCAATCGGCCAGTTTTGCCAGATCGACCGGCCGGAACACCGCACGGTCAGCACTTTCGAGCCGCCCCAGCGCGGTGATCTGGCCGACAAAACCCGCCAGCGTGTCGAGATCGGCCTCGATCTTGCGCGCCCGCGGATGGTCTATATTGCCGAGCTCCAGCTTCATCATTGCTAATGGCGTGCGGATTTCATGCGCGACGGCAGTGGTGAACAGCCGCTGGGATTTCATGAGCGCGCCGATGCGCGAAAGGCTTCGGTTCACAGCTGCTGCAAGATCGGCAATTTCACGCGGCATGCCGGTCTGGTTGATCATGTGACTGGGATCGAGCGGATCGAGATGGCCTGCCTCTTGAGCAGCTTTTGCAACCGGATGCAAGGCCCGCCGGATTGACAACAATGTGCCACCAAGAACGAAAAACAGCATGATCGCCATCGGAATGGCCAGATGGTCAGCAAATTCGCGCCCAATCACCGCCCACATGATGCTGTCGCTGTCACGCAGGATCGCGATTTCGATGAAGAACTTGTCGCCATCGATTTCATAGGTCTTGCCGCCTGCAACAGCGAGTGGTTTGCCGTCACTCAGCATACGAGACCACAGGTCCGGCGGATTGACCTCCTGCGGCAGCAGATGGTTGTCGCAGCGCGCATCGCAATTTGTGTAGAGAATCTGCCCCGAAGGCGTGCGGATGCGGGTTATATAGAAACCGCCCCGTTCGCCGTAGCGGTGGAGGTCGTGAGGCAATTTGTAGGGCGTCTCGTCGTGTCGACGTTCGAAGCCTGCCGACAGTTTCCCCGTTTCGCGCTCGATCATCAACGTTGCCAATTGCTCGTTGTCGAAATAGTAATCCGCAAAGACGAGCCCAGCCTGCACTGCTATGGCGAGCACTGCAAAAAGCACAATACGCTGCGTGATGATCCGAATCAGCGTTTGCGGCCGGTCAGCCATCTTCCCGCTTTTCCCGCAGCAAATAACCAATACCGCGTATTGTCTCGATCCGGATGGGCAAATCGAATGGGGCGAGGCGGCGGCGGAGCCTCGAAACCGCCAGTTCCACTGCATTGGTGGAGATATCGTCGCCAAATTCGGAAAGCTTGCTTTCTATTATCTGTTTGGAAGTGACCCGGTCGGCATTGCGCAGCAGCAATTCCAGGACGGATCGTTCGCGCGGTGCGATCGCCAGCGGCTCCCCCCCGGCCGCAACGACGCCGCTTGCGGGGTCGAAGGACAGACCACCAAGGACAATGGATTCGGAGTAGTGCGGAGCCCGGCGGCGTAGGAGCGCCCGGCAACGTGCAAGCAGTTCGATGTGATTGAACGGCTTGAGGAGATAGTCATCGGCGCCGCCATCCAGGGCCGCGACTCGATCGTCGATGGAGCCCCGAGCGGTGACGACGAGAATTGGGGCGATAAAACCGTCGCGGCGCAGATCCCGGATAAGATCCAAACCGTCGCCATCCGGTAAACCAAGATCCACCAAGGCTAGGTCATAGCTGACTGTTTGGGTTGCCAACAGTGCGGCGGCGGCCATCGCCACACTATCCAGACGCCAGCCTGCGTGATGGACACTTTCAGTCAGCAAATCCCGCAGACGTGCGCTATCCTCGACTAGCAGCAATCGCATTCGGAACCTGACCCGCGGCCATCACGACAATTGATCAACACGACGTCTCGCTGTAGTGGGGTCATTTGAGACCTGAATCATACAATTCCAGCAGGATTTTGCAATAATGTCTGGATCTAGCAATCCTTTAGTTGATCAAGTTTCAGCTTTTCTCCTTTGGTTTTCGGTCCACCCGCTTAACTGCTTTTGAAGTGGAAGCTGCCGTTTCGGGTTCGAGGATGTGGCAGTGATTGTGAGTTAATCAAGCAACGCGGTGGTCAATCTGGCATAGCTGAAGACGCTGGCCCGGTCACTGAAGCTGAGGTTAGTGGTGATCATGAGTCCTCAGCCGTGGAGACCGCGGTATTTCCGGCGACGTGTATGCTATCTTGTTTCATGGATCCCGACGAGGGCAAGATCGACGATACGTTGCTAGCTCTGTGGTGGCTGACGCCTCATGACGGGATCCGTGCCTGGAAGAATCAACTAAGCCCGACGGATGCCGTCGAACGGCAAACATCCAGAGTGAGGCTTGTAACGGCGTTCTGCTGGAGAATCACATTCTCTACCAGCTTGAGAGGTCCCTCCAGAACTTTGGTCATCGCCGCCATCTGCTGTGCTTTGCATTTTTTTAAGTCACGGTGCCGGTCGGATCTGCTCGTGAAAGCCCGTTTCTACGGAATTGATGCAAATGTTCCTGCCAGAAACCATCGCACGCAACTTCGCGATACCCGCGTCATCGATTTGCAAAGCGTTGGCATGAACTCACCCTTTCGTAAGCAAGTAGCTCGCGGTGCAGCGTAATCTTACGAATTTGTAATGAGCTGTTCAGGTCGCCGAAAACTTTCTAGGGCAAGCTTGGTCAAACAAGCAGTCATACAGCTATGGATGTCAGCAGCACATGAAAATTCTCGTGGTGGAAGACGATCAAAGAACTGCAGAATACATTTCGCGTGGTTTGAATGAAGCCGGCCACATCTGTGATACTATGGCCGACGGCACCGACGCGCTTTTTCAGATAACTCAGGAAACATACGATGTTCTCGTCATTGACAGGATGATCCCTGGTCTCGACGGACTTTCATTGGTGAAGGCTGCACGAGCAGCCAAAATCAAGACACCTGCTATGTTTCTAACAGCGGTGAGCGGCGTTGATGATAGAGTTGAAGGTCTTGAAGCGGGTGGTGACGACTACCTAACCAAGCCCTTTGCTTTTTCAGAGTTGCTTGCCCGTCTCAACGCGCTTGCACGACGTCCCCCCGCCCAGGATCAAAAGACCGTCTTGAAAATTGCCGACCTGGAGCTTGATATTGTCAAACGTCATGTTTACCGGCAGGGAACATCGATCGACCTCCAACCGCGCGAGTTTACGCTATTGGAGGTTCTGATGCGCGCCGAGGGTCGGGTCCTGACACGGACGATGCTTTTGGAACGCGTTTGGGACTTTCACTTCGATCCGAAAACGAGTGTGGTGGAGACCCATATCAGCCGACTGCGCGCGAAAATCGACAAACCATTCGATGTGCCCCTCCTCCACACCGTCCGGAACACCGGTTATTGCATTCATGTACCGCGGTAGATTATTACGCAGCACACCATTCAGGCTCGCTATTTCGTTCGGGTTATTCTTCATCATTGCATTTCTTATCGCGGGATTTGTTGCCTACGGCCTGATGAAGCGGGAGCTCGCAAGGTCGCTCGACGTATCGATCAAAGACACGTACTCGGTTGTGGCCTCGACCTATTCGTCGAATGACCTTGAGGATTTGACTGCGGCGGTCGCGAGTTATTCGGCACTGAAACGCCCCGAAGATCAGGTCTTTCTACTCCTGGATTCCAAGGGCCAAAAACTCGCAGGCAACGTCCGCGGAGACCATATCGATTCCGGACTTTCGACAATACCGGCGGCTCTGCTTGGCTTGGAGGACGTGGACCCGATTAGGGTAGTGGGCGGTAAGGTTGGCAGCAACATCTTGATGGTCGGGCAAAGTTACCGCGAAATCGACCGTATTGAAGGAATCGCGCTGACGAGTTTTGCGTGGGCGTCGGTGATTATCATAGCCACGGTTGTTTTCGGCGGAACCCTGTTGGCGGCCCGAACTCAAAGAAGGCTCGATTCCATCGAGGGCACCATGATAGACGTTTCTGCCGGGAATCTTTCAAGGCGGATTCCGATACGTGGCAATGGTGACGACATAGACGTCGTTTCCACCCATATGAATCAGGCGCTTGTGCGCCTTTCCGGGTTAGTCGAGGGAATGCGCCAGGTCAGCACCGATATCGCGCACGACCTGAAAACCCCGCTCAATCGTTTGGGGCTGACTATCGAGCGAGCGCTGCAAGGGCTGGAAGAGTCCCGGAGTGTCGAGGACTTCCTGCTTGATGCACGAATCGAAATCGCTGGGATAAATGCCACGTTCGAGGCGTTGCTTCGGATTTCACAAATTGAAGCGGGAGCGCGAAAGACGCGTTTCAAGACGGTCGATCTTGGGCAGGTGATGACGTCCGTGGCCGAAATCTATGCCGACGTTGCCGAAGACAACATGCAGACCATTACACTGGAATCCCTCACTTCTGGTCAAAGCATGATATATGGCGATCAAGAGCTGCTGATGCAGCTTTTTGTCAATCTCGTCGAAAACGCGATCACACATTGTCCTCCCCGCACCTCGATTGTCATGACGCTTGCGGGCGACGAGCATTGCTATCGCGCTGGTGTCGCCGATAGCGGAACCGGCATCCCACTAGAGCAACGCGAACTCGTCTTCAGACGCCTTTACCGTTTGGACAAGAGTCGAACTACGCCCGGCAATGGCCTGGGTCTAAGCCTTGTCAAGGCGATCGCCGATCTTCACTCGGCCAGCATCGCGCTTGAAGACAATGATCCCGGCCTCAAAGTCATATTGACATTTCCAAAGGGCTAATTGGCTTGGATAGACCGGAGCAAATTTCAGCTGGCATGAGCGTGAATGTCCAACGTTTTGGCTCTCCCAAAATACCCAGCTGTCTCGGCCTGCTTGCTTTTCTGTCTCGCGGCCGCCTCCTGGAGACGGAGACCACACCTCCCCTGTGCCCTCGGACTATCGCACAAACATGGCAAGCTGCGGGGAGCAGCCCAATATCGCAGAAATCTTCGATCCCAATTCACCCCGCCTGCCGCCAGGTAATCATGGAACTGGTGATGTAGTTCCATCCTGCACCGATCACCGCTCCGGCAAGACCGGCGAGCAACCGCTGTGGCTCGTGAATGTAGAAAAGCGCTGAGACAGCATTCTGAATTGCTGTTGGAATTCAGTGCCTAACCATCGCTGAACGGACCGCCTCTGCGCAGTAAACTCAGCTTTGAGAGGAAGGGGGCATAGTGCTCTCACACCCCCATAATGGCCAAGATCATGGCCGATTCTGTAGGAGAAGCTGCCAACGGCAATGCCATAGGAACCTGAACTTCTCGCATGCCTGGCAATCCAATCCCAATTTCTCACGGGGCAATAAGCCGAGCACGCGTATTGCGTCTGCCAGTTCGGTATTGTCGCAAGGACGGTCGCAATTGGAGAATTTGCGCTGATCGCATAATCAGCCCACTCGAAAGTTCGGTCAACGCCTACATTCAGTCCTGCGCCTCGATGTCTTCCCAACTTCTATCCATCGCATAGGCGGCAGATACTACAGGAATACCGACATGGCCGTAGTAAAACGATAATTGATCTTCGGCCGTTGCTTCATCCATACCAGCAACTTTTCTAACATAAAGCGCAGCGGCCAAACCGCTGCGATCAGCTCCGGAACGACAATGGATCAAAATCGGCTTCGGCGCCGAAGCCATAATCTCGACTAGCTGCTGCGCCTTTTGTGGCGATATCGTTTTCGATGCGGACATACCGAAGTCGATATGCTGTAGGCCTAGTCCGCGGGCCATGGTGACTTCGTCATCATACCAAGGCGAGCCTGAGTGGGTACCTCGTAGATTGATGACTGTTTTAATTCCATGCGAACGTACATATGAAGCAAGCTCATCTGCAGTCGGTTGAGCCGAGCGGTAAAATTGGCCATCAACTACCGGATGGAAATTGCCAGTGAGTTGCAGAAAACCCGCGTAAACCGCACATCCCAAACCAACAGATCCTATGACGCCAGCAATGGCGAGAGCCATTTTTCGAGGGCGGAATACTGTCATTGCTTTCGTCCAGTCCTTCCATGAAGTCTCCATGGGGTGCAGGCAGAGCCTGACAACGACCTGAACAGCTATGATGCAAAATCGTCAAATATTCGCACCTGGGGATGGAGTTAATGTCGTGTCGTTTTATTATCGCCGTTTGAGTTCAACAGAAGAAGCTCTATTCGATGCGTCAGATCCTCTAGCCGGAATGGCTTCGTCAAATAGTCGGCTGCACCTAATTTCTTAGCTTCGAGCCGATCGGACAGCTGATCCAAAGCAGATAAGATGATGGTCGGGCATTGATGCAGACCTCGACGCAATATATCGAGCCCATCCCCATCAGGGAGGCCTCGGTCAAGGCAGATGATATCGAACGATGCGCGCGATAACGCCTCGGTTGCCAGCTTATATTCCTTAGCCCAGGTGACATCCCAACCCATTGATGACAGATGCTCACTCAGCGCGTCACCCAACAATACGTTGTCCTCCACGAGCAGTATTCGCACTCCGGTTCTCCATATGTGCTGATCCCAGTGCTCCACTTTACTGACATGTATATGAATCCCGGCGATCACTGTCACCACGGGATTTAGTTCAGCAAGCTCGCAATGGCCGTCGAGACCAGCGGCCTCAACACCGCTCGCTCCACGGAAGAATCTCTCAGTCACCGTGATATGTCTTGCTCCGGAGCACGGGGACCGTTGTCGGAGACCAGCGGCGGACGCGTTTCTCTCTGCCTACCGTGATGTTGTCGACAGCACCGCTATTTGGCATGTATCGGGGACCGCTTTCCGCAATCGTCTCTATCAGGGGCCGCAAGTCGTCAAAATCAATTCTCACGTGCGCCCCAACTGCCAGTCCGACAAAACCAAGATCGAACTGCTTTTCCTCTGTTGCAACTAGAGGACCCGACGCGACGTCCTTCATGGCTTCCGAGATCGAAAACACGTGTCCTGGCTGTCGGGGGCCGCTCCCATCGGCTGATCTTGAAAAGTTTGGCCGTGAGCGCGGAAACGTGCCTGGCGCCTGGGCACAATTCCGCGAGACGCTCCTCGAGACCAAGATTGCTGTTTAGCGAGATGTTTCCAATCTGCAATGTCAACGCAGATAATGGGTGCGTAGCACATATGCTGCATCCGGAGGAGACATCTGCTAAAGGCGATAAGGATCCAAGAAAGGGGTATTTGCCATTAGGATAGGAATAATAGCTTGCGCCGCGGGATCACGCGGCCAACTTCTTGCGGACGACGATTTGCTGTGTCGCTTGCCTAGGCGTGACCATGGAGAAGACGCGCCATTCCTTTTCCATCTGAAAAGTCCGAGAAGCCTGTGTGTTTGAACCGGAATACTGACCGACTTGTCGGCCGTCTTAGCCTCCCGTCCGTCAGCATTGGTGACCTCCATGAGATAGTCATCCTCGCTATCATGAGGAGGAAGAGCCGCCCTATCCGCTGCAATGAACGTCAGATCGCCAACATTGCGGCGGATGACGCTGCTGGAGATCGAAGAAACTCGCTGCTCTCCGTCATCGTGAATGCATACCGGGTGGATCGGAACGCGATGGCGATAAACGTAAAGAGGATCGACAAAGAGTGGGGTGGCAGTGCGATGCGAGGTTATGATTTTGGAGCAACCTAGCCAACTCCATGGACATTCCATATAGCGCGGTTAACCCAGAATTATAAACGTTCGTACGGCGTCCGCGGTCCACGGGCTGAGTTTGCTCTAACTATGTTGCGCGATCACGTCCATTTGATTAGGGACGACGGAGACTACCCGCCTATGGCTGCAGCTCGATTGACGACCCAAATGCAGGGCTATCTTGATCTCCGGACGACACACTGCGAGGATCCTTAAAAAAGCGGCCCACCCCTCGGAAGATTGATAGATCGGGACATCGGCGTCCGCGGATGGCCGTCCCAGTTGAACTCCTGTCAAAACCGGTCAGGTGTCCGTTATAAACGACGAGGCGCTCACTGTGATCCGGCTCGTTTAACTGCTGAAAAAATGGTTGCGGAATGCTTTGCGCAATTGGGAGCGACCGACGAAGTTACAGACGCGGCGCAAGCTGTTCAATCAAACTCCTCGATGAGGCATTGCATTACTTGTTTAACGCTAGGAGCTGATGATGGATGTAGTTATCACGCATTGGATCAATGGTTGGGCTGGATGGAATTCGATTCTCGATACCGCGGTTATCGCATTCACTCAGTTGGGAGTACCAATACTTGTCTTCTTTGTCGTATTACAATGGTGGTCCAAAAATGACCGACGTCATGTGAGACATGCCTGCATCGCCTGTTGTCTAGCTTTTCTACTGGGTCTTGGCCTCAATCAGATCATCATTCTGTTTATTCATCGCATGCGACCGTATGAGCTCGGCGTTACTCACCTCATCATCGATCTAAGCACAGATGCATCGTTTCCATCCGATCACGCCACCGCAACTTTCACGATCGCCTTTTCGCTCTTGGCCGAAGGGCTCCGTCGTAGGGGCTCGATTGCACTTGCAGCGGCTATCCTCATTAGTCTGTCCCGGGTTTATGTTGGCACGCACTACGCTTCCGATCTGCTAGGTGGCGCTCTGATGGCCATAATAGCAACCTCACTCGTTCAAGCATTCTACAGGGAAGACAGCAAGCTCGACCGCATCGTAACGTCGATACTTTAAGCCCGTGGGAGGGGGATATTCGATCCCGCCCGTAAGACTAAGGAACCGAATTTGCAACAGCTTGGCAACATCAGCTGACCCATCAAGGATGTTATGCGCGCGATTTCAACTGCTACCAGTCCAAAAATCGTCAGACACTGGGTAGAGCTTTCGAAGTGGTATGCTCCAGCCAATGATGAGGTAATCAGCGACAGCCAGTTTACGCTGCGGCGCTAGAGACACGCCGAAAATCAGGCCTCGGCCGAGAAAGCCAAAACTTCCCTAAATTACTTGATCCCGAACTTTGAATTTTCAGAATCATGAAGCGAGCAAAGCAAGAGTGCGGCAATTCAAGTATGGTCGCATAACGGTGAAGGCCGGCACACTGGAGGCTGAATGGCCCCAAGCAAAAAAGCGAAAAAAAGTCGCATCGCAACAGATGAAAATCGGACGATAGTTGCGGTTGTCTGCCGGTCTTTCGACAAGCAAGCGCACTTCTCAAATGGCTAAATTCACACCATTCCACGCCATCTGCGCACGGAAGCTTTGCCCTTGTCAAACAGCAGAGGATCGGGACCGAAATGCGGTATAGCATGTAACTTCGCACTTGAGCTTTCTCACAGAGGTAAAGTGGCAGATATCGACCTGCACTGACTATGTGCTCGTCCTCCTGCCATGAACGACGAATCCTGCGAACGGCTTAATGGCCGATCGGGTGTACCCGGTCGGCCATATCGTCATCTCGATCCTGTCTTCGTTGCAGGCTGAATTTGATCGCAGCACCGTTTAGAAGTGGCTAGCCAAAAACGCGGGATATACGTCTGAAGATCAAGGTCCTGTGCTAAAGAGAATCGAGGTCGAGGACCATTGCGTCATCTTTGGTTCGGCTGCGATGGACTGTCATATAAACGACGATCACGATAATCCCGGCAAGAAAGAGAAGACTTGTTGCAGTTGTTCCGAACCCCAATCCTCCATATTCCTGAGGTTGAGAAAGTAGATCGCCAAATGAGGCGCCGAGTGGTCGTGTAAAGATATATGCAAGCCAAAACGCGAGTATGCCGTTAAGCCTAAAAATGTAGTAGGCGAAGGCAGTGAGAGCTATTATTCCGCCAAAAATAAAGCCGGTCGCGAGATAGCCAAGACTGAATTGCTCGGCTACCAGATCGCCCGACGACGTCCCGAGCGCGAATGTGAACAGGATCGCGAGCCAATAGAAGACCTCGCGACGAGTCGTGAAAATCGTGTGGATCGAAAGTGTCCGCTCGCTCAAATACCATGCAGCGAACGTGACCGCGAGTGCTATGCCGAAGGCTATAGTTGTTGTCGTAAGCGCAATTCCGAAGTTATCGACGAGATTGTCGCTAACGAGTGTACCGACGACACTGATCATGACCACTGCAAGCCAATAGGACCAGGGTACATATCGTTTCTGTGCAAACTGCAAGACAAGCGCTATCGCCAACAATGCGCACATGATGGCCGATGTCAACGATAGGCCGAGGCCGAGATTTACTGCAAGATAGTCAGCCGCAGTCTCACCCATGGTGACTGCCAAAAGCTTGATAATCCAAAAATCCGCCGTTACTTCAGGAACACGGTTTGGTGTGGAAGCACCTGGCTTTGTTGATGAAGGCATCGTTTTCTCCTTCTCTCTGCGTAGGGCCACGCGCCGGCCTTTACTTGCCGAGAATCTTCAGGGCCTGGGTAAAGAATTCATCGGCACGCTTGTCATCGTCGGCGTTGCAACGTTCAATTCCCTTGGCTTCAAGATCGGAGATTCTTGCCTTGTCGGCATCGGTCGGCTTGGCAGAGACCTCGGCTGTGCGTAGCTGCTTGAGCATTTCCTCGCACGGTACGTTCGCTGCCTGCACCGCACCTGCTGCATAAAGGCCACTCGCAAATACAACTACTGGCAGAATTATGTTCTTCATCCGACTTTTCCCTTTAATCGATGTTTGTGAAAGACCGCATCGGCGGACGGCTCCACAGCTAACTGCTGATTCTCGCTTACACCTGTCTCAGAGTTTACAGTTTCGTAAAGTTTCGAACGCGCGCCAATCGCTTGCCTACCCATGTCATTGGGAAGTAATTCCGTCAGTCAACTTCATCAAGTTCCGGTATTATCTGCGCGGGAGCGGCGAGTCGCAGATTCCATCTTCGAATGCAACCGAGACAATATTGGCCATGATTTTGGGAGGATGGGATAGCACGCTCTTCTATGCAGTTGAGTGTGGACGAGCCTCGCATCACTGCGAGGATGGATAAGAAGAAGATCAGTCAAAGCGAGATCGCGCGCGCCCTTCGCCGCGATCGCTCGACGATATGCGCCCAACGGCGACGGAACAACTGGTATAATGCTGAGGTTTCTGCGGTCGACGACTACTGGCTTGTGACGGCTTCTCAAATGGCCGCCCCCTTCGGCGGCGCTATCGCAAGTTGCTGCGTGATCCACATCTCCGCGCTGCCGTCATCGATCGCCAGAAGCGGATCTTTTGCGAAATCGAGTTATGGGACGATCCATCAGTAAGTCTATTCTGTGGAAGGCTAGGATCAGGAAATCGCCCATTATTCGCTGGATGGCGACGAAAGCGACGCCGCCGCTACGCGCGAAAGTCGAAAAGCCTGGTCGTTCCAATGGAATGCGCCATTCGACGTCGACCTGAATCGATCGATCACTATAGCGCGTCTGGTCATTGAGAGGCGGATCTGATGATCTTGAGAAGGAAACTTGGATGCGCCACCGTCATCAAACGCAAGAGCCGCTTTGCGATTCGGTTTCGCAAAAGACAGACGGCCAAAGCTGACCAGAATCCCGATGATACGCCATCTAGCACCCCAACCGGCGCAAGCTCGGTACAGTTTGACATTCGACCGGCGGCCGAAGCTTATCTCGTGGCCAAAAACGAGAACAAGCCATGACACCTGTTGGCTTTGGAAAGGCAAAGCATCTAGTTTTGTAAAAAGTTCTGCATTCGATCTGGACCCTGCCAGACGAGCGGCGGGGGTTGTTAAAGCCCCCGCCGAGCGGATTTTCCCGAGATTACTTCGTGTATCCCTCAGTTTTATTCGCTTCGATCGCGAATTCATCAGTGTAGGTGGCTGGCAGATTCACCTCGCCATTGATCTTGCCGGCCGCCTTTTCCACCGCAAGCACGGTTTCGGGGCCGCCCTTGGGCATCAAGCCGTCAGGCAAGAATTGGCCTTTATCCTTGGCGAGTGCGTCGATATACTCTTGCTTGCTGGAGAGAGGATTGCTGGTGAAGCTGGCAGGCAGGTGGTCGGCGATATCGGCCGCCGAATGAGTTGCGATGTAATGCATTGTCGCGACAAGTGCATTGACGACCTTTTGCGTTGTTGCCTTGTTCTTCTCCACCCAATCTCCGCGAGCGAGCACCGAAGCGGTCGGCCACGTACCCCCCAACCATTTCGTTGCACCTTCGGTCGAAGCGAGATCGAATGCGGAATAGCCGATGCCCTTCTTCTCGATTGCGTTGACAGTCGGCTGCGTCGTCATGCCGCAAACAATTCTGCCGTGCTGGAGTGCGGCGAGTAGCGTTGCGCCGGCACCAACCGAAACACGGCTGAAATCCTTCGTCGTCAACTTATCGCGCGCCGCCATAAAGAGGGTCAAATCATCGGTACCCGAACCGATATCGGTCACGCCGACTGCCTTCCCCTTCCAGTCGCCTGGCGTTTTGATGTTAGTGCCCTTGGCGCACATTTCACGCTCACCGGGCGCACCCGAAAGCTGCACGACACCAATCACTTTCTTGCCGTGTAGCTGAAAGTCTATGGTGTGATTGTACCAGGCGCCAGCCATCTCCACCTCGCCAGACGCAACAGCTTCCTCGGCACCAACACCACCTGCTGTCTCGGTGCTGAGTTCGACATTTACGCCATACTTCTTGTAGTAGCCCAACCCTTCCGCGAGCTGGTAAGGCAGATAAATCTGCTTGTCGATACCCCCGACCATCAGCTTGACTGTCGGCATCGCCTCATCGGCCTTCACCGCCAAGACTGACGTCATCATGGCGGTCATTGCAATTGCGGTTAGTTTCCAGCTTTTCACCATGGTCTCACTCCCTTTTTCATGGTCGAAATCGATTGATAGCTGCGCGCTCAACGGCTCAAAGCCCTTGAGTATTTTGTTCGCGGGATTGTGAAGGCTGCCAGGCCAAGAGGCGCTTTTCGATCTTCGCCATGATCGCCTCCGCGCCCAGCGCCAGAAGGCCGATCACAAGCATCGCCGCAAATACGCCGTTGGCATCGAACGTGTTTTGTGCTGTGGCAATCACCAATCCAAGACCGCGTTCGGCACCTAAGAATTCGCCGACGATCGCGCCGATAATCGAGAAGCCGAGAGCAACGTGAAGGCTGGCGATAATCCAAGTCATGGCAGATGGAAAAATGACGTACTGCACGAGTTGAAGACGCGAGGCACCGAGAATTCGCATATTGGCGATCAGGTTCCTGTCAACGCTCCTCACCCCCTGGAATGCATTGAAGAATACGACAAAAAAGACAAGAACGGCGGCCAGCAAAACCTTGGACGCGAGACCTAGACCCAGCCACATGACAAAAATGGAACCGAGCACAATGCGCGGAAGCGCGTTCAAAATCTTGATATATGGCCCGACGACATCAGCTAAAAACGCAATCTCGCCCAACGTTACGCCAAACAAAATTCCGCCTGCTACACCGGCGATAAAACCGAGCAACGCTTCCTCGAGCGTGATCCCGACCTGCAGCCAAAGTGAGCCGTAGGCGGTTCCGTTGATGCACCAATCGACCAAGCGCTCGACGATACCGACTGGCGAACCGAAGAAAAATGGGTCGATGAGTCCGCTTCGTGCTCCAAATTCCCACAAGCCGAGAAAGACAGCCAGAAGTAGCGCGCGGCTGGCGATGACCTGTCGCTTGCGGCGCGCAATGCGCTTCTTTGCAGCGCTGACGACCACCAGTTCCTCTTGCGAAAGTGCGGCTGTGCGAAGATCGTTATGAGTATCTGCCGTGGTCATCAGGCGGCTCCCTTGGCAGCACTGGAAGTTCTGGAATAAGCACGCTCCACTTCTTCACGAAGCGCCTGCCAAATCATTTGGTACAATTCGAGAAAACGTGGCTTGAACCGAATTTCCTGCACTTCGCCGCGCGGCCGAGGCAAATCAATGTCAAATACCGCCTTAACCGTTCCCGGGCCGGACGAAATAACGACGACGCGATCCGCCAAAGCGATGGCCTCCTCCAGATCATGAGTGACGAACATCACCGAGGGACGGTTTTTTTCCCAAAGTGTAAGGAGCTCGTTGGACATGATGGCGCGCGTCTGCACATCCAGTGCCGAAAAGGGTTCGTCCATCAGCAGTAGCGATGGCTTATTGATTAACGCGGCTGCGAGGCTGACACGCTTGCGCATGCCGCCGGAAAGCTGATGAGGATAGTGGTTTTCGAAGCCTGCAAGACCAACGGTCGTCAACCAATCGCGCGCCTCCTGCAGCGCTTGCGACTTGTCGTGACCTTTAAAGATGGGGCCGAGGGCGACATTCGTAAGCACTGACTTCCAGGGCAGCAACGCGTCGTTCTGGAAAACGAAACCCGCCCCTTGCGTCAATCCATCAACGGTTCTGCCAGAGACCTTCACAACACCGGCACTCGGCATATCGAGCCCCGCCGCCATGGTGAGTGTTGTTGATTTGCCGCATCCGGTTGGGCCGACAATCGCGCAGAATTGCCCCGGCTCGACCGTCAGATTGACATTGCGTAGCGCTGTCATTGCGACACCTGTGGGCGAGACAAAACGCTTGGTGACATTGGACAGTTCAACGCCGGCCTGTCCGGTTGCAATTTTCGACATAACTCCTCCGCTTTGGATATTACACCCAGAAAGTAAAGTAGGATTTCGCACTTCTGGAATGGAATTTAAAATAAAGATCAGCAGCGGCCGCTGACCGCAACATAGATCGATATAAAAATTGGTTTTACGCTCGCATCACGAGCTAACGTACGAATATACTTCGTATTATCTTCCCACGCAGAAATCTCCTCCGGGCAATGCATAACATCACTTGCTTACACCGACCTTTCAGTCCTATAGAAAGTTGGGAGCGCGAGGAGAAAAGATGGGAAAGGGATTGTGGCCGTTCGCCGATAGCTTGCGAAAGACCGCGAGGCGATCCCTGCATAGTCTTAATGTAGCGATTGTGACGGCGGTTCTGTTGGCGAGCGCCGGGCCACAGACAATAGCCCAAACCTCGGAAGTCTCCCTTATGATCGGTGGCATGGAGAAACAAATCTACCTTCCAGCCATCCTGGCCGAAAAACTCGGCTATTTCGGCGACGAAGGGCTCAATGTGCATCTGCTGAGCGAACCTGCAGGCGTTGAGGCCACCGATGAAATGCTCGCAGGTGCCGTGCAAGGCGTTGTCGGCTTCTACGATCACACGATCGATTTGCAGGGACTCGGCAAATATACGGAAAGCGTTGTTCAGTTCAGTTCCGCACCTGGTGAGGTGGAAATGGTCTCAGACGCGCTGCCAAATGTAAGGAACATGGCGGATCTCAAAGGCATGCGGGTCGGCATTACTGATCTTGGCTCTTCCACTGACTTCCTGACGGAATATCTTCTTGGCAAAGCCGGCCTTTCTTTCGATACGGTATCCCCGGATCCGATCGGCGCCGGTGACAGCCTCATTGCTGCAATAAAACAGAACCGAATCCAGGCCGCAATGACAACAGAACCGACTGTGTCGCGCCTGATCAAACTGAAGCTGGCCCATGTCATGATTGACATGCGGAGTGAGGAGGGGACGCGGGCTGTCCTGGGTGGCGCCTATCCGGCGGCCTGTCTTTATCTCCAGACATCTTGGGTCGATACTCATCCCGAAACGGTACAGAAGCTCGCGAACGCCTTGGTACGCGCGCTCCGTTTCATTTCCACCCATAGCGCTGAACAGATTGCTGATATCGTGCCGCGTGACTTTCTTGCGGGCGATAGAGATCTTTACGTCAAGGCGCTTAACGATGGTAAGGCGATGTTTACGCAGGACGGACGCATGATGCAAGGCGGACCAGAAACGGTGCTCTCGGTGTTGAAGCAGTTCAACGACAATGTTCGTGGCAAGCAAATCGATCTTTCGCGGACCTTTACGAACCGCTTCATCGATCGTGTGGCACCCGATTAGTCAAACAGCGATTGTTGTCTCTGCAACATCATGCGGGGCCGCCGGAAGACGCACAGCGACGCCAAAGCCTTTGCCAGGCGCAGGGCTATAAAGGTCTAGCTTGCCGTTGCAGATGTCAACGATTTCGGCGACGATCGACAACCCCAGACCGGATCCGGCAGCGGCAGCATTTGTACCGCGCTGAAAGCGCCTCGTCAGGACGGAAAGATCGTCAACGCCTGGCCCCAGCCCATTGTCTTCGATTCTAAGCACAATGTGCTCGCCCTCTCGTTCAATCGAAACGGAAGCCGAGGCTCCTCTTCCAGCGTGTACCAGTACATTTTCGATGAGATTGGTCACCAGCTCCCTGAGCAGTCTTTCGCGCACCATCGCCCATGAAGGCTCCGACGCCTCAAGTGCAAGCACAATACCTTGGTCCAGTGCGCGTGGAACTGCTGCCGCAATGATCTCACGTGCAACCTCTCGGAGTTCAATTTCGCGCGGTGGTAACGCTCGAATGTTCTCCACTCGGGCAAGTGCTAAAAGCTGTAGCGTCATGCGGGACATCGAACCAAGATCATCGCTTACGGCTGCGAGCGTCTCGCGCAGTTCTTTTTCGTCCTTAGCACGGATTGCGTAGGCAATCTGCGTCTTCATAACAGCTAAAGGCGTTCTGAGTTGATGCGCCGCAGCATCGAGAAATCGGCGCTGGCGCCCGACGATATCCAGAAGTCGGGCCATATGACTGTTGATGGCCTCGACGAAGGGGCGCAATTCCTGATGTATCGTATCCGTGTCAAAGGGCTCGAGGCGGTCGGGAGCACGTGAAAGAACGGCTTCGCGCAGCGCAAGCAACGGCCGCAATTCCCGACTTATGCCCACCCAAATAAAAAGCGCAGCCGCCAGCACGACGCCCGCCTGCTCGATAAACCCCCTCAGCCATAGCTGCCTCTCCATGGCGTGGCTACTGTTGAGCGTTTCACCGACCATCACCAAGACCGGCGTTGAGCCTTGCGGGGTCACTATAGGCTGTCGCAAAGCGACCGCCCACATCGTCTCGTCACGGAACGAAACTGGATAGAAACGATATTCAAAGTCCTGAATTACGCCAGATGGCAATGAAAGCTCCGGAAAGCCGGTGATCAGATGCCCATCGATTGCCTCGACGCGATAGGCGACTTCATCATGCCCGCCGGAATCGAAAAGCTCAAGAGCGGCCGGCGGCACGACAGCGCGAATGCGTTCGCCGTCGTAGTGCATTTGCTCTGCAATGACACGCGCCGAGGCAAGCAATTGCTGCTCATTGAGAAGTCTCGCCTGACGCCGCGCCGCGCCTAGAGAAAACCAAAGACTTAATGTCAGCAGCCCGGCAATCGGTATCATAACCCAAAGCAACAGGTTCAACCGAAGACTGCGACGAGAAAGGAAGCGCATCATTAGTTCTTGGCGAGCCTTAAAAGATAGCCAACTCCGCGCACGGTTTCGATAAAGACAGGCAGATCTTCAAGTTTCTTGCGCAGCCTGTGAATATTTACCTCGATTGTTGCAGGACTCACCTCGTCATCCATCCCATACATGCCTTCTAAAAGCATTTCTTTACTTATGATTGCCCCACCGTGGCGCAACAGAACCTCAAGCAGAGCGTGCTCGCGTGCGGATACCAAAAAAGGCTTGCCATCAATTGTGAAGTTGCGTGTGGCGAAATCGAATGCCAAAGGGCCGAAGCGCAATTCCTGCGCCATGGAGAGTTTCGCTCGACGAAGAAGTGCTTTTAGACGGGCATCCAGTTCCTCAAGTTCGAAAGGCTTGGTCATATAGTCATCGGCCCCGATGTTTAGCCCTTCCACACGTGTGCTTAGCTTATCTTCAGCCGTCAGGATCATGATTGGCATGGCAAAACATTTAGCACGCAGTTGGCGAATAAGATCTTGCCCACTGATGCCGGGAAGGCCGAGATCGACTATCGCCAGATCGTAGATGTTAAGATCCGTGCCATCGATCGCCGTTTCTCCATCTGGAACGCAATCGACGACATAATGTTCGCTGCGTAGAAGCTTGGCCAGCCACGTAGAAAGCCCAGCATTGTCTTCAACCAAAAGCAACCTCATGGGCCTGGATTCCCCTAGCACAATTTGATGAACCAACTTTATCCCAACCAAACATGAAGGGAAGCAGCCGACACAGGTTTTCAAGGTGATTGAACTTTTATAACTCGAGATTCTGTAGCTGCCAGTTTCATGACCCGCTTGGGAGCAATACCTTAGATTGGGCTGCGATCACCGCTTGGTACTACATCATCACGAAATAGCTCTGCGGGTCTTCGATCATGATCAATGGTCCCTTCCCGAGCCGCCAAACCCGCGGCGCTGCTATCTTTAAGCCCCGCGTTGTCAACATCGAGCCCTTGCGCAATCGCGGTACCTGGTCGATTCCATATAAGTCCAGTACCGATCATTGTGCTCAAAGGGAGCCTGAGAGCATTTCCGGCGCCCTCCCCTACCGATGAGCTCAATCTATATCGTCTCCGGCTCGCCTGCCATCGTCACTATCATCGATATGCCAGTCGCCTCTAACGAAGACCGCGAGCTGGAAGGAAACAAGCATGCAAGCCGACCAGGTTTTCATGACGGCCGAGCGGGTGACGCTAAAACACATTCAACACACGGTGATGATCTTTGGCCGCGTCCATACGCCCGCCTCGTGGCATGACGATCCACGAAGCGGGCGATGACTTCATCGGGAGAAGAGGTATTTAATAAGCGCCGCGATCACCAGCACGATTACCAGGAGCCCAAGGATACCCGCGAGCCCCATGCCCCACATCATGCCGCTGCCCATCATGTCATTCGTCATGGTCACTCCCTCTCATTCTGCAGCCTCGAGGTTACGCCCGTCGTCTGCTGTGACGGATTGCCCGATCGCGGATGCCGCCGCAGGCAGCCGCCATCCCTTTACCAGCCCATAGACCGCAGGAATGACGATCAGCGTCAACAACGTCGAGGACACCATGCCGCCGATCATCGGCACGGCGATGCGCTGCATGATCTCCGAGCCCGTGCCGGTTCTCCAGAGGATCGGCACCAGCCCCGCCATGATGGCGACGACGGTCATCATCTTCGGGCGGACGCGCTCGACCGCTCCAACCATGATCGCCCTGTTGAGATCCAGCTTCGAGAACGCACGACCTTCCTTCTCACAGGCTTCGCGCTGCTCCTTCATCGCGTGGTCGAGGTAGATCAGCATGATCACCCCTGTCTCAGCGGCGACACCGGCAAGCGCGATGAATCCGACGGCGACGGCAACCGAGGCGTTGAAGCCCAGCCACCACATCAGCCAAATACCGCCGACCAATGCGAACGGCAAAGACAGCATGACAATCAAGGTTTCCGTCAGCGCCTTGAAGTTGAGGTAGAGCAGCAAAAAGATCAGCGCCAGTGTAAGGGGAACAACGATCGCGAGCCGCGCCTCGGCCCGCTCGAGATATTCGAACTGGCCGCTCCAGGCGACCGAGTAGCCGGGAGGCATCGTCACACTTTTAGCGACCGCACGCTGGGCTTCGGCTACATAGCCGCCGAGATCGCGGTTGGCGATGTCGACATAGATGTAGACGGCAAGCTGGCCGTTCTCCGTGCGAATCGTGGTGGCACCACGGGTCAGTTTGACCTCCGCCACTTCGCCAAGAGGAATGGTACCGCCGCCCGGAAGGGATATCTGCACATCCCTGGCGATGGATTGCGGATCGCTCCGGAGCGCTCGTGGATACCGGATCGCCACGCCATAACGCTCCCGGCCTTCGACGGTCGAGGTGATGACCTCGGAGCCGAGTGCCATGCCGACGACGTCCTGGACGTCATTGATGGTCAGACCATAACGGCCGAGCGCCGTTCGATCGGGAACGATGTCGAGATAATAGCCGCCGATCACCCGCTCCGCATAGGCGCTCGACGTACCAGGAACCGTCTTCAGCACGGTCTCGATCTGCCGAGCGATCTTCTCCATCTCGCCGAGATCGGTGCCATAGACCTTGACCCCGACGGGCGTCCTGATCCCGGTCGACAGCATGTCGATGCGGGCGCGGATCGGCATGGTCCAGGCATTGGAGACACCGGGAAATTGCAGGGCGGCATCCATCTCCTGTTTCAGGCTGTCGGTGGTCACGCCAGGCCGCCACTCGGATTTGGGTTTCAGCGTGATGATCGTTTCGAACATTTCCGTTGGAGCCGGATCGGTGGCGGTGAGCGCGCGCCCTGCCTTGCCGAAGACGCTCTGGACCTCGGGGAAGGATTTGATGATGCGGTCCTGCGTCTGCATCAGTTCGGCCGCCTTGGTGATGGATATGCCGGGCAAGGTTGTCGGCATGTACATCAGCGTACCCTCATCGAGATTGGGCATGAACTCGCTGCCGATGTGCTGGACGGGCCAGACCGTGACGCCGAGTATAACCAGCGCTGCCATGATGGTCAGCGTCTTCACTCTGAGAACACCGGATATGACCGGACGGTAGATCCAGATGAGGAACCGGTTCAGCGGGTTCTTATGTTCCGGGACGATATATCCCCTGACGAACAGGATCATCAGCGCGGGTACCAGCGTTACCGATAGCAGAGCGGCCGCCGCCATGGAGAAGGTCTTGGTGAAGGCGAGCGGACCGAACAGGCGGCCTTCCTGCGATTCCAGTGTGAAGATCGGCAGGAACGATACGGTGATGATCAACAGGCTGAAAAACAGCGCCGGGCCGACCTCGCTTGCCGCCTCCACGAGGATTTCCACCCGGGGCTTGTCGGGCGGCGCTCGCTCGAGGTGCTTGTGGGCATTCTCGATCATCACGATGGCGGCATCGATCATCGCCCCGATGGCAATCGCAATGCCGCCGAGGCTCATGATATTTGCGCCAATGCCCAAGAGCTTCATGGCGATGAAGGCCATCAGGATGCCGACGGGGAGCATGATAATGGCGACAAGAGCGCTGCGGACATGGAGTAGGAAGGCGATCGTCACCAATGCAACGACGATCGATTCCTCGACAAGCGTACCTTTCAGGGTTTCGATTGCCGCTTCGATCAGCGTCGAACGGTCGTAGACAGGAACGATCTCGGTTCCTGGCGGAAGGCTGCTCTTGATGGAGTCGAGGCTCTTCTTGGCGTTGTCGATGACCGTCAGCGCGTTGGCACCAAACCGCTGCAGGACTATGCCGCTTGCGACTTCACCTTCGCCATTCAGTTCGGTGATACCGCGTCGCTCATCGGGAACGAGTTCTACCCTGGCGACGTCGCTCAATTTGAGCGGCACGCCGTTCTGGCTTTTCAGGACGATGCTCTCGATGTCGGGGATGCCCTTGAGATAGCCGCGCCCGCGCACCATGAACTCGAATTCGGAGAGTTCGACGGTGCGGCCACCGACATCGGTGTTGCTGGCGCGCACCGCATTGGCGACATCGTTGAGCGTGACGCCCTGCGCCTTCAGCCGGGCCGGATCGACAACGATGGAATACTGCTTGACGAAGCCGCCGACACTCGCGACTTCAGATACGCCTTCGGACTTCGAGACGGCGAAGCGCACCGCCCAATCCTGTAGGGATCGCAACTCGGCGAGCGACAGTTGCTTGGCGACTACTGCGTACTGATAGACCCAGCCGACACCTGTGGCATCAGGACCGAGCGTCGGCGTGACGCCCTGCGGCAGGCGGCTCTGGGCGGCGTTCAGATATTCGAGTACGCGGCTGCGCGCCCAGTAGGGATCGGTGCCATCGTCGAAGATCACATAGACGAAGGAGACACCGAAGAACGAGAAGCCACGCACCACCTTCGACTTCGGCACCGTGAGCATCGACGTCGTCAGCGGATAGGTGACCTGGTCCTCCACGACCTGCGGGGCCTGGCCTGGATATTCGGTGTAGACGATCACCTGGATGTCGGAGAGATCCGGGATGGCGTCGAGCGGCAGGGACCGCAGCGCGTAGATGCCGCCTGCGACGGCAAGTGCCGCGCCGACGAAGATCAGGACGAGATTGTGGGCGGACCACGAGATGACGCGGGAGATCATGGCTTTGCCTCCTCTGACGTCATGGCACTGAGCGCCGAGTTCAGGTTGCTTTCGGCGTCGAGCAGGAAGTTGGCGGCAACCACCACCTTATCGCCGGCGGCGACGCCTTTGGTGATCTCCGTCTGGTCTTCGCCCCGGACGCCAAGCTTGACATCCTTCGGCTCGAACTGTCCGTCGCCCTTGTCGAGGAACACGACTTGGCGGTCGCCGGTGTCGATCACGGCGCTGTTGGGGACAGCGACGACCGGACTGGGTGCGCCGGCCTCGATCTCGACGTCGGCATACATATTGGCCAGCAGCAGGCCCTCCGGATTGGGAAGCTCGATACGTACTTTCGTCGTCCGTGTCTGCATATCGACCTGCGGATAGATCAGATCGACCACGCCCTTGAATGTCTTGCCGGGAAGGCTCCTGACAGCGACATTGACCTCGGCTCCATTGCGGACGGAACCGAGATTGTATTCCGGCACGTCGGCCATCACCCAGACGTTGGAGATATCGGCGATACGGAACAGCACGTCGCCTGGCTTGGCCATCATGCCCGGCGTTGCCAGACGTTCGAGAACGATGCCGTCGCGCGGTGCGAGATAGCTGATGCTGGTCGGCACCTGATGGGTCCGGGCTATGCCCGCAATTGTTTCATCCGAAACGCCGAGGTTCTTGAGGCGCAATGCCGAACCGGCATCGCCACTTGCCCGCATATCTCCTCGCCCACCGGCAGCGAACTCGGAAGCAGCGCTGGCGATGTCCTTCGAATAGAAGCTGAAGAGGCGCTGGCCCTTGTTGATGTGGTCTCCTGTTGTGACATTGGCCACATCATCGACAAAGGAGTCCGTCCGCATCGAGATGATGCTGACGAGGCGTTCGTCCAAGGTGACGGTGCCCGGCACTTGGATTTTCCGACTGATGCTGGCCATCTCAGCGATCGCCGTCTTTACACCCGTGCGTTGAAGCTTGCCGGGAGAGACTTTCACTGACGAGGCATCGCTTTGATTGCCCTCGAAGACCGGAATGTAGTCCATACCCATCGAGTCCTTCTTCGGCACCTTGGAGCTGTCCGGAAGACCCATTGGGTTGCGGTAGTAGAGCAGCTTCCCTTTGGCGGGAGTGGCTGCGGACGACGACATGGTCGTTTCCGTCTCGGCCGGCTTAGGGGTGATCTCGGCGAAGCTCACATCCTCGCTCGCATGCACGGCCAGGAAATCGCGACCGTCCGCCGTCCTCCTCGGTCCCGCCGAATAAGCCGGACGGCCATTGGGATCCCGATAGTAAATGATCGGCCCGGATCCCGAGGTGCTGACGGCTACGGTAGCTGCCGCTACGCTTTCAACACCAATAATGGAGCGGAGCCATGGTAGGTCAGGCAGCGCGACACCACGCTGGCCGGCCCAAAGGCCTCCAGCCCCCACCGCCACAAGGGCGGCGAGGGTGAGGCCGGTTCGACCCCCGTTTTTCATGGAACAGCCTTGAACACGAGCTTGCTTTCCAGCGTGTCTGGCTCGCCCTGGAGCTTGGCGCCGAGCGACAGACGCCAGCCACCACCCGCGGAAATCTGTGCCTTGAAGCGGTAGATGCCGGGCTCAACCGAAGGCAGGGTCTCGATCGGCGCTGCCATCATCTCCATGCCGTCCGGCGCCATGTCGACGCGCTGCGCTATGATGACAGCGTCTGGCACGACCTTGCTGGAGCGTTTGTCGACAAGGCGGACGGCAATTATCCCATCACCGCTTTGCTTGATCTCGTTTTGAACGAGTTGGAATTCGTAGTCCTGGATCCCGGCCCAGGCATTGGAGGAGAGGCCCGTGAAGGTCAGGCCGATCAGCGCCGCGGCAGCCGCACGCTTCAGAGTGAAAAGCGTCATTGTTGTTTTCCTGTATTCATCATTGGTTCGTGCGGATGCACCGAATGGCTATGGCGCAAAGCCACGCATTCACCGCCCGACGCTAGCCGAACGGCTCAAAAAGCCTGGAAAGGCCGCGATGAATTCAGGTTCTCGGAGGCCGGTCTGGCGGTGGGCCGGTTGTTGGATTCCGCATTTGATCGTCAATAAGGCCGACAATAACAAGCCTATCGAGATGAAACAGAGCGAATACCCGCTGTGCGACGCCTGGAACGCACTTGGCCATGCAGATGGTCGCAAGCGGGCAGGATTTCTGGCAATCCGGCAGAGACTGTTTCTGATCAGGACAGCAAGACATGCCGACCGCCATTGCGCCCATATCCGTCATCGCCGCCATTGGCTCAGCCACCATTGCCTCGCCTGCCGATGGAGTTGCCATCGGAGCGGTCAGAAGGCCCAAGATCGCCAGGATCGAGAGCAGACGAGAAATGAGGGGCAACAGTCTCATGGCCGATAAACATGGCATATTGTGCGTTGCGGGAAAAGACAGCCGAGTTCACATTTTCGGCACATCATGCTTGGCCCAGGCATGCAACTTACTCCTCCCAGTGCAACCCGACACCGATACCTTGCTCAGCAAATCATCCGCGTCGAATGCGTGCCGAGAATACGATCCCATATTGATACGGAGGAAAGTCGATGATCCGCAGCATTCGAAATGCCTTCCGGTTCGATAACATCACTGACGGTTTCAGGGGACATACGCATGCCGGTTCGCGGGCCACGCGGCAGGCCGAGCACCATCGTCTCCTCACGGGCAAGTGATGCCAGTTCACGATGCTGAACAAACTCTGCGGGCCTGAGCACAGCTTTCGCCGAACGCACAATGGTTAAGAAATAGCTATCTTGACCATAACCGGACAGTCCCATGCGTTCGCCCCAGCACTCGAAGACGGAAAATCCCCGTCAGCGACCGGGATTTTCCTGCGAGCTCGGGCCTGGCTTTCGGCAGGCCAGGATTCAGTGGTGATGTCCTTCGGGCTCTTCCATGCGGAACGGCAGGACATCCTGTTTATCACCTGCCGTCAGTCTCAGTTCGGCGTCGAATTCATGCGGTTCGGCCGGAACCTCGGCGCTTTGCATCGCGTGGTGGTCAGTCGCAGACGGAAGCAGCCTAAGCGTTTCGATTACGTTGCCAGGACGCTTGATACTGACCACGGCCTGAAGATCATGGGCATGGCTCGAGATCGTCAGCCGCATCCGTTCGCCGTCGGCTGTATCGACGATCTCCAGCAAGCCGGTTGCCAGCGGAGAGTTCACCGTGAACGGATCGGGAGCGTGGTGATGTCCTTGGCCACTATGGTCCGCAGCTTCAGCAGGCGACGCGCCGGTAGTGTCGAACTGGATGGTTGCAGTTCCGAGTGGCGCAAGATGAGCATGCAATTCGTTCCTGAGAGCGAGCGCGATGCCGTTTGCCTCGGCGACCGACTTGCCGCTGTCGACGGCGATCGTGACATCGGCGTGCAGCCTGTGGCCGAGCCAGCGGGCCTTGACGTCGGTGATCCGGTCGATTCCGGAGACGTGTTCTGCCGCGTGACGGATTTCGTCTGTGACGCCCGGCTCGATGCCGTCGAGGCTGCGGGTGATGACGGCACGCGCCGACTGCCAGACGATGCCGAAGATGGCAATCGTGATCAGCAGGCCGATGATCGGGTCGGCGAGCGGGAAGCCGAGCCATACGCCGAGCGCACCGAGGACAACCGCGAGGCTGGTCAGGCCGTCGGTCCGGGCATGGTAGCCGTCGGCGATCAGCGCCGCGCTGTTCATCTCGCGACCAACCTTGATGCGGAAGACGGCGACCACCTCGTTGCCGATGAAGCCGATGATACCCGCCGCCGTTACCCAGCCGAGCTGGGTGATCGGCTGTGGGTGGATCAGGCGGTTGATCGCTTCATAGCCGGCAATGATCGCGCTAAAGAGGATGATCAGGACAATCAGCATGCCTGCGAGATCTTCGACCCGGCCGAGACCGTAGTTGAACACCTTGGTGGCTGGACGCCGCACCAGCACGAAGGCGATCCAGAGCGGGATCGCCGTGGTGGCATCGCCGACATTGTGGATGGTGTCTGCCAGCAGTGCCACGGAACCGGACGTGAAGACCACGATCAACTGCAGGATCGCGGTGATCGCCAGGATAACGAAGGACCACTTGATGGCCCAGATACCGCGCTTGGACGAGGCGATGCTCGGGTCTACGACGCCGTGCGTATGGCCGTGGCCGCCCGCTTCGTCGTGCGAGTGCCCATGCGAACCGTGACCATGGCCCTGATCCGTGGTTCCGAAACCGAACCATTCCTTGATAGTCGCGAACATGAAGTCCTCGCTGGCATGTTTTGCGGCCGCACAACATGCGACGACGCGGGGGAAAGGCGATGCCTTCCCTATCCCCCAGGAGGGGATATAGTCAAGAGCGGTTATGAGCTAGCGGGAACGCAAATAATCTACCCTTCTATTCTATAGGTACCTGATCGGCTATGATCTGCTCTTCACCGCATGATCTCGATCGATAGGGAGACCAGATGTCGCACACCACCCGTGAGAAGACCAAATTGATCAATCGAGTCCGCCGGATCCGCGGCCAGATTGAGGGCGTTGAGCGGATGCTGGAGGACGAAAAAAGCTGCGCCGAAGTCCTGCAGCTCATCGCCGGGGTTCGTGGCGCAATCAACGGCCTCATGTCCGAGGTCATCGAAGACCACATCCTCCACCACGTCGCAGATGCTGAGTTGGGCCAGAAGGAGCGTGGCGAAGGGGCTGTCGAACTGATCGACGTCGTGCGAGCCTATCTGAAGTAGCGAGAACGACATGATCGGTCAAAACATCATCCACTTCGCCCACGATGGGCTCACAGTTGACGTAGCCATGACCGTCACGGGCTCTGGACCATCAATCCTGCTGCTGCCAGCACTCAGCTCGATTTCGACTCGCGAAGAAATGGCGGCCCTGGCGCAGCATTTGTCGCAGGACTTCCGTGTCCATGCCGTGGATTGGCCCGGTTTTGGAACGGCTCCTCGACCGCGTGCCGAATTGCCCCCCCACATTTTGTCGGCTTTCTTCGGCAGGATCATGAACGAACTGCGGCCACAGGTGGTCGTCGCTGCAGGGCATGCCGCCAGCTATGCGGTCTACCACCTCGCCCGCCATCAGGAAGCCTTGCAAGGTTTGATCCTCGTTGCGCCGACATGGCGGGGTCCGCTGCCGACCATGATGGGAGGTCAAAAAGCCTGGTTCAGGCGCATCAGAGCCGCGGTCGACAGTCCGATCATGGGGCCAATGCTCTATGCCGCCAATGTGAGCTCGTTGGTGGTCAAGAGAATGGTGCGTGAGCATGTCTACAGTGATGCCTCGTGGCTTTCTGATGAACGACTTCGCGAGAAGATGATAGTTACAAGCGGCAAGGGAGCCCGACACGCCTCCGTGCGGTTCGTGACAGGCGCGCTCGATCGTTTCCCCGATCGCGAGGCCTTCCTGGAGGACGTACGCGCCATTTCCTGCCCGACCCTCATGATCTACGGGGCTGAAACCCCTCGCAGGTCACGCGCCGAAATGGAGGTTTTAGCCGATCTGCCTAATGTGGAATCGGAGCGGCTACAGTTCGGCAAGCTGTCTATTCACGAAGAGTTCCCCGACAGTGTAACACCTGCCATCACAGGCTTCCTCGCATCGATCTGATCCAGGATCGCGCCAGCAATCCGAAAAGCCTGGAAAACAGCGCACAGAATCAGGAAAGTGCTCCGACATCCAAGTCCCGGTTCGTAACCGGCAGGTAATCAAAAAGGAACCGGGATTGCGATCCCGGCCTTGCTACGGAACGATGTACGTCAAATTGATGCCCGATCGATTCTTCAATTCGCCAGGAAAATCGGGATATTGCGAACGAGTTCGCCTCCATCTCTTGCAATGGAAATGCGGCCGTAGACGGCATCCTTGATTTTGCCTTCGACGATCAAAGTCTTTCCGTTGCCCGAATTCTCGGTCTTGAGGTTGCGGATGTGATTGCCCTTGGACCGATGGCCTGCACGACAGCAGCTTCGACGGCGAGCGATTCGATTGGTGTTGCGTCCTTCGCGAAGCAGAGTTGCCATGTCGTGGCACCGACCGACTTGATCTCAACCTGCAGACCCCGTCGGAAGTTGCAAGGGATCCGCTATTGGATCCATAGCGGCTTCGATCGGTGCCGCGCCAGGCGGAAGCGCTTCGCGGGTATGGAAATGGGCTCCATACCAGATGCAGACGCGGTGGGCACCGTCGACCCGCTCGGACCCGCCGCGATTGCAAGCGAATGAATCTTGCCGGAAACATCGATGGCATCCGCCTCGATCTCGTTCAGCAGTGGCGCTTTGTAGTCGGTTACACCTGCCTCACTGAAAATGATCTCCCATTTGTCGGCGGTCTTGCCAACTATATCGACCATCTGGCCGTGGCCCATAGGGATGGAAGGCTGTTCGGACATGGCATGCTTTCCTTTCGGGGTTATGCCGACTGGCGGCGGTTCAAATTGAGCCGGCGACAAGCCGGAATAAAACCTATCCCCGTGGATGGGATGATACCACGTGCAAAAAATTCGGAATGATCAGCGGAGAATGCGCGCGTAGTCGCTCTCCAAGAAACGCAGATCGGAGATTAAAGGTATTTGGTGATTGTCTTGAATTCGTCGATCGACTTGCGCTCCTTGCGTGAAAGAGAACTGACGACATCCTCGAGACAGTGATCGAGATGATCCTGAATGAGCGTCTTCTTAGCCTGCGTAATGGCCTTTTCGACCGCAGAGAGCTGCTGGGCGATATCGACGCAATCCCGACCATTTTCGATCATCTGCACGACGCTGCGAAGGTGTCCCTCGGCGCGCTTCAATCGCTTGGCGATTGCTTCATGATGATGATGGATGGTGTGGCCATCGTCAGATTCGGTCATGTCTTTTGGTAATCCATGATCGGATATCTGGTCAAGCGGCGAGTTCAAGCTGTTTGTCGATGCAAGCGCGGCGCAAGGTTCTCCTCATCACCGGACGACGGCGACGGCTGTGTTCCCGGTTTCTACAAAACTGGCGGCGTTCTCCGCTGCATTTGCTTTCATTCGTGTTGCCGGGCCAAAGCAATGCTATCGCCAATATGATCGAAGCTTGATCCGCCACTGCCTGAGTTTAAATTGTGTGAGCCGCATCTTCGTTAGGCACTCCGAAAAGAGGGGGTTTCTGATCGCTCAGGCCAAACCTTTTGCATCCTCACGACCATTTTCGCGACAGCAAGAAGAGCGATATCGGTTGGCATGCCACTCAGCCACAAGTTATTTTCAGTCGTCACTCGGGCATCCCGATAGCGAGACACGCCGATCAACCTACGACATCTATAGGCCGCCTCCATATGGCGATAGGATGCGAGCACAAGGCGACGATATATTCCATCGTATCGGTCGGCTGCTGCTGGCGATATCAGCTAAAGAATTAAAAGCAGTTTCATTATGACTCCGCGCCTTAGACAAAGCACCAGCGCAACGAAAGGCGGTTTGATTGTGGCGGGAGGTAGCAGCAACGACAATGACGTCAACTTCGGTATCCGAAATATCACATCTTGCCGCAAGCGATGTAATAATAAACTGATGGACCCATTGTACCAACCCCAGCAGAACATCTCGTTTGGTTGCCTTTAGCCGATGCAAGCCGCTCGGAATTCACAGAACCGAATTACGCAGTGGGGCCTGGCGGCCTCCCTCGTATTTCACATTGTCCTTGTCGCGTCGCTGCTTTGGGCACCTGCTGTAAGTTTACCGCCCTCCCCACCAGAAGAATCAGTGGCCGTTGAGATTGTAACGATGCCACCACCTGCGCATCCGGTCGAGTCCACAACCGTGGAGAAGACGGTACCATCAGTACCGGTGCAAGTAGCCGCTGTTCCCCTCAAAAGCGAAACGGCAGCCGTTCCCACTCCCGTTGCAGCGGACCCGGTCCAGCCAGGCGACCTGACCATTCACGCAACGCAATTCTTTTCGGACAACGTCCTTGCCAATCCACGTAGCAAAGGCGTCAGGACAGCACTTGCGCACCTGGCTCCCGATGAACGTATCATCCAACTCTGCAATATCGAGGCGATGGCGCAGGTTCATAAATGGAAAGCCAGCCTCCAGCCTGACAATTTGGTTGCCTATGCATTGGCTGATCCAAAGGTGTCGACGCACGGCATCACAGCGGATGGCGGAGCGTTTCGTGCAAAGAAGCGCTGGTATGGGATCAAATTCAAATGCGACACCACAGTCGATTTAAAGAGGGTCGCAGCATTCGAGTTTACGGTAGGAGCCGAGATTCCGAAGGCCGAATGGAGCCGCCACTATTTAACAGTCGATGACGGGGCCGCCGAATGACTTTCTTCAGGAAGTCCATCGGCTTATCTAAGAGCCGGCTGTGAATCCGCGGCGAACACTGACCCCACGTTGGTGTAAACCCCTCGGGCTAGACTCATCACAACGCTTCAAACTAAGCCGCCCGCTGGGCAAGTGGTTTCAAATTCCTCTAGTGATCGATAGCGAAGCGCGGAATGCAAGTATTCGGTCGTCCATTTCACATTTCATCAAGGTCAGGTGCGAAATGGGGAGGGCTTCGTTGGCCGGCAAGGGACGCGGGCGAACGCGCGATCCGGAAGCCACGACTTGCTGGAGGCTTGCCGTGGTTTCCGGATCACCCGATCAATAGGATTGCAGCATCGCTGCGCCTCCCTCTCCGAAACTAGGTTCGACACCGAGCAAAGGGGCGGCTCTGCTGACGATATCCCGCACCATCGGTGCTGCCGTATAGGCAGCGATGTTTTGGCCTTGCTCGCCATTCTTTGGCTCATCGCAAAAGGTTAAGACGACGAATTGCGGCTTCTCAATGGGAAAGGCCGCAAGAAAAGCGTTGAAGTTCAGGTTGTTGGCATAGCGCCCGTTGACGACCTTGTCGGCGGTGCCGGTCTTGCCGCCGACATTGAACCCCGCGACATCGGCATTGCGGCCAGAACCTTTGACACCATTCAACTTAAACAGGTATCGGACATCGTCGCTCGTCGATGGCTTAACGACTAACCTAGCCGCGGCGGCTTGCTCGCGGCGGTGCAGCAAGAATGTTGGATTCATTAACCTGCCGCCGTTGACGAGCGCAGCACCGGCAACGGCTGTTTGCAATGGCGTGGTTGCCACGCCATGCCCAAAGGAGATTGTGATTGAATTGATCTTCTTCCATTCCTTCGGCTGAGACGGCGATTTCACCTCGGGAAGCTCCGTCTGAAGCCTGGTCAGCAACCCGAAATCGGTCATGTACTTCCGCTGCGTTTCCATGCCGACGACGTCAACGATCCTGGCGGTCCCGATATTCGACGAAAACTCGAACACCTCGGGAAGAGTCAGCCAGCGCCGTTGACCGTGGAAGTCGTTGATGGTGAAGCCGCCGATCCGCAAAGGCTGCGTCGCATCGAAGCTATCGGTCAACTTGACCTTGCCGGTATCGAGCGCAAGTGCGAGCGAGAACGTCTTGAACGTCGATCCCATCTCGAAGGTGCCGTTCGACATGCGGTTCAGCCAACCGTCTTTCGCGCCGCCCAGCGGATTGTTCGGATCGAAGTCGGGGGCAGACGCCATGGCAAGCACCTCTCCCGTGTTCACATCGAGGATCACAGCTCCGGCAGCCTTTGCCTGATAGTTGGCAACAGCATTCACGACGACGTCGCGAACAATGTTCTGAACACGATTGTCGATAGAAAGCTTCAGAGACTCCAACGGCTGGTTGTTCGTGAGGCCCGCCGATTTCAGATCGGCGAAGCCCTGCTCGTCGATGTAGCGTTCCATACCAGAAACGCCACGATTGTCGATGTCGACGTAACCTAGGATATGAGACGCAGTGGGGCCGCCTGGATAGAAGCGCTTCTTCTCCGGTCGAAACCCGATACCAGGAACCCCGAGTGCCAGGATATCACTCTGCTGACGTGGCGTTAATTGGCGACGCAGCCACGCGAAACGCCCACCTTTTGCGGAAAGTTTGTGATATGTGTCCCGCCGATCAAGATCCGGAATGACCGTTGCCAGTTTCTCGATTGCCTCATCCGGATCGATGATGCGATTGGGCTCGGCGAAGAGAGACACCGTGTTGATGTCGGTAGCAAGAAGCTCGCCATTCCTATCGACGATGTCAGGCCTCGAAGCCATCAACCGGTCCGACTGAAGGATGGCCGAGACCGCTTCGTTGTGGCTTAGGGCATACTGCGCCAAACGACCGCCGATGATGGCGTAAAGTACCAGAAAGACGCCAATTATGATCCGGGTGCGGCTTCTCGCCTGGCGGCATTGCTGCCCGCCGCCTTTATCTGCTCGTAAGACAAGATTGCCAGGGAGAACGCTCGCGCGGAAATGTACTTTGCGTTTGCGGGCAATGAGTTGGGAGAGCAAGGTCATCTCATCCTCTCCTTGCGCAGCTAAAGGTGTGTTTCTCGAACGCATAGCGCGTCGAGCACAGAAAGTAGGTCATCATGATAGCCTGCCCATCCGAGCTGCTGTCACAGCGCTCGGCGTAAGATTACGATTGGGTACTTGAGATCAGGCTTGATGGATCGGCGGCCGCTGCAGCGGCAGCGTATCGATGCCGAGGCTTATCTGCTCAAATGGCGAGTAGGTAGCCGGATGCTCAAGGCGCGTCATAGTCAACGCCGGCGTGTCAGCCTGGAGACGAATAGACACGCAATGCTCGTCCGATTTTGTCGTTTGAGAATCTTGTTGACTGGGGGCTTTCGCTTGCATCCAGGCCAAAGCCGTCTCCCGCGAATGCTCCGCCTCGTCCGGGCAGACAACATGTCCGCCGAACACAAGCAGCATCGACAGAATGACGCTGGCGAAAAACCTGATCATTAACCCCTGTCCAAAGTCGAACGACCTATATCGTATCCATACGCTGAGAGCTACCTTTTAAAGGTGTATCCGGGTGATATAGAACTGCCCTTACTCCCAGGCATAAGGACAGGAACGGACGTGGACGTTGTTGACGGAGACTTTCCCGCAGATCAGCCGGCTTGAGGTGATCAAAACCGAGTGCGGCCAGCGTTTTATGGGGATGAGAAGCCGAGAATAGTAGCAGAAAGCTTTGCAGGGAAAGGCCGAACCTCAGCTACGGCGAACCATCATGGTTGCAGTCGCTCTCTGTTGAACCGCTGGGGCATCGTGTCCGACAAGGCTTGCACGGAGGCGAAGAGCCAGCCGGGACCTGGATTTGTGGTGCCGGACACTCTTGCTCCGGCGGAATATAGCCCTGCACCTGCCGCGATGGATTGACTGCCATCGAACCTTTCGCGGCGCATGGAAGCGATGAGTTTAAGGGCGCCGTCGGGTGGTCGTCGACAACGGCGCAGGTTTCCCCGGATTGATACTTCGTCGATGTTAGTCTGAAATGCGGGCCAACATCTCGTCAAGACCAGCATCGCTCGCTCAGGAGCATCAACGGCCGCGACGAAGATGATCACCACAAGCACGCCGACGCCAAGTGTGCTCATAAATCGCCGCCCTCGACATTCTGCCGCACCATTGAACGGAGCCCGCCATCAACGCCCGAGAACTCGCTTGCCAATGTATCCGCGCTTTCAGCAGCGATGACACGATCGCCTCCAGGGTGGGATTTGTGCTCATCAAATCTGCGAGATAGGTCAGATTTACCAGAGCCGCTTCAAGAGACGCCACCTGGCGGTTGCACCTACTCCATGGAATTGAGCCCTTTCACGAAGATGAAGAGCGTCAGCTGACGGCGGTCGGGCCAGAGCTAGAGTATTCATGTTTTGACAGAAGCATATCCTGCATTTGTTAGATAATTGGCGCATTCGTGGGGTTGGATTGTTTCGACCAGCGTACCGATGTGACGCCAAGTGTCGTCAATGGTTCGCTTTTGTGCGTGCCGCATCCAATGTTTGATTTTTGAGAAGGCTTGCTCGATCGGATTGAGGTCTGGCGAATAGGGCGGCAGGAACCAGAGCCTGGCACCCGCGGCTTTGATGGCCTGACGGATGGCGGCGGACTTGTGGCTGCCGAGATTATCCATGATGACGATATCGCCGGGCCTGAGGACAGGAGTCAATTGCTGCTCGACATAGGCGCGAAAACACTGGCCGTTGATTGGCCTGTCGAAGACGCAAGGTGCCGTCAGTCGGTCGTTCCTCAACGCCCCGAGGAATGTCAGCGTTCGCCAGTGGCCTTGCGGCGTAAATGCTCGTAGACGCCTGCCTTTTGGTCCCCAGCCCCTGATGGGCGTCATGTTGGTCTTGATCCATGTCTCGTCGATGAAGACAAGACGTTCAGGGTCGAGATAACGTTGCAGGGTTTTCCACCGTTCACTTCTGCGGGCGACATCGGCGCGGACCTGCTCAAGAGCGAACAGCGTTTTTTTTTGAAACGCAAGCCCTCGCTGCGGATGAATTCCCAAATCGTATTGTGCGAAATGATGATGCCTCGCGATGCCAGCTCGGCCTTTAGACCATGCAGTGTCAGATGCGGGTTCTGCTCCAGCCGCTCGGCAAGGAAGCCGCGATGTGGTTCCAGAATGCGTTTGCGGTAACCGCCCATCTTGCCGGGTCGAACCGATCCGGTCGCGCGATGGCGCTGAGACCACTTCACCACCGAAGAAACGGCCACCTCGAAACGCGCAGCCACTGCACGACTACTCTCGCCGTTCAAAACGGCTGCTACAACACGTTCACGAAGATCATTCGACAAAGGTGCGGTCGGGAGATGCTGGCCTCCATCCAGTCAGCATCAATGAATCACAACAAAGTCGATTCGGGAATCCGACCCGATTCAGAAAAATGCGGAAACTCTAGCGGTCGCCTGAACAGATTAGCAGGGCTGATCTTTGGCCACCGTCAATTTCGATGCCGTCATCGGTGGACAAGGGTCGTCACCATAACGGTGGCTATTGAATATCGCGGTGGGGGTGAAGCTCGCGGTCCAGAAAGTCTTCGCTTTGTAATTCACGTTGAAGCTAGTTGACGGCTGGTGATCTGTCGAACCGGGCGGCGTGAGCAGAGCAGCTTCTCCGCTTGCCAGAGGCGACGGAACCTCCGACAACGCGGCGATTGCCTCTGGCAGTGGGTTGATCGATGCGGTGTAAAACTCATCCGTTTGCTCGCTGATCGCACTGCGAGGAGCGAACGTGGGCAGAGGGATTTTGTCGGCGACTGCTCCTTGCGAGGGTGAAACGTCTCCATTCGTGTTGGCCGTGTCATTGGACGCCAAGGCCTCCAGCGCCTGATACGCTGGATGAGTTTCTGTCGGCAAGAGACTCGTCAGCAGGGCGCTATCGGCAGGACGTTTGGCCGGGATTGCAGCGCTGATCCCAGTCAATTTGCTTACTGAGGCCGTCATGACAGTCTCATCCGCCTTCACCCCAGCCGAAGGTGGCGCTTTAGCTGACGTGAGGATACCTTCAGCTACATCGTCATCCTCTTCCCGATCGCCGCTCTTGAACAGGTTGCCTAACAAGCTTCCTTTCGATTTTCTCACAGACTGGGAGGCGCTAGCAACCTCAACAGTTGATACTGAACCGCGACGCTTATACTCGGCGACGGCGAACTCGTATCCTGGCAGAGGTCTGCCGTCACTGGGAATATGCAGTGTCCGGCCGTTTGGGAAAAGCCGAACAAGTTCTTGGCGGCTCATACGCGGCCACGCGCGAACGCGACCGACATCGATGTGCACGAAAGGGGAGCCTGACGTTGGATAGTATCCTACGCCCCCGCCCTGCATCTGCATCCCGACGCCCCGTAGCGTTGCCAGATTCACGCCTGGAATGAAGAAGTCGATAGCCTTCCCGCGTGTATGCTGACTTTCCTTGGCGACGCCGGAGGACCGGGAGCGTAGCATCGCATTTGTGTTTGGAGAACGATATCCGGAGACGACGTCAATATAAGCCGTGGCTCCGCTCCGCCTATACATCTCCCAGACAATGTCAAAAAGGAGCGGGTCCATCTTGATAGTCTCGTTCCGACGCCAGTCGCGCAGAAAGTAATTGAGTTCGTTCAACCCTTTCTGATCGTAGGCGCCATCTTTCTTAAAGGTGATGACCGCTCGCTCGCCAGTGTGGCCGAAATACAGTTTTAGAGATCGGTCTTCAGCATCTGCGCTTGCCGCAGATAAGCCCCAGGCCGGCGCTACGCAGCCCAGCACGAGGCAGAAGCGCAGGGCAAATGGTGCGAAAGAGTTGAATGAAATAGTCGCGGGCCGAGCTGCTTTGATGGCTAACTTGGTTTTCAAGGGGCATCCCGATCCCCGGCGCAGCAACTCCTTGGAAGTCGGCGCGACGGAACACGTTGAAACAGGCTTCCTTTATTAACGAACATGCTCAAAAAAACGTTAATCGGGTTCGGCCGAACATAAATATCTCTCAGCAGGAGACGTTGATCGTTCCGCCTCGACTGCTCCCAGAGTTGTCAAGATTGATTTGGGAATCAGTAAGGCACCAATGTCAGAAGTGCAGGCAGAAATCGAAAGGGGCAAATTGCGCTCCCTCTCGGTCGGGAATTTCAGGTGTAGTGAAGAGCGACTAAATCTGTCGGCGAGCGGTCCAAGCTCGTCATGGCTTTCGGCGATTTTGCCAAGGCTGATCGGGCAAATGTCAGTACAATGGGCGTCTCCGAAGAAGACCAGAAGCCATTTGCTGCGACAATCCCGATCAAACACCTCGTGTCCGGGAGTCTCTCAGTGAGCAACTGCAGAAATAAGAGACAAAGCCAGGGACAAATGGCAGCACGGATGGTGACCGGAACGGAACGACGCGGGCGGCAAAACTTGTTCTCGGTGCCATCGAGGACATGGTCGGCATCATCTTGGAGCTCCGCCTCCCGTTTGCTTTGCGGCAGACGCAGGTGCACGCGAAGCAAAGTGATGGTTTCGGGTCTGTTCCACTCGACTGGTTCGATCGCCCTCTTGACCTTCCCATCGTAGGAAGCCCCACATAGGAATAGTCACGAATTAGGGAGACTATCATGTACAAATTCGACATCCAGAACATGACCTGCGGTCACTGCGCAAGCACGGTCGAAAAGGCGATCAAAGCCGCCGACCGGGACGCCTCAGCCACGATTGATCTCGGCGCCAAAACCGCGAAGGTCGAGACCCGGGTCGATCCAGCGACGATCAATGCCGCAATCGAGAATGCCGGCTATCCCTCCAGCTTCAAGCAAATTTGAATGGCGTGACGGAGCGCCTCAGGGCGCTCCGTCTGAGACCCTGAATATTCGATCAAACAGGACGGCTTATCCATCTGGTGCGTCGAGGATCAGCAAACCCACCGATACGGACACTTTCCAGAGCTTGGCTCAGGCCCTGCGCCTACCTGCCTTGGAGTGCCTGCCAAGTGCGGGCCATCCCTTTGTCTGGTTCGCTGAGTGCCTTCGACATCATAGGACCCGATACCCTTTCGAGCTCGCAGCCATCCTTGCGATACGCACAAGATCGTTTTGTGATCTGCGGCCGCGACAAGGCACGTTTGCAATTCTGTCGTAAGCATTTCGATGTGATACGCGGCAACTCAGCAAGACAGCAACGAAGACCCACTGCGCAATCTTCCGTTGTGATTGGCAACCCAGCCGATTGCTTCCAGCCAAAATTCTTCTAAAGCTGATGAAGCCGCCGTTGCTGGGAATCACTCAATGGATCACGCCAATTCCGCCACTATCGAATCACCATCCCGTATTCAGCTTGTCAGAAGCCTGATCGAACGCTGGCGGGATGATCCGTCGGGCACATATCGCTCATGGTTTTTGTGGGAGGAGCGTATCAAAAACTTCCGGTCGATCCGTCGAGGCATAGGGCAGGTCGTCGCCGAGATCGACGCGGGCAAATTTGGCGCCGCGTATCGCGGATCATCTCTCGAAACGGTAGTCCACTCCGTAGCGGAGCAACGGCAGATATTTAAAGGTGCCGACCATGCATTTCTCTGGAAGCCGAAGCTGCGCATCCCGGACATCTATGAGAATCCCGAGAACCAGCGTGCCTTCGCGCAGTTGCTTCACAACTGTTCATGTTGCAACACCGCCGGCGAAATCATCGGCCATATCCATGCCATCGACAGGCGGAAAATCAAAGGTCTCGGCCCGGCTGTGGCAAACCTCCTCTATTTTTTGCATCCCACACATGTGCCGCCTTTCAATACCGCAATCGTAAGAGGCTATAACGAGCTGACCGGCTCCAATGTCAAATTGGGATCGTGGGAAAACTTCCTGGCCATGCGGACCGGCATCCTCGAGCTGAACGAACGGTATCGGGAACTGCTATCAAATGATCTGGGCGCGATAGGCGGCTTGCTTTTCGATATCGGTTCAGGGCGGTATCCCGCGCCTCCCCTGGAGGAAAATGATACCGCCGTCAGCGAATGGTCCGTTCGTTTGGAGACGGCCCGCACAGAAGCCCAGGAGCTGAACAAAACAGCGGCCGCCCAGAACGAAAGCGACCGCACGCACACGGAAATCCAGGCGTGGCTGCGGGATCTTGGGAACGCACTTGGCTATGACGTCTGGATCGCGGCAAACGACCGTGGCCGATTGTACAAAGGAGCTGCCCTGAGAAGAGGATGTCTGGAAACATTACCCTCCTCTCTCAACACCGCCGCAGGTTCGGAATCGATCCGGCTTATCGATGTGCTTTGGTTGGAGAGGGATCAGGACAAGGTGACGGCCGCGTTTGAAGTCGAGCATTCGACCTCGATCTACTCCGGCGTTGTCCGAATGCTTGATCTGGCCTTGTCCACGGGCGACCTCCATACGACAGCCGGCCTCTTCCTTGTGGCTCCCGACGCTCGGGAGGCCGATGTGCGAGCACAGCTTCACCGCCCGGCTTTCAGTCGCATTTCCGATCTCGACATCTCTTATCTGCCGTACAGCGAATTGGAAAAGAACCGCGAACCGATCGCACGCTTTGGCTCGGGTCTCAAAGCGATCCGAGCGATCGCGAGTTCGTTGACTCGCTAATCGCCGGACGCGGCAGATGCGCCTCGAAGAATAAACGAGACGCATCTCCGCCCATCAGGCTTCGTAGCCTACGTAAGTCATCATTCCGCTCGCCATATGGTAGAGATGATGGCAATGGAACGGCCAGTGACCTGGGTTATGCGCGTCGAAGGCGATCGTCACCTGCGACATCATGGGAAGCAGCACGGTGTCTCGAAATGCTCCGTCGATCTTCTGGCCGTTGATAGCAACCACCTGGAAATGATGCCCGTGCAAGTGCATCGGATGGGACATCATCGACATGTTGTTGATGGCGATCTCAACATGATCCCCGGGGAACACGTTGAGCGGATCGCCATCGATGCGCCAGCTATAGGTGGCCATATCGCCGGAAAGAGCCACCTTGAAAGCTTTGTCGACGAATCGATCCGCGCTTTGCTTCAGCGGACGCAGCCGCTGTTCGAGATCAAGCCTTAGCACAGGGCCATCAGCATCGCCGACCGCTGCGATTTTTGAGATTGCCGCGCCCTCGGTGGCAAGGACGATCCCAGTCCGCTGCGGCGCACCCTCGCGAAGGGCGATTATAGGGAATACCCCGCCGCCCTTTGGAATTTCCAGTCTGAGATCGAGACGTTGCCCCATGGAAACCGGGAACCTCGTGCCTTTCACCAGCTCGATGCCCTGGCCGTCTACGGCGATCAACGAAGCTTCGATCTTGCCCGTATCGACGGTGAACGCGGTTGCCGTCGCGCCGTTGATCAGCCGTAAGCGGACGCGTCCGCCCTTCTCGACCTTGAAGACCTCCGGATCATCAAGCGTGCGGTCGTTCGCAAGGTAAGCGTCGTAGTCGATATCGTTGATGTCCATACCAGCCATCGACATCCCTTGCTGCATGGACGTGCCGCTGTTCATGTCCATTTTCATGCCGCCCATATCGTGGCCGGACATGCCATCGCCGCCGTTGCTTTTCTTCAGGCTAGCCAGCAGTTCCTCGGGCGACTTGAACGAGAAATCATGCAGCAGGACGACCACTTCCTGTTCGTCGCGCTGCCGGTCTTCTGCGGTATGAACGATCAAGGGAGCGGCCAGGAGGCTTTGCTCCTGCAGCGTATGTGCATGCATCCAATGCGTCCCGCCCGCTCCAAGCTGAAAATTATACCGGCGCATCTCGCCCGGTTTGATCGGTGCTGCCGGGTTGTCGGGAACGCCGTCCATTTCCCAGGGCGGGGTCAGCCCATGCCAATGGATGAGCGTTGGCGCGTCGATCTGGCTCGCCAGCTCGACATCAAAAGGAGTGTCTGCGTCGAGGATGAGACCGGGCTGGCCATCGGGACGCGTCAGCCCAAGAACGCTGGCGGACCTACCATTCACCTCAATCGTTCGTTTGACGATGTTGAGCTTTTGCGGAGAGCCGGCCGCATGCGCAGAGGCATTTGTGGCCGCGTGCGTCAGCTTGGGATCGATTGTTGCGGAAGCGCCAAATGCGGCGGCGCCGGTCATCATTCGGATAAGGAATTCGCGACGATACATCTATGTAGTCCTGTTTCTAGGTCGGCATGAAGCCGGTTACGTGGGCTGGGCGGGAAACGCCGGTAAGAAACATCAGACGGAAAGACGTGGTGGATCGAGTGCGGGCGGAACCGATAGACCGGTCAGGATGGTCGAGTTGGCGATGTAGCTCACAAATCGGAAATGGAGCCGAATGGCGGATAGGTGTGGAAGAGGGTTTGCCGCACAGGTCGAGCATATCGACAAGCAACATAAGCCAACCGCCAGACGGGGCAAAGCTGAATGGTCGTGGCTTGCCTCCGCGTCGCCATGGCCAACAGACGCTATGTGACGAGCGCTCGAAACGTTGCTACAGGTGATCGACGAGGCATGAGATGCCGAAAGCGGCATAAGGGCAACGGCGACGGTCAATATGACCATCACAAGCAATCGCGCCCAAGTTTCATTCCAATTCATCGACATGTCACCATCCTATATAGGACGCGGAACGTCAGTAATCACGTTTTTTATCGGAGTTTGATCTCTGTCAAGCCGGATCCAGCGATTTCGGATCACGCGTCCTAACCGGGGCGCGGCATCTCAACTATTAAACTCGAACACCCCCTTGACCTTCCCATGATGGGAAGGACTATCTGTTTATGCGGTTCAACGAGGCGTTATCCCATGACTGCATTATCCCAAATCGAAAAGACCACGGCTTTACCTATTCCGACCGAGTTCGGAATCGAGGGCATGTCATGTGCATCGTGCGTCGTTCGCGTCGAGAAGGCCATCAAGGCGTTCGCCGGAGTTGAGTCTGCGTCGGTCAATCTTGCAACTGAGCGAGCAACCGTCACTTTCAGGGATGCGGTCAATACTGCGGCCGTCCTGCATGCCATCGAAGGGGCGGGATATGAGGCAAAGATCGATACGCACGAATTGCTCGTCGAAGGCATGACCTGCGCATCGTGCGTGTCGCGTGTCGAGCGTGCGCTCAAGGCTGTTTCCGGTGTTACAGATGCCACGGTCAATCTCGCCACGGAGAAGGCAACGGTCCGCTATGTCTCGGGCGCGACGACAGCCGCAGCGTTGTCTTCCGCAATCCGAAACGCTGGATACGAAACAAAGGCTTCCGCCAATGTCGAGCCGGCGGAACAGGAAGATCGGCGCGATGTCGAAATCCGTTCGCTCGCTATAAAGCTGACACTGTCGGTCGTCCTGACGTTACCGCTGTTCATTGTGGAGATGGGATCGCATTTCATCCCTGGCGTCCACGAGTTCGTTATGAACACTTTGGGGATGCGTGAAAGTCTTTATCTCCAGTTCATATTGGCAACCGTCGTCCTCTTCGGGCCGGGTTTCACATTTTTCCGCAAAGGCGTGCCGAATCTGCTCCGCCGGACACCCGACATGAACAGCTTGGTGGTTCTCGGTACCACAGCTGCGTGGGCTTATTCAGTCGTCGCAACCTTCGCGCCGACTGCCCTGCCCGCCGGAACCATCAACGTCTATTATGAGGCCGCGGCCGTCATTGTAACGCTGATCCTTCTCGGCCGTTTCCTGGAGGCCCGCGCGAAAGGAAAGACGAGTCAGGCGATCAAGAGACTGCTCGGACTTCAGCCGAAGACGGCCTTCGTCGATCGCGGCGGCGATTTCGTGGAAGTTCAGATCAGCGATGTGATCGTCTGTGACGTCGTCAGAATCCGCCCGGGCGAAAAGGTGCCGGTCGACGGTATCGTCGTCTCGGGCGAATCCTATGTCGACGAGGCGATGATTACGGGCGAACCGATACCGGTCCTCAAATCGGCGGACAGCGAAGTCGTCGGCGGCACGATCAACAAGACGGGTTCGTTCACGTTCCGGGCAACCAAGATCGGAAGCGACACATTGCTGGCCCAGATCATCAAGATGGTTGAAGCCGCCCAGGGTTCGAAGATACCGATCCAGGCCCTTGTCGGCAAGGTGACCGGCTGGTTCGTCCCGGCCGTTATCCTTGCCGCCGCGCTGACGTTCGGTGCCTGGATGCTCTTCGGACCATCGCCTGCACTGAGCTTTGCCCTGGTGAATGCTGTCGCAGTGCTGATCATCGCTTGCCCCTGTGCAATGGGCCTGGCAACGCCGACGTCCATCATGGTCGGCACCGGACGTGCCGCCGAGCTTGGAATCCTGTTCCGGAAAGGAGAGGCCTTGCAAAGCCTCAGGGACACCGAAATCATTGCCATCGACAAGACCGGCACCCTTACCAAGGGCAAGCCGGAGCTCACGGACTTCCAGGTGTCACCCGGCTTTGATCGCAACGACGTGCTGACCTGGATCGCCAGCCTTGAAACTCTGTCCGAGCACCCGATTGCCGAGGCAATCGTGTCCGGGGCACGCGAGAACGGCCTTCCTATACTGCCGGCCTCAAACTTTGAAGCTTCGCCAGGCTTTGGCGTGAAGGGTACAGTCGCCGGGCACCGGGTTCTGGTTGGCGCCGATCGCGCTTTGACTCGGGAAGGTATCGACGTCACAGGCTTCGCCACTCACGCGGCTGATCTTGGCCGAGAAGGCAAGTCGCCGCTTTATGCAGCCATTGATGGACGGCTGGCGGCGATCATCGCGGTGGCTGATCCAATAAAAGAAACGACGCCTGCCGCAATCAAGGCGCTTCATGCCCAAGGCTTGAAGATCGCGATGATTACAGGCGACAATCGAAGGACAGCGGAAGCAACCGCTGTGCGGCTTGGCATCGATCACGTCGTGGCGGAGGTGCTTCCCGATGGCAAGGTCGAGGCTGTGAAGCAGCTCCGCAAGCACGGACAGAAGGTTGCCTTCATCGGTGATGGCATCAACGATGCTCCCGCCCTGGCGGAAGCAGATGTCGGCCTAGCCGTCGGCACTGGCAGCGACATCGCTATCGAAAGCGCTGATGTCGTCCTTATGTCTGGCGATCTGACCGGTGTGGCTCGTGCCATCGCCTTGAGCAGGGCCACCATTAAGAACATCAAGCAAAACCTGTTCTGGGCCTTCGCCTACAATGTCAGCCTGGTGCCGATCGCAGCCGGTGTCTTGTATCCCATCAACGGTACCATGCTGTCGCCCGTCTTTGCAGCGGGCGCTATGGCGATGTCCAGTGTTTTTGTGCTGGGAAACGCACTTCGTCTGCGGCATTTCGAGACCAACTAATTGTTGAGGTGCGCTGGACCGATACGGCGCGCCTCTCCGCATAGAAGGAAGAAATCGATGAATATTGGACAAGCAGGCAAGGCAAGCGGCGTTTCGGCGAAAATGATCCGGTACTATGAGCAGATCAAACTGATCACCCCGGCTCATCGCACCGAGTCGAGCTATCGAACCTATAATGAGAACGACATCCATACGCTTCGCTTCATACGCCGCGCACGCGATCTCGGTTTTTCGGTCGAACAGATGAAGACGCTACTTGCACTCTGGCGCGATCGTTCGCGCGCAAGCGCCGACGTCAAAAGCATCGCCATGGAGCATATCGTAGAACTTGAACGCAAAGCCGCTGCAATCCAGGCGATGACGGAAACGTTGAAGCATCTCGCCAAACATTGCCATGGTGACGAACGGCCGGACTGCCCGATCATCGAGGAGTTTGCCAATCCCGATGCGGCAAGTCATCTCCCTGCGGTCAGCGCGCCGTTTGGGATAAACGGCATGAGAAGCGAGTGTAGCACACGGTAGCGCCACCCGCGAAACGCAAGTGTCGAGAAGCTGTCTGGCTTCTGGCCGGGTCGGTTTAATCCATCCGGAAGCGAGAATGGCAAGTCGCGCAGGTCTGAAGCATCAAGTGGAAGACGTGCTCGGCGGGAATGGAGGACAACGTCGCTTCGCTCCGGATATGAATTCCCAAGGGACCTCCGCCCATCGGCTCGCCCGGCTTCATGCGCATGCTGTCGGACATCGCCTGCGGGTTCTCTACCGCGGCGGTGCTCAGCGCCGATGCATAAGCTGTGAGGTCGTTCGCCAGACGGTCAAAGCGATCGCGCTCTTCGACGATATCCGGGGTCGCCCTAGATCGGGGATCGGCGGTTATTTCTGAAAAATGACCGATCAAGACCTCGCCGGATTTGTCGCGAATTGTGTCCGCTGCCTGCTTGAACTCTAATGACGAATAGGTCGTCGGTTCCTTGAACATTCCCGAAATCGTCTTGGCGGCGGCGGCTATCGCCTTCATGTCCGCTTGTCTCAGCGCAACAATGTCCTGCGCGGCGGCAACTGCCGACGCGAAAGCAAGGCAGGACAGCACCGCGCGAATTGGGAGGGCATATTTCATTTCACGTATCTCATTACGGCAACATCGACAATGACGACCAACGTTCTGCTCCGAAGGCCCGTTTTACTAGAATTCATGCGCTGTCATACGCCGAAATATTCGGCGACGTGGCGAAATACAGCGGCCCCGCGATAGTCGTAAGCGCAATGAACGGGACATATGACCGAGATTGATTGGCGGCAACCGCCGCTGGGGGCTATCCAGCCCAGCGCTCACCTGCCGAACCTTGCAGTCGGTCCCAATTTCCTTTGATTGAAAAGTCGCATGGGAGGGCGCGAACACCCTCCCATGCGATCTGCGTCAGGCCGCCATCTTTTCGCAGCTTTCCGCACAACGGCGGCAAGCTAGAACACAGGCTTGCATATCGCCGAGCCGCTCGCAGTCGGCAACACACTGTCGGCAGATTTCTGCACACTCACGGCAAACGTGCTTATGATGATCACTGCCGATCAACATGAAATGCGCCGACGTTCGACAGATTTCGGCGCACGCAACCATCAGCGTGAAGTGCGGTGGCCTGGTATGTTCCCCGCCCGCCTCAAGACAATGACCCATCGCAGTCGACAGGCATTCGCCGTAGCACGCCAGACAGTTGTCGATGCACGTCTTCATTTGGGCTGAAATGTGATGCATTGGAATGCCTCCTTTACTTGGCTTCCTTGTCGAGCCAGCCAGTCATCTCCTTGATTTCCTTCGTCTGGTCATCGATGATCTTGCTGGCCTTTTCCTTGGCCCATTTGTTGTTGCCATACTTCAATTCGACCTGTGACATGGAGATCGCGCCCATGTGGTGGGCGATCATGCCGCAGATGAAGGACAGGTCGGCGTCCTTCTTCATCATGCCCTGCATCATGTTGGCGTCCATCTCCTTCATGCCGTCCATGGTGGCCTTCTGGTAGTCGGCCATCTCACCAGGCATCTGCATTCCGCCCGAGGACATCTGCATGTCCGCAGACCTACATTTCTCTGGATATACCGTCTGCGCGTATGCCGCTGTGGGCCCAAAAGCCACGATGGTCACCGCGATCGTTGTGATCCTGTTTAAAATATTCATTTCGATTTCCTTTCGAGTTTGAGTTCGAACGAAGCTCAAGCAAAGGAAAATCGTGGGGGCGGGTCTATCGGCCTGACGAGTAGAAGCGCGTCACCCGTGAGAATTCTAGCGAACAGATTCTCCGTTTTGAGTACGAGCGGCCCATCAACGACGAAGTCGAGAAGCAGCGGACAGCAATGGCCGATCGCTCCACAGCAGGACTGCGGTACGTTGCCCGGCCACGGTTCGTGCATGCCCTGCCGTTCGATCGAACAGCTATGGCCAGCCGCGCCCAAGGCGTCCGTCATCACCGTCATGTCGACGAACACGGCGGATACAATCGCGAGGATCCTTACAAAGTCAAAAATTCTTCGAAGCGACATTGGGCTGGCTTTCCCTTCCACTCCTGAACCATTTACCCCCATGATTGTTCCAACGGCGCCGCCCGATCCCGCCGCAACAATCGCTCAAATTCTCAGCGGCCCGACAGCGATGTCTTAACTGGCTTCTGGTAGATCTGCTGACCACCCCAACCACATGGCCGGACAAAACCATGAAACAAGGATATTCCCGCACCCAGATTGGGCTTCATTGGCTCATCGCCGTATTTATCCCGCTGCAGTACCTGACGGGTGGAAGCATCGAGCGGACGCACCACGCGGTTCATATGGGAATGACGCCCGACCCCTGGGATATCGTCCAGCACCATCTCCACAATTACCTCGGAATCGCCATCGGCATGCTGATGGGTGCGCGGCTAGCCGTCCGTCTCCTGTGGCCTCCCCTGCCGGACAGACGTGCTACTTCGCCGGTTAAGGCGCTCTCCAAGGTGATGCATCACGCCTTCTACGCCGCAATCATCGGACAGGCGACGATGGGATTCGTGGCAAGCTATTTCTGGTTCGGCATTGCTCCCTATCACGTCATCGGATCCAGGATTATTCTGGGGATGATGGGGCTCCACCTGGCGGCCGCCGCCTGGCACACGCTCGTCCTGCGCGACGATACCGTAGACCGGATGATCTTTGCGCAAACACGGCAGTCATCCGACAATCCCTAGTGTTGCGAGCACCAGGACAATGTAGCGTCCCGTCTTGGCGACAAACACGAGGACGACGAAGGGCAGCAAAGGCTCCCGCAGAACGCCGGCAGCCACCGTCAGTCCGTCACCGAAGAGCGGCATCCATGACAGAAGAAGCGACCATTTGCCGTATTTAAGGTACCAGCGGGATGATCGATCCAGCGCCTTAGCGCTGACAGGAAACCAGGGCCTATCTCGGAAGTGCTCGATCCCCCGACCGAGAAACCAATTTGTGATACTACCGAGCGTGTTGCCGATAGAGGCGACGGCCACAAGCGTGAACAGAGAAAATTTCTGGGTAAGGATCAAACCAACCAATGCGGCTTCCGATTGCATCGGAAAGATCGTGGCTGCCGCGAATGCGATCAAAAATAGACCCGTGAGGGCCGAAAAAACCATTACTCCCGTCGTTCCTTTTCCGTCCGGATTCTTGCAGTTCCCGCAGCGGCTGCCCGATGCGATTATATAACTAATTCAGCGCTCATGCACTGTCGTCGGGCTAGCTCAACCGAGCCACGCTTTAATCAACACCTCTGGATCGTGGGGCAAATATAGTTGGGGATTGTCCCAAAATACATATTCCTGCCCTAAAATCTTCGAATTTATGCCCGTAGAGACAATCTGATTTCGCTATCTCTCAGAAAACCGGATGGATAGTTGGACGCTCTCCTTTATCGAACGCGACATGAAATTGCTGGTCAGATTGATTTTTCTCATGTTGATCGCGGTAGCGACGTCGGCTCCGTGCGACGCCGCAATCGAGCATCAACAGCATGCGCGAGCCGAGACAATCGCCTCGTCGACGGAAAAATCCCTGACTGCCGATGTCCAATGGCAACGTGCCTCGCACGCACAAGATCATTCGGTTCAAGCCACGCCGCATTGCGACTCGGCAAAATTTCCAATCGCAAGCCTCGGCATATCTGTCAGACGGCGAACCGGAAAAGCCTATTTTGTCTTGTTATCGCCTGGCGGGAACGGCTTGGACGCCACTGTCGACGCGGAGCCGCCGCGCGTTTCGCTGTAAGAGTGATCTCACAGGACAGTCGGCGAAGCGGAATTGCGGCACCGCATCCATCGCAATTGTACATCCTCGTACTTTCCTGTGAGCCAAAGAGCCGAACTGTTCGCCAGTATGGCTTTCGCGTGCACCGATCTGCGCTGGCGGTCGACTTACTCCGCCCGGTCCGCCAGATCGATCCAATGTCATCCGCTCCGCTATCGCAAGTCGGGAAGCGTAGCACGACAGCCATGGACGGTCCTCACATTGATTGCCAACCACAGCCGCATTCTGCGTTCGCTGGGGACAACTCCCCCTATTTCGGCCGATGGTCGTCGACCTGTCGAAAGGCGAGAAGTCTCGATCCGCTGGCTTGTGGGCACGGTGTTGACCGGCTTTACAAGCAGCATCCTGATGGGATTGGCCCTCTTTGCGGCCATTCACAATTACTCCAGCCCGACGCTTCCGGTCGAAGCTTTGTCGCTACGGGGTCCCGCGCGCAGTGGATCACAAATGCAAATCGCAATCAAAGCAGGAAGAGTCTTAGAGACCACACTTATAACGAAGGTCGCAGATCGCACGATCATCGACGTACCGACGGTATCCCATGATCAGGACCGGCAGATTGTGAAGCGACAACCATTTGCGCATCTCCGCATGGAGCTGGCCACGAACCACCCGATCTCCACCGATTACCCCAAATTCGACCCTCTTTCGATTTTTGCCTCTAGCAACTCTTCGACCGAACGACACATCGATGGGGACATACTTTATGGTTCCGATGTCGAAACCCAGGTGACGTTTAAGACCACATCGTTTTCCAACCCTGCCTCCCTCGTCATGACTGCCTCGCTGTCCGAGGAGGAAGCGGAGGAAAATGTCCGCACAAACGGATCGTTGCTAGCCGGCAGCGCCGACAGCGTCACAAACCTTGCCTACATTGATCCGCGTCGTTTTGCGGACGCGGAAGATTTCGACTTTTCCGATCGGCCGACGGCGCGGATCTTGGAGGAGAATATGACCACTTCCTTACCGCAGCGGCTAAGTGCGACATCGTCGCAGTTCGCCGAGAACGTGGTTGCGATGACACACAGGAATGACGTGGCGGAGACGCTGAGAACCGCAGGATATGGAGAGGATGAATCCGACCAGGTGTCTGCAGCCTTCGACGGCTTTACCCATAGCACAGGAGATATCCTGCGTGTTGGCGTGCTGCAGACAGGAGCGCAAAAAATGATTGTCCGCGCCAGCCTCTATCGCGGACACCAACATCTCCTGACCGTCGCCCGCAACGACGCTGGGCTGTTCGTTCGAGGCAATGAGCCTGACACGAGCCTGGCGATGTCGGGCAGCTTGGACGACACGGGGCAGCCACCGGCTGACGGCGAGGAATTGACCAGCGTCTACGACGGAATTTACCGCGCATCGCTTTATTATGGCATGACGAAGGAAATGACGGGTTCTGTCGTAAAACTCCTGGCAAGCTCCATCGATTTTCAGGCGCAACTGAAACCCTCGGACACGCTGGAAACCTTCTTTTCTGTGAAAGATGCCGACGGGTCGGCGAGCGACGCCTCGACCTTGCTTTACATCGGAGCGCGGTTTGGAGACAGGACCATAAGGCGCTATCGCTTCGAGGACCCGACCGATCGTTCGATCGATTATTATGACGAACACGGGCAGAGCACCCGTCCCTTTCTGATCCGAAATCCCGTGCCGAACGGGGTGTTCACGTCCGGTTTCGGAATGCGAAGACATCCGATCCTGGGCTTCGCAAGAATGCACACCGGCGCTGACTGGGCAGCACCCAGCGGCACGCCTATCCTTTCGGCGGGTGACGGCGTCGTCGTCAAGGCAGGCTGGGATTCCGGTGGGTATGGCAATCAGACGCTAATCAGACATCCGAACGGATATGTCACTTCCTACAATCACCAAAGCGCCATCGCGAAGGGTGTGGTAACGGGCGCGAAGGTCGCGCAGGGCCAAGTCATCGGTTGGGTGGGAACAAGTGGAGAATCGACCGGTCCGCATCTACACTATGAGCTTATCGTCAACGGCACGAAAGTGGACCCGCTCAAGGTCCGCCTGCCGGGCGGCAAGGCGCTATCGGGCGATGCTCTTGCAAAATTCGAGACCGAACGTCAAAGGCTGGACGATCTGCTGGCCGGCAAGAAGGCGATGCAGGTGGCCGCCAATGAAAGGTCGGCGAATTGACCGATTGGCGCACGCGACGTGACGACGTCCGATGGAATCGAGCCAAGAATTCGCTGCGATTTCGCCAAACGATGATTTGCCGACTGCCGTCACATATTCGACGCGAATCACGTGGAGTTATATTGTCATTGAAACCGGCCGCTTTTGATTGTAGCTGGAGGGACATGGGCAATATGTATCGAATCGCACTGAGCAAAATGCTCTTTCTTGTGCGGCTGGTGATCGTCGTATCACTGGCGGGATACAATATGTCCTACGCCAGCGCTGCGATGCACGGCACGATCGTTCCCGATCTGGAGAAGAGCGTGTCGTCGCCAATGCAGCATGGCGAGCACGACGTCGCCCAAGCCTCTGATCGCGGTCACGCGCATAGCGGCGCTGCCGATAGCGACGATGACGACGCCAAGATCGTCAAGCAGGAATGCTGCAAGGATTTCTGCGGCGGCTTTGGCATTATGTGCGACGGCCATAATGTCGGCGGGCCTGTCGTGACCTCAGTCAGACAGTTCGTTGACGATCAACGAACCTTCGGCGAACTGCCGACCCTCGACCGTCCTCCGAATATCTAAGTGACAAAGCGCCCGGTTACTCGGGTTTAGTCGGCCGCGTGCCCGCTTTAGGGCGCGCGTGTCATAGCTGTCACTTATTCGGATTTTCATAGATGAGACCTTCCATATTCGTGGTGGGGCTGCCCCTGTTCGTGGGCGGCTGCACATCCACGCTTCCACCCGATGTCGTCGCATCATCGGATGTCGAACAGGCGCAATCTGCCGCTCCCATCCGATATAGCTCCCCTGTTTCAGGCTATGTCCCGCGCAAGCCGATTGATCCCAAACCGTGGCGCCAGCAGAATGATCGGCAGTCTCCGGCCAATGGAGACGCATCATGATCGCGATCAGAAAGCTTGCGGCAATTGCCGTATTTCCAGCGATCCTCGGCGGCTGCGTCAGCAGTGCCGAATATGCCAAGAAGGAAGCCGGCTTTGCTACCGTTTCCGCCACGGCCAAATCCGTGACTGCCAAGGACGCTGTCTGGATTCAAAATCAGCAGCAGGCGAAGGCGTTATCCGCACAGGTCAAGGCTCTCCTGTCTCGCAAGAAGACGCTGGATGTCGAAACCGCGGTCCAGATCGCACTCTTTAACAATAAGGGCCTTCAGGCTGCCTATGCGGATCTCGGCGACGGCGCGGCCGACGCATGGCAGACGACCATGCTGCTCAATCCGACCGTGTCCGTCGGCCTGAAAGGCATCGGCACGCCGGAGCTTGAAGCGTTCAGGACGATCGAAGGAGCGATCGCGACGAATATTCTCGCGCTCATCACCAAGAGACGTGACGTCGAACTTGCGGATACGCGTTTCCGGCAGGCGCAACTCAATGCAGCAATCCAGACCCTTCGGCTGGCTGCCGAAACGCGGCGTGCCTGGATCAACGTTGTCGCTACATATGAGAATGTCGGGCAATTGCAGCGCGCGCAAATCGCTGCCGACGCGGCCTCGGAACTGGCGGAGAAACTGGGTGAAACCGGGGCAATGGCGAAAGGCCCGCAGGCCCGCGAACATGCCTTTGTGGCCGAACTTGCCGCAGAAACAGCCAAGGCACGGTTGGCGGCAAGGCTCGCCAAGGAGGAGTTGACCCGGCTGATGGGGCTGTGGGGTTCGGATATGGAATATCAGATACCGAACAGCCTGCCACCGCTTCCCAAAACAATAGCCGACCGCGACACGATTGAGGCAGATGCCCTTGGCAATCGCATCGATCTCAGGGGCGCGAAGCTGGAGCTCGAGGCATCAGCTCGCTCCTACGGTCTGACGGAAGCGACCCGCTACGTCACTGATCTGGAACTCCTGACCGGCCTTGAAGCTGAGCGCAGCAGCGAGGACGGCCGCAAGAAGACCGAGTTTACCGGTTCGGCGGAGATTGGTTTTGCCATTCCCATCTTCGATAGCGGCAAGGCCCGGATGAGGAAGGCAGAGCTGGCTTACATGCGAGCGGCGAACAAGCTCGCGGAAAAGGCCGTGAATGTCCGCTCGGAAGCCAGATCGTCCTATCAGGCCTACCGTTCGAGCCTGGATATCGCGCGTCACTATCGCAACAATGTCGTGCCGCTACGTACCAGAGTCGAGAAGCAGTCGCTCCTGACCTACAACGGGATGATCACGAATACCTTCGAGCTGCTTACCGACACGCGCGAGAAGATCAACGCCATCCTGCTCTCCGTCAACGCCAAACGCGATTTCTGGCTCGCGGAGGCCAACCTTGTGCCCGCCATCTATGGCGGCGGATCGTCCTCGGCATCTGCGGAAACCGCCTCGGCCTCCGGCTCCGACGAGTAGAAAGGAAACTTCAATGTTCAACAGAAGACAATTATTCGGAGCTGGGGCGGCATTGCTCGCGGCCGGCGCCTGGACCAAAACCTCCGCTATGGGATTGCCCGACGCACCCTCCATGGCTTCGGCTGATATGCAGCCGCCCGTCCATCCGGTTTCGGGGCCGGACTATCAGCCCGTCGTCACCCTGAACGGCTGGACGTTGCCGCACCGCATGAACAACGGCGTCAAGGAGTTCCATCTTGTCGCCGAGCCCGTCGAGCGTGAGATGGCCAACGGCATGACGGCCTATCTCTGGGGCTACAACGGCCAGTCGCCGGGTCCGACGATCGAAGCGGTCGAGGGTGATCGTGTGCGTATCTTCGTCACCAACAGACTACCGGAACACACCACCGTCCACTGGCACGGCATGATCCTCCCGTCGGGCATGGATGGCGTCGGCGGCCTGACGCAGCCGCATATCCCGGTCGGCAAGACCTTCGTCTACGAGTTCGATCTCGTGAAATCTGGCACCTTCATGTACCACCCGCATTCGGACGAGATGGTGCAGATGGCCATGGGCATGATGGGCTTCTTCGTCATCCATCCGAAGGATCCGAAGTTCATGCGGGTCGATCGCGACTTCGTCTTCCTCCTCAACGCCTACGACATCGATCCCGGCTCCTACGTGCCACGCGTCATGGAAATGACCGATTTCAACATATGGTGCTGGAACAGCCGCGTTTTCCCGGACATCACCCCGCTTGTCGTCTCGAAGAACGACCGCGTGCGCGTACGCGTCGGCAACCTGACGATGACCAACCATCCGATCCACATGCATGGCTACGACTTCGAGGTGACCTGCACGGATGGCGGATGGGTTCGGCCGGAAGCACGCTGGCCGGAGGTCAGCATCGACATACCCGTGGGCGCCATGCGGGCCTACGAATTCGATGCGAAATATGCGGGAGACTGGGCAATCCACTGCCACAAGTCGCACCATACGATGAACGCCATGGGACACGACATTCCGACGTTCATCGGTGCCGACAAATCAAAGCTCGCCGCGAAAATCCGAAAGCTTCAACCGGAATACATGCCAATGGGCACCAAGGGCATGGCTGATATGGGCGCAATGGAAATGCCCATACCCGAGAACACTGTCCCCATGATGACCGGCTGGGGTCCGCACGGCCCCATCGAGATGGGAGGCATGTTCTCGGTCGTGAAGGTCCGCGAAGGTATCTCCGCGGGCGACTACTCCGATCCGGGTTGGTACGAAAACCCGCCCGGAACGCAGGCTTGGGAATGGACCGGCGAACTGCCGGACCAGACCAGAGCGAAAGACGCCAAGACCCAGATTACCCCGAAGCCAACCAACGGATGACGGCCGGATATTCCCCAACCACACCAGATATTTCCAACCACAAAGGATCTCAAATGAAGAATCTCGCAATCGCAATCATGCTCGCAGCGCTCGCCGGCCCCGCTTTCGCATCCGGAAGCCATGCCGGGGGCCATGACGAAAAGCTCGCCGTCGGTGAACCTGGTGACAAGACCAAGGCGACGCAGACAATCCGTGTGACCATGAAGGAAACCGAAGACGGCCAAATGCTGTTCGCTCCAGCGGTCTTCAACGTTCGCAAGGGACAGACGGTCAAAATCTCCATCAAGAACGCTGGCACCGTCGACCACGAATTCGTGCTCGACCAGGAGGACAAGATCCTCGAGCACAAGGCAGTGATGGAGAAGTTCCCGGAAATGGAGCACGCCGACCCGAACGCAATCAGATTGGCGGCGGGTCAATCCGGTGAGATCGTCTGGAAGTTCACGAAAGACGGCCAGTTCAAATTCGCCTGCCTCGTTCCCGGTCACTACGACGCCGGCATGCACGGCGACGTCACGGTCGCAGCTAAGTAACTCCCAATCCCAGGAGCCAAAAAATGAATAGCGCAATCAAGATCACCCTTGCCGCTACGCTGTCTTTCATCTCGGCATTTGACGCGTTCGCCCAGGAGTTCACCAAGGGCGTGGTCAACAAGGTCGACAACAAGGCCCAGAAGGTCACCGTCAAGCATGAAGAGCTGAAGAACCTCGACATGCCCGCCATGACGATGGTGTTCCGGGTCGAGGATGCTGCCCTTCTCGAAAAGCTGAAGCAGGGCTCAAACATCGAGTTCGTCGCCGAGCGGGTGAACGGCAAGCTCACGATCACGCAGGTGAAATAACGCCTCCAGGCCGGGCTCTCACGGTGCCCGGCCACGCCTGGTTTCAGTTGAATCTCATATCTCAGAACCAAGACAATGAACCAGAAATCACCGCTTGGAGATAGCGATTCCGTCCGCGAGCTTCGATCCGCCTCGCTGCGATTCGTTGCCCTTTCAATCTTATTCGCCAGCCTGGTCTTCGGCGACAGCCAATCCAGTTTCGCGATCCACATGACGGTGAGCCTTGCCTATCTGGGCATCAGCGTCGCTTCGGTCATCGTTGCCGCACATTTTCCGAACCGGGAAAGCGTGAAAGCAGCATTTGTCGCCCTCGACGCCGTCCTGGTGGTGGTGGTTCTTTACGAGCACATCCTAGCCAGCCCGATCACCGACAACCACAACCTTACGACGTCGAGCCTCGTCGTTGCCTTCATCCTCCTCAATCACATCGCGCTCAAGCTCGATCGCCGTCTTATCATTCTGTTCTCTACTATCGTGGTTACGTCCTGGTTGATGATGCTGGCGATCATGGCATATCGGCACCATACTAGTGCGAACGGCTCTCTGCTGAGCAATTTCTTCAGTCAGGACCTGATACTAACGATCAGCTTCGGCTTTACGGCGCTGGCGGTCTATCTGTTGGCACTCGACCATGATCGCACGCGCAAGCATGCGCTGAAGATCGAAGAGCGGCGGATGAACCTATCGCGTTTCTTCTCGCCGACCATCGTCTCCGATCTTCAGGATGCAAGTGCTGTGCTCGACCTCGAGCGCCGAAATGCAGCGATCATGTTCGTCGACATCAGAGACTTCACCAGCTATTCGGAGACTGCCGACGCGCGGGAATTTGCCCGTGTCCTTGCGGAATATCGCCGGATTGTAGCGGGCACTGTGTTCGCCCACGGCGGCACGGTGGACAAATTCATCGGCGACGGGGTGATGGCCGTATTTGGTCAACCAAAGCCACAGCCTGACGACGCTCACCGCGCGCTGGCATGCGCCGTGGAGTTGGCCGCTGCACTCGATCGATGGCGCCTTGCAAATATTGAGCAAGGCGGCCCACCTCTGGAGACAGGCATCGGTCTTCACTATGGCACGGTTATCGGCGGCGTCCTTGAAAGCGGCTTCCATGATGAATTCACCGTTATCGGCGACGCTGTGAATGTTGCCCAAAGACTGGAATCGGTCGCGAAGAAGCTCCGGTCGCCACTGGTGATTTCAACAGCAATGATGGATCAAGTTCCAGGCGCTCAGTATGGCAAGCGGTGGCTTCAAAAAGACAATGTAAAGCTCGAAGGGCGCAAGGAACTCATCGACATCGCCTATCTGAGCGGACCGACAATGACCCCACGGGTGTCAAATCGCCATCTGGATGGCGAATATCCGGTTCTGTAAGTGGCCGCTGCCGATGAACTGACGCCGCTCAATCAGGAAACCGGAGGAGCACAGACCGACTCCCATAGGTCTTCCTTCCAGTCGGAACCGCGAGCCCCCCTTGCAGGGATATAAGCGACGCCACCGATCAAAATCCTGCTGGGAAGGCACTTTACCCGCGCGCCATGGTTAGTTGCATCGATGAACTTAATAGCGCCGGCCGCGTCGGTTTCCATCAATCCGATGGTCACATCGTAATCGTAACCACCGCCCGATGACGCATGCAGTGACGTCACGGTCAGGTTTACCGTAACGTCACCAGGAAAACGAGAAGTGTGAAAAGGCAATCTCTCGGCAGCGAGGACTGAAGAGAAACACAGAGAGATAGCGGTTATCGCCAAAGAAATAGCTCGACCCCGCATTTACCCCTCCCAAGACAAGTGAGGTGTTTACGTTACCATATTTCGTTGCTCCGCGTAATCACGCCGCTTCGCGGCCAGACATTCTATCGGGCCATTACAGGCCGTCCTGCCAAATTATTGCCGTTGCCAATAGGACTGCATCTTACCTTCTTGGGCAAGAAGATTGGTTTGCGTGGTTCTTAGATGGATGAAGCAATCCGCCAATGACAATGCTCGCAATTCCCGGGGTTGAGTCGCCTGCATCTTCGTCACCATTCGTTCGACGGCGTGAAAGGCTATGTCCGTCGGCATGCCGCTCAGCCGTAAACTGTTTTCGGCCGTCACGCGGGCGTCTCGATAATCCGACAAGCCGATCAGTGTTCGGCACCGATAAGCGGTTTCCATGTGGCTGTAAGCGGCCGCCACCAATCCACGATAGATGCCGTCATATTGGTCGGCCGCCGCTGGGGTCGTCAAACAGAGCGACATTCCCCAGACAAATAAGAACCGCTTCATCCGTCCCCCTAGTTAGAAAGTCACCGACTGCGAATCAAAAGCGGTATGATTGTGGCCAAGAGATGGAAGCTAAGCTTGGGAGGCTGGCCACGATCTTGGAAGCCCGGTGGCGAAGCGAAAAAGCAAGGCAATGTGCCTTCATTGGGAAAAAGACAGAGATGATTGGCGCCGTCCGACGACTCCGTCGTCTTGCCTTGGCGACCTGGAATATGGGCTTCCGTGTTGCCAAACGATGGTCGCCAAGCAACAGCGTTACTTCATGCCCTCCCGGACTGCGACGGGCCTGTATTGGACGGTATTCTTTGACAGCCACCGTTGCTGCCGTTTCCGATACAGAACTAAGGATGGTGAAACCGAAGCGGCGGTGCGCGCGTACGCACCAAGAGTTGTTGCAGTTGCAGCAAGTATCACAACGCGCATTATGTTATCGCTTTCAAGTGTGAACGGTCAAAAGATCGTAGCGTGCGTACCGACAAATTCGCTATTGCTTGCCATCAAAGGGATCGGCCAAAGCGGCGGTTGGCCGACTGACCGGATATTTGATGCTTGAGACTTTCTCCGCGAGCTTGATGTTGCCATTCTGCTTCAGAAGAGCACGGAAACTGGGGTGCATCCCGCCGTCCTGATAGGCCAGCGGCTTGAGGATCTTCTCCGCCAACTGCTGGTATTTCTGATTGTCGGCCTGCATTTTCGCGACAACCGCCGGATCGGCTAGGTCGACCCGCTCCGGGCACGTGTCGAGGGGACTACCGGGGTCGGGGTCTTTGAACTGAGCATCGAAAACGTATTTTCGGCTGCAAGCTCCGACTTTAGGCTCGCGACGTCGAACCTCGAAAACGTCATAGCCTTCCTTCAGGTTTTTCCAGAAAGGAAGATTCGGATCATCGCGATGCGCGGCGAGATTTTCGGGAGTCATGCGGAAGGGGTAAGCCTGTACCTGAAACGCAGGCTGGCCTGCTTTCAGCGCTTTCTCCACCACGGCATAAATTTCGCCGACGCCCTGATCCGTGACCGCAAAACATCCGGACGAGGAACATGCTCCATGTACCATCAAAGCTTCCCCTGTGTAGCCTAGAGCAGCCTCCAGCCGATTAGGGTAGCCGAGATTGAAGGAGAGGTAGAATTCCGATTTGGGATTAAGGCCGGCGAGCGATACCCTGTAAAAGCCTTCCGGCGCTTGCCGGTCACCGGTCTTCGTCTTTGGCCCGAGCTTTCCCGACCAGCGACACATCGGGTAGATCTTGAGCAATGCGTATTTCCCGCTGCCGTCGATTTTCCAGACCTCTAGTTCGCTCTCCATCTTGAAAATACGGACAAGGACCGGGCTATCCGGCGTCATGCCTTTCGCTTGTATCGCAGCTAGTAGCCTCGGTGGTATCTCACGAGATGCTTCCCCGAGATCATCGAGCGACATTTGCACGCAGCCGCCCAAGAAAGTGACGATACAAAGCAGCGCGAACCGGTAGACGCTGCGGCATGTGATATTTTGCCAATTGAAGACGCTCGCCAAAACGCGCGAGCCAATAGTCACGGCTGCGAAATTAGACCCATGCAAGGCCATGCGGTTCCCCTTAATCTGAATTTCAAGCAGTAAGAAAGTCAGATCCGGGAAATGGGTGGGCGTTGCTCGACAGGTCTAATTTTATCCGAGAGGGTGTCGGACGCCGGCTGATGGAACCTAGTACCACCGGGATCCTGGGCTGTGAGCTGAGAGGTTTGAACAATGATGCCGCATTGTTGGCAATGCGATCCGGCAATGTACCGGCTGTCGAGGCGATGATGGGTTTCCGAAGAGTTAACCAGCCCGGCTTCAGCAGCCTGATCGATGTGCTCGTGCTCGAAGACGACCGCAGCACAAGGGCCATCGAATGCCCCCAGCAACATAATCGCAACGAGAATTTTGATCAGGATTCGCATCGGCCCAATTTGTCAGCGGAACATATCCGCGATTCGATGATTTGATCATGATAAAATTTGCGTTCTGGGTCAACGAAGTGAAAATCGGATCAGTCTTGTCATTGCAATAATGACAGACCTCAGCCTGACCGCACTTTTACAGAGGGCCAAAGCTGCTCCTGCGAATATGGGATGAATCAGCGGCGCTTATAGCTTTTGCATACCTTCATCATCCGTGAATCACGAAGCCAGCGCTTCTGACTGCAGCCGAAACGGCGTGCTGCAGATTGCCTTTCCTCACAACAATCGCGACTTGACAACTCGCTGATCTCATCTGCTCGTAGCTCGCCTGAATAGCCCGCTAAGGGGGGAGCGGTACCTCATTCATGGCGCAGCTCAAAGAGCCGTTACGATTGAGGTAAAACAATCGTTACATTATTAAAATGCCATGATTGAGATGTCATGGCTACTGCTGACCTATAAAGTCCCGTCAGACCCTGCAACAAAGCGGGTTGCTCTTTGGCGCAAGATCAAGGGCATGGGGGCCGTCTATGTGCAGAACGGCGTCTGCATGCTGCCCAAGACGGATGAACATCTCCGCCGCTTCAAGATGCTCGAGAACGATATTGTTGGGATGGGCGGAGAGGCCGTCATTCTGGAGACTGCCGCTGCCGACCTCGGTCAGCAAGAAAAGGTAATTGCCCGTTTCAAGGCCGATCGTGACGAGCATTATCATGAATTCCTTGAGCGTTGCGGTGACTTCGAAAAGGAGATCGCCAAGGAAACGGCGATCGGGAAATTCTCCTATGCGGAACTTGAAGAGAATGATGCCGATTTGAAGAAACTGCAGGGGTGGCTCGAAAAGATCGCGAAACTCGACTTTTACGGTGCCGCTCTCGCACCGGAGTCCCAAGAGCGGCTGAAAGATTGCGAGACTTTGCTGGACACCTTCGCCAAGCGGGTGTTCGAGGCGCACGAGGAGACACGCAGCAGCACCTCCAAGCCACCAGAACCAAAGGACTGACGATGACCGTGTTCATGGGGCAAGGTCTGAAGCGGATCGTCATCTATGTGGCGCTCCTCAATCTCGGTTATTTCGGGATCGAGTTCCTGGTGGCACTTTCGATCGGTTCGGTCTCCCTGTTCGCCGACAGTGTCGATTTCCTGGAAGACGCCTCCATCAATCTCCTGATCGCCATCGCACTTGGCTGGAGCGCATATAATCGCGCCCGTGTCGGAATGGCGCTCGCCGGCATCCTGCTGGTGCCGGGTATCGCAACCATCTGGACCGCGTGGCAGAAGTTCATGATCCCTGTTGCGCCAGACCCGCTGTCATTGGCGCTGACAGGCCTTGGCGCACTCGTCGTCAACTTCTCGTGCGCGCTGATGCTCACGCGCTACCGCCATCACAGCGGCAGTCTGACGCGCGCCGCATTTCTTTCCGCTCGCAACGATGCGTTTGCGAACATCGCCATCATAGCCGCGGGCCTTGTGACCGCCTTCGTCTGGCGTTCCGCTTGGCCCGACCTCGTTGTCGGCATCGCCATTGCCGCGATGAATGCGGATGCGGCACGCGAGGTGTGGAGTGCCGCTCGTAACGAGCACCGAATCGCTCAACGATAGGATGGCTTTCACGCTCATGTTTCGCGCGCTCCATGCGCCTCGGACAGGTGAACCGATAAAACCAGAAATCCAAAAGCCGGCCGCTTGTCCTTCAGGGAGGTTCAGATGCTCAGGGCCATAGCAATGCTCGTCAAAAAAGTCTGGCCGTTCCTCCTGGCAGGAGTGCTCACTGCTCTGATGATCATCGTCTACAAAATGGGCGAGTTAGTTGAGAGGCATCACCCCAAGCTGATGGAGAACGTCCACTATGCGATCGCAGCCATCATCCTGTTTGTTTCGTTCTATTTCATCGTTTTGCTTATCCAGACCGTCTGGACGACAGTACATGATGACGACGATCAGTAACCGGTGCAAAACGTCGGGCTCCGACCAGGACAGCGTCCACGTACTGGCCGCGAACGATACGGACAACAACCCTGTCAAGATCAGCGCTGCACACCGTCGCGCAAATCGGTTGACGGCCAGCAGCAGCAAGGGAAACAGGATATAGAACTGCTCTTCGACAGCAAGTGACCAGGTATGTAGCAGCGGCTTCATCTGGGCGCCGATGTCGAAGTAACCACTTTCCTTCTCGAACTGGAATTCGATGTGAACAAAGCTTCGGCCTTATGGCTGCGCGCGAAATACGCAAATTCGGTCGGCATCAGGACAAATCACGCAGCGACCGAAGATGCAGCCAGGACCACAAACAATGCTGGGAATATCCGCCGGATGCGGGGCTCATAAAACCGTACGAGATTGAATTCGCCTTGCGCGATTTCGCTGGAGATCAGCGACGCCATCAAGAAGCCTGAGATGACGAAAAATACGTCGACACCGACAAACCCGCCACTGAAACCGGGGATGCCAGCGTGATAGAGAACGACCGCAGTGACCGCAACCGCGCGCAGGCCATCGATATCCCGGCGACAGGCGAGACTTTCATTTGACCCACTGTGAGCGGACACAGGAGAAAAAGAATGCCTCAGGGTGAGATTCAAAAATTATTCTCCCACTATTGTGGTCACGCGTCTAACATTTCTAAAGCGGTAATGGTCTAGGTCCAGCAAACCCGAAAAAATTACGTCAGCCGTCCCATATCCTCGACTGACCCGGAACACTGCCCCTGGCGCTTGACCGACAGCGTCCGTGAGCTTTATCGAGAGCCCCTTCTCTGTTCCTCTCGTTCTGACGTTCGAGCCATCTGAGCCGGTTTTTCCTTCCCAGCTTGAGCGCGTTGCCTCGTTTTCTCCACCCGCTGTTTGAGTTCCTTTGCGAGCGCGGTTCGGTGATACGGTGACAACTTCCGCCAGTCTTTGATTTCCAGGACCGTTCGGCCACAGCCTAGGCACCACTTGTTGCGCGGATCGAACTGGCAGATATCTGTGCAGGGTGAATCTAACTTCATTTTCAAAATCGTTCTTTAATCCGCAATGTGGCTCAGAGATTCATGCCGGAGGGTCGCTCCGCAGGTTCGCGTTGATGAAACACATGACCACTCCGGCGACGCTGCTTGCAAATTCCTCATGCAGCGCAAGTTTGCCCTTTTCCAGAATGACCGCCGTTACGTCCTGAAACATCGACATCAGCTCCATCTCGAGCCGGGAGCGGCGGGGTGTTTCGGCGCCGTAGACGATCAGAACCGGGCAAACAATCCGGCTGAGATCCTCTAAAAAGGAATCGCGGTCGGCATAGCGGTCGAGGCTGCCGGTGACGAAACGAACCGAACTGTGGCGCGCTCCTTCACCCTTGGTCACGGCGATCTTGGATTGAAACCGGGCGTCAGTCAGCCAGGCCGCATCGCTGTAAACGTGTTCAAGGGCCATTTTGCGAATGACCCATTGGCTCACGTTCAAACGGTAAAGAAGCGGCCCGACAACTTTGTTGTCGAGAGCTCCAACGATGTGCCTGAACCAACCTTTTCTGCCGCCCATCATCGTTGGTAACGGTCCACGCCAGGTCGGTGCGACCAGGATCAAACATACCACACCTCCAGGTCGTTGCGCCAACTCATGCACAGTATAGGCGGCGGCATGACCTGCCGCGATGATGGCAGCCGGACTTTGCCGCCGAAGGCTGTCGCGAAGGAAATCGGACAAAATCTCGGTCGTCCAGTCGATTTGCGCGCGCGGATTCGTTCCAAATCCCGGCCAATCGAGCGTTTCCGTAATGAATTCATTATCAAGCTGCCAGGCCAAAGGCTGCATTTCCTCTCGAGTGGAAATCGAGCTTAGGGCGGGCAGGAGCAAAACCCGCAATCTGTTTCCCGAGTCCTCATGGTCTGCCAACAGCATGATCTCTCCTATTTCATATAGGCGCGCAGGACGTCGATCAGTTCGGCAGCTCCCTCGTCACGCTCTTTCTGCGTCAGCCCTTCGGCCGCGACGTGCATCCGGATGTGATCTTCGATCACCTCGCCCATCAGTCCGTTCACCGCACCGCGCACGCCGGCAATCACCTGCATGACCTCCGAGCAGCCCTTCTCATCTTCGAGCATCCGTTCGACGCCATCCATCTGCCCGCGAATGCGGCGAACACGGTTAACCAGCTTCTGCTTCTCGCGAACGCTGTGGGACATGCGGATGCTCCTCACGGACAATGGACGTTTGAACGTCTTGCCTAGCACATGAAGCCACAAAAATTCAAAGTTGACAACGAATAATATACCCCCCTATTCTATAGGCGAGACTGAACCCCGGAAAGCTCCACATATGACGTCCTTCACTGACCTACTTCAGCAAGGAACAGCCCACGCCTGGCTGTTTATCCCAACTGCCATTCTCCTCGGCGCTCTGCACGGTCTGGAACCTGGCCACTCGAAAACCATGATGGCGGCGTTCATCGTTGCAATTCGTGGTACCGTTTGGCAGGCGATCCTCCTCGGTTTGGCGGCGGCCCTGTCGCACACGCTCGTCGTTTGGGTGGTGGCGCTCGGCGGTCAGTACCTCGGCCAAGGCATGAATGCCGAAACGTCAGAGCCATATTTCCAACTCGCCTCGGCGGTGATCGTGATTGGGATTGCGCTGTGGATGTTGTGGCGAACTTGGCGCGAGTCCAGACTGGAAGCTGCACATCATCACCGTCATGACCATCACCACGATCACGGCGACGAGGTCCGTAAAATCGACACCGGTCATGGTATCATGGCACTCGAAGTGTTTGAGGATGGTGTGCCGCCGCGCTTCCGCGTCCGCTTCGAAACCGGCCATGGCTGGCACGCGAATGATGTGACGGTCGTGACCGAACGCGCAGGCGGCGCCAAGCAGGCGTTCACTTTTGCTGACAACGGCGGATTTCTCGAAAGTCGAGAAGAGATTCCAGAGCCGCACGAGTTCAACGCCCGAGTGAGCCTCGGCCATGGCGACCATACTCACGACTACGATGTATCCTACAGCGAAGACGGACACCATCACGACGGCCTAATCGTCGGCGACGATGACGAGTATATGGACGCGCACGCCCGAGCGCATGCCAACGACATCGCGCGTCGTTTCAAGAACCAGAACGTCACGACGTGGCAGATCATTCTGTTCGGCGTCACGGGCGGGCTCATTCCGTGCCCCGCCGCCATCACCGTCCTGCTATTGTGCCTTCAGCTCAAGCAACTTTCGCTGGGCGCGGTCCTGGTGATCTGCTTCAGCATCGGCTTGGCCGTAACGATGGTGTCGGCTGGTGTCCTCGCTTCCTTGAGCGTCCGCCATGTACAGAAGCGTTGGTCCGGGTTCAGTACCTTCGCCCGGCGCGCTCCCTATGCGTCTGGCGTGCTCATGCTGCTGATCGCGCTTTATATGGGATACTCTGGCATGGTCGGCCTGACGCGGGGCCACGCACCGGAAGCCGCCTCAATCACCGCAACGCCCGGCGCATGATGCCGACGCGCCGGTCATAAATTCGCGCGGCCGGCGCGCGCTGATCTATGCGTGGACATCGTCATGTACGACCATCGCCACGAACACTCCAAAAAAGCCGGCAGATCGGTCAAATGCTCAGAGGTACCTGGCAATGGTCTTGAATTCGTCGATGGCCTGCCGCTTGTCCAGTGAAAGCGCTCCGACGGTTTCCTCGAGGCAATGATCGAGATGGTCCTGGATGAGTGTCCGCTTCGCGTTGACGATCGCCTTCTCGACGGCGGATAACTGCTGGGCGATGTCAAGGCATTGTTTGCCGTTCTCGATCATGGCGATGACGCTCTTCAGATGTCCATGAGCGCGTTTGAGCCGCTTGACGATATCTGGATGGGTGGCATGTGTATGTTCTGTCATGGCTTCCTGTATCCCCCCAGAGAGGATGACTGTCAATACCGGCGGCTTCGCGACGGACGTCTTACTGAGGCGACTGCCGGAACCTGGGCAGGCCGTCCAGCCGTTGCCGTTTCGCCTGCACAAGACCGATGGTCATGGCGTTGAGGCGGGATGCCGTCTGCACCGACAAAGCAGCCCTGATCACCCGATTTTGCGACCGTCGACATCGCCACACCCGCCGGTTCGGCGCGGAGCCATTTGACCCGCGCCGAAGCCTGATGGCTTGCCTGCCAGGCAGGTCAGCCCTTCACAGTGCGGGACGTTTCATCTCGGTGTACGCACCATTTGTCCGCAACGTCAAAGTCACTGGTTCGCTCGTGCGGTTACGCCAGAACCAGCCATGGGTCCCGTCGAACTCGGCTTTTAACACACCCCCGTCGCCAGCCACCCCGCGGCCCTTGTCGTAGCTGATGGTGCGGCCTGCACCTTCGCCATGGGTGTCGAAATTTACGACGCTACCGCTGGCCGACCAGGAATAGCGAGCCTCCGCCCCGCCCACCATCACCAGCTTGACTTCCTTGCCCTCGCCGGGTTTGAGCAACAGAGTTATCTCGTCGTTCTTCTCTTCTGGCGCGACGGCAGCAGCCACCCTGGCATTTGCCGTCTCGGCCGACTGTTCGACAACTGGATCTGCGCCTGCCGTCGTGACCGTCGCCTCGGGTATGCTCGCCATCGTTGACGATGCCAGGCGAATCGGATCGTTGAGCAGGCGTTCGACCTGCTCGAGCCGTGCCTCGATCCGATCGAGCTGGACGCTGGAGGGAGATACGGGAACGGCAGGCGCCGCCTGCGCGACGGCTACCTTGTCTCCAGCCGCCTCCGAGGCGAGCTGCATCTTAATCCGTCCCATTTCGGCCAGGCCGACCATGCCGCCCAGTCCGGTGGGATCGATGCCATATTCGGACGGAAGCACGACCGTCGCCAGAAGAACGCCGGCGCATGCGGCCGCAATGAAGGTGGAACGCTTGAGCCTGGCTGCAGTCGGCAACTCGGCGCGGGTTGGAAAGTCGGTATTGTACATCGATTTGAATCCTTAGGGAGTAACGACGAGACCGGTGAGCTGATAGCCGACGAGCACGAAGCCGGCGGCCATCATAACGACGTTGGCCGCGTAGGTATGGCGCCAGAAGCTCTTGGTTTTGCGCCAGTAGCCCATGGCGATGAGAATGGTGCCGAGCGCCAGAAGCTGGCCGATCTCCACGCCGACATTGAAGGCGAGAAGGTTGGGCACCAGTCCATCGGGAGAGATTCCATACTGGATGATCTTGGTGGACAGGCCGAAGCCATGGAAGAAGCCGAAGATCAGCGTGGCAGCCTTGGTATTGGGCTGAAATCCCAGCCAGCGCTGTAACGCCCCCATGTTGTCAAGCGCCTTGTAGGCGACCGATAGGCCGATGATGGCATCGATGATGTAGCTGTTGACGCCTATGTTGAAATAGACACCGAGCAGCATGGTTGTAGAATGGCCGATTGCGAACAGGCTGACATAGATGCCGATGTGCTTCATCTGGTAGAGAAAGAAGATCACACCGAGCAGGAACAGGATATGGTCGTATCCGGTCACCATGTGCTTGGCGCCCAGATAGATGAAGGGGATGATGTTCGCCCCGGTGATTTCCTGGATATAGCCCTTGTCGCCCTCGGCGACGCCGTGAGCCATGGCCGAATCGAAAAAGGCCAGCGATAGCAGGAGAAGCAGCCATAGGAAGAACCGTCGCGGAAGGAAAATCTTCCGCACGCTTCCTGTGTTCGGAGGTATGTGCATGATTGATCCGTCGTTCTGAAGATAGCGTGTCCCCGCAGGGACGGCGACGACGGTCAAACGCGGGGAGGACGTTCCAATCTTACATTGCTGTCGGCAACACGGGAAATCGAAGGGGCACGTACCCAGCTCTGGCGAACGGTCGGCATCGGGAGCGAAAACACCGGGATATTCGTTGGCGTTTCATGGGTATGATCGGCTGGATTGTGGCCATGCGAATGCGACGCGTACGAAAACCCGTCGCCGCCGTGCTCATGATCCGCAGCCTCAGCGTCCGAGATTGCCAGATCCGCTACTTCCGTGCCTGAAGGGCCGAGCGGACCATGCGAGCGCGCCATCCCGATCAAAGCGAACACCAGCGCAAGCGCAAGCGCGAGCGCCAGGCAATATCGAAATGCGGAGCTGAGGGCGTTTCCCATGGTTGAGAAATAGCGGCTTTCTGGTTAACGAAATGTTGCACGGGAGATGCGGGCACTGATGTCATGACTGCAAAAAGGCAATTCCGAACAGAGCCCGAAATTGCCTGCGCGCCAGAAGCATAGGAGATCGCAGCGCCGGTTCGGACCCGATCCACAGCCTGCGCAGTAGCGCACTTGACTGGCGGACGAGGGGTCGCTTTCCTGAAACTCAGACGATTTCAATGATGATGCCCGTCCGGCTCCTCCATCCGGAACGGAAGGACTTCGACCTTGTCACCTGCCTTCAAAACGAGTTCGGCATCGAACTCGTGCGGTTCGGCCGGGGCTTCAGAGTTCTGCATTGCATGATGATCAGTCGCAGACGGCGACAGCGGCAGCGTTTCGATGACACCGTCCGGTCGTTTGACGTTCACGATCGCCTGGAGGCCGTGAGCATGGCTGGCGATCGACAGCCGCATCCGCTCCCCATCCGGGGTATCTATGATCTCCAGAAGCCCGGTCGCCAGCGCGGAGTTGACCGCGAACGGTTCGGGGGCATGGTGATGTCCATGATCGCCGCGATTGGCGGCCAAGGTTGAAGCTCCTGCCGTATCGAACTGGATCGTCGCGCTACCGAGCGGTGCAAGATGGGCATGCAGTTCCTCGCGAAGGGCAAGCGCGATGCCGTTCGCCTCAGCGACCGTCTTGTCGTTCTCGACTGCGATCGTGACATCAGCGTGCAGCTTGTGGCCAAGCCAGCGAGCCTTGACATCGGTGATCTTCGCGATGCCCGGTATATGTTCAGCTGCGTGACGGACTTCATCAGCAACGCCCAACTCGATACCGTCGAGGCTCCGAGTGATGACGGCACGAGCGGACTGCCAGACGATGCCGAAGATCGCGATCGTAATCAGAAGCCCGATGACCGGGTCGGCAAGCGGGAAACCCAGGTAGACGCCGATCGCGCCCAGAACGACGGCCAAGCTCGTAAGACCATCGGTTCTGGCGTGATAACCATCGGCGATTAGGGCGGCACTGTTCATCTCACGGCCGATCTTGATGCGGAAGATCGCCACGATTTCGTTTCCGAGGAAGCCGATAATGCCCGCTGCGGCAACCCAGCCAAGCTGTGTGATCGGCTGCGGGTGGATGAGACGGTTGACGGCCTCATAGCCCGCGACAATCGCGCTGAACAGGATGATGAGGACGATCAACATCCCCGCCAGATCCTCGACGCGCCCAAGCCCGTAGTTGAACCTGGCTGTCGCCGGTCGCCGCACCAGCACGAAGGCAATCCAGAGCGGAATGGCTGTGGTCGCGTCCCCAACGTTATGAATTGTGTCGGCCAGCAGCGCCACCGAGCCGGATATGAAGACAACGATCAACTGCAGGATAGCCGTGATCGCCAGGATGAGGAAAGACCATTTGATGGCCCAAATGCCCCGTTCCGAAGTTGCAATGTTCGGATCGACAACCCCGTGAGTATGGCCGTGCCCACCTGCATCGCCATGGGAATGACCAGCGGCATGGTGGTCATGCGCACCGAAACCCAGCCAATCCTTAATCGTCGTGAACATAAAAACCTCGCTGCAATCCATTCTCCGGCCACGTTGGTTCGGAGATCAATGCGTTGCTGATTTCCTATCCCCCTGGAGGGGATATGGTCAAGTCCATTCTGAAGATTGAGGTCGAAACAAAAGCTGTTTCAAATCGCACGCGGCCGCTATTAGCCAAAGACGGCTACGGCAGATTTCATTGCGATGCCGCAGTCGAGGCTTCAGCGCATTTGGCCGCCTGTAGCAGCACGGAATATCTGGAGTGGCCGCGGCTTGGGAGGCACTCCTGACCAAAGGATTTCCTTGATTATTGCCCGGCGGAACCTGTCCAAAGGAGCCAGAGTGAAGACAGTGCAGAGCAAGTCGGCTTCAGCAGTGCTGCCGCATTCGCGCGCGCTTACTTCCGCAGATTCGAACACTGACCGTCTCGAAAGGCTGGTAGCCTGTTGCATCCATCCGGCCGATCTGCGATGGGCAGGCAGTGCAACTCACACCTTCCGCTAATCGGAAACCGAAGCGGATGCTGTGTCTGCCGGAAAATACCTAGGCGGCGCACTTCCCGATAACCGCGGAGCGTAGCGCCGAGGTCCGAACGATCCCGCGTTTGAGCGCAGGATGCTTGAAACTTCCATTGGAACGCTGGAAAACTCTGACTTTGCTTTCAGTTCCCGACCGATTATGTGGTAAGAAGAACCAATTTGCGGAATTTGCCACACAGCATCTCATGAACAATCCGTTTAAGTCCTTCAGCTCACCAATAAATCGTAAGAGTTGGAATTTCGGTCGACTGCGTGCCTTGGCTCGTGTTCACGAGTTGGGCTTGATCTTCGCCGGCGCTTTCGTCGGCGTCACCTCTGGTTGTGTTGTCACAGCGATGAGCCTCACCTCTCGTGCCATGCACACGCTGATCTATCGGGTTTCCGGCGACGGCCGGCTAAGCGGTGCTGCAGCCGACGACAAGTCGCTGCTGCTGCTCGCCCCGATCGCTGGTGGCATCCTGCTCGGCCTCATGATCTTCACTATGTCCCGCGCCCGCAAGAAGCCGATGGTCGACCCGATCGAAGCAAATGCACTGCATGGCGGCCGTATGCATTTGACCGACAGCATCCTTGTCGCTGTACAGAACCTGATCTCGAATGGATTCGGCGCCTCCGTCGGGCTTGAGGCAGGCTACACGCAGCTCGCAGCTGGGATCGCCTCGAAGTTCGGCTACAAGATGCAGATGCGCCGCGCGGATCTGCGCATGCTCGTCGGCTGTGGTGCTGCCGGCGCCATCGCCGCGGCCTTCAACGCACCGTTGACCGGCGCCTTTTACGCCTTTGAGCTGATCATCGGCACCTATTCCATTCTGACCCTGACGCCGGTCGTCGTCTCCGCCCTGCTATCGACGATGATCGCGAGATTGCTTGCAGGCGACGACTTCGCCATCGATATCGGTCATTTTGGCGCGGTCGTGCCGGCTGATTATCTTCCAGCTGTATTGCTCGGCGCCTTTTGCGCCGGCATCGGCATCCTGATCATGCAGGGCGTTGCCTGGGTCGAGGAACTGGCGCGCAAAAGCTCCATCGCGCCGCCGTTCCGCCCGGCGCTCGGCGGTCTGTTCGTTGGCTTGCTGGCACTGATCTCGCCTCAGGTCCTGTCGTCCGGCCACGGCGCTCTGCATCTCAATCTGTCCACGGACGTGACCCTGTGGGCGCTGGTGAGCCTTTTCGTTTTGAAGTCCCTTGCATCGGCGGTGTCAATCGGCTCCGGCTTCAGAGGCGGCTTGTTCTTCGCATCTCTGTTCATGGGCGCGCTGCTCGGCAAGATCTTTGCCTATTGCGCGCCCTATTTCGATCACGCGACGCTGACGCCGGTCGTCTATGCAGTGGTCGGCATGAGTTCGCTTGCCGTTTCGATTATCGGCGGACCATTGACGATGACGTTCCTGGCCCTGGAAATCACCGGCGACTTTCCGATCACCGCGCTGGTGCTGGCTGCCGTCATTACCTCGTCGCTCGTCGTGCGCACGACCTTCGGCTACTCCTTCGCCACATGGCGCTTCCATCTGCGCGGCGAAAGCATTCGCAGCGCGCATGACGTCGGCTGGATCCGCAATCTCACGGTCGAACGCATGATGCGCCCCGACGTGCATACGGCGGATGTCGGAATGAGCATCGAGGAATTCCGCAAGACCTTTCCGATCGGCTCGGCGCAACGCGTCATTCTGATTGACGACAAAGAAAAATATTCCGGCATGGTGCTGGTGCCGGATGTCTATGCGAGCCCGGTCGAGAAGGATGACGAGGAACACGGCCTTTCCGACTTCATCCGCCACCGCAGCGAATTCCTGCAGCCGCAGATGAATGCCAAGCAGGCGGCAGCAATGTTTGAGCAAACCAAGAGCGAAGCGCTCGTGGTAGTCGATGACCCCTTGGAGCGCCGAGCAATTGGCCTGCTGACCGAGAGCTATACGCTGCGCCGCTACAGCGAAGAACTCGACCGCCGTCGCCGCGAGGTCTCCGGCGAGTTCTGATCGGGCCTGCTTCGAAAGCTCTTGAACCATCAATCAAACTGCTCTCGATTAATTCATCGATAGTCTCGTGTCGCCGTTTCCTACCTCACGTCGGAAGCAAGAGTTTAGACCACCCGATCTCGGGCCGCACCGTTCACAACACTAATCCCGCCCGCTCCGGCTCAGGGTCTCAGACCACATCGGGTTGAGCCGCCACTCGCACTGTCGCGCCGACTCATATTGACTTCCGCATACAAGACGAACGACGGCACCCGAAAAATCCAAACTTTCGCGGCTCAATGGCCGGCGTCAACGCTCCCCTGTCAACGCTTCAAGTTAATCCCTCGAATCGCAATCGGCTGAAGGGACTTTGCTGACTACGGCTTATCGCCAAAGTTATGAAGCTGGCTAACCGAATGGTCCGAAACACAATTTCCAAGGACAGAGTATTGCCGATCCTCCTTCGGCTCGGCAGCTTCATACAGCCTAGCCCTGGCTGCTTCGCGCCCCTCGAACTAAGACTTTGATTACTTTAGCGTGCCATAATTCAAGCTGTAGCGCAGATGCATGTCAGCAAGGAGCTGCATGTATCACGCAAGTCCGCAAGGTGGGGGTAGACGTGCGAATACTATCGATCGAGGATGATGCGAACCTGAGAAATGCCTTGCGAGACAATATCGCCGCGGCAGGCTGGGACATCGACTGGGTGATCGATCTCCAGGCGGCAGTACATGCAATTGATACGACCTCCTATTCGTTGATCATTCTCGATTCTGACTTGCCTAACGACTGCGGGCTGGATTTGCTTAAGCGTTTGCAATCCCGGTTACCCCCGATACCTGCGATCATTATCTCCACCCCCGGCGATCATGTCGCCGACAGGCAGAAGAGCCGTCAGCTCGGAGCGGTTGAGTATCTGGTCAAGCCCTTCGGCCTTGACGAACTGACCACCCTCATCGGGACCGTCCTCGGCGCCAACTGTCCATCAGCCGCAGCGACTGCTCTTGCGAACCATCCGACGGATGCGATTGGTACTGCTCTCCCGCCATCGGAATATCCCGTTGTCACAACGACGACAAAGGCGAACACGAGATGGCATTGGCTGCGATCAAGCAAGGCGAAACTGGCTGGCCTCCTAGCCGCCATGCTTGCGGCACCAGCCGCGGCGTTCGGCATCTATCTGGCCGTGCTGCATTGGGACGGTAATTTTCATGTCGTCATCCCCGGCGAACTCTATCGCTCCGCTCAACTGTCGCCGACGCAGCTCGAGACTTACGTGCGCGAGAACGGCATTCGCTCGATCGTCAATCTACGCGGTGCGAACAGTAAACATGATTGGTACAATCAGGAGATCAAAACAGCTCAGCGCCTGGGCATCGAGCATATCGACTTCAAAATGTCGGCGCGAAGGATAATGACGCCCGACAGGGCCGATCAACTGGTCGATATCCTACGCTCGGCACCAAAGCCTATCCTCATACACTGTCAGGCAGGCGCGGACAGAAGCGGTCTTGTCGCCGTTATATACAGTCAGGAAATTGCTGGCATGGATGCAAAAGCGGCCGCGCGCCAGCTTTCCATCGCTTATGGCCATATAGGAATCCCCTATCTGTCGAAAACATATGCGATGGACGAAAGCTTGCAGACATTGCAGAAGCATTTCAGCCAATATGATTGATAGATTCTTGTATTGTAGGAAGGATTATTTTCCAAAATTGTGACCCCGCATTGTTCAGCTCCACATTCCTTGAGCCCATTTTTCTGTTTACTGCGAACCATGACCAATCCGCATCAAGCAAAGTGCCATAGGGTTTCTCAACTGTTTTGATGTGTCCTCGCGAAATAAAAATCAGAGTGAAAACGACGTGGAATTCAACTCTGGATTTCATAGAGATGTGAAACCAATCGATAATGTGAGCCGTTGGCGGCATCGCCTGCGGCGTCCATTTGAGGATTTCGGCGCGGTCCGAAATCATGGTAGCTCTTCCGTTTGGTGAGACCTAGCGCTCCGTTCTCTCAGTGCAATTTGACCATCCAGCCGCTCGCCGACTGGACAATTCTTTCGCTCTTGATACCGACGTCAGCTTGAAAGACGCCTGCGGCGGTCGCAACCGCGCCGTTCCTTATGACGAGATCAAAATCGCTTATCGTCTATCACCCGTTCGGAGTTCATTTGCAGCACGAGCAGCATCAACGACGGCAGCGCCAGTTTTTCGGCTGTGATCCAGCACCAGCAAACCTGCAAGCGTCGCATCGCCTTTGACGATGGCATCAAAGATGGCCTGATGCTCATCGACGGACTCTTTCCAACGCTGCTCGGAAATGAGCGTTTCGTGGCGATTGTGGACCGACTGCTTTGTCAGCGTGATGTGGGTGTTGGACAGCGCCGGATTGCCTGCCAGCTCGACCACGAGAGCGTGAAGCTTCTGGTTTGCCTTGAAGTAGCTCTTCTGGCTCCGCTTCCCGTAGGCCTCGCCCATCTGATTGTGCAGACGCTCGATATCGGCGAGCGCCTTCGGCGTCATCCTCGATACCGCGATCTCGACGGCATGTCGCTCGAGCGCACCGAGGACATCGAACACATCAAGCAGTTCTTCCGCCGAAAACTGCCGCACCCTTGCTCCCCGACCCGGTAGCAGCTCGAGAAGCCCTTCGGAAGCAAGCAACTTGACGGCCTCACGCATCGGGGTCCGCGAGACTCCAAGTGCCTGAGCGAGAGCAACCTCGTTCAGTCTTTCGCCAGCCGGCAAATCGCCGCGGCTGACCATCTCGCGCAGCTTGTCGACCACATGATGATGGAGCGATGCACGCTTGATGGCTACCGCATAGGGCGCGGCAGCGGACGATTCCTCGTCTTCATCCATGGTTATTCCCCAATCATTCTCGCCTTGCCTGTCATACAGATACCGAACTGCTCAGCACCCAGGCAAGTGTTTTGCCTGACCAAAAATCAAGCACTCTGACCATATTCAAAGCACGCCAATAATTACATAAATAATGCACTTTGTAAATATATATAACATAATCAAATGTTTATGAATTGGAATAATGCTTGCAAGTCCCAAATCGTCTGTCACACTTGCGGAAGGTAAGCCATCATGACCAGCAGCAAACTCCAGCGTTCTCGCTCGTCTGTCTATCGCTCACATGCGTGTCTATGGATCTTCGCGACCCTGTCGCTCGGTCTGCTCCAATCCTCTGCCCATGCCGAAACCCCGAAGGATGTGTTGATCGAGGTTGCCGAACACGGCCCGAATTCGCTCGACGCCATGGCCCCGGCGGCCAACGAATTCAGCCAGATGGCATCATGGCAGCTCTATGACCGCTTGATCACACACGGGACGAAGACGCTTCCCGACGGCAAGCTGATGTACAATGCAACGAACATAGAGCCCGAACTTGCCAAGAGCTGGGAGATCCAGGACGGCGGCAAGACCCTTATCTTCCACCTGCGCGAAGACGCGACCTTCCACGACGGATCCCCCGTGACGGCCGACGACGTCAAATGGTCTTTCGATCGTGCCGTATCGGTCGGTGGATTCCCGGCCGTTCAGATGGCAGCCGGATCACTGACGGATCCCAAGCAGTTTTCCGTCGTCGATGCTCATACGTTCAAGATCACCCTCCCCGTAGCCGACAAGCTGACACTGCCTGACCTTGCGGTTCCGGTTCCTTACGTCGTCAACAAGAAGCTCGCCCTGCAGCATGCAACGACCGAGGATCCGTGGGCGCTCAAATGGACCTCGCTGAACGATTCCGGTGGAGGCCCCTTCAAGGTCGGCAGTTGGAAAAGTGGCGACAGGATTGTTTTCGACCGCTTTGACAACTGGAAGTCCGGCCCAATGCCGGCACTCAAGCGCGTCGTGTTGCGTGAGATCGCCTCGCCTGGAACACGCCGCGCCTTGCTTGAAAAGGGTGACGTCGATGTTTCGGTCGGCCTGCCCCCGAAGGACTACGCGGAACTGGCCGCGGCCGGCAAGGTCAACGTTATCGGGACATTGATGCAGAACGAGCAGTTCAATGTCGACCTCAATGTCACGATGAAGCCCTTCGACGACAAGCGCGTTCGTCAGGCGATCGCCTATGCGCTGCCCTACGACTCCATCATGAAGCAGGCGCTCTACCAGCGCGGTGAGCCGCTCTTCGGCGCAGATCCTTCAGCGCCATTCCCGCCGAAGTGGCCTGTCGCATCGAAGTACAATACGGATCTCGACAAGGCAAAGGCGCTGCTGAAGGACGCCGGCTATGCTGACGGCTTCAAGACAGATCTCTATATCGACATGAGCCAGACGACCGTTCAGGAGCCGATGGCGCTGCTGATACAGGAACAGCTGAAGAAGATCGGGATCAACATAGAGATCCACAAGGTGCCTGGCTCAGAGTGGTTCGCCAAGATGGGCTCGAAGAGCATGCCGATGGATATCAACTACTTCTACGGTTGGCTTGACTACCCTGAATATTTCTATTTCTGGACTTATGACGGCAAGAACAACAGCGTGTTCAACACGGCCAACTATTCGAACCCGGAACTGGACAAGCTGATCGAACAGGCTCGCTTCGAAAGCGATCCGAAGGCCTATGACGCGATCATCACGAAGATGAACGGCATAGCCATGGACGATGTGCCGCGAGTGCCCGTCGCCCATCTCTATTCGGACATTGCGATGCAGAGGAACGTGAAGGGCTACGTCTACTGGTTCCACACGCATCTCGACCTCCGGTCGATCTCGAAAGAGTAGACGCGATCGGGGAGCCGAAGCCAGGCTCGGCTCCCCGAAGACAAATCCACATTGATCAACCGCTCGGAAACGGGCCTGCGGAGATTGAGTTCATGAAGATAGCCCTGAGTTTTGCGAAGCGAATTGCCACGGCAGTTCCGAGCATCATCGGTGTCGTCATCGTCACGTTCTTGCTGGCGCGGGCATTACCCGGCGATGCGGCAGCCTATTACGCAGGCGTGTCGGCAACGCCAGAAAGCATTGCTCAAATTCGGACAGCCCTTGGGCTCGACAAGCCGCTCTGGTTTCAGTTTGGCGACTATGCATTGCGTCTCCTGCACGGCGATCTTGGAACGTCACTTTCAAGCGGCCAGCCTGTGTTCCAGGATCTGGCGACAAGGTTACCAGCATCGATAGAGCTGACGCTTTGCGCCCTGCTCTTTGCGATGCTGATCGGATTGCCGCTCGGTATTGCGGCCGCCACCCGGCCTGGCAAGGCGGTGGACCATATCTGTCGTATCGTCGTTTCGGGTGGCGCTGCGTGCCCGACCTTCTTTGTCGCCCTGGGTCTGGTCTACGTCTTCTATTTCAGGCTGGGCATCGCACCGGAACCTCTCGGTCGGCTGAACGATACCTACTTTAGCGTACCGCCGACCATAACCGGGCTGTACCTTATAGATACTCTGCTCGCCGGCGACGTTGCCGCCTTCTGGGCGTCTCTCTCCCAACTGGTCCTGCCGTCGATCTCGCTTGGACTGTTCGCGCTTGCCCCAATCGCGCGCATCGCTCGGGCATCGATGCTGGCCTCGCTCTCAAGCGATTTCTGTCGCACGGCGCGCGCCATGGGCCTCTCCCGAACGAGGATCGTCTACGGATATGGGCTGCGCAACGCCATGCTTCCGGTCGTCAATATCTTGGGCATGGTGTTCTCGTTCCTGCTTGGCGCCAATGTTCTGGTCGAGCAGGTCTTCGCATGGCCGGGGATCGGGGCATACGCGGTCAATGCGGTCATCACATCGGATTACGCCGCAGTTCAGGGTTTCGTGCTGATGATGGCGATCCTCTACATTCTCCTCAATCTGGCCGTCGACCTTACGGCAGCGACAATCGATCCGAGGGTTCGTTACGATGGCTGAAACCTTGTCTGCAAACGCGCATGTCAGCACTTTCTGGCGCGACGCCCGCCATATGGCCGGCGAAAACAAGCTGACGTTGTTTGCCGCGCTGATCCTGCTGGCCCTTGTCGTCATTTCGCTCCTTGCGCCCTGGGTCATCCCCTACGATCCGCTGGCGGTCGACACATCCGCCGCGTTGAAACCTCCAAGCCTTGCCCATCTCTTCGGTACGGACGCGCTTGGCCGCGACATCTTGAGCCGGGTCGCCATTGCCACGCGGCTGGATATAGGCATGGCGATCGGAGCCGTGGCACTGTCGTTCATCGTCGGAACGGCAATTGGCGCGATCGCCGGTTATTTCGGCAGCTGGACCGATGCCATCATCAGCCGTTTCATGGATACGATCATGGCATTCCCGCTCTTCGTTTTGGCCATGGGCATCGTTGCTGCCCTCGGCAACAGCGTCGAAAACATCGTGCTGGCAACCGCGATCATCAACCTGCCGTTCTATTCGCGCTTTGCCCGCAGCGAGGTCAACGTCCGGCGGGACATGACCTTCGTTGAGGCAGCCCGAATGGGCGGCAACCGCTCGTTCCGGCTGCTCGCCTTTCATATCGTGCCCAACATCCTGCCGACGATGATGGTCCAGGGATCCCTCAATCTCGGCTGGGCTATCCTCAACGCGGCAGGACTTTCCTTTATCGGCCTGGGCGTGCGTCCACCGACGCCGGAATGGGGGATCATGGTGTCGGAGGGAGCGTCCTACATCTTCTCCGGCGAGTGGTGGACCTTCCTCTTTCCCGGCGCAGCATTGGTCATCACCGTCTTCTGCTTCAACATGATCGGTGACGGCCTCAGAGATATAATCGATCCAAGGAGGCGGACATGAGTGTACCTCTGCTATCCGTGAAGAACCTCAGTGTGAATTTTCGCACGCGCTCGGGCACCGTGAAGGTTCTCGACGACATCACCTTTTCTCTCGGCAAGGGCGAGGTGTTGGGGATCGTCGGCGAAAGCGGCTCGGGGAAATCGGTGCTTTCCTATGCGCTGATGGGGCTTCTCGACGACAATGCCGAGATCAAGGCCGATGCCATCGAATTCGGCGGCATTGACCTTTCCGGACCAAACTCCCCGCTTGCGTCCATCCGCGGCCGCGAGCTGTCGATGATATTCCAAAGCCCACGTACGGCGCTCAATCCGATCATGCGGGTTGGTCGCCAGATCGAGGATGTCCTCAGGCGGCACGGCCCGGTATCCAGGGCAAACTCCAGAGCCGCGGCCATAGCCGCGCTGGCACGCGTGCGAATCCCGGATCCGGAAAGACGATACGATGCCTATCCATTCGAGCTGTCTGGCGGCATGTGCCAACGGGTGATGATAGCTATGGCGCTTTCATGCTCGCCCTCCCTTCTGATCGCTGACGAACCGACCACCGGGCTCGACGTAACAACGCAGGCCGTGGTCATGGATTTGATGCGCGATCTGGTGCAGGAAACCAGAATGTCGGCGATACTGATCACTCATGATCTGGCGCTGGCCGGTGAATATTGCGACCGTATCGTCGTCATGCACGCGGGTCATATGGTCGAAGCGGCTCCAGCCGATGAATTGCAGTCGCATTTTGCCCATCCCTACACTCGCGGGCTTTTCGCAGCCACGCCGACCGCCCACACGGAGCTTCAAGATCTGGCCTCGATACCCGGAAGCCTTCCTGATTTGAGAGGCGACCTGCCCGCCTGCCGATTTCTGCATCGCTGCGACAGACGCAAGACGGACTGCGAAGCAGGACCTATCCCGTTCGAACTGTTGGGCAATGATCACTCCGTTCGCTGCAGGCACCCGCTATGACAGTTTCCCTTGCTCCTCTGATACAGGTTCGCGGCCTGTCGAAGCGCTATCCCGTTGGTGCGATGCGCCGCAAGATGCTTTATGCAGTCGATGAGGTCGATCTGACGATTGCCGAAGGCGAATGCATTGGCCTGGTCGGTGAATCCGGATGCGGGAAGTCGACTCTGGCTCGCGTGCTCGCACGCCTGATCGATCCAACTGAAGGAGAGATCACCCTCTCCGGTGTTGACGTCGGAACCATGCCGGCGAAGACGTTCGGCGGGTCGCCGCTCAGGCGCGATATCCAGGTTGTCTTCCAAGATCCGACGGAGAGCCTCAACCCCGGCTTTACCGTGTTCCAGGCGATCGCCGATCCCCTGAAGCAGCTTGTGGGCGGCTCAAGTCAACAGATTGCCGAGATGGTCCTTGCGGCCATGGATGATGTCGGCTTGGCGAGAGAATACGGGAGCCGCTATCCCCACCAGCTGTCGGGCGGACAAAAGGCTCGCGTCGGCATCGCGCGGGCCATTGCCGTCAAGCCAAAACTGCTTGTCTTGGATGAACCGACCTCGGCACTCGATGTCTCGGTCCAGTCCCTGATCCTGCATTTGCTGGCGAAACTGCAAAAGCAGCGAAACATGAGCTACCTGTTCGTGTCGCACGATCTGAATGTCGTGCGCCTGCTCTGCGACAAGATCGCAGTAATGTATCTTGGTCGCATCGTCGAGTTCGGCTCGTCAAAATCCGTCTTTTACGAACCGGAGCATCCCTATACCCGTGCGCTTATCGACGCTATCCCGGATCCCGAACGCAAGAACACGACGCGCACCAAGCTCGAAGGCTCGGCATCGAGCCCGATCGACCCTAATCAGAGCGCCTGCCGCTTCGCTGGACGCTGTCCGGTGGAGCTACCCCTGTGCAGCCAGGCCATGCCGCCGATGATTGCTCGCGACGGAGACCGGCTGGTGGCATGCCATCGAGCGGACGAATTGGCAAAGCTGCCATCAACGGAAACAGGGGCAAGCCCCTCATGACGCGGATTCTGCTGTTCAATCCAAACACCTCGGCAGATGTGACGGATCACCTCGTTCGAGCGGCAAGCCAATCGCTTTCGCCCGGCTCCGAACTCATACCCGTGACGGCTCCGCGCGGTGTTCCATACATCGCCACGAGGGCGGAGGCCGCAATCGCGTCAAGTATTGTGCTGGACGTTCTTGCCGAGCGAGAGGGCAGCTTCGACGTCGCCATTATCGCCGCGTTTGGGGATCCGGGTCTTGGCGGGGCGCGCGAACTTATGTCGGTTCCGGTGATAGGGCTGGCGGAAGCAGCTATGCTCAGCGCCTGCATGCTCGGCCAGCGCTTCTCCATCGTCTCCTTCTCACTCGCGCTCGGCCCATGGTTCCGAGAATGCGTGACAATGCATGGCTTGCTGGACAGGCTTGCGAGCATAAGGCTGCTCGATGGCAAGTTCGCGTCGCTGGCAAACGTTCAGGACGAAAAAGAAGAACTCCTCATCGAGCTCGCACTGAGCGCCATCGAAGAGGATGAGGCAGACGTCATCATTCTTGCGGGCGCGCCGCTTGCCGGTCTTGCCGCACGCGTTCGCGATCGCATCCCGGTACCTGTCGTCGAGTCAGTGGTTGCGGCCGTCAAACAGGCAGAGCTCCTCGTTGCTCTCAACCCGAAGAAGGCATCCGCCGGCACCTTCCGTCGGCCGGACCCAAAAAGCTCACGCGGTCTGTCTCCGGCGCTTGAACGGCTCTTGATGGCCGAACCCGTCGAGACAGGATCATGAACCGAAACACTCTCTTATCAGGAGGCTTCCATGCTTATCGATGAATACCCGACGATGCCGGCTCGCCTGATCGCGCAAAAGGTCTCGGCCGGCGCGGTCTCCGCGCGAGCTGTTCTGGATGCCGCTTTTGCAGCGCTCGACAAGGTGGAGCCAATCATCCACGCCTTCGCGACGCTGGCTCGAGAAGAGGCCTACGCCACTGCCGCCGCACTCGATGAGCGGATTGCGCGCGGCGAGCCTGTCGGCCCGCTGGCCGGCGTACCCGTTGCCATCAAGGACCTTGTGCTCACGAAGGGGTTGAGAACCACATTCGGCTCCAATCTCTACGCCGATTATATTCCCGACCACGACGACATCGTTGTCGAGCGCCTGAAAGCGGCCGATGCCATCATTCTCGGCAAGACCAACGTTTCGGAATTCGGCTTTGGCGCCCACGGCAACAATCTCCTGTTTCCGCCCACGGGCAATCCGTGGAACTCCGAACGCTCACCGGGCGGCTCAAGTGCGGGTTCGGCTGCCGCCGTTGCGGCCGGTGTTTGCCCAATCGCGATCGGCAGCGACGGCGGCGGCTCCGTCCGTCTTCCGGCAGCACTTTCTGGATTGGTCGGCGTCAAGGCGGCGATGGGCCGGATTCCGCTGTGGCCCGGCTGCCGGGACATATCGCTTCCCGGAGTATCCGGCTGGGAGTCGATCGAGCATATCGGGCCGATAGCGCGGGACGTAGCCGATGCTGCCCTCATGCTGTCCGTTATCGCCGGTCCTGATCCCCGCGATCGCTGGTCGATCCCCTGCGCAGATCTCTCCTGGACCGACATCGCTCCGCTGCCGCGCGGGACCAGGGTTCTGTACTGGCCGACATGGCATGACCAGACGATCGAGCAGGAGTTGAGAGAGGCGACCGACAAGGCGGTGGCGCTTGTTGCGGAAGCCTGCGGACTGGAACTGGTCGTCGGCACTCCGCCCGAAATCGACGTTCATGCGACATTCAAAGCCATGGTGGCCCTGGAGACCGATCTCACCGGCATGCGGGCGCTGCTTGCGGAAAAGCCGGTGCAGGTCTCGAAGGCGGTCACGGCTCTCCTTGCGGAATCCCGTCCGTTCGAAGATGCCACCGACGCGATCACCGCCCGGAAAGCATTCGTCGATGAGATCGCCAAAATCATGAGCGGCTATGATTTCATTCTGACGCCGACGCTATCCGTCACCGCCTTCGCCAAGGACCAGGACGGGCCATCGACGATCGATGCAAAGCCGATCGCCCCTTATGAATGGTGCCCGTTCACCTCTCCCTTCAATCTAACCGGGCAGCCGGCGGCAAGCGTGCCGTGTGGACTGGTCGGCGGCCTCCCCATCGGCTTGCAGATCGTTGGCCAGCATCTGGGCGACGCCAAGGTGCTCTCCGCTGCGGCTGCCTTCGAGGCTGTCCTTCCGAAACTGGGTCGGCCACCGATCCATGCTTGATCATTCTTACCCTCAGGAAACTTCAGTGAACCCGCTGCGCATCGGAATGCTAACGCCCTCGTCCAACACCGTGCTGGAACCCGTCACCACCGAGATGCTTAAGGATCTGCCTGACGTGACGGCGCATTTCTCTCGTTTCCGGGTGACCGCGATCGGGCTGGATGCCGCAGCACTAAGCCAGTTCGACGATCGTCCGATGATGACAGCCGCGGAACTGCTGGCGGACGCCAAAGTCGATGTCATCGTGTGGAACGGAACGAGCGCCGGATGGCTCGGCCTCGACAGTGATCGCCAGCTCTGCGAACGCATAACAAAGGCAACCGGCGTGAAAGCCTCGACTTCAGTTCTTGCCTTGTTCGATGTGATGCGGAAGCGAAACGAGCGCCGGATCGGTTTGGCCTCACCTTATACCTCGGATGTCCAGGCGGCGATTGTGAAGTCATTCGCCAATGAGGGTATCGAGATCGTTTGCGAGCGGCATCAGGGCATCAGAGACAATTTCAGCTTCAGTCAGGTGATGCCTGAGACAATCACCAAGATGATCGACGAGCTTGCTCCGTCGCACCCGGATTCGATTGCGGTGTTTTGCACCAATCTCGCTGGAGCACCGCTTGTCGACAAGCTGGAAAGAACCTACGGCGTCGCGATCCACGACAGCGTGGCGACGGCGATCTATGGCGCGCTATCGACGGTCGGATATGATCTTACGCGTGTGTCAGGTTTCGGGAAGATGTTCTCTCAGGCTTGACGGCGGCAGCATTGAGAGTTCATCGCGCGCACTTTTTGCACGATCACCTTCGTGTTGGCTTCGCCATAGAGTATTGGGTCGCTTGCAGCTACATAATGGGCTTAGCTGCTCGGTCATGGCGAGAGAATCCTGAGCGCTGGTAAGCGAATTTCACGTTATTCACAGTCACTACTCCGACGTTCCCCTCCCGCCGAGAGCGGATTATCTGCTCATACGGCCGCGCTTGGTTCGGCCCAACCGTCGCCAGTGGGTGCCGGAGTCGCTTCTTTCACCGTTGCCGTGATCGTCGGATGGGCTGATGCAGGCTCCAGTGCTTTGCGTTCGCGTTAATTTTCGTGAGCTTACGGCGCTGTGTCTTGCAAAACGATGCCACCGGTTCGGGCGATCCATTCCGCATCGCCTTCACATCACTCATCCGCCCGCCGCCGACCTTGGGGTCCAGAAGGACGTGTGTGGTTTCACATGGCTGTCATTGGCCGGTGTTAGCGCTCCTGTGTGAATTTACGATGAGGAGGATAGAGCCGATGAGAAAATTTTTCCGCACGATGCTGCTGGGCGCCACTGCCATGATGCCAACACTGGGCATGGTTCAGGCTCAAGCTGCTCCTGCAAAATATGAGCATGTTTTGCTCATCAGCATCGATGGCATGCATGCCATTGATCTCGCAAATTACGTCGCAGCTCACCCAACGAGCACTCTCGCTCATCTTGCCGAAACCGGTCTATTTTATCCCAATGCACTAACATCCAATCCATCTGACTCATTTCCAGGCATGGTCGCGCAGGTGACCGGCGGCTCCCCGGCGGTCACGGGCGTTTTCTATGACGACAGCTATGACCGGACCTACTTCGCTCCGGGTTCGAACTGTCAGGGCGACCCCGGCGCTGAGGTCGCTTTTGCCGAGAACATCGACGTTGACTCTACGCGGCTGGATGGGGGCGGCAAACCAGGGTTGCCGATGACGCAGATCGACCCGGCGAAATTGCCATTGGCGATGGTGAACGGCAAATGCACGGCCGTCTATCCGCATGATTTTGTGCGGGTGAACAATGTGTTTGAAATCGTGAAGAAGCATGGCGGCCGCACCGCCTGGTCTGACAAGCATCCGGCTTATGAATGGCTTGCCGGTCCGTCGGGCAAGGGTCTGGATGACCTTTTTGCGCTGGAGCAGGATTCCGTTATCCCTGGCACGAAAGTGAAGACGACTGGCAGCTTCAAAGCCGAGCGCGATTTTGACGACGCCCGCGTCAAGGCTGTTATCAATGAGATGCATGGCTTCGATAGCACAGGCACAACCAAGCAGGCGGTTCCAACCTTGTTCGGTATGAACTTTCAGGCTGTGAGTGTTGGGCAGAAGCTACCGAAATCCGGCCCTGCTGACGATGCCGGCCTTGTCGGCGGCTATTCCGATGCATCGGCCACACCGAACAATGGTTTGGCGCTGCAACTTGACTACGTCGATACTGCGCTTGGTCAGCTCGTATCCGCGCTTCGGGACAACAAACTTGAAGCGAGTACATTGATAATCTTGGCGTCGAAGCACGGCCAATCGCCGATCGATCCGGCGACTTTCCAAGCGCTGGACGATGATCCCTATTCTAAAATGCCTGGCTATGGCTTCCACATCGCCGACGACGCCGCGCTGATCTGGCTAAAGCCCCAGGATCGTGAAAAGAACATTGCTGCTGCAACGGCGTATCTTGATACGTCGGCGAAGACGCTGGGCGTTGGTCAAATCGTGACGCCAAATCAGATGGCGATTGCCTATCAGGACCCTTCCAAGGACAGCCGTACGCCTGATTTTATCGTCACTGTAAATCCGGGCGTCGTTTACACGTCTGGATCAAAGATCGCTGAACATGGCGGCGGTAACGCGAATGATCGAAATGTGCTTCTTCTTCTCAGCAATCCGGCGATAAAGGGGCAAGCAATCACCGCACAGGTTCAAACAACACAGGTGGCGCCGACAATATTGCGTGCGCTGGGCCTTGATCCGGCGGAACTGCAAGCCGTCGTGACAGAGGGCACGCAGCCACTGCCGCGCTCTGGTTTGTAGGCCTCGATATCAGGTTCTGGAGCCTTGCTCAGGCTCCAGAATCGTCTTTGGTAGAGTTGGTACAGGGATCAAAATTCTACGTTTTCGGTCTGTGCGGCTGCGATCGAACATAGGATTAACAGGTTGTTCGCAGTTGCATGGACTCTGCCGCAGCGACAGGCAAAAGTAGCGTGTCGTGTCCAGCACACCTCAATCGTTGTGCTGGGAAGGAATTCTGCCTTTGGCGGCGTTTGGATTCCGTAACATTCGCGCGTATAGCCTTGTTGACGCCGGACTTCACCTCGTTCAGCGGGTATTCGCGGGCTTCATTAATCTGCTGCGAGTGTACAAGCTAGCGGGGGGAGCCGCATGGCGACGGGAAGGGCAGAAAACCTCCTCATCCTTGTACGTTCGCGATAGTGTAGATTGTGTTGTGTGACGGAGGCGCGTGTCATCCTTGGGTGTTGAACCCGCAGCTCAGCGAGCGCCTCCGTCACATCCTTTCTGCTCGAACGGTTGGCTGGGCTTCGAGCCCGCGTTGCAAGGAGGAGCACTCATGGATGCCTCACGGGACTTTATGGTCGGCATTGACGTCTCCAAGGCTTATCTCGACGTGGCGGTCGACGGCAGAGCGTTGGCGGCGCGATGGAACAATGATGCGATGGGTTGCGATGAGCTCGCGGCTGGGGTGGCGGGAGCCGATTTGGTCGTCGTCGAAGCAACCGGCGGCTATGAGACGCGCATCGTACGCACATTGATGGCGGCCGGTATCTCTGTCGCCGTCGTCAATCCTCGCCAGGTGCGCGATTTTGCCAGAGCCCGCGGCCGGTTGGCCAAGACCGATCGCGTCGATGCCCGCGTCATCCTACACTTCGCCACGGCGATGCGGCCGGCCCAGATCCCCCATATCGACGACGGCCGCATCGCCGTGGCCGCGCTGGTGGCTCGGCGCCGTCAACTCATCGACATGGCCATCGCCGAGAAGAACCGCCTCGAGCATGCCCCGGCCGCCATCGCCCTGTTGATCAACGAGACGCTTCTTGCTCTCAAGACACAACTCGCCCGCGTCGACGCCGCTATCGTCCCCGCCATCACCGGTGATCCCGACATGGCCGAACGCCGCGACCTGCTGTTATCCGTACCCGGCATCGGCGAAGTTTGCGCCGCCGTCCTCATCGCCGAACTGCCTGAACTCGGCAGCATCGACGACAAGAAACTCGCCGCTCTCGTCGGCGTCGCTCCCATAGCCCATGACAGCGGCATGGTGCGAGGCCAGCGCCATATCGGCGGCGGCCGCGCTACCGTGCGCTGCGCACTCTATATGGCCACTATCTCCGCCATCCGCTGCTGTCCGCCAATCAAGGCCTTCCATGCCCGCCTGCGCAACGCAGGCAAACCACCAAAGGTCGCAATCGTCGCGGCCATGCGAAAGTTCATCATAACGATCAACACCATCGTCAGGCGAAAAACACCGTGGCTAGCCCAAACACTACACGGTTGCTGAACCGTTCTATCCACTCCGCGCCGTACCGGTAGAAAGCATCGACCACGTCAAGTTTGTCGGCAATGTCTTAAGCATGCGACATGATGGTTCTCCGTTTATCGTATAGTTGCGGATGAAGCTTCGAAATCGCCGAACCGGTTTCTCGTCGAAGCGATCGCCCAAGCAATATGGCTCCGTTTCCAACTTCTGCTCCGTCCGCGAATGGTGATGAACCGATTTGGACGCAGACCTTACCGATCTGTATGAAACCGGCCACTCCACCGAAAGCTTTGTCATTTAGTTTCACTCCAGAGAGCGCGATTGCTCGCAGCTCGGTGGTTCTGGTCGTGCTCATCCTTTTCGAAGGCCGCGGCCGACGGAAGGGGCAATTGAAAAAGATAGTGGAAGGCACATTGACCATCTCCGAACATCATTCAACGAAAAATGGTGAGATCACGACGCCGGCTTTAACCGGCAAGCTGATATCCGTCTTGAAGTCGATCCTTCCCCTAGCCGTTGGCGTCACCATTCTTGCCGTTTTATGGGTCTCCTTCTCGGGATTGATCCAAAACGTCAGTTTCGAGAATATAGCCGCCAGTCTTTTCAGGACGCCGCCATACTACATCGCAGCAGCAGCGAGCTTTACTCTGTTAAGCTTTGTTTGCCTGAGCATTTATGACTTTTCGGCCCTCTGGCACCTACGGCTTCGGCTCCCAGCCGCCGACGTCTTTCGCACATCATTTTGCGCATACGCCGTGGGCAACTTTGTCGGCTACGGTCCGTTGTCAGGTGGCGCGATTCGATATCACTACTATCGGCGGCTTGGTCTCAAGCCGGCCGATATCGGAAACATCATAGCTTATATAACGCTGGCTTTTGGCCTCGGCGTCGCCGCAGTGATGGCCGTTGGGCTCGTGTCGAACCCGGCGGATATTGCCGGATCGATTGATGTTTCTCCCCAAGCGCTCACGATGATCGGCGGCGGGCTCCTGATCGGCCTGGCGGCTGTGTTCACGCTGTCCGCATCCGGCCGCTCTTTGCCTTTATGGCGCGGCCGTTCAGTAGCGCTTCCACGGCCCAGAATCATGCTCGTTCAGTTTGTTGCCACGGTTGCCGACGTTGCAAGTGCTGCGGCTACCCTCTGGGTTCTCCTGCCCCATATGGACATCGGCGTTCCTGCATTTGTCGCCGTTTTCTCCGTTGCGATTGTATTGGGCATCGCAAGCCACGTCCCGGCAGGCCTGGGCGCGTTCGAGGCAGTGATTGTCGCCGTGTTGGGGCGGACGTCCCCAATGGGTGAAGTGATCTCCGCTCTCCTTCTCTATCGATTGATATATTACGGCTTTCCCCTCCTCCTGGCGGCTGGACTGATGGGCACGGCCGAGTTCCGCCGCAGCAAAATAGCGAAGCAGGCCTCATGGTTGGCCAGAGTCGGTTTGCGTCTGTCACCCAATGTTCTTTCGGTATTGACCTTCGCGATGGGCGTGGCACTCATCCTTTCCGGCGTGACGCCAGCCTCAATTGCCAGGCTCGACCTGCTTGCCGAATACCTTCCTCTGTCGATCGTCGAGAGTGCTCACTTCCTTGAGAGTGTCCTCGGCCTCGGATTGATCGTGATAGCGCGAGGGTTGGCGCATCGGCTGGATGGTGCCTGGTGGGCCGCGAGCACAAGTGTCGGCGCGGCGATTGTCCTTTCGCTTCTAAAGGCGATCGCACTGAGTGAATCGGCCGTACTGCTGCTGTTATTCGGTGCCTTGATCGCCTCGCGACGCCAGTTTTCCCGGCCAGCATCTCTGATGCATCAATCACTATCGACATCCTGGCTCGTGGCGATTGCGACAGTGCTGATGAGTGCCATTGTTGTGCTTTTCCTCGTTTACAGCGACGTCGACTACCAAAACGGATTGTGGTGGGATTTCGAGTTCACCGACGAGGCGCCTCGTAGCCTTCGCGCATTGCTGGGTCTGATCATCGGAGCGGGAGCCCTTGCTGGCTGGTCGCTGTTGCGACCCGCGAAGGGTAAGGCGTGTTACCCCTCCAAGGCGGAGATCGAGGAGGCGACAGCGATCGTCGCAAGCCAACCTTATCCTGATGCCAACCTCGTACGGATGGGCGACAAGATGGTCTTATTCTCAAGCGATCGGAGAGCTTTCATCATGTTCAGCCGCCGCGGTCTGGCCTGGGTCGCCCTCTTCGACCCTGTCGGACCGCAGGATGCGTCCGCGGACCTTATTTGGCAGTTTGTCGAGATGGCGCAACGTGCAGGTGGCAGAGCGGTGTTTTATCAGGTCCAACCACAGAATCTCTCCCTATATGCCGACGCCGGTCTGAGGGCCTACAAGATTGGAGAGGCAGGCCACATCGATTTGCAATCATTTGATCTTGGCGGAGCCAAACGAGCAAGCTTGCGGCATGCCGTCAATCGCGCGCAACGAGATGGATTGTCCTTCTTCCTCTTGGAACCTCATGAGGTAGCGGATGAAATCGACAGCCTGCGGAGAATTTCCGATTGCTGGCTTGCAGCGCAGAAATCACGGGAGAAAAGTTTCTCTCTTGGTGCCTTCGACGCCGATTACGTCTGTGCACAGCCAGTCGCAATCATTAAACGTGATGGTAAGATCATCGCTTTCGCAACGATCTTGCGCACATCGCTTAAAAACCAGGTGACCATAGACTTAATGCGTTCGATGTCAGACGCCCCGTCTGGAACGATGGAGTATCTCATCGTCTGTCTGATACTTCACCTGAAAGGCCGGGGCTATCTCTCGTTCGATATCGGCATGGCCCCTCTTTCCGGGCTTTCGAACAGCCCTGCCGCGCCGTTTTGGCATCGCATCGCGCGCATCGTCTATGAGCGTGGAGAGCGCTTCTATCATTTTATCGGTCTAAGAGCCTTCAAGGCAAAATTTCAGCCGCAATGGCAACCGCGATATCTGGCGGTTTCCAACGGAACCAGCCCGGCCCTCGCCCTTGCCGACATCACCGCATTAATCAGTGGTGGCTTTAAGGGTATGGTGCGCAAGTGAGACGATATATCCTGGCTATTCTGGTGCTTTTCTGATGCGCTGCGGCGGTGTTTGCGGACAGCAATCCCGCTTTATCAAACGTCCCGATAGACGCAGGCCTTTTGGGCAAACCCCGAATTATTTTGCCGACCGGCCCCGTCCGAGGTGAAGTATTCCTGTTCTCCGACAGGGAGGGCTGGGGAGCCGACGAGGATATTCTCGCTGCGAGTTTGCAAAGCAAGCAAGTGATCGTCGTCGGTATCGATACCAAGGTACTTCTTGGCGCGCTCAATGCACGCCCTGCCAATGACTGCATTTATCTTGTTTCCGATATCGAAGCCTTGAGCCGCCGGATACAGCGGGCCATTGGCGACACCCAGTATCAGTCGCCGATCATTGCCGGTATGGGAACAAGCGGGGCTCTTGCTCTCGCCATCGCCGCCCAAACTCCGGATGCCACCATCAAGCAGACGGTAGCCATCGATCCGAGGATTGCGCTTCCCTTGGTCAAGCCGCTCTGTACGGATGCGCCACGTGTTTCGATTAGCGGCGGCTCGATTTATGGTTTGTCAACACACGGCCTCAAGAACCCGGTTGAGGTCCTTTACACCGCCGCAGCTTCGACCGACGGTCGTGCCCACACGTTGGAGTTAAAGGAACAGGGCTTCGCGATCCAGACGAAGGACGTTACCGAAGACCCTCATCAGGCTCTGCTCTCCGCCATCGACCGGGTGTTGAACATGGAAATTCCGACCGATCATTCTGTTGGAGATTTGCCGCTGGTATAGTTGGCCACCACTCACAGCTTTGGAACGATGGCGATCATTTATTCCGGAGACGGCGGCTGGCGGGATATCGACAAATCAATTGGTGATGTCCTTCAGAAGGAAGGCGTTCCAACCATTGGGGTCGATTCGCTTCGATACTTCTGGTCAAAAAAGAAACCAGATGAGACAGCGAAGGACATGGCGCGCATCATCGACACCTATACGAAGCTCTGGGGTGCCGAGCACGTCATTTTGGTGGGCTATTCTTTTGGAGCCGATATTTTGCCGAAAGCCTATGACCTGCTGCCGATCGGCGACAAAAAGAAGATCGCGGAGATATCGCTTCTCGGCATATCAAATACGGCAAACTATCAGATCTCCGTGGGGGCATTTCTCGGCAACAGCTCCGGCGACGCTCCGACCTTGCCATCCCTGGGGAAACTACAGGCGCAGATGATACAGTGCTTCTACGGGGAATTGGAAACGGACAGCGTCTGCCTGAAGCTTCAAGGAACGGGAAGCGAGCTCATCAAAACCTCCGGTGGCCATCATTTCGATGGACGCTACGATGTGCTGGCGCATGACATTGTCAACGGCGCTAAGCGGCGACTTGCCATTGCAGGAAATCGAGACAGCAATGTAGCCGCGGAGCGTTACTAGGCGGCGGTGTGACGTTACGGCTAGAAGGCCGACGGCAAACTCGGCCTAATTGGGGCTCGGCTACCCTAAGGTTTGAAGCGTATAGACCTTGCGATCGACATCGCCGGCGCTCAAGCCGACACTGCGCGCGCGGCAAGCTTGCCCTCACGCCGACGGCGCTCCGCCAGTGTCTGGTGGCGTCGGTAATCGGTCAGTTTCCGCCACTGGCGGATTTCGGCCGCAGTGCGGAAACAACCGATACATAGATCCGATTTCCGGTCGAAATTGCAGAAATCGAGACATGGCGATGCAACGGACACGATTTAGCCCTTTGTGGCGTCAGACTTCAGTTTGAATGCAACGGAGACCGTCGTCTCAGGTGTGAATCTCGGATGGACCAAAATCAAGATCGATGCAGCACTTCGACGGTAAGGTGTGACAGCGACTTGAAGCGAGTTAGGCGACCTCGATAATAGTCCGCCTCCCGCGCTTTGCTCGTGATGACCGAAACGATCGCCCCAAGATGGCCCGGGCCGAGACGCCAGAGATGCAGATCGGCAAGTTTGTCGCCCTCATTTTCGATCGTTTGGCGAACCTTGTCTGCCATCTGACGATCTGGGTTCATATCCAACAGGATTGCCCCCGTGTCCCGGATCAAACCGTAAGACCAACTTGCGATGACGATGGCGCCGACGATACCCGCAAGCGGATCCATCCACAGCCAACCAAAGGCGCGAGCGAGCAACAGTCCGATAATCACGAGCACCGACACGGCAGCGTCGGCGATGACATGGATCACAGCTGCGCGCATATTGTTGTCGCGCGCCGCCGATCCGTGGGCGTGTTCATGCTCCTCGAAGACAGCCGGATAGTCTTGTGCCCCGATGCGCACATGAGCCGTGAAGGCATGCGGCTCGGGAATCTCGTCGACGGATTCCAAATAGCCGCCCTGATCGTTCATCGCGAAGACTTGCCGCGAGCCATCAGGACGCACAGTTTCGATCGAGGCCGTTTGAGCCGTCAGAGCGGAACCCGTTTCCGTAAAGAGCCGGAAGCGGGGCGGCACGCCATCCTCGAACACGTCCAGCACAACAGTTCCATTGTGGGTCTCGATGCGTTGGGATTCATCATGATCGTCGTGTCCCTGGCCGTGGCCGTGGTCATGACCATGACTGTGGCCATGGTCGCCGCTGCTTAGCAGCCAAGCACTCGCAATGTTCACCGCCAAGCCAAGAACGGCAATCGGAATGGCCTCGGCAAAGTGAATCGGAACCGGTGCAAAGATACGACTGACGGATTCGTAGCCGATCAGCAGCGCGATCATCGCCAGGATGATGGCGCTGGTGAACCCAGCAAGGTCGCCGAGTTTGCCGGTGCCAAACGAGAAGCGTGTGTCGTTGGCATGCTTGCGAGCGTAGGTATAGGCAAGTGCCGCCAGCAAGAGCGCACCCGCATGGGTACTCATATGCAGGCCATCGGCGACGAGCGCGATCGAGCCGAATAGCAGACCGCCGACGATTTCGGCGATCATCATGGCGCCGCAGAGCCAGATCACCGCCCAGGTCTTGCGCTCACTCTTTTCGTGTCCCTCGCCAAGGAAGGCGTGGCTATGGAGAGCGGACAGGGAAGCGTTGTCGTTATCGGTCATAGCGGTTCTCATTTCAGGTAAGTGCGGACGACTTCAAGGAGTTGCTCCGCAGCTTCGGCGTTGAGGGCACCGGGATATTTCTCGGCATCGACCAGGTGCTCTCGCACATGGTCCTCGACGACGACGGCCATCAAGCCAGCCAGTGCCCCCCGCACCCCGGCAATCAGGTGCATGACCTGCTCGCAATCGGCCTCGGCTTCGAGTGCACGCTCGATGGCTTCAACCTGGCCTCGGATACGGCGCACGCGCGCCAACAGCTTGTGTTTTTCACGGGTGGTGTGTGTCATGGCGGTTATATGACATACCCCCCTAGCCTATTCAAGTCATAACGAGTATCGAAGCGCTGAGACATGTCATTCGATGGATTCGTTCTGCGTTGCGACAGATCGCCCAGCTGTAAGCGAACACAATGCGTTTCCGTTGATTTGTTACGGCCGTTTCATTAGAATGGAGTCATGGTTGCATTAGCATGGCTTCTCCTCACGTACAAAGTGCCACCCGAACCGACCACCAAGCGCATCGCGCTGTGGCGGCGACTGAAGGGGATGGGTGCGATCTACTTGCAGAATGGCGTCTGTCTGTTGCCAAAGACCGACGATCACATTCGGCGGCTCAAAATGCTGGAGAACGATGTTGCCGGGATGGGCGGCGAATCCGTCATCCTGGACACGGTCGCACTGGACCGAGCTCAGGAGGACAAGGTCGTCGCCCGTTTCAAGGCAGATCGCGACGAGCAGTATCGCGAGTTCCTGGGTCGCTGCATCGATTTCGAGGCCGAGATCGCCAAGGAGATCGCGATCAACAAATTCACCTATGCCGAGCTCGAAGAGGAAGACACCGACCTCAAGAAGCTCCAGGGCTGGCTGGAGAAAATCAAAAAGCTCGATTTTTACGGCGGTACGCTCTCCGAGGAGGCCACGGAACGGCTGAAGAGCTGCGAAGCTTTGCTCGACAGCTATGCACGACAGGTCTTCGACGCCCATGACGAGAACCGCTGAGATGAGTGGCCAAGACAAACGCACAGACGAAATAGTTGCCGATACGAGTAGAAGGTCTGCGATGCGGCGAGGCATTCCGGCTGGTGTTTGGGCTCTCGGCTTCGTCTCGATGCTGATGGATATCTCGTCGGAAATGATCCATGCTCTCTTGCCCGTCTACATGGTGACCGTACTTGGAACTTCTGCGCTCACTGTCGGTATTATCGAGGGCATCGCTGAAGCGACAGCGTCAATCACCAAGGTGTTTTCAGGAGCGCTGAGCGACTGGCTCGGCAAACGCAAGCTCCTCGCTGCCTTGGGCTATGGTTTGGCTGCCTTCACCAAGCCTGTCTTTCCATTGGCGTCGTCGATCGAGTGGCTCATCGCAGCCCGCTTCGTCGACCGTGTCGGCAAGGGCATCCGGGGTGCTCCGCGCGACGCCCTTGTCGCCGATATCGCACCACCGCATTTGCGCGGCGCCAGCTTCGGCCTGCGCCAGTCGCTTGATACGATCGGGGCCTTCCTTGGACCGCTCATTGCGATTGGCCTGATGTGGCTGACGGCCGATCACTTCCAGGCGGTGTTCTGGATCGCCGTCATTCCGGCATTCCTGTCCGTCGGCCTGATCCTCGTCGCCGTCAAGGAGCCCACACGCCCGAAGGAGCAGCGCCGAGTTCGCATGCCGCTGCATCGCGATGAGTTGCGCCGTCTGGGCGCGACTTACTGGTGGGTTGTCGCGGTCTCTGCGATCTTCACCCTCGCCCGCTTCAGTGAAGCCTTTCTCATCCTGCGGGCGCAATCGATCGGCCTGCCGCTGGCCCTGATCCCAATCGTCCTGGTGCTCATGAGCCTCGCTTATTCCCTGTCGGCCTATCCGATCGGCGTGCTGTCCGATCGTGTCAATCGCCTGACGCTTTTGGCTCTCGGTCTTGTTCTTCTCCTGATCGCCGACCTCGTGCTTGCCTTTGCGTCCGATCTCGTCTGGGTCGGTATCGGCGTCGTGTTCTGGGGTCTGCATATGGGTTTCACGCAAGGACTGCTGGCAACACTGATCGCCGAGACCGCGCCGTCAGAACAGCGCGGGACTGCATTCGGCATGTTCAATCTTGTGACCGGTATCGCGCTGCTCGTCGCAAGCATCATCGCCGGCGCGCTCTGGGACATGATTGGACCGCAAGGAACATTCTTAGCGGAAGCCACCTTCGCCGTGCTGACCCTCGCGGGATTGTTCGTCGTCCGCGGTCGGCTGAAAGTGCGAGCACGTCCCTTAAGCAGTCACGATTCCAAACCCTAGTCCCGACCCGCCAATCGCCTCCAAGCGTGGCACACACGCCCACTATGGTGGCTGAACAGAGGAATTGCCCATGTATGAACTCGACGCCGCGGTAACGCATGCGATCAACGAGCTGGCGGGACGAAGCGCCGTCGTCGACTTTTTGATGATTTGGATTTCTGCAATCGGCGTGCCGCTATTGGTGCTGGCGGTCGCGGTTCAATGGTGGTGGCACACCAATAGGTCAGATACGCGCCACGTTCTCGTCGCGGCGGGACTGTCGTTCATTCTGGGCCTCGCCCTCAATCAGATCATTTTGCTGTTTGTCCACCGGATGCGACCGTATGACGGCGGCGTCACCCATCTCTTGATCTCATCCAGCACTGATCCCTCGTTCCCCTCTGATCATGCGACCGCGACTGCAACGGGTAGTTCCATTTTGCAAAGCCAAAACCCTTGCTGAGCAGGCTACCAAATCCACTCACTCACCCAGCTTCAGAGCCGAACTCGCAGACTCTGGAACTTGGCGAATTACCCTGGCCTCCGACCAGGTTGATTAATGTGCTTATTATAAACGTCTTATGCCGCCGGACCCCGGTCTGCCGCCCCGAATTTTTCGATGACAAAGCTGACGAAGCTGTGGAGCTTTGGTGATGTTCGGCGATCCTGGCGGTATAGCAAGTTGACCGGCCGCGACGTCGGTGCGAAATCGGGCAGCACGGCAATCAAGCGCTCTGCCGCAAGATCCTCAGCCACCATGATCCGGAGAAGCATCGCAAGACCCATCCCGGCCAAGGCTGCAGTTCGCATGCTGTAGGTGCTGTCGATCTTCAAGCGAGATCGGGTCGGAATGGTGATCTCTCCATCCGGGCTGGATAGCCGCCATGACGGCGTTTGCGACCACCATTCGGAGCTCGGCGGGAAACCGAAGTTAACGGCCTGGTGCCTGGCAAGATCCTCAGGCACCGTCGGCACGCCATGAGCGTCGAGATAAGCCGGCGCCGCACAAAGCACATGCCGATACGGCTGGAGTGGTCGCGCTACGAGATCCGGCGGAATGGGCATGCCGAAGCGAATGGCGGCTTCGATGCCATTGTCGGCAAGGTCAAGCACCTTGTCACTGGCAACGACGTCGAGATCAACCTCGGGGTACCTCCGAAAATACTCGGCCAGCGCCGGAACGAGCAGAACATTGGTCCAGATGGTCGGCGCGGTTATTCGGAGCTGGCCCTTGCAGCTCGTTTGCGCCTCGAAAGCCAGGGTCTCCGCGTCGTCGATGAGGCCCAATATTTCCGTGCATCGATCGTAATAGGTTCGGCCGAACTCCGTCACGCTCTGCCGGCGGGTGGTCCGATGCCGCAGCTTGGCGCCAAGGTGTTGCTCGAGCGCCTGCAGGTGATTGCCGACCATCGTCGGTGACAGCTCGAAGGCGGCAGCGGCGGCGGTAATGCTTCCCGCATCTACAACCCGCACAAATATCGACATCGCCTTGACGAGATCCATTACCAAATTTTCCTTGGATGTGATCCAAATTCTAGACCATTTATCAAACTATACGCCGGAATTATATCCAGTGGAATGGCGCAACCGTTCTGCCAATTCCGCTCCTGAGAGAACCAATCGCGTGGCCCGACCCAGAATTTCGTCCTCGTCGCTGATCCTTTTCGCAACCAGTCTCGCCTTCATCATCATCTGCCTCGACGTGACAGTGGTAAACGTGGCGCTCGAGCGTATCCAATCCTCGCTGGGTACCAATATCACGGGGCTGCAATGGGTGCTGAACGCCTACACCCTGGCCTTTGCCAGTCTTTTGTTGTCGACTGGGGCACTGGGCGACCGGTTTGGGCCGAAGCCGATCATGATCACCGGTTTGGCGCTCTTCACGCTGGCATCGCTTGCTTGCGGGCTCTCGGATAGTATTGAACTGCTGATTACGGCACGGGTATTTCAAGGAGTGGCTGCCGCGCTCTGCGTCCCCTCATCGCTAGCACTGTTGAACAGCACTTTCAGCGAGCCCAAGGCCCGGGCCCGGGCCATTGGGATATGGGCGGGTACAGCGAGCATCGCTCTCGGCGCCGGACCCATTGTTGGCGGCCTTATGGTCGATCGGTTCGGCTGGCCGAGCATTTTCCTGATCAATCTCCCGTTCGGCGCGCTGGGCATTTGGCTGGCTGCGGTCTATGCGCCGGCCGTTAAGGCGGCAAGCGGACGCAGCCTCGATCTTGCAGGACAGATCCTGGCCATCCTGGCACTCGCAGGACTTACCGTCGGCTTCGTCGAAAGCGGCGAACTCGGATGGACGCTTCCAGTGGTCGTGACCGGCTTTGTGGACTTTCTGGTGCTTGGTTCCAGCTTTCTGCTTATCGAAGCGCGTCACAAAGAACCGATGCTGCCGCTATCGTTGTTCAGATCGCCGACTGTAAGTGTCACATCGACAATCGGACTGCTCCTGAACTTCGGTTACTACGGATTGATGTTTGCGATCAGCTTGTTTTTCCAGATTGGCAAAGGGTATTCACCACTTTCTGCCGGCCTCGCATTTTTGCCGATGACCGCCTTGATCTCGGTCACGAACTTCGTCTCAGGTTCGCTCGCGGCGCGGATGGGACCGAAGCTTCCCATCCTCATGGGGCTGTCAATGGCGGCTATTGGCTATTTCTCAATCGCAGGCATAGATCGGGACACGGCTTATGTTTTCGTCATGGTGCCGCTGATGATTATCGGCATCGGCGTTGCGCTGACGGTACCGGCGATCAGCATCCTGCTTCTGTCCGGCGCGGATCGTTCACAGGCGGGAATTGCCTCAGGTGTATTCAATGCCGCACGCCAAATCGGCGGCGTGGTCGGTGTCGGAGTGTTCGGATCGCTGCTTGCGGGCAGCCCGGACAATATCATCACCGGCATCCATATCGCTCTCGCCCTGTCGGGGAGCGGTATGGTGCTCGCGTTTGTCATAGCGGTTCTCGGGCTTCGCGAGAGAAGACGACGCGTAATCACCGCCCGATGACTTGAGCCGGTTCTGATTCGCAAACTTTTTTCGCGTAGAATTTAATTCTCAATGCGACGAACAGGTCGCGGAAATGACGTGCTTTTAATGGGTTTCGAATACGAAGATCTGGATTTTAGCTACAGAGAACGCCTTTGCGGGAACGTTTGGAATGATTTTCTAGGTTCTTGGTGCCGCAAAAAAGTTAGCGACTGAACCTATATAGTAGCCCCTGCAGAATTCAAATCAGCCTGAAGCGGCGGCCGGAGTTGACGGCGACAGCGCCAACCGGTCGACAGCAAACCGAACAGGTGCGGTCATGCTCGACGACGGCAAGGGGTTCAGCCTCGTGCCGTGGAAGCCGGTGATCGAGCAGCAGTTGGGGATGGCGCTCACTGCTACTGTTTATTCGGGAAGTGTCACTTGGGAAATAGGCAGGCAGCGCGGGCTAGCGATTTGAAGCAAAGCATTGTCAGATTGGAAGCAACACCGCAGGGCCGTGGGCAAGGCCGTTCGCCGCGTGTGATGATCACCGACAAGTTTCGATCCTACGGTGCCGCGACGCGGGAGATCATGCCTGGCGTCGAGCATCGCTCGCACAAGGGCCTGAACAATCGGGTCGAGAATTCTCATCAACCCCTCCGACGACGGGAGAGGATCATGAAGCGCTTCAAATCAGCGCGACAGCTCTAGCATTTCGTTTGCATACACGACCCGATTGCTAACCTCTTTAACATTCCCCGCCACGATATTCCATCCGCCCACCATCGCCAACTGCGAGCAACAGCCATGCAAGCATGGCGCCAAATCGCGCGCCTTCATGCCGCATGAACCAAAGCCTCACTCCCAGATCTTGTTTGCAAACCGTTAAGTTTACAGTGCCGTCAGCGCTGTTCCCATCGAGAAATCTCCTTTCGCCATGTTGAATCATGATTTGCCGGAAAATGGAATCGCGTGAGTCGTCCTCATCAAGCTCCGGTATCAGTCGTAGAAAGTGGCCTCCCAGGCCGACTTGATAAGTATTCAAGAAATTATTCGAGCGGGTAACCTGCAAAAGCCTGCCCGCGTTAGGAACACGCTGAATCGCAACTTGGCCCAGTGCCGCCCCAAAAGGCCCACCTGTTAGGCGGCTTCCAACCAGATAACCAGAGCACGGTTTACTGCCTCTGGCTGCTCGCGGGTTGACCCGTGACCGCACTCTGGAATGATCACGAGTTTGGAGTTCGGGATTGCCGCTGCAATTTCCTCAGACAAAAACGGAGGTGTTAATGGATCACTGTCGCCGACAAGTACGAGGGTTGGAACGGTTATATCAGCGAGATTCGGACGGCTGTCAGCGCGTCCGATGATTGCCTCTGTTTGTCGTTCAAACCCGTCGAGACCAACCGTCAAGCCCATGCGAACATTGACCTCGAGCAAATGCTGATCATCTCGATGGGCAGGGTGCAACAGCGAGGTCATTACTTGACTCAAAAGCCCTTTGAAATCGCCACCTCTAGCTTGAGCCAACATGCCTCGTCGCTGCTCAGCTTGCTCTGGAGTGTCCGGCCGAGCAGAAGTATTGAGCAACGCGAGCCTGCTGACCCGCTCCGGCGCCTGACGCATGATTTCCAAGGCGACATGTCCGCCCATTGATAGACCGATGAGCGCGAAGCGCGGCGGCGCGGCTCTCAAAATGTTTGCGGCGATTTCCGACATGGTTGTCCCGGAAAGTGTCGACGCCACCGTAACAGGGCCGAACGGCCATAGCGCGGCAATCTGGGGAGCGTAAAGCTCAGCGGAGCACAGCAAGCCAGGGATCATAACTATTGGGGTCATTGGAAATTGGTCTCGTTGAGTAAACATCCCGACACCTTATGTTGTGGTGCTGACAATTTGTGTCAGCATTCTCCGAAATCCACCCGACACAAGGTCGTGACCTTCCAATTGCGACGAGGCATGGCTTTGGTGCATCGCTTCCGGCGTGAATGGATTCTGCTCTTTGATGCTGTGACTACGCCGTTGTTGCCCCGGACCTGACGGACTTCGGGCGTGCACATGCCAGCATTCGGTTGAGGACGGCGCAGCCGATGGCAACTTCTGCCTGTTGCGCGGAATGAGCGCGCTCGCAGCCGGTGTCCGATGATCGACTTGTAGCGGCCGATTGCGGCCTCGACCAAGGACCGCTTGCCATAGCCGGTGGCAGTTTGCCACTTCATCCTCCCGTTCGCGTTGATCGCCGCTATATGCCGGTCGCGCTGACTGTCGATCCCTTTGCCCGAGCGGTCGATCGCGTTGACCCGAGGTGGAATGACGACGGCAGCATCGGCGCTATGCCGGCTGACCGCGCCATAGGTCGGGTCGCCGTCATAGGCGCCGTCGGCTGTAAATTGCCAATCGGACCGTCGATTTGATCAAGTAGTGGGGTATCGTCAAGTTGTTTGAAGCAAGTTACTCTTGAGCGGTTGGATCGGGATCAAGCGGCCAGCATCAGGGCCAGCGGTCATAACGTGCCGCACAAATAGGCCGGAGACATGACCGCACCCGACCCGCAAAGCTCAAACATCATTCAAAATCACATTGCCAAACGGGCGCCATCCAGACATGACAACACCCCTCGACTACCCATATCGCCAAAGCGATCCTCGCGCTCGGCCCGCACCGTAAGCGCTACAGCATGGCGACTGCCGCGAGAAACCGTTCGATTTCGCTTTCGGTGTTGAAGTAGTGCACGGACGCGCGCACCAGCGAGGAGAGACCCCGGTTGCCAAGATCAAGCCGGGCATAGGGCACACCAGACACCGACACGTTAATCTGTTGGGCTCTCAGGCGCTCGGCAATGTCTTGCGGTTCAAGACCTTCCTTACGAAAGGTGACGATGCCACATTTTGTCCGGCCAAGGTCATGGACAGAAATGCCTGCCTCGTCAGCCAGGGCGTCTCGAAGGGTGGCGGCCAATGACGAAACGCGCTGCTCGATCGCGGCGATGCCAATGCCCCGTGCATATTTGACGGCGGTCATGAGGCCGACCCGACCGCCGACATAGCTTTCCCAATTCTCAAATCGCTTCGCGCCTGGCGCCAGTTCGTATTGGTCATTGGCAATCCAGTTGGCCGAGAGCAGGTCGATAAAGGGCGGATCCAGCTTTTCTACGATAGCCTTGCTGACATACAGAAAGCCTGTTCCACGCGGCCCGCGGAGGAATTTTCGCCCCGTACCCGAGAGAATGTCGCAGCCGATTTCCTGGATATCGACCCGCATTTGTCCGACCGACTGGCAGGCATCCAGTAGATAGGTGAGCTTATGTTTGCGGGCGACCTGACCGACCGCAACGGCTGGATTTACCAACCCGCCCTGCGTGGGAACATGGGTAATCGCTATCAGCTTCGTGGTCGGCCTTATAAGAGCTTCCAGCCCGGCGGCGTCGAGTTGGCCAGAATCATCGGATGGAGCCACGTCGATCTCGATGCCGCGCCTTTTGGCCAGGTGAAGGAAGGCGAGATAGTTGGAGGCGTATTCGGAGCCGTGCGTTATAACGCGATCGCCTGACCGAAGGGGTAAAGCGTAGAAGGCCATGTCCCACGCGCGAGTGGCGTTTTCGACAAAGGCGATTTCTTGCGGCGAGGTATTCAGGAGTGCGGCAAACTCTGTATAGAACGCCTGCAAATCCCCAGCCACGCGCCGTTCCGCTTCATAGCCACCCAGCCTGTTCTCAAGATCGAGAACATTCCTAACGGCGTCATAGACCCGTCGGGGCATCAGCGATGCACCTGCATTGTTAAAATGTAGCACCTGCTCGCAGCTCGGGGTGTCGGCTCTAACCTGCTCAATGTCGATCATACTCGATGGCTACCTGATTTGTGGGAGGCGATACCGGTCGAATCTAGCAGGTGCAGTCCTTCGGGAAAATCCCAATTAAAATTAGGCTTTTGCGATGGATTGTTGCGACTGAATTTCGCTTCCATCGGTTTACGCTGCGAACTGCCCAAAATCGATCCCACTGTTCAGATCGAGATCGAAATGGCGGTAAAGATTGACGTGACTGTAGATATGAGGACTGAGGCCGCGATAGTCTTCCGGCAACGTCCGGCCAGCTCATCTGGGTTTCGCCAGCTCGGTCTGAAGCACAAGGGTATTCGTCCGCTTCTGGCTCACCACGACGCCGCGGCTTCCCGGGCCGGCCGCAAAGGCCGCGCGCGCAGGCCGGCACGCGCTACGACAATTTCGTTTCTGCTCTTGGGCGACCGCTCAGCCAGGGGCCGAGGCTGCGGCAGGAGATTCCCGAGGATCAGCCCAACTCGACCTCCCAGCCTCCTGACAGCGGCGATCCATCACCTTAGGCGTTTTGTCCGCCTCATCGCATCGCGTGTTCTGCTCAGCTACTATCTCTACACAAAGCACAGGTCCTAGCGTTTCCGCCCAAATGCTCCTATCGCTGAGTGAAAGAGGCCAATCGCGAGCAGCCCAAATCCTCCCGCAATTAGCGACACATCACGGTAGGATTGAAAGTCAATCCACCGCGCGAGAACCGCCACCAGGACGAAGCAGAGCCACCCGGCAATCAAGTTTGGCGTCGGCCCATTTCCAAGCATGCATGGATAGTTCTCTTTCGTAATCCCCCGGACGAAATGCGGAATGCCGTTTCCGAAGAGAACACCAGCGAGATAGCTAAACGCAATCGACAGCCACATCAGAATCTCCGTTCCAGAACTTCATCATCCATCTCGATGGCGTTTTGTAGACCCTCGCCGCCTTGCGCTCGTGTCGAGTGCAAGGCGGGAACGCGCGCTCAGACATTAGGCTCAGGACTCATTAAGACGAACACGGCAGCGAGGCAGATCGCCGAGAAGAAGGTATAAGGTGATATGGGCTGCGCGGTCGTAGCACATCGTGATGCGGCGCCAGTCCTTGAGCCTCTCGAACATGATCTCTATCTGAGACCCAGCATCTCTTCATGGACGCCTGTCGCACCCCATCGGATTATTTCGGAAAGGATGGGCAGAAGGGCCTTTCCCCGATCCGCCAGAGCGTATTCCACCTTCCGCGGAACGACCGCGAATTCCTTGCGGATGATGAGGCCCCATTCCGTCATCTCTTTTAACTCGCGGCTCAGGACACGCGGCGTGATCGGCTTGCCCAACCCGCCTTTCTCAAGCGAGCGACCAATTTCGCCAAAACGAAGTGAACCGCGATGCAAAACGCAAAGAATATGCAGTTTGTAGCGACCTCCAACGATCTTGTTGAAAGCGATTGCCGGGCACAGCCTGATATGGCTCATATCGAGCCCCGTCAGAGCCGATGCCCTGGGGCCGGTAAAGGAGGAAACCAAACTCATCCTTGCTCCCCATACTATCCTAAATGCCCGTATTTACGAAAGCGTACTACGTCGTTTAAGCTTGTATCAAAGGAAAGGGAGCACGACAATGGCGACATCAGAGACCCAAGACCGCGAGCAGTTCGCGACCGCTGTCGCAAATGCGGAACCCGGCGAAATCGAAGCATCGGCTGTGTTCCAGGCCACACAGGAGCGCCTGTTCCGCGCGCTGACGACGGACGAGATTTGCGACTGGTGGGTTCGGCCCGGCGTGTTCGACACCCGCGAGTGGACCGGCGACCTGCGCGAAGGCGGACGATGGGCGGCTTCGGGCGTCGGTGGCGGCCAACCTTACAAGCTCGAAGGCGAATTCGTTGAAATCAGCGAACCGCATGGCCTTGTTCACACATGGCGGGCAGTCGGCGCACCCGGCGGCCCGGCTCAGGTCATCTATGATCTGGCGCCGCATCCCTCCGGTGTCCGGTTGACCTTGCGCCATACCGGCATCAAGAACCCCGATGTGCTTGAGAAAACACGCGCCGGCTGGGTGACCAGCTTCGAGCGACTTCAGCAGGTTCTTACGTCGGAACGAGGCGCTTCATCCGAGTGAGCTACGACGAGACAATGGCCAGGCGTCTCCGCATGTATTTTGCGGAGATGGACGGAGTTGTGGAGTAGCGCATGATGGGTGCGCTTTGTTTCATGGCCAATGGCCACATGTGTTGTGGCGTAGTGGGGCCAGCCCTCATGGTCAGGGTCGGTCGCCAAAACTACGAAAAAGCTTTAAGCGAGCCGCATGTAAAGCCAATGGAACTGTCCAAACGAACGCCGCGTGGATTCGTTCTGATTGATCCCGAAGGCGTTGAAAGTGATGCTAATTTAAAGCGCTGGATAGAGCGGGGGCAGACTTTCGTTCGGGCCCTTACTCCGAAGTATGGTGAAGACTGACACTTTATGTCGACACCCGACTCGATGCGTTAATGGCACGTCGCCAGGTTAAAGGATCCTGACACTAGCTTGGGTCGATGCAAAAAGGGCATTATTCACACGAGAAACCCGAGGAGCTGTGCTTTGAGCAAGATCAATCAGGAAACCTCACCGGATCAGGGCTAAAATGCTCTGATGAAGCAGGTTGAAATCTAAGAGTCCGTCCCAGAAAACCGACAATTGTTTTCCGCGCCAACCGACGGTTCTGTCGCAAAGTTTTCATGTCTAGGCTTTTGTGTGAACGTCTGGTCGTTAGCTGATGGAGACGGAAGCGGGGCAATGGTCTATTTCAAAGGGGCGCAGTTTCCCAAAAGTATCATCTTGCATGCCGTTTTCTTTTACGTGCGCTATCCGGTTTCCTATCGCGACCTTCAGGAAATTCTGTCGGAACGCGGTATCGCTATCGATCATGCGACTTTGAACCGATGGGTTGTGCGCTACTCACCTCAGATCGCCGCGCGGGCTCACATGCGCAAACGGCGCACGGCCAACTCATGGCGCGTGGACGAAACCTATATCAAGGTTCGGGGTAAATGGACCTATCTTTACCGGGCGGTTGACCGCGATGGCCAAACGCTTGATTTCATGCTGTCCGAGCGCCGTGATCTGCCTGCAGCGCGACGGTTCTTCAGGAAGGCCATCGCAAACAACGGCGTTCCTGACCGCGTTGCAATTGACAAGAGCGGCGCCAATCTGGCTGGCCTGCAAGCTGTAAATACGAGCCTTAGATTCACAGGAACGGGCAATATAATTGAAATCCGACAGGTCAAACATCTCAACAACATTCTTGAGCAGGACCACCGGTTCATCAAGCGGATCACCAGGCCGATGATGGGCTTCAAGGCATTCTATTCCGCTTCTGCTACGATCGCTGGGATCGAAGTGGCTCATATGATCCGCAAGAGCCAGTTCACCAACGACAACCGTTCGCCATTTCAGGTCTTTGCGGAACTCGCAGCATAATTCGGTCCAATCAAGCTCGTCTTCTCTCTCCCAGAAAACTTTGCGACAGAACCCTTTCGTACGCCTCCCGGCGCCCGAAACTCTTCACGGAAGCTGACAGGCTGCTTCGAGGCCTCGATCTGAGATAGCTGCCGTTCAGCAGCACATCGGCCAAGAGCGGCTTCCCACCTCATGCCGGTCGTTCGAGTGCAAACTTCCACGTCCTTAAAGCTGCCATTCAACGAGCCGTTGCTCCCCGGCCTGATCGGCTCGAAGGCGGCCGCGTGGGCCGCCGGGAGAGACCGAAACCGGAGCGCAAAACCGTCGTTGAACACATTCATCACAAATCTATGGAAAGCGACCAGTGGAGCGTCGAATTTGAGCAGGCCGGATTACCGGTTTAATTGCAAGCAGGCGGGCGCCGATCTCTCCGAATGAACCCCGACTGAATGGTGCCTTCAGCTTCTGTTCCAAAGGGAGATTCTAAAAGAAAGACGTTCAACCGCGGTCTTATCCGCCTGAGGAGACACAGTCATGATCCGCACGTCTTTCATCGCAACCGCACTCATCGCTCTCGTTGGCCTCACCGCCGCAGCCCCTGCCATGGCCAACGATGTGCGTATCGAACAATATGGCTGGTCGAACTCTGCCGGTGGCGCGCAGGAGGGATATGGAAACCGGATCAGAACCTACCAGAACGGTGGCTACAACCGGATTGTCGGCCACCAATATGGTCGCCATAACCTTTCGGCTGTCGGTCAGGAAGGCAATGACAACTATGGCGCCACCTATCAGAGCGGCAACCGCAACGTAGCCGGCATCGGCCAGTTTGGCTCCAACCACACAACCATCCTCACTCAGGACGGCAATGGCAACATCGCCGCTGGCGTCCAGGTCGGTCGTGGTTGCAGCGCCAATGTCAGCCAGGGCGGCAACGGCAATGTCGCGGCCTTCGTCCAGGCCTGCCCGTAAGCGGCTGCTCGATGACATGAAAAAGGTCACGATCGCAACAGCAGACCATTAAGGGAGACGACCCATGCCAAATAGCGTCAAACATCCGCGCCGCCTGATGGCCATTCTTACGCTGGTCCTGCTTCCCGTCGGCGCAGTTGCAGCCATGACGACTGCCAACCGATCTGACGAGGCACAGCTTTGCGAAATCAAAGCAACGCCTGAAGCCGGTATCGTGAGACTTGATGCGTTGGTCCACGCCGACAAACATGTCGGCGGGACTTACACGTTCCACGTCGAAAAATCAGGAGACAGTGGAAGCTCGACGATCAACCAAAGCGGCAATTTTGATGCCACTGCAGGACATTCGGCAATCCTCAGCTCCGTCACGCTCGACTCCAAAGGAGCGCAATACAAAGCCACATTGGATCTCGTGGTCGGGGTCAAGAGTATCAGCTGCATCAAGCAGATCGGCGACAACTAGTCGGCCTCCACACTCTGCAAATCCCTTTAAAAGGGCGCCGGCTTCCGGCGCCTTTTTGTTTTCGATCAGGCCGAGACGACTGAATGACAACTGAACGAGCAATTCCGACTGGGTTCAGCTGCAGGATGCGAAAGTTGATCATCGGCTAAGCCAGCCGGCTAATGGAGATCAGCATGACCCGCAACGTGTTTCAGATGCTTACCGTCACTCTTCTTGCCGGGAGCCTAGGGCTAGCAGCCTTGTCTGCTCCAGCCTATGCCGGCGGCCGGATCTCGTTCAACCTCGCGCCGGACAATGCCGAGGATGCGGGTCTTTTCTCAACCGGATTGCGCGTCTATTCGCTCTACCGTGGACTGAAAGACGCCGACATCCGGCAGCTGGGCCGGGGTAACGTGGCTGGCATCGCCCAGGCTGGCCGCGGCAACCTCGGCTTTATCCAGCAGCGGGGCAATGGTCATTCCGCAACATTGCGGCAGAACGGCAACAACAATGCCTATGGCATTTTCCAGTATGGCCGAAATACTGAAACCGACGTGGTGCAGGATGGGGATAACGGCAGTGGTGCTACCTTCAGCTATGGCTGGTAAGGCTGCTCACGACGGTCCCGACGATGATGTCATGTTGTTTCATCAACGTCTGGACGAAGCGCTTGCCCGCACTTCAGGGAGAAGCCCTCCCCGCAGACAATTCCGGCCTTCCAACGACGGTACGCAGGATCTCTACCCTACGCACCGGCTATGAAAGCTCTTGAAAGATATCGAACGTGCGGCCACTCCGTCGCCAGCGACTTGGATTCCCGCATCTTGACCTTCTGCTTCTCGACTGCCAGGACCCGGCGAACAAGATAGGTCGTTTCCCTGCGGCAGCGGCAGCGGCAGCGGCAGCGGCAGCGGCAGCGATGACAAACTTGTTCAAACAGCTCACCGCGCAATGGCCTTGAGAATATGGTCACAGTAGATAGTTAGGTCTGATGAGCCGAAGATGGCGAGCGCACATTCCTATCTCCGCAGATGCCAGCGGCCGCCGGCTTTGATAACAGATGGCCCCAACAGACCGATACACCATCCCGCAAACACATCTGTGAGATGGTTCACCCCGAGGTGAATTCTGCGGGAGGCCGGTGGAGAAGCGAGAGTAAAGGTCGTCTGAATCAAGAATATCAGATTGGAGCGATGTGCATTCTGATGCGACAGCAGCGCAGCCATTGTCGGATATGTGCTGCCCGCCGCGAAGGCATGGCCGCTTTGAAGCTCAGGTCATAGATGAAATGACTATGGAGCGGGCTTCGGCGACCGCCGCGATAGGGCAGACGGAGCGTAGTCTCGAAACATCAGAAGCAGTTCTGGATGATCTGGGATCTCGGCCAAGCACGCATCTTTGCCACTGAGGACCGATTGGCAGGCATTTTAACAGTCGATCCTCGACCATTGTTGAACTGCTCGACAAATTGGCGCGCTGCTGTTGACGTCTTCGTCAGTCCTGCAAACTCCTGCAATACAAACGCTTGCCGCACTCACAAGTCGGGCCGACAGATTTCGCAGGCGCCGAAACCGAAAGCATTTGATTTCGATAGAACGCACGCGATCTTACCGAACTGTATATTTCCGGACAGGAGGGCGTAAGGTCAGTATGGGTAGATCAGCATATGAGCCGACCGAATTCCGAGGGGAGCGCAAAGCCTCAAAAAGGGCTGGATCGGATTTCGCGGTGACTGCGACAGGAACGAATAACGAAAGTTGCTAATGGTGCATGTTTCCCGTCGCGCGTTTACAGCCGCGCTTCTCAGCGGTCTGCTTCCGCGATACGCCAAGGCGCAAACCTCTACAATTATGGTGGCAAACGATGACGTCGAATTCGACGATATCTTACGCGAACGCATTGATACCCTCATGCGCACTGGCCATGGGGCGGAGGTTTTGCATGAGGCTCCCATGGAAGCCACGGACCTTATTCGCTCGGATGCCACGGCGCGACCGAACGGTCGGAACTTTGATGTCATCTGTCTCGATGAACTTTCTATGTATGGCGTCGCGCAAAGCGGTCTCCTCGCGCATATAAACAAGACAAACCTTGCCACTGTCGACACGATTCGACCCTCATTAAACAAGGGCACATCGATCGCAATCTTGCAGTCAATTCAGGCAATAGCCTACAATACCAGGCTCGTACATTCACGTCCAATCTCACTGATGGAACTATGGTCCGAAGCCAATCGAGGGCGCGTGGGGCTCTCCAGAAAGCAGATTATCGCCAACACAATCTATGCCGCCGTGGCAGGAGGCGGGTCAATCATGGATCTCGGCCCTTCCCGAGCTCGGCTTCAACAATGGCGGTCACTTGACATAAAGGTGTATCCTAGCGACGCCGCGCTAGGCGCTGCTCTAAAAAGGGGCGAGGTCCGACTGGCCATGGCACCAATGGCAAGTGTTTATGTATGGCGGAAGTCTGATCCGTCGATCAACTCAACGGTGCCGCAAGAAGGCACGATTTCCATCCGTCAGGAGGTCGCGGTCCAGTCCGGCACGCGCGACATGGCAAAGGCGTTCGCATACCTGGACCTTATGCTCGATCCGTCATTTCAAAAACGTCTGGCTTTGGAGCGCGGCTTCGTCCCCACCGTGAAATCCGTGTCGTCGGATATTGAGATTGCCGGGGAGCGAACGCTGGGCGAACGCTCTCAAAGGTCGCTTTGGCATGCCGATCTGGCTTACCTTTGGGAGCAGCGCGCTGCAATCCTCCGAAACTGGAAGGAGGTCTTTTCGGCATGACGGCGATTATTCCATTCGCGAACATCTTTGGTAACTTGGTCTGGTACATGTTCGATCACGCCATCGCGGCATTTGCTTGTCTTCTGCAAAAGCTGTTCGAGGCTATGTTTCGCCAGCGCCGCCGTCCGCGGAGAGATAGTGGCAGCGGGGTCGATGCGAGGTGGCTTGCTCAGTGATGACCCCATGACCAATGAAGCAAACAGCATCGAATGCCGCTCGCGCAGAACGGATCACGCAAGCAACGTTGGCTTGCCGGGCACTGGGCGAAGGTCTCGCCGGATTCTCTTGTCCGTGGCCGGCTTGGTCCTGGCATTGTCGGCCTGTCAATCATCGGACCTCGCGCTGCAGGTAACGCCTCCGCCGTTGCCCAAGGCCTATGATGGAGCACCTCACAAGGCCTCGCCATCCAGGCTGAGCACATCGGCCTGGTGGAACGGCTTCCATGACAAGACGCTTTCGTCACTCGTTTCGCGTGCCGAAAACATGAATCTGACGATCGCCCTGGCAGGCCAGAACCTGACGGCGGCCAGAGCCCTGGCGCATTCTGCTATGGCCGCCTATCAGCCGGATACCTCCTTATCCGGCCTTGCCAATGCATCAACCGGCTCGCGAATCAAAGATGACTTTACCCGGCGGCCCGTGCAACTCAATCTGGAGACGAGTTGGGAAATCCCCCTCTTCGGTCAGGACCGGCAAACGCAAGCCACGGCCGACCTCGCCGTTGCAATGGCGGCTCAAGATGTCGCGGCTGCCCGAGTGGCGGTGACGGCCGAGATCGCCAGCAACTACGTGCATCTGCGCGCGCTTCAGAAGCGTCGCTTCGATACGGCAGAGCTTGTTAGTCTTTTGGAGCGCAGTGCGAAAATCGCTGGCGTGAAGGAGCAGGCCGGGCTGGCGACATCAATCGAAAACGAGCCGCTGAGGGCCGGCCTGGATACCGCGAAATCCGCCCTGCTGGCTCTGGACAATGATATCGCCAGCACACGTCAGCAGATCGCCACTCTCCTGGGAAGTGCCAACCCGGATCCCTCCCTTCTCAAGGCCGAACCACAACCCGTTGCAACGGCAGGCATGGCGGAAGGCCGCCCGGCCGATCTCCTGCGCTCGCGACCAGACGTTCTGCGGGCCGAATTCGCAGTGGCGCAGGCCGGCGCACAGGTCGGTCTCGCCAAGAGCGATCTCTATCCGAAGCTGCGCCTGTCCGGCACCATTGGGATCGGCGCCCCGGTGTCGAGTTCCATTCTGGGCGTCTTAGGCGGCCCCTCCCTGCAATTGCCGATTTTCGACTACGGTCGACGCAAGGACGTTGTCGCCGCGCGTGAAGCCGAGTTTCGCCAGGCGGTGCTTGCCTATAGGCAGGTCGTGCTCCTCGCCTATGAGGAAGCCTCGCAGGCGCTGCGCGAACTCAATGCTGCGCGAGCACACACGGCTCTATTACAGTCGCGGTTGCAACGGGTTTCAAAGCTCAAAGCCAGCACCGACATCCTCGTGCGAGAGGGACTGGCGGATAAATCGAAGTCCATTGAAGGAGCCATCAATCTTTTGGAACTGCGCTCGTCTCTCACCCAGAGTATTGAAAACGAGGCCCGCGCGGCGATCTCCTTCTACAAGGCGACGCGCGGTGTGCAGCCGCTTGCTCCCGTTGAAGATGTGAAACGTCCCTCCAAGGCGGAAGGGCGAAAGTAATCATGGCAGTGGCGATCGCACGCAAGACGCTTCTCTACGAATGGCGGCGGTTTCTGCCGGCCGTTGCGGCGGTGGCGTTTTCCGGACTGTTGATGACAGCTCAAGGAGCGCTGCTCCTCGGCATCGTCAGCGCGAATTCGCTCTATGTCACCCAATCGGATGCGAGTTATTGGCTCGGCTTTCCCGGCACTCAGAGCGTCGAGCTGGGGCGCACCGTCCCGGCCGGCGTGCTGACCAGCCTCTATGCGGAGCCGGCGATCTCGCATGTCGAGCCGCTTCTTCTGGGATCGGGGGATTGGCGCGGTATCCATGGCGGCGGCGGCATCAGTGTAACGGTCGTCGGCATCGATGCGCAGTCCGATAGCGTGGGGCTGGCGCGGGTTGTTCCGCCGAACTTGCGCAATCGGCTTCGCGAGCCGGCCGCAGTTGTCGTCGACGCGGCCGATAGCGAAAAACTTTCCATCGGACCTGGCGATCTTGCCGAAGTGAACGGCCACACCGTGCATGTCATTGGCTTCATTGATGGTCTGCGTGGCCTGGGAGGGGTCAATGTCGTCGGCTCGCTCGACACGGCGCGCGTCCTCGATCAGACGCTACCTGCCGACGGAGGCGCCACCTATTTCCTGTTTAATATCGCCCGGGAGAGTGAACAGTCGCGCGTTTTGAGCCACCTGAACGAACGTGCCCCGATCGAGCGTTTCGAAATCTGGCCGGCAAGGAAACTTGCGGACATGTCGACCAGCTACATGCTGTTCGATTCCGGTGCCGGCATCGCTTTTGTGTTTGCGACGCTGATCGCTGCTACCATCGGCGCTCTCATTACCAGCCAGACCCTGATGGCTGCCGTTGCGGGAACGATCCCGCAATATGCCACGCTTCGTGCCCTCGGCGTCCCATTCAGCGGATTGAGGAAAATTGTCATAGAGCAGGCCGCCTGGGTCGGGTTCGCCGGGTTGATCATCAACGGGGTGCTGAGCGTTGCCATTGGCTTCATAGCCCTGATCTACAAGGTTCCGTTCGAGCTTAACGGCGTCGTCATAGCGTCGGCATCGTTCGTCGTGCTTGCGGTCGCCATATTGGCATGCCTTCTGGCGGTACATCGGCTTCGCCAAGCCGATCCAGCGACATTGTTGAGGTGATATGATGCGCCCCGCTATCTCAGCCTCAAACCTATATAAGTCATTCACGGTACAGGGCATGCGAACGAACGCGCTCGTTGACATGTCCGTCGAGATCTTCAGCGGCGAGTTCACCGTGCTCAGCGGCCCTTCGGGATGTGGAAAAAGCACGCTGCTGGCGACGCTCGGTGGCATGACGGAGCCCGACAGCGGCACCATTCGGGCGGGAGATACCGACCTGTCGTCCTCGACCGACACGCAACGGGATGCCTTTCGGCTCCATAACTGCGGTTTCATCTTCCAGGGCTTCAACCTGTTTCCGGCCCTTTCGGCACTTGAGCAGGTGCAGGTGCCGCTCGACTATCTGAACGTGCCGCAAGAAGAGGCTCGCCTCAGGGCGCTGGACGCGCTGGACCGCGTCGGCCTGCTCAACCGCCAGCACCTGCGGCCCTCGCATCTGTCCGGTGGCGAAAAGCAGCGCGTCGCCATAGCAAGAGCGATCGTCAAGGAGCCGGCCATTCTGTTCGCCGACGAGCCGACAAGCGCTCTGGATAGCAGCAATGGGTTGAGGATCGTTGAGATCCTGCGTGAGACGGCAAGGCAATTGGGAACAACGGTGCTGTGTGTTTCCCACGACACGCGTCTCTTTTCGAAGGCAGACCGCGTTCTCAACATGGAGGATGGGCGGCCGCTGTCTGACCGGCGGCCTGTTTCCGGGCGCGGCATCGATACACGAGAGGACTGGCATGCATAAGTTGAAGCGTTCCCACCGTGTTTCCGCGACTGCAATATTAGGCGCATCCGTGACACTATGCGTCCTGTGGTTGACTGTCGGCATACCAAAGGCCGGCGAAAATCCTGATGCCGCCGAACCGCCGTCGCCGGCGATCGCTGCGGCCGCCCGCGGGACCGTCGACGTCGAAGGGGGGCTCTACCGAATAACCGCCGTGCGCGATGGGGTCGTTGCCTCGGTTGAAGCAGCGGAAGGCGCCTATGTCCGCAAGGGCGATGTTCTCGCCATCCTCGACAGCCGGCAGGAAGCGTCTGCCGTACGGATCGCCGATGCGGAGCTGGCGCAGGCTGAGGATCACTACAAGCTCCTTCAACTCAAGGTAAAGAGCCTGTCGAAAACGCTTGAGAGAATGCAGCGCGCTGCGGCCGGCAAAGCCGTTTCCGATCAGGCGCTGAGCGATGCGCGTGACGCTTATGAAACGCAGGCGATCGAAACCAATTCCGCAGCATTTGCGGTATCGGTTGCGCGCGAGCGCCTCGAAATCGCCAAGCGGGAGGTAAGCGTGCGGTCGATCACGGCGCCCGCCGATGGCATTGTCATCCGCCAGGCCGTCAAGGCCGGAGAAGCTGTATCCGTCCAGGCGATGACCGAAATGTTTGTCCTGCTGCCGGATGGACCGAAGATCGTGCGTGCGGACATTCCCGAGGAGTATCTCGGCCTTGTCGGTCCCGGCATGAACGTCGAGATCGCCGCCGAAGGGCGAACAGGCCAATCCGTTTCGGGCAAGATCAGCCGGATCTCCAAGGTGTTGACGCGCCCGAAATCGGCGGAGAATTCCGGCGAGCGAAGCGATGTGAGAGCGGCGAACTGCATTATAACCATCGCGCGCGACGCGCCATTGGCGATCGGGCAGCGCGTCGTGGTCCGAGTCCTTAAATGAAGCCGCCGAGGTTCGCTGGGCTTTGGGAAACCACCTCCTAAACCTGCTTCCTGACGAATGCCGGCAAGCAAGTCGTGGCTCATGCGTCAGGTCCGCTCATGGAGCGATGTGCCACAGACAATCTACTGACAAGTCGTCGCCTGGATCCGATAGCGCAAGATGTCGATACAGCCCTCGTCGAAGTGATCGCTCATGCGATATGGCTCCATTCCCCATTTCGGCTCCGTCCGCGAAAGTTGATGAGCCACTTTGGGTTCAGACCTTACCGATCCGTATGAAACCAGCCACTCCGCCGTAAGCTTTGTCATTTAATTTCACTACTTCCTGAGTGCGAGATTGCTCTCAGCTCGGATGGTTCTGGTCGTGTTCATCTTTTTCGAAGGTTGCGGACAACGGGAGGAGGCAATCGAAAATGGATGAGATAATCGAAGGCACAATGACTATCCAAGACCATTCTTCACCGACCAATCGTAAGATCAAGACACCGGCTGTAACCGGCAAGCCGATAGTCTGGCCCGCTCAATCAACTGCGATCCCGAAATCCGATTCCCTTACGGAATCGTATCCTCCCAGAAAGAACCCGGTAAGGGATCGCCTTTACTTTTGAATTCCTTGGCTCGCGATAAGCTGCAGCTCGGGCAGACTTCCCAGCGTCAAGAAAGAAGGACGGGAATTCCATGAAAAGACGTGACTTTCTAACGACCTCGGCCGGTGCATTTTTTCTGGGAGCGATGCCCGAGGTTGGCCTGGCCCGCGTGCCGATGCCCTACGATATGAACGCCATGCCACCTTTGGGTGACCGCATGGCGTTTGTCGACTGGATGGTCCAGCACCGTGGCGAGGATCCCGGTTTCCTCGGACAGCGATACGATCGCCTACTGCAATTGGTCGCTCACAAGGATATCTGGGATGATCGCAACAAGCGGGCCTATCTCATGACACCCCGCGAAGAATTTGTCACAGCTGCAAATCGGACCAGAGCCTATGAATGGCATTATCTCGACATTGGCTATGGAGTGACCATTACCGGGCCGCATACTGTCGCGCGGATGACCGACACGATCAATCCGCGCTTCGGAGAAACGGTTCTTGAGGTGGGCACCGGTTCAGGTTATCAGTCGGCCTATCTCTCTAACTTGACGAACAAGGTTTGGAGCATCGAGATCATCAAGCCGCTATATGAGCGCACGGGCAAGATTTTCTCGGATCTGATTGCGAATGGCTATAGCGAATATGCTGCGATCAAACGTAAGAATGCCGATGGCTATTATGGGTGGCCGGAAGTTGGTCCGTTCGACAAGATCATTGTTACCTGCGGCATCGATCACGTCCCGCCGCCGCTTCTGCAGCAACTGAAACCCAATGGCGTCATGGTTATCCCGATCGGGCCACCGGGCGCCCAGCACGTCGTTAAGATTGTGAAGAAGCAGGCGGCGGACGGATCTATCGTGGTCGATCGCTCGGACATCTATCACGGCTCGATCGTCAATTTCGTGCCCTTTACCAAACTTGACAATGGCTCGATCGCCGGGACCCACAGCGGCGATTAAGCGCAATGGGCCTAAACGCAAGCAACTACGGCATGCCGCGCTGCTTTTATGAGGTGAGCCACCGCCGACAACGGGCCAAGGTTCTCCAATACTTCACAGGCTGCTTCAGCGGAGATATTCACGATGCTGTCGAAATCGCGGCTCGCGCCGTTGCCGGGTTTTGAAACCTCACCGGCAGCCCAGCTCTGCATCGCGCTCATTGCCGGATCGATTATCGCCTTGCAAATCGCGCTCATGCGCGTCTTTGCCGTCGGTAGCTGGGCACATTTCGGCTCGCTCGTGATCAGCCTGGCCATGCTTGCCTTCAGCCTTTCCAGCGTGATTATCTTCGTCTTCAAAGAATGGATCGAGCGTCATTGGCTCGGTATGGCCTCGCTTGCGCTGTGGTCGATGGGCCCCCTCGTCGTCATGGCCAACCTCACTGCGCAAAGATTTACGTTCAACGCAATCTTTATAGTGTCCGATCCCGAACAGAAGTGGCGGCTCCTCTTCAACTTCCTGCTCTATCTTCTTCCGTTCCTGTCCGGTGCGATCTTTCTCGGGATCGTCTTTCTCAAGGCTCGTGCCCGCTTCAGCCGGATGTATTTTGCCGATCTTGCCGGCTCGGGTGCCGCTGGCCTTGTAATGCTTGGCGCCCTGTACGTCCTTCCTCCCGAAACAATCTTGTCGGCAGCATTGCTGTTATGGGGCTGCGGAGCCACGGCCTGGTTCATTGGGCAGCGCGCCGTTGCTACAGCAGGCGCAACCGCTGTCATTGCCGGAATTTCAATCGCCGCCTACGTGCTGCTGCCAGGACTGCTTGGCGTGCCTGCCATCTCCGTCACACAATACAAGGGCATCTCCTACGCGCGAAACTTTCCGGACGCGACGCGGGTTTATCGTAACATTTCGCCGTTCGGGGACCTTCAGGTCTACAAGAGCGCCTACATGCACTTTGCCCCGGGGTTGTCTGACAACGCGGCTTTCAACATGCCCGAGATACCAGCTGACACCTTTCTTGGGCTCTACGTCGACGGCGAAGGGCCCGAAGGCATCATGCGAGAGCTTCCGCCGGAGGACGCAGCCTATTATCAGTATCTGCCGGCCCACTATCCTTACGTTATTAAGAACCATCCCAAGACATTTGTCGTGCAACTCGGTGGTGGCATCTCCACCATGGTTGCACTGCATGCAAATTCGTCATCCGTGACCGCGGCAGAAAGCAATCCGGCAATCATCGCGGCACTTCGCGATCCAAGTCTCAAGGACTACACTCATGGTTTGCTCGATAACACCGCGCTGAACATAGTTGCAGGTGACGGACGGCTATACCTGGCGCACAGCAATGAGCGATACGATGTCATTGACCTCAGTCTTGCGGGTTCCATTGGCCTTTCAAATCCCGGCGGATTTGCAATTGTCGAACGCTATGCACATACCAAGGAAGCGATGCTTGACTACATCAATTCCCTTGCCGATGGCGGCATTCTATCAATCACCGTCTGGAACAAGGAAGAGCCTCTCAAATCGGCGCTGAAGTTCTATGCCACGATCGCAGCTGCGGCCAGGGCTACCGATCCGGATCATGCCGCGCAGTCGCTGTTCGTTGCCTCCAGCTACCTCTCGACCACGACGGTGCTTTACAAAAAGAGTGGCTTTAACTCGACCGATATCGACAAGCTTCGTGCATACACGCGCTCAATGTCCTTTGACGAGCTTTATTCGCCTGGTTTTTCTCCCATGATACCGGACGCCGATACCCTGATGAAGGACTACCGCAACTCGATTTTCGGCAACGGTGCCAGCGCCGGTTCGTCTGCGGCGCCGAATGCAGATGCATCAGATGCGGCGGCTGGCGACGCACCGCCTCCAGACGATGCCGCTGACGCTCCAACGCCGCTGCCGGCAACGAGTCTCGCACGATTGGCTTGGTCCAGCCTGATAAATGGCAATTGGAAACAGTTTCACCGGGACTACGTATTTGATGTCACCGCACTAACCGACGACCGGCCCTATTTTGCCGGCTACGAAAAATTCGCTGATCTCCCGAGAACAATCGATCGCCTCGACCTATTTCAGGATGACTGGGGCTATCTGGTATTGTGGGCAACACTCGGTGTCGCAACGCTTGCCGCGCTATCGCTCATAGTGCTGCCCCTTCTTCCTCGGCGCCGGTCAATGCTGTCGCGTTCGCCAGGAGCGGTCGGCTGCATCGTCTTCTTCGCCTGCCTAGGCCTGGCCTTTATCATGGTCGAAGTGGGGTTGATCGGTCGCTTTACACTGGTTCTGGCAAACCCGACGATTTCAGCGTCCGTCCTTATCTCCTGCCTGCTCGTGTTCTCTGGACTTGGCAGCCTCTGCAGCGCACGCATAGTGGACAAAGCGCAGTACATTATACCTGCAATTCTTGCCGCAATCGTTGTTTTGCTTTTGGGGTACAGCATGGGATTAGCATCTATCCTGGCCTGGATTGGCGGCTTTCCCTACGGTTCGCGTTTGGCGATTAGTTTCGCACTTGTCGCGCCCTCCGCTTTTCTAATGGGCTTTCCAATGGCAACGGCAATGGCGTGGCTTGCTCGTCTCGGCAAGGATCACCTGTTCGTATGGGCCTGGGGCATCAATGGCTGCTTTTCCGTAATCGGGGCGGCGATGGTACCGATAATAGCCACCTCGTTCGGATTAAGTGCGGTTCTCAACATCAGTGCCTGCGCCTATGTGATTGCCATGCCAGCATTTTTCTCGGTTATGAAAAAAAGTGCGGGCACTGTCGGCAACTGCGACGTTGGCGGCGGACACTGTCAAAGATAGGAGCGAAGCCTTATGACGATGAGCATGGCGAAAGGTCTGGTCCAGGTTCAGTTTGTGCTTGAAGCGATTTTTGTGCTTCTGGCGTCCGCCCAGTAAGACGGACGCCAACTTGATGTCGCGTCTTTTAAGACGGATTTTTCATCTTCGCGATCAAATTCTTGACGGCGGCCTTCGCTTTGGCGGCGTCAGGCTTTTTTGCTCTCAGCGACGAGATGGCGCCATCGGCCGCGTCATCGACAAATCCCCACGCCTTCTTGTCTTTGTAATATAGGGTCGGCTGACCGGCGTCCCATGCGGTTTCGAAATCAGTAATGCGCTTTTGCGCACCTGCAATATCATTCTTCTCAATAAGAGCCAGGGCATCGCTCGCGATGGTCTGGTATTGCGAGAGGTCGCCCATGTTGCTTGCAACGTTAGCTGCGAGAACAGATGCTGCGGAAAGCAGCGGCATCACGGCCGGGAGTGCGAGAAGGGAAATCAAAGCAAGTGTCTTTTTCATTTTCATCTCCATTGACAAAGCGGATTCGTGATCACGCTGCAAAGCACTTTGATGCAAGGTACTTACAGGCGCCTCGCGGAATGAATACGAATTCGTAAGACAGCTGCGTGATCAACGCTCCGCGATCTCAAACGAAAACGAAAGAGCCAGTTGCTCTGGCCACGAAACAGGGCATGGGAAAACCATCCTGTACGCCGATACTGCGAGCAGCGCCTACCAAGGTGGTAGATGCCTCTTCGTGTTCCCCCTGGATAGGTCGAAGCTGGGACGCGAATTGCGAAATATGCTCCGCCCAACCAATTAAAATTTGGAAATTTATGTCCTTCTCGCACTTTCTTACAAAACCGTATCCTCGCGGCAAAGCGGCTGTATGAGGATGGCATTAGAAAGAGCGATGCCCCGGCAGAAATCGGCTGGGTCGACAAAAACGCGAGACGTTCCGTCCATAACAAAAAGGAAAATCTATTATGAACAAAGCCGCTACAGTTGCCATTCTCGTCGCCGTCGCCGCCGCAGGCTTTACAGCTGCTGGCGCTCGCGCGGCCAACGTGCCTTGCGAAGAAATGCTCAAGGATATGCGCGCGGCAAAGGCGTCTGCGACCCTCTCCGATGCCAACAAGACCAAGGTCAATGACCTCGAAGCCAAGGCCGTCGAGCGTTGCAACGCCGATGATGACGCCCGCTCCGACAAGTTCTCAAGCGACGCCATGGCAATCATGGGCAAGTGAGTCCTGAAATAACCCGGAGAAAAGCCTATGACAACTCCCCCACGCATCCCGGTCGGCCAGAACCGCGTTCCTGAAGTGACAGTCGATTTCTGGCTTATCAAGCTTATGGCGGTGACCATGGGCGAGACGGCCGCAGATTATCTGGCCGTCAATCTCGGGCTTGGCCTGACAGTCACATCCTTGATGATGACGGCCGTACTTGTCCTCGCCCTGATCTTCCAGTTCGCGCAGAAACGGTATGTTCCGCCGGTCTACTGGACGGCGGTGGTGCTGATCAGCGTTGTTGGCACTTTGGTCACCGACAATCTCGTCGATAATTTCGGCGTAGCGCTTCAAACGACCGCGATTTCCTTCACCATCTTACTCGGCCTCACCTTTGCCGTTTGGTACGCTTCGGAAAAAACACTGTCAATCCATTCGATCCTCACGACCAAACGGGAGGCCTTCTACTGGCTTGCGATCTTGTTCACCTTTGCGTTGGGTACCGCCGTCGGTGACCTCGTGGCCGAAGTCTTTGCTCTCGGCTACCTCACCACCGGCATTCTCTTCGGTGCCATCATCGGCGCCATTGCCGTTGCGTTCTATGTCTTCAAGGCGAATGCCATCCTGTGCTTCTGGCTCGCTTATATTCTTACACGGCCTCTCGGCGCCTCTTTTGGTGATCTTTTGTCTCAGCCGGTGGAATATGGAGGCTTGGGCTTTGGCACGATCGTGACAAGTGCTCTTTTCCTGGCAGCTATCGTTGGGCTTGTGATCTACATGACGCTCAAGCACAAGCCCGAGATTCTAACGAATAAGCCATTACAGGAACTCCAATAGCTTCAACTCGCTCTTCCGCGATCGAGCCCTGCGACTTGTGTCGCGGGGCTTTTGCATGCCTTGAACAACTTTCCGATTTACACAAAGGGGCACGCGAGCAACCAAGAAGAATCGGGTACTTCCCTAATCGTGAATTGCCGACCCAGCTTTTTGTCAATCTGGCCGAGAATGCCATAAATCATTGCCCGCTCGGAACGCGGATCATCATGTCGCTTGCCGACGATGGCGATCGAGCGTTGGCATCTGTCAGCGACAACGACTCAGGAATTCCGGCTCACGAGCGGGGAATGGCTTTTCAGCGGTTCGATCGGCTTGACAAAAAGCAGGACGACGCCGGGAAGCGGCCTCGGCCTGAGCTTAATCCGCGCTATTGCCGATTTCTACGCGGGTTTATGGACCCTATACGACAACGCGCCCGGCTTGCGTGCCACGCTCGCAATAACTAAAGCGCCCAAATACCTAGAGGTATATTCCATATGCTGCACGCAAAGAGCCCTGACAAGAGCTGTGCCGATGACGCGGGGATCGCGTCCGCATCCTATCCCCTTTGGCGCCGCTATTGCCTCATCGTTCTACCAATGCTTGCGCTCGCTATCTTGTGCATCCTGCTCGCTGTCTCTAATGCGTTGACGCTGAGCGTCGAGCGTGCCTATCGCGCGCAGGCTGGAGTCCTTCACAGGTCGCTCGCTCAGTCCATCAGTGCAACCGGTCAGAGCTGGCGGGAACTCCTGTCCGGAAGCGGGGGTTCGGCCTCCAGCAAACGCGTTACCGATGCCCTGCAAAAGGAGGCAATGGAACGTGGTCTTTACTGCGTCGCAATTCTCAGGATCGATGGTACGATGCTCGCCTCCACTCAAGGCGCAGGCTGCATGCCTTTCAAACACACGGATATTGGAACACTGACTACCTCAACGAACATATTCATGGAGCAGGAAGGCCCTCCGCTGCTGTGGACGGTAGCCACGCTTCTAAATAACCCAAATGGCCCTGCCCCATTCATCATCTCAACATCCGAGCACGCTGCAGCGCGGGAGCGGCTGGTTGAATACGACATCCTTTTCTGGCTAGCCGCATTGGGCATTCCCCTCATCGGTGCGGTCGCCCTCTCTACAGTCCTTGTGTTCAAGGCTCAGGGCGAAATCGACCGCCGTACGATCGAGATGACAAACGCGCGGGCGGCGCTTGGCCGATTTCTCTCGGACAGCACGCAGAAGCGCATTCGCGACCGTACACCAGCTGCGCGCCGTCTTGAAGCGACGGTCATGTTCATTGACATTCGCAACTTTTCCAGTTTCGCCGAGAGTTCCACCGCCGAAGAGGCAGTCGCGCTCGTCTCCCAGGTTGCCAACATCGCTTTCACAGCAATCATTGAAAACAACGGCGATGTCGATCGACTTTTGGGAGATGGCGTCATCGCCTGGTTCGAGGGCGATGATCGAAACGCCAACGCGTGGGTGGCTTCCGAGCGGATTCTATCGGAGCTCCGGGCGGCCCGGTTGCCGCGGGAGGTCGGCATCGGCCTTCATGACGGAAAGATCTTGGAAGCCGAGATCGGCATCGCCGACCGCAAGGATGCGACCATTCTGGGTGCAACGGTGAACATCGCAGCCAGGCTTTGCGGGCTTGCCGCCGGAAACGAGATTATGGCGTCCGTGTCGGTCACAGGGCCTGAGGACGATACACAACTGCGCATAGCGGACAACACCGAGATAACTTTGAAAGGCCATCGATGGACGATCATCAGCAAACGGGCCGTCTTCAAGCGTTAGTGATTCAATGATCCAGTCGATCACCTGCGAGTTGAAGAAAAGATAATGGTCATAAGAAATTATCCCGCTCGGTACCCCACGGGTATTGCAGGTCATGCATGATCCCGGACAATCAAGATACAACGCACGTTCAATTACTTAGAGGAGCCCAGGATTTGGGAGAGTGGGATGATACATTACGAGATCTCCTCCATCCGAAGACAAGACTCATCGATTGGAATCCGGCGGAAAGAAAAACGGCATGTCGCGTTTCAGTTTGGCGGCTAGCTCATGATCCGGAAACCGGTCGATGGCCGCCTTCCAAATCCCCAAAGCCTTGATCTCCTCCCCGCTGTTCCAGTGAGCGCCGCCGAGATTAAACATCGCCAAGTCGTAGTCTGGATCCAGCGCGAGGGCCTTCTCATAGGCCCCGATGGCCCGCGCCGACTGGCCAAGATCGCCGTAGGCTGCTCCAAGCTGAAACCAGCTCATTGCGTCAGGCTGGATGCTCTCGGCCTGTTCGCGCAGGATCGGTAGGCTCTCATCGAACCGACCGAGGAAATTGAGGGCCGTCCCGAGACAGTAGCCGTAGTGACCGCCCGCCAGGTCGTAGGCCTTCCGAAAACAACGCTCTGCCTCGACCCAATCCGCTTCATCTTGCGCCCAGTGCCCAAGGCGATCCCATAGAAAGCCGATCCAGCCGCTCGACCGTCAGATCATCGGTGAAATTGACGGTAAGCGACTGCTGCTGGGTCCAGTTCTTTCCCTTGTGCTCGTACTGGCGGAGCACGGTCTCTGCCAGGCAGATGCGCAGCGACGCTGTCGGGATGTGATAGGCAACGTAGAAGCTGTGTGGGTGCATCAGCAGATAGTTCAGGTTCGAGCGGCTGACCTCGATGCTGAGAGAGCCATCCGCGTTCAGGGCGCGTTCGGTCCCTTTGAGCTGAACGTGGACCCTGACGTTAGTCGCCTGCGCCTGCTCGACGACTTCGATCTCGCAGTCCGTACCATAGTCCTTGCGGTCGGCGCGCTGGAGGATGAAGCGACCGCTCTTCATGAGTCGCCCCTGAAAGGCCGTTTCCGCCTTCTCCTCCGTGACATGATTGGGGTCACGCTTCGGCAGGTCATCGAGGTGGTCCAGGTTGTCGGCCATCCCCTACCCCTTGCGCGTAATGAAGGCGAAGTCAGTGACGCCCGCTTTCGCGGACAACTCCAGCCAATCCTTGTTGAAGTCGGGCAGGCAGGCGCGCTCGAGCGCGGCGGCAGCTACGGCCGCACAGTAGGCGATGCCGACATGCACGGTCGACCCCAGGAAGTTGAGGAAGCGGGTCAGGTCCGGCGGGTAAGCTAGGTCGGTGTCGCTGTCGAATATCCGATGCCGTTCGCCATCGACGAAGGTGTTAATCGCGGTCTCCAACACCGCATAGCCCAGAAACGCTTCGGCCGACGCATCAGGTTTCGTCAGAACGAGGTTGAGCTCGGGTCGCCATTCGAGGGCTTTCTGACTGAGCACCGGGTTGACGTGACCGACCGCGATGTTCCGGATGTACTTGGCAAATTCGAAATTTCGCCGGTGCGGCGTGATGATTTCCGAAATGGCCGGATGGTCCTCGTAAAGCGACCGACAGATCAGCTCAAGATCGGTCACGTTGGCGCACGACACCAAAAGCTGCTTCCTCAAAATGAGTCTAACGCCGTGATCGCTCGGGCCGGCCTCAAGGGCGCCATCGGCGGCGACGAGATCGCCGTGAGCAAGGCGGGCTGAAATGGCGATGTGAATGAAATTCATGGAGGCAATTGACTGATCCTCTTCAGCAACGAAGGTCCTACCCATTGTCGCAGATGCCACGGCTCTCCGGCCTCCGCTGGAGCAACAACTCGTGCACATCTCAGCAAGCTCGCTATAATATGGCCGAGTCAGAAAGGGCGATGGGCAAAACCAGATTCTTTATGTAGGGTCTATCATAATCGGGGGATTGCAAGATTCGTGATGACAATAATAAAAATAGTCGATGATGGAAATATCCAGGCATCAACGGTGAGTAGGAGCAAAATCTTTATTCATGAACCGTACAGTGGTTGCCCGTTTTATTTTGAGCTAGTGCACTGACGTGGCTAGCCTCGCTGTTCGGCTGATGGAGATCGACGACACGCAGCTCGAAGAATTTATCGAGCTATGGGTGGATCGTTGTTCCCAGCAATACGATCGAGTCGAACGAATTGGCGCGGCGAACGACAAGGGCCGCGACGTGATCGGCTTCCTGACCCGTGCCCGGCACGAAGCGCCCTGGCATCTCTTCCAGTGCAAACGGAAGACGCGAGGCGGCAAGCTTGGAAAGTCCGAGGGGCTCGCCGAACTCGGCAAGGTGTTTTTCCATCATTGCCAGGGTGCATACAAAACCTTGCCCGAAAAATATGTGTTCGTCGCACCACGCGGCATCGTCGGCTCGTTGATGGATCTGATCAACAACCCCTCGACTCTGGGACCCGCGTTGATAGATGGCTGGGACGAATACTGCTCCAAAAGCATAACCCGGCGAGCGACGGTGGCGCTGACGCCGGAAATCAGAGCGGCAATCGAGAGATTCGATTTTTCACGCGTAGAGCACCTAACTGCCCCGATGCTCGTCAAGGACCCGGCGGCGGGACCAGCCTTGTCCAAGGTGCTTGGTTTGATGCCGGACGAGGCGCCGGTTGGCGAAGCGCCGCAGGCCATTCAGCCGGAGGAGGCGCAGTACGTGGACCAGCTCCGTCACGTCTATGGGGAGGCCGGCGGCGACACCTTCATGTCGGCCGACGATATCCTGGCGCATGCCGATCACGGCGAGCATTTCCGCGATCAACGCACACGCTTTTTTGAAGCTGCCTCGTTCAAACGTTTTCACCGGGACAATACCGCTCCAGGCGCGATCGGGACGTTTGAGGACGATGTCTACCACGGCGTCATCGATGTGCACCGCGATCGACACGAGACTCTTCTTCGGCGTGTCGACGCGGTCATGAAGCACGCGTCGATCCTGCCGGCGAGTTTGATCGGCCGCACGGTACGCGTCCCGGTAAAGCAAGGGATTTGCCATCACCTCGCGAACGACGGACGGCTGAAATGGGCGCCTTGAGTGAGGGCGATTTCGGAGGATTGTTCAACTCTCCACTCGAAGCGGGCATCAGGGCCGTCGTGGTCCTGGAGCATTTGCGGCCGGAAACGCTGGACCTCGCTGAGATGGTTCTGTTCGACCATGTCGTCGTACACACGGCTGATCTTGGCGGCCCCCCTAGCCTGCATCCCGAGGTCCCCGGGCGGAAAGGTGAGCTCCTCGTCCGGCGGAGATTGATCGAGAGGAGCTTGCAGCTCATGCAGCGGTGCCATCTCGTTGACCAGGAGAGCGCCGAGGAAGGCATCGTTTATCGCGCCTCCGAAGAGGCGGCGGCCTATGTCGAGCTGCTTGAAACGACCTACTCGGCGCAAATGAAGACCTGTGCTCGTTGGCTCGCCGATCAAGTGAAGACCCACAGCAAGGTGCAGTTCAAGCGGCTGGTACGGGAGCGGATCGGCGATTGGACCGAAGCGTTCCAGACAGGCCTGACATGAGCATTTCCGATCCAGCGCGATTCCTACTTCGCCGTCTTGCGACTACCGGCCCCGGAAAGAAGCTCGTCACCCTCACGTTCGGGGAGCGCATAAACGTCGTTTGGGGCGCCTCCAACAGCGGCAAATCTTACATCGTCAAGGCGCTTGACTTTATGTCTGGTGCCAAGACGCCACTGCCGCCTATCACCGAGGCCCAGGGCTACGACAAATGCTGGCTTGAGCTTGAACTTCCTGTAACCGGCACGGTGACGCTGGAGCGGGCCATGAAGGGCGGAGATTTCGGCCTGCACATCGGTTCTGTGGATCCAGAGTCAGCTGGTCGGCCCGATCGGACATTATCCTGGGATCATCGCGGCAAGGGCGAGAGCTTGTCGGGTTTCCTGCTCGGCGAACTCGGGGTCGGCGCAAAGGAGATTGCTCGAACGCTGACGGGCGACAAGAACGCTTTCACATTCCGGCACTATGCTGCCTTCGTTTACACCGAAGAAACGAACATGATGGGGGAGTGGAGCCCCATCCGCATTTCAGACCGTAGCGGCGAGACATTCGACAAGAACGTCCTAAAATTCATCCTGACTGGCGTCGACGATTCCGCGATCGTCACCACGCAAAATCCCGATTCCCAGAGAACCGCGAACTCGGGCAAGGTCGAGATAATCGACGAGATGATTGCCGCCGCGCAACTGGAATGGGAGCGAAATTATCCCGGCGACCCGGACCTGAACGATCAGGCCGAAAAGCAAACCGCATCGATCCGCGACCTCCAGCAGACGATGTCGGATCGCCAATCGCTCTTGGACGATCTTCGCCTGGATCGCCGGTCGAAAATGGAATCTCTCAGAGACGCTCAGGAGCGTCGGACCGAGATATCGCTCTCGCTACAGCGCTTTGCCTTGCTCAAGAGTGTTTACGAAAGCGATCTGCAGCGACTGGCCTCGCTCGAGGAAGGAGGCGCGGCTCTGCTGGCGGGCGCGCGCAGGCCCTGTCCACTCTGCGGCGCGGATCCATCGCATCAACTTCATGCGCACGGCATCGACGAGGTCGAGACAACCCAGAGGGCGGTTCGGGCCGAGATGACTAAGATCGCGTCGGAGCGGGCCGACCTTGCGAAGGCAACACATTCTCTGGAGGCCGAACAAGAAGGATTGCTGAAACGCGCCGAGCGGCTTTCGGGCGAGATCGAGGGCATCGACAGAGAGCTCGATGAGGTCAAGCCGCTGGAAGTCGCCACGCGCCGAACTTACGAGGAACTGGACACAGCCCGCTTCGTGACTAGGCAGGGCCTTGCCCTGCGACAGCGCATTGAAGAGCTTCATCGCCGAAAGGCGCAGCTTGAAGCATTCAAACCGAAGTCCCTGCCGCGTGGCAGCGTGACTTCCGGCATAGATGGAGTGACGGGACACGACTTTGCGACCACCGTGCAGATGGTGCTTCATGCTTGGCAGTTTCCGGGCCTGCCGACCGTCTCCTTCGACGACAAGACGCACGACATTCTCATTGACGGGAAAAGCCGTCGCGCAAACGGCAAGGGCGTCCGGGCGTTGATGAACGCCGCGTTCAAGATCGGTGTCCTGCTGTACTGTCGGCAGAAGGAGCTTCCCCATCCAGGTATCGTGGTTCTCGACAGCCCTCTGCTGAGCTACCGCGATCCACTCACCTCCAGGCATGGCGAGCTGGATGCTGACGAAAAGGAAGTGAAGGATAGCGGGCTCAAGGAACACTTCTATCGGTTCCTAGTAGAGCAAAAAGATAGGGCTCAGTTCGTGATCATTGAGAACGACCCGCCTCCGATCGCACTTGGTGAAGAATCCATCGTGACGTCTTTCGCTGGTTCGCTCGGAACCGGTGAACGGCGAGGCTTGTATTGAGGTGGCGATCTGGCAAGGCGCAACGCCGGTAGAATTCTGGAGATTTCTTGGTCTCGATCAATCGTGCGGGGTGGGAGCATCTCGCTCCAAAGCCGGTGCATCGCAGGTTTCGCGAAGTCGAGACATTGCTGCGCCAATGGTGTCGGTCTGAGTACGGTACACATTGGCTGAGGATCGCGAGGCAGGAACACGGGGTGATCCGAGTCAAGCCGGGCCAATTTATTCCGGTCGTCCACTTCATTGCTCTCGGCGACAGGCCGGTTTTCATCGCGCCCCAGCACAAGGTCAGACCAGGGCACCGTATGGTGGGCTCCGATCAGTTTCGATCAGGGCACACACTTGAAGAAGGCGAACTCGCGCTTGGACCGGAAATTCGGCTTGATGTCGTTGAGGATCAAGCACTTCTGGCCGCGGCAGCACGCGGAGACATTTCCACCCAGATCGCTGGCGTCAAGAACCCAAGCCTGGTATTTTCGGTCCCGGCGCGTCTTCTTCTGGCCCCGGACGCATTTCCGAAAAAGAGCTTTGTACTCTATCAGCACATTTTCGGCGCAGGACCATCGTACCCCGACGATGGGTTTTTCTATGTCGGTGTCACCACTCGAAGCTGGCAAAAACGGTGGACAGAACACCGGCGGGCGATCGAAATCGGGAGTCCTTTGCTGTTCCACCGAAAGCTGCGCGAAGAGATGAGCGCTGGCAGGGTGACCTACATCCACCACAAGGTCATGGCGGTCACCGATGATATCGAGCGGCTCTATGCAACGGAGGAATGGCTGGTCGAGGGGCATTGGCACGATGAGCGGCGTCTCAACATGATCCCAGGCGGGAAATCGGGACTGCGATATCTTCGCGAGAACGGCATGTTGGCTGAGCGGGTGGTGCCACTGCCTGATGAGCGCGACCGCCTTATTGAGTCTTGGTTACGCGAGCATTCACGCAAGGGCCTGCCCGCCCCCTGGGTTTCAGAGAAATGGAGGGATGATGCCTGGGCGGTCGCCCAGATTTGTGGCCGTGATGACCGCCTCTCTGTTGAGCAAGTCCGGGCTATTCGGGAGCTTGCGAGCGTTCACCCGGCTCAGACCATTGCCGAACGGATCGGTGCGCGGAACAGAGAGCAGGTACAGAGGGTGATTGACGGAGAGACCTACACGCGGGTGAGCTAAATCACGAGTGTCGTTCCAGCAATTCTCCGAGCACACGCTCGTGTTGATGTTCAAGCAAGGTCTGGGCTGCGGCGCCCTGATTAGAGTGGTCGATACCAATCGGCGCAGCCCGCCAGCCGCACGAATTCCGGCGACGGATGAACATGCACTTGGCGGATGAATTCGCCCGGAAGGTGCTGCTTGATATTATCTTCGGCATGGCTCGAATTTCGACTCGGCGTGCCTTGGGCCACCACGAACCTCTGACCAATGTTCATCGCCAGACGCAATCCACGATTTCCCCCACACCATGCGATCGGGATCTCTGCTTCGACGATTGCCGGCTTCCCGATCGCGGCGATGATCGGACCCATTTCCGGATCGCGGTCATGAGAGTTGTAGACCGCCTCGCCGCCCCAAAATCGGAGAAGATCGCCGATTCCACCTTCACCAGCGATGGCTGGCCTGAAAAAGCAGAACCACAGCATGCCAGCGCGATATCTTTCTGCGGCCTGATTGGTGCGTGCGAGACGATCGCCGTGGTCGGAAGAGAGCAATCCCGCCCGGACTGCAGCACCGATCCGGCGTGACACGAGATCGATGTCGAGCAGCGTCATGCCGTTGGCCTTGATGTCCTCGACCTCGTGATCGGCGAGGCGAGTACAATGCCAGCCGACGACACTGTAGGGCTGCAAAGCCTCAACGACGCTGTAGAGCGCGGCATCGAAGCGATTGCTCAATGGACCGACCTCATGCGAACGCAATGTGCCGTGATGCTCAGTGAGAACGCTCAACAGATCGGATGGCCAGGTATCGGGTTGATCGAGATCAATGATCTCGCGGGTGAGGCTGGTCATTAGCCGCCGCCCGCGCGTCTTGCAGCCGCCGCTATGACCCGGTCGCGCTGATGTCTCATCATCAGCATGGCGAGAATGGTTGTGGAGGTCAGCCGGGAGACCCGGAAGAAGGCGTCGCACACCTCATAGTAGACCGCTTCATCCTGCTTCGGGTCGATGCCACTGATCGCAAGCGTCGCCATACGCGTTTCCGAGTTCGTGTCGGCGATCGCGGTGAAGAGGTGCCGAAAGCTGAGATGCACGAAGTCGGAGGTCTGCGCATATAATGGTTCGATCCAGGGATGGTCTTCGGCAAGCTTTCTTTTCAGGAAGGCGTCTGTGAGGCGTTCCGGCTTTCCACCGCCAACCGGCGTGCCGGACATCAGGCGATCGAAGGTGCGCTCTCCCTTGAAAAGCCTCTGAACATCAGCCTCAATGTCGCCCATCATCGTCAGCCCGTTGATGCGCATCGCCGTGTCGATCTGGGTGCGCAGCAGGATCGTTGCCGAAGGAAAGTTCTTCGTTTCAATCAGCGTGCGGAAGCCGCGGGATTGCGAAAGCGTCCGCTGGGTGGCGCCGAGGACGAAGAAGTCAACGATATTGACGGCACCGTTGGGCAGCATCTCGTGGGCCTTGGCGACGAGCTCCTGTTCGAGCTCCTCTATGCTTTCGAGCCGGTGCTTCAACGTTGTTCGCACCGGCGGGCTGTTCTCCTCCGTCATTTGCTTGTCCTTTAAAATGCATGAAATATCCCTCGACGACGTGGGTCAACATGTGAGGCCGGGCGCTCCACCGAGAGAAAGTCCGCGACGTTGTTGCAAGCGAACCGAAAGTATTAAAGCGAGGCTACAATCTGGTTAGGAAAAATGAATTGTCGTCCTTGATGCTAGCGTTATCTCGTAGCAGGGGGAACGACATGGAACCATGGCTTAGAATACCTGAGGATGTGGTCGCATGGTTCCGAGCGGCATTTGAACAGGCAAATCGAAGGGTCTGTGAACGCCTCGCGAACCTTCCTAACATCCGTGAAACTTCTCTCGACGATGGCCTGATCGAGGCGCTGATTCCCGATAGCGCGCCAAGACTCCTGCCATCCGGGGCGATCGTGCGAATGGACACGCACAACATCGGCGGCTTGCGACGTCTGGGCGCGCCGCATTGGGATTGGGATTTGCCCCAGCGTCGCCGCTGGGAGACAGCAGACATTGCAATCCTCGTCTTCGTTTACCTGCGCGACACCCTCATCGCGAAGAAGATCGGCCTCCTGCAATCGAAGCGACTATTCCCCACGAATCAGGACGTCGAGGACGAAGATGAGATCGGCTTCCTGCACGGCATGAATGCCTTCATCCGGCGCGACGGTCACCACGCAGCGAAGGCGTTGCATCGGACCTATCGCTTCGACGAGTCCTGCGCCTATTCCGCGATCCGTGCCGGCGATCGGCAGGTCGGCCTGATCGACACACTCAATCGCGACTTCGGCAAGGCTGTCTATTACCTGCTCTATAACCCGCCCGAGCTTCCCTTCTCCGTCGACTACCCCCTCCGGCAGCGTATCCCGGTCGAGAACATGCCCATTGGCAACCGGGTTCTGGATGCGGACGACGTGCACCAGGTGTTGGCTGACCTAGGCGACGGACATTCGCCAACGTTCGCACAGTTACAGACGGGGAGCAGCACCCGCAACTGGCCGCTCGAAACCTGGGCGGCTGATCTGCTGCTCACATGCCAGGTGGGTCAGCAATTCGACGACAGCAACGACGATCGTGTGCGGTATTTTCTCGAGCGGCGTTCCGGCCCGATCGGAGCCGCACTTGCCGTGTCGATCACCCTTCCCGGGTAAGCACAACGCCACCCCGCGCGGCGCTCAACATCACTTGCCACGGGTGGCCAAGGGAAAGCAGGTTAAGCAGCTTATCAACCTTGGGCTCGGGGCACCTGAGTTACCTTTGTCACGCGGGGCGTTCCGGCCCCTGAATTTGTGCAACGGCCTGCTGCACAATTTGCGTTTAGGAGCATCTCTGGCAGTGCCTCTCTATCTTCCTCGATGAGGTCATCGACCGCTATCGCAACCAGATCAGCCAGGGCACTCTCCGCAACTGGAGATCGAAAAGGATTGGCCCGTCATTCATCAAAATCGGCAAGGCCGTCTTGTCCCCCAGTGATGAGCTGGACCGTTGGGATCGTTCAAATGTCGTTCTGTGCCACCGCACGAAAGATCTTCCGTTTGACGACGACGCCGAAAGCGATGGGAGGTGCATGTCGGGATAGGTCATAGTCCCATCCGGGAGAGTGAATCGTGATCTTGCATGCACATCCGGAAGCGGGCAGGATCGGGCGGAATATAGCGGGACCACCGCAGAATTTCATTTGTTACAGCCACCAAACCCACACCCCAGCTGATTTATGAATTCACGTAACAGATTGAAATAAAACACATTTTTGCCATGGCTCGAAAGATCCACAATTATCCCGCTCAATACCCCACGGCCATCCTGGGTCCCGTACAACACCGCATGCTCCCGGAAATGTAGCATTTCAGCGGCTTAGAGTTTACCCGCGTGGTGTCGAGTGGGATGGTGATTTACCCTTTTCCGCGAGAACGAACACCGCTCGCAAATTTCTGAAATTACATAATAATAACAATGCACTAAGTTACCATAAACCTCGCCGTATCCATCGAGATGCTTGGCGGCACGGATCGACGTCGAGGCGAATAGGTTCTTCCCGGTGATCGCGGTGAGGGCTGCGGAAACGTCGGGCACAAACAGCACGACCGCGAGATCTTTTACCGCCCGAGAGCAACAGACGTAAAACAGGAGTCGGGTTCGATCGAGCACCGTTTCCTCGCCGGCCACAAGCCGCTCCTGGTCATTCTCCGACAGGGGGACGTAGCCGAAATACTTTCCATATGAGTACTGGTGAAAGGCCGCCTCCTCATCGTCGATCACGACCAATACACGCTCGACTTGGGCGCCCTTCACCGTGGTGCGTTGCGAAAGGCGATTCCTCTCTGAAGTACCGTCGATAGGCCCAGAGTTCGGCGACACGACAATCCAGAAGGGCCTGCACGTTCGCGAACGCGCTGCTACCATCATCGGCCGGTGCGGCAACGAGATGCGGACCGTAGCGATCGTCAAGGCGCACCAGTTCAGTGGCATGGACATGTTTCATAACGTCCCGCACCGTTGACTGCGCTTCATCGGCGAGCATGACGACCAACACATCGACCGCCTGCTGCGGGCTTGTCAGCACCGCCCCGGCAGCTTGGCCACGTACGCGCTCGGGTTCGAGCTTCGGGCTTTCATCCCTGAAAATCGACATGACCGTGAATCGCTCACCATCGCGTGCCGCCATCACGAGCGGTCGGAGGTGTTGCGCTATCGGCCGGATCGGCCAGGCGGTACCATCAGCCAACCCTTCGCTGAAGCTCATTGGCGCCCTATCATTGAGAGCCGCGTAGAGGTTGGGGAAACCAAGCCGGGTTGCCGCGATACGGTGGACCAACACCAGCAAACGGACATCACCCTCTGGAACATCGCTTCGCCAGAGATCATCGGAGGTTTCCGTAGTAAGCCAGTTGCGAACTGCCGAAAGCCGGGCACTGCGCTGCGCGTCGGCTGGCAGAACGAACAGGTTCGCGGTCCCCGCGACAGGCAGTTCGGGACTGCCAATACGACTGGTCACGTCGCAACTCCATCACCGCCGGTGGGCACGGCTCCTGCCTCGCCCTCACCCGCTTCATGCGCCTCGTCATCCTCGCCCGGTTCGGACTCCGGTTCGGGGGCGCGATCTCTGCTACGCGCTTGGACCGGATGATGGAGTGGCCGATCCGCCGAGCTTGCCTGACCGCTACAATGGGTTGGGCTTTAAGAACCTCATCTTAATGGTGGTTGAACTCCTCGACCTCCACGCGCAATGGATCAGACCCGGCGTCAACGCGATAGCGCCGCCACACGATCGAGGGCCGTCGCGAAGCCCTGGAGAGAAATCGAGAACGGCGCGGCGGCGCCGCCATCGGCCGTGGCCTTGATCTTGAGAGCGGTGCCGGAGCGCAGGGCAACGATCGTCGCGGCGTCAAAATTCACCGACAATAGGCAGCCGCCCGGCATGCAGGTCCGGAACCGCACTGGCTGCATCGCCGCTTTCTCATCGATCTGGAACGAGACACCGGAATCGAGTGCCAGGCCGAACGGCAGAACGAGCGTGCCGGCCACGGTGTTGCCCGACGGCGCGTTGAGCTCGATGGCGAGAACCCGCTGGCCATTCTGCTGGGCCTGGACCTGCGACAACACGCAACGCTTTGCGCTGCCTTCCTGCGCGCAGGCGACGCGCCAGTCCTTGTAGGTTTCGTTCAGCGAGGATGCACCGCCCGGTAAAGCGGACTGGCCGCCGGATTGCGCCTGAGCGATTTCGAAGCGCTGCGGCGCCGGATCGTCGCGACTCTCCGTCATCGCAGCCGCAACGCTCGGCGTGGAGATCGCGCCCTCCGAAACCAGCCACCCTGTCGCACCGCCAGCAAAGACAAAACCTGCCAGAGCGAACATTCCAACGCGATGTGCGTTCTTGCTCATCATGCGAGCGCCTTTCGTTCGGTTGCGCGCTGCGCATTGAGATCCAACAGGTTTTGGAAGCTGTGCATGGACGCGAGATGGAAGTTCACCAGGGCAAGCCATCCCTTCACGTGCCAATCGGCGACCGTATCGGCGGGCAGGGCCCGAAATGCCTTTTCGTTGACAGCATGAAAGCCATCTATTAGATGGCGCGCGCCATCGGGCAGGCGGAAATCGGCATGGTATGGCATCAGGAGACCCGCAGACTTTAGAGCCTGCGCAAACGTGACAGTGTGAGTATGATCGATCTGAAATGCGAAGCAGAAGTCCATCGCGCTTCTGGTTAGCTGCGTTGGTTGACCCTGTGCATCGAATATACGGTGGTCGTCATTCTGCTCCACGCCAGCAGGCGTGAACCGCTCTGAAGCCTGATCGATGGTCAACAATTGACCTCCCTCCGGCGTCTCTAGCACGATAAACGGGTAGCGACGGACATAGGCGGGCAGATAGCTGCCGGATCGCCAACCACCATCCCGCTCAATAAAAAGGTTGTGCCCCTTGCGTATTCCAACGAGCGCTAAGGGAGATGCCTGTTCATCCATGGCGAACACAATAGGATAATGCCTCATAGCCGCTGGGAACTCACCGGCGACTATTGGAATGGCGGCAGCATCGCGGCAGAAGCCATACTCTGGCATCCCAGCGAGCCCTGCATCGCGGTGATGTTCAAGACAAACAACGACCGGAGCCTTGTAAAATAGTGGAAGATCCGCGGGATCGCCCCCCTTACTCGTGTGCTGAACTATCATGATCTTCCTTCTCCGCGACGATACGCATCGCGGCTATTTGTTTTCAGAGGGCGCATCCTTTGCTCGGATTCGCCGCGGTTAAACTTTCGGGTTCTGGGCGTTGATCACTGCATGAGGAGCGTTTCACGCCAGGCCCGCTCGACCTCATTCGTGAAACGGCACCCGAGGCTCCGTCGCAGCGTCCAAAGCAAGGTCTCGCTAATCGGTTGGTAGTGGGCATCGACCATGCGGCAGATTTTGCGGGAGTATGCCAAAGCTCGAACCGATGGGAGCAAGGCTCCAAATCGGGGGAGTTCATCCACCATCAGCCTCAGTGTCGGCAGAAGCTTTCTTGCCTGCGGCTCCAGATCTATCGCAAACAGCCGATAGACATCGGGATACGCATCGAGAAGCCGATGAGCGAACATCGTGTCGACGCCGTCGGAAACGGGATCCAGTTGGTCAAGACTCTGTTCGATCAGCGAAAGCGTGTATTGATCCATAGCCACGTCCAAATCGTACTGCACTCCCTGTGGCAGCTTCAGGCCCGGAGCGCCTGGAACCGCATTGAATTTTGAACGTCCCGAACGTCAGTTGCTTCCCGGAGGCTTCTTTCCGGAAGGTGTCCCATCCGGATTCATGCCGTAACGGCGGTACAGCGCCTGCTCGTCACGAGCCAACTGGGCATCCATGCGCGCATTGGCGCTTGTCGCCAGCGCGTTTCGCGCAGCCAGCGCAACGGGGGCTTTGGCGAAACTGGAGAGGCCTGTCGGATCTGCGCTGGCCGCAAGGCTGGTCGCGCCCTGAACGGCGCCAAATGCGGTTGCCTCGGCGTTCAATTGTTTCTCTAAGGCTCGTGTCTCGCTCGAGAAGTTCGAACCTTGAAAATTGGATTGCGTGCTCTGGCAGCCGGCCAGCGTTGCCGCAGCCACAAATAGCGGTGCGAATAGAGCACGACGGACTTCTGGATTGACGCGCAAATGACGACCTCTCAACGGGTTTGATAGATTTTCAATAACAGGCGACCTTGAACTCGCCCTGGTTTCGCAGCACGGAGCCATGCAACGGCCCCATCGCTCGTGCAGCAAGCGCTCCGCCCGGCCCCGCGAAACCGATGCCGGCGACAGCCGTGTTCACCGCCGTATTCGCGGCCCGAACGCCTTGCGTATGCGCCTGAATCTGGTTGATGCAGGATTGAGCAGAGGCATATGCCTTGGCTCGTTCGCGATCTTCGGGTTTCGCATCGGGGCGGCTCGCCGCCAGTTCGGCGGCCGCCTGGCGACCGGCCATGTCCGCTCGCAGGGCGCTCATCCGCGCGTCGCCCGAGCTACAGCCGGCCGCAAGTAGGCAAATCGCGCCCACGAAGAAATATCTTGTATTCATGCAAATCGCTCCCCTCCTTTGGACATAGATCATGCGTCCCAGGCTTCGACGCCCTTGGCGCAAAAGCCCGAGACCGGATCAGATCGCGTTGCGCTCACGCCTGCATCGACACGCGAGCCCGCTTGCCGATCGCAGACGCGTAGATTGCGATGAAGAGGCCGCCCACAACGGTGATGTGTTCCATCACGACATGGAATTCCATGGTTCTCATGGGCTCTTCCATGGTCCAGAAATTGTGAGCGATCGGGATCGTCAAAACGGTGAAGGCAGCCAAGGCGCCGGCAGCCATCCACGTCCACCGATCGAGGATAACGAGGATCGAGCCGAGGAGCAGGGTGATCACCGTCGCAAAAAAGAAAAGGACTTCCGGCACCAGGCCGAAATGCCGCATTTCGGCGAGCCCCGCAGCGAAGTCGAAAAGTTTAGCCAGGCCACTCGACCAGAACATGAAGGTCAGCACAGTTCGCGCCAAATAGCCGAACCACGGCTTGCCGAGATAGCTTTCGACTACGCCTGCAAGGAGCCGTGCTGGTGTCGGTGGTACAGTTGTCAAGAATTCGCTTTTGGTGGTTTTAAAGCTCATATTTATTCCGTTCGAATCGAAAAGGAGGGCGACGGTGCCGACCTGCGTCGGCGCCGTCATTGCGGGCGTCAAACAATCAGAACTTGACGTTGAAGTTGGCCTTGACCGACTGGTCAGAAATTCCGGAGCCGAACTGACCGCCGTAGCTCACGCCAAGCGCCGCATTCGGCGTCAGGGCAAGGTCGAGACCGGCCTCGATCACCGCAGCATTCCGCGCGATCGGCACACCGGCAACGGTGAACACATCACCACCGCCAAACCGCATCGTCGAGATCGGCGTGACACCCCCGAAGGCATGGCGCCAACCGAGCGCGCCCTTGGCGGTCAGGCTCGCGCCATTCACTTCGAACGTGCTCGAAGCCCGCAGGCCGAGTGTCGAGAAGGTCGCATCGGTGTTGCTCGACGAGCTGGTCAGAGCCGCAGCACCGCCCCGTTCGCTAGATCCATCCGTATGCAGATTGACGTAGGCCAGATTGGCGAAGGGCTCAAACCGGGTCGCGCCCATATTCATGCCATAGGCCAGTTCGCCGAAGACCTGCGCCGTGCCCGCGTCATAGTCGCCCTTTAAACTGTTTCCGAAGCCGGAGAAGTTCACGCTGCGGTTCGTCGAAACATCGTGCCACGTATAGGCAGCACCCGTGCGGAAGGTGATACTGCCCCAGTTCGTACCGCCATAGAGACCAAGATGATAATTGTCGCTGGAGCCGGAGGAATGACGGTCCTTCGCGTCGAAGCTGGTGTTGCTGTAGCCTGCGACCGCGCCAAAACGCCAGGTATCGAAGACCGGCGTGTCGAGACCAACGAAGAAACCGCCAGTTTTGCGATTGAGACGCGCGGCATTGCCGTCCCCGTCCGTGTGACCCCACGAGCCGAAGCCTTGGCCCCAAAGTGCAACACCGTTGGTATTCGCCGCGACCGGGACCGGCTTACCGTCGACATAGGTCGTGACCATACCGCCGGAAGCGCCGACGCCATCAAAAGCCGCACGGATGCGATCGTTGATGGCGTTTCGGACAAAGCGGCTATCCTCGATCATCGACGCCTTGGCCGATGCATGAATCTCGCCCGACAGCTGATCAAATGCCGTTCGCGCCTGGGGAGCCGACAGGTTCAGCACCGCGTTGTAGAGCGGATTGCCGAAGCCGAGGCTCTCGACCCCGCCGCCAGTCGCAATCTGGTTCCGCGTCACACCAACATTCTGGAAACTGGTCTCGTTGCGGGTCATCGTCAGGTAGACGTTGTTGGCGTCATAGCTGAGTGAAGGATTAAGGAAGGCGAGGTTCGAGGTCACGCCGTCGAAAGCGCCATTGCGTCCGCCATTGGCGGCGAGGATCGTGTAGGTTGTCGCTGGCGCGTAGTTGCCCATGCCCGCCAATACTTTGACCGAGCCACCATTGATCGTGGCCACTCCGGTCGCATTGATGCGATCACCCTGCCCCGCCGCGTTGACTTCGACCTCGTAGATCGAACCGGCATTAAAGGTAATGTTGCCTGCGACATTCAGGGTGCCGATCGAGTTGCCTGGCGCAATCGTGCCCGAGACGACGGTATCGCCGATTGTGCCGGTACCCTGAAGGCGGCCGACCAACCCCACGTCCACCGAACCGCCGAGCACGCCGTTTACCGCAAGGGTGCCGTCTCCGACGGATGTCTCACCGGTGAAACCGGCACTGTTACCCGATAGCGTGAGCGTACCCTTACCGCCCTTGGAGAACCAGCCTGTCCCCGACAGTGATCCCGCGAAATTCGTGTCAATGTCCTGCTGGACAGTGAGCGCCGACGCACCGATCGCCACTGTGCCCCCTGTACCCGACAGAGACGACATATTGAGAGCGAAATTGTTGATATCCAGCGTTCCGCCATTCACCGTATAGGCCGTTTGATCGACGAAGGCGCCGTCCACACCTGCCCTCAAGATTCCGCCGTCAATAATCGTGCCCCCGGTATAGCTGTTGGCGACCATGAGGGTCACATCGCCGCCGATGATGCGAACCGCGCCGGTGCCTGAGATCGCTCCATCGAATGTGGTTGCGTCGGACCGGTTGAACGCCAACACACCATTGTTGACGACATCATACATGATCGACCCTGACGTACCGCCATTGCCAATCTGGAGCGTGCCCTGCCGGATTTCCGTGCCACCCCAATAGGTGTTGTCGCCATCGAGGATAAGCGTTCCGAGGTCGGTCTTGGTCAGCCGGCCTCCCCCGTCCAAATGGTTGGAGATGGTCGCAACGTAATTCGCACTCGCCGCGGTCCCGTCGCCAACGCGAATGATCGCATCACCATCGACGATATCGAGCATGTCGCCGTAAAGTCTGTAGCCGCTGGTTGCGAACTGCATGCCGGTGGCCCGAACTTGCCCGGTACCCGTGTAAACTTCGACATTGCCGGCTTTTCCGCCGAACACGACAAAGCCCGGCCGCGGATTCATCGCGCCGTTCTGGATCCCTTCGGCATCGGTAAAGGCACGACCGCCCGTTCTCCACTGACCGTCGCCGCCATCGATCTTGCCGTTGTCCCAGTTCGCTTGATTATCGCCGTCCCAAAACAGGAGTGGCCCGCGATCATTGTTCTTCGCGACGAGATTGACTTGCCCCGCCATGGCGGTCTGGACGCTCAGGTTGTCGCTGCCGTAGCCGGACGGCGTGGTCCCGAGCTCAAGACCATTGTTGGTCAGCGTACCCCCGTAATTGAACAGTCGATAGACGCCCGGACCGAAGCCGCCGACATCCTGGACATCGAGCGTCCCATCGAGCGTCAGATTCCCGGCGACATTAAAGAGTGCCTGGTCCGAACTCGCCCCTAGTTGCACGAGAACCCGCGACTCCGCCCCCAATGACAGCGAAGCCATGCTGAGCTGTCCGTTTCCGGAGCCGAAAAGCGTGCCACCACTCCCTATGACGACATCGCCAACACGGCCGGTACCCCCAAAAAAGCTATCAGTGACGGTCGTTCGCATATTGCGATAATCGCCGTCGATATATGCGCTTCCACCGGCAAGATAGAAGGAACCGCCATATGCGTTGGCATCGCCGGACAGCGTGAGGGAGCCCTGCCCTATCTTCGTAAACGAGGAGTTCGCCGAACCCGTGATCGTGCCTTCAAATCTTGTATTGTTGGTTCGATTACCGGTTTCGAGATTGTAATCCCGGAGATCGATAACCCCGTTGCCCGCAATGTCTCCAATCCGCTGATGGGCAAGGAGCTTCAGCGTGGCGCTGCTGGACTCGAGCGAATAGAGCGATTGATCGGAGAACGCGTAGCCGACGCCTCCGGTCAAAGTCCCTTCGACGACGCGCGTCGTTCCCCTATAGGTGCCGGAGCCTCTTAAAACGAGTTCGCCGGCGCCTATCTTGCTGAAGCCGGAACCGGCCTGGTCCTCGCCAATAACGCCGGACTGGACAGCAGAACCGGTTTCCACCGATAGAGCAGATTTTGACACCCTAATTTCATTTCCGATGGTCACCCCGCTCGCATAACCAAGCGTAGCGTCATAGATACGGACGATCCCCGTTCCAAAAGCATGATCGTTCTCAGCCTGCACCGCGCCGCCCATGATCGATGCGCCGCCGGTATACGTATTGTTCCCGGCGATATGAAGCGGACCATAGGCGCTTTGGAGAAGAAGGGCCCCGCTACCGCTGATTACCCCCGCGTGCGTCGCTCCAGCGCCCGACGCGAGCGTCCCCGTGCCGGTGAGGATCAAGTCATTGGTAAATATACCATTGGCAGCCAACGACAGGCCCCCGCTCGTTATTTCGATCGATCCGGTCCCCAATGCGGATGAGTTGCCCGCGAAGAGTACCCCGCCGGAAATCGTGGTCCCGCCCGAATAGCTGTTCACGCCATCCAATAGCAGACCGCCGCTTCCCGATTTGACCAAGCGATAAGCACCGCTGATTACACCGGTCTGGCTAGCAAACCCGGACCCCATGTTCAGTTCAGTGTCGCTCGTCATAACGATGGGCGTCGCTCTGGTCTGGCCGTCAGTGTAGGTGATCGTTCCCGCCAATGCAGGTGCCGCGAGTGCAAGCACAGCAAGGGAAGCGCCGGCGAGAAGTGAATGCACATGACGAAGATACGAAACGCTCACCGCCCCGAATTGATTGACAGTCCTACCCTTCAATTCCCTGCTCCTTGACTTGACCGGCCGCAGATAAAGCTTCGCCGGTGACGGACGCCGTAGCGTCCGAAAGATGAAAACCAATCTGCTTTGCGTGGCGCCCGCTCCTGCAGCGGGCGCAATTGCAAATTCCCGAACGCGATCTCGTCAGAACGCGACGGAAACTTTGCTCGTAACTTTACCGAGCTATAGCGATGCCCTTCGTCTGGTCGAAGAGCCAATTAGCTTCAATTTGCCTGCTAATTGCTGAGCTGCCGCGTATCACGACGCCGCAACGAAACCGCTGCCCAAACGAACGGTGGAGAATGACCGCGAGCCGACGCGATTACTTGCGCGCTCCGGTCATTCGTGAATTTCGTCCCTGCTTGCTGCGGCACTCGCTGCCTGAGATCAGACTCAGGCTCCATAACTTCTTGCGCACGTAGAATCCCCCACTGCATCACCAACGGCGTTCAATTTCCGTCTGCCGCTGCAGAAGGTATAGCAAGATGGCCACGATTATCTTGGGGGATACCGAACCGATTTTTGATGCATCGCGAACAAGCGCCGCATCTGCGGTCCAAAACTCGAATCCGCGCGATGTAGAATGGAGCGCACAGAAAGCAATCACAGCGTCTGTGGCTATTCGACACTCCAAATCGGGTGACGACTACCGAAATTATTATGAACGCAGCTACCAAGAAGCTACGACACCGAACGCCTGATCTCAGACGGTGTGGCGTTGAAGCGTTGACGAAACGCTCTGCTGAATGTCGAAAGATCGGAAAAACCGACATCATATGCGATCGTCGTAATCCTGCCCGTATCCGCGTCTCGCTCCTTGAGAAGACGATAGGCGAGATCGAGCCGGGAATCCCGCAAGAATTCGGTAAACGTCTGCCCCTCACTCTCGAACAGTCGCTGAATGTAGCGCGGCGTCACCCCTTGACGACGCGCAATGGCATCGATGTTGAGCCCGGGATCGGATAGGCCTTGAAGAATGTCCTGTCGAACAAGCCTGCGCCGCGCGGCCGCTTTGCTGCGCTCATTTCGTTCTGCACCACCACGAACGAAGTCATCGAGGACCAATGCAGTCAAATCGTAGATGTGTCGCGCCGCCATGTCCCCGGCTTTCGCCGAAAGAGGTGGATGTCGGCGAAGCGTCTCGACATAATTCGCTAGGAGGGGCATACCACATGCGCCCGAAGGGATCAGATAGCTGGCCTCCAGTTCGAGACGTGGCGCCAGGTCGGCGATGATATGGCGATCGAGCGAAACAAGGTCGACGGTCGTGGGCTTCCCATAGCGGAATTCGTGACACGTCCCCTCGTTCACGATCACCGTGTCGCCCGCGGAAACCTTGAAAGCGGGCCTGCCGTCGATGGAAATCTCATGGTCCTGATTGTGGATCAGAAGAAGATACTGTTCGCGGCCATCTTGTAACAGATCGCGCGTGCGCGCGCCGCTCATGGGTGCGTAGAGGCCGCGCGCCACGGTCAAGCCGCCGGGCAAGGGCATCGCCTCCATATCGATCCGCACGTTTTCATAATCAGCCGGCGCAAACTCGCGCCCCCCGATGTGGCGAGCCATAAAGTCATGGACGAACGCAAGTCGTTCTTGCCGGGGGACATCGTTCGTGGAAAGGCGCCGTGTTGGAAATGGACCGGAACTCACTCTACCTTTTCCTTTCGCCTCACCCCTTCATGAGCACTCGATCACGATAGACCTTCGCCGGGCAAAAATCATCACAGACCCGTTCGGCGGAACGATACAACGAGTTCCGCCTGAGTGTCTTGATGAAATACGAACTGAAGTTTCGCACAGAACGAACATAAATCCAGGGGCCTTTGGAAAACCCGCCAAACCACCAGGAATGCATATCAATTTGTTGCAAAAACTCGCGCTCAGAACATAGGCTGAGTTGTTTCGTTACGATTGGACTCGGACTTATGAAGAATGGAAGCGCGGCCAATACGCCGACAGAAGAACTTGATGAAATTCTGTACATCGAAGATCGCGCGTATGTCGAGCTTGACCAGGCTCAGCGCGCGCTCCTTGCTTCGGACGTTTCCTGGCTGGAATACCGAGCCGAATTCCGCCGTCAAATGATCAAGGACGGCTTTCTCAAGCACCCCTGGCGAAGCATTTTCGAAGCCGACATGATCTTCACCTTGATCGGCCATAAATGGCTGGAGGGAGAAATACTCACGGTGAAGCAGGTCGCGACCTACTTCGATGCGTTCACCAGCGAAGTCACTGTCACTCGCCACATTGATGATATGGTGGCGTCGGGCACGCTCGTGCGCAGAGCGGATCCAAAGGATCGGCGTCGCCTGCTTTTGATTCCAACCCGGCGACTGTTCGAGATCGGCCGCATCTTCTTGCATGCGCGCAAGGAAATCGCTCGCAAACATGGCTTCGTCCATGAGCTGCCACAAGATGGCGCCAGCGAACAATAGGCACCAAATTGCAATCGATCCGATTTGATCCGGGGCAGACTCGTTAATAAGCATGACCTTCTCTCAGAGGAGAAGGATAGATCATGCATAGGATTTTCATAATATATGCGGCGACCGTCGCTATAGCCCTGTCAGCATCGGTCGCTATGGCCGACAATGTCGATTTGTCACCGGCTCAGCGCGCAGCTAATGTTAAAGAATACAACAAGCGGAAAGCCCAAGGGATAGTCGAGACGCCTCGTGGAGGCCGCGGGGCGTCCAAAAAGTCGCAGCAGGAACATGTGGGCGGCACAGCGCAGCGGCAAGCATCTGGGCAGAGCAGGCAGAAGTGCGACGAAGCTGCACAAAATGCCCAAGCGACGGCGACGGGGACGGCTGTCCTCTCGAGCGTCATAGGACTTATCCCTTTCGGTGGCTCCGCATCCGGCATTGCAGGCGCGGCAGCAAGCGTTGGCGCGTCGGCTGCAGGTGAAATCGCTCGCCAGAAATCCGCAGCTGCGATGCAGAAGGAATGCATGTGAGGACCCAATCTTTCCGCTCTGCTGACGATGTCCACGCTCCGAATGCGCCGTTCTCAAAAAAGGACCTGGCTCGCGCCACCCTGTTTGCCTTCGCATGGGCCTTTTCCGTCGTTCCCGTGCACGCGAAGGCCGCCTCCTGCTCCTGCCGGCACCTTGAAAGCATCCAACAGGAAATCGGGAACACAGAGGCGCTGATCGATCTGCAGCGGGACATCAGCGACAAGCTCGAAGCGATTGAAGCACCGCTGATCGAGGCCAAGAAGAATCCTCGTGACCCGGACTCCGACGTCAACATCTACGATCGCTCACTTCGGGCGCGGAGCCGAATAATAAGCAAGTTCAAGCTCCCTCACGCACCGGCAAAAGGCTACACGGGGCCAGCCGAGGTCAAAATGAGTTTTGGTAGCTGCGAGCAATCCGCATCAGACCTTGAAAAGCTAGAAGCCGGTTCACAATGCAAGGAACTGGCCGACATCAATCTCGCACACGAGAGCGCGCATCGAGCCGAGTGCCGGAAATCCGGAGCCACTGAATATTGGAAGCGCTTGCCCAGTAAGATGGCTGCCGAGGAGGTTGCGCGATACACTGAGCAACTCGCCAAATTGCGCGAGCTCTTGAGGAAGGTCCACGATGCAGGCGACGTGATCGTCGAGGCCCATATGGAGCCGAGGATCAAAGGTCCTCAATTCGACGTGACCTACTCCTATCAGACGGGCCCGATCAAACTGAAGGGCAAAAGTTCGTCGGGTTCCGACCGATGGTCACTGCACGGCAATGGCGTGCAGATTGTCGGGATCGGGAAGATGAGGATCGCCGGAATGAACTGCACCTCGGCAGGACAGACCACCACCCAAATCGATTTTTCCATGGAAACGGACGGGCTGACGATGACCTTGAAAGGCAATTCGAAAAGCGCGCCGGGAGACATAAAGGTCCAATGCCACGGGGGTCGCGGCATGTCGATGAGGCCTCAGGGCGAAATGGGATCCGTTCAGTATTTTGCCGACCAGGAAGTGAGCGGGGAGACCAATATATCTCGCGACGTCAACGCCATGGACTTTGGAAAGATATTGGCTCGAGGCGGCTTGTCGGTCACTGGAGCCGAGACGATTAAAGTCAAACTGATTTGTCCGGGAGCCTGAATGGGGCGGGAAGTATTGATCCACGCCGTTGCCGGACCTGAAGCTGGTGAAGTAAGAGCGCTGCTGGAGAGTGACGAATTAATTCTGCGGGGAGAAATCCGCCGCCGATATGCGAAACTCCAGATCACTAGTATTCTGAGTGACGGAGGAATATTGCGCTTCACCTACGATGGCGAGCTAGTCTCTCTACACCTTGGCGAGAGAACGGCCGAGGCTTGGCGAAAAGCGATAACGACCCCCTCCCCTAATCTACGTGCGAAGCTCGGCCTGGCCCCCGACCGCAACGCGTTTCTTATCGGCGCTCCTGTAGCCACCGAACTGCGTGACGCGCTTGCTGGAGCGCAAGCGCCAGAAGTCCACGACGCCCCGATGATCATTGCCGTGGTGTGCTCCTTATCTGACCTGAGCAATGCGCTGAATGCCCATTCGCAAGCGCCTCACCTCCCGATCTGGATCGTCTGTCGAAAAGGAAAGGGCGCCTCTGTCGGCAGCAACGACATTCGAAAGGCGCTTCGGAGCGCCCGGTTGCGCGACACGAAGATCTGTTCGGTTTCAAATGACTGGACAGCGACCCGATATATCTCCGCAGAAGTTTCTTAATCGCCATAAAGCCCGAAACCGTTGAGGACGATTGCGGTAGCCACGGCTTGGTGAATTCGAACCCAAGCCTACCGCACATCGGACGACGACCTTCTAAGTCGTCGACGCCAAACGCAGCGGAATCAATTCCACCCACCAATTCATGTGACCGCAGGCCATTGTGCAACAGCCCGTTGCACAATGATCGAAGCCTAGGAGAATTTGTGTCTATTTCTGTTTATTTAACTCTGGAAGAAGTTGTCGAACGCTATCGAAATCAAGTTAGCGAGGGCACGTTGCGCAACTGGCGATCGAAGAGGATCGGGCCATCATTCGTTAAAATCGGCAAATCGGTTCTGTACCCGGTCTACGAGCTAGATCGCTGGGATCGTTCAAACCTCGTCCCATGCCAACGCACGCGATACCCCCCTTTTGATACTACTGAATCTGATACCAGCGTGATCTGAGCGTCGGCATGAGCCTCGTCCCGTTGTCGAGGGTTCATGCCTACTGAAGCAAACGGCTGCGAACATCGCTTCTAGCGAGGCACTTGTCGCGATCTGCATTCCCCCGTAACCGTAGTTGCCACAGTGACTCGTGCTCCTGCATGCGGTTCCGGAAGCTGGAAGGATCGGGCGGAATACGGCGGGATGGTCACGGAATGTCATTTGTTTCAGACACCAAACCCATACCCCAGCTCGTCCGCAGGCGCACATAACACGCTGATAAACAACCACTTATTTCGTTGGCTGTTTTGATCCATAAGCACCCTTACCTAAATCCTGCTTTCCGGGTGCTGGTACGTATCCACCGCAGCCTAGCTTTCTCGGGCATCCGAAGGCTCAACCCGCCGGATAGTTTTGCCGTTGCAAGTTTTTGCGGAAGTCGGGCAACAACATCTATTGCAAATATTTTGCGAAGGAGGAAATTGCAATGTAGCCCTTCGTAGCATTGCAAATCTGCGCCTAGCCAGTTCGACTGCCATTTTCCGAAGACCAAACTCCGCAAACGATAGAATGGGACATGATCAAATCCGAACTTATCGAAGTCGTCGCAAGCCGTAACCCTTATCTGCATCTGAAGGACGCCGAGAGGATCGTGGATGCGGTCCTGGAGGAAATGGCGGAAGCGCTGATGCGGGGGGATCGGGTCGAACTCCGAGGTTTTGGCGCATTCAGCGTGCGTCACCGGTCTCCGCGATTAGGCCGCAATCCGAGAACAAGCAGCCCCGTTTTTGTCGAAGAAAAATGGGTGCCCTTTTTCAAGGCCGGAAAAGAGATGCAGCACCGTCTGAACGCTGACGATAACCTTGAGGGAAACCGGAGTGACCCCTCGTCAGCGGAATAGTTCTTCAGATAAATGACAACCCAGCAAATCAAGCCACCGTGGGGAACGTTATGGCTAGGGGAAAGGTCAAGCGGTTCGATGTTGCCAAAGGTTACGGCTTCATAAAGCCTGACGATGCTAGTCTAGGTATTTTCCGGCATCTCAGCAAAGTCATGGAGGCAAACCTACCTCATCTTCGACCAGGTAAACCACGAAGACATTGAAGGTTTTTCGGGCCAAACACGGTCCTCTCGAGGCCGAAGACTGCTTTGCGAGTCAAGTGGAGACGGCAAAGCCTGCCAGACGGACTATAGGTCCGTCCGGAGATTGCGCAGAAGCGTGTTCCAAGACGAATCCGCTTACTTCCGCTGCAGTGACTTTTCCGAAGGCTTAAAATTGACAAGCAGGGATTTCAGCTCGATTTCCCGAACACGCCGGGCCGCCTCGTCAGGGCTAACCCAATCGAGAATACGCTGTCCTCGCTCTTTGAATTCCATCCTAACCTCCTTTACCTCCACCTGAAAAATTTCCACGACGCAAGGGACAACGTTACCGTCATCAAGATCCTTTAGGTACGTGTAGCGGCCGATTGGCGTCTTTTTCACCTTGCCGCGAACGCCAGCTTCTTCCCAGGCCTCGGTAGCTGCTGCTTCATGAGGCTCTTTGCCTTTCATCGGCCACCCTTTTGGGACGACCCAACGCCCGCTGTCACGTGAGGTGATAACGAGTATTTCGACCCCATCGCTGTCATTCTTATAGCGAAAGCAAAGTGCGCCATACTGGTTGCGGAACGCACTCGAGATCAGTTTTTCGGGCGTGCGCGCAAGCTGTTGCAGCAAGTGGTTTGATTTGGGTGTCGACGGCTCCCGGCCTTCTTTTCTTGACTTCATGATGACTAAGAGTGTCAGATTTCCGCTGCCACCTCAATCACCTGAGCAAGTCTTAGATAAAGCACGGTCGACGAGCCAGAGCTTCTCGATCTTGTCCCAACCGACACGGTCTTTGTTGGGAACTGCTTGATGCATGGCTGCAATACCGACCGCTAGGGGCCTGACAGCGTGGGTCTTAGGTGGCCACATGCGCCGAGAAAAGGAATGCCTTATCAAGAATCGCAGCAACTGAACGAAGCTAATCAATGCCGACGGCATTACCCGCGACATGACGATTTGGATGAATCCCGGAAAGATATTGAGGCAAGAGAACACCGAAGAGATACACGAGCTGATCGGTTTGACAAGCAGCGCATCAGAGCCGCCACGTTGCACCAACATCTTCACATCGCACATTTGCACGAAGCCCCGAGCGCGCATGAAGAACGGGAGATCCGTGCGGCAAAACGACTTCTGGCCAGCGCCATCCACCCAAGACCGCAAACGGCGCGAGGATCAGCCGCAGGGGCGTCGGAGCGCCGGCGTAGCCCAATGCTCACGAGATCCATCCCAACACGCGCGAAGCACGGTAGGACCGTCACCATTAAACCATCACAGTGGTGGGCTAAGATAGCTTTCGACCTTTATGCACGAGGATGACGATGGCCGATTTTGATCGAACAGCGCATTGGCAGGCTGTTTATACAACCAAAGGCGAGGGTGAGGTCAGTTGGTTCGAGGAAGACCCGCACCACTCCATGGAGCTTATATCTAAAGCGAAGGCTGGGCTGAATACGAGCATCGTTGACGTTGGCGGCGGCGCTTCTCGACTGGTGGACGCCCTCGTCGCCAGAGGTCAGTCGCGTATCACGGTTATCGATCTGTCCGCGGCTGCCCTTGCGACTGCCAAGAGCCGTTTGCCTTCGGCAAACAACGTCACCTGGGTTGTGTCCGACATAACGCAATGGGAGCCCGATGCCGCCTATGATGTTTGGCATGATCGCGCCGCGTTCCACTTCCTGACCAACGCCGCGGACCAAAGGGCCTATGTCGATGTGATGGCAAAGGCACTGAAACCAGGGGGCATAGCGATCATCGGAACGTTTGCGCCATCGGGTCCGGAGCGGTGCAGCGGCCTGCCGGTTGCCAGGCACGACGCAGCAAACCTGGCCGCGATCTTCGGTCCGAGATTTCGGCTGTCGCGCAGCGAGCCGTACCGGCATGTCACCCCGTGGAAATCGGTACAGGATTTTCTGTTCAACACCTTCGAAAAACGGTTAATCTAGTCCTCACCCCAGCAAGGTCGATCTTGTGAGCGTCGCCAGCGCTCGCCGCTCTAGTTCAGACGTTCTGAGCCGGCTCGTCATTCGATCGGCAGTATGTTTAGCGAGGTTATCGGTCTCAGGTACCTGCCGGCTGAGCAGCCCGGCATGTACCTGTCCTTAGATGTCTGAAAGGTTCCCGTGATGTCTCGGAAATGTTTCGTCGTCACATAGGTGTAAGGCGCCCCGGGCGGTGTCGGGCTTCTTGGCTCCGACGAAAGGAACCCGCGCTGCGCCACCCGCCGATCATATCGCGAGACACTTACTTGAGGCTAGCGTGAAGCTGTTGCCAAGGCTTTACGACATGCCGTTCAGGTCGCAGAACGCCAACATTTCATCGAAACTGCAAGCGCGACATTCCTCGATGTAGTGCGCAACTCCATATTAACAATCCCTGCCGCAATCGGTGCTAACACGATCCATCCTGACCTGCTTACATACACTGAGGGCTGCGATGCGACAGCCGCCTTTAAAGAGCGGAGCTGACAGTGGAATACTCGTCGCTGACAAACGCACGAACAACGCCTGGAGCAGGTTTTGCGCCTCGTCTCCAGGCTTTTCGGGCCTGATAGAACTCCTCCTCGATCGGCGTGGTGCTTACATGACTGTCCGTGCAATCTTCGATGATTTGAAAAGGACCACGAATCTCCGTGCATAACCTTGAATACAAGTAATTATATATTATGTTATAATGTATAATGACGAACGCCATTGGAGACAATTATGTCGGTCACCGCAATTTCGGATAAGCTGTCGGTCTCACCGCAGCCAAGCATCGAGGAGATCCGGTCGCTTGGCGACAACGGGTTCCGGACGCTCATCAACAACAGGCCAGATCGCGAAGATTCGGCCCAGCCGGGTACTCAGGCCGAACAGCAAGAAGCAAAACACTGCGACCTCTCCTACACTTTCATTCCTGTCACGGCCGATACGATCACTGAAGCGGACGTGCGTGCGTTCCAGCGGGCGGTCGACCAATCGGAAGGTCCGGTGTTCGCCCACTGCAAGACCGGCACACGTTCGCTCAACCTTTATCTGATCGGGGAGGTCCTTGACGGTCGCATGTCTGCCAAAGAGGTTGTCGAATTCGGACACAGCCGCGGCTTCAACACCGCTTCTGCTGCAGCCTGGCTTGAGAAACACGCTGCGCGCATGCCGCGGGTGAAGGGCTTCTTTGACAAGCACACCTGGAGCGTCCAGTACGTCGTGTCCGACCCCCTAACCCGCAAATGCGCCATTATCGATCCGGTGCTCGACTTCGACGAGAAGGCTGGAGCGACCGCGACCATCAATGCCGATGCTATTCTCAACTATGTAAGCGAGAACGACCTGACCGTCGAATGGATCCTCGACACGCATCCGCATGCCGACCACTTCTCGGCGGCACAATATCTGAAGAAGAGGACCGGCGCTCGAACAGCCATTGGCGAGCGGATCGTCGATGTTCAGAAGCTGTGGAAGGCCATCTACAACTGGCCGCAGCTCGCCACCGACGGCTCGCAGTGGGATCGGCTGTTCGCCCATGGTGAAATCTTCCAGGTTGGTTCGATCGATGCGAAGGTGCTGTTCTCCCCGGGACATACGCTTGCCTCGATCACCTACGTGATCGGCGACGCTGCTTTCGTGCACGACACGCTCTTCGTGCCTGACAGCGGTACGGCGCGTGCCGACTTTCCGGGAGGCGACGCGCGTGTTCTATGGAAGTCGATACAGGACATTCTGGCACTGCCGGACGATACCCGGATCTTCGCGGGCCATGACTACGAGCCGAACGGCCGCGCACCGAAGTGGGAGAGTAATGTGGTCGAGCAGAAAAAGTCCAACTCGCATCTCGCCGGCGTAACTGAGGAAGAGTTCGTCGCACTGCGAGTCAAGCGCGACAAGAGCCTGCCGATGCCGAGGCTGATCCTGCATGCCCTGCAGGTGAACATTCGTGGCGGGCGTCTGCCGGAGCCGGAAGCGAACGGCACGCGCTACCTCAAGTTTCCGCTTGATGCCCTGCGGGGAGCAGCATGGGAATGAGTGTCGATCTGAAGGCAATGATGAAGGAGGCTCTATCTCCGGCCGAAATGGCCAACCGCGCCAGCGAGGTCGCGAAGCTGTTGAAGACACTGTCCCATCCGGCACGTCTGATCATCGTCTGCACACTTGTAGAAGGCGAATATTCGGTCGGAGAGCTTGAAGAGAAGGTCGACATCCACCAACCGCATCTGTCGCAGCATCTGACTGTGTTGCGCGGCTCGGGAATCGTCGAGACGCGGCGGGACCGCAAGCAGATCTTCTATCGCTTGACGGAGGAGAAGGCCGCGCAATTGGTCAGCGCCCTCTATGACATCTTCTGCGCGAAGGAAGTCAAATGAACGCATACATCTCCTCGTTGTTCGGGGGCATGCTGATCGGCATTTCCGCAGCTATGCTTCTGCTCCTCAACGGCCGCATTGCAGGGATTAGCGGGATCGTCGGCCGTCTTGTGCAAGGGATCGGCGTGATGACCAACCTTGCTTTCGTTCTCGGGCTGCTCCTTGGTCCGTTTACCTATCTGCTCGCGTACGGTAGCTTGCCAGCGATACAGATCACCGCAGGCTGGCCACTGATCGTAGTTGCCGGTCTGCTCGTCGGCTTCGGTTCAAGGATGGGATCGGGCTGCACCAGCGGGCACGGCGTCCTCGGACTGGCCCGACTATCTCCGCGCTCCATAGTGGCCGTCGCAATCTTCTTGACGGCTGGCGTGATCGCCGTGGCAGTTCTCAGAGGTTTCGGATTATGAATAGAAACATCTACCAATTCGCAGCGGCACTCGCCTCAGGCATCGTTTTCGGCTTGGGGCTGTCCTTGTCCGGCATGCTGAATCCCGTCCGCGTTCGAGGCTTCCTCGACATCTTCGGTACCTGGGACCCCAGCCTAGCATTTGTCCTTGGCGGCGCGGTCGTCGTCGCCTTCATCGGGTTCCAGATGATGGGACGTATGGAACACCCAGCCTTCGATGATAGCTTCCAACTGCCCACGACCCAGCGGATCGATGCTCCCTTGGTCATCGGCTCGGCCTTATTCGGTCTCGGTTGGGGGATCGGCGGCTTCTGCCCCGGTCCGGCTGTCGCATCCTTGCCCCTCGGACTTCCCGCAGCGGGGCTGTTCGTCATCGCCATGCTGGTGGGGATGATCTTTCATGACCGGGTGTGGAGCAAACGCTAGTGCTACTCTATCTTCTCGGCAGTCGGATCCAGCGGGCTCGTCGGCTTTATGCTCGGTCTCGTGGGCTCAAGCATACTGACGACTGCAAGCCTGTTGATAGTGGTCGCTCCATTCTGGCAACCGCCTCGACAGGCGCAGCCGTCTTGATCGATCGCGAAACCGGGCATGTTTCATTCCGCGCGAGAATGCCAAAGCGCTTTCGGCTGACCTGGGTTGTCGATACCGTCCACGTCAACACGTTCGATGCAATCAGCGACCGCATTTCGGGCTTTCGACCGCATCCGTTGAACAATTACTACCTCACGCCGGAACTATCGGCAAAGAGAGCAAAACGTTGTCGCCGGCCACCGGACGGTGGCACCTCCGGCAACGTCATCTTATTTTAGGCGGGTCTGATTGCCTAGTGAAATCGGCTACCAACGGACCTACAAACCTGGCTGGCTTGGCTCCGCCCATTACACCATCTAGCTAGGTAGGCTCGGGCGTCACAAAAAGTCGTCGAAGTCGATCGGTACCGAAAACCCTACCTTCACGCGATCCATGATCACCATTGTCTTGACCCCCTTGATGTCGGGATTTTCGTAGAAAAACTTGCGGGTGAAGGCTTCATAATCCTCCATGCTGCGAGCGGTCACAATCAGCACGAAATCCGAACCCTCGGCAACTTTGTAACCGTTCATCACCTCGGGCGTCTGGCGGATCGACAGTGTGAAGCTCTCCAACGCGATGTCCGCCAATTGCAGCTCGAGCGTGATCTCTTGAAGAAGGCCAATGAACTCCTAAAAAAGGCCTGGGCGTCGATCTGCAGCTCCTGAGTAATCGGGAGAAGACACAGCTGGCTGACGCCCTCAAAGATATCTATTCCATGGGGTGCGAACTTCCCTTTGCCCAGTCCAGCCGACACACTTTTGGGTTGGCACGAGTTTTCCGAACAGCTGGAGGCGATGCGCGAGACTTCAGGCGCGGCTTGGATAGCGACAACCGACTAAGGGTTAACAGGAGAACTGGCCTTCGAGCTTCGGAATAGCAGTCCGGTTTTGCAGATCGTTGATCGGCAGCGTTTCTCTTTCGAGACCCCCGATCCATCGCTGACTACAAAGGCAGCGCTTCTCGTAGAGCCATCGAACGAAGACGGTTTGAGCGCTATGCGAGGGTGCTTCGCAGCGTTCTCGGCGTTAAGCCACTTATCACGTCAAGCCGGAAACCGCGTCATCCAAATCTATACCGTCGCTAAGGTCCAAGGCACACCGGGAACTACCCTTTCGGAGGGTTGCCCTCTTTAACATCATAGTTCCATCACACGGTGGTTGCCCATCAACCCTCCAACCCCAGCAGTAACGGCCATCGCAATAGCCCCCCAGAAGGCAACGCGAAGAGTGGGCTTTAGTATCGCGGCTCCGCCGGCCTTGGCACCAATCGCTCCAAGCAATGCCAAGACAGCGAGCGACACACCAAAAACCGCAGGCACCAGGATATCTCTCGGCGCAACCAAAGCTGCCAAAACGGGCAGAATACCGCCTGATGAAAAAGTGGCCGCCGAAGTCATCGCAGCCTGGATCGGATTGGCTGAAATTGTGTCGGAAATTCCCAGTTCGTCGCGAGCATGGGCAGCAAGTGCATCCTTCGCCATTAGCTGCTCAGCAACCTCAATGGACAAAGCCGGTTCGACACCGCGCGTCACATATATCGCCGCCAGCTCCTTCACCTCCGCATCGTGGTTTGTCGCAAGCTCGCGTCTTTCCCGCGCCAGATCGGCACGCTCGGAATCGGCCTGAGAGCTTACCGATACATATTCTCCTGCAGCCATCGACATTGCACCAGCGACAAGTCCGGCAACTCCCGTCATAAGAACGGTGCTCGATGACGTTGCGGCCGACGCCACGCCCACCATCAAGCTAGCTGTGGATAGGATACCATCGTTGGCGCCTAGGACGGCTGCACGAAGCCATCCGACACGAATAATAAAATGCTGTTCCGTTTGCGCACTGTCCATTCGACACCCTTTAGGAGGTTGGGGGTATGCTCGCGACCGACGACTACCAAACCCTTCTCAGGACTTCATGTCAAAGCGAACTTCAAAGCTCGGCTTTTCTACCGGTCTCTCCGCTACGAGTGGGACAGGATTTCTAGCCTCGTTTTCGAGGAGACCAGCTTGCCAACAGAGGTTTTCCCTTCCGTTTGAAAGTTTGGATGCAGGTGCCATCCTGTAAGGTTCCTGTAAGAATCGAATGCCAGTTTCGACCTGCGATCGATAGACACGTATTCGATCCGGATTTGGATGGATGAACCATCTGCAAAACTAGCCGCGCTTGACGCATGACGCGAAGGCTCCGCTGAAGAAGGGCTTTCTCAATGACTTCCATTAGTTCTATCCCCGCTACTGCGGCTGCCTCGCTTACATCGAAGCCTTCCGCGCCCGCGATAGCGGATTCCGATACCGGCAGAACGTCGGCCCCTACAGTCGGCTCATCCTCTGCAGCCAGCGTTCCGTCCGCTATTGCGGCTTTAGCGTTGCGCGGTGATTCCGACGGCGACTTTGACGGCCACTGAATGCCCACACGGCAGGATCGGGAAGCATGGCGATCGTTCTGCCACGGATATGATAGTTGAATCTGCCTCCGGTTCGCGCGGGCCCGGATTGCCGCCCCCCCTCCCGTTCGGAATGCCGTCACTGCCCTGTTATTGCCATCCCAACGTCATGGCAGGGCAGCCCAACATCTCCCAAGTCTAGCCTGTGCTAAACTCAAGGACTTTGCATGATCATTGGCGCGAAAGCATCCCGCTGCGACCAAAAACACGGTTTGCGACATAATCAATTCAACTGGCGGGTGGGCACTCCCAACGGTTACTTCCGAGCAGCGATGACGTGGGCGCGGATTCTGCCCTCAATCTCACCGTGGCCGAAATGCTCCGCAAGTGCAGATGCTACGACGTCGGTAACCGCTTGGAGACCGCCTGGAGCGAGGGCCTCGATTTCACCGCGTAAGGGGTTTCCCTGGCAATACCCCGTTGCCGCGTCGAGTGCGGAACCTGCATGACCGATCTTATCGACGGTTTCAACGGAGGCTTCCGCGAAGCCCGCCTCCTTCACCGCCTTCACAATCGCCTTGGTGTCATAGTAACCGTGCGGTGTCCGCTCCATGAACCTCGGCGCGTCGTCCGGAAAACAACCTGCAAGGGCGGCGCTGGCGACGGTGACAAATTCATTGCCAGAAAGCTGATCCCAGACAGAGAATATATAGGTGCCGCGGGGCTTCAGAACACGGCGCACCTCGCGATAGCTCTGCAGTTTGTCTGGGAAGAACATCACGCCAAACTGGCAGACCGCCAAATCGAAGCTCTCATTCTCGAAGGGCAGCGCCATCGCGTCGGCCTGGCGAAACGTAACCCTGCCCTGCGCGCTCTGCTGCCTCGCCGCCGCATCCAGCATCGGCTGGTTGAGGTCGGTTGCCACGATCTCCGCCCCAGTCCCAAGCTGCATCGCGAGTGCTCGCGTCACTACCCCTGTACCCGCTGCGAGTTCAAGCACCCTCAACGGACTGAGCCGCGCTACGCGATCAGCCATGTCCTTTGCGTATGGCTCGAAGATCATCGGCACCAGGTATCGTTGGTAGATCTCGGGGATGGTTCCCGAGAAAACCTTATCCGCTCCCGTCATGACAGCCTCCCAAACCCAGATGGACTATATCGCAAACCCGTTTCAGGCGACAGTCGAGGGACTCACGTTCGGGGTTTCTTGGGGTCTTCCTCACTTTGTGTGGTTAACAGACCGTTAGCGATGACCCGGCTATGGGCTGGCATGCGAACGAAATCGAAATGGTCGCCCGGTCCGGGTATTAAAGTGCAGAGCGTCGTGTTTAGCGATGAAGGCAAATGGGTAGTGTCGACCTGCGGGCCACCCTCGGGCATATGCCCAGATTGCCGACATCAGAGCAGAAGTCGGCACGGCTGGTCGTACCGCAGTCTTCAAGACCTGCCGATCCAAGGTAATGCCGTGACGGTGAAGCTCCAGTTGAGCCGCTGGCGTTGCACATATCGGCAGTGTAAACGGCAAACGTTCACTGACCGGGTCCCAGCGATTGCCTCTCCCTATGCCCGCCGCACAAGTAGGGCCGCCGAAATAGTCGGCCTGCTTGGCCACAGTACGGGCGGCCGCCCCGGAGAGCGCCTGATGCAGCGGCTGGGGATGTCGATCAGCGACGACACCATTCTTCGGCACTTGAAGCGCAATGCTTCACGGGTCGATGACGAACCCCCGGCACGGATCATCGGTATCGATGATTGGAGCTGGCGGAAATCGTGGCGCTACGGCACAATCATCGTTGATCTCGAACGCCGGAAGGTCATGGAAATTCTCGAAGACCGGAGCGTGGCAAGCGTTGCACGATGGTTGAAGCGGCATCCCTCTATTGAGGTCGTCAGCCGAGATCGATGCGGGCTTTACGCGCAGGCCGCTCGTGAAGGTGCCCCGCAAGCGTCTCAGGTGGCGGACCGCTTTCATCTCATCCAGAATCTTCGTCTTGCTATCGAGGAACAGATGAGCCTCTCCGGCCGAGCTACAGGCAGGGCACTGCTACCAGACGACGACATCGAGAAGGACTGTGATGATCGTGATTTGCGTGAGCAGGCGCCTGAGACGCCTTGGCGTAATCAGCTTCGCCGAGCACATCGGAAGTCCCGGAAGGAAGTGTTTGAAACGGTGCACGCCTTGAGCAAAGAAGGCTTGACCTGCTCGGACATCGCGCGTCGCACAGGATATGGCCGCCGCAGCATCGCGAAGTGGCTGACGTTCGAAACTCCACCCGAGCGAGACAGGGGTGCGCTACAGCCGACCTCTCCTCTATACTTCGAAGCTTTTCTCACCCAATATTGGAAGGATGGCAACCGCCGTGGGCGGCATTTATTCCACGACATCAGGCGCCGCGGATATACCGGCAGCTTTTCCAATCTCGAACGCCTCCTGGCAACATGGCACCGCGCCGAGAGACCGGAGCAAATTAAGGATGAGAGTGATACGGCGCTGGCTCGGATTGGGCCTGCCGACAGAACATATGACAATGCGCCTGTAAGTGACCCGCAAACCGGACATCTGATCTCACCGGTTGTCGCGGCTGCCCTTTCTATAAAGCCGCGCGGCGCGCTGACCATCAATCAAGTACGGAAAGTGGATGCCCTCAAACAGGGATCACAGACGTTTGCTGTTTTGCGCAGCTTCTCCATGCGATTTCGTGGAATATTTCATGGCCGAACTTCGGCGAAACTCGAAGAATGGATCGATGATGCCATTGATTCTGACCTCGTTTTCCTGGCCCGTTTTGCCCGCGTTCTCCGCCGGGATATCGACGCCGTCTGTAACGCCATCGACCTGCCCTGGAGCAACGGTCAGGCAGAAGGTCAGATCAACCGCTTGAAGACGATTAAGCGCGCAATGTACGGCAGAGCGGGTCCAGAGCTTCTCAGAGCGCGGATGATGCCAATCAAATTGGCCAATCTCCACACAAAGTGAGGCAGATCCTCGATAAGTATGCAGTATCATTAGCGATGAATTTTCACTATATTTTGCTCGAAATTAGCTGATGCCCATATATAACTTATAATTATTTTACATATACTTCTTGGAAGTAATACTGATATTTAGCAATATATACTCTGCGGATGACCAGTGGCTTTAATTCTCCAAATGATCCTGAGTGCCCAGCGCATAGCCGCAGGTGCGAACAGTACGAATGAGGTCCGGTCCTAACCTCCTAAGCGCCCTACGAATATGCCCTATATGAATATCCACTGTCCGAGGCTCGACCTCTGTATCTTCCGGCCATGCCGCGGCAATCAATGCTTCACGACTTTGTACGATTTCTGGATTTTGCAGAAGATGTCGAAGAAGGCGGAATTGCAAAGCGGTCAGCAGAACATTGTGACCGTTCCTGCGCACCTTCACGGTCGCTGGGTTCATCTCAATATCGGCGAAGCGAAGAACGTCGGCGCTTGCCACTGCTGCCCCTTCTTCGATCAAGGCACCGAGTCTTCGGTGGCGAAGGAAATCTATGAGATCGGCTGGATCAAAGGGGCGGACCAAAACAAGATCCACGCCGGCTTCATCGAACGGCGCAGTGGCTGTTTCATGGGATTGATTGCAAAGCAGCACGATCCCGATTTCACGCCGCACGCCCTTCAGAGCAACGACATCTCTTAAACACGCTTCTGATGCGGACTGATCGACAATGATGGCACTTACCGACCCGTCGTGCAGCGCATTTATTGCATCTTGCACGTTCACTGTAAGTGATACAGAAAAGCCATCGATTGCGAGGACATGCTGCAGCAGCAGAAACATTTGCGCATTGTGCGAATGCACCAGGATACGAAACTCCATGTCTCCTCCTTCCGCTTGCCTTAGAGCGGAGCAAACTCACCGCCGTTGACATCAAGGATCGCACCATTGATGAAGCCCGCTTGCTCCGAGATGAGAAAGCAGATTGCGGCTGCAACGTCTTCTGGCATCCCGATGCGACCAACCGGAATTCGCGCAAGCGCTGACTTGTTGATCTCACTATCTGGCGGTCCTGCCATTCCAGTGGCAATCCTGCCCGGAGCGACAAGATTGACAGTGATGCCATGGCCGGCGGAGGCGGCCACCAGCGATCGCGCCAGTCCGGAAAGCGCTGCCTTCGATGCGGCATAGGCGGCACCTGATATTCGCGGTATTGTCCGGCCAGCAATCGAACTCATGAATACGATGCGGCCGAAATCACGAGCGATCATGTGCGGCAGGACGGCCTGGCAACACCGCATTGCACCTGTCAGGTTGACCGCAAGAACTGAATGCCACTCGTTCGAAGTGATCTGCGCAAAGGGCGTGGCACCGTTTTCACCTTTTGGGGATATCCCAGCGTTGCTGACGAGAATATCCGGCATGGCCCACGTACGTTCCAGCGCGTGGAAGAATTTTTCTAACTGTATCGGCTTGGCCAAATCGACAGTTCGGGCAAAAACACTCTCGGCGCCGAATCGCGCCGAAAATATTTGCTCTGCGGCTGTCACATGGTCGCGGCGCTGGCCGAAGAAGGCCACCCTGTAACCATGATCAAGGAGGCTTGAAGCGGTTGCCAAGCCTATGCCCGAGCTGCCACCGGTTACGACAGCAACCTTTTTCCGGGGTGCCGGCGTCATGCGGCACGGTCCATTTGTGCGAAGAGTGACAGGGGCGGATGTGCCTCCGGATCCGTCATGACTTCGATGAGCAACGGTTCATTGCCTTCTATGCCACGTTTCAGGGCCGGAGCGAGCATTGCCGGAGCGTCTACACGGGTCGAAGGGCATCCGCAGGCTTTCGCAAGCGCGGCGTGATCGACCTCTGCGAAATGGCATGCGGACGTATATCGGCCGAACTTCACGGTCTCGGCGTCACGCTGGAAGCCGAGAATACCATTGTTGAGCACGATGATGGTTACCGGCAAACGCATGCGCACCATCGTTTCAAGTTCAGCCCAGCTGTGGGCAAAGCCGCCATCGCCAACGACGGCAACCACTGGCCGTTTCGGCTCGGCCGCCTTGGCGCCGAGCGCAAGCGGGAAGCCCCATCCAAGTCCGGCGAGACCTCGCGGGGTGATGAAACGCGTGCCGGAGCGCGGCGCCCTCAACTGCCCGAGTATCCACATCGAGGAATAGCTAGCGTCTGCCACTAATGCGATGTCGCGCGAGAGCCAGGGCTGCAGTTCAGCCATGACTCTTTCCGGGCGAATTGGCGAGTTGGCCGACGCATACTGAGCATAGCGCGCCTCGTCGAAGTGGCTCCAGAATGAAGCAATTCGCTCTTCAAGGGACGCGCGCGAGCTTCGCCTGAGCAACAGGTCGCAGCCTTGAAGCGTGCGAACCAGCGCCGCCAATGTTTCTCTGGCATCGCCGATAAGCCGAAGAGCCTCATAGTTTCGACCCACTTCGGTTGGATCGATATCGATATGGATCACTTTTGCTTTGGCGGGAATCTGGCGCCAATTGTCGGTGCCGTTCTGATTGGTGCGAGTACCAACAAGGATTACCAGATCGGCTTCCGCCATGAGTTCACGACTGTAGAGGCCCAGGGAGCACGGACCGACGAGCGAGCCCAGCACGCCGGCAGACAGCGAATGGAATTCGCTGACGGCGCCCTTGCCCATATTGGTCGTGAAGACAGGCAGGCTTGCCTCCTCTTGAAGACGGGCCAGTTCCTCTGTCGCGCCACCACAATGAACGCCGCCGCCAGCAAGGACGACCGGTGAACGGGCACTGGCAATCTGTTCAGCGGCGAGTTGCAGATCCTGGTCCGATGGCCGGGTTCGATCAAGTGGCCACCGCCCGAGATTGCTGGTGCGGGGTACCGCGGTGACGGGCGCGGGCGAACGCAAAAGATCCGCGGGCAGCAGCAAGGCCACCGGGCCCGGACGACCAGAGGTGGCGGCAGTGAACGCCGCATCAATATAGTCGTCGACCCGTTCGGCAACCGTAATGCGCCGGACCCATTTGGTGCAAGATTGGAACAAAGCAATCTGATCGAAGTCCTGGAAGGCGTTCTTGTCGGTTTGATCACGCTCAACGTCCTGGACCAAAGCAACAACCGGAATACTCGCCTTCAGGCATTCGCCAAACGGCGGCACGAGCAATGTCGCGGCAGGGCCGTTTTGCGCGGCGACAACCCCGACTTTTCCAGAGGTGCGGGCATAGCCATCCGCCATGGCTCCGCCCATGTTTTCCTGCCGATAGGCGATCTGCCGAATGCCACACGCCTCGGCTGCAAGGATGAGTGCCGATGGCAGGCTTTGCGCAAAAATCATCTCGACACCGTGACGCCCAAGCGCTTCCGCGATCCGATCCGCCACCGTGCCCGTCATTGAGGTACCCTTCATTGCTATCCCTCCCAACCCGTCCTGCTGTTCTCTTCCAGAAAATCGTCAAAGGCAGCGATAATGCTTTCGACGTCCGCCCCAGACATCGGCGTCGACAGGCATGCCGCGGCGCCGAAGGGCAGCAAAATCCCGCATGCCAGGAAATGTCGCGAGAGCGCCCGCATGACGTCATTCTCGTGCGGGTTCATGGTCGCCATATGGAAACTCGTCGGTGCAATCATCCTGGGATGGATGCGAAACAAGGATGCTGCGCCGGAAATTGAAAACGACGCGCCGCGTTTCAGAGCTACTTGCGTCAACCCTTTGCGCAAACCATCCCCCAATCGCTCCAGGCGATCGAAGGCCTCAAGCGTCATGGCATCCATTGCAGCCTTTCCGGCAACCATGGACACAGGGTTGGCCGAAAACGTACCGCCTTGTGAAACCAGCGGCGCCTCGTCATCAGTGCCGAAGACGGCCATGACGTCGGCCCGACCTCCAATGGCGCCCACTGGGAAACCTCCGCCGATGATCTTGCCGACCGTGATCAGATCCGGTTCAAGGCCATAGCGGGCTGAGGCCCCGGCAAAACCCTGCCTCAGATTGAGAACTTCATCGGCAATGACAAGGATGCCGTATTTGCGGGCCACGGCGGACACCGTAGCGATGAAATCCGGCGCCGGATGCAGCAGCCCTGCCCTGCTCGGCATCGGATCGATGAGAATGGCAGCAACGTCGTTTGCTCTGGGCGCGATTGTCAGCTCTATACCGGCCACATCGTTGAAATCCAGGACGAGGACGCTGTCGGCGATCGAGTGCGGCGCACCCGGGTAACCGAGCTTAGGCAGATTTTGGCCGGAAGCGCTGTCTATTTTGACGCCGCCCTGGCCGGCTTCGGCCCAGTCATAGGCGCCGTGATACGACCCTGCAAAGCGGACGATTGTTGACCGGCGGGTAAAGGCGCGAGCAGCCTTGATGGCAAACATGACGGCTTCGGTCCCACTATTGACGAAGCGTACCTGCTCCATCGCCGGTATGCGCGATACCAGCAACTCGCCGAGCGCGATCTCATGTTCGGTGGGATTGGCGAAGCATGTGCCCGTTTTCAGAACTTTTTCCACGGACTCGACGACGGGCGCAAAACCGTGCCCGTGGATCAAAGTCGTAAAGTTGTTGTTGAGATCGAGCAGACGGTTGCCGTCCGCATCCCACAAATACGCTCCCTCGCCTTTGGTGACGTAAATTGGGATGGGATCCATTTCGATTGTGGAGCGTGTGATACCAGCCGGGAAAACACCTTTTCCCCGGCGAAAGAGATGAGTTGATCGGGCTCGAATAACCGACCAGCCTCGTCCCTGAGCTTTATCCGTAAACATGACAGGAAGCTTTCCGTTGCAAGAACAGGCGCGTGTCTTTGCACCGCCTTTATATTTTTGTTGCAACAAAAGACTTCGCCGTCAAGTCAATGCATCAAAATTTTTGAGTTTAAAGGCGCAGATTTGCACGCGCCGCGCGCCGCAAGCTCCGAAACCCGTCGCGAATATCACTCTCGAAAGCAGCCCTTAACGCGGCGCCATCACGCTCCGCGAGGGCCTCCATCGCCATCTCATGATTATGCACCCCATACTTCTCCTCGGCAAACTCCGGGTAAAGGTTGTAGAGCGACGGACCAATGCGTAGCCAAAGACCCTCAATCATCGCAACAAGGTGAGGAAGGCCAGCAAGGCGATAGACCGAGAAGTGAAATTCCTTATTGTGCCAAAGCGCTGCCGTGTAGTCCTTGTCCAGTAACGCTGAGTTGATCTTCTCTTGAAGTTCCTTAAGTTTTTCAATAACTTCCCCCGAGCCTTCTTGCGCTGCTCGCTCCGCCGCAAGCCCCTCCAAAGCAAGGCGAACCAAGGTTATTTCCTTTAGATCAGCCTCACTGAGAATGGGGACGATCACCGTCTTGGGCCCAGCATAAACCAATGCGCCGTCGCCGATCAAGCGGTTGATGGCATCTCGCGCCGGCGTCGAACTGATGCCCAAGTCCTCCGCGACGGCGCGCACCGTCATCTTGTAACCGGGCCCATAAACGCCACGGATCAGGCGCTCCTTCATTTCCCGGTAGGCCGCATCTCCCAAGCCGACAGCGTGCTGATTGACGCCCGAACCCTCGCCCGACTCGAATACCATTTCCCGTTCCCGCATGTTGACAGTACACCTTTTTGATGCAACAAAAAGATTATGTGAAGTTTTCGCAAAGCGATTGTCACATCAAAATAGCTTTAGCAGCCCGCTTTGTGCCTGTCACGGGCTGCTGACTCGATGAATTTTGCATTCAAGCGATCCGCCGGACTGCCAGAAAAGACTAGCACCGTCCGCAAACGGCTGACGCCGCGCGCCAAAAAAACGGAGAATTCTCGCTCAACTGAAGGAGGGCAATGATTTGATTGGCCGAAGATTGATCCTTTCGGGTCTCCAGAAACGCTATGCAGACATCTGGGCCGTCAAAGAAACGGATCTGGAGATCCAGCCGGGCGAGTTCGTCTCGATTGTAGGTCCGTCCGGATCCGGCAAGACGTCGCTGCTGACCATGATTGCCGGTTTCGAGATGCCGACTGCGGGCAAGATCCGCATTGGCGACAAAGACGTCACGCCTTTGCCGCCCAACCGCCGTGATATCGGCATGGTGTTTCAGAAATACGCGCTGTTTCCGCATTTGACAGTCGGGCAGAACATTGCTTTTCCGCTCAAGATGCGCCGTGCTCTTTCGGGAGCGCCGCTTAAATCGCGAGTGGAGGAGATACTTCAGCTCGTTCAGCTGTCCGGATACCAGGACCGCTATCCGAACCAACTATCCGGCGGGCAACAGCAGCGGGTCGCCGTCGCTCGCGCCCTGGTCTTCGATCCGCCGGTCATTCTCATGGACGAGCCTCTTGGCGCACTCGACAAGAAACTGCGCGAGGCGATGCAGTTCGAGTTGAAACGCATACAGCGACGACTTGGCGCAACCGTCGTCTATGTCACGCACGATCAGGATGAGGCCTTGGCGATGTCGGACCGCGTCGCGGTGATGCGGCAAGGCGAACTGCAGCAGATCGGAACTCCAGCCGAGCTCTACGGCAAACCTGCCAACGCCTTCGTCGCTGACTTCATAGGCGTAATGAATTTCGTGCCCGGTACCTATGTCGGAACGGAGAGCGGCCACCTTGCAATCCAACTCGCGGATGGCGTCCTGTTGAGAGCGCCGGCCATTTCACATGGCGATGGAACCCGTCCGGCAAAAGGAACAGCGGTTCATCTCGCCATCCGGCCGGAACATATCAACCTGACACCATCAGGCCAAAGCCCCGAAAATGCGGCTGCCGGCATCGTCGAGGCCTCCGTCTTCTTCGGCTCAACCAACATCCTGCTTGTCCGCCTCACGAGGTTGCCCAGCGTTATCCTGCGGGTGCAGATGCCCGCCGGACAGGCCGCCGCTTTCGAGCAAGGAAGCAGTGTCGGCATTCTCATCGATGAGACGAGACTGCAAACCTTTCCGATCAAGGAGGGGATTGCCGCATGACGTTGCCTGCTTCACCTTTGATCGCGAGACGCCAGTTGCCATTGGCGAGATGGATGCGACCCCGCTCTTCGCGGCATTATGCAGCCATTCCTTCATGGCTGCTGGTCCTGCCGCTTTTGGCGACCTTTGCGATCGGCTTTCTTTATCCCTTGGCCAAGTTGGTCGCCCTCAGCTTCACAGGAGGCCCATCCGCTACTTACGGGCGCCTTCTGGATGATCCTCTGTACGCAGCTGTTCTTGCCGATACCGTGGGGATCGCCACGGCTGTCACCTTAAGCTGCGTTCTCCTGGGTTATCCGGTCGCGCTTCTCATGGCCCGCCTTAAAGGACGGCTGGCCCTGGTCATCGCAGCATGCGTCTTTATTCCGTTGTGGACCTCGATACTGATCCGTTCCTATGCCTGGATCGTGCTGCTCCAACGCCACGGCATCATCAATTCCTTGCTCGTTGCGACAAACCTGACGGATGGGCCGCTCAAGCTTCTCTACACGCAAGGCGCCGTCGTGCTCGCAATGACGCATGTGCTGCTGCCCTTCGTCATTGTTCCAATCTTTTCGACCTTGCAAATGCTGCCGAAGGATTATGTCCGGGCGGCACGCAATCTTGGAGCTGGCGCGATCCGGTCCTTCCTTTTCGTGACCTTGCCGCTCAGCCTCCCAGGCGTGTTTGCCGGCGCAACCATGTGTTTCGTCCTTGCGCTGGGCTTTTACATCACACCGGCTCTGGTCGGAGGCCCGGGATCGATGCTGATGGCGAATCTGATCGGCCAGCAGACCACTGTTCTGCTTGACTGGCCATTTGCCGCCGCCCTGTCGACGGTTCTTCTCGCCATGACGATCGTCTTCATCATCGTGTTTCGCAAGGCGCTTTCCTTCAGCAAAGGATTCAGCAGTGTTCATTGATCAATCGTCCACCTTGCCACCGCTTTTCGCCGCCACCGGCAAGCTTAGGCTCGCGGTTCTGCATCCTCTTGGCAGGGCGGCAGCACTCATCGGCGCTGGCCTGCTCGTGGGAATTATCCTGTTCTTTCTGATTCTGCCGACCTTGCTCATCATCCCAATGTCGCTGAGCCAAACCGATTACATTCAGTTCCCGCCGCAGGGACTGACCTGGCACTGGTACCGGGTCTATTTCAGTGACCCGGACTGGATGGCGGCGACCTGGTTCAGCGTCAGGATTGCAATTGCGACGACGGCAAGCGCCACCATCATCGGAACCATGGCATCGCTTGCCATTGTCCGGGGGGATCTTCCCTTCAAAAACGCACTGCAGGTCCTGTCGGTCGGGCCGATGATCGTTCCGCACGTCGTCTTCGGCGTCGCCCTGTATCTGGTCTTCTCACCCCTGCAACTCACCGGAAGTTTTGTCGGCTTCCTGATCGCTCACACTGTTCTTGCCATCCCCTATGTCGTTATTACGGTGACGGCATCGCTCCAGCGCCTCGATCCGATGTTGGAGCTGGCTAGCCTTAGCTGTGGCGCAAACCGGCGGCAAACATTCTTTCGAATTGTGCTGCCCAATATCGCGCCCGGTATCGCCTCTGCTGCCGTCTTCGCCTTCCTCGCATCATTCGACGAAGCAACGATCGCCTTTTTCATCTCGGACACTGGCGGAAAATCGATCGGCCGAAAGATGTTCGAAGACATTGATTTCAATCTGACGCCGGTGATTGCGGCTGCGTCTGCGGTTTTCGTCGCCGTCTCCCTGCTTCTGATGGCAACGGCGCATCTGCTGACCACCCGCAAAGCCGGGCAATGACCCCAAAGCCGACAAATTCAAAAGCACACACGAAGGGAACATTGCATGTCATCCAAATGCCACTCTGCGCGCTCGATCCGGATCCGCCGATTTCTCTACGCGGCGGCCAGCCTGCTTTGGCCTCTCTCTTTTCCACAGTCGGCAACAGCCGCACAGCAGGTCATCATCGCCTCAACCGGTGGCGCATATGACCGTGCGCTCAAAGAGGCGTGGTTCGACCCATTCACCAAAGCGACAGGCATTGAGGTCGTGACGGTTGTCGCCACCAATTCTGAAATGCGCGCCAAAGCCAGCGCGATGGTGAAGACGGGTAACGTCACCTGGGACCTCTATCTTGACGGCGAGATACAGGCAGCCTCAAAGGCGCATCGTGAGGTCACTGAGGATCTCACCGAGTTCTGCCGGCAATTCGCCGATCGCAAGGATCTCGAGCCGCATACCTGCGCTGCTGGCGGTGCCCTTCTACAGTCGACGGCCACACTGCTTGCCTACCGGATCGGAAAGGCCGGCGATCCGGTGCCCGAGACATGGGCGGATATGTGGGATACGAGCAAATTTCCCGGCGGCCGCGCCTTTCCCAATTTTGACGACCCCTGGCGGGTGATGGCTGCCGCCCTTCTAGCCGATGGCGTGAGCCGGGACAAATTGTTCCCCCTTGATGTCGACCGCGCGCTGAAAAAGCTCGATGAGATCCGTTCCTCAGTCTCCATCTGGTGGAAGACCGGCGACCAGAGCGTGCAGGGTTTCCGCAACGGGGATTATTCGCTCGGGCAGATCTGGTTGACACGGGCAAAGGCGATGCAAACTGAAGGCCTGCCCATTAGCTGGTCCTACAAGGCATCCTTTCTGGTTGGCGATCGCATCGCGTTGATCAAAGGCGCTCCACATCATGACAACGCGTTGAAACTGATCGCATTCTGGCTCAATTCGCCGCAGGCTCAGGCAAAGGCTTGCGCAATATTGTCCTGCACGCCGCCAAGTAGCGATGCTGTCGCATTGATCCCCGAGGATATTCGAAAATCGATGCCAAGCGCTGAGGATGTTCGCGATCACATCGTCGTGCCGGATGCGGACTGGATCAACGCCAACGCCGCCATGTTGCTTCAACGTTGGAACAACTGGCTTCGGTGAAGGAACAATTTTTCGTTGTCCTGCGATATTCGTCATAAAGAAAATAAATTCTTTGACGAGATGATCGGCAAGCGGATAATGCCGGCGAATTCAAACGGGGATGGCAAATCACAATGAGTGGCAGCGAGAAGCCTATTCCATTCGGTATTGGCTATTATTCCGCCAGCGATGCCGCACGCCTCTTGAATATTCCCGTGCGGAACGTCCGCAGATGGCTTGGCGGGTACGACTACACACACCAGGGCGAAACGCTGCACGTCGATCCCCTGTGGCAAAGCCAGTTGCCGCAGGCTGACGGGCATATTGAACTTGGTTTTCGTGACCTCATCGAACTGCGGTTTGTCGGTGCCTTCATCGACGCCGGCCTCGGCCTGAAAACAATCAGGCATTGCCTCGTCTATGCAAGAGAATGCGTCAACGATGACAGGCCTTTTTCAACGCGACGCTTTCAGACGGATGGAAAGACGATCTTTCTGGAAAGCGTCAATACGTCTGGCGACGAAAATCTTCTGGATTTGAAGAAGAAGCAATACACGATCAAGACCATCATCGAGCGGACGTTCAAAGATCTGGACATCGATAATGACGCCGTAAGTCGCTGGCGTCCGTTTAAGGGGAAGGCGACTATCATCGTTGACCCTGAGCTTGTGTTTGGCCAGCCGACAACCGCTGTCTACAATGTACCCACAATTGCGCTGGCACAGGCGGTCAAGGCGGAAGGATCCGAGCGGGCGGTCGCAAAACTCTATGAGATCCCCATAGCAGTCGTTAGAGACGCCGTAGCCTTTGAGGAATCACTGGCAGCGTGAAGGTCCTCTTCGATCACAACCTTTCTCCCCGATTGGCAAGGAGCCTTCAGGCTCTGATGGGAGACGACCACGAGATCGTAGCGCTGCGAGACAAGTTTCCACCGAATATAAAAGATGTCGATCTCATTGCCGAACTGTCAAAGCAGGGCGGATGGATTTTCATATCGGGCGATCGTCGGATCACCAGAAACCGCGCTGAGAAGGCGGCTTTTCAAAGCTCGAAACTCGTGGGCATGTTTCTGTCGCAGGGGCTGTACAAATCCAGCGTGTTGAAACAGGCAGAGCGACTTATTGCATTGTGGCCGGCCATTGGCACAGTTGCGGGAAACGTGTCAGGCGGTGCAATGTTCGAACTTCCAATGAAATCCTCAAAGCTGTCCCCACTCAAATAACTTGGCCCATCACCGCTGCCTGGAAATGTTGGTGAAGCGGGGACCTTTATCTTGTCTCTGGAAGGCATCGCCCTCGCGTTTGATAGCGATCCTCGAGTGCTGTAAATAATAAATCAAGCTGGGACACTAGAAATCCAGCCGCTGTAACTTTGAGGCGAAATCTCTTTATCGACATTCGCTCGCTATTTGGTAATGATCCGCGGAGTAGAGGGTCCGTGTCGTGTCTTTTAGTCGGGTATTCTTGGTAGGAATTGTCTTTCTCTTATGGGCTATCAATGTCCGAGCGGAAGACAACGTCGCACCGTTTTCCATATCGCCTGTTTGGCCGCTAGCAATACGCTTGGATGGGCCAATCGATTCTCGGTCTGCTCTGTCTTTTAGAAGGATTTTGGCGGCCAACCCGAATGTGAAAATCCTGGTGCTGAATAGCCCGGGCGGTGATGTTCAGAACGGCTTGCTTATTGCTGATGACGTCTACACGAAAGGCATGAGCACTGTCATACCTTCGGATTCCGTCTGTGCGTCGGCCTGTGCCTACGTTTTCTTTGCCGGCAGAAACCGAATTGTTCAGGGCCGGCTCGGCGTACATCAGATCAGCGGCAATGTCGGCCTGGGCGACGCGCAGCTGAATATCTCCGATATCCTCGACACGTTGAACAAGTACGGCGTCGATGCCCGTATTTTTCCGATTATGTTTCGGACATTGTCTGATGACATCCATTTCTTCAGCGCAGACGAAATCAAACAGTTCGGGATAGAGCATCTCTCGTCCGATGCAGCAGGCAGCCAGATTTCGTCTGCACCGTCCGCTACCCCGACAATTCAGTCAGCGCCTGCTTCGGTCAACGCGATGAGGCAAGAAGAGACGACGGCCAGAAACTTTGTCTCTGAATTGCTGAATTCCGGAAGCTTGCCGGCCAATCAGGCGGTCGCGTTCGCTTCCAGTGTTTATGCGGGTGAAGTCAGCTTTTATGGCAAGCAAAAGAGATTGAGCGAGATACTCGATGACAAGGCCAAGTTTTTTGAGCGGTGGCCGAATAGAGTGTATCGGCTGAGACCGGAAAGCGTTGTGGTCTCCTGCGGCGGAGACCTTTGCCGGGTGACTGGCGATTTCGATTGGTATGTCAGCAGCCCACAACGCGCAAAGAGCCTCAACGGCACGGCGTCATTCTTCTACTCCCTGAGCATGAATGGTCGGATTCAAGTGGTTGCCGAAGACGGCAAAGCTCGAAAATGAAGAACCGATTTCGTTTTGGGTAGCGCGAGGGCCATATGCGCGCAAAGCCTGCTCTTACTCGGTCAAGATCGCTGATAGATTATCAGATGCATTGATCGAGTTTCTTGGCCATCCCTCAAACCTTGATAGAAAAGTCGCGACCACGGCCTTCTGTAACCGGTGTTCCCCTCCCACGTTGTCCTCGCCGCCCTGATCTGTGATCGGCTTACCATGGATGAGCAACGGGAGTTTCTCCATGGAGACTACATTGGAGGTTCTCACGACCAGGAAGTCTGGACGTGAGGTTCACCGGCACTGGCCGGATGAGGTGAAAGCGCAAATCGTTTCAGAAAGTCTTCGGCCCGGAGCGCTGGTGAATGAAGTCGCAGAGCGACATGGGCTGAAGCCGAACCACCTATCGACTTGGCGAACGATGGCGCGGCAGGGGAAACTGGTTCTGCCAGCACCCGAGGATGCGGTAGAATTTGCAGCGGTGATCGTTGATCCACCTGTTTCCGAACCGCCGGTCCAGAGGGCCACCCGTCCCGAGATCATCGTCGGGTCGGTCACAATCCGTCTGGAAGAAGGCGCGTCTGCCGCCCGGATCGCGGCTGTCGCGCGTGCCTGCTCGGTCCCGGCATGATCTTTCCATCGAACCGGGTTCGGATAATGGTGGCCACTAAGCCCGTCGACTTCCGCAAGGGCCACGATGGCCTGGCCGCGCTGGTCAAGAACGAGCTGCACAAAGACCCTTTTTCAGGGACGGTCTTCGTGTTCCGCTCGCGCAAGGCGGATCGCCTAAAGCTGATCTATTGGGATGGCACCGGATTGGTGATGGCCTACAAGCGGCTTGAGGAACATACCTTCACCTGGCCGGGCATCAAGGATGGCTTGATGACACTTGGCCACGCGCAGTTCGAGGCGTTGTTTGCAGGCCTCGACTGGCGTCGGGTCCGTTCCGTGGAGGCGAGACCGCCGGATGCTATCGAATAGATGCGGCACGATGACTCGGGCGGTGGATTCTTCCGGCGGAGCGTTACCGGGTTTGATAGACTTTCGTCATGTTGGATGCCACCGATCTTCCCGATGATATTGCTGCCCTGAAGGCGATGCTGATCGCGGCGCAAGCGCGGGAAGTTCGCAAGGATGAGCGGATCGAGCGACTGGAGAAGCTGGTCGCGGCTTTCAAGCAAGCAGCCTTCGGTCGCAAATCCGAGAAGGCCGATCCTGAACAATTCGATCTCGCATTGGAGGACCTGGAAACGGCCATTGCTGCCATCCATGCCGAAGATGAAGCCGATAGCCCCTCTGGGAAGCCGCAGCCTAAACCCCGTTCCACCAATCGCGGCTCTCTGCCTGCTCACCTTCCTCGCATCGAGGAAATCATCGAACCGGAAAGCTTGATCTGCGCCTGCGGTGGCGGCCTGCATTGCATTGGTGAAGACGTCTCCGAGCGGCTGGATGTCATTCCGGCGCGATTTCGCGTCATTGTCACCCGTCGCCCCAAATATGCCTGCCGCTCCTGCACCGACGGCGTTGCCCAGGCTCCAGCGCCTGCAAGATTGATCCACGCCGGGTTGCCGACGGAGGCGACTATCGCGCATGTGCTGGTGTCAAAATACGCCGATCACCTGCCGCTTTACCGACAGGCCCAGATTATGAGCCGCCAGGGCGTTGATCTCGACCGCTCCACGCTCGCCGACTGGGTCGGCCGGGCGGCATTCGAGCTTCGCCCGGTCTTCGACGCTTTGATCGCCGACTTGAAGCGTTCGACCAAGCTGTTCATGGACGAGACCCGTGCGCCAGTCCTCGACCCTGGCTCCCGCAAAACCAAAACTGGATACTTCTGGGCGCGGGCCCGCGATGACCGACCGTGGGGCGGAGGTGCTCCACCCGGCGTAGCCTTTACCTACGCTCCAGGGCGTGGCGGGAAACATGCCGAACGGATATTGTTAGGGTTTACGGGCGTTCTTCAGGTCGACGGCTACGCCGGATATAATCGGCTGATCGCGCCGGATCGTATCGGTCCGGACATCAAACTCGCCTACTGTTGGGCGCATGCAAGGCGTAAGCTGGTCGAGATCACTCGCACCGGCTCGACACCGATTGCAGAGGAAGGTGTGAGGCGGATCGGCGAACTCTATCGCATCGAAGCAGAGCTGCGCGGTCTCGATGCCGACGCCCGCCTTGGTGGGAGGAAGGCACGGTCAGCGCCATTGATCGCAGCCATGCGAACCTGGCTCAACCATCATCGTGCCCGCGTCGCTGGCAAGTCGCCGCTCGGAGAGGCTCTCGCCTATGTCGCCAAATACTGGGATGGGCTTTGTGTTTTCCTGACTGATGGTCGCATCGACATCGACAACAATACCGTCGAGCGAACCATTCGGCCGATAGCCCTCAATCGTAAGAATGCTCTGTTTGCCGGGCATGATGCGGGAGCGGAGAACTGGGCGACTATCGCGTCGCTCATCGAAACCTGCAAGCTAAATGCTATCGATCCGCTTGCGTATCTGACCGACACGCTCACTGCCATCGTGAAGGGCCACAAGCAAGCACGGATTGATGAACTTTTGCCGTGGAAATTCGAAAGCAAATCCAACACCAGATACGGCGGGTCATAGGCTGTCTCTCACAAACCTTCGGGATGATCAGACAGCCAGTCGCCAAAACGAATCCTCAATTGCTTAACCTCCTCTGGCGATGACACCAGCAGGTCGAAACCGCCATCGTATGGAGCAAAAATCCGTCCGGTTTTCCGATCCATCCACATCGTCGGTCCCGTCTTATCGTTAGCGATTGCCAGTAAAATGTAGTCAAGAGTGCCTTGCCGCCAGCGAGTTTCTAAAACACTTGCACACCACCGCGTCTCGTCGTCATCAGCAAACGTCTTGGCTGCTGTGCCACTCACAACAACATCCCAATATGGTGGGTTTACCTCTTCTTTCCGGCATTCAATCTGCCAGCAACTAGCATCCGCTCCTAACGTCTCATTCGCGAGGCTATGGGCCCGGCTGAGAATGATATCTTTCTCCGCTTTGTTCTCTGGATACCGCTTCGAATTCGGCAACGAATGAAATCTGACCCAGGCTAACGACTGGTCTGACCGAAGCAACCAACCTAACGGCCTTCGATTGGCGTAGAACGATGCCCATTCGCGTTCAAAGTCTTGCTTTATCGACGTATCCGGATGCATCGCGCGGGTCTCCTCTCGATCAGAATATCGCCGTGGACCTCATTGAGCGTCAAGCGGTGCTGTCAATCCGTTATCCGACGTGGGATCAAGACAGCGGTTACGGCCTTCTGGAAGTTGGAGATTGGAGAGATTTCGTTCTCTCAAGCCGGCTCGGCCACGCGGAGTCGTCATTTCCCATTGAGTATTCGGTCTGACAGTCGCTCGGCCTCTAACACGATCTCCTGTCATGTCCCGTTTGCGAAAATGGAAAACCTTCTCAGCGCTACCAAGATCTCATGAGCTTGACTCTCGCCCAGATGAGAACATAATAAGAACAAACGCGAGCTGCGCCCCGGCCTGAGTTTACCTATAACTTGATGATGACAACCGCCATGTTCCGGCGGAATGGAGACGTGCGTCCAATGAATGCTGAAGCTACCAAATTGACCTCAGAACCGGAGCTCGATCCGATTGAAGTGATCCTTGACGCACATGGTGGCGATTCGAGGGCGGCCATCACCGACCTCGTGCAACGAATTCAGCACCTCAGATATCAGCTTACGCTCACCTCTGCTGTGATGAGCAAAGGCATGGTGCGTGGTTGGGAACCAAGTCTTGACCAGACCTGAAGGAGTGGAATGATGGGCAATACCATCTTTCAAAACGGAGACACACGCATGCCAAGGGATATGGCAGGTCAGCTTGATCATACAGCAGACCGCATTGGCGATGCATCGCGTGCCGATCTGCAAGTCTTGCTGCGACGCGCGGCGCTCATGATCCGGAATGCCGCACCGATTGGCCTGGATGTCGAAACTGAAGAGGCCTTGCTCTCCATTGCCCAGGAGCTCGGGATGACGAGAAACGACATGATCCGCTACATCGTCAAGGAATGGCTGGAGACCAACGCATATCTGCCAGTGCGGGAAATAGATGAAGATGGAGACGTTGATGGGCACGCGTAAGGTCTGCAGCAGAATCGACGGGGTCAGGGCGATGCAGGAAGATCAAAACCGTAACTGATTTTTCACGCCCTCGCCGAAACGTGCCTGTCTACGGATGATCAACCCCGATGGGTTTGCAAGAAGGGCAACTTCTACCGCCTGGGTATATATTTTCGCGTAAAATGAAACCGGCCGGTGGCATCGCGAGCCGAATCGTCGGCGGCAAATGAAGTGGCACTTCTTGTCCACCTCCAAAGGCATCGGCGATCATTGCGAACGCCGCGCCTTGGCAAAACCCCGATCCGTTGCCATGAACCGCTGCAACATCGGCACGATCAGCCGAACCGGATCCCCAATCGGATTTACCTGCTCGCTGCCGAGCAAATCGGCATACGCAACCAGATCCCGATATAGCGATCCGGGTAGCTCAACGCTCACCTTGACGGGTTTATCGTCAATGAACGGTCCGAGTTTTAATTTGGCCATTGGTCTAACCTCTATAGGGCTCCATCACGAGATCACGGGTGACGACAATCCGGACCGGAAATCCGGGCCTGATGGTCAGGGTGGGCGCGATCTGCAATTGGCGGCGGATGATCTGTTGTCCGGCGTCATTGATCGTATCCTGGCCACCGTTGCGGATGGCCTGGATCAGCCGGTCCTCGTCGTCCATAGCGAGCTCTGCACCAACCGAGAGCAGCGTCGAAAGACCGGCTGCCTTCGCCAGATCCCACCAGTGGTAGTCGACCCCATCCTCGAGACCGGCGTAGCCCTGTGTATCGGCGCCAGGCTGTCGTTCAAGGACGATGGATCGTCCATTCGGGAGTATCAGCCGGTTCCAGACCAGGAGGACACGCCTCTGGCCGAAGCCGACATTGTTGTCATATTGGCCAATGATGCGAGTGCCCTGCGGCACAAGCAGAACACGGCCGGTCGGGCTGTCGTAGATGTTCTCGGTGACCTGGGCGGTAATCTGGCCGGGGAGATCGGAGCGGATGCCGGTGATAAGCGCTCCGGATATCACCGAGCCGGCCTGCAGCACATAAGGCGAGGCCGGCGGCATCACGCGATCGGCTGCAACGGTGCGGCGATCGACGGCAGCGTTGAGGAAGGCGGCCTGGCGGTCCTGTGCCGTGGGAGTGCCGGCCTGATCGAGCCCGGTAAGATTGGGCGTGGTATTCGCGTTGGGCGTTGTCGCACTGGCCGTTGTCCGCGTTTCTGTCTGGAAGAACACGCGGCTGGTTCGGGCAGCTTCCGCTTCGGCGAGGCGTCGTTGCTCGGCCGGATCGACACCCGGCGTTGTCGGCACAACGACAGGCTGGCCACGATCCTGCGCACTGAGGATCGGACGGCCGAGATCCCCCGGCAGAGCCGGCCCGAGGATCGGACCGGTATAGTCCCGCGGTAAGCCTGCCAGACCGTCGGCAGTCGTCCGGTTTTCGGTTGAATAGAGTTCTTCGCCAGCATTGCCGCGATCTCGGGTCTGAAGCGCATAGATCAATGCTCCACCGATGCCGAGCGACACGACTAGGCCGAGGCCGGCGAGCACCTTGCGCGATAGCCGGGTAACGCGCGGCGGTTCTGCCCGCAGCCGCATGGGTGGAACAGGATCCGAGGGCTGGATTGCATCTTCGTTGTTGTCGGCCTCGCTCATGACGACCGCCCTCCTTCCTTGTCTCGGACAGCCGGTTCCTTGACGACTCCGCTTGTTCGGACGATCCTCACAGTCTGCTGATGGTTGCCGCTGCCCAGGCGCAATTCCGCCGCACCGAAGAGACGATCCACGATCAGGATGTTTCGATAGATACGGGTATTGGCGATCTGTGCCTCGCCTTCCGGACCGATGACGAAGAGCGGTGGAAATTCCCCCTGTACGATACCGCGCGGAAATTCGACATAGACCTTGCGACCATCGTCATAAACGGAGAGCGGGCGCCAGGGCGGCGTATCGCCGGTGAGGCCATAGCGGTGGTTTCGCGCCGCTATCGTCGGAATAGCTGGCGTCTCGGGAATGGACTGCCGCGAGCCCGGCATCTGCGGGTAAGACCATGAAACCGATGGCATATAGGGTTTCTCACCGGAGCGTAATTCGATCAGGTAGGTACGGCGATCGGTGGAAATCACCAGGTTGGTGGTGATGTCGGGACGTGAGGGTTTCACCAGCACATGCACGCGCCGGCTGGTGCCGCTGCCGCTCTCGGTATCGCCGATAATCCAGCGCGTGGTGTCGCCGGCGGCGATCGGCCCGGCTCCGGTCAGGCTTTCGCCGGGTTCGAGCGCGATGTCGGTGATCTGGCCGGGTGCGGCATAGACCTGATAAAGGGCGCCTTCGCTCCAAGGATAGATCTGGATGGCGTTGTAGTAGCCCTCCCGGCGCGGCTCGACACGGGCCGCGTCATTGGCATTCTGAATCCGCCCGGTCGGGGTAGTTGCCGTGGCTCCTCCGCGCGCCGGCGTCCAGCCAGGCGGAATGTGCAGCGGCTTCGGACGGTCATCGGTCAGCACGGCAGGAACGGCCGGCAGTGCCGGCACATCGGCATCGTAGCGGATATGTGGCGGCTTCTGCGGCGTGGCGCAGCCGGCAAGGGAGGCGGCGGACAAAAGCACGGCAGCAAATGCGGGTTTACGGAAAGACGGGTTTCCGGCTTTGCGGATTGGCGGCTTGTTCATTCGCCCATCTCCCTCGACCATGAAATCGCGTTGACGTAGATGCCGAGGGGATTGGCCTTGAGCCGTTCAGCATCGCGGGGCGTCTGGATCACGATGGTCAGGATCGCAGTCCAGCGCTCGGTGGTGGAAAGCTGGCCGTTCTCGTAGCGGCGCTCGATCCAGGCGACACGGAAGCTGTCGGGAGACGCGCGAATAACGCTCGATACCTCGACGGCGACTTGGCTCTTGCCGACCTTGGTGAAGGGGTCGTTAGACCGCGCATAGTCGTTCAGCGCTGTCGCGCCGCGATCCGTCGTCAAGTCATAGGCGCGCAGCCAGTTCTGTCGGACGATGATGGGATCGGCGGGAATGCTCCTGACCTGCTCTATGAACCTCGCCAGATGCCATGCGACCTGCGGATCGGTAGGACGGTAGCCGGCCGTGGCAGCGGCGACGGTCTGCGCCTGACCGAGCTTGTCGACCTGTACGACCCAAGGCACGACGGTCCCACGTGTGGACTGCCAGGCGAGCGCTGCGGCAAAGCCTGCCGAAAGGATCAGGCTTCCGAACGCCATGATCCTCCAGTTCCGCGCCTGCACGCGGGCCGAGCCGATACGCTCGTCCCAGACCTGTGCCGCCTTCTGATAGGGTGTTTCGGGTTGCGGCGTCTTGCCGTAATGGGTTGCCGGTCGTTTGAACAAGCTCATGAGTGGTCACTTTCGGAGAGATTGACGGAAGAGCCGCCACCATGGCTGTCGCCGGAACGAACGGCATGGGCGGCCGCGGAAACGCCGTGGCTGAAGTGCTGGCTGCGTTTCATGCGTTTGGCCCAATCGGGAGGACCATCGTGCGAAGCCGACGGGGCGGCGGCAAAGGAATCATCATTGGCAGCCTCAGCGCCACCGATAGTGCCGAGCATGGAAGAGCCGCCAGTCGCGCTGAAACCGCCTTTCACGCCGTCGGAGAAATTCGATTTGACGCTTTCGGCCGCTCGCCCGGCGGCGCGCTTGAGCGGCGAGACGGCGGCGGAGCCTGCGCCACGGGCGACACCACCGAGACCTGACGCAACGCCTCCGGCGCCAGTCTGCCCCATCGATCCAAGATTATAGGCGGTCGATGCGGCACCCGCCGCCGCCGCTCCACCCCTAACAGCCGCCGCGCCACCAGACAATGCCGCGGCGCCACCCCGCAAGGCCAGACCGGCCGCGCCGCCTGCGGCAAGCGCTGCGCCACCAACGGCAAGGCCGGTGCCGACGGCAGCACCCGCGCCGAGCTGCGGGCCGCCAGACACGAGACCGTTGGCAATGCCGGGACCGAATATCCCGAGGCCCAGGAGAGAAAGTGCTGCCAGCACGACGGCCATGGCATCGTCGATCGTCGGTGTGGCGCCGCCGAAACCGGCGGTGAACTGGCTGAACAGGGTCGAGCCGATGCCGATGATGACGGCGAGCACCAAGACCTTGATGCCGGAAGAGACGACATTGCCAAGAACCCTTTCGGCCATGAAGGCCGTCTTTCCGAACAGTCCGAACGGAATGAGGACGAACCCCGCCAAGGTCGCCAGCTTGAATTCGATCAGCGTGACGAACAGCTGGATGGCCAGAATGAAGAACGCCAGCAAGACGAGCGCCCAGGCGAACAGCAGGCATGCGATCTGAATGAAATTCTCGAAGAATGCGACCCAGCCCATGAGGTCGGAAATGGATTCCAGCAGCGGCCGGGCCGCGTCGAGGCCGACCTGCGCCACCCGTCCGGGGCGAAGGAGGTCCGCCGTCGAAAAGCCGGTGCCCGACCCTTTGAGACCGAGGCCGGCAAAACTCTCGAAGATGATGCGGGCAAGATTGTTCCAGTTTGAGATAAGGTAAGCGAAGACACCCACGAACAGAGTCTTCTTCACCAGACGGGCGATGATGTCGTCGTCGGCGCCCCAGCTCCAGAACAGGGCGGCGAGCGTCACGTCGATGACGATCAGCGTGGTGGCGATGAAGGCGACCTCGCCGCCGAGAAGACCGAACCCGCTGTCGATATAGGAGGTGAAGACCCCGAGGAAATTGTCGATGACGCCGCTGCCGCCCATGATTTACTGCCCTTCGACAATCTGTGGGCCGGCCGGCGCGGAAGCCCTGCCAAGGAAGCGGTCGCGGGTTTCCGACAAGATGCGCAGGCATTCGGCATCGCTCGTGGCAGCCTGCCCAAGCTGCTGGCACCGGCGCTGGCCGAGCCGGAGGGGATCCGCCGGCGATGCGACGGCGGCTGTGGATCGTGTCCACGGCGCGGGGGCCTCTCTCTTTCTGATCATCTCGGTCGCCGTCGCGGTGATCGCGATGGCGACAAAGACGACGGCGCCCAGACGGGCCAGCATCTTGCCGTCCATGGCCAGCGCCCTCAGTTGAACATCTTGGCGCTGCCGGCCTGATAGCCGGAGCCTGGCGTCAGGAAGCGCTGGCGCTGCACGCGCCCCTGTTCGGCCGTGGCGGCCCGTTCGGCTTCGGTGAGCGCGGTGGACCGTCCATTGGCGGCAAGCAGTGCCGTAAGATCGGAAAGCTGCTGCGACTGAAGGGCGAGGAGCTGGTTGCCTGCCTGCGCGACCTGAAGCGCGCCGGTCGCGCTCTGGCTCTGACCGACCAATTGCGACATCTCGGTGCGGTTGGTGTCGATATTGCCAACGACGGTGGCCTGCACGCGCATGGCGTCCTGAAGGCCGCCGACGCTGTTCTTCCAGCGCTCCTTTGCATCGGCGACGAGTTGCGCGTCGGTAGCCGAAAGCGAGACTTTGGCGTATTTCGACTGAAACGCCTGATCGATCTGACCGACGTCGAACGCGATGTTCTGCGCCTGGGACAGAAGCTGCTGCGTGCGCTGAACGGACTGCTGGATCTGCTGGAGAGACGAGTACGGCAGACTGGCGAGATTGCGTGCCTGGTTGATCAGCATCTGCGCTTCGTTTTGCAGGCTGGTGATCTGGTTGTTGATCTGCTCCAGGGCACGCGCGGCGGACAGGAGATTCTGCGAATAGTTCGTCGGGTCGTAGACGATCCAGGCGGCGGACGCCGGCGGCGCCAGAACGATCGAGACCGGGCCTGAGAAGGTGAGAATGGATGCGGCAAGCAGTGCCGTGCGGAAAGGGCGAGTCTTCATGATTGAGCCTCCTTGTCGGGCTGTGGGATGAGATTGGTGAGGTCAGGAATGAGGTCGGCTGCCCAATCGACGCCGCGCAGGCGCAGCCAGGCGGAAAGGAAGCCGTCCCGGCCGTGCTCAGCGAAGACGCGGCCGATGGCAGACTGGTCGGATTTCGAGGAGGCGGCCGTCAGCGCCAGCCCCACTTCGGACAGGCCCAGATCGAACAGGCGGTTCCCCCTGCGGCTTTGGCAGTAGTAGTCCTTTTTCGGCGTAGCCCGCGCGAGGATCTCGATCTGGCGCGCGTTCAACCCAAATCGCTGATAGATCGCGGTGATCTGCGGTTCGACGGCGCGCTCATTCGGAAGAAGCAGGCGCGTCGGGCAACTTTCGATGATCGCGGGGGCGATCGCCGAATTGTCGATGTCGGACAGCGACTGCGTGGCGAAGATCACGCTGGCGTTCTTCTTGCGCAGGGTTTTCAACCATTCCCGCAACTGCCCGGAAAAGGCTTCATCATCGAGCGCCAGCCAGCCCTCATCGATGATGAGCAAGGTGGGCGAGCCGTCGAGCCGGTCGCCGATGCGGTGGAACAGATAGGACAGGACGGCCGGAGCGGCGCCGGTCCCGACCAGCCCCTCGATCTCGAAGGCCTGAACCGACGCGCTGCCGAGGTGCTCGGTTTCGGCGTCGAGCAGCCGGCCATAGGGACCGCCGACGCAATACGGCCTGAGCGCCTGCTTGAGGTCGTTCGATTGCAGCAGCACCGTCAGGCCGGTGATGGTGCGTTCCTCGACAGGCGCCGAAGCGAGAGAAGTCAGCGCCGTCCAGATATGCTCCTTGACATCGGGCGTGATCGCGATGCTCTCGCGCGTCAGGATGGCAACGATCCAGTCGGCCGCCCAGGCACGTTCCGGCACATCATGGATGAGCGCAAGCGGCTGGAGCGAGACGGAAAATGCATCGCCTTCGGTCAGATCACCGCCCAGATCATGCCAGTCGCCACCCATGGCGAGGGCGGCGGCCCGGATCGAGCCCCCGAAATCGAAGGCGAAGACCTGAGCTTGGGCGTAGCGGCGGAACTGGAGCGCCATACAGGCGAGCAACACGCTCTTGCCCGAGCCGGTCGGCCCGACGACGAGCGTATGCCCGACATCGCCGACGTGAATGGATAGCCGGAACGGGGTGCTTCCCTCGGTCTTGCCAACGAGCAAGGGGGCGCTACCCAGGTGGTCATCCCGTTCCGGCCCCGCCCACACGGCACTGAGGGGAATCATGTGGGCGAGATTGAGCGTCGAGATCGGAGGCTGGCGCACGTTGGCGTAAACATGCCCCGGCAGCGAGCCAAGCCAGGCATCGACGGCATTGATGGATTCCGGCATCGCCGTGAAGTCGCGGCCCTGGACGACTTTTTCGACAAGCCGGAGCTTTTCGTCGGCAAGGCGGGGATCGGCGTCCCATACGGCGATAGTCGCCGTGACATAGGCCATGCCGGCATAGTCGGCGCCGAGTTCCTGAAGCGCGATATCCGCATCGGTCGCCTTGTTCGCGGCATCGGTATCGACGAGGACCGAAGCCTCGTTGGTCATCACTTCTTTTAAAATGGCGGCGATCGACTTGCGTTTCGCAAACCACTGGCGGCGGATGCGGGTGAGCAGCCTTATGGCGTCTGTCTTGTCCAGCAGGATCGCGCGCGTCGACCAGCGATAGGGAAAGGCGAGCCTGTTCAGTTCGTCGAGAATTCCGGGCGTGGTCGCGGTCGGGAAACCGACGATGGTGAGGATGCGCAGATGAGCGTCGCCAAGGCGCGGCTCCAGCCCGCCGGTCAGAGACTGATCGGCCAGCAGCGCGTCCAGGTACATCGGCGTTTCGGGAACGCGGACACGGTGCCGTTTGGTCGAAACGGTCGAGTGCAGGTAGGTCAGCATCTCGGCATCATCGAGCCACTGGCATTCGGGCATAAAGCCGTCGAGCAACGCCAGCACGCGATCGGTACGATCGACGAAGCCGCGCAGGATCTCGTTCGGATCGACGCCGGATCGTTCGCGCCCCTCATAGAGCCAGGCCTCGGCGCGTGCCGCATCTTCGGCAGGCGAGAGATAGGTGAAGGTGAGGAAGTAACCGGAAATAAAATGGCTCCCCTGCTCCTCGAAGTCCGCCTTGCGCTCGGCGTCAAGCAGGGCCGAGGCCGGATCGGGAAAGCGGTCGTCGGGATAGGTCGCGGCCTCCCGTCGCTGCGCTTCCACGAAGATCGCCCAGCCGGAGCCGAGACGCCGGAAGGCATTGTTCAGCCGGGCGGCGACGGCGACCAGTTCGGCAGCAACAGAGGATTCCAGATCCGGACCGCGAAATTGTGCGGTCCTTTGCAGCGATCCGTCCTTGTTCAGAACGACACCTTCTCCGACAAGCGCGGCCCAGGGCAGGAAGTCCGCGAGGCGACTGGCGGTGCGGCGGTATTCGGCAAGGTTCATCATGTCCGCCCTCACACCGACAGATGACCAGGGATGCGCAGATGCCTGCGGCCCACCTCGACAAACAGGGGATCGCGCTTCGCGGCCCAAACGGCGACGAAGTGGCCGATGGCCCAGATGGCGAGGCCGACCAGCCAGAGACGGAGGCCGAGGCCGACGGCTCCAGCGAGCGTCCCGTTCATGATGGCGATGCCTCTCGGAGCGCCGCCGAGCAGGATGTGCTCGGTCAGCGCCTGATGTACGGGGACGGTGAAACCCGGCAGGTCGTTGGCGTGTTCCAGAATACCCGCCATCAGACGAGCGCTCCGCCGCCGAACGAGAAGAAGCTGAGGAAGAAGGAACTGGCCGCGAAGGCGATCGACAGGCCGAAGACGATCTGGATCAGCCTCCTGAAGCCGCCGCTCGTATCGCCGAACGCCAGTGCCAGGCCGGTCGCAATGATGATGATGACGGCGACGATCTTGGCGACCGGCCCTTCGATAGATTCGAGGATCGACTGAAGCGGCGCCTCCCACGGCATGGAAGACCCGGAAGCATGAGCCGGCACGGCCGCCATCACAATGATCGTGGCGACGGCCGTCGGGCTCTTGAGGTGGCGACGCAAGCCGTGCAGAGACGGCGTGTGAGCTCTCGCCTCAACCGGCACTATGGGCAGGATGATGGGCGGCCTGAAAAGCTGCCGCAGAACAGGCGGGACACGGAGGGGCATGACTATTCTCCTTTCGGGAGCGGTTGGCGGACAGGGGAAGGTTGAGCGGGGGCGACACGGTAGTCGCCGTCAGGACCGAGCCCATCGACACGAGCGAGTTCAGAGAGCCGGCGCGCGGAGCCGCGGCCGGAAAGAACAGCCACGATGTCGATGGTCTCGGCGATCAGTGCCTTGGGGACGGTCACGACAGCTTCTTGAATGAGCTGCTCGAGCCGGCGAAGCGCACCGATGCTGGTACCGGCGTGGATTGTGCCGATGCCGCCGGGATGCCCCGTTCCCCAAAGTTTCAGGAGATCGAGGGCTTCCGGGCCTCGTACCTCGCCGACGATGATGCGATCGGGCCGGAAGCGCATGGCCGAGCGCGCCAGATCGGTGAGATTGGCGATGAAGTCTTTGGTGCGCATCGGCACCTTGTTCTCGGACTGGCTTTGGAGCTCGCGCGTGTCCTCGATGATCAGAAGCCGGTCCGGCGCCTTCGCGACTTCGGCCAGCAGCGCATTAGTGAGCGTCGTCTTACCGGTGCCCGTGCCGCCGGCGACCAGCACATTGGCATGCGAGGCGACGGCCTGGCGCAACAATGCCGCCTGATCGGCGGTCATGGTTCCTGCCGAAACATAGTCGTCGAGGGTGAACACCGAGATCGCCGGCTTGCGGATGGCGAAGGCCGGACCTGTGACGATCGGAGGCAGGAGACCTTCGAAGCGTTCGCCGCTGTCGGGCAATTCGGCCGAAACACGCGGAGCGCCGGAATGAACTTCCGCGCCAACATGGTGAGCGACCAGACGGATGATGCGTTCGCCATCCGCGGGCAAGATGCGCTCGCCGCTGTCGGACATGCCCTCAGAGAGACGGTCGATCCACAACCGCCCATCGGGATTGAGCATTACCTCGACAACGCCGGGATCTTCCAGAAAGCGGGCGATGGCAGCACCCAGCGCAGTGCGCAGCATCCGTGCGCCACGCGCAAAGCCTTCCGAATTTCGATGCGAGACTGCCATCCGATCCCCGTTTCTCGCCGGGGAAATCAGACGGTCCCCGGACGGGGATGATTAAAAGAGCCGGAAGTTCATGCGATTCAACAAGGAATTGACGTCGTAGTAGTGTAGCGTGCAAATACAGGAAAACGGCGATGGAGCTGTCTTCTTGAACCCACTCAGGCGACTACTATTCGCGGTATGTGCCCGCGTGTGACGAGACCTGTCCATCGGATGAGTCGGTGATGTCCTCGGAGATTTCCTGCCGCAGTTTTGGGCCTTGAGCGAGCCGGCGGCCGAGCGCCGCGACGAACGCCTCATAGCGCTCGCCGGCCTTGGCCCGCGCCGCCTGTGCGGCCGGTTCGGGCAAGGCTGGCGTGGTCGTAAGCCAGAAACGGACGAATACGGCCAGCGTTTCGACCGAGATGCCAAGATCGCGCTCCAGCCGCGTCATGCGGCGGTCGATCTGATCGAGGCGCTTGGCAATCAGTGCCTCCCGCCGTTCGACGTCGTCCGGCGACAGAAACGAGGCGACGGCCGCCTCCACGATCAAAGACATCGGCTGCTCCCGGCGAGCCGCATAATCCGAGAGGATCGTCATGACGCCCGGTTCGAGATAGACGGAGATCTGCGCTTTCTTCTTTCGGCCGGTCATGGTGCTCACAGCTCCATCCCGTCATTCGGATCAAGCGAGACCTGCCGTGCCACGCCTTGCATGAGACGGGTCATCCGACGGCTCCGGGTGGCTTCCTCCTCCATCTCGTCTGGGGGATCGATCTCGAACTCGTTCTCGATGGGCTCCCTCTTCTCGACGGGTTTCACGCGGCTCAATTCTGGCTGCCGGCGGCGCTCGGATTCGGTCGGATCCTCATCCTCCTCGGCGGAGCCCGCCACAGCTTCGTCAAACGGGGCACGGGTCGGGATCGGCAGGCGGCTCCAGTCGTCCGGATGCGGCTCGCTGGTGCGGACCAGTTTCGGCGGCGGCAATATGCGCTCCTGAAACCTGACATCCTCGAAGTATCGCGCCTTCTTCGCCCGGATCGGCGGTGTTCCCGCGACCATGACGATTTCGTCAGCCGGCGGAAGCTGCATGATCTCGCCAGGCGTAAGCAGCGGCCGCGCGGTTTCCGAGCGCGAGACCATCAAATGCCCGAGCCAAGGCGACAGCCGATGCCCGGCATAGTTCTTCATCGCCTTCGTCTCGGTGGCGGTGCCGAGCGCGTCACTCACCCTCTTCGCGGTCCTCTCGTCATTTGTGGCGAACGACACCCTCACGTGGCAGTTGTCGAGGATCGAATTGTTCGGCCCATAGGCTTTCTCGATCTGGTTCAGCGACTGGGCGATCAGGAATGATTTGAGGCCATAGCCCGCCATGAAGGCCAAGGCGCTCTCGAAGAAATCCAGCCTGCCCAATGCAGGAAACTCGTCCAGCATCAGCAGCAGCCGGTGGCGCCCGCCCTTCGCCTGCAGATCCTCGGTCAGGCGGCGGCCGATCTGGTTGAGGATCAAGCGGATCAGCGGCTTGGTGCGATTGATGTCGGACGGCGGAACTACGAGGTAGAGCGTCGTCGGGCGTTTGCCGCCGACGATATCGGTAATGCGCCAGTCGCAGCGCCGCGTCACCTCGGCGACGACAGGATCGCGGTACAGGCCCAGAAACGACATGGCCGTCGAAAGCACGCCCGATCGCTCGTTGTCGGATTTGTTCAGCAGCTCACGCGCCGCCGACGCGATGACCGGGTGCGGACCTGCTTCACCCAGATGCGCCGTCTTCATCATGGCGGCGAGCGTCGATTCGATCGGCCGCTTCGGATCGGACAAAAATGCAGCGACTCCGGCCAGCGTCTTGTCCTTCTCGGCATAAAGGACATGCAGGATCGCTCCCACCAGCAGCGCGTGGCTGGTCTTCTCCCAATGGTTCCTTTTGTCCAGCGACCCTTCCGGGTCGACCAGGATGTCGGCAATGTTCTGGACGTCGCGGACCTCCCATTCTCCCCGCCGCACCTCTAGCAGCGGATTGTAGGCGGCCGACTTCGCATTGGTCGGGTCGAACAACAGAACGCGGCCGTGCCGGGATCGGAAGCCGGCGGTGAGTGTCCAGTTTTCGCCCTTGATATCGTGGACGATGGCCGAACCCGGCCAGGTGAGCAGCGAAGGCACGACTAGGCCGATGCCCTTGCCCGATCTGGTGGGCGCAAAACACAAGACGTGCTCCGGCCCGTCATGCCGCAGATAGACTCGGTCGAGCCTGCCGAGAACAACGCCGTCCTGGTCGAGCAGACCGGCGGCCTTCACCTCCTTCACCTCGGCCCAGCGCGCCGAGCCATAGGTGGCGAGGTTCTTAGCCTCCCGCGCCCGCCAGACCGACATGCCGATCGCAACTGCGATTGCGATGAAGCCGCCGGACGCCGCGATCATACCGCCTTCGACGAAGATCGGCGGCGCATAGGCATCGTAGAAATACCACCACCAGAAAAAGGCTGGCGGGTGATAGACTGGACAGTCGGCGATCTGGAACCATGGATGGCCGAGCTGCGGCTGGAAGCCAAGGCGCCAGGCCGTCCACTGTGTCGCGCCCCAGGTCGTCATCAGCACGATCAGAAGGACCGTGAGGATATGGTCCCAGAGGATTTTCGTCGCCGACATGGCCATTCCTTCGATGGATGGTGTCCGTCAATCCGGCTTCTGAGCCACAAAAGGCAAGCAATTTCAAATGATGGTACAAGCGCTGGATAAAAATACAGGTAAACGGCAGGTTCAGCGCCCCACGTATCGCCCCGATTGGTCGTAGTTCGGCGAACCATGTTGGCCAAAGGCGTTCCACATGAGATCGAACAAGGGCTTGAGCGAAGTTGACGGCTCCTTCGCGGCCCGGGCGACATCAAGTGTCAGCTCCGGCAGAATAATCCGGTCGGCTCTGTGCGGATAAGCAATTCCACCGCGCCTTTCGTTGATCGGAGCCGATACACCGCGTACACCAAGCAAGCTTAGCAGCACCGCATAGGGCGCAGGTAGGGATCGTCTTTTGTATTCGCCGAAAATCTGGCGGAGGCCAGAGATTACATCTTCCTCGACGCCTGTCAGGGAGACGTTGCGCTTGCCGTCCTTCCCGCCGATGTGTATCTTTGCCACCGCCTCCGCGACGCCATTGCGAAAGAGCGTCGAAAATGCGCGGACGGTTTCAAATCGCTCCTCGGGTCGGGAGTAACTGACCAGGCCGTCAAGTGAGTACATCGGATTTGCACCGCTTGCTCAAAGAGGCCGTGGCCACATGGTCCCACCCCGTTCATCGAAGGACAGCTGGATGCCATCCGTGAAAGATGCCCGTGGCACGACCTGCAGGATCAGCCGTCCGTCACCTTCCTTACCAACTGCAAGAGGTCCCTCGTTGTTCGTCAGGACTTCAAGCCGCTCGGCGCGGAAACGTCTGATCCTCTCTTCAACCTCGGAAGCAAACAGGAAAGCTCTGCGCAATTCCTCTACAGACATCGGATGTTTTCCATTTTCGTCGCGGATATAGAAACGATAGTCCTTTGCGACGCTCACGCGATGAGGCGCGCTCCAGCTCCGCGCGATTTTGATTACCAGAACACCGCGGTCGGCAGCGACTGCGACCCACTTTACCCTAACCTCAATGAGCAGTGGTTCAAACGATGCACGGATGGACTCGTTGACGGCACGAACCAGCCCGTCGGCATCCTGTGCTTCCACCCCGCAGACGTTCGAAGCGATCCCGTTCCGCTCGTCGATACCGATGAGCAGGTATCCGCCGAGTGCATTGGCCATCGCCGAGACATCTGCGGCAAACTCGCGCCTGTCTTCATCCTTACGCCCATAGTGATCGCGCTTGAACTCAAGTTGGCGACCTTCAGGAATTCCCTCATCGACGAGAGCCTGGAGATCGGTCAAAGAAATTTCATCGAATTCTTTCGTAAACATCGAATCGCTCTTGGGATTTGATGTTCAGACTGTCGTATTTGAGATCCCCCAACAAGAACGCGTTATTGGATTTACAATCCCAATCCCCGCTTTCGGCCAAAGCTCCAGTCAATGCCGCTGTCGTTGCGGGTGACACCCGAGACGTGGCGGCCAAGTTGCTTTTCCAGAGATGGCGACCACGGTACGAGCTGGAAGCCGAGACCGTCATCGATCATTGCAAAGCGGCCGGAGGCGAGCGCGAAGCGTTGGCGATAGGTGCCGGCGACATATTCGCCACTGCCAGCACGGTTAAACGGCTGGCCAGTTTCGGCGGCGAGCTTCTCACCGAGCGCGTCCAGCTCGCGGCGGCGCAGCGTGTCGATCAGCCTGCGGGCGAACACCATGCTGCGTCCCTGCCGCTCGGCCAGGCCCTGCTCGACAAGATAGTCAGCGCGCCGCTCCATGGCCCGTTGCACCTCGTCGCCGAAGCCACCATCGGACAGGGAGAGCGGCTCCCTCGCGACTGCCTGCCGGTCGAGCCAGGTCGCGCCCGACGCGGAGACCTGTCGCTCGATGTCGAGATCGGAGCGAACGGCGAGTGCGACGCGACGCTCACCGCGCGCGTCATCGAACTTGCGCAGTTCAACGATCGAGCCGGGAGCGCTGTCGCCAGCGGCATCGAGGTCGGGCAGCTTGATATGGTGGGTGCGGCCATCCACGCCGTCGACGACGGCATAGGCCGAGCCCTTCAGTTCGTCGTCGAGACCGCGATCGACCAGGCGGCCGATGATCGGCTCATCGAGGCTTTCACCGGCCAGCACATAGTTGGCCGAGCCGCGTTCGATGCCGCGGTCCGTCAGCGCCCTGTGCATCCGCTTGATGATATCGCCGCGCTCGCCAACGTCTCGCAGCACCGCCTCGGCTTCCGGTTTGATGAACCATTGTGAATGGCCTACCTGTCCGGCCAGCCCAAGGACTTCCAGCCTGCGCAGCCGTCCGACCTTCAGGGCATGGAACTCGTCGGGCTGGCGATCGGATCGCGGCGCGAGATCGATGATGCCGGCTACTCGTGCATCCCGGACAAGCTGCCGGTCGAGCTGGGTCCAGCGCTCCGATTCAATCTGGCGCTCCAAAGTGCGGCGGATGTCGAGGTCGGTGCGCGGTCCCAGCTCCTTGGTGATGAGATCCCGCGCCCGGTCACGCATGCCTTCCTTGATGTAGTCGCGCGAAATGATGAGATCCTGGCCATCGTCACGGACACCGCGCACGATCAGGTGGACGTGGGGATGCTCGGTGTTCCAGTGATCGACAGCCACCCAGTCGAGCCGGCTGCCGAGATCCTTCTCAATCTGCCCAACGATGTCGCGGGTAAAGGATTTGAGATCGGTCATTTCCACGGCGTCGTCCGGCGAGACAATGAACCGAAAATGATGCCGGTCGTCCTGGCATCGTTCGGCGAAGACACCAGCGTCAGCATTCTCCGTGTCCGGCCCGAACAGCCGAGCTTTCTCCCCGTCACGGGTCACGCCTTCGCGGCGCAGATAATTGAGATGGGTGCCGAGTGGAGCTGAGCGTACCGAATGGCGCACGACGCGCGCTTTGACGACGGCGCCACGCGAACGAGACGAGATCAGCCGATTGGCCTGAATGCTGGCGCGCTGGCCGTGACCGAAGCGCGAACGATTGCCGGAGACGACGCGGCCGGAGCGCGACACGCCGCCGCCGGCCTTCTTCGCCGCAGCAAGCGCCTGCGAAATGAAGGGCCGCGCCGATTGCGCCCGGCTGGACCGGATACGCCCCGGACGGACGCGGAACTCATGCTCATCCGCCATGGCGCAGCTCTGTAATGTTCAAAAAATCTTGCAGAGGCAGGGTGTTGGGCCATTGAGGAACATTGCGGCAAAGCTGGGAAATGTTCGCAACAGGCCAGAAAACCACGCAAAAACAACCATCCGGCCGCCGCGCAATGTGCGCCCTTTTATCCTGCCCTCCTTCGGTCGTGATGCCCCGCCCACCCCTCAGCGCCCGCCATGCTGCGCCAGAGCCCGACAGGTTACGCACGGGAGGCGAGGCCATCATGGGATCGGCCTTTTGTCAGATGGCGCAGCAAACAGCCCAATTGACTGCGGCACAATGGCTGAGAGATCGCGCATCTTGGAGAGGGCCGGAGCGCCGTCTGACAAACGGCCTGTCTGGAGAAACGTGGGACCAGAACCATCGCCTAGCTGTCGGATAAATAGCGACGAGCGGCGCAAGTCCGGTGCATCAGCTGCCGCTGCGATCGTGGTTCTTACATTCACGGTTCCATCGATGATCGGGCCTAATGCGGCGAGATAGGCGCGTGTTTCGGCTGGCAGCGGACGGCCGGCAAGCGAGGCTTCATAGCGCTTGGGGCCGGCATTATAGGCGGCAAGAAAGCCCGGCGATCCATATCGATTGCGCAGCTCGCCGAGATAGGCCGTCGCCGCCAGGATGTTGTCACGCGGATCAAAGGGATCTCTTCCGAGACCATAGCGGGCTCGCAATTCGGCCCAGGTTTTGGGCATGATCTGCATCAAACCGATCGCTCCGACGGACGAAATCGCACGCGGATTGTCCGCGCTTTCGATGCGCATCACCGCCCTGATCCAGTGAACGGGAATTCCAAAGCGCAGCGATGCTTCGGCGATATGCGCCGCGTAAGGGTCGTTCCGCGCCGTCGATGCGGTCACCGCACATGCTGCGGCCGACAGACCGGAAAGGAGAAGAAGGGCAAAACGCCAGGATGGGCTGCGCATGGGATCAGTTGCCTCCGCTGCGCTTGTGGCGCCGGCTCCAATGCAGGGACCAACAAGCGCCGCTGTCATCATCGCGAAACAGGGTGGCACGAATGGGCTGCGGCAGCATGGGATCGTCGATGAGAAGAGCAATATATTCGCCGGCCCGTTCACCCGTGCGGTTCCAGCCCACACCGATCGCCGGTCCGTCTTCCCCCTGATGGACGCGATAGTCCGGCACATTTTCGACGTCGGAAGGCTCAATCCGAACGATAGTAATGTCCCGATTCAGCGTGAAGGTGTGGATGCGGCCGGCAAAGCCTGTCGCATCGCGTGAAAACGTGCCGATCTGTGGCATGGATGCCTCCTTATGGACGATGAGAGGAAAGTTTGACGCGTGCAACATCGGTCGATGGATCGGCAATCGGACTGCCGCCGTGTAGCAGAGCAAAGCGACTGTTGCCGTTCTCGTCGGTGTAGATCGGAGTCGCTCGGCCGATCACGGTTTGCGCCGCGACGGGTCCAAAGTAGCGACCGTCGAAGCTATCCCGGACGCCACGATTCATCAGGAACAGCTCACCGTTGGCAATGCGGCGGCAGCCCTGCCAGACCGGCAGTTGGCGGCCGCGCCGATCACTGTCCAACGCCGCACCAAACGGCGTGCCGTCGACCATGATGGCAGTTCCGACCCGGCAGACCTGCTGACCCGGCACAGCCGCTACGGGTTTCAGCAATGGAACGCCGCGTCCGATGTAACCGTGTTGCACCATGAAGTCCGCGACTGGAGCTGGTGGCATCACCGCAACTAGATCTCCGACAGCGAATCGCTGATCTGGCATGATGCGATAAAGGCCGATGGGAACGCTCGCGGAAGCATTCCAGATGAACAAGGTCGAGCTTCGAGGATGCAGGCAAGCCGCAGCACCGATCGCCGCACAAGAGACGAGCATGAAAGGGGCAAAGCGGGTCATTCTTCGATCTCCCGTCTCTTCAGCCAGGCCTTATGGCGAGCGGTTGTATAAGCAGATGGCTCCTCATGAGTGAGTAATCGGTTGGCGACGTGGCGCCAGTGATCGGGTGCGACATCACAGGCATCAATGCCGGTCGCCTCGATTGAATCGATATGACGCAGTACGCGTTCGACCCTGGGCCAGCCCTCGATCTTCAGGTGAATGTCGCCGCCGGGACGCACAAACGGCAACGTCTGGTATGGCTCGCCCGGTACGACTGCGCGAACAATGTCGATGCGCGAGACAACGGTGCCAAAATCGTTGGCACCCCAGCGCACGAAGGCAAAGATGCTGTTCGGCGAAAACGCAAGGACGGATCGGCTGCGGTCGAGCACCCGTTCATGAACCTCGCGACCGAACCTGATCCAATATTCAATCTTCTTGGCAACCCAGATCAGCTCGACATGGGTGAGATTATCCGCATTGTTGACGGACGGCGCGGCGCGTTCGGCCATATGGAACCTCCATCGGTTTGGGATGAACGGGACAAGGGGCCGGTGGCATCGAACTGGCGGCACATAAGCCGTTGGGCCGCTGTGGTAGAATACCAGGCTTGGCTCCATCAGATGCCGCCGATCACGGTGGTTGACCGTGGCCTGTCGGCAGAGCTGTCGTTGAGATTGCGTCAGCGCCGTTGCGCCGACACCGCTCTTCCGCTCGAGTTGCGCCGCTCTCATCGCACACCCTCAGGCCGGCCATCGAGAGGAAGCTGCGGTGCTTCGATCGTATCGGAAGCCGACACCATGTCCTTGCGGAGGAGTGTCGCCTTTTCAGCCTTTCGCGACGTTGAGCCAGGACGGTCACGCCGTCCCACGGCGATGGCTTTGCCATTGTACGTGCGGGCTTCAAAGTTAGAATCTTGGTTAGAGTCTATGTTAGAAGCGCGAATTCGCTTTCGGGACCCGTGCGTTAGGCCGTCTTTCGGTTCCCGATAGCACGTGAGCCGGGTTCCCGATGGCACGAGGGCCTGGGTTCCCGATAGCACGAGGCCATCCACAGATTGTCCACAGGCGGCGAGCGGCTCGAAGGCGAGCAGGATCCGTCCGCCGAACTCCACCTCAACAAACAACGTGTAGCCCGGCAGAGGCTGGCGGCGGATCGTGTCGCGAAGCTCGAAGGCGAAGCGCTTGAAAGGCGAGAGGCTTCCGGACTTCTGATAGAGATGACGGAAATCGAAACGCCAGCCGTCCCGCTGGCGGCCACCATGCTTGCGCACCAGCCGATAGAGCCAGCGGTCAAGACCGCCGGTCAGATCGAAATAGGCTCGATCGATGGTCAAGATAAGGGCGTCATCGAGGACGGCGCGATAGAACCAGTCTGGCACGATCAGTTCGATGCCATCTGCCTTGCCATTGCGGTCGGTGCGCTCCTGCCACTCGTTGATCCAGGAGAAACGATGACGCCGGCGTTCGACCGGCTGGCGGATTGACGTGGAGACCGTGGTCGATTGCAACCGGTCGAGCGCGGCCTTAAGGCGTTGGTAGTCGCGCAGGGACGTGCCACGACCGACAAAGTTGAGGATTTCGTAAGGCGTTGCCGCCATCAACCGCGAAGTGCGAAGGCCGGCGTCTCGCGCTTCGACGATCTGGCTTGCCACCCAGATCAGGATGTCGGCGTCCCATATCGTCGCCATGCCGTGATCCGGCACGGCTTCGACACGGATCGTGATATTGCCGACGCTATAGTCGATCGGCTTGACGCGATGCGTCTTCGATAGGGAGAAGAATGGATAGGCCATCAGATCCTGCGTGTCTCGCACCGCGAAATCGCCGGGCAAGGCTCGAACGAGTTCGAGTTGTCCACGCTGGAATTCGGATAAGGGCCGAGTCAGTTCTACCATTGAAAGACACCTTTGATCAGCGGGAATAGCGGCCAGGCGTCGCGGCCATGGCTGTGGTCTGGCGCTTGGCCGGCAGCACACCGCCACGCGGATCAGAGGTCGAGACGACGGCTCCTCGAGCGGCCCAGGCTTGAAGTTCCTCGACAGAATAGACAACGCGGCCACCCAGTTTGCGGTAGGCAGGTCCGGTTCCATAGGTGCGATGTTTTTCGAGGGTACGGGCGGACAGGCTGAGAAACTCGGCAGCTTCCTTGGTGCGCAGGAAGCGTGGCGGCAGAACGGCGAGATCAGGTCGCATGATCGTGTCTCCTTGATTCTAAGAGTGAGCGCCGGCTTTAAGCGGCGGTTGGCGATCACTGTGGGGGAGAACTGGCTTCGCCGGGAATGGGGAAGTTGGCCAAGGCAAAATCGCCACCCCGCCCAGACTGATCATCTAGGCCCTGCGTCGATGCCTCAGAAGCTTGAGGTAGCCACCGCCGATCAGAGCTGTCCCTCCTTCAACGAGCGAAATGGCAGCGTCGCGCAACGCCGATGTCTTCCAAGGGTCAGAGGCGACGCGCTCGCGTCCATAAAGAGCAATCGCGATGTCGCGATAGCTGGCACCATTCGCACGCCCATCGGCGGCCCGCATCATCAGGCGCAGGCGCCACCGCTGTTGCACCGTCATACGTGTGTCTGGAGGCATCGGTCCTCCTTGCAGGGCGCGCCAAAAACGGCTCAGCGCTTCAAGGCGGCCAAGAATGTCGGTATCCAAGGGTATCAAAGCCGCTAGGGGTTTGTTTTCAACCTTGTCTGCAAGAAAAAGAAGCTGCGTGGCCCCATCGCCCGGATGAATGGTATGGACGCCCTCATCGCTGTGGCGACTAACCGGAGACCTCACTCCTTCCGTTGTCGAGGCAGACGGCAAGAATTCGGGCGATTGGGTGAGAATGAGGACGGCCGGATCAGCCAGGGGAGACCAGAGCACCTCTTGTGCGAGCGCCGACAAATCGGGTCGTGCCGGGAAATCGCAACCCCCAGCGACGCTGGACATCCGGCGAGAACGAGACCGACTCCTGCTTCGTCCTCACGAGCGTGCGATAATGCTGCTGATAGGGTTCGTGACGCCGAAGGCACTCCCAGGCCAAGCCTTCGATCGGCAGCGTATCGAAGAAGTCATAAGCATCGCTATCGTGCCAGCGCGACGTATCTGGCTTCATCACTCAACTCCTTGCAGACGCAACATAAGTCGAGCCAAATTGATTCCGGCGATCTGGTCATGTGAGAAGGTCGTTGTCGCGCATCGAGTGATGCGGAAAAAGCATCACCCGCTTGCGGGCGGATCATTGGAACCGGGCGTGGGTTTGCGCAAAAGGTGCCTATAACCAGCGTGGCTCATCCAACGCGCGCGTACCAGATGACTGTCGTGAACACGCCGGGCGCGTTTCGCCTCCAGATGGGGATCGATGCCGAACAACACTTGTACGGCCTCACGCCAATCCACGCCATCGGCGGCGGCATCGAGCAGACGCATATAAAGTTTCATATGCTTCAGATCGTAGTCCGTGAGTTGATCACCTACGGGGGCAATATCTTCAAACGGTTCAATCACAGCCTTGCCCAATACCTTCGTCAGAGCGGTCAGAAGCGTGGATTATAGCAAACTGTCCAATTGGACGGAGGCTGAACTGGTGCATCGGGCGATGCAAATTTGGCATCACGCTCTGAAGATGACGACGAACATGAGTTCCGACACTGGAATTGGTCGTCTCGTCAAATAGTCGAACTATTCGCACGCCGATGAGAGGGTTCCAGGGGCCTCGACTTGTTAAGCCGAGGCCTCTGTCAGGACTTTAATCGCCGCGCCGTCCGGTGGGGCGGGACCAGATCAGCGAGAAGGTGTCGCCTTCCTCGTCGTCGAAGAGGTTGGCGTAAATCGGGGCGTTGAAGCTCGGATCGTCGAGCTTGAGGCCCAGATAATCGCGACCTTCGCCCGACCGCTTCGTCCAGGCGGCGCCGATCTCGGCGCGGCCAACCAGGACCCGGTGGCTGGGCGCGTTCTCGCCGGTGGCGCGCTGGTCGGGGACGATGCGGACGCTCTTGGCCTGGACGCTGAGAGTGACGATTTCGCCGGTGAACTCGTTGTCGCCGGTTTTCTTGAAGGTGCCGATGGTCGCCATTGTAAGTCTCCGTTTTCCGTTCCCGAGCCCGCACCATTACGGCCTCGATGGCGATCGGCAGGCCGGAGGCGATCGACGGCGCACCCCTAAGGGGCCTGACAGCCAAGGAGGGCTTTCTTGTCTCGAGAGGAATGACGGCGCAGCCGGTGGGGGAAGAAAGTTTGACGCGGCTGTTGCGCACAGGCGATCGAGGCGCAGCCGGCCTTCGGCCAGATCAGGCCATTGAAGAGGCCGTTTGGAGCGGTCGAGATGCGGTCAGATAACAGAGAAGATGGCGACCATCCCGCATCGGCAAACCGGCGTCATGACATGCTCACCGGCTTCGTCTGCTTCCGCCATGCCGACGCTGTCGCATCCTGGCCTTCCGCCGCCACCACGGAGATCGCTGCGCCGGATGTTCGGTCGCCGCCGAGACAGCCTTCGCCCGGCGGTGCTCCAACGCGGACTGCCTTTGCGGCCCAGGCGTCTATCGGCACCGCGCACGTCCATCGCTCCGACTTGAGACGACGAGGGATATCGCGCCCACGCCTGCCCTGGTCCTCCTTGGGTTCACGAAGGTTACGCCCGCGCAAGATCCCGGCCGGACGGGGCCGGGGCTGACGCCATTCCGGCGACCCGCACGAAGGCGGTGATCCCGACCGCCACCGCGCCGGTGACGGAGAAAGCGATCTGCCATGCGTCCGACGGCATGCGGTGCTTCACGATGCCATGCGTTGCATGGAAGCCGGCGATCGCCGCCGGCGCGACGAAAGCAGCCGCCACGACCAGCTTCAGCCACACGGGCCGGACAAAGGTGATGAGCAGATGCCCTGCCGCGAGCGTGATGGCGGCCGCAGCGGCGCCGATCACGACAGCGCCGGGTATGCCGGCTCCGGTGCCGTGTGCCCAGGCGCCCCGCCGTCACGCCGACAAATGCCGGCAGCGCGAAGTCGGCCAGGGTGAACAGCAGCCGGCAAAGCGGGCCGATCGCTGCGAGGGATGCAAGTATTGCGAGGATGATCAGGTGGTGGGTCCCGTAAGGACAAGGTCTGACAGTCGCGCCTTCCACCACGACCGCGGCGCAGCTGAAGTATAGCGTAAGAGAGAGAGCGCCGGGAGCGGATTTCCGCTCCCGCGACCGGGTTGCCCCGGTCAAGGGGCGAAAGGATCGTTCTCATGGACGATGGCGGCGGTGTCGCCGTCATATTCGCTGGCGGGCGTGACCGACAGCGTGCCGTCGCCGGCCTGGAAGATGACAATGGCCGCCATCAGCGTGGTGGCGAGGCTGAAGGCGAAGGCATGGGCGTCGTTGAGGGACATTGATCCGGCTCCTGGTTTGAGCGGAGGATCCCCCCCGCTGACAGGCGCCCGATGTGCCGGACTGAGCGCTGCAATCACCGCGCAGGCGAAGCCGTAGCGGCGGCATGCTCGCATAGCCGACCCTTTAGGGATTGATGGTCTCAGGCGATCAGTCTGACCAAGGATCAGCGCAGAAAAGCGGGGGTGCGTCGGCCGGTCCTAAATGGTAGTCGATGAATATCTCAACAGCCCAGGTGCCAAGACTTCAGCCGGACGTCTCGCGCAGCAGAGACGACAATATCGGCAGGGGAATTGTGGCGAGTGGATTTCATGTGCCTGACGGCAACGAGGCGCTGCGGGCCGACATTCCCGCAATCGTTGAACTGATCGAGCCAACCGCGCGATGGGTTCATCCGGACACGTTTCGCGCGCTGCCGGTGTGGGCGCCGCACACGGCGCGAGGTCGCCCGCTCTACGATGCCGGCTGGTCTCGTCGATATACCAACACGCGGAAGGCGACGGGCGTAACTGCCGAGAAGTTCGAGGGTAATGTGGCGGCGCTCAATGCCCTTGTGGCTGCGCTCGACGTGGCGGCCCCCAAGCCTAAGAATTGGACCGTCTGTCATATCTGGGGCTACGACGATCCGTCGTTCGCCCAGCGCAGCAATGTCGTGCAGGATCCTCGCTATTTCTCGTACGTCGCGAACATGGTGTGGTTGCCCACCTCGCTGAAGGGCTTCACTGATGCGCTTCCCGAGATCAAGGCGATGCTACGGGTCTGCTCGTTTCATCTCTATGGATGGGCGTGCCAGCACGAGTCCGTGCAGTCGCAGGCCGAACAGGTTCGATCAGGTTGGACGCCGTCCGATTACCCCAAGAGCTGGCCGAGCCCGGATCGCGCGAGCATCCTGCCGCCCGGCACTGCACCGTTCACGCCGCGCATTGAGAGGGAAATCGCGAAGCGGAAGTCGAAGATCCGTTCCGATTTGGCCAATGCCAAGTATCTGCACTATCCGAAGGCTGAGGTTGAAGAAGTGCTGAGGTTCTGGAAGATCGATTTAAGCTAGGCGGTGCTCACGCGCCACCGAACTTCCAGACCGGGATGCCGAGCTTCCTGGCCTTGTCGGCGAGGTTGTCGTGGATGCCGGTGCCCGGGAAGTACATCACGCCCTTGGACACGATCTCCAGCATCTGGTCGTTGCGCTTGAACGGCGCTGCCCGGCCGTGCTTGGTCCAGTCGGGCGCGAAGCCGATCTGCGGAACGTTGCGATTCTTTGCCCAGAGCGAGGCGATCTTCTCGGCGCCCCTCGGCGATTTGCCGTGGATCAACACCATGTCGGGATGCTTCTCGTGGACCTGATCGAGCTTGGCCCAGATCAGCCGGTGGTCATCGAAGTCGAGCCCGCCGGTGACGACGATCTTCGGGCCCGGCGGCAGGAGTACCACCTGGTCTGCGCGCTTCTTCGCCATCAGGAAGTCGCGGCTGTCGATCATCGCCGAGGTGAGATTGCGATGGTTGACCTTCGATCCGCTGCGCGGAAGCCAAGTCTTGCCGACGTGGCGCTCATAGTGTTCCGCGGCTTGGCCGCGCATTAGCTCGAAGGCGTTCTGGCGCTCGATCAGCGTCATGCCCTCGGCGATCAAGCGCTCCAGTTCGACGTATTTCACCTCGTTTCCGTCCTGTTCGCGCTGCGCCCGCTTCTGGGCCTGCTCGTTGCCGTCCAGGTCCCGGCCGATCCGGTCGGTGGCGCGGTGGAAGACGTTGACGGTCGACCAGAGGAGATCGTCGAGGTCGGGTTCGAGGCGCATTTCCTCCAGGGTGCTGATCAGGGCGTCGAAGATGTCGGCGACGGCACTCAGGACCTGGTTGCCGTCGGGCAGAAGCCGCTGGTTGGGCTCGTCGGCGAAGGGGCGGTAGCCGTGGAGCTGGAGTTCATTGAGGACATGGTCGGTGGGTGAGGATTCTTGGGTAGCGTCGTAGTTGTCGTGATCGCGCATGGGATGCTCCGTCGGTTGGACCGCGACCGTCGCGGCCTTCTTGGGCAAACCAAGCCCACGGGCCGGACGGCCGGGCACCCGGAGCGCGCGCGGAGGGCTCGATTGCCAAGGCCGGCTATTTTGTCTCGCGATGGAAAGCGGCCTTCAGGCCGCGCCGGAAAATAGTCGGCAGCCGCCATTGCCCGGCTGGCCGGCTTGTGGGCCGATCGCCCTCTCGAAGGCTGAGGCGCGGTTCCCCTCCGATGGATTGACGCATCCGCCGAGCATGGCGGCGATCCGCAGTCCCCTTCTCCTGCCGGCTAAGCCACGAACGCAATGAAGCGGCCCACATCCTGCGGCGCGACCTGCAACCGGGCTTCCATACGCAGTGCGTTAGTGCCGAGGGTGCGGAGATCCTCGTTGAAGTCGCCAAGCTCTGGCGAGATGACAATCGCCTCGATCCCGGCCGCGTTCGCTCGTTCGATGGGGCTGTCGCGCGCTCCGTCACCGGCCGGATCGTTGTCGCGGACGATGTAGAACCGCCGCAGCGTGTTGGGGAACAGGACGGCAGCGAGATGGGTCGCCGAGAGCGACGCCAGCATCGGCATGTCGGGAAGGACCTGCCGGAGAGACAGAACGGTCTCGATGCCTTCGCCGGCCGCCATCACATCGCTTGCCGTTCCGAAGCGCACAGCGTTGCCCAGAAGATCGCCCATCGCCCGCCGTGGCGTGTCGATCGGCGCTTTATCGCGTCGGCGTGGATCGAGCCAGGTGCGACGCGCCCCGGCGATCTTGCCGTCGAGATCGGTGACGGCTGCGATCATCGCCGGCCAGGTTTCGGTCGGGGAATGCTCGTCCTGTCTATAATAGCAGCGCGGGTGGAAATGCAGGTTTCCGGTTCCGCGTAAATCCGTAATGTCGCGTTCGTGCAAATACGCCTGCACGAGCGTGCCGTGGATCGGCTGCGACATGCGAACCAACCGCCGGGCCACCTCGGGCGAACCGTGCGGCGCCGGGCTCTGACGCTGTGGCTCACGCGATTCCGGCTCGGGTGGTGGCATGCTGAGAAACCTCCGGGCCTCCTCAGTGACGTCCTTGAAGTCGATGAGGCCGCAGCTTTCGCGGATGACGTCGAGGAGATCGCCATGCTCGCCTGTCGCCGCGTCGGTCCATTTGCCGGCTGGGCCTTTGGGCGTGTCCTTGAGCCGGACATACATCGAGCGGCCGGGCGTGTTGCGCGCGTCGCCCACCAGCCAGTAGCCGCCTTCGCGGCGGCCGATTGAGAGGTAGTGTCGGCACACCGCCTCGGCTTGATCGGCGAGACGGCGGCCCAAATCACGCGGGACTTCCGCCATGTTGACCTCCTTCAAACAAAAGGCCCGCCGTTGACGGGTTATTCGGCGGCAATCGCGTGGGAAACGTGGTCGGCCAATTCATTCTCGTCCGACGTCATCTGATCGCCCATAGCCGTTTCGCCGCCTTCGACGGTCGTTTGTTCCCCGCCGGCGCCGGTCGGTACGGCATCGGCCGATCTGTTGCCTGATGTGCGCAGTGGCTCAGGCAGCCAACCAGTGTCGGCCAGCAGCGTCTCCGCCTCGGTCGCCATGTCGCCCTTCTTCAGATGCTCGATCCGATCGGGAGCGCGCTGACCCTTCGCTTGAGCCACTGCCTGCAGGATACGTGCCTTGGTGACGCGGCCGATGAAGTTGTCCACTGTCGGTCTCCACCCGACAGCCGCCATGTCGAGATCGACTAGCTGGGCGCGAGCCGTTCGGCATGGGCGAATGCCCGTGGCCGCCGGTTCCATGGCTCGTACGCGGCGTTGACCGAGAGGCTGACGATGTGGGCGAACAGGCAGGCTTGGCTGTTGCCATCCATGCCTGCAGCGCATCACCGAGCTCGACTGACTCCTTGGGAAGCACCTTCCCCCAGCTTTCGTGCCGCGCACGGATCGCCTCGGCCGAGGCGCTGTCGTTCAGCCCCGGCGCCTGCGTGCCGAAGCTGACGCTCTTCACATCGAGTTCGAGGCAGCTATCCGAGCCATAGTGGTAGAAGGTCTTGAGCGTCAGGACGTGCAAGGCCGCGACAAAAGCGACGTCCGGCCGTTCGCCGAGTGCGTGGCGCAGACCCAGCGTTCGGTGCGAGGTCAACTCCGTCATGAGCCGATCGGAGATGGGCGATAGGGCGTCGTCCTCCTCCGGCTGGGTCTCAGGCCCCGCCATCGCTCCGGCGTCGCCGCCCTCGTAGCCCGCGGCCAGCGCGCGGTCATCCTCGCCGGCTGGGGGCAGCTCCGACTCAGGCTCGGTCACCCGCTCGTCTTCGGGCCGGACATAGCCGCGCTCGACGCGCAGCTGGCCATCGGCGCCAATGCTGACAAAGGCGGCGGCGCGGGCGACCTCGACGGTGTCGAACAATAGCGGTCGCTCATCGAGACTTTCGATTGCGGCTTGCAGCTCCGAAAGGCGCTCGTCCACCTCATCCGGCAGTTCGTCGACATCCTGATATTCGTCAGACAACCGGTTCAGTTCGGCCTGGAGCGCGTTGCGGCTTGCTTCCTCCTCCGCGGTCCGCGCAGCGGTCTCGCCACGAAGCTGGCGCATACCGAAGGCATGGTCGTAGGCGAAATCGGGCGCGACCTCGATCCACTTCCAGCCTTCGGCGGCGATAGTCTCGGATTCTCCCTTCAATTTTCCGGCGACCATCTGGTTGACGAGCGGGACATCCTGCAGCCAGCCGCCATCGTCACCCTGGAACAGGTCGCGCAGTATCGTACCGCCCGCCGCAACATAGTTTTCGACACCGATGAACTGCGCCCGTTTGTCCGAGGCCCGAACGGCGCCCTCGGTGAGCATGCGGCGGATGACATATGGTTGCTTGTCGTAGGAGGCTTTCAGGCGCTCGAATACCTGCTCCTGACGCTCATGGTCGGTCGAAACGGTGAAGGCCATGAGCTGGTCGAGCGTCATGCCATCCTCGGCATAGGCGTCGAGCAAGGTCGGCGAGATGGATACCAGTTTCAGGCGCTGCTTCACCACGTTGACCGAGACGAAGAATGCGGCAGCGATCTCCTCCTCGGACTGCCCTTTTTCGCGCAGTGCCAAGAAGGCCCGGACCTGGTCGAGCGGATGAAGCGGCGCGCGCTGGACATTCTCGGCGAGCGAGTCCTCCTCGGCGATACCGTTGTCGCGAACGACGCAGGGCACGGGCGCGGTCTTGGCGAGACGCTTCTGCTTCACGAGCAGCTCCAGCGCCCGGTAACGCCGGCCGCCGGCTGGGATCTCGAACATGCCGGCCTTCACGGGCCGGACATTCGATTGGCTGAGCAAGAGCTTGTTGAAAGGAATGTCGCGCGAGGGTGAAAGGGTGATCTTCTGAACTGCAGTCGTCATGGGATGATACTCCGCTACGGGTGGCCGAAAGCCTCTGTCCCGACCTCCAACCCGTCACGAAATGCGGCGCCGCCCTCTCACTCTGGAAGGCAGCGCCGCAGGACGGACGATCAGGAAGAACTGAAAGGCATGAAATCGCATCCCTGGGTTCAAACCGCTCGGTCGAGCAGCTTCTTGGCCCGCGCCTCCAGGTCGAGCCGGGCGTCCTGCTGAGTCTTGTCGCGCGCAACAGCGGTGATGCCTTGTACGAAGTCGAAGACGCTCTCAGGTTCGCGCCCTTCCTCTGCCAATACGGTTTCGATGATCTTCGTCGTCTCTGTCCTGGAGAAGCCGCGCTTGCGCAGGAAATCGCGGCGGTCCTCGTCGGAACGGGCGACGATCTTCTCCCGCGCCGCCTTGGTGCCGTTGACGAAGGGGAGCGGCGAGGAGTTCGCGAAGCGGGTCAGGGCCGGCGCCGCCTCGTGGGCGAAGCGCGAAGCGGCGTATTTCGAGTGGCGGATCGTGATCTCCTGGAAGTCCTCGACACCGTCGGGTAGGGGCGAGGGTTCCCGATGGGATTGACCTCTACCCCTCCCACGGAACCGGACGTGATAGTTTCCCATCATCCGGCTCCTACGTTTCATTCATACGATCCAGTCGTGCCTGTAGCCGTCCGGCATGGTGTGCAACATGACAGTCGCGGCAAAGCACGACACGCTTGCGCGTGCGCGCTGCCTTGACCCGGACCCACAGCGTGGTGCCCTGCATGTCACTCATTTTTCGGACGTGATGCACCTCCACCGGAACGTCTTTCGTTCCACACGCTTGACATATCCGTGCCCTGAGCCGATCGACAAAGTCGGTTCGGCCGGCAAAGTGGATATGCATCTGCGTCTGATGATCGACTTCCCGGGATGCCGATGACGGTTCGACATCCTTGAGGCGGAACATCGGCATGAAGCGCCGCTTTTGGCTGCCTTCATACCACAGGCCGAGGCAACCCCCGTTTCGGAGCCTCTCTGCCGTCACCTTGACCGAGCACTTATGCTTGCGGGACAGGGTCTTCATAAAGCTCCGCCACCATAGATGGTGAAGCCGTCCGACCTGCTGTTTCCAGAGCGTGCCGAGCTTGTAATACTCGGCCAACCCCCGCAGCATTGCATTGTATCCAGTCAGGATGGCAACGTCAGAGTTGTTGATCACTTCGCATCGAGCCTCGCCACGGTTCATATGGAGATTTCCGAGGCGATTTCTCTCCGCAAAGCGGGCGAGCTTATCCACCGGCACATGAAGCTGCATCCGGTCTCCGGGCACACGCTTCGTCACAGCGCGACTACGCTGCATGAGGCGCTTGGTGCGGCCATCGCCGTATGTTTTCAGCTGGTAGCCGAGGAACATGGCTCCGTCGTCAGCTTTCCTGATACCGCTTTTCTCCGCGGACACTTCCAGTTTCAGGGTTTCGGCCAGATACGTTTTGACCTCCACCATGACACGGCGAGCATCCTCCTTGCTGCCGATAATACCAATCACGAAGTCATCGGCGTATCGACAGTAGCGAAGTCGGCGGTAGTTCGGATCGAACTGATCGACGGACGGCTTTTCGAGCCGTCGCCGCTCCCATTCCCTGATTTCCTCGATCAGCCGGGGAATCTCTTCCTCGTTGCCATTGGCGCGCCGTCGATTGATCATATTGCGTCGGATCTGGATCCGCTTTGAGGCTTCTAGGTAGGCGGCACTGCGTCGCCTTCCCTGCCCTTTGTCGAACCGTGCTTTCATCTCTGCCACGAACAGATCGAGTTCATGGAGGTAGACGTTGGCGAGGATCGGCGAGATCACGCCACCTTGCGGGGCTCCACTGAAAGTCTTGTGGAACTTCCAGTCCTCGAGATAGCCGGCCTTGAGCATCCGCCCGATCAACTGCAACAATCGATCGTCATCGATACGTTTGCGCAGCAGACCAAGCAGTATGTCGTGATCGATGTTGTCGTAGTATCCGACGATATCGACCTCGACCAGCCATTTCATGCCATGCCATGTGCGCCTGATTTCGGTCAGGGCCGTGTGGCATGACCGCCCCCGGCGGAAGCCGTGCGATTGTTCCGAGAAGATCGGTTCGTAGGCATGTTCGAGCAGAATCTTCACGGCCGCCTGCACCAGCTTGTCGTCGGCAGTGGGAATGGCCAACGGGCGTTTCTTCCCGTTGGCCTTGGGGATGTATTGCCTGCGCGCCGGAGAGAAACGATACGAACCGTCCAGCACGGACGCCATTACCTCCTGCATCCTTTCAAGCGAGAAGCCATCAAGGGTGTTTTGGGGGTCGACGCCCGGTGTCAGTGCTCCTTTGTTGGGAGCGATCTGCTCGTAGGCTCTTTCCCATATGGTCGGAGCCGAAAGCAGCCTGAACAGGCCATTGATACGTTTTCCCTGACGAGACAGGTCGATGATTGAGTCCAGTCTCTTCTCTACGGTGTGCGGTTGCATCAGCAAACCTCCGTCATGAAGTTGAAAGACCCAGCAAACGCGCCGCCCTTCACCCATGCAGTGAGGATTCCCCATCCGGTTGCCCGGTCGGTTTCACCCGTGCATGTCCATCCTTGGATGGTTGTCCCGGGCATTACCCCGGGCGTTTGGCTACTACGGCGGCTCCGTCGCCCTACGGGACATCGGAGAGATGCCCGCTTAGGCGATCCCGTGTTTACGCGATCAGTGAGAAACGACGTGGTTAGGTGGCCCGTTCAATCATTGGCCCCTCGACGAGGGGTGAGCCGTGCGACCAAGTTTAGGTGGGTCTCATGGGGTACCCCACCCTTCGCACGGCATGACGCGTCAACCACTGCTGCGTCATGACTCGACATAAAGTCTCTGATCTGGGCTTCACGCAATCCAGCATTCACCATGCACGTCTTGCCCTGACGTCCCGATAGCCTACAATGGTTTCGGCCCGGATGACGCCTTTTCCCGACATGCTATTGTCGCCTGCCGGTTTCCCGGTCGCAGCCATTTCTGGCCAAGGTAAGTCGGGTGGGCATCAGGCAGTTCTTGGTTTCCTGAGAAGTCTCCTTCACTCAATTGATCGCGCCACCACGGCGCACCCAGAGATTGCGGTTCTGGCAGACGGCACGGAGATAGAAACTCGCCATGCCGAGCGTCTTGGCGCCGACCTCGGAATTCCAGCAATAGAAGCCGCGGAAATACAGATCCGGCGAGCGTCGGACAACCGACCGGCTTCGATCGGATTGAGATCGTCCACGAGAAAGAGGAAGACATCTCGATCAGAGGCATAGAGCGTCGTCGTATCCCGCGTAATGTCGACGCGCGGATTGTAAAGCCCCGTCGACCAGTCGAGTACGCCCGGCACTTTTCAGCGCGTGTCGCCGGTGCCATTACCGGCGATGCGCTGGACGGCTGCGACCAACTCGTGATCGAAGATGCGGCCATAGTCGGGGCCAGTGACGGCACGTAGCTCGACACGACCGTCTTCGATCTCGAGCGTTTTCACCTGCTTGGAACGATGCGCGGTGAGTCCATATTGCAGGTTGATGCCGGCAAGTGGAGCCGGGAGTTGGCGGAGATGGGCCGCAGGCGCCCCGACCAAGCTCGCGAGCTGACCGAAGCTCCAATGGGTCGGCATGACCGACGCATCCGAGCCAGGCAGCATTAGTCCCAGGCGCTCGGCGTCTTCGCGGCTGGCCTCCACCCGTACCGCCTTGGCGTCAACCGTTCGGGTCCGGCTGCGGTCGCTACGGCCGCGCACAGTGGCGTAGAGCTCCGACAGAGATAGGTAGCGCTCGTCCGCTGGTCTAGCAAACCACTCCGAGGACACGCGGCCGATCCGCTCGCCGCGGCTTACATCCACCTTGCGGCCGCCTCGCCCATCGTGAGCTACGTCCAGAATTTCTACTTGGGTCATGGGTTATCTCCATAACAGGCACCGGAAGCCTCTCTCCCGATGCTCAAACCCGTCATGAAAACCAGTCCGGCCTCTCACTCTCGATGACGCCAACACGACCGACACCGGTCGTGGCGCGTGGCTAGCCACATGGACGCTCCGCTAACCTCCGGACATCAGCCCGGCAGAAGAGAACGCTTTGGCCCCTGTCTGAGCTTGACTCGCTGACACAAGGGAATAAGGGCCGCTCATCAGCTTCCTGGGAGATTAAACGAAAGCCTCACATCATTCTTGGCCTTCGTCGGCAAGACTTTTGCCATCTGGGCCATCCCGTTTGCCGTTCTAGGATTCTTTCTACCTGAAATCTTCAAGCAGTTTGCGCCCTCCATCGTCACCCGTCTGGGCATCATCATGTTCTGCATGGGTCTGAAGCCACGCCAGCGCCCGCCAAGTGCCGAGAGGGTCGATCTTGGTTTCGAAGTGAAGGTGAGATAGCGGACAAGCACAGTCTAGCTTAGTGCGCCACGCTACCTACATCATGCGTTTAGTCCATATGTCTACCGATATGCTGGCGGCCGATATGTGACCTATCGACGGCGATATCCGTCCGCCCACGGCACCACACGGCCCAAGGGCGATTGAAGCGCAGAGAGATCACCATGACCCGGTGCCTGCCCGTTGCCAGCAACGAACCTGCCTGTCCGTCCGAGACCGACAACCATCGTGACGGCAACCACGATGACGGCGAGACCGAAGCTCGCGAAAATTGCCGACGGGGAATAAGTTTGGCGAATGCCACGAGCAAGCTAGACGACAATCCCGATACTTGCGATAGTCGTCTAAGAGCACCCTTGGCGCGAACTGTCGAAATGACTGAGACCGAGCGCTGCAGAAGTGCATCAATGGTCATTCGGGACAAATTATAGAGCGCTCCCGGAAGGAGAACGATGAAACGGACGCGCGACGAATTGATTGGAGCACACCAACTACTCTCAAACACGCCGACCATAGCTCTTTAATCACCTTCAGGCGAATTTTTGAACTGCCTTTCGTGAGATTGAATCGGCCATCGCCTGGGTGACAACAGCGAGGACGCTGTTTATGTCCGCACCTTGGTCAAGAAATTGAAGCACAAGCTTTTTTAGCTGAACGTGAAGCTCTTCCGGAGCCGGGCTGTTAGCAAGTTGTTGCGCTCTGAGCTCACCAGTAGCATTACCCGCTAGCGCATCGGCAATTTTCTTGGTGACTCGATTTGCCGCATCTCGCGACGGATCATTTTGTACGTGAGCATAAATAGCCGTCGAACTCAGGTCCGAGTGACCAAGAATAGCACCAGTCAACGCCATGGCCTCGCCAGAAGATGCCGCAGTAGAACCAACCGTGTGCCGCAAAGTATGGAGGGTAGCTCCGGAGATCTTGGCTTCTGCGATGACCTGGGCCCAGACTTTAGGAGCCCCTTGATAAGCTCCCTCCCCTCTCTCTGCAGGGAACACGAATTTGCTGCTCCCCCGTTTGATTGTGCTCAAAATGGTAATGGCGTATTCGCTCAAAGGTCGTACCGATCTTCCAGTCTTGCTATCCCCAAGCTCGATCCGTCCGTCCTTGAAATTTACTTCCGACCATTCGAGCTCGGAAATCTCGTTTCGACGACATCCTGTCAACGCCAAGAGGCGGATGATCGTTGTAGCCTTGGGATTGCATCCCAATGTCTCCAACTTGTCCAAGGCTACCCCGAGCCTCGCAAGTTCATCGAAGTTGAGAAATCTCGTTTTGCGGTTGTCGGTCCGACGAATGGCCGCGTCCTTGACTGGATTTTGGCTGACGAGACCGTTCCGAAGTCCGAAATTAAATACGGCCGACAGATCAAACGCCGACTTTCGCGCCGCTGGCGCGCCCCCTGTGACGACACTTCGACGCCGGTACCCAGTCTTTTCGTCACGCGCAGTTTTTCCAGCCGTAACATCGGCAACGATCCGCTCAATATCGCCTGGATTTAAACTCGCAGCACGACGGCCTCCAACGAGGGCAACTACATGGTTGCGAAGGCGTCCGAGCACCAAATTCTTCGTTGCTGGCTTCAGAGGTTCACCTTGCCGGACTCCTCGCTGAACGATGCATCCTTCTTTCTCGTAGAGGTCGATCAGGCCCTTAACGGTCAACTCGCGACGCCTCGCGAGGAGCACCTCCGCGGGATCTTCCCCTGCTGCAACGCTTCCAAGTTTCGCCTTGGCGATCCTTCTTGCTTGCTCAACGGTGATTGAACCAAATCGACCAATCACTAAGATGCGTTGAGCGGCCGAGCGCCCTCCGCCATCTGCTCGATACTTGATGATAAATGTCTTTACTCCCCGAGGAGTGACACGCACACCAAACCCGGAAAGTTCGTTATCCCAAACGTGATAACGCTCCCTATCTGGATGCGCGGCGTCAACGACGCGCTTTGTCAGCAACACAGCCTTTCGCTTGCCCATATCGCCCCCCAAGAGCTTTGAGCGAGGTCCTAACGAGATACCACCAGGACACCACCGTGACCGAAAACTAGGGGATTATCGTAGCGCAAGGATGGCGGCGGTGTCAAGCTAATGTATTGATATTATAGTATTAATTAGTATATTTGGATAGTATGGAGTAGGCTCACCTTATTCTCCCTAGGAATGCGGAGAGTGCCCTGCGGCTAGCTTCCGCACGCGTTCCAATGGCCTCGTCGGCAAGCCTCCCAGCTCGAAATCGACGATCCGTAACGTTACGATTCATCGAAAATAGGAAGCTGTCAATCGTCTATTTTCTGCGCGATAAAGCGGGATATTCACGAAATTCCGAAATTCGTAACGTTACGAATTATTTCGCCGCGCATGTTCATGTGACGAGCCACGCAACATTCAGGCGTGAAGGATCTGGCTCTGATGGTCTACGAAGGTGGCACGAACTACCTCACGCAAGCCGGCGGGATCTTCACCGGCAATCGCACGATGCAGAAAGGCGGCCAATCGCTCGCCGATTGCATGATTGGAGTAGTAGAAGCTGCTCAGCGGCGGATTGAAGAAATCGGGCAACGTGGTGCCGCCATAGGTAACCAAGGCGAAATCCCTGCCGGCTTGCCGCCCGGCGTCGCGCAGGCCCGCAATGAAGCCAAGAGCCGCCTCCTCGCTTGCCACGAATGCCGCTGTTGCCTCCGGATTGGTCGCGATCACATGTTGTGCCATCTCGCGGCCGTTATCAGGCGTTATTGCGCTGCAGTGGATGAGATCATCGGGGGCAATAAGATGACGCTCGGCAAAGGCCTTGTGCCAACCCCGCACGAACTGCAGGCTGTAGGTGAACTGGCTGCTTGGCGCTATCAGTAACGGCCGGCGATGGCCGGCATCCAAAAGCAAGCCCGCAGCTTCAGCACCGATCACTTCATGATCGAGATCGACGCTCGGATGCATACTCAAGAGCTCCGTGCGACCGAAGGTGACGAAGGGCATGCCAACCTCGAGAAGGTATTTGACGCGATCGTCCTGAGGGGTCGTATGCGTGATGATAATGCCGTCGACCGAGCCTTCCTCGACGATATCGCGCACCCCCGCCAAGGGATCGTCCGCCTGCGATTGCGGCACGACGGTGGTGCGATAACCCCTGGCTTTCATGTAGCGCGAGGCGCCTTCGATCAGCGAGGCGACGACGATATTCATCTCGCCTTCGCGGCCGAACGGCAGCACGATGCCGATGGCGTGGGTTTTGCCGGTGCGAAGATTGATGCCGCCGAGATTGGGGCGATAGCCGAGCTCGCCGGCAACGCGCTTGACCAGCTCGATCGTTTCCCGATTGACTTCGGGCCCTTCCTTGAGGGCTCGACTGACTGTCGTGACGGAAAGACCCAAGGCGTTTGCAACCGTGCGCAGGGTGACGCGCTGGCCTGCCTCGCGCCACACATTTCGCCCCGCTGCCAATTCATGCATTTTCGACAAATCATTCCGCTCCACCACGTCGGCGCGAGAATGCCCGCAGCCACGCGGCGATGCAAGCTCGGGCTAAGATGCAAACGACGGGGCTAGATGCCATTGGAGCAGCCTGTCCGATAGCGCCGGCGCCACATAAGAATGCAACCTTAAGCGCCCCATTCAGGCAGCATTCAGAAAAGCACTTTTAAGGTGCGTTTTGTTACTAATTCCACTATTGGGGGAAATCATGGATAAGTATGCCAAGACCGTATTGACCGTCATTGCGGTCGCGCTCGTGCTGATCGCAACGCAAAATGCAATCACGCCGGCAAAAGCTCGCGGCGAGGACTGCGGCTGGAATCAATACAACCCCTGCTATGTAAAGCTCGTACCCTGACACGGCTCATCGTCTGTTGCACAAGCTAAAGTAATTCCGGCAAAAGTGGGTAGCGGTTTTGCGTCTGGAACTGCGTGAAAACAAAGTGATGGAGCGTCTCTGCGCCGCCGTTTTGAGTGGAAATGCTCTAAGAAATTCCCAGAAGAGCCGTCGCGCACTCTTCCGGGAATTGCCTTAATTCACGACGATCTTGGGGTCTGCCGTTCTGATCGGTATCAGTAGCTCCGAAACCGTTTATCAACGCCGCAGATAGCTCGCTGCCATGTCCGGGGATACTTCCGGACCTGCCTCCGGACCAATCAACTTTGATCAGCGATCTTCCGCGCAGCCTGGATAGCCGTGCGTGCACCTGCCCTTAGCTGCGCCGTTTCCGTGCCGGCGATAACCAGATCGAGACCGAGCTTGAGATATTCGCCCGCGCGGGTGCCATCGCTACCGAAGGCGCAGATCATCTTGCCGTGGGCGCGGCAGCGTGCAAGCGCGGTCGCAAGCGCTTGATCGATCGCGGCGCTGTCAGGCGCGAGCCTGGCGCCGTTCGAAAGCGCGATGGAAAGATCGGACGGGCCGACGAAGATGCCGTCGATACCGTCAACGGCAAGGATCTCATCGATCGCGTCCAGAGCGGTTCGCGTTTCCACCATGGCGATGGTGACGGTCAGGCTGTTGGCGGTCTGAAGATAATCTTCCGCAGGGAGACCGAAGTGATTGAGCGCAAGCGACGGACCCCAGCTGCGCTCGCCGAGCGGCGGATACTTCGTCGCCTTTACCAGGGCGCGCGCGTCATCGGCGGAGTTGATCATCGGGGCGATGATGGCGGAGGCTCCGGCATCAAGAAGCCGGGAGGCAGCGGCAAAATCGCCGACGGGAATGCGCGCGATCGCCGGCTTGCCGGCTAGGCGCACATAGGCAATGCCGTTGGCGGCCGACGTCATGTCCCACATGCCATGCTGCATATCCAGCACGACGGTATCGAAGTCTTCCTGCGCCAGATGATTGACGAGCATTGGGTCGGGTACACCAACCCAGCCGGAGATCATGCCGCCATTCTCGCGGCGCTTCAGGCGTCCGGCAAAACCGCTAATATCAGTCGTCATTGTCTTTCCTCACCTATCAACACAGGCTCAATCTTTGAAGACAGCCCTGCCGTCAAATCACGGCGAGCCGTTGCGAGCGACAATACTCAATTCTCGTTGTCGAACCACTCGAAAGTGAGTGACCAGCATGCGCGAGCCGAGAAAACAGGCTTCGCCGAGTAAAGCCGGAAATCCAACGGGAATTTGCCAGATAAACATGACAAACATGCAGATTTCGTCGCAGCCAGATCCATAAGGCATCGTATCAAAGACGAAACCGAACCATTAGCCTCATAACGACGGGCCGGCCGCCTGAGCATAAACGATCAAGATCGATCAGCGACCAATGGGTGTCAGCAGCGATATCTGCCGACACCCTGGGGCCTCAAATGATCCCGCCACCACCAGCAGCAGAAGCTGGGCGTTCGGCGGCGACCTTATTGCGATAGCCACTCGCCCTATAGGCAGCGACCGGATCGATTGCGCCGCCAGCGCGGCGCCGGGCTTCTGCAAGGATCGGCTCGACATCGGCGCGGTAGGCGCGTTTCAGCGTCTCCGATGCCATAAGCGCGTCATTAGCGTCCTGATAGTCAGCCAGTGCATTGCGATCGACGATCAGCGCCTGCGCATAGGCACGGCGGATCTCGTTGGCGCTGGAGATCAGGCTTTCGATCGGGTCCGTGACGTTGTGCGACTGGTCGATCATGTGAGCCGGGTTGAAATCGTTGACCCCGCGCCGCTCGGCATCGACCAGTTCGTTGAAGACGAGGAAGAGGCGATAGGGCTCGATCGCACCGGCATCGAGATCGTCATCGCCATACTTCGAGTCGTTGAAATGGAAGCCGCCGAGCTTGCCGAACTGGATGAGGCGCGCCACGATCATCTCGATATTGGTATTCGGCGCATGGTGGCCGAGATCGACCAGGCAATGCGCCTTCGGGCCGAGCGTCTGTGCGATCAGGTAATTGGTGCCCCAGTCCTGAACCACCGTCGAATAGAAGGCCGGCTCATACATCTTGTGCTCGGAAAACAGCCGCCAATCGTCAGGCAGCGCCTTGTAGATGTCGGCCATGGCGGCGAGGTAGCGCTCGAACGCCTTGGTGAAATTGGTCTGGCCGGGGAAGTTCGAACCATCTCCCACCCACACGGTCAGCGCTTTCGAGCCGAGCGCCTTGCCGATCTCGATGCATTCGATGTTGTGCTCGACGGCCTGGGCCCGGGTTGCCGCGTCGACGTGACTGAGCGAGCCGAATTTGTAGGAGTGCGCCTGACCGGGCGCATCGGAGAACGTGTTGGAGTTCATGGCGTCGAAGCCGAGGCCCAGCGCCTCGCCCTTCGCCTTGAGTTCGCGCGGATCCGCCTTGTCCCAGGGAATATGCAGCGAGACCTTCGGCGTCGCACGGGTCAGTTGCTGAATGACCGCACAATCGTCGAGTTTGTCGAAGATGCCGCGCGGCTCGCCGGTGCCCGGGAAGCGGGCAAAGCGCGTGCCGCCGGTGCCGACACCCCAGGACGGAACTGCAACGAAGAATTCGGAAACCTTGCGGGTAACAGCTTCGATATCGACACCGCGTCGTGCAAGCGTGGCGCCCAGCGCCTCGTAATCGGATTTCAGCGCAGCGGCGCGCTTGTCGTTTTCTGCAGCAACCAGATCGGGCGCAATTCTAAACTCGGCCATTCTTTCCTCCCAGATACGTCATTCGAAATCTTATAGTGCGATCGCCTGCAAGCCGTCACCCGCCCTCGCCCTTCGAGGGCCTTGCGGGCCACCTCAGGGTGAGGGCTGACCTCCCAGTCAGTGGGGCAATTGCCACCCCACCCTCATGGTGAGGTGCGCTGCCGCAAGAGCAAAGCGAGTGCGGGAGAGCCTCGAACCACGAGGGTGCCCCCGAGGCTAGCATTCCCCATCCGTTACCGCGTGAAGCTTTGCGCGTTGCCGGCATCGACATTGATGATATTGCCGGTTGATTTGGCTGAGAGATCCGAGGCCAGGAAATAGATCGCCTCGGCAATGTCCTCGGGCAAGACATTCAGCTTGAGCATCGAACGCTTGCGGTAATGTTCTTCCAACCCGTCCACCTCGATCTTCGACGAGGCGGCTCGCTGCTCGCGCCATTCACCGTTCCAGATCTTCGAGCCGCGAAGAACGGCATCGGGATTAACGGTATTCACACGAATGCCAGCTTCTGCACCCTCCAGCGCCAAGCAGCGAGCCAGGTGGATTTCGGCTGCCTTCGCAGTGCAATAGGCGGCGGCGTTCGGTGAGGATGCAAGACCATTCTTGGAAGCAACAAACACGACATTGCCGCCGAGATTCTGGCGGCGGAACAGCCGGAACGCTTCACGCGAAACGAGGAAGTAGCCGGTCGCGAGAATATCCATGTTGCGATTCCACATCGAAAGTTCTGTACTTTCGATCGGTGCAGACGATGCGATCCCGGCATTCGATACCAGAATATCGACACCGCCGAACTCGACGCAAGCCTCGGCAAAGGAGGAGATGACGGCATCTTCCTTCGTCACATCGAGCTTGACGCTGCGCACGGCGTCGGCGCCGAACAATTTTGCGAAATCCGCCTGCGTGCTTTCGAGCGCTGCCTGGTCGATGTCAGCCAGAACCACGCAAGCCCCCTCGCCCACAAGACGCGCCGCGGTCGCTCGACCGATGCCGCCGGCGCCGCCGGTAACGAAGGCGACGCGACCTGCCAGGCTCTTCGGCTTTGGCATACGCTGCAACTTTGCCTCTTCCAGCAGCCAATATTCGATGTCGAAGGCCTCCTGTTCCGGCAGCCCCTGATATTGGGAGACTGTGGATGCACCGCGCATGACGTTGATGGCGTTGACATAGAATTCGCCGGCGATACGGGCGGTTGCCTTGTCACGCGCGAAGGAGAGCAGGCCCACGCCGGGAACAAGGAAGATCACCGGATTCGGATCGCGCATGGCAGGCGAATTGTCGTGCTTGCAATCATTGTAATAGCGCGCGTAATCGGCGCGGTAATCTTCCAGCGCCTTGTCGAGACCGGCGATGACAGCATCGACATCCGGCTTGGCAGGATCGAAATCGACGATCAGCGGACGGATCTTGGTGCGTAGGAAGTGATCCGGGCAGCTCGTGCCGAGCGCACCGAGCGGACGAAGGTCTTTCGAATTGACGAATTCGAGAACGGCATCCTGATCGTCGAAATCGCCGAGTTTCCGCTCCGCCTTGCCGATGCGGCCACGGATTTCGGGCATCAGCCGGGCGGCGATCGCACGGCGCTCCGCCTGCGGCAGGCTTTGAACGACCGCACCACCGAAGATAGTTTTACCCTCGGTCTTGGCGGCAAACCATTCGATTGCCTTGTTGATGATGGCGAGCGTCAGCTCGTAGCATTCCTTGGCATCATTGGCCCAGGTGAAGAGACCATGGCTTTCGAGCACAACACCCTTGGCATTCGGATGTGCCTTGACGAAGGCTTCAAGGTCAAGCCCAAGCTGGAAGCCCGGACGGCGCCAGGGCAGCCAACCGATCTCCTCGCCGAAGATTTCGCGCGTCAGCTCACGCGAATTCTTCGAGGCAGCGATGGCAATGATGGCATCGGGATGCATGTGGTCGACATGGACGAACGGCACGAAACCGTGCAGCGGCGTATCGATCGAAGCCGCGCGCGCATTGAGGTTGAAGGTGCAATGCGGCAGGAAGCCGACCATGCGGTCTTCGTCAGCGACGCCCTTGTAGATGCTCTTCAGGCTATCGAGCTTATCCTGATACAGCGTGGCGAAACCATCGAGCTTGATGGTGCCGACATCGCCGCCGGATCCCTTGACCCAGAGCACCTTAACTTTCTCGCCGGAGAGCGGATCGATTTCCATGACTTTGGCAGAGGTATTGCCGCCGCCATAGTTGGTGATACGCTTATCGGCACCCAGCAGATTCGACCGGTAGAGCAGTTTGCCCGGCTCATCGAGATCAGCCGCATATGCGTCATCCCAACGGTTCTTCAGAAGCTGAACGCCAGCCGCCATGTCATCCTCCCTTGAAATCAAGTCTTGCGAGCGGACCGGAACGTGATGGCGCCACTCTTTGTGAGCAGGATATCGCTCACGCATAGTCACCTTGTCAATCGAAAACGATCATATTCGATAATGTTGCGATGCAATATGAAAGTTTGTGATCGTTTATGATTGACACCTTGTCATATTTACGAAATAACCGCCCTCAAGGAGGAGCCGATGCACGAACGTGAACGCCATCGCATTATTCTGAGCGCCGTACAGGAAAAGCCTGTCGTGACGATTCAGGATATTTCCGAGCTGACGGAGGCTTCGGAAGCGACGATACGCCGTGATATCGCTGCCCTGCACGTACAGGGAAAGATCCGCCGTGTCCGCGGCGGCGCCGAGTCCATTCACCCTCCGCAACTTGGCAATCTGGCTGGCCGGCCCTTTCGCGTTTCAGAATCAGTCAATATCGACAAGAAACGCGCAATTGCGCGCAAGGCCGCAGAACTGTGCAATCCGGGCGACGCCATCATCATCAACGGCGGCACGACCACGTTTCAGCTCGTGCACTACATCTCAGCCTTCCGTCTGCAGGTGATGACCAATTCCTTCGCGATCGCTGAGCATCTGGTCAAACATTCGAAAAACACGGTGACGGTCCCGGGCGGCGCGATCTATCGCGAGCAGAGCCTCATTCTGTCGCCCTTCGACAATGACACGACCCGCAATTTCTACGCACGACGGATGTTCCTCGGCGCGCAGGGCGTCGGTCCGCTTGGCATCATGGAGGCCGACGGACTGCTGATCCAGAGTGAGCAGAAGCTGATGCGCCAGGCCGATGAGCTGATCGTCATGGTCGATTCCAGCAAATTTCGTCAGCGCTCTAGTCTCATCCTTTGCCCGCTCGAACAGGTGACGACGATCATCACCGATGACGGCATTTCGCCGGACACGGTGCGGATGATCGAAGGTGCCGGCGTGTCGCTGATCATCGCCAATGTTTCGGCCGAGGCCGAGGAGGAGGATTCCCCGTCGGTCGCATAAGGGACGCGGTGCAGATGGGGTGAGCATAGCCTATCAACTTGGGAGGAAGAGACATGAATATAGCAAAGAAACTGGCGATCGGCGTCGCGCTCGTGGCGACACTGATGGCCGGAACAGCCAGTGCGAAAGACATCAAGATCGGTCTCGTGGTGAAGTCGCTCGGCAACGGCTTCTTTGAAGCCGCCAACAAGGGCGCGCAGGAAGCGGCCAAGGATCTCGGCGGCGTGCAGGTGATCTACACCGGCCCGACCTCGACCACGGCCGAAGGCCAGATCGAAGTGATCAATTCGCTGATCGCGCAGGGCGTGGATGCCATTGCGATTTCCGCCAATGATCCCGATGCAGTCGTCCCGGCACTCAAGAAGGCGACGCAGCGCGGCATCAAGGTCATCTCCTGGGATTCAGGCGTTGCAAAGGCCGGCCGCATCCTGCAGCTGAACCCCTCCTCCAACGAGCTGATCGGCAAGATGTGCCTGACGCTCGCCAAGGATCATCTCGATGGCGGCAAGGGCGATTTCGCCATCCTGTCGGCCACGACGACGTCGACCAACCAGAACATCTGGATCGGCGAGATGAAGAAGCAGCTCAAGGATTTTCCGGGCCTGAACCTCGTCACGACCGTCTATGGTGACGATCTTTCGGACAAGAGCTATCGTGAAGCCCAGGGCCTCCTGACCTCGCATCCGGAGGTCAAGGTCATCGTCGCTCCGACGACCGTTGGCGTGCTGGCCGCTTCGCAGGCCGTCAAGGATGCCGGCAAGATCGGCAAGGTCTACGTGACCGGTCTCGGCCTGCCGTCCGAAATGGCCGGCGCGATCAAGTCCGGCGCGACGAAGGAATTCGCGATCTGGAACCCGATCGACCTCGGCTATTCCGCAACGCAGATCGCCTATCGCCTCGTCAAGGGCGAGACCGACGGCAAGCCGGGCAGCGAGATCAATGCCGGCCGCATGGGCAAGATCAAGGTTGGCGAAAACGGCGAGGCCGCCATGGCCGATCCTTTCGTCTACAATGCTTCCAATATCGATCAGTTCTCCAAGGTTTTCTGATCGAAGACGAGCATCCGCATCTCTCCGGCGGCCTTAGCCGCCGGACCTGGTTTCATTGATCCGGTACATTGCTGATGACCACAGTCCTTCAACGATCTCAAGCGGACGCACCCGCCGCGAACCATCAGGCCATTCTGGAAATGCGCGGCATTTCCCAGATCTTCCCCGGCGTGAAAGCGCTGGATGGCGTTAGCATTTCGCTTTACCCCGGCAAGGTTACCGCCCTCATCGGCGAAAACGGTGCCGGCAAGTCGACCCTCGTCAAAATCCTGACCGGCATCTACCGGCCGAACGAGGGAGAAATTATCGTCGATGGCAAGCCGACAACTTTCGCCAACGCTCAGGCCGCCATCGATGCGGGCGTCACCGCCATCCATCAGGAGACAGTGCTCTTCGATGAGCTGACGGTCGCCGAAAACATCTTCCTCGGTCATGCACCCCGCACATCCTGGCGCACCATCGACTGGAAGAGGATGAACAGCCGGTCGAAGGAGCTTCTTCAATCGCTAGAAAGTGCGATCGATCCGACAACCCGATTGAAAGACCTCTCCATTGCGCAGCGCCATCTTGTGGCAATCGCACGCGCCTTGTCGATCGAGGCGCGCATCGTCATCATGGACGAGCCCACCGCTGCGCTTTCACGCAAGGAGATCGATGATCTCTTCCGCATCGTCGAGGGACTGAAGGCCAAGGGCAAGGCGATCCTCTTCATCAGCCACAAGTTCGACGAGCTCTACGAGATCGCCGATAATTTCGCCGTCTTCCGCGACGGTCGCGCCGTCGGCCACGGCAAGCTCAAGGAAACGCCGCAGGACGAGATCGTCCGCATGATGGTCGGCCGAGACGTCAAGGATGCCTTCCCGAAAGTCTCGGTGACCATCGGTGACACGGTGCTGGACGTCGCCAATTATTGCCACCGCACCGAATTTCGCGACATTTCCTTCAAGCTTCGTCGCGGCGAGATCTTGGGCGTCTACGGCCTGATCGGTGCAGGGCGTTCGGAGCTATGTCAGTCCCTCTTCGGCATCACCAGGCCGCTATCCGGACGACTGACGCTCGACGGCCAGGAAATCCACATCCGCTCGCCGCAGGATGCCATCCGCGCAGGGATTGTCTATGTCCCGGAAGAGCGCGGCCGTCACGGTCTGGCGCTGCCGATGCCGATCTATCAAAACATGTCGCTGCCCTCGCTCGCTCGCACCTCGCGCAAAGGGTTCCTGAAGGCAGCCAATGAATTCGCGCTGGCGCGCAAATACGCCGAACGTCTCGATCTTCGCGCCGCCGCCCTTTCCGTTCCGGTCGGCACGCTCTCGGGCGGCAACCAGCAGAAAGTCGTCATCGGCAAATGGCTGGCCACCCAGCCGAAAATCATCATCCTCGACGAGCCGACGAAGGGCATCGACATCGGCTCGAAGGCCGCCGTCCACGGCTTCATCAGCGAGTTGGCGGCCGAGGGCCTCAGCATCATCATGATCTCCTCCGAACTGCCCGAGATCATCGGCATGGCGGATCGCGTGCTTGTGATGAAAGAGGGGCTTTCGGCCGGTCTGTTTGATCGCGAGGAATTGACACCGGAAACGCTGGTGCGCGCCGCCACGGGAAATGCATAGGGAGAGCCGGATGCCACGCATCCTCAAAAGACGAGAAACACTGCTCTTCGTTATCATCCTCGTGATGATCGCGGGCTTTGCGACGCGCGCCAGCGGCTTTGCCGAGCCCGCCAATCTCGCCAATATCTTCAACGACACGTCGATCCTCATCATCCTCGCTTTGGCGCAGATGACGGTCATCCTGACGAAATCGATCGATCTTTCGGTCGCCGCCAATCTGGCCTTCACCGGCATGGCTGTCGCGATGCTGAACGCCGCCTATCCCGACATCCCGCTGATCGCCCTGGTCATCACCGCCATCGTGATGGGCGCGGCGCTCGGCGCCATCAATGGTTACCTCGTCTGGGCGCTGGAGATTCCCCCGATCGTCGTCACCCTCGGTACGCTCACCATCTATCGCGGCATGGCCTTCGTGCTGTCGGGCGGCGCTTGGGTCAATGCGCATCAGTTCACGGCAAACTTCCTCAGCGTGCCGCGCACGCCGCTGCTCGGCCTGCCGGTGCTCGCCTGGACCGGCATCGCCATCGTGCTGGTGATGTATTTCGTGCTGCGCCACACGCGGTTTGGCCGCTCGACCTATGCCAGCGGCGGCAATCCGGTGGCAGCCGTCTATGCGGGTATCGATGTCGGCTGGACGCGCTTCCTCGCCTTCGTGCTTTCCGGTGCGCTTGCGGGCCTCAGTGGCTATCTCTGGGTGTCGCGCTATGCGGTCGCCTATGTCGATATCGCCAACGGCTTCGAGCTGGATAGTGTGGCGGCCTGCGTCATCGGCGGCATCTCGATTGCCGGCGGTGTCGGCTCGGTGGCCGGCGCTGTGCTTGGCGCACTCTTCCTCGGCGTCATCAAGAATGCCCTTCCGGTTATCGGCATCTCACCGTTTACGCAGATGGCGATCTCAGGCACCGTCATCATCCTCGCCGTCGTCTTCAACGCCCGGCGCGAACGCAATCGCGGCCGCATTATCCTCAGGGACCAGGCGGCCAAGGATACCGTCAGTCAAGGAGCAAGCGCATGAGCACGGTTTCGCAAGCACCGACGGAAAAACGCACCATTCCGGACCGTCTCGGCACGCCCTTCAAGCGTATGCTGTCAAGCTGGGAGACGCTGCTCTTTGGCGTCGCGGTCGCGATCTTCATCTTCAATTCGCTCGCCTCGCCCTATTTCCTTGATCCCTTCAATCTCTCCGACGCCACATTCAACTTCACCGAAAAGGCGATGATCGCCTTTGCCATGGCGCTGCTGGTCATTTCAGGTGAAATCGACCTTTCGGTCGCGGCCATCATCGCACTCGCCTCGACGGCGATGGGAGCCGCCGCGCAAGTGGGCATCGATACGCCTGGCCTTGTCGCCATTGGCCTTGGCGTCGGGCTGCTCTGCGGCCTGTTCAACGGTTTCCTTGTTTCGGGAATGAAGCTGCCGTCGATCGTTGTCACCATCGGGACGATGAGCCTCTTTCGCGGCATCTCCTATATCGTGCTGGGCGATCAGGCTTACGGCAACTATCCGGACAGTTTCGCTTACTTCGGCCAGGGCTATGTCTTCTGGGTCTTCTCCTTCGAATTCGTCCTCTTCATCGTGTTGGCGATCGTCTTCGCGATCGTCCTGCATGCCACCAATTTCGGCCGGCAGGTCTATACGATCGGCAACAATGATTTTGCCGCGCGCTTCTCCGGCATTCCGGTCGAGCGGGTCAAATTCATCCTGTTTCTCCTGACCGGCCTGATGAGCGGCATAGCCGCCGTCTGCCTGACCTCGCGCCTCGGCTCGACACGCCCGTCGATCGCGCTTGGCTGGGAGCTCGAAGTCGTGACCATGGTCGTCCTCGGCGGCGTCTCGATCCTGGGCGGCTCCGGCACGATCGGCGGCGTCGTCATCGCCGCCTTCGTCATGGGCCTCGTCACGTTTGGCCTCGGCCTGCTCAATGTTCCCGGCATCGTCATGTCGATTTTCATCGGCCTCCTCCTCATCATCACCATCGCGCTGCCGATCGTCGCCAAGCGCATCAGGACCATGAGTTCCAAATGACTGCAGCGCTCGAACGCCACGCCTTCAAGATGACGCTCAATTCAGGCATGGAAACAGAATACAGAAAACGCCATGACGAAATCTGGCCGGAGCTTGTCCAACTGCTGCATCAATCGGGCGTCAGCGACTATTCCATCTATCTCGATCGCGAGACGAACACGCTTTTCGGCCTGCTGACGCGACCGCAGGATCACACCATGGCAAGCCTGCCCGAACATCCCGTCATGAAGAAATGGTGGGCGCACATGGCCGACATCATGGCGACCAATCCCGATAATTCGCCCGTTCAAGGCGATCTGGTTTCGGTCTTTCATCTGCCATGAACGCCGCGGCCACCTACCGTCATATCGCCGTGATCGACGTCGGCAAGACGAATGCCAAGATCGTGGTTCTCGATGCCCGGACCGGCGGCGAAATCGCTGTGGTGAAGACCAGTAACAGCGTGGTGCAGGCCGGCCCCTACCCGCATTACGACATCGAACGGCTGTGGTCTTTCATCATCGAAGCATTGAAGGGCTTTGCGATCATTCCCGGTTTCGACGCGGTCTCGATCACCACCCATGGCGCCTCGATGGCGCTGCTCGACGCCAAGGGTCATCTGGCGCTGCCGGTTCTGGACTATGAATACACCTACCCGCAGCCCATTCAGCAAGCCTATGGGGAATTCCGACCTGCCTTCGCCGAAACCTTCTCGCCGAGCCTGTCCGGTGGCCTGAATATCGGCGCACAGATCCACTTCCAGAAAAGCGCCTTCCCCGAAGATTTCGCCCGCGTAGCGACGATCCTCACCTATCCGCAATATTGGGCGTTTCGCCTGACGGGCATTGCCGCCAACGAGGCGACCTCGCTTGGGTGCCACAGCGATCTCTGGAACCCGACGATCGGGGACTATTCCTCTCTCGTCGCCAGACTCGGCATTCGGGCACTGATGGCGCCGGTACGTTCTGCATTCGACACTCTCGGCCCGGTGCGCTCCGCGCTCGCCGCAGAGATCGGCCTTACGACTGCGGTTCCGGTCTATTGCGGCATCCATGATTCCAACGCCTCGTTATTGCCGCATCTTGTCGAGAACGAAGCGCCTTTCGCCGTGGTATCGACGGGAACATGGGTGATCAGCTTTGCCGTCGGTGGCGACCTCGACCACCTCGACCCCGAGCGCGATGTCCTCGCCAACGTCGATGCCTACGGCCGCGCAGTGCCCTCGTCCCGGTTCATGGGTGGGCGCGAATTCGAAATCCTTGCTGCGGAGATCGGCCCGGCGCCTTCGAATGCGATTGAGACTGCGCTTCAAAGGGTCCTGGAGAAGGGCGTTATGCTGCTGCCGAACGTCGTCGAGGGCTCCGGACCATTTCCCGGCAGCAAAATGCGCTGGATCGGTGAAACCCCGGCCGACGCCGCCGAACGCCTCGCAGCCGTCAGCCTCTATCTCGCTCTGATGACCGAAGCCTGCCTCGGGTTGATTGGAGCCAAGGGGCCGATCTTCGTTGAGGGGCCGTTCGCGGTCAATCGCAGCTATCTCATCGCCTTGGCCGCATTGACGAACGCCGATGTCATCGCTCTACCCGGCTCGACCGGAACCAGCCAGGGGGCGGCCTTGCTGACCGGCGTGCGTCCATTTGCTGCCGCGGCTGGCGCGCCGGTTCGCGGCGAGCTGCCTGGATTGCGACGCTATCGGCAAGTCTGGCACGATGCTCTGGCGGGTTAACTCCCTGCATCGCCAAGTTCAGCCGCCGCAATCTCCGCTATTTGGAGAGTGGGCGCGACATGCTCGTTCTCGCCGTCTTCGATCAGCCATGCCGCTGAAAGCCCGGCCCAGGCAACAATCCACCGCAACATGCGCCCGCGATCCAGTTGCGCCGCCTCGGCGACGACGCCGACCTGCCGCGACAGACGGCCGGTTGCTGCCGCGATTGCGTGATCCGGATTGCAAAAGAGATTGGCGTAGTCGAAGCCGCGCTCGCCCACCAATCCCTTCGGATCAATCGCCAGCCAGCCGCGTTCTGCAAAATCCAATATATTGCCGTGATGCACATCACCATGGAGGGCAACGACGTCTTGCGGCTCCGATAAAAGCACGCGGGCGGTGGCTGCCGATCGCACAAAGATACCGCCTTCGCGGTGAGCGGCGGATTCGAGCGAGCGAAACCGTTCGGAGAGCGGGATCAATCTCGGCAAGCCTATTCCGCGTTGCACATGCAGCCCTACCACGGCCTTGCAGATGATACGGCTCGCCTCATCGTCTTGCCCGTTCCTTGCCATCTCGGCGAGAGAATGATTGCCTGTTGCTCGCTCAAGCAAAATAGCGTCGTCCTTATGCTCAAGGACTTGAGCGGCTCCAATTCCGTTCCACCAGACCATAAGCTCGGCACCCCACTTTTCCTCGGGGATAACCGCAATCTTGAGCATCGCCGGTTCTCCATCCCGACGGACGGGGAAGAGCCGGCTCGAGTGCGTCACGATAGCGGCGCCATCCGGGATCAGGCGCCAGAGGCTAAAATAGGTTCTCCATTCGGCATTCTCGTTCATACGGCATCCCGCTTCTCAACATGAACCCGTAGTGCAGCAGCACGGCTCCAGCCTCGCGCTCGCCACTCTCTACCGGATTTAATCTACATGGCATTGTCAGGGTCACAGGCGATGTAACCTATGCGGATACAACCGACACGAACTCAACTTCTGAACAACCCTCGCCGGGCCAAGGCATTACTTAGGCTTTGGCAGCTGAGATACAACAACCGTCCCGTGACGAAATCTCTCGAAAAATCGCCGAAATTGTCTTCGCCACGGTTATTTTCTTGCGGAATCGTCGCAACATTTCTACAGAAAATACCCTTATGAGCGCTTTCGAGGTCAAAAATGGCCGAAGGCAATCATCGGCTTCGATGCCAGTCCTGTCTTCTTCAAGAAAGCGTCCTACGGCAGTTTGCGCTTCGAGACAGGCTAGGGGGGTTACAAGGGCGCTGCCGCGCCCATCCAAGGAGAGATAATATGAGTCTGAAGACATTGACGGCCGCGACTTTCGTCGCTTCGCTGGCCTTCGCACCTCTCGCACATGCAGATATCACGATCGGCCTTATCGCGCCGCTGACCGGTCCGGTCGCCGCTTACGGCGAACAGGTCAAGAATGGTGCACAGACCGCAGTCGACGAAATCAACAAGAGCGGTGGCGTACTCGGCCAGAAGCTCGTGCTGAAGTTCGGCGACGATGCCGGCGATCCGAAACAGGGCGTATCCGTTGCCAACGGCTTCGTGGGCGACAACATCCGCTTCGTCGTTGGCCCGGTCACCTCGGGCGTTGCCATCCCGGTTTCCGATGCGCTTGCCGAAAACGGCATCCTGATGGTTACGCCGACTGCAACGGCTCCGGACCTGACCAATCGCGGTCTGACCAACATCCTGCGCACCTGCGGCCGTGACGACCAGCAGGCGACCGTCGCCGCAAACTACGTCGTGAAGAACCTCAAGGACAAGAAGATCGCCATCCTTGACGACAAGGGCGCCTATGGTAAGGGCCTGTCGAAAGCCTTCAAGGACACCCTCAACAAGGGCGGCGTGACCGAAGTCGTCGACGACTCCCTGACGCCTGGTGAAAAGGACTACAGCGCGCTGACGGCGAAGCTGAAGCAGGCTGGTGTCGAAGTCATCTATTTCGGCGGCTATCATCCGGAAGCCGGTCTTCTTGCCCGCCAGCTGCATGACATCTCCGTCAAGGCACAGATCATCGGCGGCGACGGCCTCTCCAACACCGAGTACTGGGCAATCGCTAACAGCTCGGCTGCCGGCACGATCTTCACCAACGCTTCCGACGCTTTGAAGAACCCTGATTCGCAGAGCGCCGTTGCCGCCCTCAAGGCACGCAACATCCCGGCTGAAGCCTTCACGCTCAACGCCTACGCCGCCGTACAGGTGCTGAAGGCTGGCATCGAAAAGGCCGGTAAGGCTGACAGCGCCGACGCCGTCGCCACCGCGCTGAAGAAGGGCGAAGCCATCGACACCGCCATCGGCAAGGTTACCTATGGCGAAACGGGCGACCTGACCTCGCAGAGCTTCTCGCTCTATAAGTGGGAAGACGGCAAGATCGTTTCGGCCGAATAAGTCGCGACAACAATGCTTTGAATTTCAGCCGGGCCACTTGTTGGCCCGGCTTTTTGTTGGCATCAAGTCTGTTGCGCGATGACGTTTAGCAAACGCTGCGGAAGCGCTCGACGCAGGTGGTCAAAACCTCTTGGCCCGGCCTTTTCCACCAGTTGTTCTGAGAGAAGATCTCGACTTCCTGCAGGCCGAAGAAACCTGCCTTTTCGATCTCAGCGCGGATGCCCTTGAGGTCGATGACGCCATCGCCCATCATGCCGCGATCAAGCAGCAGATCGGTCGTCGGCACAAGCCAGTCACAGATATGATGCGCGAGGATGCGCCCGCCGGCACCGGCGCGTGCAATCTGCTGATTGAGCTTCGGATCCCACCAGACATGGTAGACATCAATCGCAACACCGATGCCGTCGCCCAGGAGATCGCAAATATCGAGCGCCTGTTCCAGCGTGTTCACGCAGGCACGATCTGCAGCATACATCGGATGCAGCGGCTCGATCGCCAGCGGAATGCCGGCGCTGCGGGCATGCGGCAGGATCGCGGCGATGCCATCGGCCACCATCTCACGGGCGTGGGCGATATCCTTCGACCCCTCGGGCAAGCCGCCAACCACAAGAACGAGGCAATCGGCGTTCAGCGCCGCCGCTTCGTCGATCGCCCGCTTGTTATCGTCGATCGCGGCCGCCCGACCCTCGGCATCGACAGCCGGAAACATGCCGCCGCGGCAAAGACCGGTGACCTTGAGCTTATTATCGGCGACGATCCTGGCCGCTTCGGCAAGACCGATCTTGTGAACCTGATCGCGCCACGGCGCGATCGCGACGATGTCCTGCTTCAGACAGGCTTCGACCGCCTGGCGCATGTCATATTGCTGGCGCACAGTCGCCAGATTGATGGATAGTCCCTCGACTGCCATTGCTATGCTCCTCCCCGATCCCCGGAGCGCCGTGCTTCCTTTTGGAAGCACAAGGACGCTCCATCTCCCTGAATCTACGCATCAGGCTTTCCGAAAATCGTGTCCGATTTTCGGGCCGATGCTGCAGTCCGCTATTCGACGCCGACGGTGGCAAGGATAGTTTTCATCCGACGCACCGCCAGATCCGGATCGCGTAAAACGCGGGCCGCATCCGCCAGCCGGAAAAGCTCCGAGAGATGCAGGATAGAGCGCGTGCTCTGCTGACCGCCAAGCATCTGGAAATGGTCCTGGAAGCCATTGAGATAGGCGAGGAAGACGACACCCGTCTTGTAGAAGCGTGTCGGCGCCTTGAAGATGTGGCGTGACAGCGGAACGGTCGGTGCCAATATCTGATGAAACGCATCCAGATCGTTCTCGGCAAGTTTCGCCAGCGCCGCACTCGCCGCAGGCGCGATAGCATCGAAGATACCGAGCAGCGCGTGCGAATAGCCTTGATCGTCACCGGCGATCAGTTCTGCATAATTGAAATCGTCACCCGTATACATCTTCACCGACGGATCGAGCCGGCGGCGCATGACGATTTCCTTTTCAGCCGAAAGCAGCGAGATCTTGACGCCATCCACCTTGGCTGCGTTCTGATTGATGATGGCAACGGCCGTTTCCATCGCCTGCATATCATCCGTCGACCCCCAGTAACCTGCAAGGGCCGGGTCGAACATCGAACCGAGCCAGTGGATCATCACCGGCTCCTTGACCTGTCCGAGAATGCGGTCGTAGACGCGGGCATAATCGTCCGGGCCTTTGGCGGCGGCGGCAAGCGCCCGGCTTGCCATCAGGATGATGCGACCACCCTGCCCCTCGACATAGGCGACCTGCTCCTCATAGGCCCGAATGACATCGTCGATCGTGACCTCAGGCCCTGGCGGCAAATGGTCCGTGCCGGCGCCATAGGCGATCAGTGCGTCCTGTCGGCCACGCGCCGCCGATTGCGCATGGGCGATCAGCTCCTTGGCGCCAGCCCAGTCGAGACCCATGCCACGCTGCGCCGTATCCATGGCCTCGGCAACGCCAAGACCGAGATCCCAGAGATATTCGCGAAATGCGATCGTGCGCTCCCAGTCGATATTGCGATCGAGCCAGGGATCATTGTCGGCGAAGGGATCGACCACAATGTGAGCGGCGGCATAGGCGACGCGATTGAAGCGATGACCACCCGCTGGCTTGATTGGAGCGCTCACCGGCGTGTTGGTGAGCGCGAAATCGGCAAGCGTGCCGCCGGCCATTGGCAAGCGAAGGCTTCTCGTCATGGCGCCACCCCCTCAGAGAGCAGAAAGTGCTGGAACATCGACCCAGCGGCGTTCGGCCCAGCTCTGCTGCGCCAGTTCCGCGAGCTGCACACCCTTGGCGCCTTCGCGCAGTGTGAACTTCCAGGGCGCATCCTCGGCGACATGGCACAGGAACTGCTCCCACTGCGCCTTGAAACCGTTGTCGAAAACCTGCGTGTCCGGCACCTCGTCCCACGTGTCGAAGAAGTTGATCGGTTGCGGCTGATCGGGGTTCCAGACCGGCTTCGGTGTATTGACCCGATGCTGGGTCCAGCAACGCATCAGGCCGCAGACGGCGGAGCCATGGGTGCCGTCGACCTGGAAGGTGACGAGATCGTCGCGACGCACGCGAACCGCCCAGGAGGAATTGATATGGGCGATAACGCCGCCTTCCAACTCAAAGGTGGCATAGGCGGCATCGTCGGCATCCGCGACATAGGTCTTGCCGTTTTCGTCGACGCGGCTTGGGATATGCGTGGCGCCGAGGCAGCTGACAGACCGGACCTCGCCGAACAGATTGTCGAGCACATAGCGCCAGTGCGGGAGCATATCGAGGATCATGCCGCCACCCTCTTGTCTCCGATAGTTCCAGGAGGGGCGCTGCGCCTTCACACCCCAATCGCCTTCGAAGACCCAGTAGCCGAATTCGCCGCGCACCGAGAGGATCTTGCCGAAGAAGCCGCTGTCGCGCAGCATGGCGATCTTGCGCAGGCCCGGCAGGAACAGCTTGTCTTGCACCACGCCGTTCTTGACGCCGCGGCGTTCTGCGGAAGCGGCAACCGAGAGTGCCTCTTCCAGCGTTTCGGAGATCGGCTTTTCGCAATAGACGTGCTTGCCGGCGGCAATTGCCCGCTCAAGCAGGTCGACACGCATCTGCGTCGAACCGGCATCGAAGAAGATCGTGTTGTTCGGATCGGCAAGAGCGGCGTCGAGATCGGTCGTCGTCTTGGAAAGACCGTGCTTGCGCGCGATCGCCTCGATCTTTTCGGCGTTGCGGCCGACAAGTACCGGCTCGGGCATCAGCCGATCGCCGTTTGCCAACTGTACCCCACCCTGCTCGCGGATCGCCAGGATCGAACGCACCAGATGCTGATTGTAACCCATGCGGCCGGTAATGCCGTGCATGATGATACCGATCGACTTCGTCGCCATTAGAGTCATTCCTCCCGTAAATAACTATATAGTTACATAACTGACATGGCGAAGCGGTGCTGTCAACGGCCAACCTCCATGGCCGCAGTGCGGTTCGTCGGAGATGTGAAATTCGTATCGGGAGTGTGCCTAGGGGCGTAGATAGGCGAAGATGACGTCGACGATATGCTCACCCCAGGCGTCGATCTCTCCCTTGTCGGAGAGGTTGCGTCGGAAGATCGTCGAGAGCGTCCAGCGGTTTGTCAGAAAGAAGGAGCCGAGCGCCGCTATACTCATATAGATCTTGACCGGATCACAGTCCGGGCGGAAGTCGCCGGCGGCGGCACCTCGATCGAGCAGGCCGGCAATTTCAGAAACCAAGGGCGAATGTAGCTCGAAAATACGCGCGGAACGCTTCAGGAAGCGGGCCTTGTGCATGTTTTCCGTGCTGAGAATGCCAAGGAATTCAGGGTGATCCAGGAAATATTGCCAGGTGAAAACCACAAGCTCCCGCATGCCATCGGCGGGCGCGCGATGGGAAAGATCGAGCCTCGCCTCGGCCGAGCGGATGGCGATGTAGCTGCCTTCCAGAACGGCGACGTAGAGCGCGTCCTTGCCACCGAAATAGTGATAGAGCATCCGCTTGTTGATCTTGGCGCGCTCGGCAATGGCATCAACGCGCGCGCCGCCATAGCCGCGCTCAGCAAATTCTTTCGTTGCCGCCGCGAGGATCGCCTTGCTGGTGCGCTCCGCATCCCTGAGCCGTGGCCGTTCCGAGGCGTTGGAGGATGCCTGATCTGCTTTTGCAGGGTCTTCGCTCTTCGTGCGGCGCTTTACAGTTTTGGCTTCCGGCATCATGGCTCCTGGCGGCGTCTTTCAAGGCTTCGGCGGCCTCTCCTGCCGCCGATAAGTAACCGATCATCGCATAAGTTGACAGTCCCCTGCTTTTTCATAGGCGTAGTAACTAGACAGTTATATCGATTGAAACGCGGATTTATGCCTAATCCAAGATCCATCTCGACGCAGACTTCGTTGAGAAAAGAATGTGACGATCTTGCTTTCGCTCTCGGGCCGGCTCAAGAGAGCGCACAGGAACAGGCATTGGATGGCTTATGGCTGAGAAGCATATCGCAATCATCGGCGGCGGGCCCGCCGGGCTCATGGCGGCGGAAGCCCTGTCTTCGTCCGGCCATCGTGTCACCGTGTATGACAGCATGCCGACGGTTGCACGCAAGTTCCTGCTTGCGGGCAAGTCCGGACTGAACATCACCCATTCGGAAGAGTTTGGCGCCTTCGCCAACCGCTTTGGCGCGGCATCGCAGCAGCTGCGCGCTGCTCTGGATGATTTCAAGCCGAGTGACGTCAGAGCCTGGGCCGAGGGATTGGGAACGGAAACATTCATAGGGTCATCCGGCCGTGTATTCCCGAAGGTGATGAAGGCATCGCCGCTGCTGCGCGGATGGCTGGCCCGGCTCGAGGCGCAGGGCGTCAGCATCATGACGCGCCACCGCTGGTCGGGCTTCGACGAGGGTCGGCTAATATTCGAAACGCCGACTGGTCAAAGCTTCGTTGAATATGACGCTGCCCTGCTGGCGCTCGGTGGCGCCAGTTATCCACGATTGGGCTCGGATGCTGCATGGGTCGACTGGCTTCGCAGCCGGGGAATAGACATAGCCGGCTTTCAGCCTGCCAATTGCGGCTTTGACGTCGCCTGGAGCACACCGTTCGGAGATCGCTTTGCCGGCGCGCCACTCAAAGCCGTGACGGCGACCTCGGAGGCCGGCACCTTTCCCGGTGAATTCGTCATTTCGCAAACCGGCATAGAGGGCAGTCTCGTCTATGCGCACGCCGCCGCACTTCGCGACCGATTGGCTCAGCAAGGCCGTGCTGCACTCCTTGTCGACCTGACGCCAGGCCGCACGACCGAACGGCTGGCTCGCGATCTGGCGCGTCAGGACCCGAAAGCCAGCCTTTCCAACCGCCTGCGCAAGGCTACCGGAATAGAAGGCGTGAAGGCTGGCCTTGTTCGTGAGCTTGCCGAGCCGTCTGCCCTTTCGCGGCCCGAGGATCTGGCTCGCCTGATAAAGGCCTTGCCGATTCCATTGCTGAGACCAAGGCCTATTGCCGAGGCAATCTCATCGGCCGGCGGCATCCGCTGGAGCGAATTGGATGGCCACTACATGCTGCGAAAGCTTCCCGGCATTTTCGTGGCCGGCGAGATGATCGATTGGGAAGCGCCGACGGGTGGCTATCTTCTTACCGCCTGCTTTGCTACCGGGCGCGCGGCGGCCGAGGGCATGGAATCTTGGCTCAAGCGTTGAGTTGCACGGGCATGAGCCGCTTTATCAGGCCATGTTGGCAATAAAGGCCCGCTGGGAATGACCATGATCAGCGGCGAAAAGCCTTCACTCAAAGGCACGCGGCATATCCGCAACGTCAGCGCAGCCGAGATGTCGCAGTGATTGAAACCACATTGAACAGAGCCACCACGGTCTAAGCCATTGTTAAAATGGCTCGGTCAGCCAAAGACAAGGCTCTGCCAGTCTACGATCGACCGCTCGCACGCAACTCTGAAGCTCCGCGTCCTGCCTCATCGTCCTCCGAGCGAATATAGACTTGCAGCGTGTAGCCAATATGCTCGGTCATCAGCGCCTTGGCGCGGTCGAGATCACGGTCGAGCGCAGCCTCCATCAGCGCGGTGTGATGCTCGATCGCCATGGCATCCTGCAGGGCCGCTGCCGCTTTTTCATAGCCGATTGTCAGGCCGGCGGCAGCACGCTGCGTCGGCGCGAGACCGAGGAAACGGTGATGGCGGCGAAGCTGGTCGCTGATGGTGGCTTGAAAACGCCGGAGCCAGTTCGATGTTGCCGCACTGACGAGCGCAGCATGAAAGGCCGTATGCTTCTCGTCCCATTCGTCGGCCATCTCATCGGAGGCATCGTCCGGCACGATCTTGCAGCGCGACAGGCGGTAATGCGCGGTCACCACAGCAGACTCCCAATCCGGGCCACCCTTTTCGATCGACTCCAGAAGAAGTGGCATTTCGACGACCATGCGTGCCCGCATCAGGTCTTCCAGCTCCGCGCGCGAAACCGGCGCGACGGCAAAGCCGCGATTGCTGACAGCCGTCACCAGCTTCTCAGCTTCCAGCCGTGAAAGCGCCTCGCGAAGCGGCGTCCAGCCAACGCCATAGCTATCCCGCAAAGCGCCAAGCCGCAAAGATGCGCCGGGCCTCAGCCTCGTATTGAGGATGTCGCGTCGCAACAGCGCATAGGCTGCCTCCGTTTTGCTTAACGCGTCCTTGTCTTGCATGGTCCTCGTCCCCGTCGTCTCCCACCCGAGATTATATATAAAATCGTCGTAGCGAGAAATTATATATTAAAAGTCTGCGCTCTGCATATCATATATCTTAAATTGACAGGAGTGCAGCAGTCGCTATGATCCCTCGCCAAGAGAGCCTGAGGGAACATGGCTCCTTGACACATCCGGGAGGAAAATATGCGTAAATCTACGTCCAAATGGCTCTCCAGCCTCGTGGTCGCCGGCACATTCGTAGCTGGCATCACCACGGCGTCGGCCGAACCTATCAAGATCGCAATCGCCAACTTCGGCGAGCATCCGCAGCTCAATGCTTCTATCGCCGGCTTCAAGAAGGCCTTGGCGGAGAACGGCTTTGTCGAAGGCAAGGATGTCGTTTATTCCGAAAGCAATACGAGCTTCGACGCATCGCTCGTGCCGCAGATGATCGCCAAGCTCCAGGCCGAGCATCCCAAGCTGATGTATACGGTCACGACACCGGTATCGCAGATCGCCAAGAAGGCGCTCGCCGGCTCCGGCATTCCGATCGTCTTCACCGCGGTCACCGATCCGGTCGCTGCCAAGCTCGTCCCGTCCTGGGATGCTGGCGATGTCGGCATCACCGGTTCGAGCGACCTCCAGGATATTTCCGCGATCTTGACCTTCACCAAGAAGCTGATCCCGAATGCCAAGCGCATCGGCGTGCCCTATAATCCGGGCGAAGCCAACGACGTCGCCTTGATCGACAAGGTCAAGGCAGCCGCTCCAGCCGCCGGTCTCGAAGTCGTGCCAGTCGGCGTCGACAACGTCAACGACATCCAGCAGCGTATCGCCTCGCTCGCCGGCAAGGCCGACGTGATCTACACGCCCGCCTCCAACCTGCTGCAGCCCGCCATCCCGGCCGTTGCCGCCGCCGCTCGTCAGGCACAGATCCCGATCGTCAATTCTGATGACGCCGCGGTTCGCAATGGCGTGGTGCCGGCAAGCTTCGCCGTCAACTACATCCAGGTCGGCGAAAATGCCGGCAAGATTGCCGCGCAGATCCTGAAGGGCGCAGATCCGAAGACCATCAAGCCCTCGGTTCCCGCCTACAAGGACCACGCACCGCTGATCAACAAGGCCGTCCTGAAGGCATTCGGCGCCGAAGTGCCTGCTTCGCTTGCCGATTGCAATTGCTTCACGAAGTAATCGGCGGCATTTTCGACGGATCAATCCGATCCATGGCGGCGTCAAGGACGCCGCCATTTCATAACCCTACACTGCAGGGGAGGCACGGATGCTGGATATCAAATCCGCGCGCAAGGTTTTCTACAAAGGCCAGCCCGACGAAAAGGTCGCGCTCAATGGCTTGACGCTCTCCCTCAAAACTGGCGAATTCGGTGTCGTCATCGGCTCGAATGGCGCGGGCAAGAGCAGCATGCTCAACGCGATCTCCGGCGCTCTCAATCTCGATTCCGGTCAGGTCCTTATCAGCGGCAACGACGTCACCAATATGCCGGTGCACAAGCGCGCCGCGCGCCTTGCCCGCGTATTCCAGGATCCGATGAAAGGAACCGCCGCCAGCATGACGGTCGGTGAAAACATGCTTCTGGCGGAGTTGCGCGGCAAGAGCCGGGGATTTCGGCCGGGCCTGAACGCAGCCCGCCTCGCCGCTTATAAAGAACGGCTCGCCGTTCTCGGCCTTGGCCTGGAAAACCGTATCGACACCAAGGTGGAGCTTCTTTCGGGCGGTCAACGCCAGTCGCTGTCGCTCATCATGGCGGTCGGCGGTTCACCCGACGTATTGCTGCTAGACGAACATACTGCCGCACTCGATCCACGCACCGCCGACATCGTGATGCAGGCAACCGTGCGCACCGTCGAGGCGCTGAAGCTGACGACACTGATGGTCACGCACAACATGCAGCACGCCGTCGACTTCGGCGACAGCATCATCATGCTCGACGCCGGGCGCGTACATCTCGAAATTACCGGGGAAGGAAAGCGGCGCATCACCGTGCCCGAACTGATCGGTCACTTCGCCGTCAAGACCGACCGCATGCTGCTGGTGAGCTGACATCATGATGGATTTCATTCAGACAACCGCTTCGAGCTTCGTCTCGCTCATCCCGGTCACGCTGGCCCAGAGTTTTATTCTGAGCTTCGTCGTCCTCGGGATCATGATTCCCTTCCGGATGCTGAGCTTTCCGGACCTGACCAGTGAAGGCGCATTTCCGCTCGGCGGATGCGTCTGTGGCATATTGCTCGCCGCCGGCGTCGCACCGCCGCTCGCCATTGCAGTCGCCTTCGTCATCGGCCTTGCGGCCGGTTGCTGCACGGCCTTTATTCATCTGCGCTTCCGCATTCACACGCTGCTCGCCGGCATCCTGATGTCGACCATGCTTTACAGCATCAATCTCGGCATCATGGGCAAGTCGAACCTCTCCGTCTTCGGCTCGCCAACCGTCTTCGACGTCGTGCCGTTCACGGAGCCTGGTTTTCCCGCCAGCAAGATCGTCATTGCCGGCCTGCTTGCCGTCGTCGTGCTGATCGGACTTAACCTCTACTTCAAGACGGAAAAGGGCACGGCCATGCGCGCCGTTGGCTCCAACCCCGACATGGCCGAGGCGCAGGGCATCAACGTCTGGGCTGCAACCATCGGCGGCGTCGGCATCGCCAGTGCATTCTCCGCCGCCAGCGGCGCCTTGATGGTACAGTCGCAGGGCTTTGCCGACGTCAATATGGGCATCGGCATTCTGATCAACGGCCTCGCGGCCCTTATGATCGGCGAGGCCTTCACCGGCAAGCAGACCGTGTTGCGCCAGCTGCTCGCGCCTTTCGTCGGAGCGATCATCTACTATCAGCTCGTGTCGCTCTGCCTTGCCGCCGGCATGCCGCCACCGAATTTGAAGCTCGCAACCGGTCTGTTCGTGCTCATCATGCTGGCACTACCCAGCATCCGCCGCAGCCGCGGCGGGGCAGCCACCCGGGAAACCATTCGCGAATAAATCAAGAGGCCATAGTATCATGGACAGCCTTCCCGATCTCGCAGCCATCGAGGCTATGGACGAGACCGATCCACTGCGCACATTCCGCAGCCGTTTTGCTCTGCCATCGGGCGTCATCTACCTCGACGGCAACTCGCTCGGCGCTGCGTCGCACGAAGTCTTTGCCGAGCTGCGTCAGGCAGCGATGGAAGAGTGGGGCAATGGCCTGATCCGCAGCTGGAACAGCGCCGGCTGGTTTCATCTGCCGCTCGAACTCGGCGACCGCATCGGCCGGCTGATCGGCGCGGCGGAAGGCCAGACGGTCGTGACCGACTCGACCTCGATCAACATCTACAAGACCCTGCATGCCGCCTTGGCGATGCGGCCGGACCGCAACGTCATCGTGGCCGAGGGCGACAGCTTTCCGACCGATCTCTACATGGCCGAAGGCGTCGCTTCGACCCGTCCCGGCGTCAAGCTCCGTCTCGAGGGCCGCGATGCGGATACGATCGAAGAGCTGATTGACGACAGCGTCGCCGTCGTCCTCATCAATCATGTCAACTACAAGAATGGCGAACTGCGCGACATGGCAGCGCTGACCAAGCGCATCCAGGCATCGGGCGCGCTGGTCATCTGGGATCTCTGCCACAGCGCCGGGGCGCTCCCGGTCGATCTCGATGGTGCGAACGCCGATTTCGCCGTCGGCTGCTCCTATAAATATCTGAACGGCGGCCCCGGTGCGCCGGCCTTCATCTATGCGGCGCATCGCCATCACCAATCGATCGTCCAGCCGCTCAGCGGCTGGTGGGGCCATGCCCGCCCGTTTGCCTTCGAGCGCGGCTTTGACGGCGATGTCGGCATCAGGCGTTTCCTCTGCGGCACGCAACCCATTCTCTCCCTGAGGGCGCTGAAGGGTGCGCTCAGCATCTGGGACGAAGTCGATATGAACGCGCTGCGCAGAAAAAGCGTGGCCCTCGGCGATCTCTTCATCCAGCTGGTCGAGGCAAAGTGCAGCGGGTACGGCGTCGTGCTCGACACCACCCGTAACAGCGAGAAGCGCGGCAGCCAGGTCTCCTTCACCCACAACAATGGCTATGAGATCATGCAGGCGCTGATCGAGCGCGGCGTCATTGGTGATTTCCGCGCGCCTTCGACACTGCGCTTCGGCTTTACGCCGCTTTATGTCAGCTATCGCGACGTATGGCTGGCGGCCTCGGTGCTCGAGGAAATTCTGACCAGTGGATCTTGGCGCGATCAGCGTTTTGCCGTTCGCTCGGCAGTGACCTGATTCCCGTCATGTTGATCGCCGAACCGCTAGAGCATGATGCCGAAAATTGCGCGCGGTTTTCGGGCGACATCATGCTCTACCTCTTTGATTTTAGAGCGGATTCAGATTTTAGGTCGAGCAGACCTAAAATCTGAATCCGGCTCTAGGGAGCCGCAGATGAGCTATTTCAAGGTCACTGATTGGGACAGCGCCTACACCAACAGCGCCTACATCGTCGATGGCGACCGATGGCCGGACGCCTGGATCGAGCCTGCCCGGTCTTTCCGGGACAGCATAGCTGCGGCCGGCCGCGCAAAACTCGACATTGCCTATGGCCCCGGTGAGCGCAATCGCTTCGACCTCTTTCTGCCCGAAGGGGAGCCGAAGGGTCTGGTCGTCTTCGTTCATGGCGGCTACTGGCTGCTGACGGACAAGAGCTACTCGTCGCATCTGGCAGCGGGCGCGATTGTGGCCGGCTATGCGGTGGCGATGCCGTCCTACACGCTTTGCCCGGAAAACAGCATCGGCGGGATAGGACGGGAAATAGGCGCAGCAGTCACGGCGGCGGCCGGGATGGTCGACGGCCCCATCATTGTGACGGGACATTCGGCCGGCGGGCAACTCGCGGCACGCATGATGACGACCACATCGCCGCTTGGCGAGCCGATCCTCAAGCGTATCCGTCATGTCCTGGCTATCTCCGGCGTGCATGATTTGCGTCCGATCATGAAGCGCAGCATGAACAAGGAGCTTCGCATCGATGATGCCGAAGCGAAGGCTGAAAGCCCGGCGTTGTTGGAGCCGGTCGGCACCATCCGCTTGACCTGCTGGGTCGGCGGAGCCGAACGCGCAGAGTTTGTCCGGCAGAATGCATTGCTCGCCAATATCTGGGTCGGGCTTGGCGCCGCGACAGCTGTGGTGGTCGAGCCGGACAAACACCATTATTCTGTACTGGACGGCCTCTTGGACGCCGACCATCCGCTGACACGGACCCTGCTCGCGGTATAAAGCATTTCCAGGAAAAGTGCGCAGCGGTTTTCCGTCCGGAATGCGTCAAAAACAATAGGATAGAGATTTCAAAACAGCGGTGAAAAAAGCCCTCGGCACAAGGCTGCACCGAGGGCATTCCAACATCATTCGTTGACGGGCGCGTTCATGGCCCAGATGACCCCGAAGGGATCGCGCATCTGGCCCCAGCGATCTCCCCAGAACATCACCTGCGGCTCAACAACAACCTCCAATCCGGCGTCGACGGCTCGCTTCCACCATGCGTCGAAGTCTTCGACCACCAGCTGCATGACGAAAGACTGCGGCTTCTCCAACGCGTGGCCATATTCCGGATAGGCGTCGCCCAGCATGACCGAACTGCCGTTGATGTAGAGATGGATATGCATCGTCCGGCCCTTTTCATCGACCGGAAACATGAATGCCTCCTCCGCGCCGAAGGCGCGCTTATAGAATTCGGCCGCCTTGACCGCGCCATCTACCGTCAGATAGGCCACCACGCCACCGCGAACCGGCACGCGGGGTTGAGAAGATTGCTTCTGGTCTGCTGCATCAGTCATGTTCGTCTCCTTGCGAACGGGATTTGATTATCGCCCCCTTGAGATGGGCTAGCCCAAGGACGTTGGCGGAAGCAACTTTCCGACAGGGCACATATTTTATTTTTCGAGACGCGCGAAGAAATCGTCAATACGGTGGCCGTGTCTGCAGGCGGGTGCGGGTTGAGACCCACCTGCCATCTTCCGTAGCTGTCAAAATACCGGCGGCACTGCGACCATTCGCTCCGATATCGCCGGCTGGTCGGCTTGACAGCTTTTGTCGACCGACAATATGTCTTCAAGCAGTGGAGGACAGATGATGCCTTGCATCGCTGACATCGAGAGGAAGCGCTCAGCGGAGGGTCATAGCCTGGGCGACGCGACGTCGCGGGTAATACGCCAGCACTATCTACGGCCCGGCCCACATTTCATTGCGCCAAACGCTGTTTGAAACATCAATTTCATCACGGATATATGACATGAAAAGACAGACGCTCGACACCGGCTGGACCATCTCGCGCCTCCGCGCGCCCTCCACCGCACCGACGCTGCCCAATACCATAGCTGCGGCAGTCCCCGGCAACGTGCATCTCGATCTCATGACGGCGCAGCTGATCACCGATCCCTATCTCGACGTCAATGAGATATCGCAGGATTGGATCGGTCGCGCGGCCTGGCGTTACCGCCTCGCTTTCGATTGGGACGGCGATGACGCCGAGCGCGTCGACCTCTCATGCCTTGGCCTTGATACGGCTGCACGCCTGGAGCTGAACGGCACGCTGCTCGGCGAAACCCGCAACATGCATCGCAGCTACCGCTTCGACATCGGCGACAACCTCAAGAACGGGCGCAACGAGCTGATCGTTGATTTTCAATCCGCCTACGAACACGGGGAAGAGGTGCGCAGGCAGCTCGGCAGCGCCGCCGATATCCCGCAAAATTACCCCGGTCCGAGCAATCTCATCCGCAAGATGGCTTGCAATTTCGGCTGGGACTGGGGTCCGACCGTCGTCACCTCGGGCATCTGGAAACCGATTGTGATCGAGAGCTGGTCGAAAGCGCGTCTCGGCGCAATCCGCCCCGAAATCACGCTGCAGGGCAGTCAGGGCGTTGCTCGCCTGCATGTCGAAATCGAATGGGCAGAGACCGGCACCGACAGCGTCGCCCTCGTCTTGTCGGTAGCCGGCAAGCGTTCCGAGGTCAGGGTCGCACAAGGCGAGACCCACGCTCTGGTCGAGTGCCGCATCGACAATCCGCAGGTCTGGTGGCCGCATGGGATGGGCGGGCAGCCGCTATATGATCTTGACCTGCAGTTGGTCGGATCGGATTCGACAACCCTTGACGGCTGGAAGCGCCGGGTGGGGTTTCGTTCCGTGCGGCTCGACACGACGCCGGATGAAATCGGTTCCGCCTTCACGCTCGTCGTCAACGACGTGCCTGTCTTTGCCCGCGGCGCCAATTGGATCCCCGACGACTGTTTCCTGCCGCGCGTGACCCGCGAGCGCTACCGCGAACGGATCGCCCAGGCCCGTGATGCCAACATGAACATGCTGCGCGTCTGGGGTGGCGGCATCTACGAGACCGACACCTTCTACGAGGAATGCGATGCCGCCGGCATCATGGTCTGGCAGGATTTCCTGTTTGCCTGCGCGACCTATCCGGAAGAGGAACCAGTCTACAGCGAGGTCGAGGCAGAGGCGCGCGAGGCGATCACAAGGCTCATGCCCTATGCTTCGCTGGTGATTTGGAACGGCAACAACGAGAATATCTGGGGCTACTTCGACTGGGGCTGGCAGGACGTTCTCGGAAATCGCCCCTGGGGCGCCGGCTATTATCTCGATCTCTTGCCGAAACTGGTCGCCGAGATCGATCCGACGCGCCCCTACTGGGCGGGAAGTCCCTATTCGGGTTCCATGGAGATTGCGCCGAATGCCGACGAGCATGGCTGCCGGCATATCTGGGATGTCTGGAACGAAGTCGGCTACGAGACCTACCGGAACTACATCCCGCGCTTCTGCTCCGAATTCGGCTGGCAGGCGCCGCCGACCTTTGCAACGCTTGGCCAATCCGTGCGCGAGAGAGATCGTGCCCCGGCCTCGCCGGGCGTCCTGCATCATCAGAAGGCGACAAGCGGCAACGACAAGCTGCTGATGGGATTGGAGGGCTGGTTCCCGCATCCACAAAATTTCGACGACTGGCTTTTCGTCACCCAGCTCAACCAGGCGCGCGCCATCAGCTACGGCATCGACCACATGCGCTCACACCGGCCGACTTGCATGGGCACCATCGTCTGGCAGCTCAATGATTGCTGGCCTGTCACCTCCTGGGCCGCTATCGACGGCGCCGGCAGAAAGAAGCCGCTTTGGTATGCGCTGCGCCACAGCTATGCGCCGCATCTCCTCACCATCCAGCCGCGCGGCGACGGCTTGTCTGCCGTCGCCGTCAACGATGCAACGCTGTTCTGGCGGGTGCCCTTCACCGTCGAACGCTTCGACTTCGACGGAACGCTGCTTGCCCGCCATCATGTCTGGCGCATCCTATGCGATCGCTTCGAGAACACCGATATCGAGATTCCGAGCGATGTCGCCAAGCCCGGCGATCCCAGCCGGGAATATCTGCGCGCCCGTCTCGGCGATGCCGAAGCCTGGTGGTTCTTCGAAAAGGATATGAAGCTGCGATATCCGCAGCCTCGCTTCGACATCGAGAGCGCCGAGACACCCGATGGGATCACCGTGACCGTCACGGCGCAATCGCTTCTGCGTGACCTCTGCCTGTTCGTCGATCGCATCAACCCCAATGCCGAAGTCGACGACATGCTCGTCACTCTCGCGGCCGGAGAAAGCAGGAGTTTCAAGATAAAGGGCATCTCCAAGGAAGCGTTTGACGATGCCGATCTATCGACCGTGCTTCGCACGGCCAATGAAGTTGCAGACCCTCCGCATCACTGAATCCGAGCCCGCTTTGCGCCCTATATCGCGTGAATTGCGCCGGATATAGGCGGAAATCGCGTGCAGACCGTCACGAAAGATTGCGCGGATGAAGGGCGAATTGCCTTCTATGATCGGGCGCCGCCTTGTGATCTAGTGCACCCTATCCGATCCATGAATCAGCGAGACACCGCTTATGTCGTCCGACGCCAATCGCAGCTTTCAAACGCCCCGTCGCGAAGAACTCGGTCTTCTCACACTTGGAAACAGCGCCGGTCTTTCGGCCTCGGCTTTGCCGAACGGTACGCTGTTCTCAATCGATTTCGCCGACCAGCAGGGCGGCGTCATGATCAACCAGGTGCTCGGCTCGCCCGTTTACGGCGGGATCGGCAGGCTTTATCTGCGCGTTGGCGGCACCGGGCCAAGAACGGCTGAAATCGTCGGACCGAAGGCAGCAGTGCGTTTCGGCCATACCGAAGGCGGCTTTTGCTGGAGCGGCGAAACGGCAGGCATCAGACACACCGTCAGCCTTCGGCTTCATCCGAGCGAGACCGCATGGTTTTGGCAAGTGTCGCTCGAAAATTCGACCGGTGCGGCGATCGAGGCAGATGTTGTCCTTCTTCAGGATGTCGGCCTGGGCGACCGCGGCTTCCTGATGAACAGCGAAGCCTATGCCTCGCAATATATCGACCACCATATTGCCGGCCATGCCGTCTTCGGGCCTGTCATCATGAACAGACAGAACCTCAAGCAAGGCGGTGGACGCAATCCGTGGCTGGCGCAAGGTTGCCTGGAAGGAGCCGCAGCCTACGCGACAGACGCAATCCAGCTCCTCGTACCATCGAAAGACAATGACGGCGTCATGGTACCGGACTTCGGCACCGGCTTGCCGAGCATCCGCAGGCAGCACGAGGTTGCCTGCCCGGCGATCCAGTCGAAGCCGCTGACGCTGGCACCGGCCACCCCGGCGACCACGACCTTCTTTGGCCTGTTCGTCGCCGACCATTCGGCGGCGTCAAGCGATGCCGATCTTGCCCGCCTCGACAAGCTCGCGGCATTACATGGCGCACTGGCCAAGGACACGATCGCCGCCACGCAACCTGCCCGCAGCCTCGTCCAGGACGCGCCTCTCGCCGTCAGCGCGAGCCTCGGTCAGTCCGAAATCGATGCGCTTTACCCCAAGCGCATGCTCGAGGAGCACGTGGACGGAAAGCTCGTTTCCTTCTTTGTGCCCGACGGGGCGCACAACAGACATGTCGTGCTCGCTGACAAGGAACATCTCGTGGCTCGCCGCCACGGATCCATCATCCGCAGCGGGCAGAACATGCTCCTCGACGACAAGACCTTGGCAGCCACCTGCTGGATGCAGGGTATTTTCGCCGCGCAGCTGACCATCGGCAACACCTCTTTCCATAAGCTCTTCTCCGTCTCCCGCGACCCCTACAATCTGACGCGGGCGAGCGGTTTGCGCATTCTCGTCGATCTCGGCGAAGGTTGGCGTCTGCTCGGCGTACCCTCGGCTTTCGAGATGGGCCTCAGCGACGTGAGCTGGACTTATCGTCTGTTGGGCCGCACCATTTCCGTATCGGCAATCGCGTCCGGCGACGATCCGGCCATGCAGTGGAGCGTCACCGTCGAAGGCGACGCCTGCCGCTTCCTCGTCTTCGGCCATATCGTCCTTGGCGAACGCGACTATGAAGCCGTTGCCAATATCGCCATCGATACCGCCAACAAGAAGATTTCCTTCCGCCCGCAACCCTCCTGGCTATGGGACCGCTATCCGAATGCGGCCTACCATCTCGTCACGTCGACGCCGGATGCCTTCGAGGCCATCGGCGGCGACGAGCTGCTTTATGGCGACGGAATCTCGCGCAATGGTCCGTTCATCGCGCTGAAGTCGCATCCCACGCAGACCTTCCGCTTTGCCGTTACCGGTTCGATGGCCGACGCCGCGGCCGGTGAGGCTTTTGCGGCACGTTATGCCAAGGGTGTGGAGAGCAGCGAGATGCTGGCGACCGCGCAACGCTTCTGGAGCCACGTGACGCGCGGTGCGCGTATCGAAGGCGATGGTCGGGATGTGGCGGCACAGTCCGTCATGGTGCCCTGGATCGCGCACGACGCCATCGTGCATCTGAGCGTGCCGCATGGGCTGGAGCAATATACGGGCGCGGCCTGGGGAACGCGCGATGTCTGCCAGGGGCCGATCGAGTTCCTGCTCGCCTATGAGCATGACGAAGAGGTCCGACAGATTCTCATCACGCTGTTCTCCGAGCAGTATCGGGATCGCGGCGACTGGCCTCAGTGGTTCATGCTGGAGCCCTACTCCAATATCCGCGCCGGCGAGGCGCATGGCGACATCGTCGTCTGGCCTTTGAAGGCCCTGTGCGACTATATCGAGGCCACCGGCGACATCACCCTGCTTGCCGAAACGGTGCCGTGGCGGGCCGACGATACCGTACAACTGACCTCGGAACGTGCGACGATCTCCGATCACGTCGAGAAGCTGCTCGACACCGTGCGCAGCCGCTTCGTGCCGGGGACCAGCCTCATTCGCTATGGCGAAGGCGATTGGAACGACAGCCTGCAGCCTGCCGATCCGCACCTGCGTGACTGGATGGTCAGCAGCTGGACCGTTTCGCTCCTGTATGAACAGCTGGTGCGCTATGCCAATATCCTGACGCTTGCCAGCCGCAACGAGGAGGCACAGTCGCTCCAGGCAACGGCCGCCGCCATGCGCGCCGATTTCAACCGGCTGCTGATGCGCGACGGCATCGTCGCCGGCTACGGCGTCTTCGACCCGAGCCATGACGGCGTCGAACTGCTGCTGCATCCCGACGATACAAGGACGGGACTGCACTATTCGCTGATTGCAATGACCCAACCGATGATCGGCGGATTGTTCACGCCCGATCAGCGCCATGCGCACATGAAGATCATCCGCGAGAACCTCCTGTTCCCGGATGGCGTGCGTTTGATGGAAAAGCCGGCGACCTATTCCGGCGGCCCGGAAAAGCTGTTCCGGCGCGCCGAATCCTCATCCTTCTTCGGCCGCGAAATCGGCCTCATGTATGTGCATGCCCATTTGCGCTACTGCGAAGCACTGGCACTCGACGACGACGCGGAAGCCGTGTGGGAAGCACTGGCGCTCGCCAATCCGATCGCCGTCAGCGGCAGGCTGGAGCATGCATCGCTGCGCCAGCGCAACACCTATTTCAGCAGCAGCGACGCGGCCTTCGACGACCGCTATCGCGCCTCTGCGGACTGGGCTCGCGTCAAGGCGGGCGATATAGCCGTCGACGGAGGCTGGCGCACTTATTCCAGCGGCCCCGGCCTCTATACCAAGAGCCTGATCGGCAATATCTTCGGCTTTCAACGGCAATTCGGCCAGCGCATCCGCAAACCGCTCCTGCCCGCCTCGATCGGCGCTTGTGACGTCAAGCTGGATTTCAAGGCCTGAAATCATCCGTAAAAAAGGGAGCCGTTGAATGGCCCCCTTCTTCATTATCTTCCGAGAGTTACGTGGCCTCGTCCCAGACCGGTGCGAGCCCCTCAGGGCTGACGATCCGGCCTTTTGGCTGCGCGAGCGCGTGGATTGCAGCCATCTCGTCCTGGGAAAGCGCAAAATCGAAGATGGCAGCATTTTCTGCCGCGCGGGCTTCCGACACCGTCTTGGAGAGGGTGATCAACCCCTGCTGGACGATCCAGCGAAGAACGATCTGGGCAATCGACTTTCCTTGTCGACCGGCAATGTCCTTCAGCACCGGGTCCGAAAGCACCTTGCCATCAGCCATGGCATAATAGGCGGTTACCGACATACCGAGGCTGGCGGCAGTCTCCATGACAAGCGACTGGTCGAGATAGGGGTGATATTCGACCTGGTTGTTGACGAGCGGCAAATCGCTGAGGCGCGCCGCGTCGCGCATCAAGGTCCGGTTGAAGTTGGAAACGCCGATATGGCGAACCTTGCCTGCCTTTGCGACTGCGTTCAATGCACCGATCTGCTCGGCAAGCGGCACGGCATCGTTCGGCCAATGCAGAAGCAGGAGGTCGACGTAGTCCGTCTTCAGCTTCTTCAGACTCTCGTCGACCGAAGCGACGAACGCTTTTTGAGAGTAGTTCTCGACCCAGACCTTCGTCGTCAGGAACAGATCTGCGCGAGCGATGCCCGAGCGCAGAATACCGTCGCCGACGTCAGCCTCGTTGCCGTAGATCTGGGCGGTATCGATGTGCCGATAGCCATTACGCAGCACATAGTCCACCATGCGCTGGGTATCCGGGCCAGGCATACGGAACGTGCCGAAGCCGAGAGCTGGGATGGATGCGCCGTTGGCGTTGACGATTTCCATTGGAATAGTCCTTTACTTTAGATCGTGATCAGGCGGCGTAGGAAACGGCCTGCGTTGCGGAAGCCGAGCGGCGATCGAGTGCGCCGCTCCAGAGGGTAAACAGCAGGGCAGCGACGACGAGAATCGCACCGACCCAGGGTGTGGCGCTGAGGCCCAGCGAGGATTCCACCACCAGACCGCCGACCCAGGCACCTGCGGCTATGCCGAGGTTGAAGGCGGCGATATTGAGCGCCGAGGCTACATCGACGGCGGCGGGGCGAACCTGCCGGGCAAGCTGGACGACATAAAGCTGCAGGCCCGGCACATTGGCGAATGACAGAAAGCCGAGAGCTGCGAGCGTCGGGATTGCAAGCCACGGCGAGACGGCGGTGAAGCTGAAGAGGACAAGCACGACCGCCTGGGCGGCAAACAGCCAAATCAGAGCCCGAACCGGGTTGCCGTTGGCAAGGCGACCACCCACGACGTTGCCGATTGCGATCGCAATACCGTAAACCACCAGGATGAGGCTGACGGCCGAGGCGGCAAACCCGGTGACTTCCTGCAGGATGGAAGCCAGGAACGTGAAAGCGACGAAGGTGCCGCCGTAACCGAGCGCGGTCATGGCAAAGACGATCAGCAACCGACCACTGGCAAGCACTCCAATCTGCTCACCAATGCTCGCAGGCGGCGCTTTCTTGAGATTGGAAGGCAGCAACAGCAAGATGCCGGCAAAAGCGACGATACCGAGGCCCGCGACAGCCGCAAAAGTCGCGCGCCAGCCGAAGGTCTGGCCAATGAACGTACCCAGGGGAACGCCAGTGACGATGGCAACGGTCAGACCCATGAACATCATGGCGATCGCCGAGGCACGACGGTTCTCCGGCACGAGATCGGCCGCGATCGTCGAGCCTACGGAGAAGAATACGCCGTGAGCGAAGGCTGAGAGCACGCGCGCGACCAGCAGCGGCGCATAGGACGGGCTCAAGGCCGCCATGCTGTTGCCGATGATGAACAGCGCCATCAGGCCAAGCAGCAGCGGCTTGCGCTCGATACGGCCGGTCAGTGCCGTCAGGATCGGCGCGCCGAAGGTGACGCCAAGCGCATAGACGCTGACAATGAGGCCGGCAAGCGGCAGGTTGATATGGAGGTCGGTCGCCACGGTGGGTAGCAGGCCGACAATAACGAATTCGGTTGTACCGATCGCATAGGCCGCGATCGTCAACGCAAAAAGTGCGAGAGGCATGGGTTCACCCGATCGAGAAGGCAGCCGGAAATCTCGGCTGTGTTGGTTCTTGTTCGGGAGGGAATATGAGGCCGGGACATTCAATCGATAATCACCTATATTACCTCAACACTTATGAATTAAATTCAAAGCTAGGAGGCAAGCTTGGACAATCGTGCCGGCGAGATGGATGTCTTCGTTCAGGCAGCGACGTCGAGAAGCTTTTCGGCGGCTGGCCGCAAACTGCGCCTTTCGCCCTCCGCCGTCAGCAAGCTCGTCACCCGGTTGGAGGAGCGGCTGGGCACGCGCCTGTTGGTGCGCACAACCCGTTCGCTGCAATTGACGCCCGAAGGAGAGATTTACCTCGAAAAAGCGCGGGCGATCCTGGCGGATATTCAGGAGGCGGAGCGGATTGTGGCATCCGGCGGCGCCACCATCCCTCGCGGCCTGTTGCGCGTCAGCGCCTCGGTTGCTTTCGGGGTGCAATGCATTGTCCCGATCATGCCCGATTTCTTGCAGCGCTATCCGGAGATCGAACTCGATATCTCCCTGACGGACAGCGTCATCGATATCGTCGGGGAGCGAGCCGACGTTGCCATCCGCGCCGGTTCCTTGCGGGACAGCTCACTCAAGGCTCGCAAGCTCATGGAGAGCCGCCGCGTCATCGTTGCCGCCCCCTCCTATGCCGCGCGGAACGGCCTGCCGAAAACACCGGACGAACTCGACGATCATAATTGCCTGACCTTCAACTTTCGCCCGACCGCAGAAGGGTGGCCCTTCCGCGATCCAAGGAGCGGCACACATTTCGTCAAGACTGTGCAGGGGAACTTGCAGGCCAATAATGGACCGACCGTCCGCAGCCTTTGCGTTTCGGGCATGGGCCTTGCCCGGATCGGCCAATTCCATGCCCAGTCGGATATCGACGCCGGCAGGCTCGTGACGGTTCTCGAAGATTTCAACCCGGAAGACATAGAGCAAGTCCATGCCGTCTATGCCGGCCACGAGCACCTGGCGGCCCGCATCCGCGCCTTTATCGACTTTCTGGTTAACCGAATCGGATAGAAATAGCCGGATGTGCACAGCCCGGAGGCAGATTTGGAAACGGCGCTCTATCTCCCCATCAAGACATTTCTCGAAGCCGCCGGCTATGCCGTAAAGGGCGAGATCGGTGGCTGCGACCTCGTCGGGCTGAATGACGGCGAGCCACCGCTTGTCGTCATCTGCGAACTGAAGATGAGCTTCAACCTCGAGCTCATCCTGCAAGCTGTGGATCGGGCCGCCGCAAGTGACGAGGTCTGGATCGCCGCCCGCGTCTCGGCAAAGGGCAAGGGGCGAGAAGGTGATCGCCGCTTCCGCGATCTTTGCCGAAGGCTCGGCTTCGGCATGCTGACGGTATCGGACAGCGATGTCGTCGATATCTTGGTCAGCCCGGTCGCGCCGATGCCACGCAAGAATGCACGGCGCAGATCACGCCTTGTTGAAGAACACCGCCGGCGCAAGGGCGATCCGGCCCTCGGCGGCAGCACGCGCAAGCCGATCATGACCGCCTATCGCCAGCAGGCCCTTGCCTGCGCCGCTGCGATCGAAAACGGCGCGCAACGCCCCAAGGAGATGCGTGAAACCGCACCGAAGGCCCCGCAAATTCTGAGAGATAACGTCTACGGCTGGTTTGAGCGCGTCGATCGCGGCGTCTACGCCTTGACCGAGCTTGGAACGGAAGCGCTCAAGCGATGGCCTGCACCGCAGCCTTAAATATGGAGATTTTCCGGCCGAACAACATTAAATTCATGTAATATCTTAAAATTCGGCAATAAAAACATGATCAATATTTAATTTGTAAAAGTCATTTGGCGGATCATATTAAACGTCAGCGCCAGTTCAGTTTTATACTTCGCTTCCCCAAAGTAAAATCGGGAAACAAAGGCTCCCGGAACGCATTGGCGCGACTCCATTCGACGCCTGTCCCGGACATGGACAAGACGCCAATTCGCCAACAATCTCGCAAGGGACTTTTGCCATGTCATCTCTTCTTCGCAAACACCGCACCGCCGCCATCGTCGGCGCCGCCATCATCGTCGGCGCAGGCGCCCTGCCTTTCGCCTTTAGCACCTCGGCAAGCGTTGCCGCCGCTGCCGAGCCGGCAGGCATCATCGCACCCGGCGGCTCTTTTGCTCCGATCGTCGATGCCGACAAGCCCGCCGTCGTCACCGTCACCACAACCATGAAGGCGACCGACACGAGCGCCGACAGCAGCAATTCGCCGATGGATGAACAGTTCCGCCAATTCTTCGAAAACCAAGGTATTCCCTTCCCGAAGCAGGCACCGCGCCAGCAGCAGAGCCAGCACGCGATGGCGCTCGGCTCCGGCTTCATCATCAGCCCTGACGGCATCATCGTCACCAATAATCACGTCATCCAGAACGCCGTCGACATCAAGGTGACACTCGATGACGGCACCGAACTGCCGGCCAAGCTCTTGGGCGCCGATGCCAAATCCGACCTCGCCGTATTGAAAATTCAAGCGCCGAAGCCGCTCGCAACCATCGCATGGGGCGATTCCGACAAGCTGAAACTCGGTGACCAGATCCTGGCGATCGGCAATCCGTTCGGCATCGGCACGACCGTTACCGCCGGCATTGTCTCGGCTCGCGGCCGCGACCTGCACAGCGGCCCGTACGACGACTTCATCCAGATCGATGCCCCGATCAACCACGGCAATTCCGGCGGCCCGCTTGTCGACCGTGAAGGCAATGTCGTCGGCATCAACACCGCGATCTATTCGCCAAACGGCGGCAGCGTCGGTGTCGGCTTCGCCATTCCTTCCGATGAAGCCAAAGCGATCGTTGCCAAGTTGGAAAAGAACGGGTCGATCGATCACGGCTACCTCGGTGTCGCGATACAGCCGGTGACCTCCGATGTCGCCAACGCCATGGGCCTGTCGAAGACGGAAGGCGCGCTGGTTGCCAATGTCACCGACGATACGCCGGCGGCCCGTGCCGGCATCAAGAGCGGCGACATCGTCACCGCTGTCGGCAACGAGACAGTCAAAACGCCGAAGGACCTGTCACGGCTCGTCGCTGATCTTGCTCCTGGCGACAAGCGCTCGGTCACCCTGTGGCGCGATGGCAAGAGCATGGATGTCAGCGTCACCATCGGCGGCAATGACGACACCAAGCAGGCTTCAAACGAGAATGGCGACGGCAAGGTGCAGCCTTCAAACCAGCCGAGCATCGGCGTCGGCCTCGCCAACCTTACGCCCGATGTCCGCCAGCAGTTGAATCTGCCCCGTGGCGTCGAGGGTGCGGTGGTCGCCAGCGTCAACCCGGACAAGCCGGCCGCCGCCGCCGGCATCCAGACCGGCGACATCATCGTCTCCGTCAACGACCAACCGGTGCGCAACGCCCATGAGGTGCAGACGGCCGTCGCCAAGGCCGGCAAGGATGGCCGTAAATCCGTCCTGCTGCTGATCGAACGTGACGGCGACAAAACCTTCGTTGCAGTACCCTTCTCAGCTGCTTAAAAGCCTGAAATCCCTCATGATCGGCCCGCTTCCTTCCAGGAAGCGGGCCGATTGTCGTTACGTCACCAGCAATCCCTGGCGTTCCGCGAGACCGATCGTCGCCAAGGTCCCGGCGTTAAAGGGCAGAAAGTCCGTTTCGATGCCGTCGCTGAAGATGACCCCATGCTCGGCCATCTCCGACATCACAGTCATCGGCATCTCCGTTCCAATCTGCCCCGAGACCAGCGAAACGCCTGTGGTACGGCTCGGGAACGGTTCCCGCACGAAATAGTGCAGGAACTCGGCGTCCCAGGGAAACGAAGCGTCGGCAATGCCTGCCGGCAACTCAAGGCCGCAACTCGCGGCCGCTCCCGCCCAACCGGCGTAGAGGCTTTTCAACCATCCCGTCGACCCCATGCCTGTGGAAACGATGATACCACTCGACGATTGCCGTTCGTGCCTTTCGCCGACATGCAGGTCGTAACGCGCCGAGACATGGCTGCGCGGGCCGATGAAGAGGTCGTTGACCGCGTAGAGCACCTCGCCGGTATTGAGCGCAGCCTTTGCCATGCTGACGCGCTTGAGTGGCCGGCGCTGGGCCAAGGCCTCGGGTAGAACCTTGCGGACATCGGCCGCCTGGAACGGTAGCAGGACGCCGTCCCATCGTTTGGGATCGGGATTGACGCCAAGCACATTCTGGCCGTCGAGATACTTCAGCGTGTTGGCGACCAACCCGTCCTGCCCCAGCACGACGACGAGATCATCGGCGCCGAAGGTGAAGTTAGCGAGATAACGCCGATTGAGCCTCTGCACCCTGGCAATGTCTCGCAGGCTGGCCTCGACATCGCGGACCGCCGCCTGATAGTGCTGCTGCTCCGCCAGATAGTCGTCGAAATCCGCGCCTAAATGTTCGACGTAGAATTGCGCCTGCTGAACGGTGTTGAAGCGCGCGACAAGTTCGTCGAGACGGGTGTCGCGCACGATCAGGACGATCTTCCTGTCCGCAACCCTTTTATCGTCCGAGGCCGACATGGCTCACCCCCTTGCCTGTGGCTGCAGTATTTCACGCAGGAGATCGGGGGTGACGTTGAGCTGCCCAATCTTGGTGGCGTTGTCGGCAAGGTCGCGGAAGGCGAGCGCCATCAGCTGGCCCGGATCCATGCCGACCGAGGCCAGTGCCTGCAGCATCTTGGGATCCGCGTCGCCGAACGACTTCATCATGGCGGCAAGCCCATAAGCTTTCGCGTCGGCCTCCTCGCGAGCATTACCCGAAGCGAGAGCCACCAGAGCCTTGTTCTGCTCTTCAAGCGCGATCTTGCCGGTCATCTCCTCCCGACGGATCTGCAGCCGCCGTTCCTGTACCGAACGTTCCGCATCCATCTGCGCCTCGCGGACCTGACGTTTCTTGTTCTCGACGGCGATCTCTGTCGCCAGCTCGTTTTCCTTGATGGTTCGTTCCTGCTCGACGCTTGCGTTGCGCCGGGCGTAGATTGCCTCGTCGGCGCTGCGCAGCAGCGCTTCGCGCGCCCCGGCTTCCAGAGCCTTTGCGGTTTCCGGTTTGGGCTTCACCGCCAGGATCGACAGGCTGAGCAGCTCGAGACCCAGCGCCTGCAGCACCGGGTGATCATGCAACGCCGCCGCCACGCGCCCGACGAGCAACTCGCCGGCGGCCAGCACCTCCTTCAGCGACAAGGCCTGAACTTCGGCACGCATGACGACCTGAACCTGGTCGATCAAGCGTTGCGACAGCTTTTGTGGGTCTTCCGATCCGTAAACACCTTTGGCGCTCAGCGAAAAATCGAGCAGTTCGGCGGTTCGTTTCGGCTCGGCAATGCGATAGGTGATCTGCCCCTGAACGGTCACCTCTTGGAAGTCCGAGGTCACCTCGGGAAAGATGAACGGCTCGTTGACGCTTGCCGTCGGCACCACGACCAGCGAGGTCGACGGGGCGAAATACCAGAACGAAAGCCCTGCGCCCTCTCGCTGCGGCCGGCCGCTGCGATACTGGATCACATACTGTGTCGGTTGAGCCTTGATGAAACGAAATCCGAACATGACTGCCTCCTGAAAAGTGGCGCTGCAAACTGCGATGAGGCGAACAAACATCACTTATTGTATTTTGTCAACTAAGTTAGTTGAAACTTTACACTAAGAGCCCGTTGCCGTATGGTCGAAGCCATGAGCAACCCTGAAGATATTCACCCAAGACCGATCGTTTCGGTTGATCTCGCAATCTTCGCACTGACGCAGGACGGGCTTGAAGTTCTCCTGACAAAGCGCGGTGCGGAGCCGTTTGTCGGCAGCTGGGCCCTGCCCGGCGGCTGGATTCACGTCGATGAAGACCGGGACCTCGAAACGGCGGCGCAACGTGTGCTGACCGATAAGACAGGGGTCGCGACGCCCTACTTCGAGCAAGTTGGCGTTTTCGGAAATACGACACGCGATCCACGCGGCTGGAGCCTGAGCGTGACCTATATGGCCTTGATCACGCAGAATGCCGTCATCCCCACGCAAGGCGGCAATGTCACCGACGTCGCCTGGCATTCGATCAGCGACGAGGCGACAATGGCCTCGCTTGCCTTCGATCACACCGCGATTTTGAAGGCGGCGGTCACGCGGCTGCGCAACAAGGTGGAATACACGACCTTGCCCGTGCACCTTTTGCCGGAAGCCTTCACCCTGAGCGAACTGCAGACCGTCTACGAGCGGCTTCTTGGCCGCGTTCTTGATAAATCCGCTTTCAGAAAGCGCATGGCGGAAGTTGATTTCATCGAGCCGCTCGCGGGGAAAATGCGCCGCGGCAGCAATCGTCCAGCCCAACTTTACCAACTCAAGCAAGCGCGCTCGACTGCCTTCTTCGACCGGACGATTTGAAACAGGCCAATTGCGCAGAAGAGGCAATTCGTCTTTGACACACAGCTCTTTTTGTCCAAACTCTGCCTTTGTGATGGTACAAATAGGCCCGGGGCCGATTGAAACGGCTCGACAGGAAGTCTAAGCCCTACCGGTCAGATCGGCGGCAAAGGCCCGGTAAACAGGATTAAGCGGCGGCAGGAGTTGGAGTGACTGATCCCTACGATATTCTCGGCGTTGCGCGCGATGCGAACGAGGAACAGATCAAGGCTGCCTATCGCAAGCGCGCGAAGGCGGCTCATCCGGATTCCGGCGGCGACACCGATGCCTTCGCACGGCTGCAGAAGGCCTATGAGTTGCTTCTGGATCCCGTGCGCCGCAAGGTGTTTGACGACACCGGCTATGATGTCGAGTTGACCGATGCCGTCGACCTGCAGGCATTGGTCGCGATCGAGAAACTCATTACCGAAATCGTGCTGGACGAACGGGCGCCGGGCACGTTCGATCCCGTCGCAAAGATGCGCGCGAGCCTTCTCGAGGAAATTCGCAAGGCGAATTTCAGCAAGAGCGAGCTTGAGCGGCACTCCAACCGCATCAGCCTTCATCTCGACCGGTTGGGCCAGCGCCCGGGCAAGGATGTCGTCGGCCACATGCTGCGCGCGCGCATCAAGGCGATCGCCACGGCCATCAGCGAAACACAGGCAAAGATCGGCGCCACCGAACGCGCCTGCGACATGCTGGAAGGCTATCTCTATGAGATGGACGGCTTCGAGGACCACTCCGAGGTGGATGCCGCTGCAGAGATCGAATGGGAAGAGCCGCGGGTTCGCTCTGCCGCGCAATAGATCGCACGTTCCCGTCGCCTTCAGGAAACAGATTTCGCGTCTACCTTGATCGCGAGATCATTTTCAGCAACGCAATGTTGCAATGCAATAATCGTCCCTAGACAAATAGAAGACCTGGCCTAGATCAAGCCTCCAGTACGCCAGATGTTCCATCGCAAGATGGCGGCACGGCAATTGATCGATGCGGGAGAATGCCTGCCTCGGTCGACAATCGAAAAGGCGAGGTATGCGGTTGCTGGCTTCCGAAGCGGATGAAATCGTCTTTGACCATCTGAGTGAAAACCGATCGCGGGCAGCCTTGAGAGGCGCATTCTGGTCGGCCTTGGACACATTGATCCCGACAGCGCTGAACAGTCTCGTCTTCGTCGTGACCTCGAGATTTCTTCTGCCGCAAGATTTCGGCCTCGTGGCCCTCGCCTTCGCCATCGTCAGCTTCACCGCCGGCTTTGGCCCCACCGCCTTCGGTGAGGCGCTGATCCAGCAGAAATCGATCCGGCGCAGCCATCTCGATACGGTCTTCTGGCTCTCGTTTTTCTCGGCCGCCATTCTTTACGCCGCGCTGTTTGGGCTGTCTTCGACCGTTGCCCATTGGGTCGGACACGATGAGATCGTCAATCTTTTGATGATCATCGGACTGAAAATCTTCTTCGACATGATGATCATCGTTCCCAATGCCCTCATCGGCAGGACGATGTCCTTTCATCTGGCGGCCGCGCGCACCGCGATCGCAACCGCCGTATCCGCGACCATTTGCCTATCGTTGATCCTCGCCGGTTTCGGGATTTGGGCGCTCGCAATCGCGCAGATCGCGGCACCTGCTGCGGCCTGCATTGCGGCCTTCTGGGGCGCTAGATGGGTGCCCGGCGTCCGGATCAAGCTCTCGAGCCTGAAAGAGCTGTTGCATTACGGCATTTTTGCCTCGGGCAACCGCTTCCTGCAGACGATGAATCTCGACCAGCTGATCATCGGTACGCTGGTAAGCCCGGCTGCCCTCGGCATCTATAATTTCGCCCGGCGGCTCTATGAAATGCTCAACAATGTCGTCGCCGGCGGCCTGACCTCGGTCAGCCACGTGCTGCTTTCGTCTTTGCAGCATGACCAGAACAAGGTCCGCGAAGCCTTCCTGATGGCGACCTTCGGCTGCTCTCTCGTGTCTTTCCCCGCCTTCATGGGGCTTGCCGCCGTTGCCGACGACGCCATTCCGCTGATCTTCGGAGCACATTGGACGGCGGCGATCTGGCCGGTTCGTTTCTTCTGCGTGATCGGCCTCATGGGCGGCATCGGCGTGATCCAGGCATCACTGATCACCAGCCAGGGTAAATCCGACTGGTGGTTCTACTATCAGCTGGTGCGCAACATCGTCACCATCGCGACCGTGTTTATTCTCTACCCTTACGGCGTATCGACCATCGTCTTCGCGCTGATGCTCGAAGTGCTGATGCTATGGCCCGCCACATTGTGGATGGTTTCCCGGTTGATCGGGCTCAGCATTCCGGAATATTTCGGTCAGTTCCTGAGGCCGATCGCCGCCTATCTCGGCATGCTCGTCGCCGTCCTCGCGACGTCCTCGGCGCTCAGCGACTGGTCGATGGCCGCGCGCCTCGTCAGCGAGATCCTTGTCGGCGGCATCACCTACTCGGCCCTGATCTTCCTACTATGCAGGGAAAGGATCCTCTTCCTGGTGCGCACGACTTTGCAAGGTCGCCGCGCCCGAACCCAATAGCAATGTCGCGGATGCAGGCCCCAGGCAAGACTGGGGTCTGCAGCGCCTCTTCAGCTCCCGCAACAGCCGTACCTCCCGTGAAAAGGGCGTGTCATGACACTGGTTACCTTCATCATCCCCGTTCGCCATCAGGCCAATTCCAATGATTGGCCTTCGCTGAAAAGCCGGCTGTCCCAAACGATTGCCTCCATTTCCGGGCAATCCAACGGTGACTGGCGCGGCGTGATCGTCGCCAATGAAGGGGCGGATCTGCCGGACCTGCCGCCTAAATTCTCCGTCGAGCGCGTCACCTTTCCGCCAAACCAGCTGCACGACATCAATGGCGCCGACCGGGAAAAGGTTTATGACGCCTTCCGGCTGGACAAAGGGCGCCGGGTGCTCAGCGGCATGTTGTCCGCGCGTGACTCACGCTTTTTCATGATCGTCGACGACGATGATTTCGTCAGCGCCAACATCGTCGAGTTCGCTGCAAAGAACAGCACTGCCAATGGCTGGAAGATCGACCGCGGCTATCTCTGGAACGAGGGAGGCCGGCTGCTGCTGCATCACAATGACTTCGCCAATTTCTGCGGCACCTCACTGATCATCCGCTCCGACCTGTACGGGCTGCCGGCAACCTTCGAGGAGGCCGATATCGACTACATCAAGTCCATGCTCGGCAGCCATGTCCGCATCGGCAAGATACTCGCGGAGGCCGGCTCCCCACTCGGATCGCTCCCCTTCCGCGGCGCCATCTACCGGGTTGGGCACGCAGGCGCGCACAGCAAGTCCTCCAATCTCATCCGCACGCACTTTCTCAACGCATCCGTGTTGCGCCGGCCGCGCCAGCTCCTCTCCAATCTCTCGCGCGTACGCCCTCTGGATCAAAGCCTGCGAAGAGAATTCTTCGGTGCCCGCACGGTCGGATAGGACCCAAGCTGCGCTGTTATCCAGAGAGGTTTTGCCCCATGACGGCTGCTACACCAAGACATAGATACGCCGCCCTGGATGCGATGCGCGGCCTCGCGGCACTCGCCGTCGTCGTTTATCATCTCGACAGGCCCTATGCGCCGTCGGCCTATATCGCCGTCGATTTCTTCTTCGTACTCAGCGGCTTCGTCATCGCCCGAGCCTATGGTGAAAAGCTCGCAGGCGGCATGACCGTGTTAGCCTTCATGAAAGCACGCTATGCGCGCCTTTATCCGCTCTTCCTGATCGGAAGCGTTTTCGGCCTCGTGCAATTGCTGCTTCATTGGCAGGCAGCAGGCGTCGGTCGGGCCGATCTTGGCGCGAGCATCCTATCGACGGTCTTCATGCTGCCTTCGCCCAGCTTTCTGAGCCGCTCTGCCGGCGACATCTGGCCGCTCTATCCGTTGAACGGCCCGGCTTGGTCGCTGTTCTGGGAACTGTTGGCCAATCTGATATTCGCGCTCGTGCTTTTCAGGCTGACAACGCGAACGCTCATCCTCATCGCTGCGGCATCCCTGGCGATGCTGATCGCCTCGGTTTTCTTCCATAAATCACTCGATCTTGGCTGGGAATGGCGCTCGGTCGATGGCGGCTTTGCGCGCGTCTTCTTCTCGTTCACCCTCGGCATGATCATCTATCGCCTTCGAAACGTCGCTGCGTTCGGCCGGACGATAAACAGTTATGCCGCCCTGCTGCCGATAGCGGCGATCTGCATCTTGCTGCTCCTCCCCACCTACTCGCTGAAATATGCGCTGGTGTTCTGCATCCTGGTCTCGCCGCTTATCGTCCTTGCCGGCACGATGCTCGAATTGCCGGCAAGGCTGCAGCGGTTCGGCATTTTTCTCGGCTACCTCTCCTACCCGATCTACATGTGCCATCGCGGCTTTACCGAGATCTACGGACACCTGATGCGTGACATCCAAGTGCCTCAGCCGATCTACATCGCGATCTACCTCATTGCGATCGTCATCATTGCGCTCATCGCGGCCAGGCTTGCGACGATCTTGGTTCGCTATGCCGGATCGTTGAAATCGACGCCGAAAAGGGTCGAGGCAGGTCAAGGCAGCTAGTCTGGCACGATCAGGTGTGAGTGGCCGCCAGTGCAATGGCATCGGCGACTTCCTCGAGACGTTCCGAGAGCGTGGCCGTGACAACGCGCAGGTGATTGCTCGGCAGAATGGAGAATTTGGCCCCTGGGCTGACTGCTATGCCGCGGGCCGCCAGCGTTACCATTGCGAACGGTTCGGACGAAATGGGGATCCAGGCACATAGGCCGGCACCGTGCAGTGCAGGCACTTCGCGCTCGTCGAGCGCATCGATCAGTGCAGCGCGGCGTTGTTCATAGATGTTGCGGGCATGATCCAAGCAGGCCTCGGTCGCGGGATCGCGCAACAGCCACGCCGCCGCCGATTGCAGGATACGGCTGGTCCAGCCCGAACTGAAGCTGCGATAGGACTGAATCTGGTCGATGATCGCCCGCGAACTCGATAGCACTGCCAATCGCAGATCCGGCCCATGCGTCTTCGAAAACGATAGAATATGGATGACCCGATCGGGATAGAGCCGACCCATCGATTGGCGCGGCACTGCGGAAATATCCGCCACGCCGTCATCCTCGACGATCAATGTATCCTTATCGCGAAGAACCTCTGCAAGACTTGCCATGCGAGCCGCACTAACGCTTTGGCCGGTGACGGAGTGCAGACGCGGCTGAAAGACAAACGCAACCGGGCGGTATTTCATCGCCTCTTCCAGCGATGACACCAGGGGGCCTTCTTCATCGCATCGCACTGGAATGATCCGCGCACCGCGATCTTCGAGAATGTCCAGCAGCCGCATGCCCGTGGGGTCCTCTATGGCGACTGAAGCACCCGGCATGACCAGAGCATTGATTAGCGTATAGACGGCGTTGTACCCGCCGTTGGTCGCCAGGAGAGCCTCTGGCTCATAGGGCCAGTTTTTCCGGACTGCCGCCTCGAGTTCCGGGAGAATGCGGCTGCGTTCGTAGCTATTGAGATTCTCGGCCGAAGCACCGTGGGCCATCGCCGCTTCGAGCTTCGGAAGCAGCCTTATGTCCGGGCCAGCTGATGTCAGATCAAGCACACCATCGCCGTAGTGGCCGGCGCTGGCGAGCCGGGCCGGCTGGTTGATAAAGCGATCGCCGCTGACCCGGGTACCGTTGCGGCCACGCCCGCTGATGATTTTCTGGCGCCTAAGTTCACTCCATGCCTCTGAGAGCGTTGCCGGACTTATGCCGAGCGCGAATGCGAGATCGCGGATCGGCGGCAACTTCGTACCGACAGGCAGCGCCCCGGCGCGGATGAGCGCGCTGGTTTCCAATGCGATACCGCGAATTGTCCGATCGTTCAATTTTTCAGCAAACCACGTCGCGTCTCGATTTTCGCTCATTCCTGCGCCAATTTTAATGTTCAATAACGTAATAACATTTGATCACCCCATATTGAACATTTACTCATTTGGAAAACAAGCTTTCCCGCGAGTGAATTTCATGCCTCTTACTCTCCGCCTTGCTCTTCGTGACTGGGACTACATAACGCCATTGGTCTTGGGCGACGTCTCCTCCCCAAAACTCGATCTCAGGGTGGACCGGGTCGGAACCCTGATCTCGCATGTCGGCAAAAGTGATGCCTACGATGCCGCCGAAACGTCCTTCAGTCGCTACACGCAGATGCGCATCGAAGGTGATGAGAGCATCGTCGGCATTCCAAACTTCATCATGCGCGGATTTCGCCATCGTTGCGTCATCACCACCAAGGACAGCTCGGTCACGAGTTTTGCCCAGCTGGCAGGCAAGCGCATCGGCGTCACCGGTTGGCGTGATTCCGGCAATACCTGGACGCGCGCCGCACTTCGTCGTGAAGGCGTCGGCGTCGAGGACGCCATGTGGTATGCCGGTCGCCTGACCGAGGCCCATCCGATCACCGACCGTCTCGATGGGTTCGGCCGCCCCGGCCGGATCGAAGCGGCTCCCGATGAGAGACCCATGATGGATCTGCTGAAGGAAGGCCAGCTCGACGCAGTCTTCACGCCATTCATGCCCGACGGCTATTTCGCCGGCAATTCCGGCTTCCGCCAGCTGCTGCCGGATTTCCGTGCGGCCGAACATCGCTATTTTGCCGATGTGGGCTATGTACCCGGTATGCATCTGATCGGCTTCAAGGCGGAGTTCGTCGCCGAGCATCCCTGGGTTATCGCCGAATTGAATGCGCTGCTCGATGAATCCCAGCGCGTCTGGCTGAACAAGCGGCGCAAATATGCCGATACCACCCCCTTCATGCTCGACGAATTGTTGAAGTCGGCGACCGAACTGCCGGAAGGCTGGGATGGGAGCGGCTTTGCCGCCAACCGCAAGATGATCGGCGACTTCGCTTCGGAACTGCACATACAGGGCATTTTGCCGAGACTGATGACGCCGGAGGAGCTCTTTCCCATCGACATCGATGGCAGCCGGACGAGCGCGGCCTGATCAGCAACTGAAATTCAAAGACGCAAAGCAAAAGGGGAATAAATATGTCATTGAAAAAACTCACATACATCGCTGCGGCAAGCCTGATGATTTCGGGTTCGGCCTTTGCTGAGGATGCTGCCCTGCCGAAACTCTCGGTCAATGAGCAGCTCCATGCCAGATTGCCGGAGACCATTCGCACCTCGGGCAAGATGGTATCCGTCAACAGCGGCTCTTTCCCTCCCTATGAGATCGTCAACGGCGCCTCCGATGTCACGGGCGCAAGCGCGGAATTGACCAAGGCGATCGGGCAGGTTCTCGGCGTCGAGATCAGCCATGCGACGGTGGGCGGGCTTCCTGCCCTGCTAAGCGGCATCAATTCGGGTCGCTTCCAGTATGCCGAAGGTCCGGTGGGCGATTTCAAGTCGCGCGAAGATGCCAATGATTTCGTCGACTATGTTCAGGAATTCGTCGTCTTCGCCGTCGAAAAGGGCAATCCGAAGGGCATCACCACGCTCGATACCGCCTGCGGGCACCGCATCGCAGTGATGGCGGGTGGGTCGGCCGAGAAGGTGATCAAGGCTCAAGCCGAGAAATGCACCAAGGACGGCAAGCCTGCACTTCAAGTCCAGTCTTTCACCGACCAGCCGACATCGATCCTTTCCGTGCGCTCCAAGCGTTCGGACGCGTTCTTCTCTTCGCAGGCCCCGCTGACCTATTTCGTTTCACAGGCAAACGGCCAGCTGGAGCTGGCAGGCGTCGGCCAGAAAAATGGCTTCGACGACCTGTTCCAGGGAGCGGTATTGCCGAAGAACTCGCCGCTTAGCCCCATTTTGCGCGATGCGATCAAAGAATTGGTCGACAACGGCACCTATGCAGCCATCATGAAGAAGTGGGGACTTGAGAACAACATGATCAAGGAGCCCGGTATCAACCTGGCTGCACAGGCGAGCAAATGACGACCAATCCTAGAGAAAGTGCACCGCCGCCATTCGGCGGTGCAGACTTTGAGCAGCGGGATGTGGCAAACGCCCATACGCCATTCCCGACGGGCCGTGTGGCGGCTTGGCTTTTCACTCTCTTGATCGCCGTCTATTTTGCGTGGTCGATCGCACATAACGAAAATTTTGGCTGGCATGTCGTCGCCCAATATTTTTTCGATCCAGTCGTCATAGACGGTCTTTACGTTTCGCTTGGACTAACCGTCGTCGCCATGGCCTTCGGCATCGTGCTCGGCCTGTTGTTGGCAATCGCGCGGCTGTCGAAGGATACGCTGGCAAGCTCGCTCGCCTCGCTCTACATCTGGTTCTTCCGCGGCACGCCGCTGCTTGTGCAGTTGATCTTCTGGTACAATCTCTCGACGCTGTTCCCGACATTGTCGATCGGCATCCCCTTCGGCCCGACCTTCGTCAGCTGGGACACGAATTCGGTCATCAGCCCGATGACGGCCGCAATCGCCGGGCTGGCGCTTAATGAAGCCGCCTACATGGCCGAGATCATCCGCGGCGGCCTGCTCTCGGTCGACAAGGGCCAGTTCGAGACGGCCGAGGCCTTCGGCATGACACGCATTCGCGCGCTACGCCGCATCATCATCCCGCAGGCCATGCGCTCCATCGTGCCGCCGACCGGCAACCAGCTCATCAGCATGATTAAAGCAACTTCGCTCGTCAGCGTGATCGCAATGGCCGACCTGCTCTATTCCGTTCAGTCGATCTACAACCGCACTTTCGAAGTCGTCCCGATGCTGCTGGTCGCAGTGATCTGGTATTTGCTGATCACCTCGGTGCTGAACATCGGCCAGAGCTATATCGAGCGTCACTATAGCCGCGCCGACCGTCGCTCTGTGGCGGTCAAGCCCGCAAAGGATGACACGCCGGCCCTCGTGCCCGCGCAGGAGGCCGGCCAATGAACGCCCACGTCAATCTGGCGCCGCTCGTCCGCGCCCGCAACGTTCACAAGTCCTTCGAGCATCTCGAAGTGCTGAAAGGCATCGACCTCGATGTCGCCCCCGGCGAAGTAGTCGTCATTCTCGGCCCATCGGGCTCGGGAAAATCGACCTTCCTGCGCTGCATCAACCATCTGGAATCGATCAATCGCGGATCGATCGAGGTGGATGGCGAGCAGATCGGCTACCGGCTGAACAAGGGGCGGCTCGTCAAGTTGTCCAGCTATGCGATCGCGCTTCAGCGCCGCAAGATCGGCATGGTGTTTCAGCAATTCAATCTCTACCCGCACATGACGGCACTGCAGAATGTCATCGAAGCGCCGATCGGTATCCATGGTGAGAGCCGGAAGCAGGCGACGGAGAATGCGCTGGCGCTGCTCGATCGCGTCGGGCTTTCGGCCAAAGCGGACAATTACCCGCGCCAGCTCTCCGGCGGCCAGCAGCAGCGCGTGGCGATTGCCCGGGCGCTTGCCATCAAGCCGAAGCTGATGCTGTTCGACGAGCCTACGTCCGCTCTCGATCCGGAGCTGGTCGGCGAGGTGCTTGCCACCATGCGCGACCTTGCCAGCCAGGGCTTGACGATGATCGTCGTCACCCATGAGATCGGCTTTGCCCGCGAAGCGGCCGACCGTGTCGTTTTCATGGATGGCGGCAAGATCGTCGAGCAAGGCAAACCCGAGGATGTGATCGGCAATCCGCAGCATCCCCGCACTAGAAGCTTCCTGTCGCGCTTCATCTAGCGCGACGGTTCATCATCAGTGCAGCCCGCCCGCCCCGTCGGCGCCTGGCGGTTCAAGCGAACCATTGGAATATAGTCATGACCCCCGACAACGATTTCGCCCGCCTCTCCGACTTCGAACCCATGAAGGCCGAACTGACCGGCATCCGGCAGCATCTGCACGCCAACCCCGAGCTTTCATTCGAAGAAGCGGAAACCGCGCGCTTCGTCGCCGAAAAGCTTGAGGCCTGGGGCTATGAGGTCACGCGCAATGTCGGCGGCCATGGCGTCGTCGCCAGGCTTTCGGCTGGAGCCGGCAAGAAGAGCATCGCCATCCGCGCCGACATGGACGCATTGCCGATCCTCGAGCAGACCGGTCGTTCCTATGCCAGCAAGACGCCCGGAAAAATGCATGCCTGCGGCCATGACGGCCACACGACGATGCTCCTCGGGGCTGCCGAATATCTGGCCCGCACCCGCCGCTTCAACGGTACTGTCAACCTGATCTTCCAGCCCGCTGAAGAGGCGGGAGTGATCAGCGGCGCCCAGGCCATGATCAAGGATGGCCTGTTCGAGCGCTTTCCCTTTGACGCGATCTTTGGCCTGCACAATCATCCAGGTGCACCGGAGGGTAGCTGGCTGACACGTTCAGGCCCGCTGATGGCGGCAGCCGACACGGTCGAGATCACCATAACCGGCAAGGGCGGCCACGCCTCACGCCCGCACCTGACCATTGACCCCATCGTCGTGGCTTGCAATCTGGTCGTCAGCCTGCAGACGGTTGTTGCCCGCAGCATCGACCCAACGCAGACAGCCGTGGTGACGGTCGGTTCCATCCACGCCGGAGAAGCTTCGAACGTCATACCCGAAAGCGCCAGGATGGCACTGAGCGTTCGCTCCTTCGATCCGAAGATCCGGGAACTGCTTGAGACGAGAATCCGCGCACTCACGCATTCCGTTGCCGACGGTTACGGCGCCAGTGTCGATATCGACTACATCCGCGGGTATCCCGTGGTTGTCAATTCGGAGAAGGAGACCGAACTCGCGCGTGCGGTGGCGGAAGAGTTGGTCGGAGCCGACAAGGTGTCCACATGCAGCCTCATCCCCGGTAGCGAGGACTTCGCGTACTTCCTGGAGCATAAGCCCGGTAGCTTCCTGCGCCTCGGCAACGGCGTCAATTCGCCGGTGCTGCATAGCGCAAAATATGATTTTTCCGATGAAAGCTTGACGGCTGGCGCCGCAATGTGGGCGCGGCTGACCGAGCGTTATCTCGACAGCTAAGCCGATTGCGTCGCATGCCCTGTCCAAGACCGGTGCGAAACCACGGCCCAAGCCACCAGTCGCGGCCAATCCGGCTTTTGCGCGCATGAAGGAAAGATTGAGGCGGCGTGAGACGCCGCCTGAAGATCTCGTCGCATCAGAGCACGGTCGAAACCGCTCTCTCGAAAGACACTACCTCTTGAGGGATCCGAGGCCGTCGGATGTGGCGGGTGCAGCGTTTTCTCGAGTCTCGGCCCGCAGCCCGGTCTTCAACTGCGAGTCCTGAGCCTGGACCAGCCGCCATTCACTTTCGAGGCGGTCAATCACATACGTCGGAATCTCATTTCGTACGTTTTCGAACTCTTGCATCACGACCTCCATTGTCATGCGATCATGGCATGCCATGGAAGAGTTTCTTTGTAAATCAATGCATTAAATAATTTAAACGATTAAAATTACTTTAATCGTTTGAAATTCCGGCGCCTGTGGAAAAGAATTTCCTGCTATCGGGTTTTCTGCACGACCAAGCCCGCGATTGGCAATATTTCAAGGCGCGGGGGACAATCCCCGAACGCAACGGCTCGCCCGCGACCGGGAGCCTATCGCTGCGCACGATTGTCGAGATCGAAATCCTGCACCCGCCAGATCGCGTCCTGTTGCTCGCGCATCGCCTCTGCGGCTTGTCGAACGACCTCGGAAATCCGCAGGAGCTGTTTCGCGAGTGGGCTCGTCTTGCGCCAGATCATGCCGATCGTTCGCGACGGTTGCGGGCTTTGGAACCGTACAGCCGAGACGGAGGCCGAGCGTGTTTCGACGGCGACCGCCATCTCCGGTATAAGCGTGACGCCAATGCCGGCACTGACCATTTGCACCAGCGTCGATAGCGAGCTGCCGTCCATCAGCTCGCGAGGCAGCGCCGATTGTATGTTGCAGAAGGATAGGGCCTGATCGCGAAAGCAATGCCCCTCCTCGAGCAGCAACAGGCGCATTTCACGCAGTGCTTCGCGATTGGGCACCGGCTTGCCTTCATCTTCGCTTGGCCGCACCAGCACGAAGTTTTCAGAAAAAAGCGACACCTCGGTCAGAGATGGCTCGGAAACAGGCAGCGCGACGATGGCCGTATCCAGCCGGCCCTCGGCCAGTTCCTCGACCAGCTTCGACGTCAGCGTCTCCCGCACATGAATATCGAGGCCGTCATACATGCTGGTAAGATTGCCGATGATGGTCGGCAGCAAGTAAGGCGCAACCGTCGGAATGATGCCAATCCTTAAACGGCCGACCGGCTGGCTGCGGGACGCGCGGGCGAGATCCCCCAACTCGTCCACGGACCGCAAAATCTCGCGGACGCGCTCGGCGAATGCCTCGCCGAAATTGGTGAGCCGGACCTGACGTGCACCCCTTTCGAACAGGTCGGTGCCGAGCTGTTCTTCCAATTCCTTGATCTGCATCGAAAGGGCAGGCTGTGAGATTGCACAGACATCGGCCGCTCGACCGAAATGACCATGCTTTGCCAGCGCCTCGAAATAACGCAACTGCTTGAGGGTGAGGTTTATCATAACTTCACCTTATCGCATCGATCAGGAAATCCAACTTAAATTAATCGAAGAGCTTGACTAGAGTGGGCGGATCAGCGGCGCGATGCCGCCGTACTGTCATAAGACGCTCACATTGCGAGCATTGACTAAAGGAATTCATCGAAGCCCGGACGAGCCTTGCTGTCCGGGCTTCGGGTCGCGCTTTGCTTTCGGACGCTCCGCGTCGGCGGACGTCAAAACGACGAGACATTTCACATCGCTGCCAAGAGGCGACCAACTCCTCTTTGCGCAGTACCATTCGAGGCATTCAAGGGAGAAAGTCATGGATACAAAGGTTGAAAATGCGGGCAAGTGTCCGTTTCCGCACGGGAACACCAGCGTCTCGGCCAGATCGAACCGCGATTGGTGGCCGAACCAGCTGAACCTTAGGATCCTCCATCAGGGTTCCGCCTTGTCCAGCCCGCTCGACAATGGTTTCAACTATGCCGAAGCGTTCAAGAAGCTCGACCTGAAGGCACTCAAGCAAGACCTCGTCGCCCTGATGACGGATTCGCAGGAGTGGTGGCCGGCAGACTTTGGCCATTACGGTCCGCTCTTCATCCGCATGGCCTGGCACAGCGCCGGCACCTACCGCACAGGCGACGGCCGCGGCGGCGCCTCCTCGGGCACGCAGCGTTTTGCACCGCTCAACAGCTGGCCGGATAACGTCAACCTCGACAAGGCTCGCCGCCTGCTCTGGCCGATCAAGCAGAAATATGGCAACAGCATCTCCTGGGCCGACCTATTGATCCTCACCGGCAACGTCGCACTGGAATCCATGGGCTTCAAAACCTTCGGCTTCGGTGGCGGCCGTGAAGACGTTTGGGAGCCGGAAGAAGATATCTATTGGGGTGCGGAAGACACCTGGCTCGGCGACAAGCGCTATAGCGGCGACCGCGACCTCGAAAATCCGCTCGCAGCCGTGCAGATGGGCCTCATCTACGTCAACCCGGAAGGTCCGAACGGCAACCCCGATCCACTCGCTGCCGCTCGCGACATCCGTGAAACCTTTGCCCGCATGGCCATGAACGACGAGGAAACCGTCGCCCTCATCGCCGGCGGCCACACCTTCGGCAAGACCCACGGCGCGGGTGACGCTGCCCTCGTCGGTCCCGAACCGGAAGCAGCCGGTATCGAAGAACAGGGCCTCGGCTGGAAGAACAGCTTCGGCAGCGGCAAGGGTGGCGACGCGATCGGCAGCGGCCTCGAAGTCACCTGGACGTCGACGCCGACCAAGTGGAGCAACAACTTCTTCTGGAACCTGTTCGGCTACGATTGGGAACTGACGAAGAGCCCGGCCGGCGCACACCAGTGGACGCCGAAGCATGGTGCAGGCGCCAACTCGGTGCCGGATGCACACGACAAGTCCAAGCGTCATGCTCCGGCCATGCTGACCACGGACCTGGCGCTACGCTTCGATCCGGCTTACGAAAAAATCTCGCGCCACTTCTTCGAGAACCCGGAGGCATTCGCCGACGCCTTTGCCCGCGCCTGGTTCAAGCTGACGCACCGCGACATGGGGCCACGCGCACGCTACCTCGGCCCGGAAGTGCCGAGCGAAGAACTCATCTGGCAGGATCCCGTCCCGGATGCCGACTATGCCGAGATCGATGCCAATGATATTGCCGCCCTCAAGGGGCAGATCGCAGCTTCCGGCCTGACGATCCCTCAGCTCGTCTCGACTGCCTGGGCCTCTGCATCGACGTTCCGCGGCTCAGACAAGCGCGGGGGCGCGAACGGCGCGCGCATCCGTCTTTCGCCGCAGAAGGACTGGGAAGCCAACCAGCCGGCGCAGCTTGCTTCCGTGCTTCAGACGCTCGAAGGCATCCAGAAGAAGTTCAACGACGCCCAGACCGGTGGCAAGAAGGTATCGATTGCCGATCTGATCGTTCTTGGCGGCTCTGTCGCCATCGAGCAGGCCGCAAAGAAGGCGGGCCACGACGTGGTCGTGCCCTTCGTCGCCGGTCGTACCGATGCTTCTCAGGAACAGACTGATGTTGAAGCATTCGCCGTTCTGGAACCGATTGTGGACGGCTTCCGCAACTATCAGCGGCAGGCCTATACCGTTTCTGCGGAAGAGCTTCTGATTGACCGGGCGCAGTTGCTGACGCTTTCGGCGCCGGAACTGACCGTGCTCATCGGTGGTCTGCGTGCACTGAACGCCAATGTCGGCCAGACGCAGCATGGCGTCTTCACCAAACGTCCGGAAACGCTGACCAACGACTTCTTCGTCAATCTGCTCGACATGAGCACGGAATGGAAGGCCGTTTCCGACGCCAAGGACGTGTTCGAGGGGCGGGATCGCTCAACAGGCGACGTCAAGTGGACGGCCACCCGCGCCGATCTCGTCTTCGGCTCGAACTCGCAGCTGAGGGCGATCGCCGAAGTTTACGGCCAGGCCGATGCCGGACAGAAGTTTGTCCACGACTTCGTGGCTGCCTGGACGAAGGTGATGAACGCAGACCGCTTCGACATCGCCTGATGTAACACAAAGGGTCCGATGCGGCTGAATTTGTCGCGTCGGAAAACGCTGGCGCCCTTCATGCATTTCCTGCTGAGGGGCGCTTTAGTGTGAAATGACAGATCTTGGAGCGCTTCCAGGAAAAGCGCGTAGCGGCTGTCCATCGGGAGCGCGCAATAAAACAACAAGATAGAACCTGATGCCGAAGAGCGTCAGAAAACTTCGAGCGACATCCCGCTCTCCCCGTTTGCTTCCAAGCCAGCTCTGGATTTTAGATCAAACAGATCCAAAACCATCCGCGTCTAGCGGCTATTTTGCCGGGCTGAGCTGCAGGCGAGAAACGCCGGCGGCAACGTTGATGCCGGTTCCTGCTTCCGCACTCAGAGGCTGCAGAGCAAAGTTTTTCGAATTGCCCCCGACAAGGACGTTGGCGCCCAAACCGAGACCTACCGAGGCCCCCGCGGAAGCACCGACATATGTACCGGCAAGAGCGCCATCCCCGACACGTGTCGGAGCCGTGTTGACGACCACCCAGCTCAAATAGCTTTTGCCGGTAACGCCGACATCGATGCCCAGCTTGCCGATCGAACCGGCATAGCGCTCGACCTTGCCGGTTCGTTGCTTGAAGGTGCAGCTGACACTTTTGCTGGAGCCGAGGATCATACCCACGCCGCCTGCAACCACGCATGAGAGCGTCCCGAGTCTTTCCTTGGGCTGGGAGGCGAGTTGCTCATTCTGTTTCTTGGCAAGATGATGCGTGCTGGCAGCCGTGGCCACCGTACACAAGACAAAGGAAAGAACTGCAGTCGCAATGACAATCTTTCTCATGACGTCTCCTTCGACAATTTGAGCACAAACGCCAGTCCGTTTTTGCTTATATACCCGAACGCTTGTTTTCGACAGGCTTGCTGACGGCCGCAGTAGCAACATACCGACCAAACCAACTTCGGCATGTGGGTCAGCAATCTCGGGTAGGCGTCCGCTTGTCTCCACCCGTGATGCCGTACGGAGAGCAGCGGATACTCGAGCTTTGTGAAAGCGCGCTTATCTTGTTGTATTCTTCCACATTTCGGACGGAAAACGGTTGCGCAGCTCTCCCCGAAAGCCGTTAGGGAAGCCGGCGCCTTATAGTGTCATAATCCACGCAGCTCGATGGCGCCGCATTCTGCAGAACCGATGGCAGATCGAGAGAATGAACCGGAATCGTCAACACGTCGAGCGTCGCCGTCTGCTCGGGTGACAAGCGAACGTCGAGCGCGCCGAGGTCGTCCTCCAGTTGCTCGAGCGTATGCACGCCGATGATGGTCGAAGATACGGCAGGCCGCGCCAAAGCCCAGGCAAGTGCGACCCGAGCGGTGGTTGTCTCCAGTTCGGCCGCGATACGGATCAGGGCATCGACGATATCGAGGCGCTGCTCGTCGGGCTGCCTAGCGAGTGGAGATGGACGATCCGACTCAAGATTTGCGATATTCTTGCGCGTGTATTTCCCGCTGATGAGACCGCCATTCAGTGGCGAATGCGAGACGACACCAAGCCCCATCCCGCGCGCCATCGGAATAAGCTCGCTCTCGAACAGCCGCGCCGCCAGCGAATATTCGATCTGCAGACCTATGAAGGGAGTCCAGCCATGAAATTGGGCGATGACCTGCGCGTGCGCAACCTTCCAGGCCGGAGCATCGGAAATGCCGAAGTAGCGCAATTTTCCCGACCGGATGAGATCATTCAACCCCGCCAATATTTCGTCGAGAGGAACTTGCATGTCCCAATTATCGAGCCAAAAGAGATCGAGATAGTCGGTACGGAGTCGTCGCAGGGTCTCTTCGCAGGCAGAGACGATCGCTTCGCGCCCCAAGCCCTCCTCCTGTTGCTCGACGCCGAATTTGGCACCAAGGACGAGACGATCGCGGCTGGACGCTTTTTGCCCGAGATAGTTGCCGACAACCGTCTGCCCGCCCGGTTTTGCGTCACCTCTACCTGTATCGAGATAGTTGCCGCCCCGGTCGAGATAGCGGTCCAGGATCGCCGCCGGCCGGTTTGCCCGGGCTTGCCAAACATAGCTTTCGCCGAAAGTCATGGTTCCCAAGGCAAGTGGACTGACACGCAAACCGGAGCGGCCGAGCGCGACAAAATCATCAAGATGCATTCCGAGTCCCCCGACCGGCCTGGATTCCATGGACACACGTCCTAAGCTATATAAGTAATATCGCCGACAAAGGGAATTAGGCCGCAATTTATGATTTTACTATTCGGGATTCCGGACAATGCATCGGATTCCGACCACATCGCCGGTAAATACGAGGCCGCGCCCGCTATGCGACGCCTTGCAGGCCACGGGGCATGTTCGGCAAGGAACTATGTTCCAATTTCATGGGCTTAGCGGGCTGAACCATCAGCTTTCCGGGTTCAACACCGCTGCGGGCCAGGGATTGTTGCCTTCACGCAGCCACGACAAAGTGTCGGTCCAGAAGCCGGCGATATGACTGTCGTGAAACAGGGCGAAATGACCGATCTTGTCGCGGCCGAGATCCGCGGGTTTCAGCAACACAGCCGCGCGTTGAGCGCCGGTGTAATAGCCAAGCGCACGGCGAATGGCGGGCACGGTGCCGAGTTCGTCGTCTGAAACCGCAACCGCCAGGATCGGGGCCGAAACCGCCGCCATCCGCCGCAATACGTCCTCTCTTTCGGCTCTCGGGTGGTTAAGCTCAAACCGGCGCCTGCGAAAACTCCATTCATTCGCCACACCGGCTGGCAGGTCCTCCAGCCAACCAAGGCGCCGCCCGGGAAAATAACCGTAGAGAGCCGTCACCACGGGCATGGCAATGTGCCATTTGGCAAACAACCCCAAGCGACGGCGCGGCATGTAATCGCCCCACCACGCATATTGCGCCCCGACCGTCAGCATTCTGTCGATCTTTCCTGCGCTTTCGGCAAGGCCCGGCAGGAAGCCGCCGATGCTGTGGCCGACCACCATCAAGGAGCCGTTGCGTCGGTTGGCGGCCAACCATCGAACGGCTGCATCGAAGTCCTGCTCACCCCATTCCCGCCAACGATATCCGGACCCGCGCAGCTGGTTCGGTCGGGATTGGCCGATACCGCGGTAATCGAACGTGAGAACATCGAATCCGTGGCGCGTCAGAAATTGCGCGTAGCGATGATAATAGCGCGCGAGGACACCCGTCGCCGGGTTGATGATAACGCTGCCTTCCTGCCTCTTTGTTTCCGCAGGCCAAAGGTGCGCACCAAGAACGACACCATCCTGACAAGAAATGGAAATCGGCAGGCTGTTCGCGCTTGAGGGTGTCCGTGGTTGCTGGCTCATGGCTTATAAGATGAGGCGAAGCTCGCGTTGTGTATATTCACTACACGGTATACTTTGAGCCATGAGAGACAGCGCCCAACCCACACGCGAACGCATTCTTCACGCAGCCGGCAAGCTCTTCCATCGGGATGGCATCCGCGCGATCAGCGTCGATGCGATTGCCGAAAAGGCAGGCGTTACCAAGCGAACGCTCTACTATCACTTCCGCAGCAAGGACGACCTGATCGCCGCACATTTGCAGGCCCGCGACGAGCCGAACCTCACACTGTTCCAGCAGTGGTTCAGCGAGGCCGAAGGTGATATCGCAGACAAAGTTGCCGGCATATTTCGCCATCTGGCCCAATCTGCACGTGATGCCAAATGGAAAGGGTGCGGTTTCCTGCGCATGTCGGTGGAGCTGATCAATCTGCCGGGCCATCCGGCGCTGGTCGCAGCCCGCGCTCATAAAAAGCGCGTCGAGGATTGGCTCGGAACCCTTTTCGTAGAGGCCGGAGCCGGCGACGATGCGATACCTCTTGCACGCCAGATCATGCTGCTGCTCGACGGCTCGTTCGCAGTCGTGCTGCTTCATCGAGATCCGAGCTACATGGAAACGGCCGCAGATGCGGCAGTCGATCTTATCCGGCAAAGCCGAGGGAAATCACATGATCCAAAACGCGAAGACCACGCTGAGCTAGTTGAACGATAGAAGGCCATAGAGGGTGCCGGCTGCCTGATCGATCACCACACGTTGGCTTGCTTCGCTATCCTCGTCCTTCTTGTCTTCATTCTTCTTGGGGTCGTCCTGCCGTGCGATCGCTTTTCAAGCGCGCGCGTTACCTTGTCATTGTCGCCGCCCTCCGTGGCGCTGTTGAGAACATCCTCAAGCGACAGACCGAGCTTGTCTAGGCCAAGCTCTTTCTCCATCGCGTGGATGGCGGCCATTCCGCCGGGCTTTACCTTTATCTCGCCAAGGACTTTCTTCGCCGCCTTAACGAAATCATCTGTCGATCCATAATCTTTTGGATCGAGACCCAAAGCTTTGCCCGTGCGCTCGATCAGTTCGAGCTTTTGCTTCGCAATGCTGTCTCCACTCATACTGAACATGGCCTCGGAGACCTTGGAATGGGCATGGGTCGGCTGCTTGGAAACGCTTACGATATTCGGCTGGCCGGTTGCCACCGCGAGCAGCTTGTCCGTGCTGGACTGTTGCCGCTGCGACACCGTCGTGCTCGCGTTTGACTGCTGGAGAATGGCCAACGCCGCCGAAGGCAAGCCGGAAATCGATGTCATCGCGAACCCTCGAATGCGGAGGCCTCCCCTCATGGGGACCTAACGCAAGCCCTACGCCTCATGCGATAGTCGATGGCGGGAATACTACCGCAGGCTAGTTAAGGATTGAATAATAAAGGCTGTAGAGTACCGACAAACAACCCCATAAGTTGCACCGCCTCCAAAACGAAAACCGCTGCGAAGATGCCGACAGTTCCTAAGCGGCCGGGGCGGTGGAGATGACGCGTTGCGATCAATGGTATTTCAGGCGTTCTCGTTCCAATATGGCAGGCGCGTCGACACCCGCGATGGGCTGGGAAAGATCGCTCGAAATATCGCCCGCAAGCTGTAAGTCGAGATAGCGTGCACAGCACACTCGCAGGAACGACGTGAAATTGCCGAGATCATGACCGGCGTCGATCGACTCGTGGTGCAGCTTGGTGATCAGCTGCACCACGTTCATGCCGTCGCGCCGTGCGATTTCTTCCAGCTTCGACCAGAAGAAATTCTCCAGTCTGACGCTGGTCACCATGCCGTCGATGCGAAGGGAGCGCGTCGTGCTTTCCCAGAGTTTGGCATCGGCCTTGATGAACAATTCGCACATGCATGCCTCCCTTTTGGTCTCAGGCGGCGTTTGCTTCCGACAAAGCGGCAGCATCGAGTACTGCCATGAACTGCCGCAGCCACGACGGATGCGCCGGCCAGGCCGGTGCCGTGACAAGATTACCATCGGCCACAGCGTCGTTGATGGCAATATCGGCGTAGATGCCGCCGGCAAGTTCCACCTCGGGACGGCAAGCGGGATAGGCCGAGCACGTACGTCCCTTGAGAACGCCTGCAGCTGCCAGGAGTTGCGCGCCATGGCAGATGGCGGCGACGGGCTTGCCGGCCTCGAAGAAGTGCTGCACGGCCTTGATCACATCAGGATTGAGACGAAGATATTCCGGTGCACGGCCACCTGGAATAACGAGTGCGTCATAATCTTCGGCACGAACACTGGCAAAAGTCGCATTGAGCGCAAAATTATGGCCGCGCTTTTCCGAATAGGTCTGATCGCCTTCGAAATCATGGATCGCGGTTGCCACCGTCTCGCCGGCATTCTTGCCGGGGCAGACGGCGTGGACCGTATAGCCACACGCAAGCAGCGTCTGGAACGGTACCATGGTTTCATAGTCCTCGGTGAAATCACCTGTTATCATCAGAATCTTTGCAGCTGGCATCGTCTTCCTCCCTGAAAACCAACGCCATCACCCTAGCAAAGGATCTCGCGGCACGGGTATTAGGCAAATACTACAGACAAATATCCCGTCGTTTCATCAAGCCCGTGGGTTACCGATATCCGGGATTGCGCAAGCCTCGCCACCGCCGAAGAGACGCGAGCGCGTGAGAAAGCGCTTCTCCCGCCCGTTGTCGAGAGAGAACATGCCGCCGCGTCCCGGCACGACGTCGATGATGAGCTGCGTGTGCTTCCATGCCTCAAACTGGCTGCCGCTGATGTAGACCGGTACACCGCCGATCTCACCGAGCTTGACGTCGTTATCGCCGATCATGAACTCGTTTGCCGGATAGCACATCGGCGAAGAGCCGTCGCAACAGCCGCCCGACTGGTGAAACAGGATATCGGGATGATCCTGCTGGATCTCCCGGATGAGGTCCAGTGCCTTTTCCGTCGCCAATACCCTTGGCTCCGTGCCTGTATCAGCCATGACCATCCTCCTTGTTGATCGTAACGCACGAAGGCTCCCGGCCGCAGCCGGGAGCCTCACTGGCTTGGTTGGGAGGTCTCAGAAGAAGCCGAGCGCCTTCGGGCTATAGCTCACCAGCATGTTCTTGGTCTGCTGGTAGTGATCGAGCATCATCTTGTGGTTCTCGCGTCCAATGCCGGACTGCTTGTAGCCGCCGAAGGCCGCGTGCGCCGGGTAGGCGTGGTAGCAATTCGTCCAGACGCGCCCCGCCTGGATCTCACGGCCGAAGCGATAGGCGCGGTTGCCGTCGCGGGTCCACACACCGGCTCCGAGGCCATAGAGCGTGTCATTGGCGATTTCGAGCGCTTCCTTCTCGTCCTTGAAAGTCGTGACCGATACGACCGGACCAAAGATCTCCTCCTGGAAGATGCGCATCTTGTTATGGCCTTTGAAGATCGTCGGCTTGATGTAGTAGCCGCTTGCCAATTCACCACCAAGATCGGCGCGCGCGCCGCCCGTCAGAACTTCGGCGCCTTCCTGCCGGCCAATGTCGAGATAGGAGAGGATCTTCTCCATCTGCTCGCTCGATGCTTGCGCACCGATCATGGTTGCCGAGTCGAGCGGGTTGCCCTGCTTGATCGCTTCTACGCGCTTGATGGCCCTTTCCATGAAGCGGTCGTAGACCGACTCCTGAATGAGCGCGCGGCTCGGGCATGTGCAGACCTCACCCTGGTTGAGGGCAAACATCGCAAAGCCTTCCAACGCCTTGTCGAAGAAATCGTCATCTTCGGCCGCCACATCGGCAAAGAAGATATTCGGCGATTTGCCGCCGAGCTCGAGTGTGACGGGGATCAAGTTCTGGCTGGCATATTGCATGATCAGCCGGCCTGTCGTCGTCTCGCCGGTGAAGGCGATTTTGGCGATGCGCGGGCTGGTCGCGAGCGGCTTGCCGGCCTCAAGGCCAAAGCCGTTGACAATATTGAGGACGCCTGGCGGCAGGAGATCGCCAACCAGTTCCGCCCAGACGAGCAGTGAAGCCGGCGTCTGCTCGGCAGGTTTGATGACGACGCAATTGCCGGCGGCAAGCGCCGGTGCCAGCTTCCAGGCGGCCATCAGGATCGGGAAATTCCAGGGAATGATCTGGCCGACGACGCCGAGCGGCTCATGGAAGTGATAGGCGACGGTATCGTGGTCGATCTCGCCGATCGAGCCTTCCTGCGCCCGGATGCAGGAGGCGAAATAGCGGAAGTGGTCGATGGCGAGCGGAATATCGGCTGCCATGGTCTCGCGGATCGGCTTACCGTTGTCCCAGCTCTCCGCCTGCGCCAGGATCTCCAGCTTGTCTTCCATGCGCTGTGCGATCTTCATCAGGATATTGGAACGCTCGGTGGTCGAGGTCTTGCCCCATTTATCCTTGGCCGCATGGGCGGCATCGAGCGCAGCGTTGATATCCTTCTCGTCGGAGCGCGGTATCTCGCAGATCTTGCCGCCGGTGATCGGCGTCAGATTGTCGAAATATTTCCCGGCGATCGGTTCGCGCCACTCGCCACCAATATAGTTGCCGTATTTCAGCTTGAACGGAGATTCGACGATCTTTTGATGCAGCATGCCATCCTCCCTTGGTCGGCCGGTCCGCTAAGCGAACCCAATGGGAGAAATCTGCGTCCGTCCTCTCGCGAACGATAGTGGCGTGCAGCGATGCTGCAGCGCACAGTGTCGCAACACTGCGACAGCTGCCTCAGTCAAAAGCGCTTTGTGACCATGTCAATGCAGATTGAGCCGCTTCATCTTCCGATGGAGCGTCGAGCGGCTCATGCCGAGCGCGGTTGCCGCCTGGGAGACATTGCCGTTGGCGCGAGAAAGTGCCCTTAGCAATGCAGCGCGTTCGGCCTCCAGCAAATCCTCGCCCGCCTCCCCCTGCTGCTCACGCAGCACGTCAGAAGCGGGAATTCCGGCTTCAATACGATAATCGTCCAGCTTCAATGCGAGACGTGCGGCCTTCGTTGCTCCAAGCACCAGATCGTTGCGGTCGACGGCCAGCAGCGCCGAAGTGGACGCCGTATCCGTTGGAACCATAATGAAACGTGCGCCAGCGAAGGCACTCCTGAACAGATTGAGTTCGATGCGCACGGCCGCATCACGAACAGTTTGCGACAGGATCGTAAGGGTCGCATCGTTGACGTCATCGCGGCAGGTAGAAATATCCAGAGCGCCGGCCAGTTGCCCGCGATGATCCCGGATCGGCGCCGTCGTGCAGCTCAAGTCGATGTTGGCGCAAAGGAAGTGCTGATCGCGGAAAATCGCTACGGCTCGATCATCCGCCAATGCGGTTCCGATGCCGTTCGTCCCGACGCTTGCCTCAGTCCAGACCGAGCCTGTCCAAAGGCCGAGGTCGCGAAACTCTTTGTCGTCGCCGGCCGCCCCGCGACGCTCGAGCGCAATGCCATCCCGGTCGGTCAGCAATAGGCAGCAACCCGCCTTCCCGACAGCGAGGAAGAGGCGATCCAATTCATTGGTCGCTTCGGCAATCAGCCGCTCGGAGCGCTCGACGGCGGCGGCAAACTCCTGCCCGCTCAGCCGCATCGGCAGGCGCTTTTCTTCAGGAGCGAGACGATGCATGACCATGCAACGACGCCAGGAGGCGGCAACGGACGAACTCGCCGCCGCCGACTGTGCCGACGCGTAGACCTGATCCGCATGCGCGGAATATTGGTGCATCTGGCTCCTCCCACCGAACGCGAAAGCAATTGTCGCTAAAAAAATAGGCCAAGGCAATCCTTCATCGGTTCTTTCGCCTTCTCGCATTCTCAAGGGGACGGAGCCTCCTCCCCGTTCAGGCCTTAGATTCGGGGGCTTCGCCCCTTTCAGGCGGCTGTCAGCGTCTTGTTGTACCAGCAACGAAACGACAAGACGGAGCTTGAGGCCTAGTTTCATGAATGCCAGGTTCATCGGTGAGCATTTTGCCCGCAAAGGGAAGTCGCCCTTTTGCGCGCATAGGGGTTTGACCCGATGAAACAAGCGCTGATCGGCACGGCCGACACCTGCCGCACTCGTCTGGTCAACGGCATTCGCCGGTTTTTCGAAACCCCGGCGCTCGCTCCCCCGGCCAACCGTCCCCTGCTTGAGCGCCCGATCGCTATTCTCCTCATCTTCTTCGTTTTGTCTTTGCTCGTCATGAAGACAGCGGACTACCCGCTCGGGGTCTGGATGAAGTCTTTTCCTGAGCAGCTGCGCGGAACAGCCAAGTGGATAAGCAGCTTCGGCACCGGCCTTCTCGTTCTGTCATTCAGCGGCGCCTTTCTGATATTCGGCGCGCTCATGCCGGCACACAGGCTGCGCAAATCGGCCCGTACTGGAGCCGATCTCGTTGCGACCGCGGCAGCCTTCATCTTCCTGTCGGTTGCCGGCGGCGGCATCGTCGACTCGCTTCTCAAGAACTCCATCGGCCGCGCGCGCCCCGAGCTTCTGGACACGAACGGCGCCTTTTCTTTTCGGCCCTTCGCCTTCCATGCGGACTTCGCATCGTTCCCATCCGGGCATTCGGCAACCGCAGGCGCAATGGCAATGTCGCTGGCTCTCGTTTTCCCGCGTCTGCGCCCGATTTTCATATCCGCCGGCGTACTGATCTGTCTCTCGCGACAGTGGGTAGGCGCCCATTGGGCGAGCGATACCCTCATGGGCTGGGGCGTCGGTGTGGCGTTCGCCCTATCGCTGGCCCATGCCTTTGCTCGCCGGCGACTGCTGTTTACCTACGCTTCCGACGGTCATCTCTGCCCCGGCGAACGATATAAGGCCGTCCTGATGATCTTGCGTACACTGCTGCGCCGCCGGTTGACGCGGAATACCAAAGCGCAGAAAGCCTGCGCATTGAAGCCGACACTTCCCTCCCGGGCATTGGAAACACAGCCCTGACCAGCCACGCGCAGCGTGACCCCTTGCATTCCGTGCGCCTGACGAAAGAGCCCGTCATCCGGCGATTGGCACGCTGAGATTGCCAATCGAATACGATTGCACCCTCGCCACCGACAAGCCCACCCCGACCTAGCCGCGCTCCCTTTGGCGCCCTTCCGTTCGAATTCAAATTTCCTGCGCGCAGGCCGACGGATTTGCCGATCTGCCTCGTTCAAGCCTTGAAGGGATAACAATCAGTTTCTTCAGGAAGAGAGTACATCATGAGAAAGCTCACTTTGCTTGCCTTGGCAGCAGCAGCCTGCGTTGCCGCCATTTCACCAGCCGAAGCCCGCGACGGATGCGGCGTCGGCTTCCATCGCGGTCCCTATGGCTATTGCCGCCCGAATGGACGGCCCGTTGTCGTCGTCCCAGCCGGTCCCGCCGTTGGCATCTTTTACCCCGGCCGCGGCTATTGGGACGGACACCGCTATTGGGTACACCGCGAGCGCTGGCATGATGGCTGGCGCTACCGCTGAGACATGACATTCGACCCGGCTCCTATGATCGGGTCGAATGCAACCACGGCGCCGACCTGACGATCGGCTCTTACCGGGATCTGTCTTGCATACCCTGCAGACCAGCGTTGCCTTGCACGCGTTGGTCTGCAATTGACGCCCGGTTCACAACCGGGCAAAGCTGTCGGTCGAACCAGCGATAACGAGCGTGACCTCGCGCATGAGCGACAGCAACGACATTGACCATCACGGTCCCATCATCGTGTTCGATGCCATGTGCGTCTTATGCTCGGCCAATGCACAATTCGTGCTGACGCACGATCGCCAGGGCCGCTTCCGCCTCACCTCGATGCAGAACGAAACGGGAGCCGAACTCTATCGACGCTGCGGTATCGATCCCGCCAATCCGGATAGTATGATCATCGTGGATGGCACGACTGTGTTGCGGGACAGCGACGCGGTGCTCTCGATCTATGCCGGCCTTGGCTGGCCCTGGAAGGCATTCTCCTGGCTGAGCCTGGTTCCCCGCGCGCTGCGAGATCCCGCCTATCGCTGGCTGGCCCGCAACCGCTACCGCTTTTTTGGCCGACGCGAGACCTGCTGGCTGCCGACGCCGGAACAGGCGGATCGCATCCTTTGAAGAAGGTTCTCGTTCTTGGAGGCTATGGCGGTTTCGGCTCCCGCCTCGCGCGAAGGCTGGCCAGTGACGGCTTTCAGGTTCTGGTCGCCGGGAGAAATCGCCATGCGGCGGAAACGCTTGCCCGCCAGTTGCCACATGCAATCGGGCTCAGCGCAGACCGTAATGGCGATCTCATCCCCATCTTGAAGCAGCATGCGCCCTTTCTGCTCATCGACGCCGCAGGTCCCTTTCAACAGAGTGACCATCGCGTCGCCCGAGCCTGCATTGCAGCGGGTGTCCACTATATCGACCTCGCCGATGCGCGCGATTTCGTTGGCGCGATCAGCCCGCTGGACGACCAGGCTCATGCTGCGGGCGTCACAATCATCTCCGGAGCATCGAGCGTCCCTGCCCTGTCCGGTGCCGTCGTCGCCGAACTTACGCACGACATGAGCGAAGTTCGCTCGATCGAGATGTCGATCAGCGCCTCCAACCGCGCAACGGCAGGGACATCGGTCGCCTCTGCAATCCTCAGCTATGTCGGCAAACCGGTGCGGCTTTGGCATGGCCGGCGTTGGCAGGAGATGATCGGCTGGCACATGCTGAAACGCGAGCGCTACACCATCGCCGGCAAGCGCGATTTGCAGCGACTGGTCGCACTTGCCGACGTGCCGGATCATGATCTCCTGGTCGACGGCGTGAAAGGCAAACCGAGCGTCATCTTCCGGGCAGGGCCCGAGTTCGCCTTCCAGACGCTGGCGCTTTGGCTGCTATCCTGGCCAGTGGTTTGGGGCTGGCTGCCGTCGCTGAGGAAGGCAAGCCGCGCGCTGCTGCCTCTCCAAGGCTTGACCGCGCAGCTCGGTACCAGGCGATCCGCCATGACTTTGAGGGTGAAGGGAATTTCGAAAGAGACGATGTTAAGCCGCCGTTGGACGCTCATCGCCGAAGACGGTGACGGTGTGGAAATCCCGGCTCTACCCGCCCAGCTATTAGCCCGCGCCTTGGCTGACGGACGCCTTCCGCGTGGTGCTTATCATGCTGGCGGTCTGCTGCGACTTGCCGGATTTCAAGACCTGTTCCGGGGCTTGGCCATCAGCCAGGAAATCAGCGAAAAAATCTACAAGCCGCTCTATCAGCGCGTCATGGGCATCACCTTTGCGCGCCTGTCGGAACCAGTCCGGGCCATGCGCGCAGTCTTCGGGGACGGCGGCGCCAAGGGCGAAGCTATGGTCAGCCGCGGTCGCACTTTCATGGCTCGTCTGGTTGCCGGCATATTCGGATTTCCGCCGGCTGGCCATCACCCCCTGCACGTCTCCTTCGAGGAAGAAAACGGCATCGAGCGATGGACCCGGGACTTTTCCGGTCGACGCTTTTCCAGCCATCTGAGTGAGCAGAACGGCCATCTCGTCGAGCGCTTCGGCCCTTTCCGGTTCGCATTCGATCTGCTGCCGCGCGACAACGGCCTCAGCATGGAGATACGCGGCTGGTCCTTTTTCGGCGTTCGGCTCCCGCTCGCTCTCGCGCCACGCAGCACCGCCTATGAATGGTCGGCGGACGAACGCTTTCACTTCGATGTTTCGATCGCCCTCCCACTTGTCGGCTTGGTCGTGCATTATCGCGGCTGGCTGCGGTCACTTGGCTGACCCTCTCCATGTTTTCGATAATTGCCAATCGCCACCGGCCGATCTGGCTGCCGGTGGCGAGGTGTTCTGGATGACTAGCTGGTCGCGCTTGCCGCGCTGAGGACAGCTTTGACCGTTGCTGCGGCAACATCTTCATCGATACCTACGCCAAAGACCTGCCTGCCATCCGGCCGCACGCATTGCAGATAGGCGGCCGCCTTTGCATCCGTTCCCCGACGAAGCGCATGCTCCTGATAATCCATGACGTTGAGCGTCACACCAAATGCGTCAGCGATCGCAGAGAGGGTCGCCGAGACGAGGCCGTTGCCGCGCCCGGTGACCGCAACATCCTGGCCCCGATGTCGAATGCGGCCGGTAAACACACGGTCCGCGCCCAACCCTCGGCGGAAGCCACCCTCATATTCGACAAGTTCGAAGCTTTCGCCATCATCGACATGATAGGCGCGCACGAATTCCTTCCAGATATCCTCCGCCATCAGCTCACGCTTGGTACTGTCGGCGAGAAGCTGCACGCGCCTGCTGAAATCGACCTGCATGGCACGCGGTAACTTCAGGCCCTTGTCCTGTTCGATCACCCAGGCGACGCCACCCTTGCCGGACTGACTGTTGACGCGAATGACGGCCTCATAACTCTCACCGATATCGGCGGGATCGACGGGCAGATAGGGCATTTCCCACACGCCGTCGTTGCGTCGCTCATGCGCGGCAAATCCCTTGCGTATGGCATCCTGATGCGAACCGGAAAAGGCTGTGTGCACCAGTTCGCCCGCATAGGGATGGCGCGGATGAACGGGCAACCCGTTGCAATACTCCACCGTCCTGACCACATCGCGGATGGACGGGAAGGAGAGGCCAGGATCGATACCCTGCGTGTAGAGATTCAGGGCCAACGTCACCAGATCGACATTGCCGGTGCGTTCGCCGTTGCCGAAAAGGCAACCTTCGACACGATCGGCACCGGCCAGGAGAGCCTGTTCGGCCGAGGCGACGGCCGTGCCTCGATCATTATGCGGGTGGACGCTGATAATGACGGCATCGCGCCGGGAAATATTGCGGCAGAACCATTCGATCTGGTCGGCATAGACGTTGGGCATTGCGACTTCGACCGTCGCCGGCAGATTGAGGATGGCCGGGCGTTCTGCTGTCGGCTGCCAGACATCGAGCACGCGCTCGCAGATTTCCAGAGCGAAATCCGGCTCGGTGAAGCAGAAGGTCTCCGGCGAATATTCGAAGGTCCAGTCGGTCTCCGGCTGCTTGCGGCTCTCCTCCAGCATCGCGGTGACGCCGCTGACGGCGAGGTCGACGATCTCATGCCGCTCCATGCCGAAGACCACACGCCGGAAGAGCGGTGCCGTCGCATTATAGAGGTGAACGATGGCCTTGCGAGCGCCAACCAGGGATTCGAATGTACGTGCGATGAGATCGGCACGAGACTGGGTCAGCACCTGTATCGTCACGTCCTCGGGGATGCGACCCTGCTCGATCAGCGCCCGGACAAAATCGAATTCGATCTGTGAGGCCGATGGAAATGCGACCTCGATCTCCTTGAAGCCGCAAGCGATCAGCATGTCATAGAAGCGCAGCTTGCGTTCGACATCCATCGGATTGGCAAGCGCTTGATTGCCGTCTCGCAAATCCGTGGAGAGCCAGCGCGGCGCCATGGCGAGCCGCCTGCTCGGCCATTTTCGGTCGGGCAATTCGATGGGGGAAACAAAGGGGCGATATTTGGTTTCGGGGTTCGTCAACATGATCCGTTCCGTTGCGTATCGGTATTCTTGGAGAAAAGCGGACAGCGGCCTACGGTCGCCGGGAAGCCGTCAGTCCCGACGACCGCCGCTAAGTCGAAGCGCAACGGAAAGAAGCTCACGAACGGACATGTCAGCCTGGCTCGCCAGCAGATGCAAGGGTGCGACGGCTGCGGAACGCTGCCACTCGGATCCATGCAAATTGCGGGAAGGGATGAACACCTGACGATATGGTCCTGCTTGAAAGGACCCATAGGCTACCGCCGCCAACTCTGATAGTCTCGCGCCTATGGATCAATTATCGTCGCAAAAGGATCAAACCTACCTGCAGCATGGCGCCAATGTTGCCGAAGGCATTGCCGTCATCGCACACGATCAGCACCGTTTCTCCGGCCCAAGGCATAGCCACCGACAGGCACAACTGCTCTACGCCGTCGACGGTGTGATATCCTTGACAACGGATAGCGGCACCTGGGTGGTGCCCCCAAGTCGCGCGGTGTGGCTGCCGCCCAATCTTGAGCATGCGACCGCAAGCCACACGAATGTTCAGTTTCGCTCGCTGTTGATCGATGTCGAGGGCAATGCCGCCCTGCCGAATGAGTGCATGGTGGTGGAAGTCACCCCGCTGCTGCGCGAGCTCATTCTCAGGCTGGTGAGCCTCGCGGAAAAACCGGATCGCCGGGACATGGTACAGGCAGTCATTCGCCTATTGCTGCTGGAGTTGACCTTTCTGCCGGCACAGCCGCTCAATCTGCCGTTGCCGCGACATCAGGCGCTTGCGGCCTTCTGCGAGATGATGCGTAGCGATCTTGCAAGAACGATCTCGATCGAGGAAGCGGCGGTGGCGCTGCACATGAGCCGCGCCACGCTCATGCGGCTGTTTCAGCGGGAAACCGGTCTGAGCTTCGGTCGATGGCGTCAGCAGGCGCGGATGTTGAAGGCGCTGACGCTGCTCGCGGAAGGCAGAAGCATCCTCGATGTCGCTCTGGAATGCGGCTATGACAGCCCAAGCGCCTTCTCAGCCATGTTCCGCCGATCGCTCGGCCGTTCGCCGCGCAATTACTTCCGATCCGTTTTCCCTGCGGCAGGGGAAAATATGGATATGGTGGACGGACAATAGCTACCGATCGCCGGCTAGGCAGCCGAACATGCGAAAATCGTGGAAAGCACCCTTGAATCGCGCCTTCTGGCGAAGCGTGCCCTCATACCGGAACCCCGCTTTCTCAAGAACCCGATCGGAGCCCCCGTTTCCGGGCAAGGTCCAGGCCTCGATGCGGTTCAGCAAAAAATCGTCGAAACCGCATTGGACAACGGCTCGCGCCGCCTCGCTCATCAGCCCTTTGCCCCAGGCCGAGGGATGCAGTTCGTATCCCAGCTCGGCACAGCTGGCGCGCCTGTCAAATCGGTTAAACCGGATAGCCCCGAGCAGATCGCTGGAGCCTCTATCTTCGATAAACCAGGTGCATCCTGTTCCTTTGGGGAAGATTGTGCACATCCATTTCAGGGAGCGGTCGATTTGCGCCTTTGTCGGGGCGTCATACCAATTGGAGAAACGTGTGACTTCCGGAATCGAAATCAATGCGTGGAAGCGGTCTCGATCATCCATGATTGGTTCGCGCAGTCGCAGCCGCTCGGTTACGAGTGCGGGGAATTTGCGGTTCGGCCAAGCTATCCTCATGCCTTTAAGCCTTTAGGAAGTTGGCAAGAATGATCTCCCGCCAGACACGCGTAGGCGTGATCCAGGCATCCCAGAAATTATACTTGCCGGAGTAGACGACAGCGACAATTCCGGCATCGGGCATCAACCACAGCCGCTGGCCGCCATTGCCGAAACCCGCATACCACGGGCGCGGATCGGCAAATGCAGGCGCCGGGGCGTCGCCGGAGAACCATAGCCTTCCGTAGCCCAAACCATCCTCGATCGATATCGCCGGCGCGAGCGATTGCGCAACCCAATCTTCCGAGACAATCCTTTGGCCGTTCCAAATGCCCTTCTGGACAACCAGCCTGCCGATCTTCAGCAAATCGGGAGCAGTCAGGCGCAATCCGGATGCCGCCGACGCCACGCCGTCATGCCCGGCCGACCAGTTAAACTTCGCAATATCCAGCGGCGCGAAAAGAACCTCCTGCGCGAAATCGGGCAATCGCTTGCCAGTGCCACGCTCGATGATGGCACCGACCAGCGCGACGCTACCACCCGAATAAATCCAGCGTGTTCCGGGTTCCGCAACGATCGGGCGCTCCAGAACGAAACGATAGCGATCCCCTGCGTTCTCCATCGCTATTTCGCTGTTCAGCGGGTCGTTATAGGGACGGTTTTCGTCCCAATCCGTCCCAAGCGTCATCGTCAGCGCGTGGCTGATGGTGATCCCCGCGCGCGCAGGATCCTTGACCAAATCGTCGTATTCGGGGAACTGCTCGTAAAGCGATGCATCCAGTGAGGGCACCAATCCCCTGTCCAAAGCGATCCCGTAAAGAAGGCTGACGACGCTCTTCGTTACGGAACGGAGATCATGCAGCGTATCTGCGCCAAAAGCGATCTCACCGAGAGGGGTCCCCCAATCCACATCGGGGCCGGTGCCGTAATGTTCGAGAAATACCTGCCCGGAACGGGCAGCAAGCGCCACATGCAAATCACGCAACAGGCCGGCCTCTATACCAGCCGCAAACTTGCGTCGAAGCGCGGGGTCGAAACCCATGGCTTCCCCGTCCGGCACCAATGATGCTTTACCCTGCGTTCCGGCCATGAATTCGCGCCTCCGCTATGCGAACTTTTCACAGCCTACAATCGAAGCGCGCATCCAGCAAGGCCACAAACCGGCTCGGCAAAACCAGCTCTACCCGTGTTTCAATTCTCCCTCCGCTCCCATGGCAAAGGCCGCGACCGTTTTGTTGCGACCGTTCAGCTTGGCCTGGAGCAAGGCGCCATCGGCACGATTGATCAGCGTCGTCGTCGGCCCCGATACTGGGGATGAAGCGACGCCGACGGAGATGGAAAGCGGGCCGACGATGCGGCCGCGATAGGAAAAGGGCGTCGTAAAGACGCTTGTGCGGAGCTTTTCGGCAATATCGAAACCCTGCTCGTCCGACATGTCGGTTGCAATGACCGTGAGTTCCTCTCCACCGAAACGGTAGACCGTCCCGATACCGCCAACGGTATCGGAAACAATCTGTGCGACATGGCGCAGAACCTCATCGCCGGCATCATGGCCGAACTCGTCGTTGAAGCGTTTGAAGTGATCGATATCGATCATCATGCAGATGACCTTTTGCGCGGACTGATCCCTGTGAAGATTGTTCAGGGTTTCATCCAGGGAGCGCCGATTGAAAAGGCCGGTCAGCGCGTCGCGTACGGCAAGATTTACAAGCTTGTCACGCAGCTGCAGATTGGCGATGGCGAGACCGATATTTTCGGCGATCAGCTCAAGATAGAGCTGCGGCGCGTCGACCGCTGTCGCATCCTTGGTACGATCTTCGAAATAGAGAAGCCCGATCGCTTCGCCGAGCGCGGTCAAGGGAACACAAAGACCCGGAACTCCAGACTCGTCCAGATGCTGGCAGGCTATATCATTGTCCGCAACATGGCTCACGTGCGGGCGCCCGCGGCGCAGCCCCCAGCACGCCGTTGCCGGAAACGAAGGCTGCGTATGTGCTGGGTCCAGCCATCGACTGACCTCCGTCAGCGCTGATCTGCTCTCGTTCATCGTATAGAGGCTGCCGGCAATGCCTGGGAAGATTTGCGGCACGAAAAGTGCGACGACCTCCGCCAGCTCATTTTGAGCGTAGCAGGCCTGCAGGCGATGCATCATCTGCAGGATGTAGTCCTTTGTCTGCAGATCTCGCTTGCGCTCGGCATCCAGCCTGTTTCGTTCGAGGCCGTTCTCCCGGAAAATCTGGATCGCGTCGTTCATCTCGCCGATCTCGTCGCGCCTACGCTCGATAGGCAACTCGACGGCATAATCCTGCCGCGCAAGACGATTGACGACACCTGTCATCCTGACCAGCGGCAGCGCGACCCTGCGCCGAAGAATGAAGTACAGCACACCGAGAAATATCACTGCCGTCAGGGCAAGCATGATCTTGGCTGCATCGCCCCAAAGGTCGCTGCGCGCCTGAGCGCTGTGGACCGCGGCCTCGGTGCGCGCCGTCGCCAGGGAACGGAATTGGCTGACATCGTTGAGAAGGGCCGTCTGAAGACGCTCATGCTCCGGGCCGAACAGCGTGTCGCGCGCGCCCGACTGATTACCGCCGCGATAGGTCGCAATCGCAGCCTCTTCAATCTTGTCCAGGGCCTCCGCATCGCTGACGACTTGTTCGACGATCTGCAACTCGCCGTCGGGAAGGCCAAGGCCGCGCAGCGTATTGATTGCAGTATCGCGCCGGCGCTCTTCGCCCTCATCGACGGTGAAAGCTTCGAGATGCCGCGCTTCGCCACGCATGACATAGAGGCGGGCTTCGTCCGTGGTCTCCTCGGCGCCAAGCGCAAGCTCCTCCCCCATGCTGCTCAGCAAAAGGTGCTGCTCGACCGCCTGTCGCTCCTGCGTGGCGCTTCGAGCCGACAGAATGAAAGCTGCAGCGGACAGCACGGTCAGGACCACGGTTATACCGTAGGCCCAATTCGTAATTGTCGTAATTCTCATCTGCCGATTTCCTCTGCGACTGGCTCTCGGATGCCCAACCGCTTGCTTTGCTGCCCCCAGTTAAGACATCCGTCGCTCAGGATAAAGGCAAACAGGCCGTGGAGAAGGGCTTTTCGGTCGATTTTAGACGACTCTCCTTGTGCTGACCTATCGCCATATGCTGCACCAAGGCATCACTCTTGTATTCCACTGACGAGAATCCCGGTTTCGGCCGAAGGCTGACACCGGGACTCCCGGCTGTCGTCAGGGGTGAGTACGACAGCGCGGTCAACAAATCGATTTTCAGACCTGCAATCCATAAGTGGAACGCAAATTGGCAAACGCAAACTTAACTTCCACAAGTGACTGCCTCATTTCGAGGCGTCGTCCTCGCGGGTCTGAAATCAATCTCCGCCATAATTGCATTCGCCGTCCGTAATTATTGTCCATATTGACGGCGGCACAGGCAATCACGACGTTCCGGCTTGAAAGCCGTCCTGATTTTCCTGAATAGCTCCTCGCGCTCTGCACGGTTTCTGCAAAGGCGCGCGCCACCATGGCGCCATGAACAAAGCGCCCGAAGAAACCATCACCCCGCCCGCTCGCTTGCCTTCCAGCCTTCTCAAGGAAAGCTGGTGGTTGGTGGACGATTATCTCCCTCAAATTGTGCGGCCTGCCGAGGGCGCTCAAATCATCCCCTTTATGAGAGTCGAACGAACAACACGGAGCCGATGCCGATGAGCCTCTCGGATGCGCCTGCCCTTTCGACGAAACCCGCAAGCAACTCCAATCGCAAACCACTGATATTGATCACTCTCGTCATAGTCGCCGACATACTGCTCTTCGACAGGAATCCGGGTCTCAATTTCTTTCTTTTCGCCAACATCGTCGTCGTCGGTCTATTGATGTGTTCCAGAAGACCGATATCCATGCCGAGAATTTCAGCCCTTCTGGCTTTTGGCCTCCTGGCATCGGCGCCGCTTGTCGAAACCGCATCATGGATGGGCATCATCGTCGGCCTGCTCGGCCTTTGCTGCGCCTCGCTCGGGGCTGCCGGTCTTATTCCTCGACAATGGACCCGTTTACCGCTCGTCCTGCTCCGTCTCTTCCTGGGTGCGCCGCTGCGGCCCTTCCGGCAATCAAGCCATCGCCGGCTGAGGAGGCTGCAGACGCCATCGTCGCAAAGCGCCTGGCATCACCTGCGCGGTTGGATCGTGCCGCTGGGTTTTGCCGCCGGTTTCCTGGCTCTCTTTGCCATGGCCAATCCTCTGATCGACAAGACGCTGCGCAGCATCGACCTCACCTTCCTCCTGCAGATATTGAGTGTCTGGCGCATGGGCTTTTGGCTCCTCGTCGCCTTATGCCTATCCCTCTTGCTTCGTCCGCACCTAAAACGTCGCCGTCCTCGCCAGCAGAAGATTGCGGACGACTCCCCGGCGCTCGAAGACGGCGTTTTCGGCCGCACCGCTTTGCTGCGCTCGCTCGTCGTATTCAATGCGCTGTTTACCGTAGAGACCCTGCTTGATCTTGCCTATCTATGGGGCGGAGCAAGCCTGCCAGACGGCATGAGCCATGCCGAATATGTCCATCGCGGCGCCTATCCGTTGATGGTGACCGCCCTCCTGGCCGCAGTCTTCGTGTTGGCGGCGATGCGCCGGAATGGACCTGGGGACAAAAGCAGGCTGCTGCGTGGCCTCGTGCATCTGTGGATCGCGCAGAACATCCTGCTATGCCTCTCCTCAATTCTGCGGCTCGAGCTCTATGTCGAAGTCTATTCGCTGACCGAGCTGCGCGTTGCGGCTGGCATTTGGATGGGCCTTGTCGCAATCGGCCTCTTCCTAATCCTCCTGCGTATTCTCTTGCACCGTTCCAATGAATGGCTCATTGCGCTCAGCTCCGCGACGCTGGTCATCACGCTCTATGCCGCCGCATTGATCGATATCCCCGCCTTCATCGCCCGTTTCAACGTCGCCCACAGCCGCGAAATATCGGGCGAAGGCATTCCTCTCGATGCTTACTATCTCGCAACGCTCGGGCCGGCGAGCATACCCGCGCTCGACACCTATCTGGCATCAATGCCCGCCAACACAGCCGTCCGCGGGATACGCGAAGCGCTTTTCTGGCGGCATGTCGAACGCTCGCATGATTGGCGAAGCTGGACATATAGGACCGCACGCCTCGACGCCTACCTCAAGAAGAGGCAACTCTTGCAAGACGAGGCGGAAACGAAGAAAACGAACGGGTGAATCAGGACTTCTATCCTATGGCCCAGCGCATCCTCGTCGTCGACGACGAACCCAATATTCGTGACGTGATCTGCTTCGCGCTCGATCGCGCCGGCATGACGACGACGACGGCCCGCAACGGCACGGAGGCCATGATGGCCTTTCATCGCGGAGGCCTCGATCTGATCGTGCTGGATGTCGGCATGCCGGACATGGATGGCCTCGAGGTGTGTCGGCGCATTCGCAAGACATCGAATCTTCCGATCCTCTTCCTCTCGGCCCGTGACGAGGAGATAGACCGGGTTCTCGGTCTCGAGATCGGTGGCGACGACTATGTCACCAAGCCTTTCAGCCCGCGCGAGCTCGTCGCGCGGGTCAAGGCCATTCTGAAGCGCAGCGGACAAGGCTCGGAGCCCAATGCGAGCAATGGCTCCGTTTCCCTCGGCCCGCTGCAGCTCCATCGCGGCGGTCGTACCGCGAGTTTCGCTGATATCCCGCTGCCCCTGACAGCCCTGGAATTCTCCATTCTCGACACGCTGCTGTCGCGCCCGGAGATCGTCTTCAGCCGCGACCAGCTGATGGAAGCGGCATATGGGCCCGATATGCAGGTTGCCGACCGCACCATAGACAGCCATATCCGCAATATCCGCGCCAAGCTTTCGGCCGCCGGCGGCAAGGGCATCATCTCCACCGTACACGGCATCGGCTTCAAGCTAACCGCAGGCACGGAAGGAATCGCCTGATGGACGCTCCACGGGTGAAGCCGAAATGGCGGCCGCCATTGTATCTCATCGTCTATGCCGTGCTTTTGACCGTGATGACACTTCCGGTGTTGACCGTCATCTGGTTTCGCGCCGTGCGCGCCGCATCCGGCGCCATGGCGCCGGCAGAGATCGCTACGCTCGCCATCGTTTTGCTCCTGACATTGGTGGTCGCCTATGTCCTGACGCGGACCCTGACGGTGCCGATCAATGCCCTGATCGCCCGCACTGAGGAAATCGCCCGGGGCGGCCGGGCGGCGATCCGGCCGCTCGACAATTACGGCACGCGGGAAGTGGCGACGCTGTCACAGAGTTTTCTCGACCTTGCCGGCAAGCTGGTCGATCATTCAGATCATGTCCGCACTTTCGCGGCACATGTCTCGCATGAACTGAAGTCCCCCCTCACCTCGATCAAAGGCGCAGCGGAGTTGCTGCGCGATGATGATGAGGACAACCCAATGAGCCAGGAGCAGCGCAATCGCTTTCTTGCCAATATCATCGCAGATGCGGAGCGGCTGGATACGCTGCTGTCGCGTCTCCGGGACCTGGCAAAAGCCGAGCTGCCGTCCGAACGGGGTTCTTGCGAAGTCGGTGACATCGTCGCCCAACTCAAGAAGCAATTTCGCCAGCTAGTCATCAGCGATGACGGAAGTGGTGAAGAGAGGCTAGCCCTCCCCGATGAGGCGGCAGGCATTGTCTTTGCCAATCTGGCGGAGAATGCCTGCCAAAACGGCGCCAACAGTTTTGCGCTCGAAGCGAGCAGTGATGGACGCAGAATGACCGTTCGAATTCGCGACAATGGTCGCGGCATTGCCGATGGCAATCGCGAACGCATCTTCGAGCCCTTTTTCTCGACACGGCGGGAGAATGGCGGCACCGGCATGGGCCTCGGCATCGTCCGCGCCATGCTCGCCTCGCATGGCGGCACAATCGAGTTGCTGGAAAGTGGCAAGGACGGCACGACGTTTCAAATTACGCTGCCGCCTGCCTCCTAACTTGGAGGCAGGCCTTAACGTCAAGCGCCGGTCGGCAGCTCAAGTCACCGACCGGCCCCTTCTGCTAAGCCATCAGGCTTATGCCGCCTGCTGCTCTGAAAGGCCTTGGAGCGCCATGGCACGGGCCGTCACGAAATCCACCTTGCCGGAGCCGAGAACCGGCACCTTGCCGACCGCCACTTCGGCGGGGACCATCATTTCGGTGGCGCCCTTCGATTTGGCGAAGGCTAGGAAATCGCTTCGCGTCGCATTCGGCGCGTCGGTCAGGAGGATGAGGCGCTCGCCCTTCTTGGCGTCGGGCACCGAGGAGACAACACTGAGCGCACCCGGCCATAGCTGTGCGGCCAGCGTTTCCACCGCCGCAAGCGACACCATTTCGCCGCCGATCTTGGCAAAGCGCTTGGCACGACCGCGGATCCTGACGAAGCCGTCCTCGTCGATGGTGACGATATCGCCGGTATCGTGCCAGCCCTCCGGCAGCGGTTCGAGGACGCCGGGGTTGTCGGCGCGCAAGTAGCCGGCCATAACGTTGGCGCCGCGGATGAAAAGGCGACCGCCCTCGTCGATGCCCGGAACCGGCTCGAGCTTCCACTCCATGCCCGGCATGATCTTTCCGACCGTTCCCGAGCGATTGTACATCGGCGTATTCAGCGAAACTACCGGAGCCGCTTCGGTCACGCCGTAGCCTTCGAGGATACGCAGGCCGAACTTCTCCATATAGACCTCACGGGTCGATGCCTTTACGGGCTCGGCGCCCGAGAAGATGTAGCGGATCGATCTCAGGTCGTAGGGATGGGCGGTGCGCGCATAGCCGTTCAGGAACGTATCCGTGCCGAAGACGATGGTTGCGTTGGAGACGTAGATCAGCTCCGGCACAATGCGATAGTGCAGCGGTGACGGATAGAAAAACACCGGCACGCCCGAGACCAGCGGCAGGATCGTGCCCGCCGTCAGGCCGAAGGAGTGGAACATCGGCAGGATGTTGAACACCTTGTCGCCGGGGTGGAAATCGATGCGCGAAGCGGCTTGGGCGGCGTTCGACAGGATATTGCGGTGCGTCAGCACCACGCCCTTCGGCGCACCTTCGGAGCCGGAGGTGAAGAGGATCACGGCCGGATCGTCGGCGCTGCGTTTCACCAGCGGCCGATACTTGCGCATCAGACCGACGATCTTGTCGAAGGAGGTGATCTGCGTGCGCAACTCGTCGAGCCAAACGAAGGTCACCTGCTTTTCCAGCTCCTCGACCACCGGGCCAAGTTTTGCCTGCGTGATAAAGGCGCGTGAGGACAGAACATGTTTCACCTCTGCCGTCCGGCAGGCGGAGAGGATATTGGCGGCACCGGCCGTAAAGTTCAGCATGGCCGGAACCTTGCCCGCCGACATGACGCCGAGGACGGTCGCGGCCGTGCCATTGGCATTCGGCAGCATGACGCCGAGCGTCTTTTCCTTCGGGAACATCTTCTTGAACTTCGCACCCAGTACCGCAGCGCCTGTCAGTAGCTTGGCATAGGACAGCTTGCCGCTGAGCGGGTCCTCCACGGCGAGCTTCTTGCCACCATACTCGTGGGCGCTTTCGATAACACGGCCAAGCACCGTATTGTCTGTATCCGCCGTGCGGAACATCAGTGCAGACATGACCTGATAGAGCGCGGCACCGGCTGCGATACGCCGCTTACGACCCTTCAGTTCCGGGGGAACGTCGAGCCTGACCGGCTCGAGGATCGTTACCTTGACCTTGGGGAAGAGGCGGCGGCGGACGTGGCTGGAGGTCAGATAGGAAGCGTAGCTCTTTTCCAGACCGTCGATACGGACAGGTACGATCATCGTGCCGGTCTTGTCGGCAACCATCGCAGCGCCATCATAGACCTTCATCAAGGTGCCCGTCACGGTCAGGCGTCCTTCCGGAAAGATGCCGACCGGGCTGCCGTCCTGAATGACCTTGATCAGCGAACGCGTCGCCATCGGCTTCGTCGGGTCGAGCGGCAGGAACTTGCACTTCTTCAGCAGCGGCCGCACCCACCACTTCTTCGCAAATGCATAGTCGATGGCGAAAACCGGCTCTTCTTCCGTGATGGCAAGCGCCAGCGCACCATCCAGTAGGCTCACATGGTTGAGCGCGATGATCGGTGCCGGGCCAGCCTTGCGGATGTTCTCCAGACCCTCGACTTCCAACCGCATGAAGGCGCGGAAGGTGATGGAGATGAGATCGCGGAAGGCATTGGTCGGCAACATCTCCAGCATGATCCAGGCGATTGCGATATTGAGCGCGGATATGCTCAGAATGATGACCGGGACCGACAGGCCGACGGCTTGCAGGATGGCCACAAGTGCCAAGCCCACGGCAATGAAAAGAGCCGACAGGACATTCGATGCGCCGATGACGCGGGCACGACGATCCTCATTCGCCCAACTCTGCATAGCCGAGAAGGTCGGAACGGCGAGGAAGGCGCCGCCGATCGCCATGCCGGCGAGATCGATGGCGACGCGGATGGTCTTCGGTCCCGCGAAGAAATCGAGAATGGTCTGGGCATGGCTGACCGACTGAAGTCCCCACAGGTTCCAGGCAAGATCGACGCCGAAGAGCGCGACGATCAGCATTCCCACAGGAGCCGGCAAGAGCACGATACGGCCCGCAGCCATCCATCCGGCAATGGCCGAACCGATCGCAACCGATATGGCAAAGATCGCAAGATAGGCAGGAACCACGATTTCCGAGCCGCCGAGAATATCGGTGACCATGACCGGCAGCATCGACATGATGAATGCGCCAACAAACCAGAACCAGCAGTTCATCAGCGAGGCGCGCCAGATGCGGCTGTCGGCGCGAAGTTCGTTGACCAGCCTGTAGCTGGAACGCACAATATTGGTATCGATGGCGAGATCAGGCGCCTTGGAGCCGGTCGAAGGGATCATGCGGGCGGCAAACCAGCAGAGGATGGAAAGCCCCATCATCATCGGTCCGAAAATCCAGACATTCTCGCCTTCGCGGAAAGCAACGGCGGCGACCATCGTGCCCGTCAGAATGGCGATGAAAGTACCACCCTCGATCCAGGCATTGGCCTTGGGCAGATCCCGGTTTTCCAGGTGATCCGGCAGGATGCCGTATTTGATCGGCCCGAAGAGCGAGGAGATGACGCCGAAGCCGAAGAGCGCAAGCATCAGGATCCAGATGGAGGAGAAGGCGATGCCGACGACGGAAATCGCGGCCACGCCAAGTTCGCAACGCTTCAGCAGCTCGGCCAGCTTGGCCTTGTCGTATTTGTCTGCAAGCTCGCCGGCAATCGCCGAGAGCAGCAGAAACGGTACGATGAAGATGCCACCGGCAAGCGTTACCAGCGCCGCACCTTCGGTCGCCATCTGCGCGAGAATGACGAAAACCAATGTCTGCTTGAGGAAATTATCGTTGAAGGCGGTAAGGAATTGCGTCCAGAACAACGGCGCGAACTTCCTCGATCTCATCAGGTGCTTTTGCATGGCGTACCCCTCGTTTGCCAACAAGACGCCACAGAGTTGTTACGCAAAAGTTGAGCGCAGATACAACCCTGTGGCGCAGTTAATAAAGTTTAGTCCTGACCGTCACGATTGAACTTAACCAGAAGCTTTTCGGTGCGTGCATCCTCGACTTTGCGGATCAGCTTGTCGGCCTCGGAATTGTCGCGAACCGTCTTGGTCACATTGACCGTCGTCTGCACCAGCATCAGGATACCCATGGCGAGATAGCCTTTGCCCCAGAGATCGATCGGCATCATGTAGAGGCCGACGAAAAGCATGAATGCGGCGGCGGCGAAGGAAATGTAGGAGAAGCTGACCCAAGCCTGGGAATGTTTCTGGAAGCTGTCGTTCATGATCTTACCCTCTCAATGGTCTGATATGTTTGATGCGTTCGGTTTCAGGCGGCGGAATTCACGCGCTGGCGAAGGCGGGTCATCACGTCGTCGGCCGAAAGGCCGAGCGGCGCGCCGAAGCCTGCATTGGCAAGCTTTTCGATGATGCTCACCTGACGGCTCGCAGCGTCCATTTCCTTCATGACGGATGCCGCGACCTCGCAACGGGTCTGGTAAGCCTGAAGGCGGGCAAGCGTCTCCTCGGCCTCATCCAGGTTTGCCAGGCCGGAATTGTCGTCGCAGGAAGCATTGAGCTTCTGTGTCTGCTGGGTAGCGCGCGCCAGACGTTCGCCGCGCTGCAATTCCTGCAGTCGCGCTTCCGATGCACGAACGGTTGCCTTGAGCTTGCCGATCGTCTGGGCGAATTGCGCCTGCGCCTTTTCGGAGGCATCGCGCTCGGCTTCGAGCTGGGCGATCGCCTCGGCTGCTTCCCGCGCAAGGTCGTCATTTCCCTTCTGCAGAGCAGCGACGGCGCGGCTTTCCAGATCGGCGATGCGGCCGACAATTGCTGAGTAGTGGCTCTTCTCCTGCTCATTCTGCGCAACCGCGATTGCGACTGCCCGCCGTGCCGACTGAATACCGACGGCTGCGTCGCGGATCTGCTGCGCAAGCAGAGGCACGGCATTGCGATCGATGAATGCCTGCTCCGCATCGTGGGCCCTACCGCGGATGAGCGTCAGAATTGAATTGAACATTTGTCGTCTCCCGTTTATGAACGATGTTCACGAAACGAGGTATGCCAGAACCGTGAACGTTGTTCAACAATTATTTTGAACAACGTTCAAAAAAGTGGATCGGAATGTCAATGGCTAGAAAAACACAGGAAAAGCGCGAGGATCTGAAGCTCCGCCTGATCGAGGCGGCACGCAATCGCATCATATCCGATGGCCTCACCAATCTGCGGGCACGGGATGTCACCCAGGATGTGGGTTGCTCGCTTGGGGGCCTCTATACCGTCTTCACGGATCTCGACGACCTCGTCATTCACGTCAACTCGGCAACGTTGAAGGCTCTGGAGGCGTCTCTTGCTCTGGCGGAGGCCAAGGATCGCACGCCGACCGACAAGCTGCGCAACCTCGCGCGCGGTTATCTTCATTTCGCGGTCAATCATCGCAATTTATGGAAATCGCTCTTCGACCATCACCCGCCGGCCGGCCGGCCCAGCCCCGAATGGCATCTCGAGGAGCACATGTTCCTGATGGGCGTGATTGCCGAACCCCTCGCCGAACTGCAGCCCGACATGCCCGTAACGGCCCGTGCCATTCGCGCGCGAACCCTGTTCGGAGCGGTGCACGGGATCGTCAGCATTAGCCTCGAAGGGCGCTTCGTCGGTCTGCCGATCGAGAGCCTGGAACAGGAGCTCGACGACTTCATCTTGACGGTTGCAACCGGGGCCGCGGTGAGACAAGGCTAATGCCTGTCGTAAAAGAAACAGGCCCCGCGCATGGTGCCGTTCAGGCCGCCGCTTCAACGAACGGCTTCCTGACTACCGAGATGTCGTCACCGGCTCCTTTTATCAGCCAGAAACTTCATGAAGGGAGCACTTGGCCCCCTGTCGCTCATATCGTCTCTATCCAAGACACGATCGCCGAGTTCACATCGTCCTTGCGGTCCTGCATGATCCAGTGCCCGGCGTTCTTCCAGACGTCGACCTTGGACTTCTCGTTCGAGAACCACGTGCGCATCCGCGCGGACTGGGTCTCGTCCCGGCAGAGATGATAAAATGGAACTGTGATCGTCTTGCAGAAGATTTCGCTATTACTGCCAAGACCGACCTGATCAGATCCAAAGAATAACGGCGCGAAGGATTCTCGAACTGGATGCTCCGGCATTCCCTGAAGTCGTCTTGCATGCCAGCGTTTGAGCGCCGGATCGGTCGAAGTGTCGTAGACGCTTTCGAACAGGGCGGGACCGACCACGCCAGGATTCTGGGTCTTGAGATCGTCGACGGTTTTCTTGAAAACCGGCCCAACGCTGTCCGCAAAGCCGAGAGAACCATCGACGGACACGACCGCGTCGATAAGATCCGGCCGCCTTGCCGCAAGGCGCGCGGCAATCTGCCCACCCATGGAATGTCCTATCAGTATAAATTTTTCACCCTGGAATTTCCTTTCAATCAGGGCTTCGATGTCCCGAACATAGTCGCCAGGCATGTAGCTGCCGGATCGCATGACCTCGGACCGGCCATGGCCGCGCAGCTCGACGGCAACGACCCGGTAGCGGCTCTCGAGGGCAGGCAATTGCCAACTCCAGTCATGGGAATCGCACGTCCAGCCATGCAGCAGCATCACGTTCCGGCCCTTTCCGGAGACCGTGTAGAAAAGATTGGCGGCGCGCGCCGGCGCGGCGAGGACAGGATTGGGGCCCGCGGCGGCGGCGGCCACCGTCAGTCCAAGCATGGTCATCAGACCGCGCCGCGATAGGTCGAAATTGCTCTCTGCCACTGGTAGTCTCCTCTGAAATCTCTGGCATGTCCGCCAGCTTCCCGCTCGGCGGCCCGGCGTTGATTGCTCGGTGACTTCTAGATATACGTTGTAAATCTACGATCAATTACGCACCTTAAAGTGCGTAGATATACCGGAGGATATCCAGATGCCTGGAAAGGTAGATAACGTCTTCTTCGCGGACTGTGCGGCGCGCTCGTTCTTCGATCAGGTCGCGAACAAATGGTCCGTCATGATACTGACCGTCCTTGAGGAAAAGCCCACCCGCTTCAATGAGTTCATGCGCAGGCTGGAAGGCATTACGCACAAGGCGCTGACCCAGGCATTGCGAAGGCTTGAAAGAAATGGGCTGATCTCGCGCAGAGTGCTGGCGACCTCACCGGTGGCGGTAGAGTATTCGATCACCGATCTTGGCCGAACGCTTCAGGTCCCGTTTGGGGCGGTCTATGAGTGGGCGATCGACCATCTGAGGCACATCGAAGAGGCACAGGAAAGCTATGACGCTCGCGCGACTATGTAAGGCGAGCACATCCGAAAACGACGAACGCTTCTGTCCTGAGCTTTCACCCTGGCAAGCAAACATGCGCAATGATGTCGCACTATACGCTGCGGATCACAGACCCGAAACCGAAAACGCAAGCGTCTTCACGGGCTCGAGGGCGCATAATTTCTGATGTCGCCGAAACCGTAGCCACGATCGCGCAGCTTGCGGATCAGCGACTGCAGGTTTTCGCGGCCGCTGAACTGGTCCTGAAACATCTCGTCATGCATGAGCAGGATCATCTTGCCGCGTTGGGTAAACCGACCGTACTGGAACAGGTGGTCGATCTCGCTGACCAGACGATCTACCGATTGAACAGGCTTACCGTCGTCGCTGTGGACCCATTCGAAATCCCAGCCATAAAGATAAAAGCCAGCCTCAGCGACCAGCTCGTAGTCCAGCCATTCGCGCTCCCATTGCGCGACATTGATGGAAAGATCCTCCCTCGATACCGTTGGAAGGCGAAAAACATCCCGGCCCGGCAATCGCGCATGCACGATCGGCGTCAATCCAAGAACTTGATTGGCGTGCAGCATGTCGGCGACGACGGCCTGGGTGTTGCCGTAAAATCGCCTGTAACGATTGTTGGCATGGCTGTAGCTGTGATTTCCAACCGTCACCAGCGGCATCGACTTGGCTTCAGCCAGCAAGTCCCGACCGTTGGGGATGGTCTCGACATGCAAGCCGACCATGAACAGGGCGGCAGGAACGTTTTCCTCACTCAATACAGACAGAACGTTTTTCGTTCCTGGCAGCGGGCCATCGTCAAACGTCAGAAAGATCGTCCTGTCCGCCGCCGAAGCGCCGGCGGCGCACGCTGCAAGCATCGCACTCGCAAGCATCCATCCGAACAGCGCATTCCATAGACGTTTCATCTGCATAAGCCTGGCGTTTCCCGCATGATTCCAGCAAACTGGCACATCGCCTCAGACAAGAAAAGCACTTCAAAAAGCAAAGGGCGCTCGACCCATTTCTGGGGAGCGCCCTTGCTTTTACCCGGACAGCGAACGCCGGCTCGACACAGAAATGTCAGCGCGGCAGGCCATCGATACAGGTGATGGCGGTGAGATAAGCGCGAATCGCCCTCTTTGCAAGGGCGAACCGCAAAATTTTGAAGATTTGCCACATGGAAACGCCCATGTGGCATCACATCTCACAAATATGCGGAGCCAGACGCTGGTCAGGCAGCCTTCAAGGCGGCGTCGCGCGGGATCTCGACATCGATCTCCAGCATGGAGACGTCCTTGTCGCGATCCATTTTCACCTGCACCTTGTCACGATCAACCTGAACATGCTTGGCGATGACGGCGAGAATTTCCTCCCGCAGTACGGATACGAGATCCGAACCCACGGAGGCGCGCTCATGGGCAAGAAGGATCTGCAGACGCTCGCGCGCCATTGGTGCAGATCTCTGCTTGCGAAACAGTCCGAAAATGCTCATGCGGCCCTCCTTGCAAAGATCTTGCCGAAGATACCCCGCTTCTCGCCGGGGATGGTGACCGGCAGCTGCTCGCCGGCAAGACGGCGCGCGGCTTCGAAATAGGCGACCGACGGCGCGCAGCGTGCGTCGGCAAGCGTCACCGGCGAGCCGAGGTTGGAGGCGCGCAGGACGTCCGTGCTTTCCGGAATGATTCCGAGCAGCGGAATGGAGAGAATTTCCAGTACGTCGTCGACCTTCAGCATGTCGCCGCGCTCGGCGCGGGCGGCATCAAAGCGGGTCAGGAGAAGATGCTTTTCCATGCGCTCGCCACGCTCCGCCTTGACGGTCTTTGCATCGAGCAGGCCGATGATGCGATCGGAATCGCGCACCGAGGAAACTTCCGGATTGGTAACGACCACGGCTACGTCAGCATGACGCATCGCCAGGGTTGCACCGCGTTCGATACCGGCGGGGCTGTCGCAAATGACCCAGTCGAAATAGCTCTTGAGCTCGTTGATGACGCGCTCGACACCCTCGGGCGTCAGATTGTCCTTATCGCGGGTCTGCGAAGCCGGCAGGAGGAAGAGCGTCTCCAGCCGCTTGTCACGGATCAGCGCCTGCGGCAGCTTGGCATCGCCCTGAATGACGTTGACGAGATCGTACACGACGCGGCGCTCCGCACCCATGACCAGATCAAGATTGCGCAGGCCTACGTCGAAATCGACAACGACGACCTTTTCGTTTCTCTGTGCCAGAGCCGCCCCCAATGCGGCCGACGAGGTTGTCTTCCCAACTCCGCCTTTGCCTGATGTGACGACGATTACCTTGCCCATCTCGCTCTCCTGTTTTGGCCGGCTTCGGCTCAGATTAGTTTTTCAGCCATGATCGTTTCACCATCCAGCCAGAGCTGAACTGGCTGCCCTCTCAGGCTGGGTGATACGTCTTCCGCCATCTTGTAAATTCCATCGATCGCCAGCAGCTCGGCCTCGAGCTTGCGGCAAAAGATACGTGCCGATGCATTGCCGATCGAACCCGCCATAGCGCGGCCGCGCAGGGCGCCGTAGATATGGATCGAGCCGCCCGCGATGACCTCCGCGCCCGACGCCACAGAACCGATGACGGTCACGTCGCCTTCCGGGAAGATCACCGATTGCCCCGAGCGCACCGGCTCGCGGATGATCAGCGACTGCGTCACCGGCCGTACTTCCGGAGGCGGCGCCTTGGGCTCGCTATTGCGACGCTCCACCACAGGCTCCGCTTCGCTGACTTCGAAGTCGGCAGCCGGGCGTCCGCCCTTCAGAATCGGCGGCATCCCCGGTCCGGCGATCGACGGACGACCGCCCTCGATGCCCATGATGCTGACATTGCGGGCCGAAAGCTCAGCAATCAGCTCCTTGAGCTGCGCCTTGTCGATCGGCAGATCGGTGATGTCGAGCACGACCGGCCGCCCCAGAAAGAAGCCGGCCGAACGGGCTGCGAGGTCGTCAAGCCTAATCAACCACTGATCCAGCGGAAGATCCGGCGAAAGCATGACCGCAAGAAATGAGCGGCCCTTGATACGGATCGAGCGAGCGTCTGTTAGCACTTTGGTCATCTATGTAAATAAATCGTTGATCTTCTGTACCGCTAATATGGTTAACAACCGGTTAACGCGGACTCCCATTCGGGCCCGATCCGCCCCATAAAACGGCGACGCTCGCAAGCGCTGAAGGCTCGTTAGAACTGGCGTCGTAGACGCATGGAGCGGCGAAAATCGCTGCTCCTACAAGGAAAAGAATGATTGGCCGCATGTGATCCTCCACCTGCAAGGCATGAAGTGTGTTGCAGAATATTCGGTGCAGAAAAATTAACGATTCGGCGCGCCGCACCTTCCGGAACGGCGCGCGATATCAACGCGTGAACGATTCTCAGGCGAGCTTCAGTTCGACATTGATGTTGCCGCGAGTAGCCTTCGAATAGGGGCAGGTTTGATGGGCTTCCTCGACCAGCGTGCGGGCAAGTTCAGGCTCGATGCCGGGCATGCTGATGGTGAGGCGTGCCTGAAGGAAATAGGCGCCTTCCGTAGTACCCAGATCCACTTCTGCATCGACTGCAAGCTCGGCCGGAAGCTTGACCTTGCGCTTGCCAGCGGCAAGACCCATCGCGCCGATGAAGCATGCCGACCAGCCGGCTGCGAAAAGCTGTTCGGGATTGGTGCCTGCATGGGCGCTGCCAGGAGGAGAGAGCTTTACCGCCAGCTGGCTGTCATCGCTGCGCGCGAAGCCGTCGCGGCCGCCGGTGGTATGCGTTCTGCCGGTATAGAGAACCTTGTCGATCTGGGTCATGGAACACTCCTTTGTTGCGTCGCCCGATTTGTTCTGTCGTCTGAGGCGACGTCCGTTGACGGAGTGGTTTTGATGCATCGACGTATCCGGCATGTTTCGGAAATCGTCGGAAGTGTCACAAAACGTATGGTCTTACAGGTCGGACACACTTGCTTACAAACAGCCTGAGAATCCTCGAAAAGATCTCAGGAAACAACGACTTCGGCGGCAAGACCGCCGCCTTCGCGGTTATAGAGCCGAACGGAACCGCCCAGCGTCTGGGCCAGCTGCTGGGCAATCGCAAGACCCAATCCCGTGCCGCCCGTATTGCGGTTGCGCGACTGTTCTAGCCGGAAGAACGGCTGCATTGCCTGCTCAATCTGGTCCTGTGGAATGCCTGGGCCACGGTCCAGTACCGTTATCGCGATCTCGCCCGTACTTCTGCGCTCGACGGCGATCTCCGCCGCTCCCGCAAATTTCAGAGCATTGTCGATGAAATTGGTGAGGATGCGACGCAGCGCATGCGGCTTCGTGGCAGCAGTCCCCTGGATCAGGCCGAGAATTTCGACGGATTTGCCGGTGTCCTGATAGTCATAGCTGATGCTTTCGATGAAGGAGGCAAGGTCAATGCGAGAGCTCTTTTCGCCATTGCCGTGAGCACTACGCGCATAAGCGATTCCATCTTGGACCAGACGTTCGATTTCGCCCAGATCCTGCAACAGCTTGGTTTTCTCAGGCGAATCATCGGCGATATCGGCTCGCAATCGCATCCGCGTGATCGGCGTCTGCAGATCGTGCGAAATCGCCGCGAGAATCTGCACGCGCTCTTCGAGATAATGAGCGATCCGGTCACGCATGGCATTAAAGGCCCTGGCGGCGTGGGCCACCTCGCTCGGCCCCTGATCGCTGAGGTCGGCCCCCTTCTTGTTCGGATCGAGCGCATCGGCGGCGGCGGCGAGTTCGGCAAGCGGGCGGATCGCCAAGCGGACTGCCAACCAGGTGCAGACAACGATCACCAGCATCTGCAAGACGAAGACATAAGGCAGCCACGACGCGATCGGCATGATGCCCTTAGGCGTGATGTCTATCGTCAGCGGACTGCCATCGCTCAGGTTCAAATGCGCCTGCAGGCGAGTGATTGGACCCGGGATCGACTCCATATGAATTGGGAACCGACGGCCGACCGCGTCTTCGATCTTGGCGGCAATCTCCGCGCTGCGCGCCGAGTTATCGGGCATGCCGGGCAGCCCTGTCCCAAGTTCGAAATTGTAATTGCCTCGGCTCAGCCAATCGACAAAGTTTGCTCTTTCCTCCACGGGCAGCCGGTCGAGCACCGCAATCGATGTCGCGACATCGCTCTCCAGCGTGCCCAGCATGATGGCTTTTGCAGACATATAGCGCTCGATGTAGAGCACGCTGAAAGACAGTCCGTATGCGATTGCAAGCCCGAGCAACAGAATCATGAAGATGCGCGAACGCAAGGTGCTGGGCCATGTCAGGCCCCGACGCAGTAAGCCCGCTGCACTCATGGGCGCAACTCGGCGATTTCGACCGGAACGGAGAACACGTACCCTTCGCTCCGGACGGTCTTGATATAGGTCGGCTCTCGGGCATCATCGCCCAGACGCTGACGAAGGCGGCTAACGAGAAGGTCGATCGAGCGATCGAAGAGGTCCGCGTCACGGCCCTGAGTGAGGTTCAACAGTTGATCGCGATTGAGCACCCTCTGCGGATGGTCGATGAACACGCGCAGCAGACGGTATTCGGCGCCGCTCAGCATGATCTCCGTTCCCTCCCGGTCCAAAAGATGGCGTCCGACGGTATCCAGCCGCCAATCCCCGAAGACCAGCATCTGCCCGGCCTCGCTGATCTGGAGGTTCGGCGGCAGCATGCGGGTCCGGCGAAGAACGGCCTTGATGCGGGCCAGAAGTTCGCGCGCGGCGAAGGGCTTTGCCAGATAGTCGTCCGCCCCCATCTCCAGGCCGAGAATGCGGTCCATTTCGTCGTCGCGCGCCGTCAGCATCAGGACGGGCGTTGCCTTGTGCTTTCCGGCGCGAAGCTCCCGGCAAAGCACAAGGCCGTCGTCGCCCGGCATCATCACATCGAGCACGATCAGATCGACCGAATTGGCCTCGAGAAAACTGCGCATCTGACGGCCGTCGGCAGCCGTCGTCGTCCTCAAGCCATTCTTTTTTAGGTAGCTCGATACCAATTCCCGGATTTCCCGATCGTCATCGACGATCAGGATATGGTCGACATGCTCCATCTTTATTTCCCGCTCATCATCACAGGCACCAACCCGCGATTATCCATTTTCTGTCCAGCCTACGGCAGGGGCGCCAGCATATGCCGGCGCCCCTGTGAACACTACTGTCGAACTAGAAACGATCAACATCTATGACGGCCTGAGCGAAGGCTTGCGGCGCTTCCTGGGGAAGATTGTGACCGATACCGCCGGCGATTGTGCGATGCTCATATTTGCCGGAGAACTTGCCGCGATAGGCCGCAGGCTCGGGGTGTGGCGCGCCATTGGCATCGCCTTCCATGGTAATCGTCGGGATCGAAATCACCGGACCTGCGGCCAGCTTCTTTTCATAGACGTCGAACTTTGCCTCGCCTTTGACAAGGCCAAGGCGCCAACGATAGTTGTGGATGACGATATCGACATGGTCCGGATTATCGAAGGCTGCAGCCGAGCGGTCGTAGGTGGCATCGTCGAAGGCCCATTGCGGCGAGGCGGTGTGCCAGATCAGCTTTGCGAAATCGTGCCGGTTTTCCTGGTAGCCGAGGCGGCCCCGCTCGGTGGCGAAGTAAAACTGATACCACCAGGCAAGCTCGGCCTTCGGCGGCAGCGGCTTGCGGTTGATTTCCTGGCTGCCGATGAGATAGCCGCTGACCGAGACCAGCGCCTTGCAGCGCTCCGGCCAGAGTGCCGCCATGATGTCCGCGGTCCGGCCACCCCAGTCATAGCCGGCAACCACGACTTTTTCGATCTTCAGCGCGTCGAGAAGCGCGATCATATCAGCGGCAAGCGCCGCCTGCTGGCCGTTGCGCGGGGTCTTCTTCGAGAGAAAACGAGTGGTGCCGTAGCCGCGAAGATAGGGGATGATGACGCGATAGCCGGCATCTGCAAGCAACGGTGCGACGTCGACAAAACTATAGATGTCATAGGGCCAACCATGCAGCAGCAGCACGACCGGGCCATTGGCCGGGCCGGCTTCGGCGTATCCGACGTTGAGAACGCCCGCATTGATCTGCTTCAACGGGTCGAATGAGGTGTGGCTGCCGGCCTTAACGGGAGGCAACGTCGGGGCGGAAGGCTTCGGTTCCTCGGCACCGGCGATGGCGGGCAGGCCGAATTCGGCAGCTGCGACGGCGACGGCGGCTACGCCGAAGAAGCGGCGGCGGTTGTGGTTGATTTCCTCGGACATCTATCTCTCCTGTCGATTGGATCGTGGGTTCAAGAAAGCCAGCGGCATGTATCGCCGATGTGTCGCAGACGGCCATCTTTTGAATGACTATGTAGCTGCGGGCCACCAAGATACAGTCCGATACAATTCCCTCCAGCCCCGCCAAATAGCCGAACTCGCGGCGAAATCGCCCGGCATCCGCGAGTTTGTATCGCATTGTATCGAAGTCGAAGACATCGACGTTTCGGTACATTCTCCCGTTCCGCCAGACACATTCGAGATACGTCGCGACAGGCAGATAGCGTCACCGCTGGACACGGCTCACCGCCGTCCCAGGCCATCAATCGCTTCTAAAGGAACAAGACGATGACGCTTCTTATCATTGCCTATCTCGGCGGTGCGCTGACGATCCTCAGTCCATGCATCCTGCCTATTCTTCCATTCGTCTTTGCCCGTGCCGGACAGCCCTTCGTCAGGAGCACGCTGCCCATGCTTGCAGGCATGGCACTTACCTTTGCATTCGTCGCAACCCTTGCCGCGGTCGGCGGCGCATGGGCCATCCGCGCCAACGAATATGGTCGGCTTGCCGCAATCGTTCTGCTCGGGCTCTTCGGCCTGAGCCTGATTTCGCCCCGTATAGCCAGCGCCCTGTCGCGGCCGGTCGTCGATCTCGGCAACAACCTTCTCAATGCTGCGGGCGCGCATCGCACGACTGCGAGCGTCAGAAGCTCCTTCGTACTCGGCATCGCAACGGGTCTGCTCTGGGCGCCCTGCGCCGGCCCGATCCTCGGATTGGTGCTGACAGGTGCCGCCTTGAAGGGTGCCAACCTGCAGACGACATTCCTGCTGCTGGCCTACGGCGCCGGTGCGGCAACCTCGCTTGCTGTCGCCCTGTTCGCCGGTGGCAAGATCTTTGCTCGAATGAAGCAGTCCCTCGGCGTCAGCGAACGCATCCGTCAGCTCGCCGGCGCCGCCGTCCTGGCCGGCGTCGCAGCTATCGCGCTCGGTCTCGACACCGGCCTGCTTGCCCGACTTTCGTATGCAAGCACCGGCTCCTTCGAGCAGGCCTTGCTGGAAAAGCTGCATACGAAGGCTTCAGGAACTGAAACCGAGGTCGCCAGCAATGGCACCGTAGCTCCTGCTAGCGACGCAGCCCGCCCGTTCCACAGCAGCCTTCCGGTGGAAGGTCCAGCACCGTCTCTTGATGGCGCGGCCACCTGGTTGAATTCAGATCCGCTGACGGCAGCCCAGCTTCGCGGCAAGGTCGTGCTGGTCGATTTCTGGACCTATTCCTGCATCAACTGCATCCGCACCATCCCTTACGTTCGTGCCTGGGCGGAAAAGTATAAGGATCAGGGCCTCGTCGTGATCGGCGTCCACGCTCCGGAATTCGCCTTCGAGAAGAACGTCGACAACGTCAAGAAGGCAATTGCCGACTTCAAGATCGACTACCCTGTCGCGATCGACAACGACTACCGCATATGGCGCGCTTTCGAGAATAACTATTGGCCCGCCCATTACCTGATCGATGCCAAGGGCCAGGTCCGCTACCAGCACTTCGGCGAAGGCAATTATCGCCAGACCGAACAGGCGATCCAGGATCTCCTGCGTGAAGCAGGCAGCGACATGGCCCAAAGCAGTCCCGTCGTTCCGGATGCAAAGGGCGCGGAAGCAAGCCCCGATCTCGGTCATATCCGTTCCGGCGAAACCTATGTCGGTTATCGCCAAGCGACCGGCTTCGTCTCTCCGGAAAGGGTTAAGGCAGATGCGGCGGCCGACTATTCGGTCGCCAATCCCGGCCTCAACCAATGGGGTTTGGCAGGAAGTTGGACTGTTGGTGCGGAACAGGCATCGCTTGACAAGGCAGGCGGCGGCATCAGCTACCGCTTCAGCGCCCGCGACCTGCACCTCGTCCTCGGTCCCTCGGCAGACGGAAAGCCCGTCCGCTTCCAGGTGACCGTGGATGGAAAAGCGCCTGGCACCGATCACGGCGCCGATATCGATGACGCCGGAAACGGCACCGTGACTGCAACCAGGCTCTACCAGCTCATCCGCCAGTCCGGCGATGTCACCGCCCGCAACTTCGAGATCCGCTTCCTCGACCCCGGAGTTCAGGCCTACGCCTTCACCTTCGGTTGAAATCCCCCTCACCCCAACCAAAAACTCAGTTGACAGGAGTCACGTCATGAATACCCGTTTTCTCTCCATCGCAGTCCTTGGCTTTGCCGCGAGCACCATGGGATTTGCAGCACAGGCAGCCGAAATCAAGAATATCGTCATCGTCCACGGCGCCCTAGCAGACGGCTCGGGATGGCGCAAGACCAGTGAGATCCTGGAAAAGGATGGCTTCAAGGTCACGGTCGTACAGGAGCCGATCACCTCGCTTGCCGACGATGTCGCCGCAACCAACCGCGTGCTCGACCTTCAGAGCGGCCCGAGCCTGCTTGTCGGCCATAGCTATGGCGGCATGGTTATTACCGAGGCGGGCAATCGGCCTGATGTCGCGGGTCTCGTCTACGTCGCAGCTTTCCAGCCGGATAAAGGCGAAAGCCTGATTAGTCTCGCCAGCTCCAAACCGGCCGGCGGCATGAACATCCGTGAAACCAAGGATGGGCAATATCTCTACCTGGATCCTGCGGCCTTTGCCGCGGATTTCGCAGCTGACCTGCCGAAAGACGAAGCCGGTTTTCTGGCGAAGTCGCAGGTCTTTGCATCCAAGGCAGCCTTTACCGCCAAAGTCGGCGATCCGGCCTGGCGCGGCAAGAAGAGCTGGGCCGTCATTGCAAGTGACGACCGCTCAATCAATCCGGAACTGGAGCTAGACATGGCGAAGCGTGCAGGCAGCGACGTGACCGAAATCAAGGCAAGTCACGCCGTCTTCGCATCACAGCCGGAAAAGGTGGCTGCAGTCATCGAGAAAGCGGCCAAGGACGCTGGCAAGTAAGACAAACCGGCGGCGGCCTTCCGAAGGAAGATGCCGCCGCTCGCCACATGTCACACGGGATCGTAGCGGCTGACTTCGATCCCGGACCCCACAGGCAATAGCACGGATGTGATGCCCGGCTTTGCGCGGACGGCCTCGCCATAGCGTTTCACGTCCTCATTCCCCGGCATGAACATGTTGTCGGCAACGACGATCGCGCCGGCATTGAGCTTCGGATAAAAGGCTTCCAGGCACGGAATATAGAGGTCCTTCCATAAGTCGACGAGTACGAAGTCGACGCCGGATGGCAGCGCCTTGATCATCTCGACCGCATCGCCGATCTGGAAATCGATATGCTCCGACAAGCCGGCTTTCCCGGCCATCTCCTTGGCAAACTCGGTCTTATAGGCGTGCAGTTCCATGGAGATGAGCCTGCCGCCGCTTGCGCGCGCCGCCTCCGCGAGCCAGATACCGGAATAACCAAAGGACGTCCCAAGCTCCAGTATGGTTGGCGCCTTCAGGCTCCTCGCCAAGATGTTGATGAAGCGGCCGGTCTCGGGTCCGACCGCCCTCAGCCGACGGTCCTGACCACCGTCGCGTCCGCCCGCAGGCATCTCCCTCGGCTTGCTGTGCTCCTCACGGATAAGCTCATGATAGGCTTCCAGAACGGCTTCGATCTTTTGATCCATGACAAACTCCTCATTGAGTTCGCTGCTCGTCAGCGACCGCTGACGCTCGCTGCAGCATCAGGCGCGATGTCACCGTGATCGGCCATCCCGATATGGTTGGCAATATACGGCGGGACAGGTGTCCGAAATTTAATCCTTCGCGCGCGCGCCGCCGGAGGCGGCCTGCTCGCGGATAAGATCGATGAAAGCCCGAAGCCGCGCGGGCATCTGGCGCCGCTGCGCGAAATAGAGATTGAGCCCCGGATAGGGCGGGCTCCAATCCTCGAGCACCGGGATCAAGCTGCCTGCCGCGATGTGCCCGGCCATGGACGGTTCGCCTATATAGGCCAGGCCTGCTCCTTCAAGAACAGCGGTCAGCATCAGGTCCGACGCATCGAGGGTGAGGCTGCCCGGCGCATCGATCAGCATTGTCTCCCCATGCCGCTCGAACTCCCAGCGATAGAGCTTTCCGCTCGCCATTCGGGCGCGAATGCAGCGATGCTGGAAAAGATCGCCAGGCGTGAGCGGCCGCGGTCTATTGCGGAAGTATTCCGGCGAACCTACGACGAGCGAACGGACCGTGGGGACGATCGGTATCGCCACCATATCCGTCGGGATGGCTTCGGCTAGGCGAACGCCTGCATCAAAGCCTTTGCCGATGACATCGACCAAGGCGTTATCGGTGACGATTTCGACCTCCACATTGGGATAACGCCGCCCATATTCCAAAATAAGGGGAACCAGTAGCATGCGCGCCGCGCCGGGCGCCATATTGAGCCGAAGTGTGCCCGATACCGATCCCGAGAAGAGCCCGGCATTCTCGATGGCTCTGTCGATCGAAGCGAGGGCCGGGGTTATCTCTGCGATGAACCGTTCTCCGGCGTCCGACAGCGTGACGCTGCGCGTCGTCCTGTTGAAGATCCGAACGGACAAACGCTCCTCCAAGGCTGCAACGGCCTGGCTGAGCGCGGAAGATGACATGCCCAGTTCGCGCGCCGCGGCACGAAAGCCACCATGGCGTGCGACGGCGGCGATTGCTTCAAGCTCCACCAAACTCGCCTTCATTGCGCGATTTTCCTTATCAGCCTGTCCATCTTTGTCCGACTAAAACGATCAAATAGCGCGTATTACCTTTGTCGGGAAGATGAAGGAGACGCTCATGCGCACGATAGACACCATCTACATCAACGGCCGCTTCGTTCAGCCCCATGGCACCGAAACAGCCCCTCTTTTCAACCCAACCACCGAAGAGCAGATCGGCACCGTCCGCCTTGGAAACGAGCAGGACATCGACGATGCCGTCGCCGCCGCCAAGGCTGCATTTTCAGGCATGGCGCAAAGCTCGAAGGCCGAACGCATTGCCATGCTGCATGCCCTGCATGACGCCGTTTCAGCCCGCGCAGCCGAACTCACCGATGCCATGCGCGAGGAATACGGCGCACCGGCTTATTTCATCGGCTTTTCCGTGCCCCATGCCGCAACGGCCTTTCTGCATATGGCCGAGACGCTCAAGGACTACGAGTTTCGACGCCGCATCGGCCATGCCGAGGTGGAAATGCGACCCGCCGGCGTCGCCGCCGCCATTACGCCGTGGAACAGCAACTACGGTTTCATCTGCAGCAAGCTTGCGACCGCTATTGCCGCAGGTACGACGATGGTCATCAAACCATCGGAGATGAGCGCGATTCAGACCCAACTCATCACGGAGTGCCTGCATGCAGCTGGGTTGCCGAACGGCGTGTTCAACATCGTCAACGGCTATGGTCACGTCGCCGGCGCTGCGCTTAGCGCCCATCGCGACATCGCAAAGATCAGCTTCACAGGCTCGACGGCCACTGGTCGGGCCATCTTTCAGGCGGCCTCGGTGACCATGAAGCGGGTGACGCTTGAGCTCGGCGGCAAGAGCCCGAACATCATTCTCGATGATGCCGACCTCGATCTCGTCATTCCGCAGGTTCTGGCGGCGGCCTTTGCCAATAGCGGGCAGGCCTGCATTGCCGGCACCCGCATTCTTGCGCCCGAGAGCCGTCTGGACGAGGTCAACGAGCGGCTGGCTTCAGCGGTTTCGGCGATCAAGGCGGGCGATGCCAAGGACCCGGCCGTCAGCATCGGCCCAATGGTGAGCCAGAAGCAGTGGGATCGCGTCCAGTCCTATATTCACCTCGGCCAGGAGGAAGGCGCGCACATGATCGTCGGTGGGGAAGGACGACCCGAAGGGCTTGATCGCGGTTGGTTCGTGCGTCCGACGGTCTTCTCCGGCGTCAACAACGATATGCGGATCGCACGCGAGGAGATTTTCGGACCTGTCCTTTGCGTCATTCCCTATCAGGACGAATCCCATGCCATCGAAATCGCCAACGACACGGTTTATGGCCTGCAGGCCTATGTTTTCTCCTCCGATGTCAACAGGGCAAAGCGCGTTGCCGAGCAGATAGAGGCAGGTCGCGTCGTCATCAACGGCGCACCGCATGAACCGCTCGCTCCCTTCGGCGGCTTCAAGCAGTCCGGCATGGGTCGCGAATTCGGCGTCTACGGTCTGGAATCCTTCCTCGAACCCCGCGCCGTGCTGAGCTGAGATGCCGCGGCCCCGGATAAGCCGGACGGGCTTCCGGGGCTCCGCTGCCAAGGATGCGGAATGGCTAGGCGGATCGCCACAACATTCAGGTTCTCGTTAGAATCATGTTCTATCTTTAGAACAATTCCAATCTAAGGAGATCCGATGCAAGCCAGATCCGCCTACTCCGTTCCGCAGCGCGTCCTTCACTGGCTCATGGCCATACTCATCTTCTTCAATCTCTTGTTCCCCGATGGCATGAATGCGTGGCGGCACCTTATTCGCCGTGGACAGACACCTACGCCGGCGGACGTCGCCAGCGCCAACATTCACGCCTATGCCGGTATTGCCATCCTCTTGCTGGCCATTGTTCGCCTTGGCTTGAGATTGATATCCGAGATCCCAACGCCGCCGGACGATCAGCCTTCGTTCCTGCACTATATCGCCAGCGTGACGCATTTTCTGCTCTACGCGTTGATCTTCGCAATGCCTCTGACGGGAATTGCGGCTTACTATCTCGGCATCGACACTGCCGCCTTCGTTCACGGCGGCCCGATCAAGTCACTGCTGTGGTTCGTCCTTGTTGTGCATATTCTTGGCGCACTCGTTCAGCACTTTTACTTCAGATCGGACGTGCTGCGGCGCATGACGATCGGCTAGACCGACCATGAAATTGGCGGCTACGCATCGGCCCGAAAATCGGAAGCGATTTTCGGGCCGATGCGTAGATTCAAAAAGATTGAGCGACCTTTGTGCTTCCGAAAGGAAGCACGGCGCTCTAAGCCGATTGGCCGCCAAAATGCTTCTCGAAGGAGAAGAGAGCCGTTGGCAAGGCGCTGCCGCCCTGGAGCGCCAGATCCGCAAGGATTTCGCCAACGACGCTGGTAAACTTGAACCCATGACCGGAGCACGCCGATGACACCACCACATTCGGCTGTCCCGGCATGGTGTCGATCAGAAAATCCTCGCTCGGCAGCATCGTGTAACGGCAAGTCGTCGCCCGGACGCGATAGGAGGCTGCATCCGGCAGGCGCTTGCGGGCGAAATTGTCGAGCAGTTCCGTATCGGTATCATTGACCAGCGGGTTGGGAGCCTTCGGATCGATCGGCTCTCGGAAATGCGCGTGGCGACCGATCTTGACACCGTCGACGCCGATCGCCGGGAAGCCGAAATAAGAGCCTTCAGCGCCTTCATCCCGCAAAAAGCAAGGCATGCGTTGCGGCTCGGCGACGAAGCCATCCTTCGGCTGATACCAGGCAACCACCTGCCGGATTGGCTGTGCATGCGACTTCAGCTGCGGCACAAGCTCTGCAATCCATGCGCCGGTCGCGACGATCACCTTGCGCGCGCGATACTTGCCGGTCGCCGAAACCACGGTGACGCCTGCATCATCCGGTTCGATGGCGACAACACGTTCGCCGAAATGCAGGACGGCGCCATCTTCAGCCGCAAGCTTCAGATAACCCATAATCGCCGCTTCGGGCCGGACATAGCCGCCCTGCGGATCGAGCAGCCCGATCTCGCCCTCTTCAAGCGCGAATGCCGGAAAGCGCCGCTTCATGGCATCCCTGTCCAGGATCTCGTGCGGCAAGCCATGCATGTCGCAGGAGGCGCGCGTGCCGTTGACGATCTTGCTGTCGGGCGCCCCGATCTGCAGAACGCCGGTAACGGTCAAAATCTCGGCCCGCAGCCGTGCTTCGAGCGAGCGCCAGTTTTGATAGGCCCGCTGCAGCAGGGGGACATAGGACGGATCCTCGAAGTAGCCGAGGCGGATCAGGCGGCTGTCGCCATGCGAGGAGCTCAGCGCATGCGCCGGAAAATGCGCTTCTATGCCGATCGCCTTCGCACCGCGGGCGGCGGCGGAAGACAGGGCAGCACTTCCCATCGCACCAAGGCCGATGACGGCAACGTCGAACTCCACGGACATGTCAGGCTCCAGTGTCACTTTCAGCGGGTGGCGCAGTTTGCGCGAGCAGGTCCCGCAGACTCTCCATGTCTGTATTCAATGGACGGTCATCACCGTACAGGGGAACGCGCGACCGAACCGCAACATAGAGACGATCCGTTCCCGGCGCTCTTGTCGCCTTCGAAGCCAGGAAATCATGCGCCTGTGCCGCCGCCATCAGCTCGATCGCCAGAATATATTCGGCGCTGTCGAGGATCGCGAGAAGCTTGCTTGCAGCCGCGGTTGGATGCGCGAGAAAATCCTCCTGCAACCCCGATGTGAGGCCACCATCGAGCGAGGCCGGTGCGGCGAGCCGCCGATTGTCGTTGCTGAGCGCAGCGGCCGTATATTGCGCAATCATGAAGCCTGAATGGCTGCCGGCATCGCTTGCGAGAAATGGCGGCAATCCGCTGACAAGCGGATTGACCAGGCGATCCATCCGCCGCTCGCTCATGGCAGCGATCTGGGCGATCGCGATCGCCAGGCTATCCGCGGCCTGGCCGAGCGCAGGGGCGACGGCATGGGCCTCGGAGGAAACGACCGGCTGTTCCGGTGTACCCGAAACCGCAGGATTGTCCGTGACCGAGGCCAATTCCTCATCGACGATGCGCGCAGTCTGCTCGAAGACATCCCAGGCGGCGCCATGGGCATGCGGCACGGACCGAAGGCTCAAGGCATCCTGCGTCCGCCGGCCGAGAGCGGCGGCGACGAGCCCGCTGCCCCGCAAGCGATTGCGCAGCTTGCGACCGACCTTGGCAATGCCGGCTGATGGACGAAGTGCCAGCACAGCCTCGTCGAAGGCGGCCATCTGGCATCCCGCAGCCTCCAGCGTCAACGCAGCAATGGCATCAGCCCAATCAAGCAGACGCTCGGCGCGATAGACCGCAAGAGCCGACAATCCGGTGGCGCAAGCCGTGCCGTTGACGAGGCTCAACCCTTCCTTGGCGCCAAGCACCAGCGGGCTAAGACCGATGGCAGCGAGCGCCTGCGCGCCGGTCATGGCCTTGCCCTTGACGACAGCGCGTCCCTCACCGATGAGGACAAGCGCCGTATGGGCGTTGTGGGTCAAGTAACCGGCAGATCCTCTTGACGGCACTTCGGGAATGCAGTCGTGCTCCAGAAATGCTGTGAGATGGCTTAGGATTTCAGGCCGGACGCCGGAATGACCATGAGCGAAATTACCGATCTGCGCCGCGATGATGGCCCTTACTTCCCGCGCCGGCAGAAGGGGACCAACGCCGCAGGCGTGGCTCATGATTATATTGCGGGAAAGGCGGCTTTGCGAGGGGCGGTCGACGACCGTGTCGGACAGCGCGCCGACCCCGGTATTGACGCCATAGGCGCGTACGCCCGTCTCGACGATGCGCTCGACGATGCGACTTGCCTCGCCGACACGTTTCCACGCAGCTTCGGACAGAGCTAGCGGTTCGCCGGTGCTGACGCGCGCGACGTCCTGCCAGGATAGCGGCTTGTCGATGGTGACGGTCATTGGCCGCTTCCGAAATGGCCGATGAACTGACGGAAGGCTGGTGATGCACCGCCGCCGAACATCTCGTCCGGCGTACCCGTGCTTTCGACGAGGCCTTCCTTCATGAAGACGACGCGATTGGAGACATTGCGGGCAAAGCTCATTTCGTGGGTCACGACGAGCATGGTCATGCCTTCTTCGGCCAGTGCGCGCATGACGCGCAGCACTTCGCCGACGAGCTCCGGATCGAGCGCCGAGGTCGGCTCATCGAACAGCATGACCTTGGGCTTCATGGCAAGAGCGCGGGCAATCGCCGCGCGCTGCTGCTGCCCGCCGGACAAATGCGCCGGATAGGCATGGCGCTTGTCGGCAATGCCGACCTTTTCAAGAAGCGCTTCAGCCTCGACAATACACTCGGCGCGCGAACGCTTCAGGACATGGATCGGTCCCTCGATCACGTTCTGCAGGATGGTCATATGGGACCAGAGATTGAAGCTCTGGAACACCATTCCGAGTTCGGAGCGGATGTGATCCACCTGCTTGTGGCTGGCCGGACGGCTTTTGCCGTTCTTGTGGATCATGCGGATCTGCTCGCCATCCACCCAGATCTCGCCGTCCGTGGCGATTTCAAGCAGGTTGATGCAGCGAAGGAAGGTCGACTTGCCGGAACCCGAGGCACCGAGCAGCGAAATCACATCGCCATCCTGGGCATCGAGCGATATGCCGCGCAGGACCTCATGATTACCGAAGCTCTTGCGGATGTTGCGAACTGAAAGTCGGGTGACACCTGGCATGATTTGCCTGCTCCAATGACGTCTTTAGGCCTTCAACGCCGGCGGCACGGCGCGGCGATGGCGGGACAGCGAATATTCCAGCAGGGCCATGCCCTGCAGAATGATGAAATTCAGCACGAGGTAGATGATCGCTGCACACAGAAAGACTTCCATGGTGCGATAGGTGTGCGAGATAAGCCGTTGCGCAACACCGGTTACCTCCCAGACGGTCACAAGGCTGGCGAGCGCCGTCGACTTCATCATCAGTACGATCTCGGTCGAATAGGCCGGCAAAGCATGACGGAAGGCGATCGGCGCGATGATGCGGCGCACCAGCAGGAGCCGCGACATGCCGATCGAGCGTGCAGCCTCGATCTCTTTCGGCGAAACGGCGCGAATGCCGCCGCGGAAGATCTCGGCCGTATAGCCGGCCGTGCAAAGCGCCAGCGATAGGATCGCACAGACCACGGGTTCGCGCAGGAAGGGCCAGAGGAAGGAATAGCGGATGATGGAAAACTGCGCCAAACCGTAGAAGATAAGGAACATCTGGATCAGCAGCGGCGAACCGCGAAAGACGAAGATATAGCCCTTGGCAAAGCCCGACAGGATGGGATTGCCGCTCACGCGCATGGAGACGATGACGAGCGCCAGAAGGCCGCCCGTCACGATCGACAGCGAGAAGAGCAGCAGCGTCATCGGCACCGCCTGCAGCAAGGTGATCATCGTGCTTGAGAGGAAATCGAAATCCATGTTTTCCTCCTCAGGCCTGGCCGATGGTCGCAGCCGGCATGCTGCGATTGGCGCGACGCTCCGCCTTGTTGAAAACTCGATCGGACAGGCTGGTCAGGATCAGGTAGAGAATACCGCCGACGATGAAGAACAGGAAATACTGGCGGGTCGAACCCGCGGCGACCTGGCTGGTACGCATCAGTTCGGCAAGGCCTGTAACGGAAATCAAGGCGGAATCCTTGAGGCTGAGCTGCCAGACGTTGCCGAGACCGGGAATGGCATAGCGTATTACTTGCGGAATGATGATGCGGCGAAGGCGAAGACCGCCATGCATACCGATCGCCGAGGCCGCTTCCAGCTCGCCCTTGGCTATGGCGAGATAGGCGCCGCGAAAAACTTCGGCCTGATAGGCGCCGGAAATGATGCCGACGGCAAGCGCGCCCGCTGCAAAGGACGGCAGACCGAGGAAGCCATCATAGCCCATCCATTTGCCGACGGAGGTGACGGCCGACGAGCCGCCGAAATAGATAAGGTAGATGATCAGAAGTTCCGGCACGCCGCGAAAGACGGTCGTGTAGACATTGCCGAGCGTTTTTAGGATCAGGCTGCCGGAAAGCTTGGCGGAGGCGACGATCGCGCCAAGTACGGCGCCGATCAGCAAAGCCGTTGCCGTGACGGCGAGCGTCATCAAGGCTGCGACGAGCAGCAGAGCGCCCCATCCGTTCGAGCCGAAGCCCAGCAGTTGCAAGGTTGCCATAGCGTCCATTCCCCGTCTGTGGCAGTTTCAAGCGTCAGGATATCATAGGGTCTCCGGCAGCAAAGCCGGAGACCTCGGCTGCGACCCGGAGGTCGCACCGATCAATTCGGGCTGACGTCGACCTTGAACCACTTCATCGACAGGGTCTTGATGGTGCCGTCGGCAAGAGCCGACTTGATGGCCTCATTGAGCTTGTCGCGCAGATCGGTATCGGCCTTGCGGATGCCGAGGCCCTCGCCTTCGCCCCAAATGGAGCCGGCGATTTCGGGGCCGGTAAAGGCCAGCGAGTCGTTGGCGCTTGCAAAGGCGTTCGCGAAGTAGACGGCGTCGTCGAAGCCGAGATCGATACGACCGTTCTGCAGATCGAGATCGCGGTCGGCACCGGTTTTGTATTCGCGGATCGTGGCGATCGAGCCGAAATTGTCATAGACGAACTTGGCGTAAACAGTTGCGGCCTGGATGCCGATGGTCTTGCCCTTGAAGGCTTCCTTCAGCACGTCGATTTCCTTGACGCCGGTCTGGCCGGGGGTCATCTTGATCGTGCTGCCGGTGCCGGCTGCATTGGCAAGCGGGCTATCCTTGGCGGTTGCGAAAGCAGCCGGGGTCGCAGCATAGGGAATGGTGAAGCCGATGACCTGCTTGCGCTCGTCGGTGATCGACAGCGCATCCATGATCACATCGAACTTGCCGGCGTTCAGAGCCGGGATCATGCCGTCCCAATCGGAAGCGACGAGCTTGCAATCGATCTTGGCGCGCTCGCACAGAACCTTGGCGAGTTCCGGCTCGAAGCCGCCGAGCGATCCATCGGCATTCGTCATGTTCCACGGCGCATAGGCGCCTTCCAGGGTAATCGTTGCGGTCTTCCAGTCCTTGGCGGCAACCGGAGCCGCAAAGGCGGCGGCAGCCATGACGCCTGACAAGAGAATTGCACTGAATTTCATCGTGTTGAGCTCCTCTGAGGTTGAAACAGGCCTTGCAGCACTTCCTACCGATCTTCGCCGGCTTGCCCGCTTTTCCCAATTTATTTTTAGGATTGATTGCGAGGTTGTATAGGGTACCATATGAGATAATTTATGATATGCAAGTGGGAAAGTTGTTTTCGAGGCAGATATCAGTCCGCGCAAAGGGAATAGTCAATGAAGCGCTCCGGCGAGATGAAACGCGAACTGGCGGAAAACGACGCATCGCCTCTCTATGCCGGGGTCAAGCAAATGATACTCGACCGCATCCATAGCGGGGAGTGGCCACCCAAGCACCGCGTTCCCTCCGAAAACGAACTTGTCACCGAACTCGGCGTCAGCAAGATGACGGCCAATCGCGCGCTGCGCGAGCTTGCCAATGAGGGCGAATTGATCCGCATCCAGGGCGTCGGCTCCTTTGTTGCCGAACGCAAGGGCGCATCAGCCCTGTTCGAAGTGCGCAATATCGCCGAAGAAATCGCCGAACGCGGCCATTCTCACCAAGCAACGGTAGTTGTTCTGGCCCGCGAAGCAGCGTCGCCCGACGTTGCCGATGCACTGGAACTGCCTATCGGATCGTCGGTATTTCACTCACTGATCGTGCATAGCGAGAATGGCGTGCCGGTACAGATCGAGGACCGCCACGTGCACCCCGAGGCAGCCCCCGACTACCTGCAGCAGGATTTTACAGTCATGACGCCGAACGCCTATCTTTCGAGCGTCGCGCCCCTCAGCGGTTCCGAGCACGTCGTCGAGGCCATCATGCCGCAGGCCTGGGAATGCAAGCTGCTGACGATCCTGAAGACCGAACCCTGCCTGACGATCCGGCGGCGCACATGGTCTACACGCGGCGTCGTTTCCCTGGCACGCCTCGTCTATCCGGGACATCGCTATCGCCTGGAAAGCCACAGCGGCAAACTTTCGGATCGCTAGTTGTATATGGAAGATAGGGCCGCGTAGTCGGCGGGGAAATCCCGACTGGGATGCCCGGAGCTCGCAAACGGGCGTAAAAGCTACGATACCTGCAGCAGGCATTCCATGAACAGTGCCCCCAGAAGCAGCCCCGATACCGTGGCGAGCACTTTCAGGATAGCGCGCTCGATCCTCAAGCACTTTTCAGGCAGGACCAGCGCCATCGCCTCGCTGGCCGCAGCGACGGATATGCACACAAGCGCGATAATCCGGCGATCTTCAGGGTAAGCCATGACGAACAGAAACCCTAAAAGTCCGAATGGGATCACGCTGTCGATATTCGCCATTGCCATGAATGGATACTTCGTCCTGACGGGGACGACAGTCGTCAGCACGACTAGACCGAGTACGGCCCAGGCAAGACCGTGAGCGAGCAAAGTAAGTTCCATACGAAATCATAACAACAAGCCGGAAGTTTTCAAGTTGCACTGAGACGCGCAGGATGGGCACGGCCAAACGCTGGCCGTTGGTCAGGAGACGCGCCGGGGAAGACCCCAATAATGGCTCGCCTCCAACAGCTTCGTCTCACCGAAATACCTGTCATGACGATTGACAAACGGCCTTCCGATTGACTGTATCGACACATCGAATGAATACGGTGGACCCTGAACATGCCCGATGCAAATGCCCAGCCGCAACCAGCCACCTGGCGCATCGTCCTTGCCGCCATATTCGACTTCCTGACAGCGTTTTTTGTTTTAGGCTACGCTATCGCCTCGATCTTCGGCGGAAAGACCGAGGATGGCTTTCGGCTGAATGGCTTGCCGGCTCTTCTCCTGTTCGCTCTGATCGTCGTCTATTTCGTGGTTTTCAACCGCTACCTCGGCGGCACGATCTGGAAACGGATATTCCGCGCACGCCGTCAGTGAGCTTGGAGAAACCGGGACCGCCGTCCTCGACGCCCCCCCTTCAGCCGGCGTGGCCTCAGAGGCTGCTGAGCAACAGACTGGTCTCGCTGTTGGCAACGCCATCGATCATGCGGACCTCGCGTAGGACGCGGTCGAAATCCGAAAGGCTGATCGCCCGGATATTGGCCACGAGGTCCCAATTGCCGTTCGTCGTGTGCAGCGAATAGATTTCCGGCAAGCCCCTAAGTTTGCGGATAACCTGGGTCGTCGATTTCCCCACCACCTCGATCATCATAACGGCATGTACGGTCTGCTCGTCGTAGTCTTCCCGCACGCGCACCGTAAAACCCATCAACGTGCCGGTTTCGATAAGGCGATCCAGTCGGTTCTGAACGGTGCCGCGCGCCACGCCCAAAACGTCCGAAAGCTTGGAAAGGGAGGCGCGGCCGTCGGCCCGCAAATGGCCGATGATACGTCGATCGAGATCATCGGGAATATATTTGGCAGATGCCATTGTCGAATCCAGACTCTGTCATTTTCACAATAACTGCTATACAATCTGCACAGCATCGTACCAGAACTGGCACAGTTTTGCGATTTCAGTCAATCGGCCTGCTTGTTACCCTGTGGCAACAATCTGATCGAGGACACCCAAATGCCCGCACCGCTTCCGTCGGAAAAAGCCTATATTCCCTTCGTCAGCGTCGAGAATATGATGAGACTTGTGCATCATGTCGGCATCGAAACCATGCTGGTCGAACTGACGGATGCCGTTGAGGCGGATTTCCGCCGCTGGGACCTTTTCGACAAGACACCCCGCGTCGCCTCCCACTCTCATGATGGCGTGATCGAACTGATGCCGACCTCCGACGGCACGGTTTACAGCTTCAAATATGTGAACGGGCACCCGAAGAACATGTCGCAAGGGCTGCAGACGGTCACGGCGTTCGGCCTGCTGGCGGAAGTATCGACGGGCTATCCGCTGCTGCTGACGGAAATGACGCTGCTGACGGCGCTGCGCACCGCCGCCACCTCGGCCATGGCCGCGCGCCATCTCGCGCCAAAGGGAACGCGGACGCTGGCGATGATCGGCAACGGCGCACAGGCCGAATTCCAGGTGCTCGCAATGAAGGCAGTCCTCGGGATCGAGGAAGTTCGCCTCTACGACATCGACCCGAAGGCGACGGAAAAGACCGCGCGCAATCTTGCGGGGAAAGGTCTGCGGCTGGTTTCGTGCACGACCGCGCAAGCGGCCATCGAAGGCGCCGGCATCATCACGACCTGCACCGCGGACAAGCAATTTGCCACAATCCTGACCGATAACATGGTGGGCTCCGGCGTCCATATCAACGCCATCGGTGGTGACTGCCCGGGCAAGACGGAGCTTCATCGCGATATCCTGCTGCGTGCCGACACCTTCGTCGAATATCCGCCGCAGACCCGCATCGAGGGAGAGATCCAGCAAATGGATCCGGATTATCCGGTCACCGAGTTATGGCAGGTGGTGAACGGGCGCGCGCAGGGACGCAGCAGCGAGCGGCAGATCACGCTGTTCGACAGCGTCGGCTTTGCCATCGAGGATTTCTCTGCCTTGCGCTATGTACGCGAAAAGCTGGCGGGCACGGACTACTTCCAGAAGCTAGATATTATCGCCGACCCGGACGATCCCCGCGATCTCTTCGGCATGCTCCAGCGGGCAGAGTAAACAGGCGCCGAGATCGGCAGTCTGATCCGGCCGCATCACGCTGCATCGCTTTATACTAGACCTCCAGACGGCGGCCATCGGCCGCCGTCCGCTTTTCAGCGATACGAGCCATAGAGGCCCAGTCGGCCCGAAGCTGCGATCTTGGCCAAGTGAAGAACGTTGTGGGAACTCCATAATGGTAGTTGACGGCTGAGCTGTCAGAAAAGCGGTTGCAATAAAAGGTCGCGAAAGCCTAATTTTAATCGGGAATTTTGCGACCCCATCGGTAAACATAGAGAGACACCCAGATGATCGATCATGTCTACATCTCGGTAGCGGACATCGACAAATCGCTGACCTTCTATTCTGAAGCCTTGAAGCCACTCGGGTGGAGCATATTTGGCAATTATGACTCGGCTTCAGGCCCGAAGGGCGTTCCCGACCTTTACGGCCTCGGGGACGACATATACGGCAGCGGAAAGGCCGTCGGGTCAAGCATATGGCTGCGTCGGCGCAAGCCAGGCGAAACCGGGCTCTATCTCGGCATCGTCTGCGATACCAATGAACAGGTGGACGCAGCATACGCGGCTGCAATCAAAGCCGGAGGCATCGATGAGGGTCAGCCAGCAGATCGCACCTACTTCGCTCCCGGCTATTATGCTGCCAATGTCGCTGATTTCGACGGCAACCGCCTAGAATTCGTGCGCAAAGCCTGGAACCCTAAACGGCACGCATAATGGTTGGCGTGCCTGGTGCCCTCAACGTCACGTAAATTCTGAGCTTTCGACGCGAATTGCGGCTCGTTGACACTGCGCGGCAAATTCTCGTCACAAATGTCACGCGCAAAAGGCCAGCGATTCAGGAAGACTTTTGCGACAACCTTGCCGCCCTACTTCTTTTGGGTGCACCTCAAAATGACAGTCGATGTGACATGCCTTGAAAGAGCATTTCGCCAGCACTGGCAAACGAAAAAAGAGTTCGGCCGGCCACTTGCTGACCTGCCAATTCCGCGCGGCGGCACAACCGGCATTACGCCGTTGATGATACCCGGCGATATGACCAACCCGGTTAGATTGTGCCCGTGGGGCAAGTGGCCTTTTGCCGCCCCGGGATCGAGGCAAGGCATACATAGCAAAATTCGCCTATGTCACTTAGAATACATCGAAATTTGCACGCTTCCCCCCTGCACTTTGGCGCGGAGATTATGCTATGAGTCCTCGCGAATAAGGGGAAGATGAGACAGCCCTGTACGGCCGCTCTCATTGAAGAGAGGAAGTTGTCCTGAACGTCATGCCCGAACTGGCAGCCCACACCGGCGAGATGGCAGCACTCATTTCCGGCTTCGACTGGACAAGATCCGGTCTGGGGCCGAGATCGGCTTGGCCGCCTTGCCTCACTGCGGCAGTCGATATCATGCTCTCGGCGCAAGCACAGATCGTCCTGTTCTGGGGCGAGGATTTCATCGCGCTCTATAACGACGCCTATGCACCGACCATCGGTGAGAAGCATCCTCGCGCGCTCGGGCGCCCGGCACGAGAGAACTGGTCTGAATTATGGGACGATCTCGAACCTCTCTTGCGAAACGTACTGGACGAAGGCAAGACGGTCGTTGCCAAGGATCGGCCGTTCTACATCGAACGCCATGACTACCCTGAGACAGCCTATTTCGACATCTCCTACTCGCCAGTGCGCGATGGCGACGGCAAAGTGCGCGGCGTGTTCTGCATCGTCAACGAAACGACAGAGCGCGTTCGCGCGGAACAGGCGTTGCGGGAGAGCGAAGAGCGGGTCAGTGCCATTATTTCCCAATCGGCGACCGGAATTGCCCAGTATGAGCTTGATGGCCGCTTCTCCCTTGTAAACAAGCGATTTTGCGAGATTGTCGGCTATTCGCAAGACGAACTTCTCGACCTGCGGATTCAGGACATCATCTATCCGGACGATCGTCGCGATATCATGCAATTATTCGACGTCATGTTGGTGAATGGAGAAAGTTTCGAGATCGAGCAGCGCTACGTCCGCAAGGACGGCAGCCTCGTCTGGGTAACCAATTCGGCGTCCGGCGTACGAGACCGATCTGCCGGCAAGGTGCGGCGCGCCGTAAGCGTCGTCATCGATATCAGCGAGCGCAAGCGCGCGCAGGAAGTGGAACGACGGCTTGCATCCATCATCGCATCGTCGGACGATGCGATCCTCAGCACCGATCTCAACATGACGGTCACGAGCTGGAACCTTGGCGCAGAGAGGCTCTACGGTCACTCGGCCGAGGAAGCGATTGGCCAGTCGGTGATGATGCTCGTTCCCGATGATCGCAGCGAGGAGGAACCGGCAATCCTCGCGCAGATCCGCGCGGGCCAGAAGGTGGAACCTTACGAGACCAAGAGGCGCCGCGCCGACGGCCAATTGGTCGACGTCCTGCTCAGCGTTTCCCCGATCTACGATACCTATGGCAGGATCGTCGGAGCATCGAAGATCGCTCACGATATCAGCGCCAAGAAGGAAGCCGAACACCTTCAGAGCGTTCTCGTTGGCGAACTCAACCACCGCGTCAAGAACGTGCTTGCAACCGTCATGGCCATAGCGCGTCAGACCTTGGGACGTGAGGATGTCGGCAAGACATCCGTCGAGACATTCGAGGCGCGGCTGGCCTCCATGGCACGCGCGCACGATCTGCTGATCCATGGAAAGTGGGAGGAAGCCGACCTGATGGCCGTCATCAGCCAGGCGCTGTCGCCCTATCCCAGGGAGAGGTTCGAGATTTCCGGGCCGGCCATAAAGCTCGCACCGAGAACGGTGGTTTCCATCTCGCTTGCGCTGCACGAATTGGCGACAAATGCCGCAAAATACGGGGCACTGTCCACATCCGACGGGCGCGTTGCCATTGTGTGGTCTCTGGAAACCCAGGAAGCAGAACGGCTCGTCTTGCGCTGGCAGGAGACTGGCGGCCCCGTCGTGACGCCGCCGACGCGCAAGGGCTTCGGCTCACGGCTGATCGAAAATCTGCTGGCTGCGGAGCTGAACGGCCAAGTCAATATCACCTATGATCCGGGCGGATTGATCTGCGAAGTTCATGCGGCAACCGGCATGGGCTGGGATCAGACCTGACAACAGGCTTGAGGCGACCCCAGAGTCGAGTGTCGTCCAAAATCCCCAGGCGCCCCTCGGCACCAGGCTCTGTCTATTGCGCGGGAATTCGCTTGTTCACCGCAGATTTTTCGGCCGTGTCGCAAGCACGTTGCGGATCGAGAAGCTCGAATGGATCCGCAGCACCCCCGGCAATGCCGAGAGGATTTCCTTGTGAATGCGCTCGAAGTCGCCAGCCGTAGCAACCTCGACGCGGAGCAGGTAATCGGAGCCGCCTGTCATCAGAAAACACTCGCGAATCTCGGGATGTTTGCGGACGGCCGCCTCGAAACGATCGAGGTGATCTTCCGTCTGCCGCTCAAGCGTGATGTTGATGATGACAGCTATCGCCGCTTCGGCCTGCGACGTGTCCACCAGTGCGGTATAGCCGCGGATCACGCCCGCCTGCTCCATCAATTTGATGCGCCGTAAACAGGCGGATGGCGATAGCCCGACCTCGCTCGCCAGGCTGGCATTGCTGACGCGCGCATCGAGGCGCAGCAGCCGAAGAATATTACGGTCGATGGCATCGAGAGCCGTCATGTGGATTCTTTCAAAAATTCGCCGTTTCTTTCAATATTCTTGCAACTACACAATAATCAATCACTGTTTGATGGGTAATTTCACGATCATTTCAATAATCTCGCCGCGGAAAAGCGAGGGTGGACATGGACGGCGGTTTAGTGGATTCGCGGACGTCAAAACTGACGATCGACAGCGGTGCTTGCGGTTATCTGACAATCGATCTGACCGCTCTGTGCAGAAATTACGACAAGCTCTCATCCATCATTGCGCCGGCGCGTGCCGCAGCCGTCGTCAAGGCGGATTCCTACGGACTCGGAGCGGACCGGGTCTCCAAGACCCTCTATGGACGCGGGTGCCGTGACTTCTTCGTCGCGCACTTCGTCGAAGCCTTACGGCTGCGCCCGCATCTGCCGCGCGATGCGTCGATCTTCGTGCTGAACGGCCTGTTGCCTGGCAACGAAACGGCCTGTGCGGAAGGCGGCTTCATTCCGGTCGTCAATTCCCTTGAGCAACTGCGACTGTGGTCAGAAACCGCCCGCGCTCTGCAGCGCAAGCTTCCCGCTGCTTTGCAATTCGATACCGGCATGTCGCGGCTCGGCATCCCTGCGGAAGACAGAGCTGCCGTCGCAGCTCACCTTGCTGCTACCGACCATCTCGATATCCTGTTCATTATGAGCCATCTGGCGTCCGCAGACGAGACCGACAACGTTCAGAACGGTGATCAGCTTGCCGAGATGGGCCGCGTCGCCGAGGAATTTGGGGGCTATGATCTCTCCTTCGCCAATTCCGGCGGCATCTTCCTCGGCGGTGATTTTCACGGCGTATTGGCACGGCCAGGTATTGCACTCTATGGCGGCGCCCCGACCGGCGGCGTAGCCAATCCGATGGAACCCGTCGTGCGGCTCGATGTTGCCGTCGTCCAGACAAGAACCGTTCCGGCCGGCGCTCGTGTCGGCTATGGCGGCGTGCACGTGACGAAAGCGGAAACCCGGCTTGCAACGGTCGCTGCCGGCTACGCCGATGGCCTTCCCCGCAGCCTCAGCGACCGCGGATCGGTCTATTACAACGGCGTGCGGCTACCGATCGTTGGCCGTGTGTCCATGGACAGCATGACAATCGATATCAGCGCCCTGCCCGAAGGAACCCTGTCGTTGGGTAGCCTGGTGGAAGTTTTGGGAGACCATCAAACGATCGATGATCTCGCCCGGGACGCCGGCTTGATTTCCTACGAAATCCTAACCAGTCTCGGCGATCGCTACACCAGGCAATACCGCTGACCTTCCTATTGCTCAATTCACTGAGGACATCATGAAAGTCGTCGTTCTGGGGGCCGGCATCGTCGGCGTCACATCTGCCTATCAACTCGCCAAGGCAGGCCACGAGGTCACGGTCATCGACCGGCAGCAGGGGCCGGCGCTGGAAACGAGTTTTGCCAATGCGGGCGAAGTGTCCTTCGGCTATTGCTCGCCATGGGCCGCGCCCGGTATTCCAATGAAAGCGGTCAAGTGGCTGTTCATGCATCACGCACCGCTCATCCTTCGCCCCAAGGTCGATGGCGCGATGCTGTCCTGGCTCGTGAAGATGCTATCGAACTGCACGTCGGAGCGTTACGCGATCAACAAGAGCCGAATGCTGCGTCTTGCCGATTATAGCCGCACCTCGCTCGCTCAAGTGCGTGAGGAAACCGGCATAGCCTATGACGAGCGCATGCAGGGCACGCTGCAGCTTTTCCGTACGCAACAGCAGCTCGATGCCTCCGCCAAGGACGTCAAGGCTCTGGCCGCCGACGGTATTCCCTATGAAGTGCTCGATCCCGAGGGCTGCATCCGCGTCGAGCCGGCCTTGCGGCATGTTCGCGAAAAGATCGTTGGCGGCCTGCTGACGCCGAAGGATGAGACCGGCGATTGCTTCAAATTCACCAATGCGCTTGCCGCCAAGGCGGTCGAACTCGGCGTGCGCTTCCAGTATGGGACCACCATCAAGGGTCTCGACGTACAGGGTGGTCAGGTTCGCGGCGTCGTGACCGATCGCGGTCGTGTGGATGGGGACGCCGTTGTCGTCGCGCTCGGCAGCTACTCGCCGATCATGCTCAGGCCCCTCGGCATCAAGCTTTCGGTCTATCCGGTCAAGGGCTATTCGCTGACGATCCCGATCACCGACCCCTCGCGTTCGCCGGAATCGACGGTCATGGACGAAACCTACAAGATCGCGATCACCCGCCTCGGCGATCGCATCCGCGTCGGCGGCATGGCTGAAATCTCCGGCTATACCAACGATCTCGGCCTTGCCCGGCGGCAGACACTCGAACATTCCGTCACCGATCTTTTCCCCGGCGGCGATGTCGCCAAGGCCTCCTTCTGGTCGGGCCTGCGACCGATGACGCCGGATGGAACGCCGGTGATCGGACCGACGAAGATCAAGGGACTGTTCCTCAACACCGGACACGGCACGCTTGGATGGACGATGAGCTCCGGCTCGGCGCGGGTCATTAGCGATCTCGTCAGCGGCCGCAAGCCGGACATCGACGCGACGGATCTTGCGATCAGCCGCTACGCCTGATCCTGCTTAGCCCGATTGCATGCAAACAAGGGCCGTATCCGCGAGGATACGGCCCTTTTGGTGTTGAGGCGAATTCTGCGGGAAGCGGATAACCGGCGCGCTCACCACGCGCCAGCTCTCGATCAATGCCTTGGAATGCGCGGCAGGAAGATCGTGAACAGACCGAGCAAAGGCAGATACGAGCAGATCGCGTAGACGAAGGCGATACCATGGGTATCGGCGAACTCCCCAAGGGCCGCCGCACCGAGGCCACCGGCCCCGAAGGCAAAGCCGAAGAAAATACCGCCGATCAATCCAACGCGGCCGGGGATCAATTCTTGCGCGAACACCACGATTGCCGGGAATGCCGAGGCGAAAACGAGCCCGATTATGACGGTCAGGACGCAGGTCCAGAACAGGTCCGCATAGGGCATCAGCAACGCGAAGGGAATGACGCCGAGGATCGAGAACCAGATCACGAAACGTGCGCCAAGGCGATCGCCGACCGGGCCGCCCATGATCGTACCGGCAGCAACCGATCCGAGGAACAGGAACAGCATCAGCTGCGCCTCACGAACGTCGAGATGGAACTTTTCGATGACATAGAAGGTGAAATAGCTCGAGATGCTCGCCATATAGACGTTCTTGGTCGCCGTCAGCAGGATGAGGATTGCGAGTGCCCACATCGCCTTGTTGCGTGCGATCGGCAAAGTGCGGTTCGGCGCGGGACGGGCAGCCTGCGCGCGGCGATGGTTGATGTACCAGGTGCCGACCCAGCTCAGAACGATGAAGCCGATGACGGCCAGCACCGAAAGCCAGGCAACACTTTTCTGGCCGTGCTGAATAACAAAGAAGGCTGCGATCAGCGGGCCGATTGCCGAGCCGGCATTGCCGCCAAGCTGGAACAGCGACTGGGCGAGACCATGACGACCTCCGGATGCGAGACGCGCCACGCGCGATGCTTCCGGGTGGAAGACCGCCGAGCCGAACCCGATCAGGCAGGCAGCGACGAGCAGCATGGGGAAGCTGCCAGCATAGCCTAGAAGCACGAGCCCCGAAAACGTGCTGATCATGCCGACAGGCAGCGAATAGGGCATGGGCCATTTATCGGTGACGATACCAACCACCGGCTGCAGCAGCGACGCCGTGATCTGGAACATCATCGTCAGCAGGCCGATCTGCACGAAATCGAGCGCGTAATTTTCTCTGAACATCGGATAGAGCGATGTCAGCAGGGATTGCATGATATCATTCAGCAGATGGCAGGTGCTGACAGCAATGACGACCGAGAGCGTTGTCTTCTCGAAGCGGGTTTGCGCACCCGAAAACGCGGCAACCATGGGGGAATCCTTCCAGCGCCGGCGGTCTTGCCAGCCAAATTGATCGATCCGCCTTTTACACGGCTTGCGGGTGACCTTCTTTCGTGTTTTGGTCCAATAGTTTCTCGATCGGGCCATTATGGAAAAGCTGTCGAAGCAATTGCTGGCAACCCTCGACGACGTGCATGTCCGGAACATGCGCTGGATGGAGGATTCGGATGCGGATGTGCTGGTTCACAGCGCCGAGCCGCCGCGTGGCTACACCGTTCCGTGGCACCATCATCGCCGTACGCAATTGCTCTGCATTTTCTCCGGGGTCGCCCTGATTATGACCGCGCGCGGTCGCTGGATGGTGCCGCCGGGCCATGCCCTTTTCATCCCTGTCGGGCTGGAGCATTCCATCGAGATCCTGAGCGATGTCAGCATGAAATCCGTCTACGTCGCGCCACGCAGCCAGTCTCAGAAGGATGAGGCTCCGCGCGTCGTCGAAGTAACGGATCTTGCCCGTAGCCTGCTGCTGGAAGCGATCCGGCTGCGGGAGGCGCCGGTCAGTCATCGAAAGGCCAAACTGGTGCTCTCGCTGCTTGTCGAGGAAATCACCACATTGCCGGAGCGTCCGCTCGGCCTGCCCTTCCCTTCCGACCGCCGGCTGACCGCGCTTTGCCGGGACTATCTTGCCAATCCATCCCCCAACGCCCGGCTGGACGATTGGGCCGAAAAACTCGCGATGAGCCGACGGACTTTCACCCGCCAGTTCCGCAAGGAAACCGGCATCAGCTTCACCACCTGGCGCCAGCAGGCAAGCGTTTTCGCCTGCCTGCCGCGCCTGGCAGGCGGCGCTCCCGTAACCAATGTCGCGCTCGAAGCGGGCTACGAAAGCGTTGCGGCTTTCACCACCATGTTCCGGCGCATGCTCGGCGCTTCGCCGCGTGCCTATACGATCAACCGCTGGGCCTTCGAGCGACAGGCTTAGGTCCGTGCGACCAATCTCATAGCCATGCCCTTGAAACGGGCTGCCTCTTCCGGCAAACAGCGCTGAAAATAAGGATCAGCATATGCGGCACATTCATATCGTCGGTATCGGCACTGGAAATCCCGAACATATGACTGTGCAGGCGATCAATGCGCTGAATGGCACCGATGTCATTTTCATCCCCAGCAAGGGCGCGGCGAAGGCTGAACTCGCCGATGTCCGCAAGGATATTTGCGCGCGTTACGTCACCAACAACGCAACACGTTTCATCGGCTATGATGTGCCGTCGCGCCGCACGGCGGACCGCAGCTACGTGCAAGGCGTCGATGAATGGCATGAAGAGATTTCAACCATCTACGAACGGCTTTTCCTCGAACATCTGACGGAAGACGAAAGCGCTGCCTTCCTCGTCTGGGGCGACCCCGGCCTTTACGACAGCACGCTGCGCATCATCGAGCGCGTTGCCGCGCGCAGCCAGGTCGCGCTCGACTACAGCGTCATCCCCGGCATCACCAGCATTCAGGCGCTGACCGCCAGCCACCGCATCCCCCTCAATCTCGTCGGAAAGCCGGTGCAGATTACCACCGGACGCAGGCTCGCCGAGAGTTTTCCCGGCATCGCGGAAACGGCTGTCGTCATGCTCGACGGCGAGCAGGCTTTCAGCGAGATCGCAGATCCCGACGCCTATATCTATTGGGGAGCCTATCTCGGCACCGAGGACGAGATTGTCATAGCCGGCAGGCTCGTCGATGTTGCCGAACGCATCGTCTCGACACGCGAGGAAGCGCGCGCAAGACACGGCTGGATCATGGACATCTATCTGTTGCGCAAGGGCCATGATTTCGACGATCGGGCATGAAGCGCGCGGAGCCAAATCATTTGCCCGCCGATCCGGTTTATGCAAGGAAGTGTCCCATGAAGGGCAATCTCATGGTTGCGGCCAACGGACAGACGGTGAATGAACCCACGTGCTTCTCGCAAGAGCCAGCCGAAGGTCGCGTCGACGCTTCTCCCTTGCCACCGACGGTTCGCGGCGCCTGCCCCTCGCTCAGCACGCCGATGCAAACAGGCGACGGACTGCTCGTTCGGTTGCGACCGGCGACACCTGGATTGACGGTTGCTCAATATCGTGCGTTGGCGGAGGCAGCCGAAACACATGGTAACGGCCTGATCGAGGTCACCGCACGCGGCAATCTGCAATTGCGCGGCCTGGCCTCACATACCATGGAGCGACTTGCCGACGACATAGATCGCGCCGGCATTTCAGTGCAAAGCGGAATAGCCATCGAGACGCCGCCCCTCAGCGGCCTCGATCCATCCGAAATTGGGGGCGCGCGCACGCTTGCAAAGCGATTGCAGAAAGCTATCGACGGCCTTGTTCCCAAGCCGCGGCTAGCGGCGAAGCTCTCCATCATCATCGATGGCGGCGGCCAACTCACACTTGACGGGCTAACCGCAGATATCAGGCTAAAGGCCGCCAGACCCGGTGAACGCGCAGACCCTCTATGGACACTGGCAATCGCTGGAACAGAGACGACCGCAACACCGCTTGCCACATTGCCCGGCGACCTAGCGATTGACGGTGTTGTCATGTTGCTGAAGCGATTGAGCCGTCTTGGACCTCGAGCCCGTGGCCGCGACCTGGATACGGCGGAACTGCGAAGACAGTTGCCGGAGGCGCACCTCAACGCCCGGACTGGAGCCGAGCCATCCATCTCCCCCATCGGTATCTTCTCGCTGGCGACGGGCGGCTATGCGCTTGGAGTGCGCCCTTCGTTCGGACAGATCCATGCGCAGGCTCTCTTGCGCTTTCTTGCCGTCGCCGAAGAGAGCGGCGTGAGCGAAATCCGCACCGGACCGGAACATAGCATGCTGTTGCTTGGCCTTGCGGCCGACAGACTTGGACATGTTCGCGCGGCTGCCACCTCCTGTGGCTTCCAGACACGCGGCGACGATCCCGCCAATCATATCGTCCCATGCTCCGGTGCAGGAGCCTGCGCATCCGCGCACTACCCGACCAAGCAGGCCGCCGCTGACTGCGCCAGCATCGCTCCCGATTTGCTTGAAGGCTCGTTCAAACTGCACTTGTCCGGTTGCCCGAAGGGCTGTGCGCATCCTTCTCCGGCAGCACTCGCCATCGTAGGTGTTCCGAATGGCCACGCGATCGTGCTGGATGGACCCGCGTCAGCGGAACCCGCTGTGAATATCGGCAAGGAAAATCTGAAATCGGCATTGGCTCGGCTTGGCGAGCTGGTGCGAAACAACAAAGTTGCTGGCGAATCGGCGCGCCAGTGTCTTAAACGGCTCGGCCGGGACGCAATCGCGACGGCTTTACGACAGGGATAAAAATGCCTGACTATGACTATATCCGCGAGGGAGAAGCGATCTATGAACGCTCCTTCGCGATCATCCGCAGCGAAGCCGATCTCAAGCGCTTTTCCGACGCCGAGGCCGATGTTGCGATCCGCATGATCCATGCCTGCGGACAGGTGGAAGCCGCACAGCATTTCCATTTCTCATCTGACTTCGTTAGCGCTGCCCGCAAGGCGCTGTCTGATGGCGCGCCGATCCTCTGCGATGCCGAGATGGTGGCGCGTGGCGTCACCCGCGCTCGTTTGCCGGCAGCCAACGACGTTATCTGCACCTTGCAGGATCCGCGCACTGCCGAGATCGCAAAGGCGATCGGCAACACGCGCTCGGCTGCAGCGATGCATCTTTGGGCCGAACGCCTCGCCGGCGCTGTCGTCGCCATCGGCAATGCGCCGACTGCGCTTTTCCACCTTCTGGAAATGCTGCGCGACGGTGCGCCGAAACCTGCCGCTATTATCGGCATGCCCGTGGGCTTCGTTGGCGCGGCCGAATCCAAGGACGCGCTTGCCGAGAACTCCTATGGCGTACCCTTTGCCATCGTACGAGGGAGACTTGGCGGCAGCCCCATGACGGCCGCCGCCCTCAATGCCCTGGCGAGGCCGGGCCTATGAGCACATCCTCCTCTGGCCAATTGATTGGCGTCGGCACCGGCCCCGGCGATCCCGAGCTGCTGACGGTCAAGGCCGTCAAGGCGCTGGAGCGCGCCGATGTCGTCGCCTATTTCGCTAAACAAGGCAGGAACGGCAACGGGCGCACCATCGTCGGCGATCTGCTGAAGGATGACGTCACGCTTCTGCCGCTCCACTATCCCGTCACCACAGAGCTCGACAAGGACTCGCCGGACTATGTCAGCCAGATTACCGCTTTCTATGATGCCTCGGCAGAGATGGTGGCGGCGCATCTCCGCGAAGGAAAGACGGTTGCTGTGTTGAGCGAAGGCGACCCGCTCTTTTACGGCTCCTACATGCATCTGCATGTGCGACTTGCCGATCGCTTCCCGACCGAGGTCATACCGGGCGTGACGGCCATGTCCGGCTGCTGGTCTCTTGCCGGTTTGCCGATGGTGCAGGGGGATGATGTGTTGTCCGTTCTGCCGGGAACCATGGCGGAAGCAGAGCTTGCGCGCCGGCTTGGCGACACGCAGGCAGCGGTCATCATGAAGGTCGGCCGCAACCTGCCGAAAATCCGCCGCGCACTCGAAGCTGCAGGCCGGCTCAAAGAAGCCATCTATGTTGAACGTGGCACGATGACGAACGGTGCGATGCGCCCGCTTGCAAGCCGTGACGATGCCGAAGCCCCATATTTCTCACTGGTTCTGGTTCCGGGTTGGGAGGCAAGACCATGAGCGGACGTCTCTATGTGATCGGCACCGGCCCCGGCAATCCAGAACAGACGACACCCGAAGCGCTGGCTGCGGTTGCGGATGCCCATGAATTCTATGGCTATGGCCCCTATCTCGACCGCCTGACGCTGCGCGGCGACCAGACCCGCCAGGCGTCCGACAATCGCGAGGAACTGGATCGCGCCAGGGTGGCGTTGCAGCGAGCCGCGGCCGGCGTCAATGTCTGTGTCGTCTCCGGTGGCGATCCCGGCGTCTTTGCGATGGCCGCCGCCGTCTGCGAGGCGATCGATCACGGTCCAGCGGAATGGCGGACCGTGGACTTCGTCGTCGTGCCCGGCATTACTGCGATGCTCGCCGTGGCGGCCCGTATCGGCGCCCCCCTAGGACACGATTTCTGCGCGATCTCGCTGTCGGACAATCTGAAGCCATGGCCGCTCATCGAAAGCCGGCTTCGTGCGGTAGCAGCGGCCGGTCTCGTTATCGCGCTCTACAATCCGATCAGCAAGGCGCGGCCCTGGCAGCTCGGCAAAGCCTTCGAGATCCTGCGGGACGTGTTGCCTGGCGAGACGCCTGTCATCTTTGGCCGGGCCGCCGGCCGACCCGATGAGCGCATGACCCTAGCGCGGCTCGCAGATGCTGAAGCCTCTCAAGCGGATATGGCCACCTGCGTCATCATCGGCTCGGCCGAGACCCGTATCATTGCACGAGAAGGCCAGCCGGATCTCGTCTATACGCCACGCTTCATCCGGGAAGAGACGAAATGATCGATCCGACCGAGCGCAGCTTCCACTGTCTCGACCACCGGCAAGCCGGGGGTCTCCATGCGTTCGACCATGATCACTTTGATGCCGAGGCCCCTCGCCGCCTCGATCTTGGCGTAAGTCGCGTCGCCGCCGCTATTCTTGGCGATGATGGTCTCGATCCGATTCCGTTGCAGCATATCGAGCTCGTCCGCCAATCGGAACGGACCCCGGCTGTGGATATAGCTGACATTGGGAACCGTCAGCGGCGGCTCGACGGGATCGACGCTGCGAACCCAGTAATGGTGCTGCGGCGCTGCGTTCGCTTGATGCGCCTCCTGCCGGCCAGTCGCCAGGAAAACACGCAAAGGTGCTTCGCCGAGCGCTGCCACGGCTTGCGCAACGCTATGGACCGAGAGCCAGTCATCACCCTCGACCGACACCCAGGCCGGCCGGCGCAACGCAAAAGCCGTAAGATCGCGTTGACCGGCGGCTTGACCGGCATTGGCGGAGATACGAGCCGCGAAAGGATGGGTAGCATCGATCAACAGATCGATCTTTTCATCGCTGACATAGCGAGCAAGCCCTTCCGCACCGCCGAAACCGCCGCTGCGAACGGGGACAGGCTGCGACGCCGGATCGGCGGTCCTGCCGGCAAGCGACAGGATAACGTCAAGGTCTGTACGAGCGGCAAGCGAGGTTGCCAAAGCACGAGCCTCCGTCGTGCCGCCAAGGATCAGAATGCGGACCTTGCCCATGGCTGAGATATCTTCCGTTCAACGTTGGCTCACTCTTATCGGCATCGGCGAAGACGGTCCAGCCGGGCTTGGTGATGAGGCGAAGCGACTGATCGCCGAAGCACCGGTCGTCTTCGGCGGAACCCGTCATATCGAGTTGATGAGCACGGTAATCAAAGGCGAAACGCATCAATGGCTTTCGCCCTTTGAAAGATCCGTTGAAGCAGTCCTTGCCCGCCGCGGCAAGCCGACGGTGGTGCTCGCCTCCGGCGATCCCTTCTTCTACGGCGTCGGCGCTACACTCTCGCGGCGCATTCCAACTGACGAGATGACTGTTATTCCCGCACCATCTTCGTTCAGCCTTGCTGCATCACGCCTCGGCTGGCCCCTGCAGGAGACAACGGTTGTCTCGCTCCACGGGCGGCCGATCGATCTCATCCGGCCGCACCTCCATCCCGGCCGCAAGATCCTGACGCTGACGTCGGACAGCGAAGGGCCAGCCGAGCTGGCCGCCTTGCTGCAAGCCTCTGGTTTTGGTCAATCTGAACTTATAGTGCTGGAGGCGCTTGGCGGCCCGCATGAGAAAATCTCGCGGCAAAAAGCTGATGATTTCACCCTCTCCGGCATCAACGATCTGAATATTTGCGGCGCAGAGGTCAAAGCCGAGACAGGTGCGCGGATTCTATCGCTGCGCTCTGGCTTGGCCGACGAGCTTTTCGAGCATGACGGCCAGATCACCAAGCGGGAAATACGTGCGGTGACACTCTCGGCGCTCTCTCCGCATCACGGCGAGCTGCTATGGGATATCGGCGCCGGCTCCGGTTCGATTGGCATAGAATGGATGCTGGCCGAACCCTCGCTGCGTGCCATCGCCATAGAAGCATCATCCGAGCGCGCGGCACGGATCCGGCGCAACGCGATAAATTTCGGCGTGCCGGGCCTGACCATTGTCGAGGGAGAGGCGCCAAGCGCTCTTGGCGGGTTGCCGACGCCGGATGCGATTTTTATCGGCGGCGGCGGCAGCGACGCGGGCGTGCTCGATGCCGCGGTCGACCAATTGAAGAGCGGCGGCAGACTGGTTGCCAATGCTGTGACGACCGAAATGGAGGCGCTTTTGCTTGCCGAACAGGCGCGCCGTGGCGGTTCTCTGATCCGCATCGATATTGCACGTGCGGCCCCCGTCGGCCGCATGACCGGCTGGCGTCCAGCGATGCCGGTGACGCAATGGTCGTGGATCAAGCCATAATTTAGAATGAGGTAGAGCGATGACAGTGCATTTCATTGGCGCAGGCCCTGGCGCCGCCGACCTGATCACGGTGCGTGGCCGGGATCTGATCGGCAAGTGCCCGGTCTGCCTTTATGCCGGCTCGATCGTCTCGCCGGATCTGCTGCAATATTGCCCGCCCGGCGCGCGCATCATCGACACCGCACCGATGTCGCTCGACGAGATCGAGGCGGAATATCTGAAGGCTGCCCATGCCGGCGAGGATGTCGCGCGCCTTCATTCCGGTGATCTATCTGTCTGGAGCGCCGTTGCCGAGCAGATCCGCCGGCTCGAGCAGCACGGCCTCGACTATACGCTGACCCCGGGCGTTCCGGCTTTCGCTGCCGCGGCCTCGGCACTCGGGCGCGAACTGACCATTCCGGCGGTCGCCCAAAGCCTGGTGCTGACGCGCGTTTCCGGGCGTGCTTCGCCGATGCCGAACAACGAGACGCTGGAGAAATTCGGCGCAACGGGTTCAACGCTCGCCATTCATCTCGCAATCCACGCGCTAGGAAAGGTTGTTGAGGACCTCACGCCGATTTATGGCGCCGACTGCCCCGTTGCGATCGTCGTCAAGGCGTCCTGGCCGGATGAACGGATCGTTCGGGGCACCCTTGCGACAATCGAGGAAAAGGTGGCGGCGGAGCCGATCGAGCGAACGGCGATTATTTTTGTCGGCCCTTCGCTTGCCGCCAGCGATTTTCGCGAGAGTTCGCTTTACGATCCGACCTATCAACGTCGTTTCCGCGACCGGCAATAATCCCGGACACCATTGCAAAGCGGGCTGAAATTTCCTCTAGTCTGTTTCCACAAGCCACGGCATGGAAGAGGATCAGGGGATGCAGCGCATTACCATCACTATCGATGATGATCTTCTCGAAACGATCGACAAGATCAGTGCTCAGCGCGGCTACCCCAGTCGTTCAGAGACGCTGCGCGACCTCGTCCGCGATGCGGTGACGCGCGCTCAGCCAACCATCGATGGCGATGCCAAGTGCTACGCAGCCCTTACCTATGTCTATGAACATGAAACCCGCGATCTGTCGCGCCGGTTGACGATGGCGCAACATGATCATCACGATCTTTCAGTCTCGACACTGCATGTTCATATCGACGGGCATGATTGCCTCGAGGTCTCGGTGCTGAAGGGCAAGGCCAACGAAATCAAAACATTTGCCGACAGCATGGTGACGCAGCGTGGCGTGCGCTTTGGCAACCTGCACTTGATCCCCTCGGATCATGGCGCAGACCATCCCGAAACGCATTCGCACGATTGAGCGCCGGCAAGTTGCCCGCGGACAACCGCAGCCGTCAGAGCTTGCCCGTCACGTAGGCCATGCTCTCCCTGAGCGCGGCAACCGGTTCTTTCAATGCATGTACCGTCGGCGCGAAGGGCTCGAAGGAGGCCGGGCCCGTATAGCCTGCGGCGAGCAACGTCTGAAGCTGCCCGACATTGTCGAGGCGATCGGCGGCGTCGACAAGAACGCGATGCGGATCACGCATGTCGGCAACCGGGACATCGGGATCGCTAACGCCTGAAATATGCACCAGACCCGTGATGTTGGGGAAAATTGCGGCCTCGCCGGCGAGATGATGGTGAAACGTATCATGTACCAGGCAGAAGGTGGATGTCGCGCCAAGCTCTTCGATGGCCTCCGCAGCTTCGCTCTTCAGCCGCAGCGAGCAAATCTCGAAGCCGAGCGGCTCGACGAGACCGATGATACCGGCGGCCTCCAGCATCGGCTTCAGGGCTGAAAGCGCCTTGCGAAGATTGGTACGACGCACCTCGGGCTCACGACCGTTACCGTCGTTAACCGGAACGAGCACAAGAGCCCTGGCGCCGCAATCGCGCGCATAATCGATCAACTCCGCCGCTTCCCGGGCTCGCTCGTCGTTCCACTCGTTGAAACGCTGCAGCGCATTGATTGAGATGATCGAGATCTCCTGCCGTTCGGCCAGTTCCTTGACGGCTTTTGCCGGCGTGCCGTCCAGTATCGCATTCCCGGCAAGATCGTTGCGGATTTCCACCCTATCGATGCCGAGCTCTTTTGCGGCAGCAAAGAACAATTCCAGCTTCATGGATGGCGCACACATATGATTGAGCGCGAAACGAATAGAACTCATGGTGGGGCACTCCTCCTCAAGGCGTCCGGCCGCAGAAACATTCCAAATCCGCCGCACTTGTCTGCGAAGAACTAGCGAGATTCAGGATCTTGATCCATCGGCATTCGCCATCATTCCTGATAGATTTATCCTTGAAATGATGGGATTCCATCATCTTCCGCTAAATGTTCTCAGGGACGAAGATTTCGAACGGGAGGAAGCTCTGGCCAGGGACGGCGGCCTCGCCGTTTTCGATCCCGGCAACCATAAGGTTCATGAGTTCTTTGCAAAGCGCTGGCAGCGGCGTGCCGATCGCCATCGCGACAACATCGTCGGCGAGAGCGGCTCTCGATTCCGGTGTCAACTCGTTGACGACAGCGATCAACTTGCCGGCCAGCCGCTCCTCACGAATAGCGGAAATGGCGCCTTCCATGCCGCCACCACAAACATAGAAGCCAATGAGATCAGGATGTTTCTTCAGAAGATCCAGCGTCGCCTCGTGGGTGATCTCTGGTGTGTCCAGATTGATGAGCGTATCCAATACTTCGAATTCTGGGGCGTTCTCACGAAAATAGGAGCGAAAGCCGATTTCGCGCAATTCATGACCAAGGAAGCGATGGCTGCCAACAAAGCAGGCAACTTTGCCGGGACGCCGCGCCGAACGCGCGATGATCCAGGCCGCCGTGCGCCCGACTTTTCTGTTGTCGACGCCGATATATCCCTGGCGCGCGGTGGTTGAGAAATCGGACAACAGGGAAAAGACCAGAATGCCTTTCTCCTTCAATTCTTCGATCGCGGCCGTGACAGCCGGATAGTCCGGCGCGACGAGTGCGATCGCCTGGCTGCGGGCGGCCATCGCCTTCAACCTCTCGACGATTGCGGTCGGTGTCGAGGCCGGCACGAAATCCACATGAGCATTGATCCGAGCCGTGGTCACCGCCTGCGCTGCAGCCACCACCTCCTTGGCGAAGGCCTGGTAGAAGGCCTGAACAGGCTTCTGAAGGACGAAACCCAATCGATATTGCGGCAGATCCTCGAACACCCGCTGACGCAGCAGACCGACGGCATGATAGCCGATTTCCTGTGCCGCCTCGTAGACGCGGCGCGCCGTTTCTTCCCGTACACGATGCCGTCCGTTCAACACGCGATCGATGGTGGCGACACTGACGCCGGATGCCTTGGCTAGATCCGATATGGTGGGGCGACGCATGGTTGCTCCTGAGATATGCCATCATTGATGACGTCGATATTTGATGTGTTTTGATAGATTCCATCATTCCTGCATTGAGGCAAGTAAAAAGTCGATCTATCGTTTCCGACATCGAAGGCAGTGCGCTGCTGCAGGTCGCGGGAGGCAGGAATGACGACGATTATCAGGCGGGATTACGATCTGCTCGGCGCAAGCGGCAGGCAGGCGGCGGAAACCGGACTTGCAGCCGCCGAATGGTACCACACGGATGTGCCGCGCAAAGACATGAAGGCGCTGATGCAGCGCTCGGATGCCCCGGCAATCCGAGACACCATCACCTGGCTGGGCAGTATGCTGGTCTTCGCCGCGCTGGGTGTCTACTTCTGGGGATCCTGGGTCTGTGTTCCCTTCTTTCTCGCCTATGGTGTGCTCTACGGTTCTGCCTCGGACAGCCGCTGGCACGAATGCGGCCACGGCACGGCCTTCAAGACCCGCTGGATGAACGATGCGGTCTATCAGATCGCCTGCTTCATGATCATGCGTAATCCGGTGACATGGCGCTGGAGCCATGCACGCCATCACACTGATACCGTTATCGTCGGCCGTGACCCGGAAATATCAGTCATGCGGCCTCCGGATCTCTTTCGTCTTGCCCTGAATTTCTTCGGCATCCTCGATGCCTGGCACGCTATCGTCGACATGCTGCGCAATGCTTGCGGCACGGTCAGCGCCGCGGAAAAGACCTTCATCCCCGAGATGGAGCAGCCGAAGGCCATTCGTATCGCCCGCATCTGGCTTGGCATCTATGTCGTGACCATTGCGGCCTCATTCGCCATGGGCTCGATCCTGCCGTTGATGCTGATCGGCCTCCCCCGGCTCTACGGCGCCTGGCATCACGTGCTGACGGGCCTGCTGCAGCATGGTGGTCTTGCCGACAATGTCATCGATCACAGGCTGAACAGCCGCACCGTCATGATGAACCCGATCAGCCGCTTCATCTATTGGAACATGAACTACCATGTCGAACATCACATGTTTCCGATGGTGCCCTATCACGCGCTGCCGAAGCTCCATGCGATGATCAAGCACGATCTGCCGGCGCCGAACCCATCCATCTGGTCCGGCTATCGCGAGATGATACCGGCGTTCCTGCGGCAGTTGCGCAATGAGGATTATTTTCTGAAGCGTGAGCTGCCGCCAACGGCCCGCCCCTATCGCGAGGAATTCCACAGCGAACTTCCAGCCGCAGCCGCTCAATAAACCGGACTTGTAAAGGGAGGAAAACATGAGCAACTGGATCGAGGTCTGTGCTGCCGACGCGATCGACGAAGAAGACGTCATCCGTTTCGACCATGACGGGCGAACCTTCGCCGTCTATCGCAGCCCCGAGGATGATTACTTCGCCACCGACGGCTTGTGCACGCACGAGAAGATCCATCTCGCCGATGGTCTTGTCATGGACAACATCATCGAATGTCCCAAGCACAATGGTCGCTTCGATTATCGCACCGGCGAAGCCAAGGGTGCCCCGGTCTGCGTCAATCTGCAGACCTATCCCGTCAAGGTCGAAAACGGCACCGTTTTCATCGGGCTGTAAGGAGGCAATTGTGACTCATTTCGTCATCGTCGGTGCGGGAGAATGCGGCGCACGTGCAGCCTTCTCGCTCCGGGAAAAGGGATTTGAGGGCGATATCACACTGATCGGCACCGAACCGCTGGCTCCATACGAACGTCCGCCCCTTTCGAAAAGCGGATCGGCTGCGGCATTGGAACCGAAGTTCGTCGCCACTTCGGAACGGTATCGGGAGCAATCCATCGACCTGAAACTCGATGCGACGGCGACTGCGATCGACCCCGCCACGAAGGCAATCACGCTCGTGAACGGTCAAACACTTGGCTACGATAAACTTCTGCTGACAACGGGCGCCTCGGCGCGGGGTTTCCCCGGCGTCGATGGCACCTCCCACCGCGTTCGCATGCTGCGGACCCATGCGGATGCGGTGGCGTTGCATGCGGACCTTCATCCTGGCCGGCACATTGCGATTATCGGTGGTGGTTTCATCGGCTTGGAACTGGCGACAACAGCGCGCAAGCGAGGCGCTGATGTCACGGTCATCGAAGGCTTGTCTCGGGTGTTGAAACGCGGCGTGCCGGAAGCGATTGCCGAGGTGATAATGGAACGCCATCGCCAGGAGGGTGTGGATATCCGTTGCGGCCGGAGTATCGAAACCCTGCAGGAAGACGCTGACAAAGTCGCCATTCATTTGGCAAGCGGCGAAGTCATCTCTGCCGATCTGCTGCTCGTCGGCATCGGCGCCGCTCCGAATGTCGCCCTCGCCGCGGAAGCAGGCCTTTCGGTCGACAACGGCATTGCCGTCAACAAGTACCTCGAAACCTCCATTGCCGATATCTACGCGGCAGGCGATTGCTGCTCCTTCCCGATGGCACTTTACGGCGGAAGGCGCGTGCGCCTCGAATCCTGGCGAAACGCACAGGAACAGGGAAATCTGGCCGCCGCGAACATGCTGGGAGAAGGTACTGAAATATCAGCCGTGCCGTGGTTCTGGTCCGATCAGTATGATCTGACGCTGCAGATCGCCGGTCTGGCGGATGAGGCGACCGTTCATGTGAGACGAGACCTCGATGACGGGGCATTCATCCTGTTTCATCTGGATGGGCAAGGGCGACTGCTCGCCGCAAGTGGGATCGGTCGCGGCAATGCCATCGCGCGCGATATTCGCCTCGCCGAAATGCTGATTGCAATCCGCGCGCATCCCGATCCCACAGCTTTGGCAGCAAGCGCTGTCAAACTGAAATCGTTGCTTGCGGCATAAGATTGCCCTCGGACCTTGACGAAGCAGTTCGAACCATAAATGTCTTCCTGTAACGACGAACGGGGGAAGCGATGAAGATACTCGGCATTTCCGGCAGCCTGCGCAAAGGCTCTTTCAACACGGCCCTGCTCCACGCCGCCGTGGAACTGGCACCAAGCGGCGTCGAGTTGATCGCCCGCACCATCCACGGAGTACCGCTCTATGACGCGGATCTCGAAGCTGCTGAGGGAATCCCGGAAAAGGTGCGTGAACTCAAGGAGCTGGCTATCGCCGTCGACGGGCTGATCCTTTTCACGCCGGAATACAACAACTCGCTTCCCGGCGTCTTCAAGAATGCCATCGACTGGATGAGCCGCCCCTCGACCGACATCGCGCAGGTCTTCGGCGGCAAGCCGATCGCCGTTCTCGGTGCCTCGCCCGGCAATTTCGGCACGATCCTCAGCCAGAATGCCTGGCTGACCGTCCTGCGAACGCTCGGCGCCGAAGCCTGGTTCGGTGGCCGGCTGATGGTTTCGCGCGCCGGCAGCGTCTTCGATGCGGAGGGCACGATCGTCGACGAGAAAGTAAAGCATAATCTCGCGGCTTTCATCGAAGGTTTTACCGCTTTCGTCGCGGATCAGAAGAAGGCCTGACCGCAGCTCTCCGGAAAATCAGGGCGCGAACGCCAAGCCTATGATTGAACCGGTGAATAACCTACGTATCGGCCCGAAAATCGGAATCGATTTTCGGGCCGATACGTAGATTCAAGACGTTAGAGCGACCTTTGTGCTTCCGAAAGGAAGCACGGCGCTCTAAGGTGAATGCGGCGCCGAGTCCCGGCGCCCCCGGGACCTCGTACATTTCCTTCCGTCGAAAACCATGAAATCCAACACAGCCGGCTACATCTTCACGCTGTTGGCCATCAGCATATTTGCCATACAGGACGGCATATCCAAACATCTCGTCAGCGCCTACCCGCCGCTTCTGGTGGCGATGATCCGCTACTGGGCTTTCATGCTGTTTGCCATCGCTATGGCCTCGCGCGCGCCCGGCGGATTGCGACGCAATGTCAGGACCAAGCGCCCCGTCCTGCAGATAGCTCGCGGCCTGCTTCTGGCGGCGCAGATCGTCGTCGCCATCTCGTCTTTCGTGCTCGTCGGGCTCGCCCATTCGCAGGCGATTTTTTCCTCCGGACCGCTGATGGTTGCCCTGCTCTCCATCCCCATCCTCGGCGAGAAGGTCGGCTGGCGGCGATGGCTGGCAATCTGCTTCGGTTTCGTCGGCGTGCTGCTGATCCTGAAACCGGAAAGCGGCGTCTTCGACGTCCGCTTCCTATTGCCGCTTTCAGGGGCCTTGTTGTTTTCGTTCTACGTCGTCCTCACCCGCTATGTGAGCCGTGAAGATGGCGCCATGACCAGCTTTTTCTATACAGGTGTCGTCGGCGCGATCGCCATGAGTTGCATCGGACCGTTCTTCTGGACGACGCTCGCTCCACATGACTGGATTTTCATGGGCATCCTCTGCCTGACCGGGGTTTCGAGCCACTACTTCCTCATCCGCGCCTACGACATGCTGGACGCGGTGGTCATTCAGCCACTGACCTATTTGCAGCTGGTCTTCTCCGCCATTATCGGCGTGACCATATTCGGCGAAAAGCTGAGCGCACCCATGATTTTGGGCGCGCTCATCGTTGTTGCGGCAGGAATATTCACGATCTGGCGTGAACACGCTCTGGCGCGGAGCCGTCTGAAGATCGGCTCCGCATAAACGTTTATGCATCCACCTGAGCGCGCGGCTGTGCCTCGGTGTAGTAGCTCACATATTTCTGTCGGTAGCGCTCGGTTCCGCCGAAATCGCTATATCGCGGCAATTCCGACATATCGGTCTTGTTGAGGATGACGCCGAGAATGCGCGAATTGATCTGCGGCTCCTGCTCGAGAATATCACGGACCAGATTGGTGGGGGTTGCACCCCATTCCGTGACGAGCAGGAAGGCGTCGACCTGCGGCGCGAAAGCTTTCGCGTCGATAACCGGACCCAGCGGCGCCAGATCGACAACGATGTAGTCGAACATCTTGCGCGCATTTTCCATCAGCTGTTGCATGCCAGGCGAGGATAGAAGCTCGCTGGTGTGCAGCAACTGATCCCTCATAGCAACGGGCAGAATGGCGAGCTTGGTGCGCGGATCCACCTTCACGGCATTGGTCCACGGAACCTCACCGAGGACGGCTTCGATCAAGCCTGCCTGCGGCGGCGACTTCAGCGTCCGGCTGAGGCCAGGATTGCGCAAGTCGGCATCGATGAGGAGCGTGCGCTTGCCGCTGCTGGCGAGGAGTGCCGCGAAATTGGCGGCCGTTGTCGATTTACCCTCACCCGGCAGCGCCGAGACGACACCGATGACGCGGTCGGCACGACCTTGCAGCATCACATCGCTTGCAAGCTTGGCGTTCCTCAATGTCTCCGCGAAGATGGAGCGCGGCGCTTCGACCGAGATGCGCATCATCCGCTCGAAGGCAACGCCGTTTTCCGTCTCCTCCGCCGTCACCGGCTCCGACCCGACATTGGTCTTGCGCTTCGTCTTCTTGTTCTTGCTCTGCTGGCCGAGCAGCGGCAGATAGCCCAAGAACTTCAATCCGAGCGCCGAGCGTACATCGGCCTCGACACGGAAGAAGCGATCACGGAATTCCTGAAGGGCAGCCAATCCGCAGCCAGCCATCAGACCGAGAATCACCGAAAGCGCCATGACCAGCGTTCTCTTCGGGCTCGACGGGGATGTCGGCACGCCGGCAACCGAGATGACGCGGGCCTTGGCGATCGGGAAGGAACGCTGTTGCGTCGCCTCTTCGAAGCGGCCGAGATAGGACTCGTAGAGGGTCTTCAGCGCCGTCGCCTTCTGGTTCAACTCGTTCAGATGAACCAGCGACTTGTTGGCTTCAGAATTCTTGCCGACAACGTTCTCGATGCTTTCGCGCAGCGACGCTGAGCGTGATTGCGCCACATCAAGTTCGTTCTTGTAGCTGGCCGTGAGCTGTTGAAGCACCTGATAGATCTGCCGGGTAATGTCCTGCCGTTCAGCCTTAAGCGCGATGGCTTGCGGGTGCTGGGCTCCGAAATTCTGTGTGACGTCCTGCTCGCGTTTTTCCACGGCGAGGTAACGTGTCTTCAGGTCCTGCAACACCGAGTTATCGGTTGTGTTTGACGAAATCGTCGCATTCTTGACAGCGTTGTCGGGGCCTTGGTCGATGATCGACTTGTATTGGTTGTAACGCGCAGCAGCACTGGCGGTATCCGCCTGAGCGATAATCAGTTGCTTGTTTAAATCCGAAATCTGCTGTTCCGACATCAGCTCACCGCCCGTCGATGTCAGCCCATTCTCGGCCTTGTATTTTTCGACCTCGAGTGAAGCTTCCTGGGCTCGCTGACGCAGGTCGTTCAACCGCTCCTGCAGCCAGACGGAGGCACGTTCGGTCGCGTCGAAGTTGGCATTCAACTGATCGGTCAGATAGGCATCGGCATAGGCGCGCGTGACCTTGGCGGCCAGCAGCTTGTCCGTCGAGTTAAAGGAAACGGCAACGACGGAGCTTCGCGTAACGCGCTCCACCTTCAACCCGTCCTGCAAGACGGCGGCAACCTTCTGACGTTGCGCCTCCCGCTGCTCCTCCGGCGTCATCGGTGGCCGCCCCGGCGTAAAGATGCTGGCGATCAGACCCGCGCCCGATTTAAGCAGGGCCGCAGGCGATTGCGGCGGATTGAGAAGCGTTTTGTTGTCGGCAAGACCGGCCGTATCGACGACGCGCAGGGCCATCTCATTCGACTTGAGGATCTCAACCGCGCTGGCAATCTCCATGTCCGCCTGCTGGCTGCTGGCGGCAGGTCGCTGGTCCTCGGCATATTTCGTCATGCTCTCGTCGAGCAATATCTGCGTCTGCGACGTGTAACTCGACGTGGCGGTCAGCAAATAGACCACCGCCAGAATGACGAAGGCTGCCACGGCAAGGAGAATCGTGCGGATGCGCCGCGTCACGACCGCCATCAGCTTATCGAGGTCTATGAAACTATCCTGCGGCTCTCCTTGTGAAGGAGCGCTGTGGAGAGTGAAATTCTTCTGATGCATGGCGACCACCTTGTCGGAGAAGCCTGAATGAACAATAGCCATGGCCCGCGGCCTTCTTAGCCGCAGGCCAAATAAGAACAGGCTTAAGCGGCGGTCATCTGCGCTTCGTGCGAGACGACCAGGTTGCGGATCGAGTCATAGACCAAGCCGCCGATATCGGCGCGAGCGAGCGCAAAAGCGACGTTCGCTTCGATGAAGCCGTGCTTGGACCCGCAGTCGAATGTGCGGCCGTTATAGACCTGGGCATGGAAGGCTTGCGTCTCGGAGAGGCGCAGCATGCCGTCGGTCAGCTGGATTTCATTGCCGGCGCCGCGCTCCTGGCGGGCCAGAATATCGAAGATCTCAGGCTGGAGAATATAACGGCCATTGAGGTAAAAGTTTGAAGGCGCCTCGGACGGATGCGGCTTCTCGACCATCTTGGTCACAGCGAAGCCATGGCGTACGGCCGCGCCCTTGCCGATGATACCGTACTTCGACGTCGCTTCCGGAGCGCATTCCTCGACCGCAACGATATTGCCGCCGGTCTCGTTATAGAGCTCCATCAGGCCGGCCATGCAGCCGCGCATGCCATAGCAGAGCATGTCTGGCAAAAGCAGCGCGAAGGGCTCATTGCCGATCAGGTCGCGGGCACACCAGACGGCGTGGCCGAGGCCGAGTGGCGCCTGCTGACGCGTGAAGCTGACTGCTCCCGGCCGCGGCAGGAGACGTTCCAGCTCGCTCACCTGATGGCTCTTGCCGGCACGCTGCAGCGAAGAAATCAGCTCCGGCGTATCGTCGAAATGATCTTCGATCGCCGACTTGTTGCGGCTGGTGACGAAGACGATGTGCTCGATGCCGGCCTCGATGGCTTCATCGACAGCATATTGCACGACTGGACGATCGACGATCGTCAGCATTTCCTTTGGCATTGCCTTTGTCGCGGGCAGGAAACGGGTTCCGTTGCCGGCAACCGGAATGACTGCTTTTCTCACACGGTGCTTGGGGTCCATGGCTCTATCCTTTGTTAGAGTGAGGGCCTGCGCCCATATCGGGCAGGGGCGAGGAGAGTTGAGGGGGTGATGTCGACTGGCGGCCGCCGCGAAGAGACGCGGCCAGACGACGAAAACGGGCGGCGACCGGCATGCTCAGATGGCGCACCGCTCGTGGGTTGAGGCAGGCGATCTTGAGGATTGCGGCAAGCTCGCGCTCTTTGATGCTGTCCACCAGCATCAAAAATGCCCTGACTTCCTTCAGATTGCGCGTCCGTCGCCTTTGAGCGGCGAGAGCGGCGGCGCCGAAAGGATGTTCGGCAAAAAAGCGGGCGTCGGCGGCGAGCATCGCATCGACATGCTCTCTCTTCAGAACCCGTGAGATCGAGCCATCGCGAATATAGTAGAGATAGCCGACCATCGGCTCGACGACGCAGACGCCGCCTCTGGCAAGCGCCGAGGCAAGAAACGTATAGTCCTCGCCAATCCTCAGCGTTTCGTCGAAGCGCAGTCCGTGCTGCTCCAGAAAGGCGCGCTCGAACACCGGCTTCATGTAGCCGAAATTGTGTTCGGAGGCGAAAATCATGTTTGAGGCGATGAACTTCGCCAGCGTCAGCAACGGCAGGCGCGCCAGCACAGCCTCGGGGAACATCGGCAAGGTCGTGCCGACATCCTCACGAATGACATCTAGATTGTCGACTGCGATCTGCGCCCCGGCCCTTTCCGCCCGGGCAATCAGCCGCGCCATGCGATCCGGACGCAAGGCGTCATCGGAATCAAGCACCGCCACCCAGCGGCCGCGCGCAGCATCTAGTCCTGCATTGCGGGCCGCACCTGGGCCGCTGTTGCGCGCCATTGCGACAAGGCGGACGCGCGGATCGGGATGATTGCCAACGATATCTCGCGTGCTGTCAGTCGAGCAATCGTCAACGACGACGACCTCCATGCTGACCGCGCCCTGGGCAAGCGCGCTGTCGATGGCACGTTCAAGCGTTTCCTCGGCATTATAGGCTGCGATGACGAAGCTGACATCGGGGATGAAATCCGTCATTGCGGTGCTTTCTCCAGGTTTCCGTATTGCTCGATCTCACGAACGCCGAAGAGGCCGCTGACGACACCGGCATGCATGATCCCGCGCAGGCCGTAGCGATGCCGCTTGACCGGAGACGCTGCCAGCAAAGCTGCGGCAACAAAGCAATAGGCGGATTTGGTTCCGGCAAGCACGATAGCGCGCCAATGCCGCCCGTTCGCCCTGCCCTCCAGCAACATCCGTCCGTGGGTCTGCCCCATGCGGAAACGGCGCTTGGCAAGCCAGGCAACCGTAGCGCGCTTGCCAGGAACCGGCTCTTGCACCAGCGCGTCCTCGGCATAAGCGATCCTGCCGCCGGCCTTGTGCATGTGGGTGAAGAATTCGGTATCTTCGCCGCCGGTGCGCCCGAGCGCTATGTTAAAGCGGCGGCCAACCAGCGAGGGCGCGCTGCGGCGTAGCAGGGCATTGCAGGTATAGCCCGTGCGAATTTCACCGGACACCCAGACCGGCAAAGTCGAATGGAAGTCGCCATTACGCATCCACGCAGGCGCGCTATTCGCGTAGATGGCCTGCACAGGGCCAAGAACGGCGTCAGCGCCGGTTGTATCGGCCATCACGAGCAACTCCGATAGCCAATCTTCCGAAGCGGTCTCGTCGTCATCGATGAAGGCGACAAAGTCGCCATTCGCGTGATCCAGACAGGCATTTCGGGCAATCGAAATATTCGACGCTGGGCAATGCACATAAGCGATCTCGAAGGGAACGGCCGAGCGCATGGCATCGACACGATCGCGCGCGCTTGGCGTCACGTCGTTGTCGGCCACGATGATGCGCACCAGTGCACCAGCCGGAATGCTCAGGACGGCAAGCGAAAGCAATGTCTGATCCAGCTCGGCGCGGCGATAGGTGCAGACAGCGATGTCAATTCTTATCGGGCGACGGAGGGCTTGTGTCATGACGCGACCCTACGGTTGCGAAAGCTCAACACTTCCATCCAGAAACCCATCGACCAGGCGAAGTGCATGACCATGGCGGAGATAGCGGCCAGCGGCCCATAAGGATTTTTCTGGCCGACTGCGATCCAGAAGCCATAGGCGATACAGGCGACCGCCCACAGGCTGACCGGAATGACCGCGATCCAATTAAGGATCGCCAGGAATGCACCGATGAAAATCGGCACCACGGCGAGCGGCAGCATCTGGCGCAAGCTCGGCATGCTACGATGCTTCAGAATATTGCGGGCGCGGCCGCGGCCATAGCCGAGATACTGCTTGAAGAGCGTCGGGATGCTCGCTCGCGGATAGTAGGTCATCGCGGTCTTGTCGGTGAGCCAGATCCGATACCCGGCCTTGTGAAGCCGATAGTCCAACTCGGCATCCTCGTTGTGGCTGAAGGTTTCGTCATAGCCGCCGACGGCACGGAAGGCGGCGACGCGCATCAGCGCATGATGGCCATGCTCAGCCCAATGCCCCTTCGCTCCCTCTCGATGCTTCGAGCCGCCATTGCCGAGCTTGGAATTCTGCGCGACCGCCGTTGCCTTCTGGAAGGCGCTGAAACCCATGGTGCGCATGGCGACAACCACCGAGTCCGCCCCGGTAGCGCCGGCTTCGCGGACCAACATCTGGCAATAGTCATCCGGATAGTCGCCATGGGCATCGATGCGGATGAAATACTCGTAACCGTCGCCGAATGTCTCGATCGCAAGATTGATCGCAGCGCTTTGCAGCCGCTTCGGATTGTCGATCAGCAGAACGCGCGGATCGCTCGCGGCGATTTCCCTGACGATCTCGCGTGTCCGGTCGCTGCTGCCGCCGTCGGCAACCACGATGCGGGCATCGAGTTCATCGAGAGCGCGCTTAAGCTTGGCGATCAGCGGCGCGATGTGCCTTTCCTCGTTGAGGCAAGGAATGACGATCACACAATGCATGTCCCTTGAATTTTCAGTCGTCATTGCAATCCACCTCTGTTGCGATGCAGTTGCGGGAGGGCCTGTACTTCGATGCTCTGCTCATTGGCGCGCGTCAGGGCGGCCAGTCGCTGGACCAGCCCGTGACAATCGGCGCGATCGATCATCCACTGCTTGCGATCCTGCGCGGCAACGGCATTGAAGGCGGCGAGATAGCGCGGCGCGTCCATTGCGCCCAAGAGCGCGACAAGGTGATCCGCATCCGCTCTGTCGAGGTTGAGCCCGATCTTTCGGGTAGCCAGAAACCGGCTGGTCTCCGTGCCGTCGGCGGCAATCGGCACGGCACCGTAGAGTCCACCCTCATAAAGACGGTTCGGCAGCAGCCAGCTCGAATTCAAGCCCTCTTCGAAAAAGTCGATCGCCCAGGAAAACTGGACATCATTGTAGATCGCCGAAAGATCCTCCGGATTCTTGTAGGCGCCGGCGAAGGTCATGAAGGGCGCATCGCGGACAAGACCATCGAAATCGGCAAACTCCGAGCGGGCTGGCCTGCCTCGCAGGACGATCTCAAAGCGCCCTTCCATCCGCCGCGAGAATTCATCGAGCAAGGCCAGAGACTTGCGGCATCGCAACGCACCGAACCAACCGATCTTCCATGGGTCGCCGTCGACTGGCGGTCGCGCCATAGGTGCGCTCTGCCGCGCAACAGCCTCGAGCGCCAGGACCTTGTTCTCGATCAGCATGACCGGCAGTTGCAGGCCGGAACGCGGCCGGAAATAACGCTCGACGAAGGCTGGCGAGCTGGTGATAAGCAGGGCCGCCTTGGCGCCGAAATGGCGCTCCGCTCCACGAAGTGCGCCACCCAGCACGTCGTCGCGCAGCAGCAACCGATGGATATCGAGGCATTCATAGACGACAGGCATGTCGCCGCCGAAAACCGCTTTGGCGCGATTGGCAAGCGCCAGCATTTCCAGATTGCGCCCGATAATGACGTCCGGCCTCGCGACTGCGTCCAAGGCGCTGCGCAGTTTCATCGCCGATTTGGCGACGGCGCTGACACGCTGGCCAAATTGAGCGTCTTTCGTCCTGCCAAGCTCGATCGGCTCAATGCCATGAATGGCGGCAAGCGCGTTGTCGTCGCGCCGAAAACCCGCCAGCGTTACCAGCGCGCCACCGGCCTGCAGCATCAGCACCCGCCTGCGTACCGCAGGATCGGCGAGATCGTGGACGAAATAAAGAATATGCAGCATCAAAAGTTCCGCTTTCGCGACCGGCACAAGCCGGGCGCCTGGTGTGGTTGGTGGTGCATCATGGCATCGTCACCGGCCGCCCTGCCTCTGGGCGGCCGATATGGCTCAGTCGAGCTTGCAGGTAATCGATTCCGGAAACAGGCACTTCTCGCCCGGCGCCGTGAAGGCAACACGCTTGATCTGCATGGTTGCCGGCTCGCCGCTATAGGCAAACTTACCCATCCAGCCGCTCAGCGTGTCGGTGCCCCAAAGGCTGAAAAAGATCTTCTGGGCGTTGCTTGGTATCTTCGAGGGATCGGTGACGTCCTGAACGAGCTTGCCGTTCACGAAATAACGCAGGCGATCCTTTTCCCAGACGAAGGCGTAGTCGTTAAAGCCTTGGTCGGCACCGCCGGCAACCGGAGCCAGCTTCTCATTGCCGCCCTTGGCCGAAATATATTGATTGACCTGCACCTGGCCGGCATTCTTGCCCAGCACTTCGAAATCGATCTCGTCATGCGGTTTCTTGTCGGCCGGACCGATATAGGTGAAGAAGGCAGAGTTCAGGCCGGAGCCGGTCGCGGTGCGATACCGCGCCTCATAGGTACCGTAGCCATAGCGCTTCATCGTCTGGATCTCGCCGCAGGCGTAGTCACGCTCACCTGCTTTGGACTGAACGAACTCCAGTTCCAGCATCCCGTCCTTGATGTTCACCTGCTTGCGCGACCAAGTACAATTCTGATGCGCCCCGTTGTTCCAGCCGTCGGAGATATACCAACGGCCAGTGTCCAGGCGCTCGAAATTGTCGACGAAGGAAGCGCCCGACTGCTGAGCATCTTGCGCAGACACAGTCTGCGGCAAGAAGCAGACACTCATGAGAGCAGCGGAGAGAAGACCAAATCCTTGCATGCAGCTTTTAGACGTCATCATGGCATCACCTTTTCTCGGAACGCACGCGCCGATCGTCGACGCTGCGGTTCTGGACGGCATGGACCGCCGCCAGCGGCCGAACTCGGCTGCCGGTCAGCAGGTTGTAGAAGCTTGGCAGGGCGTTGCGCGCCATGCCATTGGTCAAAGGCAACAGCAACAAAGCGAGAGCCGCTGCAAGAACGTAGAAAACCGGGTAGAGATCGCTGCCTCCGCGGTTCCACAGAACCCAGAGACAGAACAGCAGCGGATAGTGGGCGCAAAAGATCCAGAAGCTCAACCCACCGGTTTCCGCCAGACCCTGGCCGACCCGACTGCGGATCAAGAGCGCAGACAGCGCCCAAAAGCCCGGGATCCCGACAAGTACCATCAGATTACGGCAAACTTCGAGCCATAGAGGCAAACCGGGGCCAGTCATATAGGCAGCCGTCGCCAGAAATGCGGCAAGCGCGAGAAATACTGGTCCGATCAATGCTGCATAGCGATCCATGATCGTCACATCGATGCGATGAAGGCTCAGATAGATCCCGAAACTGAAGCTGAACAGAATCGAATTTCGTAAAACAATACCGATGGATATCGGCCAGGCAGCAAGCAGCAATAGAAAGCTTAAAGTCAACAACGGTGCGCGACGGATAAGAAAAGCCAGAATAGGTGATAGCAAGATACAAACGAACAGGTCTCTAAGGAAATAGAGCGGCAAATTGATCGGCGTGCCATCAATCGCAAACAGGAGCGTGGACAATGCATGTGGACTGGATTCTGACAGATCAGGCAGAAATCCATCTCCAATTCCGTAGTGTTGAAGTATCAGCACGAAGACAAAGAAAGAACAGTTCCATAGCAAAAACGGCAACATGACTGTCTTTGTTTTACGACGGATCGTTTTTCCATATTCTATCGATGCCGATCCATTGCGAAACAATAGGTAACCGGAAATGGCGCTCAAGCAAGGAACTCCAACTCGAAACAAACTGTCACGCAGAAACACCCGCAACCAATCGAAAAGACCATAAGCTCCATCAAAAGGGCTGCTATGCGTGTCGAACGGTATATGGACAAAGACGATGCCCGAGATCAGCACGATACGCATAAGGTTTATCCGCGAAGACACGTTGGCAGTCACATTCACGATGTCTGTCACCCCTTCTTCGGGCTGCATCCCCCTCGCAGCCGTTTCAATGAGAGCAGAGTAAAGCTCGCAGACGATAACCTAGGGCGCTCTTTGGAAAGGGAATATGGCACCGCAGCAAAAATCAGCGGAAAGCACTCCGTTGCGACGTGTCGGACATGGTATCCCGCAACGTTTTGGCGGCGAAACAATCGATTTAGCGCCGTGAAAACCGCTGCTGGAAAAAGAACTTAAGCGTTCCAGGATGTTTCCTTACCGCGCTTGGATGGCCGCTTCCCACGCTCTCTATTTTTTTCCCGAAAGGTGAAGTTTTTTTGCGGCGCAGCAGAAATTGGGGAGTGAAGCATGACCAAAATGCGACAGTATTGCAATTATTGTGGGAAAATCGGAAGGCTGCGCTTCCTCTCATAAGTGCAGATGTTGCGATACTGGGAAAGCAATGTCTCTGAACGGAGCACCTGCAAGACAATGACACGTGCATCCGAGTGCAGCGCCAATATTCAAGACTCGAATGGCATGGATGATCGACAAAGTTCGAGAAATCGTCATCGCCGACATTGCTACGCATCGAATGGACGCTACCTGTTGGCGTCACGGCAGCATCCACCAGCGGGTAGCCAACAAAGCAGTGGCAGTTGGTGCAGCCGAAGAGCCGCGGTTAACGTCTGCAAAAGACGATACCACAAGCCCCTGAATCGAAACCGTAAAGGTGGGAAATGGCATCCATCACGATTGTTATTCCGTTCTACCAGAAGCAGCCCGGCGTTCTACAGCGCGCCTTGAGTTCGATATCTCGGCAGACGTTTCAGGATTTCGATATTCTCATCGTCGACGATGAATCGCCGCTTCCGGCGGAAAGCGAGCTGCAATCGCTTGATAGCAAGGACAGAAAACACATACGGGTGATCCGCCAGGCCAATGCCGGCCCAGGAGGAGCCCGTAACACGGGCCTGAACAATATACCGGCCGAAAGCAGGTTCGTGGCGTTCCTAGACTCTGATGACGAATGGGCGCCGGAGCACCTAAGCAACGCCTTCGGGACGCTGACCCACTATAATGCGGATTGCTATTGGGACTCCATCGATGGCGGCCAGGAGTTTTACTATCACTTCAGCATCGCGGAACTCGGGAAATCGACGGACACGCGGCGGCTATCGGAGAAGCCGTCCGTGGTCGAAATTCCGAACATAGCCAGCGTCATGCTGCAGGATTGGAGCTTCCTGCATATGTCCTGCATGGTGATCGGACGCCCGCTGTTCGAGAAGATCCGTTTCGAGCCGACGCTGCGACTGGCCGCGGAAGACGTGCTTTTCTTCTGCGATTGCATCCTGGCGGCCAAGCGGGTGTTGCTATGCGAGGACGCGGGCGCTCTGCGGGGAGAAGGCATAAATATCTTTCACAGCATCGACAATGACTCGCCGCAATTCCTGCGGCAGCAGTTCAACACCTGGACGGCGCTCAACACTTTGGAACAGAGATTTTCACGGCGGCCGCAGGATGTCGCCGCCATCCGGCTTTATAAAAATCGCGCTCGCCGTCAGGCGCTCTGGAGCCAGGCGCGCCAGGTGAAACGCCGGCAAATGCCGCAGTTTGCCCTACTGGCCAGATGGGCCTTGCGCGACCCGGCGATTTTACAGAGCGCCATGCAGCTTGCCGTGGGCAAACTCACGCCCTAGTTTTGCACCGCAGCATAAACTGTTCATGCCGCAACGATGAGCCACGGCATGCCCCGCTATCATTTGGATCAGCAAGGAGTCCTGCATGAAGCCGTTCCACTGGGAATCCACCCATGGCAATTTCGGTGACGACCTCAATCTCTGGCTCTGGGATTTTCTACTCCCCGGCCTTCGCGACACCCATGAAGACACCTTGTTGGTCGGCGTCGGTACCGTCCTCAACAAGGAGATCCTGCCGGACGAAGGTCGCAAACTGGTCATTGGCAGCGGCTTCGGCTACGGCTCGCTTCCCGACATCAGCGATCGGTCGCAATGGGATGTCCGCTGCGTACGCGGTCCGCTGACGGCGCAAAAGGCCGGCCTGCCGATCGAAATGGGTATCGTCGATCCCGCTGTGCTGGTCACGGAGATGCCGGAATTCCAAAACCTGTCGAAAACAGGCAAACGCACGTTCATACCGCATTGGGAGTCGGCCGCTGCCGGTCTTTGGCCCGAGATCTGCAAGACGGTCGGACTTTCGTATCTCGACCCTCGCGGCGAGGCCAAGGCCGTCATCCGCGAGCTTGCGACATCCGATCTTATCGTCGCGGAATCCATGCATGGCGCAATCCTCGCCGATGCCTTCCGCGTGCCGTGGATCGCCGTCAGCTCGTCGCGCTCCATCAATAGCTTCAAATGGAATGATTGGGCACGCTCCCTTGGTGTGACCTACGCGCCGAAGCATATCCCGGTCTCCACCCGCGCCGAAGCGATCGCCAAGGGCGCCAAGTTCTGGGGCGTCGGCTTCGAACGCAACAAGCAGGCGACAGCGAACCTGGAAAAGCAGCGTGAAGGGGAAACCGTCCTGCTTGCCGACCCCGAGCAGACGCCCCTGCGGTCGATGGCCAAGCAGGCGCTTGCAATGCCGTCCACACTTGCTCTCTGGCAGGCCAGCAAGGCAAAGCCGCAGCTGAGCAAGGATGGAGCACTGGCTGCCTGCAAGGAACGCCTGATGGAAGTGATCGACGGCGTGCGGCGCGACTACCTCTGATCTCCTGCCACGATTACTCCGGAGCGGCCTGCAAAAGATAGCGCAGGCCGTGCGCTCCCGAATGCGCGATCGGAGAGCCGCCCCTGCGGAAACGTTCGGTTTTGTCGGCGAAAATTCCGCCGGCTATGGCGGGAACGGCGAATGGATGGGCAAGCGCATAGCCGGCCGCGGCAACGAGGCCCAACTGAGACTTGATATCCAGAAAATGGCGCAGCTCGTATCGATCGCGAATGTGCCGCTCGTGGCGGCGGATCGCGGCGGCATCGGCAGGCGAAATGCCGCCGGTCGCAAGAATCGATCGATCCGCCTCGTAAAGCCGCCTGAGATCTTCCGTTCTGTGCCGGCCGCTTAAGGAATCCCCGCGAACCACCGCTCCGTAGCCGCAGCTATGGATGATCTTGTAGCGCGCCGCCTTGGCAAGCGCACGGACGTAGAGATCGTAGTCCTCGCCCAGACGCAGCGTTTCATTGTATCGCAGGCCATGTGCGTCCAGGAAGGAACGGCGCATGAGCGGCTTCAGGAAGCCGATCTCGCCGCGACGAACGCCGCGCTTGGAGATATTGCCCTCGACGAAGGTGACGAGATCGAGAAAGCGTGGCTTGGCATCGAAATGGTCGAGCCTGCTGTAAGCATCAGGCACGCTATCGGCGTTGACGAAAGCGATGTTGTCGGCGGCGAAATCCCAATCATCGCCTGCGAGAAGCGACCTGAAACGGCCAGGGAAAAAGAAATCGTCAGCATCGAGGATACCGATCAAGGGAGCGGTCGATATTGCGATGGCATGATTGCGCGCAGCCGCTGGGCCGCGGTTTCTCTCGAATGCCTGGATGTTCAGCCTGCCGCTGCCGTCGTCCGCCTGGGCAGCGACCGCTGCCGTGCCATCCGTCGAACCGTCGTCTATAACAACAACTTCGGCGACTTCCGGCTCCCGAAGAGCCGATGCGACGGCAAGCCGGATGGTGTCGCTGGCATTCTTTGCCGCAATGATTACGCAGACACGTTTCTCTGCACTGTCGGTCACGCTAGCCTCCAATGGTTCTGCCGGAGACTTAGTACGGGCCTTCCATCCGACAACCTGTCGGCCGTCAAAAGATATGGCGGAGTGCGGCGTTACGGATTGAAGGGTTCGGAACGCTTCAGGCTTGGAGCCTGTATGCCACCGACATTCGTATCTTCCGCAATCGGCGTCACGGCCTTGTCTTCGTTCAACAACGCGTCACGCGCCTTGCGCTCTTTCCAGACAAGGTAGAGTACACCAAGAAAATAGCCGACCTGCAGAAGCACGGCACAAATGGCGGTTTCGATCAGGGTCGTTGCGAGAGAGTTCGTCAGGAAATAGGTCGCGATGGCAAATACGACCAACGTGCCAAGCATGCTTATGAAAACGCGCGGCGCATACATAATGTTACCTCGCCCGCTCGGCCATTGGAAAAAAAGCGATCAAGATCTTTCCTCCCTTATCAGACCTTAAGGTCAAATATATTTTATGATTCATTGAGATTCAACCAAGTCCCGATGATCCGTTGCGAATTGGCACGACCCTAATGCCGGGCTCGTTAAAACTACGCATGGATAATAATTACAATTGAATTTGTTCGTTTTCCCATACGCATTCATGGAGTGCTCCATCGGAACCACCTACTTCTACGGACACATATCGACCCGCATGAGGGTTCGTTTTTCGTCGCTATTCAATCAACTTTTATTACAAAGTGCGGCTAACACGGGCGCCAGTATGTGCACTGCAATATCTTGCTGCGGCGCAATAGACCCAGACAATAGATCAAGTTCGCTCATGCACGATCAAAATGGATGGAAAGGCTAGATAAGCCAAAGTTAATGAATAGCTTGCAGCTAAGCACCTACAACATCCTGAAAAGGCATCACCCGCAATGCGGATGAGCTATTGATCCAGTCGCAATACGCGGGTCGGCACAGTACAGCGCATATATATGGAACTCATGATTTAAACCGGCGCACCAACGATGCGGTAACAATGTACCGCCATTTCATATCGCTACAAAAGTTTGGCTTAAAAAGTCAAAATTGCCGCCTACACTCCCGCCATCGTAGCACTAGTTACGCGTCCGAGAATTTCCGACCAATTCGCCAACATGAATGGAGTTTTCTCTATGAAGTCTGCGACGAGATCGGCCACATCGGCTTTTTTCAGCGCTGCGGAAAGTGATGTCTTTCCGCCTACTGGTGGAGTACTAAAGCGCGTTTTCGACGTCTCCGCCGCAATGACTGCTCTGGTTTTCATCAGCCCCATCTTCTTGATGTTGATGCTGCTGGTGAAGTTGTCCGATCGCGGCCCGGCCTTCTACGGCCATCGCCGCATCGGCCATAACGGCAAGAGCTTTCGCTGCCTGAAGTTCCGCACAATGGTCGTCGACGGCGACAAGGTCCTTCAGGCTCACCTGCACGCCAATCCGAAAGCAATGGAGGAGTGGCGCGCCACGCGCAAGCTGCAGAACGACCCGCGGGTAACCCTCGTCGGCGCCGTGCTGCGCAAGCTCAGCCTCGACGAACTGCCGCAGTTGATCAACATCATCCGCGGTGAGATGAGCGTCGTCGGGCCGCGTCCCGTCGTGGAGGATGAGCTGGAACTCTATGAGACCGCAGCAATCTACTATCTGCAATCTCGTCCTGGTCTGACCGGCCTTTGGCAGGTCAGCGGCCGTAACGATGTCTCTTATGAAAGCCGCGTCGCCTTCGATGCGCATTACGTCAAGAACTGGTCGCTCAGCAGCGACATGGTGATCATCGCCAAAACCATCCCGGCCGTCTGCCTGTCACGTGGCAGCTATTGATGACGACCAGCAGTGCCGCAGGACACCTCCTGCGGTTTCCCGCATCCGCGGGACTGCGATCCAATAACAGGGAAGATCCTGCATGATTGAATTTCAGCCTTCCAAGAGGCTCGCTCGCGCATTCACTCCTGTCCGAATTTCGGCCCTTCTTGTCCTCGGCGCCTACGCAATATCGAGCGCAGCCTATGCCGATAATCTCCCCGGATACCATCTGGGCGTCATGGACAAGCTGCATGTGCGCGTCGCCGAATGGCAGACTGCGGAGGGCACCATCCGCGACTGGTCGGTGGTCTCGGGCGATTATACGGTTGGCCCTTCCGGCTCGATTTCGATCCCGTTCATCGGCGACATGCCCGCCACGGGCAAGACGACCGATGAGATCGCGGCAGCCATCGGGCTCGGCCTGCAGAAACAGTTCGGCTTGCGCGACCGACCTTCGGCCTCTGTCGAGATGTCGCAGTTCCGGCCGATCTATCTGTCTGGAGAAGTCCAGAATCCGGGCGAATATCCTTTCGTACCGAACCTTACCGTGCTCAAGGCCGTGAGCCTTGGCGGCGGCATGCGCCGCGCCGATGCGGGGCAGCGTTTCGCACGCGACTTCATCAACGCCAAGGGCGACGCCGTCGTCTATATGGCAGAGCGTGGACGGCTGCTCATGCGCAAGGCGCGTCTGCTGGCCGAAGTGACCGGCAAGGACGATATCGACGTCCCGGCGGAACTCAAGCAATTGCCGCAGACGGCAAATTTGCTCGCCAGCGAGAAGGCTCTCATGCAGACGCGCAGCCAGCGAATGAAAACGCAGCTACAGTCGCTGGAGGATCTGAAAACACTCCTGCAAAATGAAGTGGAGGCACTGGGAAAGAAGAACGACACCCAGAGCCGTCAGCTCGATCTGGCCAAGGCCGACCGCGACAAGGTCGAAAGCCTTGCTGAAAGGGGACTTGAGCTTGCCTCCCGTCGCATCTCGGCCGAGCAGCGAGCCTCCGACCTGGAAGCCACTCTCCTCGATACCGAGACGGCGTCGCTGAAGGCCAAACAGGATATCAACAAGGCCAATCAGGACGAGATTACCCTGCGGAATGACTGGCAGGGCTCGTTGGCGCAGGACATGCAGGATACCGACAAACAACTGGAAACGCTGCAGCTGAAGCTTTCCACCAGCCAGTCCCTCATGCAGGAAGCGGTCGCCCAGTCCGCTGACGTCAGCAACCTCGATGCCAATGGGCAGGGCGTGAACATCGTCTATACGATCATTCGCGGCGACAATGGCCAGACCAAGGAAATTCCCGCCCAGGAAAACACCCAGGTTCTGCCCGGTGACCTCATCAAGGTCAGCACCGGCCTTGCCATGCGATAAGGAATATCGATGCGGATTGCCAAATCGGTTTTCGTTCGTCCGGGCAGTAACGCCACCTATGGCACGGTGGCTGTTGCGCTGTCCTTCTTCGTCTTCGCCTATTCGTCCCGTTTCGGGCAGCCCTCGATCCTGCTCTACTATGCTCTGTGGTTCCCGCTGGTCCTGATCGATTATCGCAGCGCGCTCGGCAGCTACCGGAAACAGCTCTGGCTCTATGCCTTCGGCGTTTTGACGTGTCTGTCGATTTTCTGGTCGGCGGTGCCTGCGGTCACAGCACGCGCCTCGATCCAGTATATGACGCATATCTTCTGCGCCCTGGTCGCGGTTCGCACGCTCGATATCCGCACGCTGGCGCGCGGCGCCATCGCCGGAACGGCCATCGTGCTCATGTATTCCATTCTGTTCGGCTATTATGCCTACGACCCGATAGATGGCACATATAGTTTCGTGGGTGCGTTCGATTCCAAGAACCAACTTGGCTTCTACGCCTCGCTCGGCATCTACTTCGCCTTTGCCGCCGTTTTCGTCCTCGGCGAACGGCGGATCTGGCTGATCGGCGGCGGTGTTGCCGGCCTGTTGTCGGCCTACTGCCTGCTCGCCTCGCAATCGGCGACATCGGTGCTGACAACCGCCTTGATCGTCATGCTTTGCATCAGCCTGCGCATCATTCTTTTTCTCTCGCCGAAGCAGCGAAAGAGACTGTTTGCCGCGGTCGCCATTTCCGGCGTCGTCCTTGCCGTTGCAGGCGTCTATCTCGGCGCAGTCGATCTCATACTCGGTGCCTTCGGCAAGGATTCGACGCTCACGGGCCGCACCTATCTCTGGCAGCAGGGCATTGCCACGGCACAGCTCAATCCGTTCTTCGGCGTTGGCTATCAAGCCTATTGGGTTCAGGGCTTTTCCGAACCGGAGCGGTTATGGGAGGAATTCTACATTGGCTCCCGTGCGGGCTTCCATTTTCACAATACCTATATCGAAACAGCAGTTGAAACAGGGTTGGTCGGCGTCCTTCTACTGGCATCGATATTGGTGACCGCCGTGAGCGGCCATATCGGTCGTTTCCTCAGCGACAAGAGGAATGACGAATCCTACGTCCTGCTTGGGGTTGCGGCACTGCTTCTCATCCGCTCCTTCGTCGAGATCGACATTTTGAACCCCTATCACGTCGGGTCGTTCCTCTTCTACTTCACCGCAGGCAAGCTATCGTTACGGGCAAGCGCGACAAAGGCCAATCCCGTCGCGTCTTATGATCGGACGGACTTTGCGTCACCGGCAAATTGGGAGCCGCGAGCCAGTCGATGAAGACACTTTACGGCATACAATATCTTCGAGCCTTTGCCGCGTTGGCGGTGGTGTTGTTTCATGCAGCCGAGCGCAGCGGCGGGCACTTTCGCATCGGTGCCGCTGGCGTCGACGTCTTTTTCGTCATCAGCGGCTTCATCATGTGGACGATGAGCGTGCGCAGACCCGTGACGCCGATGCGCTTTCTGATAGACCGTCTGCAGCGTATCGCACCATCCTACTGGATCGTTACGGCCATCATGATCGCCGGCGCGATCGTCGGGCTGTTTCCGAGCATGAAACTGGCGGCCAGCCATATTCTTGGATCATTGCTGTTCATCCCTGTCCGTTCGCCCAGCAACGGCGAGATCTGGCCGGTGCTGGTACAGGGGTGGACGCTGAATTTCGAGATGTTCTTCTACGTCCTTTTCGCGGCAAGCCTGCTTCTGCCGCGCCGATTGCAACTTGCCGGCATGATCGTGGTCTTTGCCGCCTTCGTTGCTGCTGGCGCGCTCTTCCATCCGCAATCTCCGTTGCTTGCCACCTATACGAGGCCGATCATCCTCGAATTTGTGGCCGGCGCCATTCTTGGTCAGCTGTGGTTGAAAGGAAACATTGCCGGCGCGGGCCTCGGGCTTGCCCTTGTCATTGCATCGATCTGCGGCTTCGCGGCAATCGAGATTCTTGGGCTGCAATTTGACGAGACGATCTGCGGCCCGCTCGCGATAGCGCTGGTGCTGGGAATGGTTTCCCTGGAGGGCGGCGGACGCCTGCCGCAGATCACGCCGCTCACCTATCTCGGCAACGCCTCCTATTCGATCTATCTCTGGCACACGCTGGCAATTTCAGTCGTCGTAAAGCTGGTTGCTTCCACGCCAATCCCATCGGATGCCGTTGCCTTCGTCGGTGCGATATCCGGAACATTGCTTGGCGTTTGCGCCTATGAAGCGGTGGAGAAACCTTTGCGCAATCGACTGCGAAATTTCAGCTGGCGAAGGGCACGCCCCTCGCCAGCGTGAATGCAGATGGAGCCTCACATGCGCCGCCGCCGCAACTGATCGAAGTAAACGATGACGATGATCAGAGCGCCAGTGATGATGCGCTGCCAGAAGGAGTTCAGATTGAGCAGGTTTGCGCCGTTGTTGATGGTGGCCAGGATAAAGGCGCCGATGAGCGGACCATAGACGGAGCCGACCGCGCCGAACAGGCTGGTGCCGCCAATGACCGACGAGGCGATTGCCTGCAGCTCCCAGCCGTCAGCCTGGGTGGCATTGCCGATGGCGATGCGCGAGGCAAGCAGAACACCGACAAAGGCAGCGCAGGTTCCCGACAGGATATAGGCAAGATAGATCATGCCGTTGACATTGACGCCGGAGAGGCGCGCAGCCTCTCGGTTGGAGCCGACGGCGAAGAGATAGCGTCCCCATCGGCTGAGGTGCAGAAATATTACCGCCGGGATCGCAACCAGGATCACCATCCAGAACAGGCTTGGAATGCCGAGAAAATCGGCGACGGCGAAGTTGGTGAAATCGTCATTGACGATGTTGATCGTGGAACCATTGGTAATCAGCAGGCCGATGCCGCGCAGCGAAGTCAGTGTCGCCAGCGTGATGATGAACGGCGGCAGGCCCATGCGCACGATGCCGAAGCCGTGGAACGCGCCGATCAGCACCCCGAACAGCAAGGTGATGAGAATGGCGGCCCAGACCGGAAAGCCCGCCTGCAGAAGCCAGGCGATGATGACGGTGCAGAAGCCGACGATCGCCCCAACCGACAGGTCGATGCCCGCCGTGATGATGACGAAGGTCTGGCCGAGCGCAAGAATGGCGGTCATCGATCCCTGACGGGCGAGATTGGTAATGTTGAGCGGCGTCCAGAACTTGTCCGTCCAGAATCCGAGCAGGACCCACAGCGCCAACAAGAGCAGGATCAGCGTCAGGCTGAAGAGGATGTTCATCTTGCGCCGCGGCGCAACGGTGGGGCCATCTGTTGTATTCGCGGCCATTCTCGTTCTCCCTCTTTCGACTATTCTTATCGCTTGGAGCATTTCCGTCTGAGACGGCGTGATGGAAATGTTCTTTCGCTCTGCTTTCTTGCAATTCCGGACGCAAAACCGCTTCGCATCTTTGCGGGAATTGCTTTAGACACCGATCGCCTCGCCAAGGACTTCCTCATGCGTGGCAGCGTGAAAATCATGGCTGGCGACCAGCTGGCCGTGGCGGAAGACATGCAGCCGATCTGCAAGCTCATAGACCTCGGGCAGATATGACGAGATGACGATGATACCGGCGCCATCGCGAAGCAGCTTGGCGAACAGCCGGTAGATCTCGGCTTTGGTGCCGACATCAACGCCGACAGTCGGCTCATCGAAGATGAATAGCTTGGCACCGTGGCTCAGCCATTTGCCGATGACCACCTTCTGCTGGTTGCCGCCGGACATGGCGGAAACCAGCACCCGCCGGCTCGGTGTCTTGATGCTGAGATCGCGGATCTGCTTGTCGGCGTTAACAGCCTCGCTCTTATTGTTGATGATTGGGCCTCGGCTCAACCGACGGAAAACCGGCAGATTGATGTTGAGGCCAATTGGCAGATTGAGGCAGAGCCCCTGATCGCGGCGGCTTTCAGGCGCAAGAGCGATGCCGAGCTCCATCGCGTCTCGCTCGCTGCGAATATCGACCTTGCGCCCCTGCCAATGAATCTCCCCAGCCGAAATCGGCTGACGACCATAGAGGCCCAGAGCAAATTCACTGCGACCGGCGCCGATCAACCCGTAAAGCCCGACAATCTCGCCGGCACGAACGCTGAGCGAGACATTCTCGAAGCCTGGGCCCGAAAGCCCGTGCGTTTCCAGGATGGTTTCGCCGATCGGGATCTCTTCTTTGTGATAGATCTGCTCGATCGAGCGATTGATCATCAACTTGATCAGTTCGTCCTCATTGGTTTCGCCGATGGTGCGCGTGCCGACATGCGTCCCGTCGCGCAGCACGGAAACGCGATCTGCCAGCTCAAAGACCTCTTCCATGCGATGGCTGATATAGACAATCGTTACGCCTTCGCTCTGTAGACGGCGGATCAGCTTGAACAGTTGCGCCGATTCCTTTCGCGTCAAATAGGCGGTCGGCTCGTCGAAGATGAGAAACTGCGTGCCGCGCATCGCCGCTCTTGCCGTTGCAACCAGTTGCTGCTGGCCGATTGTCAGCGAACTCAGAAGCTCAGCCGCCGGCAATCCAAAGCCGAGATCGTCAAGCACGGTTTGCGCCATGGCCACCATCTGCTTCTTCCGCATCAGGCCGAAGCGATTGACCTCGTCGCCGAGAAAGAGATTGGCAGCGACCGTCAGATGCGGGCAGAGGACCACCTCCTGATGCACAGCATTGATGCCGCGAGCGATCGCCTCATTGGGCGTCGCAAGTGCCACGGGATGTCCGCACCAGAAGATTTCACCCGCGGTACGGGTGATAACGCCCGTTAGAAGCTTGATGAGCGTCGATTTGCCGGCACCGTTTTCGCCGACGATCGCATGAATCTCTCCTGCCAAAAACGTGATCGTCGCCGGCTTCAGCGCTTCGACGTATCCGTAGCGCTTCTGCAACCCCTTCAATTCCAGGATGGGAGAGCCGGCAGGAACGCGGCTTGCCTCCGTCTTGATGCTATCGTCGTGCCGATGGCTGATCTCTTCAAGGCTCGTCATGAGGTCTCCTCCCCTCTCGCATCACCGCGCGGCCGCCACCAGGCGGACAGAGCGTGATGCCGAAAAGCGCAAGCGGCTTTCGGACGACGTCACGCTCCACCTTCGTGATTCCAGAGCGGCTTCAGATCTTGGGTCAAGCAGACCTAAAATCATCCTGCTCTAGACGAAAAGGCCGCGCCTGACGGATCGGGCACGGCCTAGGAGCATCACTTTACCTTCGGGTTCAGCAGAGCGTCGATCTTCGGATCGCTCATGTTCGCCTTGGTGACGAGGTTGGCGCCGGTGTCGACGTTGGCCTCTACCTTCTCCTTCTTGGAGGCGGCGAGCGCGGTCTTGATGCCGTCATAACCCATGCGATACGGATCCTGGACCACGAGGCCGGCAAGAACGCCCGACTTCAGGAAGCCGACGGTCTTGTCGTCATTGTCAAAACCGATGACCTTGATCTTGTCGCCGAGCTTGTTTTCGGCGATCGCCTGGCCCACACCTTGCGCCATGATCAGGTTGGAGGCGAAAACACCGACCAATTTCGGATTGGCAGTGATCAGGTCCGTCATCATGTTGAGGCCGGTGGTTGCCTGTCCGTCTGCATATTTATCGGCAACGACCTTGAGGCCCGGATACTTGCTTTTGACCTCTTCCAGGAAGCCCTGGCGGCGCTGGTCGAGTGAGCCGACGCCCGGCAGGCTGGTGATGATGGCGATCTCACCCTCTTCCTTGCCGGTCATGCCCTTGATCGCGGCGGCAAGGCCATCAGCGGCGATACGGCCGCCCTGGACGTTGTCGGTGGTCAGGAACGACACGAAGGATTTGGAATCCGCGGCAGAATCGATGCCGACGACCGGCACGGACTTGGCAGCTTCGTCAACGGGCTTGCCGAGCGCCTTGAACTCGGTCGGCGAAATGACGACGGCAGCCGGCTTGCCGGCGACGGCGTTCTCGAGAATGCTGATCTGGCCGTTGATGTCGGATTCCGACTGTGCACCAAGTTCCGGCACCTTGACGCCGAGATCCTTGCCCGCCTGACGGGCACCGGCAAGAACGATCTGCCAGTAGAAGGATGTCGTATCCTTGACGATGATCGGAATGGTCACGTCAGCCGCGAAGGACTGCACCGGCATCGCCATCGCGATGATGGCAGCACCGGCAAGACCGGCAAAGCTGCGGCGGGACAGAAGTGACTTGGCAATTTTCATCTGCTTCTCCTCTCAACGCGCTCTGCTCTCCTGCACACCCGCCGCTGAACGCTTACGGCTCGGTATCGCAACACCTCGCGGCGTCACGCATCGCGCGGCGGAAAGGCCACCGACGCCAAAACAGGCTTTCCTCCTCTTCGAAGCCGCCTCTCCCGACGGCTCGATAGCTCCCAATCTGCTGGAGCGGTTTAGGAATGCAAAACCGCTCCCTCTGCTGTCTCGCGCAATTCCGGACGAAAAACCGCTGCGGGCTTTTCCTGGAATTGCTCTAGACGCGGACCGCCTCGTCTCCCAACGGAGGCGCAACCACAGTCAATCCCTCGAATTCCGCATAGAGGCCGTCCGGGAGCCTTGGCTCTACGAGTTGCATATTGCGGACAAGACTTTCCGGCTTCGCCGTACCGATCAGCACCGAAGCCACGCTTTGATTGCGCAGCGGGAACTGAATTGCCGGTTGAGCGAGCGGTACGCCATGCTTGCGGGCGATCTCCTCCATCGCCCCAACCTTGGCCAAAATCTCCGGCGTTGCCGGCAAATAGTCGAAATGCGCACCATGCACCGGACCCGTCGCCAGAATGCCGGAGTTGAAAACGCCGCCCACGACCAGCGACGTTCCCTTCTTCTCGCAGAGCGGCAACAGCTCGGCGACAGCGGAACGATCCAACAGAGTATAGCGCCCCGCCATGAGAATGCAGTCAATATCGGCGGCGTGCATGACATCAAGACAAACAGGCACTTCGTTGACGCCAAGGCCATAGGCCTTGATCGTCCCCGACGACTTCAACTCCTCCAGCGCTTTCAGACCGGAGCCCAGGAGCTGCCCGAGATAATGCTCGTTCAACGCCCTACCGTGAGTGTAGCTGCCGATATCGTGCACATAGAGAATATCGATGCGATTGAGGCCAAGGCGGGCATAGCTGAACTCGACCGAACGCATGATGCCATCATAGGAATAGTCATAAGTGGCATCGAATGGCAGCGGATCGATATAACCGTAGTTCGGCACCTTGTCTGTCGGCACTGGATGCATCAGGCGTCCGACCTTGGTCGACAGAACATAGCTGTCGTCCGGCTGCTCGCGGAGAAAATCGCCGACGCGGCGCTCGCCGAGGCCGAAGCCATACCAGGGTGCGACATCGAAGTAGCGAATGCCGCTATCCCAGGCAGCCTGCAGGGTCTCCATCGCCTGATCGCGAGGGCAAGCACGATAGAGCCCTCCCAGCGCCGCAGCGCCAAAGCTGATCTCCGTAACCTTAAGATCGGTCCTGCCTATTGTCCTAGTCTGCATCACTATTCCTTCACGATGAGCGGTATTTCAATTCCCGTCACGAACGGCTCAAGGAAACCGCCATCGTCATTTCAAAAAAACGTCCGCCGGTAGCACGATACGATAAGGAAACGGCCCTGGATTGCAATGACATCCCGTCTCCTCCCTATTCATCGGCGCTATCGAACGGTTCTCAACAATCGTCGCCAATTGATTTTGTTTTTTATCTACAATAAACAATTTGGAGTCAACGAGGAAATCACCGCCCGCCGAGGTGGAAGGCGGCAAAGAAGGCCCGATCAAGACTCCTGCAATTGACTGCCATTCGAACATGGTTCAGACAGCGCCGCCAGCAAAGCGCGGCGACGCTACGCGAGGGGGAAATGGCTAGACAAAACACGCTCTTCAAGGAGGCGTATAACCGCTATGCGGCGCGCCTTAAGCCCGATACGGAGCTGCCGAGCGAACCCGAGATCGCGGCAGAACTCGGGGTCAGCCGCAGCACGGCGCGCGCAATCCTGATGCGCCTCAGCGACGCCGGGATCATCCTCTGGAACAAGCGGCAGAAGACTGTCCTGCGCCGGCCAAACGAGGCTGATTTGTTTCCGAAGGAAGAGACCGATTCCCTGCACGACATCATCGAGCGCAGCTTCATGATGCGGATCATGTCCGATGAAGCTCAGCCTGGCATGCAGATCAACGAATTGGAACTGGCGCGCGAAATCGGCACCGGCACATCCGTCGTGCGCGAATTCCTCATCCGCTTCAGCCGCTTCGGCCTGATCGAGAAACGGCCGAACAGCCATTGGATCCTCAAGGGCTTCACCAGCGAATTCGCGCTTGAGCTGGCCGACGTGCGCGAGATGTTCGAGCTGCATTCCGCCGCAGAATTCGGCCGTCTGCCTCCAAGCCATCGCGCTTGGGAGGATTTGAAGGCAATCGAGCGCGAACATCACGCGCTGTTGAAGGATTTCGATGCGCATTACCGCGACTTCTCACGCCTCGACGAGAAGTTCCACCTGCTCATCCACCGCGCCTCAAGCAATCGCTTCATTGCCGATTTCTACGATGTCATTGCCATCGTGTTCCATTATCACTTCCAATGGAACAAGGCCTTCGCTCGCGAGCGCAATGCCCGCGCTGTCGCCGAGCATCTCGATTATATCGCGGCGCTGCAATCGCGCGACCCGCAACGGATCGACGCCGCCTGCCGCACGCATCTTGCCTCGGCAAGGCAGACGCTGCTGCAATCCATTCCGCAAAGCACGGCGGATACTGCCGGCTCAGCCGCTTGACGGGCGGAGCCGGCTGAGGGTTCACTCAGCGATCAGATGCACGCGTTGGCTGGCAAAACGCGGAGATGAGACCTCGAGCTCGACGGCGCCGACCTCGCCTGTTGCCTGTAGCCAGAAACCTGTGGTTCCTCCTTGGAACGCCACGGTTGCCGGCCCGATGACTTTCGCCGGACCATTGACCTTGATGGTGATGGCTTCATGGAGAAAAGCCAAGCGCGAGCCGGCCTGATCGACCGCGCGCACGATGACGCGCACCGTATCGCGTTCGCCTGCGCGCAAGGTGTCAGCATCGGCTTCGACTTGAAGCGAGGTCGGCAGCGGATTGGCGACCATATGCTGCTCGACCACCGGCTTGCCGCCGATATAGCCAGTGAAATGTACATCCTCCCACTCCATTCCCCAAACGCCAAGCTCGTCTGGCGTAAAGGACCGGTGATCGAAGACAACGGGTGCATGCGGCAAATGCGGGAACGTCTCCCGGTCTGGCCCCAGCCGCTTGGTAAGCGAACCATAACGCAGTTCGACCTCGTCGCAATTCGTCAGAACGATCAGCGGCAGAGCGCCGCCGATGTTGCGCTCGCCGCGCGCCCAGATCGTCACCGGCTTCATGATGATCTCTTCGGATGGCTCGCACTGGCTGGCATAGACATAGGCTGCAAACTTCGGCTCGCGGAACATATCCATCACGCCGTGATAGCAGATGCGGTCGCCCGAGCCGAAATCGCTGTGGGTATTATAGTCGAACATGCACCAGCCGATGGCACCCGAAATCGACGGGTCGCCATAGGCTGCATTCAGCACCTCCAGATGCCGGCGCACGTGCTCGGCCTGACGCTGCTCCTGATCGTATATTTTCGTCGGATACATATGACCGCCGAATTCGGTGATCAGATAGGGCACATCCTTGGCGAGACCGGTATTTTCCTGTTGCGGCCTCAGCGGCGTGCGCGGTCGGTTGGCACCGGGCAATTCCTCATTGCCGAGGATGAAATCATTCATCGTGTAGACATCCTCAAGCATCTCGCTCTCGGTGATGTAGCGCACGCCACCTGTCTGACGCGTCGGATCGAGCGCACGCGCCAGCCTGTTCGTCTCGGCGTAGAAATCATGTGAATCCTGGGATTCGTTGATGCGCACGCCCCAGATCACGATCGAGGGATGATTCCAGTCGCGCTCGATCATGCGACGCACATTGCGGATCGATTCCTGCTGCCACTCCTCATCGCCGATATGCTGCCAGCCGGGAATTTCTTCGAAGACGAGCAGACCGATACGGTCGCAATGGTCGAGGAACCATTTTGACTGAGGATAATGCGAGGTGCGCACGATGTTGCACTTAAGCGTATGCTTCATCAGCTCCGCATCGCGCTCCTGGGCTGAACGGCCCATTGCATAGCCGACATAGGGAAACGCCTGGTGGCGGTTGAGCCCACGCAGCTTCATCGCTTTGCCGTTCAGGAAAAAGCCTTCGGCGGTAAAGCCTGCGGTGCGGAAACCGAAGGTCGCGGCATGACGATCCGTGCCGTGATCACTCGCAAGCTCCACCTCAGCAGAATAGAGAACGGGATTGTCGAGATCCCAAAGCGAAAGGCCTGAGAGACCATCGAAACTGAGCGTCACGCTTTCGCCCGATGTGCCCGCCTCACCCAAAGCAATGGCCTTGCCATCGCCGGACCGCAAGGTCACTTTCACATTGCCTTCGAAGACGAGGTTTTGCGGGTTGGAGATATCGCAGCGGACGGTCGCGGATTTGCTGTCGGACAGCACATCCGAGGTCTCGACCTTGGTATTGGCGATAAAGACGGGATCGGTGAGCTTCAGCCAGACATCGCGGTAGATCCCCGCATAGGTCAGGTAATCGATCCGACCGCCGAAGGGCGGGATTTCAGGATTCTCGCTTCCGTCGATCTTGACGGTGATGAGGTTTTCGCCCTTTCGCAGACGTCCGGTCAGGCGCGCCTCGAACGGCGTGTAGCCGTCCTTGTGCGCAACGATCTCCTCGCCATTCAGATAGACAACGGAATCGGCCATTGCCGCGTCAAAGATCAGCGAAATTTCGCGGCCGGCGAATGCATCATCCCAATTCAGAATCTTCTGATAGGTAAAGGCGCGCTGATAAGACTTTTCATCGAAATAATTGAAGGGCAGCTCGACGGCATTATGCGGCAGTGTAACTGGCTGCCCTTCCCGCGCGCGGCCAACATCCGCGAGAGAAAATCCTTCCTGAAACGTCCAGGATTCGTTGAAGGCGACAACAGAACGCATTTTCAATCCTATCGATTAAGCCCGTCGCATCGGGTGACGAACAGATGTTGCTTGGAAAATCAGGCGCAAGGAGAAGCAGATGTGATGCTGCGGGGCGATATCTATACAGGCTCGCCGCAGACGCACAATGCGACCGGTTGACGGATTTCGACCTCCCGGCAAGCGAGAGTGCGGTAATCCTTCTCCGCGCTACCGGCTTCGGCTCGTCTTCCCTTCCTCGACCGGGCTGCGCACCGCCGCATACATGCCGGTCGTGCGAAATTCCGTCGGATTGATTCCGTAGATGCGGCGGAAGACCTTGGAAAAATAGTTGGCATCATCGAAGCCCGACATGATCGCCACTTCCTTGACCGGAATGAATGCAGCCTTGGTCAGCAGCTTTGCCGCGCGCTGCATGCGCTGCTGCAGGACGAATTCCGCCGGCGGGACGCCCTCGCTTTCGGCAAAGACGCGCGAGAAGTGAGCACGGCTAAGCCCGCTCACCTTGGCGAGTTCTTCGACGGGCAGCGGCTTGTCGAGATTGGCGTCAATGTGGTCGATGACGATCTGCATGGCTGAACGATCGGCGGCAAAGGCATGCGAGCCAAAAACGTCGTCATAGAGCGCCATGGCGGCCTCATAGGCGATGGCTGAAGCCGAGGCGGGCGTCCTCGCACCCCTGACCAGCCGCAGACTGCAATCGGCAAGATGATCGATGGTCGCTTGCTGCAGCTTCAAGACCGGACCCGCCGCAGCCAAAATCAGACGATGGATGCGCAACGCTTCTTCTCCATTCATCGATATCCAGAAATACTCCCAGCGTTCGCCCTTCTCCAGCCAGTAACGATGGTTGTGCGGCACGAGAACGAGCAGCGTATCGCCGGCATTCACACGATGGTTCCGGTTTTCGTAGCGTAGTCGGCCGGTGCCGCTGATGGTATATTGAAGTACGGTAAAGGGCGTCTGGCCACGCCGTCGCCCATCCCAGTCATAAGGCTCGTCCTGCCTGATTTCATAGCCGGCGCTGGTCGGCATCGCATGCAGCCGGTGGCGTCCGCGTGGCAGCGAAACCGTCCGCATGACCTGTCCGTTATCGATCAATTCCTGCAGCACAAAATTACCCCTGAAAGCATAATAGTTCTCTGTTCGCTTCGATGATTATAGGCATAATCCCGCCAGAAAACAGCGCTTGATTGCCGATGAGGACCGGCGATTGGAGAAAAAACCACGATTTCGGCCCATTTCGCAATCGATGCGCTCACGGGGCGAAAATGCTGTCATCTCCCCTGCCGCTGCCTGTTCGACCGACTTTAAGGTGAGGATCATGAGTTTCAAAATCGCTATTATCGGCGCTGGCAGCGTCGGCTTCACGAAAAAGCTGTTCACCGACATCCTCTGCGTGCCGGAATTCCGCGACGTTGAATTTGCGCTGACGGATATGAGTGAGCACAATCTGACGATGATCAAGGCGATCCTCGACCGGATCGTCGAAGCAAACAAGCTGCCGACGCGCGTGACGGCGACGACGAATCGCCGCAAGGCGCTGGAAGGCGCGCGCTACATCATCAGCTGCGTCCGCGTCGGCGGTCTGGAGGCTTACGCCGAAGATATCCGCATTCCGCTGAAATACGGCATCGATCAATGCGTCGGCGATACGATCTGCGCCGGCGGCATTCTCTATGGTCAGCGCAACATTCCGGTCATCCTCGATTTCTGCAAGGATATCCGCGAAGTCGCCGAGAGCGGCGCCAAGTTCCTGAACTACGCCAACCCGATGGCGATGAACACCTGGGCGGCGATCGAATACGGCAAGGTCGACACGATCGGCCTTTGCCACGGCGTCCAACACGGTGCCGAACAGATCGCTGAAGTGCTTGGCGCCAAGGACAAGAGCGAGCTCGACTATATCTGCTCCGGCATCAACCATCAGACCTGGTTCGTCGACCTTCGCCTCAATGGCCGCAAGATCGGCAAGGACGAGTTGATCGCCGCGTTCGAGGCACATCCGGTCTTCTCGCAGCAGGAAAAGCTGCGCATCGACGTACTGAAGCGCTTCGGTGTCTATTCCACCGAAAGCAACGGCCACCTGTCCGAATACCTACCCTGGTATCGCAAGCGTCCCGACGAGATCAACAAGTGGATCGATATGTCGGACTGGATCCATGGCGAGACGGGCGGCTATCTGCGTCACTCCACCGAGACGCGCAACTGGTTCGAGACGGAATTCCAGCAGATCCTCGACAGCGCTTCCCAGCCGATCGATCCGGCGCGCCGCTCGAATGAGCACGCCAGCCATATTCTGGAGGCGCTCGAAACCAACCGCGTCTATCGCGGCCATTTCAACGTCAAGAACAATGGCGTCATCACCAATCTGCCCGCCGATGCCATCATCGAATCCCCCGGCTTCGTCGATCGCTTCGGCATCAACATGGTGGCCGGCATTACACTGCCCGAGGCATGTGCGGCCACCTGCATTTCCTCGATCAACGTTCAGCGCATGTCGGTCCATGCCGCCATCAGCGGCGACATCGACCTCTTGAAGCTCGCCGTCCTGCACGACCCGCTGGTCGGCGCCGTCGCCACACCGGAGGAGGTTTGGCAGATGGTCGATGAAATGGTTGTCGCCGAGGCACGCTGGCTGCCGCAATACGCCCATGCAGCGGACGACGCCAGGGATCGCCTGTCGCGCAGCAAGGTCAAGACGCGCGACTGGAAGGGTGCTGCAAGTCGCAATGTCCGCTCGATCGAGGAGCTGCGCGCGGAAAAGGCCGCTCTGAAGCAGGCAGGTTAGTGAACATGCAGGCCGAAAGATAAGGGGTTGAGGCGGGGTCTTAAGGGGATATCCCGCCTCAACCGACCATCTTTCGTTTCAAGGGAGGAACGCGAGGCCTCGAACGGAACGCTCGCGAATTTGGGAGAGAGAACAAGATGAGACATTTTCGACCGATCGGCTTTCTCGCCGCGTTGACGATTGCCACATCCGCAATCGCGATCAGCGCTCATGCGGCCGAGCCGACAGTGCCACCCGTTCCACCGGTCTTCCCCGCAGAAGGCAAGATCAAATATGTCGAGCGCAGCTCCATTCTGGAGTTCAAGGCGCTGCCGGACTATCACGAGCCGTCCTGGGTCACCGACAAGTTCGTCAAGACCGGCAAGCTGCCGCCCGTCAAGGATCGCCTCCCGAAAGAACCACTGGTCTATAAAACAGGCAACATGCCTGACGGCATCGGCGTTTATGGCGACACGCTGCGCCATGTCATCGGCGGCCGTCCGGAAGGCTGGAATTACACCGGTGGCCAGAGCCAGGGCTGGGGCGGCATCGACATCGGCTTGTCCGAATGCCTGACGCGCACCGCTCCGCTCTTCCAGGTCGAAGCCAAGGATACCGAGCCGCTGCCAAACCTTGCCAAGAGCTGGGATTGGTCGACCGACGGCCACAAGCTCACCATGCACCTGATCGAAGGCGCGAAATGGTCCGACGGCGTACCCTTCAATGCCGACGACCTGATGTTCTACTGGGACGACGAGGTCAACGATCACAACGTCTCGCCCTTGAACGGCGCCAGCCCCGAGACATTCGGGGCCGGCACGACGCTGAAGAAGATCGACGACTACACCGTCGAATGGACCTTCAAGGATGCGTTTCCGAGGCAGTATCTCTATGCCATGGCCTATGGCACCTTCTGCCCCGGCCCGTCGCATATCCTGAAGCCGCAGCACCCGAAATATTCGAAGAACACCTACGAGCAGTTCAAGAATGCCTTCCCGCCGGAATTCATGAACATGCCCGTCATGGGCGCCTGGGTGCCGGTCGAATATCGCTCCGACGATATCATCGTCATGCGCCGCAACCCCTACTACTGGAAGGTCGACGAGAAGGGCAATCAGCTGCCTTACCTCAACGAGTTGCACTATAAGCTCTCGACCTGGGCAGACCGCGACGTGCAGGCGGTTGCCGGCTCCGGGGACTTTTCGAACCTCGAACAGCCGGAAAACTTCGTCGCCTCGCTGAAGCGCGCCGCGCAAGCCGAAGCACCGGCCCGTCTCGCCTTCGGCCCTCGTCTCATCGGCTATAACCTGCAGATGAATTTCTCCGCCAACGGCTGGGGCAGTCCGGATGCGCGCGGCCAGGCCGTCAGGGACCTGAACCGCAACGAGCACTTCCGCAAGGCCGTCTCCATGGCGCTCGACCGCAAGGCGCTTGGCGAATCTCTGGTCAAGGGACCGTTCACCGCGATCTATCCGGGCGGTCTGTCTTCCGGCAGCACCTTCTATGACCGCAACTCCACGGTCTATTATCCGTTCGATCTTGCCGCCGCCAAAGCCGAACTTGCCAAGGCCGGCCTCAAGGATACCGATGGCGATGGCATCGTCAATTTCCCGGCCGGCGTCAACGGCGGCAAGGATGTCGAGATTACCCTTCTGGTCAACAGCGGCTATACGACGGACAAGAGCCTTGCCGAAGGCGTGATCGGCCAGATGGAGAAGCTCGGCCTGCGCGTCGTCATCAACGCCCTCGACGGCAACCAGCGTGACGATGCCAACTACAGCGGTCGCTTCGACTGGATGGTGCGGCGCAACAGCACGGAGCTTGCCTCGGTCGTGCAGAACACCGAGCAGCTCGCTCCGGTCGGTCCGCGCACGAGCTGGAACCACCGCGCCGGTTCGGATGGCAAGGTCGATCTGATGCCCTTCGAAACGGATATGGTCGATATCGTCAACAAGTTCACGCAGTCGCAGAATAGCGATGAGCGCGTGGCCCTGATGAAGAAATTCCAGAAGGTGTCCACCGAGAACCTCTACAATATCGGCCTGACCGAATATCCGGGTGCGCTGATCATCAACAAGCGCTTCTCCAACGTTCCTCCGGGTACGCCGATCTTCCTGTTCAACTGGGCAGAGGACTCGGTCCTGCGCGAGCGTCTGTGGGTCGCGGCCGACAAGCAGGGCAAATACGAGCTGTTCGCCGACCAGCTTCCGGGTGCCCCGGGCAGCGCCGGTCCGATCAAGTAAGGTCGAACGAGACCTCATGGCGGCCGGCATGATGCCGGCTGCCATGGGACCCGAGACATCCAGCGATCAGCTATCGCCGGGTAAAATGAACCGCTGGCGCATATCCTCCGCGAGGAGCGAGAGTGCCGACAGCATCAAAGAGAAGCGAACCGTCCCATGTTACGATTCCTGCTCGTTCGCATAGCCTCAGCAATCCCCGTGCTCTTCATCCTGAGCGTGGTGACATTTGCCATCATTCAGGCGCCGCCGGGCGACTATGCCGATTACATCCGCTCGCAGTTGATGAACCAGGGCGGCGCATCCTTCGAACAGGCTGATGCCCAGGCGCAGGCCTATCGAAAGGAACATGGGCTCGATAAGCCGATGATCGTCCAATATTTCAACTGGATCGGCGGCATCGTCACCAAAGGCGATTTCGGCTACAGCATGGTCTACAACAAGCCGGTCGCCGATGTCGTCGGTGAGCGCCTGCCGCGGACACTGGCGCTGGCGCTGGTGTGCCACATATTCGCATCCATACTCGGCATAGGTTTCGGCATATGGGCGGCGACGCGCCAATATAGCTGGGTCGACAATCTTTTGGCCGGCGTCTCCTTTCTCGGCATGACGGTGCCGCGCTTCCTGATGGCGCTGATTATCGTCTATATCCTCGTCTTCCAGCTCAACGTCTCGGAGATCGGCAGTTTCTTCTCGCCGCAATATGGTGGTGCGCCCTGGTCGTGGGCCAAGTTCGTCGATCTGGTCAAGCATGTCTGGCCGGTCGTTGCGATCGCCACCTTCGGCGGCCTTGCCTACAATATGCGCGTCATGCGCGGCAATCTTCTCGACACGCTGAACGCCCAATATGTCGAAACCGCACGGGCAAAAGGTCTTTCCGGCGGTGCCGTCGTCATGCGCCATGCCGTGCCGAATGCCCTGCATCCTCTGATCATGTATCAGGGCGTCGTGCTTCCCTACATGCTGACCGGTGAAATCGAGACCGCAATCATCTTTTCGCTGCCCACAGTCGGGCCGGCTATCGTCGGCTCCATGGCGGTCGGCGACGTCTATGTCACGGCAACCTTCATGATGGTGCTTTCGGCAACCCTCATCATCGGCAACATCATCGCCGACATGCTGCTTGCCCTGCTCGATCCGCGCGTGCGTCAACAGGGAGGGATCCACTAATGCTCGCCTTCAGCAACTCTCCACCTGTGCCGGAAGAAAAGGTCAAACACAAAGGCGGCGGCGAAAGCTATATCGCACTGGTCTGGCGACGCCTGAAGCGGTCCTGGACAGGCATGAGCGGCCTCATCCTCGTCGTGCTGCTGCTGCTAATGGCAGTCTTTGCCGAATTCGTCGCGCCACTTGACCCCAAAGCGACCGACACCGGCTTCGCGCCACCGCAAGTTATCAGCTTTCACGACAAGGACGGCAATATCGTCTTCCAGCCCCGCGTCTATGCACTGGTCGAAACCACCGATCTCGATCCCGTCACGTTTCAACCCATCGTCGGTCCAGACTACGATCATCCCCGCCTGCTCGGCTTGTTCGTCAAAGGCGATCCCTACTATTTGTTCGGCCTGATCCCCGGCAATCGGCATCTGTTCGGCACGACCGATGGCGGTCCGGTGCATTTCCTCGGTACCGACAAGTTCGGCCGCGACGTGCTGTCACGCGCCATATACGGCTCCCGCATTTCGCTGATGATCGCTCTCACGGTCGTCGCCATCGTAACGATTGTCGGCACCAGCATCGGCATGATCTCCGGCTATTTCGGCGGCGTGCTCGATACCTGGATCCAGCGCTTTGTCGAGGTCGTTCTTGCCTTCCCGCAAGTGCCGCTTTATCTGGCCCTGACTTCGCTGATCCCCGTGACAGCGCCGACCAATGTCTTTCTTGCCTTCGTCATCATCGTCATGTCTGCGCTCGGCTGGGCACAGATGTCACGCGAGGTTCGCGGCAAGACGCTGGCATTGGCAAGGATCGACTATGTGCGGGCAGCGATGGCGATCGGGGCCACCGACCGGCGTATCATCCTGCAGCACATATTTCCGAACGTCATGAGCCACGTCATCGTCGCCGTGACGCTTGCGATCCCGAGCGTGGTTCTGCTCGAATCCTTCCTGGGTTTCCTCGGCTTTGCCGTCAAGCCGCCGCTGATCTCCTGGGGTCTGATGTTGCAGGATACGTCGACCTATTCGGTCATCGGTTCCTTCCCCTGGATTCTGTCGCCCGTCGCCTTCGTCCTCGTCACCGTCTTCGCCTTCAATGCACTCGGCGACGGATTGCGCGACGCGATCGATCCATATTGAGAGGAGAACGGATATGGCTCTCGCACTCATCAATCCCTTCGCTCCAGACCTTCGCTTCGACGCCGGCGAAAGGGCCGTCGCGCCCGTTATCGATGCTCGCAATATCGCCGTCAAATTCAAGGTCGAGGACGGCATGGTCGATGCCGTCAAGGATATCTCCTTTCAGCTCTATCGCGGCGAAACCATCGCCATCGTTGGCGAGTCCGGCTCGGGAAAGTCGGTGACTGCCCGCACGGTGATGGGGCTTTTGACCAAGCGCGCTGTGGTTTCGGACAAATCCACCGTTCATTATGATGGCAAGAATGTCCTGAAATTCTCGGAACGGGCGCGCCGACAGCTGCGCGGCGACCGCATTTCGATGATTTTCCAGGAGCCGATGAGCTCGCTCAACCCGATCTATACCATCGGCAGCCAGATCGTCGAGGCGATCCGGGTTCATCGTAAGGTCAGCCGCCGAGACGCCGAGAAACGGGCTCTCGACTTGCTGAAACAGGTGCAGATCCCCGATCCGGAAGCGCGGCTGAAGCAATATCCGCATCAGCTATCCGGCGGTCAGCGCCAGCGCGTGATGATCGCCATGGCGCTCGCCAACGACCCGGACGTGCTGATCGCCGACGAGCCGACGACGGCGCTCGACGTGACCGTGCAGGCACAGATCCTGAACCTCATCCGCGACCTGCAAAAGCAGCTTGGCATGGCGGTGATCCTCATCACCCACGACCTGACCGTCGTGCGCCAGTTCTCCGACTACGTCTACGTGATGCAGCATGGAGAAATGCGCGAGCACAATACGACGGAAGCCCTGTTTGCTCATCCACAGCACCCCTACACGAAGCATCTCCTGTCGTCGGAGCCGCGCGGCCGAGCAAAACCACTGCCGCCGAATTGCGATACCGTGCTCGAAGGAAAATCCGTCAAGGTTGCCTTCATGCTGCGGCATGGAAGCTTCTTTAAGCCGGATATGCGCGAGCTTGTCGCTGTTAATGGCCTGAATCTGGAATTACGCCGCCATGAAACGCTCGGGCTGGTCGGTGAATCCGGATCCGGCAAGACCACCTTCGGCCAGGCGCTTCTGCGCTTGATCGATGCCGATAGCGGCGAGATCTTCTTCGACGGGCAAGCGATACACGGCAGATCTCGCGCCGAGATGCGGCCTTTGCGGTCCCGTATGCAAATCGTCTTTCAGGATCCGTTCTCGTCGCTCAATCCGCGCATGACCATCGGCCAGATCATTTCCGAGGGGCTGGTGGTCAATAATATCGGCGCCAACAAAGCCGAGCGGCTGGAACGCGTGCAGGACGCACTCGTCAGTGCCGGCATGCCCGCCAACATCCTCTCACGCTTCCCGCACGAGTTTTCCGGCGGCCAGCGTCAGCGCATCGCAATTGCCCGCGCCATAGCACTCGAGCCGGAATTCATTCTGCTCGACGAGCCGACCTCGGCGCTCGATCTCTCCGTTCAGGCCCAGATCATCGATCTTCTGCGCAAGCTGCAGGACGAGCGCGGCCTGAGCTATCTCTTTATCTCGCACGACCTCAAGGTCGTCCGCGCCCTCTGCCATCGCGTGATCGTCATGCAACACGGCAGGATCATGGAAGAAGGGCCGGTCGACGAAGTTCTATCCCATCCCAAGACCGCCTACACCGAACGCCTCGTCAGAGCGGCGTTCGAGGTAGCTTCATAGCATCCAGGAGATTTTGAAATGACAAGCACTCCCAAGATCACCTTCATCGGTGCCGGCTCGACCGTCTTCATGAAGAACATTATCGGCGACGTCCTGCAGCGCCCGGCACTTGCCAACGCACGAATCGCACTGATGGATATCAATCCGCAGCGGCTGGAAGAGAGCGCCATCGTCGCGCGCAAGCTCGCCTCGACACTCGGCGCGCCGGCCACCGTCGAGACCTTCACCGATCAGCGTAAGGCACTTGATGGCGCCAACTTCGTCGTCGTCGCCTTCCAGATCGGTGGATACGAACCCTGCACGGTCACGGATTTCGAAGTGCCGAAGAAATATGGCCTGCGCCAGACGATTGCCGACACGCTCGGCGTCGGAGGCATCATGCGCGGCCTGCGTACCGTGCCGCATCTCTGGAAGATCTGCGAGGACATGCTCGCCGTCTGCCCGAATGCGATCATGCTGCAATATGTGAACCCGATGGCGATCAACACCTGGGCGATCGGCGAGAAGTACCCAACGATCAAACAGGTCGGACTTTGCCATTCCGTGCAGGGCACGGCCATGGAACTGGCGCACGATCTCGACATTCCCTATGACGAGATCCGCTATCGTTCGGCCGGTATCAACCACATGGCCTTCTACCTCGCATTCGAACATCGTCAGTCCGATGGTTCCTATCGCAATCTCTACCCCGATCTGATCCGTGCCTACAAGGAAGGGCGCGCGCCAAAGCCGGGCTGGAACCCGCGCTGCCCGAACAAGGTACGTTACGAGATGCTGACCCGCCTCGGCTATTTCGTTACCGAAAGCTCCGAGCACTTCGCCGAATATACGCCCTACTTCATCAAGGAAGGCCGCGACGACCTGATCGAGAAATTCGGCATCCCGCTCGACGAATATCCGAAGCGCTGCATCGAGCAGGTGGCTCGCTGGAAGAACCAGGCGGAGGAATATCGCACCGCCGAGAAGATCGAAGTCAAGCAATCGAAGGAATATGCTTCTTCGATCATCAACTCGGTCTGGACCGGCGAACCCTCGGTCATCTACGGTAACGTCCGCAACAATGGCTGCATCACGTCGCTGCCAAACAATTGCGCTGCCGAGGTTCCGTGCCTTGTCGACGCATCGGGGATCCAGCCGACCTATATCGGCGATCTGCCGCCGCAACTGACGGCCCTCATACGCACCAACATCAACGTGCAAGAGCTGACGGTGAAAGCATTGTTGACCGAAAATCGCGAGCACATCTACCACGCTGCGATGATGGACCCGCATACGGCAGCCGAGCTGGATCTTGATCAGATCTGGTCACTGGTTGACGAACTGCTGGTCGCGCATGGCGATTGGCTGCCGGAATGGGCACGCGGCAATCGCAAGGTTCAGGCCGCCTAAAGCTACTCTCTCCCGGCTTGCGGCCCAAAGGGCCTCGCGGCGCTGCCGCGAGGCCTTACGCGTTTAGCCGGATGAGGGGACAAGAAATCCAAAGCGCGACGATTGGCGCATCGATAACCGATGACAAAGCATGATCGACTGCGTTAGAAACACTCGCAGTTTGGAGGAGACGAACGACATGGCCAGCTCGGATACATTCACCACCGGAACATTCGTCGGTCGCATCTGGCGTCCGGATGTGGACGGCCCGGCCCTCGTCACCGTTCGTGACGGCGCGCTCCATGACATCACGTCGCAACAGGCGCCGACGATGCGCGACCTTCTGGAAATGGACGATCCGGTTGCTTTTGTCCGTGCTCAAAAAGGCGAAGCCGTCGGGAGCCTTAATACCCTTCTCGCAGCCAAGCCCGATCGCTCGGCCATCCATCTTCTCGCGCCAATCGATCTTCAGGCGATCAAGGCCTGCGGCGTAACCTTCGCCCGCTCGATGCTTGAACGTGTCATCGAGGAGCGTGCGGCCGGCAATCCCGATCTTGCGGAAGCGATCCGCGGCAAGGTCACCGCGCTGATCGGCGACAGCCTGCGCAACCTCAAGGCCGGCTCGCCCGAAGCCGCCAAGGTCAAGGCCGCACTGATCGAAGAAGGCGTCTGGTCGCAATATCTCGAAGTCGGTATCGGCCCCGATGCGGAAGTCTTCTCCAAGTCGCAGGTGATGTCCTCAATGGGACCGGGCGCGGATGTCGGACTGCATCCGATTTCGAAGTGGAACAATCCCGAGCCGGAAATCGTCCTCGCTGTCGACAGCCAAGGCAGGGTCAAAGGCGCGACCCTCGGCAATGACGTCAATCTGCGCGATGTCGAGGGACGCTCTGCCCTGCTGCTCGGCAAGGCCAAGGACAACAATGCGTCCTGCTCGATCGGTCCCTTCATCCGTCTGTTCGACGAGACTTACGGTCTCGACGATGTCCGCAATGCCGATCTCGACCTGAAGGTCGAAGGCGAGGATGGCTATGTGCTGCATGGCCGCTCGTCTATGAAGGAAATCAGCCGCGATCCGCTCGATCTCGTCGCGCAGACCATTGGCCGCCATCACCAATATCCCGATGGTCTTGTGCTGTTTATGGGAACGCTTTTCGCGCCGGTGGAAGATCGCGACACCCCTGGGCAGGGTTTCACCCACAAGGTCGGCGACATCGTTACCATCTCCAATGACAGGCTCGGGGCTTTGCGAAACCGCGTGCTTCTGTCCACCGAATGCCCGCCCTGGACCTTCGGCGTCTCGCATCTAATGCGCAACCTGGCACGGCGCGGATTGATTTGAGGCGCGGGCTACCAGGCGCCAGACTGAAGCGATAGCAGTTTTGCCGCCAATTGGTCGGCGTCGATGGATGCGAGATTGCCGCCCGCGAAGAACGGATCGTGCGACACATCGCGCCCTACCCAAGGCGGCGGCGTGAAGGCGTCGAGTGCACTGGCCGACTCCAGCTCGAGTTCACCGAGAACCAAGCCGGCCAGATGATCTTCGAAGACATCGATGCACAATGTCGAGGGAATGATGTCGTATCGCCTCTTCCGGACTGCCTTGCCAGTGAGCGCGCCGAGGACAGCATACTCCTGCGATGTCAGGTATATATTGACAAGTGCGAGCGGCCTGCTGCCATCGCTGGCGTATTTTTTGCAGAGTTTGTATTGCGTGTCCCGATGCTGGCAGGTGATCTTGCGCAGGCGTAGCCTGGTGCCATCGAGATACAGGTCATCGATCGTTCGGAATCCTATTTCGGAAAGATCGGGAATGTCGCGGAGAAGAAACCGCCGCTCAAATTCAAGTCGCGCATATTTCGGAATTGAGTGCGCCATCTCGCAATGGGGCGCCCGCCGAAGGCACAAGCGCCCAACCCCTCAATATCAGTGCGTGGACATCGGTTGGGGATGGCTCAGGCGGCTGCGAACAGCCGTGAGTTCTGATGTCGTGTGGTTCAGACGATCGGCAAGAACGCGCATGATCTCGACCGCCATCTCCGGAAAATCGCTGAGGAGCTTCAGGAAATGTTCCTTGCTGATCTTCAACGCCTCCAGCCTTGAAGTCGCCTTGACGGTCGCGGTGCGGGAGACGTCGCAAAGAATGGCGATTTCGCCGACGATGGAGTTGAGATCGACCTCGGCAACCTTGATCTCGCCGGCGGGGCTGTCGACGAGAATATCAGCGGTTCCTGAAAGAACAACATAGGCGGCATCGCCTTGATCGCCCTGATGAAACAGGGTTTGGCCAGCATTGTAGCTGACGCGATCCGACGTGAACGCCAAAAGTTTCAATTTCGCAGGTGCGATGCGCGAAAAAATCGGCACCCGCTTCAGCATTTCGACTTCATCTTTCAGAAGCATGAGCTTCAAACCCCCAGTGTTCGGCCCCAGACACCACTGTTGAGATAGAATATTACGATAACAGTTCTTTGAACATACCGTTTTTCTCTAAAAGATCGGTACTCGAGCCGCTTTCGACAAGGTTGCCGTGATCGAAAACCAGCACGCGGTCGAACAATTCCGCAAAACTGGGATTGGACAGAACCCAGACGATCGCCGGCGAGTAATTGGCGCTATCGAGATCTCCCAGGATCGCCCTCGCGATCTGATCCTGAACACGATGATCAAGCGCCGGCAGCGGACGATTGCAGATGATGTAATCGGCCCGTTTCAACAGCGCGCGGCCGAGATTGAGCTTCTGGCGTTGAACGTTTGTCAGCCGCTTGCCGCCCGAACCGACATCGAAATCCAAGCCGATAGACAGGACGCCATCATGCATGCCGAGACGCCCGAAGACATCGTACATGATCTGGTGCACGCGTTCAGGCGCATTGGCCTGCTGATGCGCAATGCGCCCGAACAGAACATTGTCCATCAATGTCGCCGACGCCGTGAAGCGCTCGGGATCGTAACGCTCGATGACGCTGGCGAGATCGGCCGGAATATTCTCATAGAATTTCGCACGCGCCTGAACGATCTTCTCCATGAGCATTTGCGTCAGAAGACCGAAACGGTGGCGAGGCTCGATATAGGAGAAGCTCAGCCGGATGATCGCCGAACGTTCGTCGGCGGTAGCCGCCTCGTAACCCTTGCCGTTGAGCTTCTGCAGCAGCGCCTCATAGGTCGGAATGTCTTCCGCCGTCATGAAGGTCAGCTGTTGAAAGAAGGGGTGATCGGGAGGCAAGTCCGTGAAGAGTTCGACAGCGTTCTCGGCGATCTCCAGACCCATATCGTAGAGATCGGAAATCAGCCCCGTTTCTGCGAACAACTGCCGGAAATAAGGGTGCGCGGCCAGCTTGCGGTTGGTCATCTGCGGCCGCTTCAAGGTGCCGAACAGCAGATTTTCGCCGACAGTCGCCTGGAGATTATACGCATCGAACTGGAAGGGGACGACTAGGTCCTCGAGTTTTTCCTCCTGCAGCCTCGACCGCAATGCCTGCCGCAGCTCGACGATGCGTGAGGTGAGATCCTGATGTGAAGCGGTATCGACATTCGAACGCAGTGCCATGTCGAAAATATCCTGAGACATGGCCACGGCATCGAGAACAGGGCGGATCACGGAATAGATATCATCCGGGCCACTCGCACCGGCAGCAGCATAGTCGACCCAATCGCCGTTGAGATCGAGTTCCGGATTGGCCGCTCTTCGCGCCTCGCTCATCTGCCATTTCGCCCTCGTCGCCTCCTCCTCGCTATAGGCGGGGGGGATAAGCGGCGCATGCTTGAGGCCATAAAGCAGATTGCTGCGCAACGTGCCGTGGAAGAAGAAGGTTTCGGAGGAGGCATAAGCGATCCGCCGCCCGGTCAGTGACTCCGGCAGCTCCAATATGTCACGTCCGTCAATCGAGACGCGGCCGCTGTCCGGCCAGACCAGTCGGCCAAAGGCCTCGGCCAGATACTCGCCACCGGCGCCGCTGACCCCAACGATCGCCACCTTCTCTCCGGGGTGTATCTCGACGGATACGTGATCGAGCACGCGCGCTCCGCTGTCATCGACGACAGTCACATTGGTCGCGACAAGCGAATGGGTAATGCGGCCGGCGGGCGCGGGCGAGACGACCTGAATTCTCGAATCGATCAGATTGTCGACGCTGAACTGCTCGACCACCTGATTGTACTTGACCTGAACGTCCTGGCGCGACTGATCCCAGTCGATCAGTTCCTTAAGAGGGCCGGGCAGATCCTTGTAGGCGTTGATGACGGCGACGAGCTGACCGATATCCAGCCGGCCCTGCAGGGCGAGGAAGCCGCCGACCAGATAGAACAGGAACGGCGTCACCTGTGCCAGGAAGTTGTTGATGAACTTCACCATGAACTTCCATTGGTAAAGATCATAGCGGATCGAGAAGATCAGGCCGAGCCGCTGCGCGATATCGGCACGCTCCCAATTGGTCGTGTCGTTGGCATGGATAGTGCCGATACCCTCGACGATCTCGCCGACACGGCCGGAAAGTTCGCGCGCCGTCAACTGCCGCTGGCGGCCGAGTTCCAAAAGGCGCTTGCGCATGCGCGGAATGACGATCGCCTGCACGGCGACGATGGCCGCGGCAATCATGCCCAGCCAGAAATTCTGCATGATGATGAAGACCAGCGCCGTGACGGCCTGACCACCCAGGAGCGCAGGCTGCACGAAGGCATCGCCGGTGAAGCCGCCCATCGGCTCCACCTCGTCCTTGATCATGGTAGCGATCTCTGCGGGCTTCACCCGCTTGAAATGCGCAGGAGGGAACCGGAGCACCCGGTCGATCAACTCGAAACGAATGCGGCGCAGCATGCGCTCGCCAAGCCGGCCCTTATAGGTGTTGATATAGAGTTTGAAGAGGCCATTGAGCACGACGAGCGCCAGGAACACCAGGCTCAACGCCACCAGCATCCACATGCGGGTGAGCTGGATCCCATGAAACACCTCGACATGGCCGATCAACGGCAAGTCGAAGGCAATATGCATGAAGGTCTGCGTGTCACCCGGGTGTTCGAAACCCTTGCCCTGGATAGGTCCATTGACGATCTGCTTCGGCAGGTCGAACGACAGGAAGTACGGGATCATCGAAGCCGCAACGACCAGCAGTATCCAAATCTGCTCCAGCCGGGTATTCGACCAAATGTAACGCGCTAGGCTTTTTTCCATCGCTTATTGCAGGCTTTCAGATTCAATCGCCCAGCGCCGGCGAGATGCCGGCACCAATGTTGCAGAAATGCAGGATGAGCTTGTTGCGGATGCGTGGCCCCATTGCGAAAAGGAACGCCGCCCGGTCTTTCGTCCACGCTCCCCCCGATTCATCGATTTTTCGATTTATATCACAAGATTGCAGGAATCCAGGAGCATAAAACGACAGGTTATATCGATCGTTGGTTCATCGCACCCGTCACGAAGCCTGGCGAATGATGGCCGAAGTTCTTGCCGCTCCACCAAGATCGATATCTGAGCTGCGGGGCTTGGGTCGCGAAAGCGCCGTCTCCACCGCCTCGACCAACAGAGCCGTCGTCAGCCCGGCTTCAGGCAGCGTCAGCGCAAGACCCAGCTTTTCCAACCGTTCGGCTCGAACGGATTGCTCGGTTTCGCCACCGGCAGTGAAAGGCACCAGAACGGCACGGCAGCCTGTGACGAGGAGATCGCCGACGGTATTATAGCCAGCCTGCGAGATCGAAAGTTCCGCGCCCCTTAGAAGCGAGGGAAAATCCTTGCGGAAACGCACGATTTCGACATTGCCCGGCGCATCCTTGGCCAAATCCGCAAAATCCTGCTCCGGCAAATTCGGGCCGGTCACCAACAGCCAGCGACGATCGATCGCTATACGGCACGCCGCCTCGAGCGAAGCACGGATGAGATCGCGCCCGACGGCTCCCCCGCCGGCGGAAACGACGATATCGAAGGTCTCGATGGGCTCGGGAGGCAGCGCTGGCGCGACAAGCCCAGTGTAGACGATCTTGTCGGCGATAGAGCCGGTCAAAGGGAACGTCTCTTCCAGTCGAATGAAATGAGGATCGCCATGGACCAGAACACCATCGAAGTGATCGCGAAGCAGTGCAACCGTCTCTTCATCACGTCCCGGCTTCTTCTGCTGTTGCAGAATGTCGCGCACGGACGTGTAAAGCCGGGGCTTCGGATCGGCCTTGGCGATAGCATCGAGCAAGGGCAGCAGTTCAAAGCGCATCTGCCGGCGGCCAAAGGGAAATGCTTCTATGATGACCACGTCCGGTGCAGCCTGCCGAAACGCTTCGAGAAGGAGCTCGCGGCGGTGCGCCAGGAAGGCTTCATCGACTGGATTGCCCGACCGATCGGCGAGCCCGGAAAACCCGGAGCTGCTGGCGACCACCGCCGGCAGCGTCACGGAGGTCACGTCGCCGCCGGGAAAGCCATTCACTGGAATACCGCCGGTAACGACGGTGACCTGGCAGCCGTCCGCAGCCATGGCGCTGGCAATGCGGCTGGCCCGCGCCAGATGGCCGATGCCGAGGAGATGCTGAACATAAAAGAATATGCGCAAGGGACGGGTACTTGCCGATGTCATGCGGATTTCCGCCATTGCTCTTCCTTTTGCCACTGCTCCTCGAACAATCGCGTCAATTGCCGAATGCTGGCGTGATGATCGAAATGCTCGCGCACTCGCTTCTCGGCCGCATCCCCGAATCTGTGGCGAAGGGCCGGGTCTCGGATTGCCTTTTCCAGCGCCGCCGCAAGTGCCTGAGGATCTTCCGAGGGAACGACAAGACCATTCTCACCATCTTCCAGCAGCTCGGGAACACCCGAAATATTGGTGGAGATGCAGAGGAGACGCTGGCTGGATGCCTCGACGAGCACATTCGGCAGTCCGTCCCTGTCGCCATCCGCTGCAACGCGGCAGGCAAGCGCGAAAATATCCGCCTGACGGTAATGCGCGAGCACATCCTCCTGCGCTAACGCCCCCTTCCAGGTGATGCGATCAGTGATCCCCAGCGTTTCGGCAAGCGCCTTCAGCTTGGCGAGGCCGTCGCCGCCGCCGATATGGGTGAAACGCCAATGCAGGTCGCCGGGCAGCAGCGCCAGCGCCTTCAGCAAAACGTCATAGCCTTTCTTTTCCACGGCACGGCCGACACTGAGGATGAAGGCGGGGTCGGACGCATCCATGCCGTCACGAGTGGAGTGCTCGCCCGGGAAGGGCCCAAAGCGATCGAGATCGAGGCCGTGATAGCTCAGATACACATTGTCGCGCATCTCGGTCAGATCGCGCATATGTTCGAAGCCGCTGCGCGTGCAGGTGACGGTCCAGCGGGCGCGGCCAAGCTTTTCCGAAAGCTCCCAGTCCGGCGAGGTCCAGATATCCTTGGCATGGGCCGAGCAGGTCCAGGGAACACCGGCGATGATACTGGCATAGGCCGTCACGGATGCCGGCGTATGGATGAAGTGCGCGTGCAACCATTCACCGCCGTCGGGCCATTCATGCGCCAGCACCAGGGCCTGGCCGAAACGGCGAACGCGGTTCGGTGTCAGATCCCGCTTCAAGTCGGCCCAGAATTGCTTCAAGAGCGGCCGAAATCCTGGCTTGCGGATACCGGCAAAGAAAGCGCGCAAGACCCTCAGCGGTTCGTCGTGCAGATACTCAGGCAGGTAAACCACGCGCGCCTTGATCTCGTCGTGGACCGGATGGCGCTTCTTGTCCGTCGGCTTTCGCATCGAAATCAGCGTCAGATCGAATCCGGCCCGTTCGAGACCGAGCAGCTCTTGCGCGATAAAGGTTTCCGACAGACGAGGATAGCCCTTGAGGACTACCAGTATTTTCTTTCGCATCAAAAGGTCCCGATGATCCGCATGTCCGCTTTCAACGGAGCCACGGAAATATTCTATCTCGTTGTCTTCGCGCAATTACGGACGCAAACAACGCCGCACTCTTGCCGGAATTGCATTACTCGGCAACGATCGACAACGATGGATAGCGCTCGCGATCATCGAACCACTCGCCGACTGTTCGTGAAATATGCACCAGCCCCTCAAGGCGCATGTTGCTGCTGCTTGCCGAGGGCGGCGCGCGGTTCGGCAGGCGCTTCAAAGCGGCGGCAAGCTGCTTGGGATCCGCCGATTCCTCCGGCAGCAGCATATCGACCAGGCCGAGTTCGCTTGCCCGCTGCGCCCGTATCAGCTGTTCCTCGCGCGGCCGCGTGCGTGGAATGATCAACGCCGGCTTATCGAAGGAGAGGATCTCGCAATAGGTGTTGTAGCCGCCCATGGCGACGACGGCCTTCGCGCCGGCGATCAGCTCTTCCATCTTGTTATCAAATTCGATCACCTGCAGACAGTCGATCTTGCCGGCCCGTTCCAGCAGCTGGCTGCGCTCCTTGGCCGGCATATAGGGGCCAAGAACGATCAGTGTCTTCTGCGTCAGAGTGCTATCGTGCTCGAAAGCGCCGATGACATCGCTGACCAGGTCGGCACCATCGCCGCCACCGCCAGTGGTTACCAGGATGTAGTCGTCGTCGGGCACATGTTCGGATTTCGTGCCGAGCCTGGAAACGCTGCGCTGCAGGAAGCCGACGAACTCCATCTTCCGGCGCACGCCTGCCGGCACGTCGAGACCGACGAGCGGATCATGGAAATCCGGCGGTCCATAAACCCAGACGCGATCGTAGAACTGGTCGATCTTCTGCAGGACGTTGTTCTTTTTCCATTCCGCCTCAAGCAAGTGCGGTGCGTCCATGACATCGCGCATGCCGAGAACGAGGGTCGTGCCGCGCGCCTTGAGATAGGTCAGCGTCTCCTCGACCTCGCCCTTGAGCCCCAGGGGCTCCTTGTCGACGATGAAGACGTCGGGCTGAAAGGTTTCGGCGGTGTGCCGAATGATCGATTGCCGCATCTTCAACGTCTCTTGCAGAGCAACATGGCTCGCCATCGACGTATATTCACCATCACGCAGCTTGATGACGCTGGGCACCTTCACGAAATCGACGCGCGCGCGATAATCGAAAGCACCGGCGATCGTCGCACCGGAAATGATCAACACATTCAGGCCACGATAATCCTCCACGAGAGCATGTGCGATCGTGCGGCATCGCCTCAAATGGCCGAGACCGAACGTATCGTGGCTGTACATGAGGATTCGAGCATCTTCTAAGCGCCGCTTCATGGGCAAAACCTCTGGGGGATGAAAGTCATGTACGCGGTCTGTCGGCAAACGACATCCGCGTCCGCTCCTCGAATTGCAATCCTGTCTTCGCCATTCACCCTGCTATTTGTAGGGATCGGCGGCATCGCGCAAGCCGTCTCCTAAAAAGTTGAACGCCAGAATGACCAAAATTACCGGGATCATCGGAAAAAGCAGCCATGGATAGAAGGCGATGACGCTGACGTTCCGGGCCTCGGTGAGCAGGATACCCCAGCTCGTGATAGGCGGCCGCAGGCCCAAGCCCAGGAAACTCAGGGCGGTTTCGCCGAGAATCATGCTCGGAATGGAGATCGTCGCCGCAGCGATCAAGTGTGACATGAAGCCCGGCACGAGGTGACGGCCGATGATGCGCCTAGTGGGGGCGCCCATCAGCTGCGCGGCAAGCACGAAGTCCTCTTCACGCAGAGACAGGAGCTTGGAGCGAACCGCGCGCGCTAGACCTGTCCAATCGAGGATGCCGAGGATGATGGTGATGCCGAAATAGACGATGATCGGGCTCCATGTCACCGGCATGATCGCCGCCAGCGCCATCCATAGAGGCAAGCTTGGCAGCGACTGAAGCACCTCGATGATCCGCTGGACGAGCAGGTCGAACAGGCCGCCGTGATAGCCGGCAAGGCCACCGATGATGATCCCCAGGATAAAGCTGATGGAAATGCCGATCAGCCCGATCGTCAGGGATATCCGCGCGCCGTAGATGATGCGCGACAGCACGTCGCGGCCAAGGCGGTCGGTTCCGAGCAGATACATCTGACCGCCGACGGCCGGACAGACCAGATGGAAATTTGAATCGACCAGTCCCCAGAACCGATAAGCATCGCCGCGGCAGAAGAAGCGGATCGGCTGCACGTCCGATGTATTGTCGGTATAGGTCCTGCGCAGCGTGTCGATGTCGAGCGTCATCTTTCGTCCATAGACGAACGGGCCGACAAAATTGCCTTTGTCAAAGAGATGGATCGGCTGCGGCGGCGAGTAGATCGAATCCACGTTGCGAGTATGCAGCCCATAGGGCGCCAGAAACTCGGCAATCAAGATCATCCCGTACAGCAACGCCAGGAAGATCCCTGATACGAGCGCGAGCTTGTGTTTCTTGAATTTCCACCACATCAGCTTCTTTTGAGAGGCCATGTAGTAGCGAGCCTGGCCGGCCGACATGGTTTCGAACTGATCTGGATTGAAATCCGCGCCGGAGACGTAGTGCTCCAGGGGCGCGCCGGGGCTTGGCAGGGATGCGCTCACTTTGTACTCCTGCCTTGCAAGCGGATGCGGGGATCGAGAAAGCCGAGCGCGATATCGGAAATCAGCACGCCGATCACGTTCAGGAAGGCCAGAAACATCAGGAAGGAGCCGGCAAGATACATGTCCTGGCTCTGCAAGGCCCTGATCAGCATCGGGCCAGTCGTTTCCAGAGACAGCACGATGGCGGTGATTTCGGCGCCGGAAATGATAGCGGGCAGGATCGACCCGATATCGGCGACGAAGAAATTCAGCGCCATACGCAACGGATACTTCAACAGCGCCCGGAGCGGATGCAGACCCTTGGCGCGCGCGGTGACCACATATTGCTTCTGCATCTCGTCAAGCAGATTGGCGCGCAGCCGGCGGATCATGCCAGCCGTGCCCGCCGTACCGACGATGATGACCGGAATCCAAAGATGATCGAGGATCGAGCGGGCCTTCTCCCAGCTCATCGGTTGCGACAGATACTTCTGATCCATCAGATGACCGACCGACACGCCGAACCACGTCTTTGCGAAATACATCAGGATCAGCGCAAGCATGAAATTGGGGATGGCTATTCCCAGCAATCCGAGAAAAGTGAGGCCGTAGTCGCCCCAGCTATATTGATGGGTGGCCGAATAAATGCCGATCGGGAAAGCGATCAGCCATGTCAACAGGATCGTCGTGACTGAAACGAGGACAGTGAACCACAGACGGTCGCCCACCACGTCCGAGACCGGCAGCTGATATTCGAAGGAATAACCGAAATCCCCGTGCAGCATGCCCCCGGCCCAGCGAAGGTACTGAATCGGCAATGGCTGATCGAGCCCGTACTCGTGACGAAGATTCTCCATATCCTGAAGGTTTGTAGTATCGCCTTGCGCGCGCAATTCGGCGAGCTGGCTTTCGAAGAAGTCGCCGGGCGGGAGCTGGATGATGGTGAAGACCAGCATGGAGATGATGATCAAGGTCGGGATCATCACCGTTATACGCCAGAGGATATACCTAAGCATTTCCGCGTTCCTCCTTCATCCAGAAGGTATCCGGCATGTGGATGCCGAGAAGACTGGTCGCGAAGCCAAAGAGAGCCTCTTTCGGCACGTTTTGCATTTTTGCGGAATGGACGATGGGCAGGAAAGTGGCGTTGATAAGCCCGATCGAGAAAACCTGGTCCGAGTATATTGCGAGCATCTTGTGCCAGATTTCGGCGCGCTCGAAGGAGGACGCCGCGTCCTCCCATTCGTTCAACAACTTGACCAACTCGGCGGCTTCCGGAAGATCGGGCGCAACCCCCTTCGTCTGGGCTGAGAGATAATACATGCCCCACAGAGGCCACTGCATCTGGTCGTTGGTGGTCGGCGCCAGCTCCGCCGGGTTCATATCCGCCGTCGGCACGCCGTTGTCGAGGCCGTACCACAGCGACATCAGAATGCGGCCGCCCATGGCGCGACTGCGGAAGATGTCGCGCTGGGAAACGCGCGGAAAAAGTGCGATGCCCACCTTGCGCCAGTGATCCGTGACCAGCTCCAGAACATCCGTGTCGAGCGTGCTTTCGCCCGGCGTTTCGACGGTGATTTCCATGCGCCGGCCATCAGGCAGCAGGCGGATACCGTCCTCGTCACGCTTGGAAAGACCCGCGGCATCGAGAAGCGCATTGGCTTGACCCGGATCGTGTGAAATCCAGGCCGATGCATATTCCGGCTTATAGAGCGGGCTGTCCGGCAGCACGGTATCGGCGCTCTCGGTCCCCAGGCCATAGAAGACCGCCATATTGATCTCGTGCCGATCGATTGCCAGCGACAGGGCGCGCCGCACCCGCGCATCGCGCAAGACATCCCGCCAAACCTGATCGGTGCTGTTCAGATTGGGAAACAACGCGACGCGCGACCCACGCACCGCCTTCCAGAGATTGACCTTGGTCGAATATCTCTGCTCCCCCTCTTTCAACAGCGTATAATCGTTGAAATCCAATCCGGTTGCCTGGAGATCGCTCTCGCCGACACTGGTCTTGAACGCGATGATCTGCGGAGAACTGATGTTGAGAAGCATCCGGTCGATATAGGGCAGCTGCCGGCCGTTTTCGTCGACACGATGGAAGTAAGGATTGCGCTCGAAAACGAACTGTTCTGCGGGCGGTGTCGTCGTGTTTCGCCAGGGGTCGAGCACCGGCAGATTGGGATTTTCCGGCCTGTAGGACCGCGCCATCTTGATGTGCAGATCCTGCCATTTCTTTACGCGCTTTTCCTGCATCAGCGACGAAAGCCGAATCTTGTCCTGATATTTCTTGTGGAACTGCTTCAGATAATGGCCGGGGCCGGCGATGACGAGCGGTTGCGCAGCAGCCAGGAGCGGCAGGAAATCGGGGTTGGGGGCGTCCCAGGAATATCGCACCGTCAGCTCGTCGAGCATCTCGAAACGGGGCAGGCTACCGTGCGGACGCAGCTCGAGCGCACCGCCGCCTGGTGTCAATTCCTTGTTGAGAATGACGTCTTCCCACCAGTAGCGGAAATCATTGGCCGTGAAAGGATGGCCATCCGACCATTTGTGTCCGTCGCGCAGCTTGAAGGTGAAGACCGTGTCGTCGACGGCGGAGAAGGATTCCAGAATATCGGGCTGCAGCGTCAGCGTGCTGTCATAGCCGACGAGACGGGCATAACCGTAAATCGTCATGAAGCGGATATCGTTCTGGCTGCCGATGATCATGCGCACGGAACCGCCATACTGGCCAGGTGTGCGGCCCATGCGGGCAACGTTGATGATGCGCGGGAATTTCGGCAGGCGCTTGGCGAGGTGCGGCATCTGGCCGGCCCTCAGCCAATCCGCATAATAGTCCGGCTCATTGTCGACATCCGCCGCGATAGCGACTTGAGGCAGGACCGTGGAGGCCAAAAGACCGAGGAAGGTACGCCGACGTATCATTTGCGCAGCTCCTGGGCATCGACGCCGAGACGGGCGCGAACGAAATGGCCACCGCCCAAATCGGCATAGGCAAGCTCCGCATCCCCGCTCTCCGAGAATTTAGGCCCCCACTTCTGCCGAGCTGCCGGCCCCTCGCTGTTCACGACCGAGAAGTCCAGCGGCCGATCGAGGTCGGGGAATGGCACGGCGGCCAGCAGGGAGCGGGTGTAGGGATGAACGGGATCGCGCAGAATGATTTCGCGCGGAGCCATTTCAACGATGCGACCGCGCGCCATGACGGCAATCCGGTCGGCCATATAATCGACTACGGCCAGATTGTGAGAGATGAACAGATAGGTCAGCCCGAGTTCCTTCTGCAGATCCTTGAGCAGGTTTAGAATCTGCGCCTGCACCGAGACATCGAGCGCCGAAACCGGCTCGTCGAGGATCAGCAGTTTCGGCCCGAGCGCCAGAGCGCGCGCTATGCCGATGCGCTGGCGTTGACCGCCGGAGAAGCTATGGGGATATCGGCTGAGATAGTGCTTATCGAGCCCGATCGCCTGCATGAGCGCCTTGACCTTCTCCTTGCGCTCGGCGCTATCGCCGTGCCCGTGGATCTCCAGGGGTTCGCTCAGGATATTGCGGACAGTCATACGCGGAGAAAGCGACGAAACGGGATCCTGAAAAACCATCTGGATTTTCGTGCGAAGATCCATCAATTCTTTGCCGTTCACGGCAAGTACATCGACCTTGCCGCTGCCGTCGTCAAAGCTGACCGAGCCGGCGTCGGCGCTGACCGCTCTCATGAGGATCTTGCTGACCGTCGTCTTGCCGCAACCGCTCTCGCCCACCAGTCCCAGACATTCGCCGCGGCGAATATCGAAGCTGACGTCGTCGACGGCGCGAAATTTCGTCCCGTCCTTGCGGCCGAATAGCCCTCCGGCCTTTGAAGCATAGGTCTTGGTCAGATTACGCACGCTGAGCAGGACTTCCGGCGCGGTATCGACCGGTGCCGCCGTACCGCTGCCGATCAGCTTTTTCTTGCCGGAGAAGGTGCCGAGATTGACGGGAACGTCGCGCAATGACTTCAAGCGCTCCCCCGGTTTCATGTCGAAATGCGGAACCGCCGCCATGAGCGCCTTCAGATAGCGGTGCTGCGGCTTGCGAAAGATCGTGTCGACCGGCCCCGCCTCCATGATCTCGCCGTGATAGATGACGACGACCTCATCGGCCATATTGGCAACGACGCCGAGATCATGGGTGATCAGAAGCATCGCCATGTTGAAGCTCTGCTGCAAATTGCGCAGCAACCCAAGGATCTGAGCCTGGATGGTGACATCGAGTGCCGTGGTCGGCTCGTCGGCAATCAGAAGCGCCGGGTTGCAGATGAGCGCCATGGCGATCATCGCACGCTGACGCATTCCGCCTGAGAGCTCGAAGGGATACATATCGAAGGTGTGGTAGGGATCCTGGAACCCGACGAGATTCAGCATCTCCTCCGTCTTCTCACGCTGTTCGGCCCTTCCGATACCGGGATTATGGATACGGAGCGCCTCGCTGATCTGATTGCCGACCGTGTGCAACGGCGACAGCGAGGTCATCGGTTCCTGAAAGATCTTGGCCATGCGCGCGCCGCGCAGCCGGCGCATGGCAATGCCGTCACGCGGCAATTGGAGAACGTCCGTCGTCTGGCCATTGAGCGGATCGGTAAACAGAATGCGCCCCGTTGCCTTTGCGGCAGCGGGAAGAATACCCATGATCGACTGGCTTATAATGGACTTTCCGGAGCCGGATTCACCGACCAGTGCCGTAACCTTGCCGGGAAGCACTCTCAAGCTGGCATTCTTGACGACGCTTAGCTTATCCCCATAGAGCGAGAACGAAACGTCGAGGTTCTCGATACGCAGCAGATCAGTCCCTGACGCCATACATATTACTTCCCACACACATGACCTTTGTGGCCTTATACGGCACACTAACGTAGGCCAGAACAGGTGTCTAGCTGGTCAAAGTAGTGGGAGCACTGTTAAAAAACTGTCGTCTTTCCAGTGATATATCGGTTTATGCTGGGCCTGGCGCAGCAACAGTCACGGGGCAAACTTTTCGACTTGAAGACGACCCTCGAACTTCTTGGCATCCCTGTGCAACAGAATGACCTGCTCGGCCTCCGATAGCCCATCCGTTTGGGTGTCATTGAACATCTCTGCTACACGGCTGGACGCTGTTGCGGTCTTCGGAGAGACGACGGTAAAGCGTTGGCGCACGCCCCGCAGCTTTTCCTCGCCGAGTGTTCCCCATTCGCAATCGGTATAGCCGGAGAATGCCTGGCTCGCGACGACCTCAGTCGCGTATTTCTTCGTCAGGGATTGCAAGCGCTCCACCTCGTTGACGGCAGCCCCGAAAGCCGAGAAGGTCAGCCGGTCCTTCAACCCGACATTACCGAACATGACGTTGCCGACATGCAGGCCAATCCCGTAGCGCACTTCGCTCAAGCTGCGTGAGCGGCGATCCTCGTTCAATGCGGTAACCCGACGCTGGGCCTCGAAGACGGCGGAAAGCGCCGCCTCGCAGGCGACCTTCGACGGATCCTTGTGCCGTCCGCAAGGATAAACGGCCAGAAATCCATCACCGAGGAAGCTCAATATTTCGCCGCCGTTGCGATTGAACGGTGCGGCGATCGCATCAAAGAATTCGTTCAACGTGTCAATGTAGGCCTGCCGCCCTTCCTTTTCGGCGTAGACGGTTGATTGGCGCATATCGCCCATGACGAGCGCCGCGCGGATCGTTTCCCCGTCGCCGCGACGGATCTGACCATTCAGCACGCGCTTGCCGGCGTCACCGCCAAGATAGGTGGTCAGCATATTGTTGGCGAGCCTTCCCAGAACCGCCATCTTGGCCGCCATGGCCAGGTGGTTCTGTATCCGCATCAGCGCGCCGATCATCTCCTCGCTGAAGCCACCGACACTATCGGTCGACCAGGATCCCATCATCCCCTGCACGGAACCGGCCCCGAAGGTCTGCACGAAGGCGAGGTAGTCGGTGACCTTCTCCTTGCGCAGATCGTCGAAAATCGGAAATTCCACCGCGCCATCCAGGTCTATCCGGCGGCGAAGATGCTGAAGATTATTGGACAGGAGGTAGTAATAGGGGCTCTGCATGAAGCGTTCCGGCCTTTCGTTGGCATGCCGGTAGCCTTCGATCGTCAATCCGCCTGCCCTTCGCCACGTAAAGCCGAGCGCGTCATAGAGCGGGTGCAGCATCGAAAAGGTCAGGTGAACCCGATTGAGCGGCATGCCTGTCGCAGCCATGCGCTCGCAGAACCCTCGAACGATGGTTTCCAGGTTTTCGCCGGTCAATGCCGCCTGGGTCAGCCACTCCGCAACCTTGTCGAGAAGAATATCGGAAACAGTCGAATGAGCAGTCATTATCCCCAAAGCCTATCTTTGCAATTATGGATACACCGCCGCGGCAATGCAGCAGCTGCCAAATCCCCGGATTACCCTCAGCGGCGCGTCCGGCCTCTCGGCCCGGTCGAATAAAACAGTCATGCGAGGCGGCATCGCTTTTCCCACAGATGGTGCCTGCCAACGCCAAAAAACGGCCGCACCTGTCGCCTGCCTCATCCAATCAAAATGCAGCAAAAGACAGCCGGCAAATCGTCGACTCTCGTTTTGTTCTCTTTCAGATAAGGCGCACATACCGCTGAAACAATGGGCAAAAAGCGGGTCAGGTCGATAAATTTCATTTGGCAGCAAATAGCCGGCAAAACGTCTTTCCGTTCCAAGCCCGGCGCGATCACGCCCCGGCGGCAAACTCCGGCGGCTTCTTGCCCCGCATCGCCATGGCAGCCATGGCGTATCCGCCGCTTGCGCCATCGATGAAATGCATGTGGTCACGCATCAGCGGCGTCGGCACGAAACATGTCATCAGCGCGCTGTCCTGCCGATGCAGACCATAACGACAGACGCCCTCGGCCTCGGCCTGGCGCAGACGCGCTTCGATGCGCGACAGACGTGCGGTATCGACGTCGATAGTCATCTTCAGGCCGTCGTCAAACTTGCGAAAATCCGAGTTGGCGGCAAGGTCGCTCCGATAGATCTTGGCGTCGAAGGCCGGCATGCGGAGCCCCAGCTTGTCGAGGATATAGACAAGGACGATCTGAGCCGCGATGGCAAGCTTGCGCCACCAGCGATCGGCCGTCGGCGCCTGTGCGCGCGCCTCCATCTCCGCCCCCTCGAAGATCAGCGACGGCGTCGGTCCTTCGACGGGAACCGGATGGCCATCGCGGCTCTCCTCACGGGAAATCGCGATGATGTCGGCGACGAGCAGCTGGAACTTCGCGCTGTTTCCAATGTCGCCCGGAACAGCGATGATGGAAACGATCTCGCCATTATGCGCCTTGATCGGGTTCCAGCGGCAGGACCGGCCCGTCAAGTCGGGTCGCGCCTGCGGGGCAGCCGCCTCGACGATGAAATGTCCCGCCTTCATCTGCTTTTCGGCCCAGCTTGTGCCTCCCCCGAAAAACATGGCGTAGGAAACATGATCGCTTGGGCTGAAGCGAGCGACCATGACGTCAAGACCCTCGCTGCGAATGGCCGACATCGGAACCAGAGCCGTTCGCAGCTCGAGCTGCAACTCCTCCGTAACCCAGGTCCGCACCGTGGCAAGCGCCTCTCGCACCCGTACCTCGCCCGATGGCGGGATGGCCACCAACGCACCGTCGCCGCCGAAGACGAAAGGATAGTCGCCCTTGTCCAGCGCGTTGAGGATGGCCGAAATCACGCTGGCGCCGGCCATATTGACGGATTTGTAGCGGCCGGCCGCTATTGCCTTTGTCGAGCTGACGATATCCGCAACGGCGATCAGCCAATCATCCGGAAGCGGCCGATAATTGGCACTGTCGGTCACACCCTCGAAACGGGTGAAAGCCGTCAGCCCGTGAAAGAAATCGTCGTTGGATGGCTCGACCATAACAGCTCCCCCTTTCATCAGTGCCGCAACATTCTATCCCTACAACAAACATCGCGAAAAGCCAGCGGGCGGTCGACCGACACGACCTGCCGTGCTACTCCGGGCGACGGAGGGCACTGGAACAGAGTGATTTTAGGTCCGTTCGCCCTAGAATCTGGATCCGCTCCAAAACCAAGGAAGTAAAGCATGATGTCGGCGGAAAACCGCTCAGACTTTTCGGCATCATGCTAAAACGCCAAGGATAAGACAGATACGATGAGCCGCCTGGATAGTTTCATTCGCCGCCTGAGCGCACAGCGCGATATTCTCAATGCCGTTGCCGAAGAGGTCCGAATGCTGGAGGGGCCCGTGCTTGAGCTCGGCCTGGGCAATGGGCGCACTTTCGATCATCTGCGCGAGCTTTTCCCGGATCGTCGCATCATCGCCTTCGATCGGGCTGCCAACGCCTACGGTCCTTCCATGCCTTCAGCCGACAATCTCGTTCTCGGTGAAATCAAGGATACCGCTAGAGGCTTCATCGGCGCAGAGGCGTCGCTTACCCATGCCGATATCGGCACAGGTTACGAAGACAAGGATGCGGTGACGCTCACCTGGCTGCCGCAGATCATGGCTGGCACGCTAAGATCGGGCGGCATTGCGATCAGCGGACTTCCACTCGACCATGCCGATCTCCAGCCCCTGCCGCTGCCTGACAGCGTCAAGGAAGGCCGTTATTTCATCTATCGGCGCAAATAGAGCGTTTCCACTGAAACTGCACAGCCGTCAACGCAAGAACAGGACGTCGAACTGCTCGCCCTCGGTCGGCAGGTCGGCCACCCTCATCGATTGCTCGCGATCCTCGAAAAAGGCGAGACATTCGCCATAGTGGCTGGCGAGTTCACCGACGAAGGCCTTGGCCTGTTCCTTGCCGTAAAATGCTGGCGTGAACTCCATGTAGAGCGGCACCTGGCGCGCCATCAGCGCCTGCATCGAACGACAGGCGACTGGCTCATATCCTTCGATGTCCATCCAGATCAGGCTGATATCGGTGGGGTCGACGGCTGCCTGCTCGAGAATGTCGGCAACCGGCCGAACGGGAACCGAAATCTTCTCGTCGCTTGCGTTCTGGCGCAAGGCGCTGCTTTTGCCGTGGTTCTTGTAATTGAGATAGAAATCGAGCTGCCCTTCCCGATCTCCGGCGGCGCAATTGACCGCAGTCACCATGGTCTCAAAGCCGTTATCGGCTATGTTGGCCGACAACAGCCGGAAATTACGTGGATCCGGCTCGACGCTGACAATGCGGCCATAGATGCCGCTCAGGGCAAAATAGCAGGTCTGCGTGCCGATATTGCCGCCGAGCTCGAGAAGAGCCGAACCTTTGCGCAAAAGGCCGCGTTCGCGAAGCACACTCAGCAATCGGTCGACATGATCGCGCTCGAAATGCCCCTTGCGAAAGACCTTGCGGCCGATGTAATCGGCCGGCGAAAAGCTCATGACATGATCGCCGCAGTCCACCGTCATGCTCTTCACGCGCGAACCGAGCGCGCTGACGAGAATATCGCGGCCGAGACGCGTATCGAACAGTCGCGTTGCGATCGCATCCCGCTTTCTACGGAAGACGCGTTTCCAGTATTTCTTGGTGAGGATCTTGCGGTCGAACATGGGCGCCATCCCTACACCAGCGCTTTCTCGTTGCAAACGGCGAACATCGCGCCGCCGGCAGCTTCGCCGACGCACCCCCGTTTGCAGCATCAAGCAAAGCGGCTGCTCGCCTCCTTCGAGACGATATAAACCCGCAAAGGCTCACCGCGACCTCGCACGGCGATCTCGCGGCTTTCGACGCCATCGACCTCGATTTCGGAAAGCCGGGCCACCGGCTCGGAAAAAACGAGCGCTGTGTTGTATTCCTTGGCGACACTTTCGAGACGGCTGGCAACGTTGACGGTATCGCCGATCGCAGTGACGTTCTTGACGCTGCCATATCCCATCGAGCCGACCACCGCCAAACCGGTGTGGAGACCGATCGCGATTTCGAGCGGCGAGCTTAGCTCGTCTGCCAATTCCGCGCTGAGCTTGTCGATTTCCCGAATGATAGCGGCAGCGGCTTTCAGTGCCTGCCGATTCGCTTCCTTGGGCGTGGTACGAAGGCCGAACAGGGCCATGGCGCCATCGCCGATGAACTTGTCCATTCGCCCGCCATTTTCCTCGACTATCCGCCCGACAAGCGCAAAATAACGGTTGAGCAGGAAAACGATGTCGAACGGCAGACGCGATTCCGTCAACGCGGTAAAATGGCGAAGATCGCAGAAGAACACGACGATCTCGCGTTCGCGGCCTGGGCTGGCCGCCTGCGTGTAGACTGGGATCGTCGCTTCGGCCATCGGTGTGAGCAGCGGCACGACGCTGACGTTTCCGGTGGGCCGCAGTTGGCAGGCCAACCGCACATCCGGCGTGGCGCCGATGCGGTTCAGCGTCTTCTGCTCCAGAGCTTCCGGCGGCGGCAGATTTTCCGCACCGTCGATAATCTGCACACGACAGGTCGAACATTGTCCCTTGCCGCCACAGACGGAGTAATGCGGGATGCCGCCGAGACGGCTTGCCTCCAGCACGCTAAAGCCACGCGGCGCATGCACGACTTCGCCGCCGGCATAGCGGATCGCGACCTGATGCTGACGCTCGTGCAATCGGCGACGCGCGCGGAAAGCGAAGAGACCGGCGATCGACAGGCTGAAAGCGCCATAAAATCCAGCGCGGTACGGCCAGAGCGTGTCGGCCATCTGGCTACCGGGCACCGAACCCGTCTCACCGAAACTTCTCAAGTCGCTGTAATAGCCACCCGGATAGCCGCGTTCGTCCTCCTGGGCGGCCTCATGCGTGACGACCTTGCCCATCGCCGCAAAGCCAAGCAGGGCAAGAATCGGAAGGACGATGGCGAAAGATAGCAGGACGGGCGCGATCGCGGTGTACCAGGGGCGAAAGCGCAGCCAGAAATGCACGCCGATACAGCCGTGAATCCAGACGATGACCAGCAGGATGGATTGGCGCACGCCGCTGGTGGGCGATGTCAGCCACAATGTTCGGACTATGGCCTTGTAGGTGTCGTGATAACCGTAGACCACATGCACGACGCGCGTGGCGACGATGTGGTCGATCAAAAGGAGCGGCACCAGAAGGCCGGTGACGATCTGGAACGCCTCGCCTGGCGGCATGACCAGCGTTCGACGTATGTAGAGAAGCCGCAGCACCAGCAGAATATGGACGACCAGCGCGCCATAGAGGAACACCGTGCCGATGGGATTGCGCCATACTGCCATGAACCAATGCTGCGCGCGCTCGGCCATGCTGAGGGATATGAGCCCGAGGGAATGATTGGCCAGATGCATGATCACGAAAGAAAAAACGACCAAGCCTGAGCCAAGGCGGAATTTCCGCACGAGACGATCGGAAATGATTGGCTTTCTTGCCTCGATAGTCATCAAACCCAATGTATATTGTCCGTTCACAACAGAAGCGAAAACGGTTATCGCCTATTCATCTAGCCGCAACGCCGCATGCTGTCGAGGATGCGGCCTTTTGAAGCAGGGACCTTATTGTCACGCAACCGGTCGGAATTCGGGCAATCCTCTCACAATTCGGGCTTCTACCATCACTTAATCGTCAACCCTATGCCGGCACAATGAATATTGCTTTCTACGCTCCGCTGAAGCCGCCCAGCCACCCCGTACCCTCGGGCGACAGGCTGATGGCCCGGCAGATCATGGAAGCCCTGCGCATGGGAGGGCACCGGGTCGAGGTGGCCTGCGAACTGCGGAGCTTCACACCAACCCCCGAAGCGGAGTTGCGCGAGGCAATCGCCCGGCAAGCCAGGGATGAAACCTCGCTTCTGCTTGCTGCATGGCAAAGCGAGCCGCCACCCGACCTATGGTTCACCTATCATCCATATTACAAGACACCCGATCTCATCGGTCCGCCGATCGCCCGGCAGCTCGGCATTCCCTATGTCACGGCCGAGGCCTCCTACTCCCGACGCCAGGATGACAACGGCTGGGCTGACAACCAGCGCCTCATCGCAGATGCCGTCCGGTCGGCGACGGTCAATCTGTGCTTTACCGAGCGGGACCGCATCGGACTTGCCGAGGCAATACCGGATGGCCGCTACGAGCGCTTCCCACCCTTTGTCGATGCCGCCAAGTTTGAACGTTCGGCCTCGGCCCCTGGCCCAGGTCCAACGCGGCTGATCACTGTCGCCATGCTTCGAAAAGGCGACAAATTCGACAGCTACGTCATGCTTGCCAAGGCACTCGACCTTATTCGCGATCGGGATTGGACCCTCACCATCATCGGTGACGGGCCAATGCGAGCCGATGTGCGATCGCTGTTCTCAATCTTTCGTGACGAACGCGTTGTCTGGCGCGGCGAACGCCCGACGTCGGAGATTGCAGCAGAACTTGCTTCGGCCGACCTCTACGTCTGGCCCGGCTGCAACGAGGCCTATGGCCTTGCCTATCTGGAGGCACAGGCAGCGGGCCTACCCGTCGTCGCGCAGGCCACGGCAGGGGTGCCCGAGGTGGTGATGGCTGGTAGGACCGGACTGCTAACGCCGGAGGGCAATATCGAAGCCTATGCCGATGCCGTCGCCAAACTTCTGGACGATCGGAACAAGCGGCAGATCATGGCGGACGCGGCCTACACCTTCGTTCACCGGGAACGTTCCTTGATCGCCGCGTCAAAACAGCTTGAAACCATTCTTCGAAAGCATCTGGGAGATACCTATTATGAGCGATAGAGCCGAATGGCAGCCCTTGCGCGACGAACTGCGCCGCTGGAAAGACGCCGGACGCAAGGCGAAACTCTGGTTCCGAGACGACGACGCCATCGAGCCGACCCCGGCCCTCGACCGGCTGCTCTCGCTTTCCGATCGCTTCGAGGTGCCGATGGCGCTTGCGATCATTCCTGGCCCCACCGGCGAACCGTTGGCCGAACGATTGGCGCGAGAAAACCGGATCACCGCCACAGTCCATGGCTGGACGCATCGGAATTATGCGCCCGACGACACCAAAAAGCAGGAACTCGGCCTGCATCGCCCCGAAGATGTCGTGCTAGGTGAGCTGCATCGCGGGTTCGACAAGTTGAAGGTGCTTTATCCACATCAGTTCGTACCTTTGCTAGTGCCGCCGTGGAACCGGATCGACGATGCATTGTTGCCGCATCTCGCTCCCTTCGGCTATCGCGCCGTCTCCGTCTTCGGATTGGCAAAGCAGGGGCCAATCGGCCTGATCAACACCCATATCGATATCATGAGGTGGCATGGTGCGCGGGGTGGCCTGCCGCACGCAGAAATAATCCAACGCGTTGTCGAGGAGTTGCAGAACCGTTTTGACGGCAATGAGGAGCCGATCGGCGTGATGACGCATCATCTCGTGCATGACGATCTGGCGTGGAGTTTCATCGAAACCCTGTTCGAAGAGACTGCCGGCCATGCCGCCATCGAGTGGCGGCCGGTCGGCGACTTCGTGCACTAAATGCTCTCGGTTGTCGCTGCAGGCCTAGAGCTGCAGCGACTGCCCGTCAAAGGCGAAGAACGCTTCCGGGAAGCTCTTCTGCGCATCGCGCTGCATTTCATCCAGCTCGCTGTCAGTACGGCCGGGCGCGTGATGGAACAGCGCGAGCCGCTTGGCGCCGGCCTTCTTGGCAAGCTTGATGCCCTGGTTCCATGTGGAGTGACCGAAACCCAGATATTTCGGCATCTCCGGTTCGATGTAGGTCGCGTCATATATCGCAAGGTCGGCATCGGCCATCAGCGCGAGCGCGGCTTCATCGAGCTCGCCGTCGGTATGCTCGGTATCGTAGACCATCGCTATCACCCTGCCCGACCACTCGATGCGATAGCCGATACAACCACCTGGATGATTGAGGCGGGTCGTGTGCATGACGATGCCTGGATGTGGTTTCAGCGTATCGCCCGCAGCAAAATCGCGAAAATTCATGGTGGCGCGACAGATATCCGGTTCGACCGGAAACCATGGCGGCCGCATGAACTGGCCGATCAGCTGCCGCGTCGTCGTTTTGCCGGCGAGATGGCCGGACCACAGATCGACGCTGACGCGCGGATCATAGATGGCGTTGAAGAAAGGCAAGCCGATAATGTGGTCGTAGTGCGAATGCGTGAAGAAGAGATCGATGTTGCGGACCCCTTCCTTTGCAAGGGATGCGGCCGCTTCGCGCAAACCGGTCCCGGCGTCGAATATGATATGCCTACCGGCGTGTCTTAACTCGATGCACGACGTATTGCCGCCGTACCGCTCAAATTCCGGTCCCGATACGGGGATGCTCCCCCGAACGCCCCAAAATTTAAGCTCGAAACTATCGTTGTTCATAGAAGTTTTTACACCATTCCCCTTTCGGTCAAAAAAAGCACACTTTTGCCATCATGCGAAGCCAGCATTTTTCAAAAGTCGTGCGAAGGTGAAAACGGGATCTCATCGCTCGGTCGACGCGGGCCATTAAGCGAGTACCCGCAAACCCGCCGCACAAATCTAATATAGGTATGAAAAGACAAAATAGATAAGGCCCGCCGAATCTCTCATTCGGCCCGGCTTTGCGGGCGCACATTCGCGGGCGGAGCCGATAGGATAGGCTTACAATGTAGCGGCCGATCGCGCGGCCTGCTCGTAGTAGCCGGATAATGTCCTGAGATGCGAGGCAATATCGGAAAGGCCACCCTGCGACAGGCCGGAGACTTTAGTGGCTTCCACCAGCAGGCGCTCGCGGATTTCAGTATAGCGCTTCAGCGCATCAAGGCCCTTGTCGGTCACTCGGATCGTCTTTTCCTTGCCAGCCTTGCCGCTTTTGACAAGACCGGCAGCCTCGAGCTTCTTGATGGCATAGTTGGCGACATGGGTGTCTTCGATATCGAGCACGAGGCAGAGATCGGCAAGCGTCTTTGGCCGGTCGCGGTGTCGCACCGAATGAATGATCAGGATCTCCACCGGAGAAAGGCCGGGCACGCCGGCCGCTGCCATGCAACGCACAAGCCAACGATTGAAGGCGTGGGAAAAGAGGATCGACCCATATTCGAGCTCGGACAAGGCCGGCGAGCTGCCATCCGCCAGATGGGCCGACGAGACGATCAAATCGCGTGGTCTACTCATTTCCTCGGACGTCACCTGAAACCTCCTTCGCATCGGATCAAGACACCTGCAGCTTGCCGAAGCCCGACGACGCCGGGCCGCCGGGTTTCACCATAGCGTTCCTATTCGTCCCGCTTTCCGTAGCCGCCGCCGGTCGGGGTCACGACAGTAAAGGCTTCGCCCGCCTCGAGTACGGTATGGGCCGAGCCGATCAGTTCATCGATCTTGCCGTCATTTCGGCGGACGTAGTTGCGGCCCGTCTGGCCGGCTTCTCCACCCTTGATGCCGAAGGGCGCCACACGCCGATGGCCGGACAGGATGGCGAATTCCAGCTTTTCGCGGGTGCGGATCGTACGTTGCGTGCCGTTGCCCGAGTTCCACTTGCCCCGCCCGCCGGAATTCGATCGAATGTGGAAATCCTCAAGAACGACAGGGAAACGCGTCTCGAGAATCTCAGGGTCGGTCAGGCGCGAATTGGTCATATGCGTATGTACCGCATCGGCGCCATTGAAGCCTGGGCCGGCCGGTGCACCGGAGCAGATCGTCTCGTAGTACTGATAGGCATCATTGCCGAAGGTCAGATTGTTCATGGTGCCTTGCGCGGCGGCGAGCGCCTCGACCGCGCCGAACAAGCAGTTGGTCACGGCCTGGCTGACCTCGACATTGCCGGCAACTACGGCCGCCGGATATTTCGGCGTCAGCATCGTGCCTTCGGGGATGACAATCCGGATCGGCCTCAGGCAGCCGGCGTTCATCGGAATATCCGCTTCGACGAGAACGCGGAAGACATAGAGCACGGCCGCGCGCGTTACGGGTTGCGGTGCGTTGAAATTATCCGGGCGCTGTTCCGAAGTGCCGGTGAAGTCCACCGTCGCTTCGCGCTTGTCCTTGTCGATCGAAATCTTGACGACGATCTTGCAGCCCTGATCCATTTCATAGCTGAACTCGCCATCCGACAGACGATCGAGAACGCGGCGCACGCTTTCCGCGGCGTTGTCCTGAACGTGGCCCATATAGGCGTCGACCACGTCTTCGCCGAAGAGCCCGATCATCTTCTTCAGCTCTGTGACGCCCTTTTCGTTGGCGGCGACCTGGGCCTTGAGATCATTGATGTTCTGCGCGAGCGTGCGCACCGGATAGCGCGCACCCGTCAGCAGCTTGGTAAGCTCTGCTTCACAGAAGCGGCCTCGGTCGAGCAGCTTGAAATTGTCGATATAGACGCCTTCCTCCTCGATATGCGTGGCGAGCGGCGACATCGATCCCGGCGAAATCCCGCCAATATCGGCGTGATGTCCGCGGCTGGCGACCCAGAAGCGTATCGTCTTGCCGGCATCGTCGAAGACGGGGGTGCAGACCGTGAGATCCGGCAGGTGCGTACCGCCGTTATAGGGCGCATTGATGAGGAAGACGTCGCCCGGATGGATGACGGCGTTTTCCCGGATGGCGGTCGCCACGGACGCATCCATCGAGCCCAGATGAACCGGCATATGCGGCGCGTTCGCAACCAGATTGCCCTCGGCGTCGAAGACGGCGCAGGAGAAGTCCAGCCGCTCCTTGATGTTGACCGAATAGGCGGTGTTCTGCAGCGTCATGCCCATCTGCTCGGCGATCGACATGAAGAGATTGTTGAAAATCTCCAGCATGACAGGATCGGCCTTGGTGCCGATGGCATTGCGCTCCGGCAGTGCCTTGATGCGCGTGAGAACGATATGATCCCTATGCGTCAGCTGCGCCTGCCAGCCATCCTCGATGACGATTGTCTGGTTGGGCTCGATGATGATGGCCGGGCCGGTTACCGTCTGGCCGGGCTTGATCGCCTGTCGGAGAACAACGGCCGCATCGCGGCTCTCGCCGCCCGAATAGAAAGCGGTACGCTTCGCAGCCTGCGCCTCGCCCTCGGCTGAGGCCTCCAGCTCGATTGCGATATCGGCAGCTGCGCCACCGATCGTTTCGATCTCCACTGCCTCGACCACCAAGGGCTTGTCTTCAGCAACAAAGCCGAAACGGCGCTTGTGCAGCGTCTCGAACTGGCTGCGCAGCCGTGCCGGAGTGTCCGCTTCCGGGAAGGTCGTCTCCACCGCCAGCAGGGTATCCGTGCCGGCATAGCGGATATGGGCGCGCTGGACCGTCTTGATCTCGTTCGTTGCGACACCCTGCGTTTCCAGCTCGGGCACGCATTCGCGGCGCAATTCGTTGCCAAGGCCCGCAATGGCGGCGGGCGCTGCATCATCAAGAGCGACACCGAGCGCCTTCTGGCGCGTCGCCCTGATGTCGGCAAGCCCCATGCCATAGGCGGAAAGAAGGCCGGACATAGGATGCAGAAGGATGCTCTTCATGCCGAGCGCGTCGGCAACCAGGCAGGCGTGCTGGCCGCCAGCGCCGCCGAAGCAGTTCAGCGCATAGCGCGTCACGTCATAGCCGCGCTGCACCGAGATCTTCTTGATCGCCTCGACCATATTGGCGACGGCGATGCGGATGAAGCCATCGGCAACATCTTCCGGGCTGCGACCATCGCCGATTTCGGCTGCGAGCGCCGCGAATTTGCCACGCACCGCCTCGACGTCGAGCGGCTGATCCTGGTTTGGCCCGAAAATGGAGGGGAAGAATTCCGGCAGCAGCTTGCCAGCCATAACATTCGCGTCGGTAACGGCCAAAGGGCCGCCATTGCGATAGCAAGCCGGACCTGGGAAAGCGCCTGCCGAATCCGGGCCGACGCGGAAGCGATCGCCATCGAAATGCAGGATCGAGCCGCCGCCCGCTGCCACGGTATGGATCAGCATCATCGGCGCGCGAACGCGCACGCCGGCCACTTCCGTTTCAAAAGCGCGCTCATATTCGCCGTCGAAATGCGCGACGTCCGTCGAGGTGCCGCCCATGTCGAAGCCGATGACACTGGCAAAGCCGGCTTGTTCGCCGGTCTTCGCAAGACCGACCACGCCGCCGGCCGGTCCGGAAAGGATGGCGTCCTTGCCCTGAAACATGTCGGCGGCCGTCAATCCGCCCGACGACATCATGAACATGACGCGCGCGCCGGTGCGCTCGACATCAAGCTCGTCGCAGACCTGGCCGATATAGCGGCCGAGCACCGGCGAGAGATAGGCGTCGATGACGGCTGTATCGCCGCGACCGACGAGCTTGATCAGCGGCGAGACCTCGTGGCTGACAGAGACCTGCTCGAAGCCGATGGACCTTGCGATTTTAGCAACAGCGGCCTCATGAGCGGGAAACTTGTAAGCATGCATGAAGACGATGGCGACGGAGCGGTAACCATTGGCGAGAAGGTCGCGCAGTGCCGCTTCGGCTGCTGTTTCGTCCAGAGCCAGCTCGACAGTGCCGTCGGCCAGCACACGTTCCTCGATCTCGACGACATCTTCATAAAGCGCTTCCGGCTTGACGATCTCGGTCGCGAAGATCTTCTTGCGCTCCTGATAACCGATACGCAGAGCGTCGCGGAAGCCCTTCGTCGTCACCAGCGCAAGGCGCTCGCCCTTGCGCTCGAGCAGCGCATTGGTGGCGACCGTGGTGCCCATGCGGACCTCACCGATCGCCCCCTCGGGAACCGGATCGCCCTTGCCGAGACCGAGATGGAGACGGATGCCATGAACGGCGGCATCGCGATAGGCCTCCGGATTTTCCGAGAGGACCTTGCGCGCGTGGAGAGCACCAGACGGATCCCGCCCGACGACGTCGGTGAAAGTACCGCCGCGATCGATCCAGAAATCCCAACGACCCGAAGTGTTCTCCGACAAACCCGCCTCCAGCAGAATGACGCCAATAACAATGAGAATATATCGATAAATCGTCAACGTTTTGTCGTCAATATGATTTCCCGACGTCGGACACCGTCGACAGCTTTTGTCGGTATAATCCTTTGTCCGAGTGCGCCCTAATCCTCCGAGCGGCCCGCCGCCTCACGATCGCGCTCATATCGCCTCGCGAGCGGAAACGCCGGCAGCCACGCTTCCCGGCGAATGGTCCAGAGCTCGTAGGTCGGCATCAGCCGATCCGGAGCATCGAGCGACCCGAGATTGATTTCGATTTCATCTGCGCTTCGTGAAAAGACGGACGAGCCGCAATGAGGACAGAAGAACCGGCCGGCATAGTTGCGCGTCTCGCCTTCGATCGCCACAGCATCTTGAGAGAATATCGCGGACGCGTGAAACAGCGCGCCGTGAAACTTGCGGCAATCGAGACAATGACAAATGCCCACTCGATATGGGCGCCCCGACGCTACAAATCTCACTTTGCCGCATAGGCAACCACCGGTGTACCGGTCCATGTCGCACCCCTTTTTAAATCGAGCAGGCGGAACTCTCGTGATAAGCGGAGCGGACACCGCAATTGCCCATGCAGCGCATCGCACCATTCCGGAACCGCGCTGCCATGTGGAATTCACATCAGCTTTTGGCAGCCTCGACAATCAAAGCGGCGATCTCGCCCGGGTGTGAAGCAAGGGAGGCATGGCTTGCATCCAGCTCGATCTGCTTCACCGGGTTCATGCGCGCCGCCATCATCCTTTCGTTGTCCGGATGGATCATCCGATCGGCCTTGGAAACCTGATAGTAGCTTGGTTTTTTCTTCCAGGCGGGAGCAGACACGACGTCGCCGAACGTGCTGCCAAGCGGCGCCTTCTGGCTTACGGCCATGACGAGCGCCTCGTCTGCCGTCAGATCCTGGCAAAAGCTCTCGTGAAACTTGTCCGGCTTGATCCAAAGATAGCCGTCGCTATCGGGCGCAATGTTCTCGAAGGCGGCCGGCGGTTTTGCCTGGCTTATACCACCGGCACTCTCTCCGGCGTCGGGTGCGAATGCGGCCACATAGACCAAGGCTTTCACATTCGGCAGATCGCCGGCCTCGGTGATGACTTTGCCCCCGTAGGAATGGCCGACAAGAACGACCGGCCCGGCTATTTGCTTGACCATCTTGCGAGTGCGCTCGGCATCATCGGCAAGCGATGTCAGCGGGTTTTCGACCGCGTGCAAATTGCCATAGCCAAGCCGATTGAGTTCGAGGATCGCTTTCGACCAATGGGCCGCCCCGCCCCAGAAGCCATGAACCAATACGATTGCAGGTTTGTCAGGCATCTCTTCCTCCAACGATGTAAGGATAAGTTTTCCCCGAAAACGCTTTGCGCTTCAGGCCCTCGACTTTGCATGTGTGGTCATCGCAAGCAGCCACACTGACATGTACGACATGTTTCCAGCCGGCAACGATCCAGGCTGCGCCATATGCCTTCCCGTTGCGATCCGGAAAGGAACGATAGGCACCGGCCTGCAACAGCGTCAACCTGTTTGTGAATAGCCGCGTTTCGGACGCCTCTCCGCGAGGCGCTTCGTGGCGCTAATGAAGGCCACCGACACCGAGCAGCCGCTCCACGACCTGATGGTCTGCGGCAAGCGCCTCGGGAGTGCCTCTCCAGGCAAGCCGCCCGCGCTCGAGAATGATGACGTCGCTGGCAAAGTCGAGCGCACTTTGAATACGCTGCTCCACGAGAAGAATGGTCATGTCTCCGGTTTCGGCGAGCTTTGCGAAAGCCGCCATCAACTCCTCACAAATGACGGGAGCGAGCCCCTCCAAGGGTTCGTCCAGAAGCAGGACCGAGGGGCGCCCGAGGATCGTGCGGGCGGTTGAAAGCATCTGCTGCTCGCCGCCGGAAAGCTGGCCACCGAGATTCCGGCGGCGCTCATTCAGGCGCGGGAACATATCATAGGCTTCCTGCAGAGCGCTTTTCGGCCGCCCCTTCAGCCCAACGGAGAGGTTTTCCTCCACCGTCAGCGTCGGGAAGACATCGCGCGTCTGCGGCACATAGCCGAGACCCTGATGGGCGCGTTTCGCGCTCGGCAGTCCCGCAATCTCCGCCGAGCCCAGCCGGATTCGGCCCTCGTAGCGGCGCGTCTGGCCGGCAAGGGTGGCAAGCAGCGTGCTCTTGCCCATGCCATTGCGACCGAGCACGGCAAGCCGGCCGCCGGCCGGCACCGAGAAGGAGACGCCTTCCAGCACGCGCGTCGGGCCATAACCGGCCGACAGATTTTCGACTTCAAGCGGCGTGGCCGGCATTGGCGTAGCTCCCAAGATAGGCTTCGCGCACACGCGCATCCTGTGTCACGTCTTTCGGCGAACCGTCGAAGATGATCGTGCCGGCCGCCAGCACGACGACGCGCTTGGCGAAGCGGAAGACCAGATCCATGTCGTGCTCGATCATCAACACGGCGAGATCGGCAGGCAGATCGGCGAGCGCCTTCTCGATCCGGCCAGTATCGCTTTGCGGTACGCCCGCGGCCGGTTCGTCAAGCAGCAATATTTTCGGCTTCAAGGCCATGGCGACGGCAATTTCGAGCAGCCGCTGCTGGCCATAGGCAATCTCGCTGACCCTGCGATGCGCCAACCCGGCAAGGCCGAGCGTACCGAGCAGCTCGTCCGTTTCCTCCATGACATCACGCATGGCGAGAAAATTGCCGAACATGCGGCCGAAGCGGCCCGTCCGCTGCAACACCGCCATGCCGACATGCTCGGCGGGGGTCATGTCCTGAAACAGTCGCGTCACCTGGAACGACCGCACCAGGCCGCGCCTGACGCGGCCGATGGCATCGACCTTGTTGACGTTTTGCCCGGCAATGCGAACCTCGCCTGAGTCAGCCGGCAGATTGCCCGTGACGAGATTGACGAAGCTGGTCTTGCCGGCGCCGTTCGGCCCGATCAAGGCGACACGGTCGCCCGGCGCCATCGACAGGGTGACACCATTGGTGACGGTCAGCCCGCCGAAAGCTTTCCTGAGATTGTCGACCTCGAAAATCGCGCTCATGACCGCGCCTCCCGGCGGCGAGCCACATAGGCGACGGCGGTGCCATAAATGCCCTTCGGCGCAAAGAGAACCACGAGGATCAGCAGCGCGCCGACGATGGTCAACCAATGGAAAGGATTGGCAGCGGAAACATAATCCTCGAACAGCATGAAAATCAGGGTGCCGACAAGTGCCCCGAATAGGGAGCCTGTACCGCCGAGCACGAGCATGACAAGGGCCTCGGCCGATTGCGTGAACGACAGGCTGTCGAGGCCGACGACCTGCGTCGAGATCGCGTTCAAAGCGCCGCCGATGCCGGCAACCGCGCCCGAAATGACGTACATCTTGATCAGCGCGGTCTTCGGCGAAGCACCCATCGCGCGAATGCGCAAGGGATCCTGCCGGATGCCGCGGCAAAGCATGCCGAACGGAGAGCGCACGAGAATGCGCAGCAACACAAGCACGATCAGCAGCAGGGCGACCGCATAGACGTAGGCCGTATGTCCGTAGAGATCGAATTCAAAGCTGCCAAACAGCGGATCCGGGGCGATGCCGGACAGGCCGTCGCTGCCACCGGTCCAGCTCGAAGCCTTGTTGGCGAACTCGTGGAAGAGATAGATCAGCGCGATCGAAAGAACGAGCTGCGGTAGGCCATGCGCACGCAGGATAACGATGGAGCAGACCAATCCTGCAACCGCGCCACCCAGTACGCCGGCAAGTGTCATCAGGAGAGGATCGTTGATGCCGTAGTGCGCCGACGCAATGCCGGCGGCGTAGGCGCCGGCGCCGAAAAGGGCGGCATGGCCGAGCGTCGCCACGCCACAATAGCCGGTGACGAGATCAAGCGACAGGACCAGCAGGGCAATCGCGATCAGACGCGTCAGAAGAGCGAGGTTGTCGGGAAACAGAATGTAGCCGATCGCAGCCAACGCCGCGATCACGGCAACCGCAATCACATCCCGTCCAAGAGTACGATGTCTGGTCACGGCAGGAATGGCCTCTCTTTCCAGGGTCGTCAGCGCCATCTTACTTCATCCTCCCGGCAAAGCCGCGCGGGAAGACGCAGACGATGGCGATGACGGCCAGATAGAAGAAAAACTCGCCATATTCGGGCATGAGGTAACGGCCTGTTGTGTCGATGCAGCCGAGGATGAGGCAGGCAAGCAGCGCGCCGGAAATGGAGCCCGCACCGCCGACCGAGACAACGACCAGAAAAGTCATCATGTAGCGCAAGGCATAATAGGGTTCGACAGGCAGCAGTTCAGCGCCGACGACACCCCCGAAAGCCGCAAGCCCAACGGCAATGGCAAAGCTGACGGCGTAGACGATTTCGGTACGCACGCCGAGAGCCGCCGCCATCGAGGCATTGTCGACGGAGGCGCGCAGCTTGACGCCGAACGACGTCTTCTCGATCGTGAACCACAGTGCCAGAGCGACGATCAGGCCGCAGACGATCGCGAAGATGCGATGCGTGCCGATGGTGCGGAAGCCGAGATCGACCGAGCCTTGCAGTTCGCCCGGCAGCGGTATGGTCTTCAGCGTCGGACCGAAGACGTAATTGGCGATGCCGATTATGCAGAAGGTGATGCCGATCGTCATCAGCACCTGCGTCAGCTCCGGCGCCCCGTAGATACGCCGATAAAGCAGACGCTCGATCGGGATGGAGATAATGACCGTGCCGACTAAGGCCAAGAGCACGGCCGCACCATAGCCCAGACCGAGATCGCGCGCCGCATAGGAGGCGATGTAGCCACCGATCATGGCGAAGGCGCCATGCGCGAGGTTGACGACGCGCATCAGCCCCATGGTGACGGAGAGGCCAATGGAGATGACGAACAGCACCATGCCGTAAGCGAGGGCATCGACTGCTATGCTGAGCACGGTTTGCATTGAAATCGCTGGTCCGGTTGTTGAAGCGTCTCTGTCGTCACCCGCTTGAGCGGAGTTTTCCGCTCAAGCGGGTGACCTCACGGGAGCGCTTTACTTCGCAGCAGCAAGGCCGGGATCGCCCTGCTTCTCGAATGTCTGGATTTCCTTGTTGTAGTACTTGCCGTCGTCACCCTTGGTGACTTCGCGCAGATAGATGTTCTGCGTGATATGGCGGCTTTCCGCATCGATGGTGACCGGACCACGCGGGCTGACCCAGGACAGACCCTTGACGGCATCGACAGCCTTCTGCGCATCCTGCTTGCCGCCGGTCGCCTCGATCATCTTGTAGATGACATGCATGCCGTCGAAAGCACCGACTGCGGGGAAGGTCAATTCTGCAGGATTGCCGATCGCCTTATCGGCGGCGGCGACGAATGCCTTGTTTTCGGCTGAGTCATGCGAAATCGCATAATGGAAGGTCGTCTGCATGCCGAGTGCGGCATCGCCGAGCGCCGGCAGATCGGATTCCTGAGTGAGGTCGCCGGGGGCAAACAGCTTGATACCACCGGCCTTCAGGCCATTCTCATTGTAGGCCTTGACGAAGCCGAGCGTCGTCGGGCCGGATGGCAGGAAGGCGAAGACGCCCTGCGCGCCGGAATCCTTGATGCGCTGCATGATCGGGCTGAAGTCGTTGGTCGACAGCGGCATGCGGATCGCCTGCACCACCTGACCACCCTGCTTCTCGAAGCCGGCCTTGAAGGCATTTTCGGCATCGACGCCCGGGCCGTAATCGCTGACGACGGAGATGACCTTCTTCACGCCGGCGTCATAGGCAACCTTGGCGATCGGCGTCGAGGTCTGCCAGGTGGTGAAGGAGGTGCGCACGACCAGCGGGCTCTTGGTGACGATTGCCGAGGTCGCGGCATTGAAGATGACCATCGGCACATTGGCCTGCTTGAGGATCGGCGTCACGGCCATCGCGTCCGGCGTGAAATAGAAGCCGGCGAGATACTGAACCTTCTCCTTGACGACGAGTTCCTGAGCCAGCGCCTTCGACTGCGCAGGATCGGCCTGCGGCACGTCGCGGTAGATCACCTCGACGTCGTCATTGCCGATCTTCTTGCCGTTGAGCGCCATATAGGCGTCGATACCGGCCTTGAAATTCTTGCCCTGCAGCGCGAACGGACCGGAGAAAGGTCCGATGACGCCAACCTTGATCGTGTCGGCATAGGCAGCACCGCCAAGAGCAACAGCCGCGATGGCGGCCAAGATAAACCGTTTCATTTTTCTCCTCCCGGCAGCCGTTTTTCGTACCGCCCTTGATCGTTTAAAACTTGATCACCACCAATTTCCCATAGGAAATGGTAATGTAAAATGAAATAAAGCCTTCCATCCATACCTATACGGTTATGAATATCGGCGACTTCCTATCCTTTCGCCGCTCCCAGGCGCTTGATCATGCCGACGAGTTGCAGTGCATGGCGCAGCGATGCCGCCGTCGCCATCACCATAGGCGGCAATAACAACCATTCCAACGTCCAGGCAGCCCCGGAGCGTTCCTGTTCGTGCACGAGCGACTGGTGAATGCCCGAAAGCTGAACAGCATTGAAGCGGGCAAGCGTAACCAGCACTTCGGCCGCGACCGGGTTCTGCTTGTGCGGCATGGCCGAGGAACCGCCGCCGCCAACAAGCTCGATCTCATCGCCGGCCTGCGCCAGAAGCGCGACATCCTGGCCGATCTTGCCGAGACTACCCGAAATCATGGACAGCAATCCCGCAAGTTCGGCGATGCGTGCCCTCTGGCTTTGCCATTGCGGTTCGTCCGTCAGCCCGAGAGCCTGCGCCAGCAAGCCTCTGATTGCAGCCGCTTGCGGCCCGAGCTTTTCGAGCGTGCCGGCGGCACCGCCGAATTGCAGCGGAAAGCTCTCCTGCGTCAGCCGATCGCGATATTGATCGAGTGGATGGCGCCACGCCAGCAGCCGATCCGACACCGTGATCGGAATCGCCGCCTGCATCCGGGTGCGACCCATCAGTCTGTTCGATCCGAATTGCTTTTCCAGTTTGGAAAGCGCTGATGATACGGCAAAGAGACGGCCGCTGAGGACAAACGCAACTGCTTTCAGCCGCAGCATCAGGCCGGTGTCGATGACGTCCTGGCTGGTGGCGCCGAAGTGGACATGGCCACTTGCATCTCCACCGACCGCCTTGCGCAGCTGCCTGACAAGATCGGGCACGACGACGCCATCAGACGCAGTTGCAGTCTTCAAGCTCTCCAGATCCGGTTCGAAGCTTTTGCAGACGTCGGCGATCCGCTTGGCCGCATCAGGCGGAATCAGCCCCTGCCGCCCCTCGACCTCGGCAAGTGCCGCTTCGAAGACAAGCATGGATCGAATATCGGCGCTGGCCGAAAAATAGTCCGCGATCTCCGTGTCACCGAGGAGGCCGGACAGGAACGGGTGGTCGAAGGGAGAAACGCTCATGGCCTATATATCGAGGAAAACCGTTTCCTTGTCGCCCTGCAAATGGACATCGAAGGTGTAGGTGGAGCCTTCCTTCACGCCAATCATCGTTGCGACGCGATCCTTATGTTCGATGCGCGCGAGCAAGGGGTCTTCGGCGTTTGCGGCAGTCTCCTCCGGGAAATACATGCGTGTGTGCAGACCGATATTGATACCGCGCGCCACGATCCAGAAGGTGATGTGCGGCGCCATCTTGCGGCCGTCCTTGAAGGGCGCACGGCCCGGCTTGATGGTCTCAAAACGGAAAACGCCGTCAGCCGAGTTGGTCGGGCAGCGTCCCCAGCCGGTAAAATTCGGATCGGCGGTGCCACGCAGCTCCGAGGGGCTGTTGTAAAGCCCTGCGCTGTCTGCCTGCCAGATCTCCAGAACGGCATCCCTGACTGGCGCGCCCGCGCCATCGATTACCCTGCCCGTGATTGTTATGCGCTCCCCGAGCGTCTTGTCGTTGACCATCGTGGAGCCGAGATCGGCCTCATAGACGCCGACGATCTCGCTATAGTTCGGCGTGAGGCCGATATGAACGTAGGGGCCGGCCGTCTGTGACGGCGTTTCCTTGAGATAGCCGAGTTCCTGTACCATCAATTGCCCTCCAGCCGGTTTTCGAACAGGGTCGAACGGCGACCGCGCAGCACGATATCGAATTTATAAGCGCGGGCATCCATCGGAATCGTGTTACCCCAGTCGAGTGGTGCGATCAGCTGCTCGACCGCCTGCTTGTCGGGGATCGTCCCGACGATCGGACATTTCCAGATCATCGGGTCACCCTCGAAATACATCTGCGTGATCAGCCGCTGGGCAAAGCCATGCCCGAACACCGAGAAGTGGATATGAGCCGGCCGCCAATCATTGACGCCATTCGGCCAGGGATAGGCGCCGGGGCGGATGGTACGGAAAGCATAACGGCCTTCGTCGTCGGTAATGGCACGGCCGCAACCGCCGAAATTCGGATCGATGGCAGCGAGATAGGTTTCCTTCTTGTGGCGATAACGCCCACCGGCATTGGCCTGCCAGAATTCGAGCAAAACACCGGGCACCGGCCGGCCACGCTCGTCGAGTACGCGGCCGTGAACGATGATCCGCTCGCCGATGGCGCTTTCGCCCGCCCTGGCAAAATTGTGGATCAGGTCGTTGTCCAGCTCATTCAGTATCGAATGGCCGAAAACCGGCCCGGTAATCTCCGAAATCGTGCCGTCGAGCGAAAGCAATGCGCGTTGTGGCGAGCGCAGCACGGAAGTCTTGTATCCAGGCGAAAATGCCGGCGGATGCCAGGCCCGGTCTCTGGCGAAAAAGGCGCCCGTCTCGGGCTTGCTATTGCTTCTGTCGGACATGTCTGCCTCGCTTCATGCCGCTTCTTCGGCGTCCATCTGTTCGAAAACCTGCTTGGCGATCTTGATCGCATGGTTTGCCGCCGGCACGCCGGCATAGATCGCCACATGCAGAAGCGCTTCGCAAACGTCGTCGCGCGTCGCGCCTGTATTGCGCGTCGCGCGCACATGCATGGCCACCTCGTCATCCTGACCGAGCGCCGCCAGCAGCGCGATCGTAACGATGGACCGTTCACGCCAGCTGAGCGTCGGGCGCGACCAGACATGTCCCCAGGCGGCCTCGGTGATCAGCTCCTGGAAAGGCCGATCGAACTCGGTGACGCCGTGCTGGGCACGATCGACATGGCCGTCGCCCAGCACGGCGCGGCGGGTCGCCATGCCCTGCTGGTAACGCTCGGACGGCGTGGTGGGGTCATTCATGGGGCTTGTTCTCCACGCAGGACGACGTCGATGAAGGCACGGATGACTTCGGTCAACGCCTCGGGTTGTTCGACGCAGGGAATATGGCCGGCGTCCTTGATGACTTCATAGCGCGCATTCGGAATAAGTTTTGCCGTCGAGAGCACCAGCTCCGGCGGCGTCGAACCGTCCTGATCGCCGACGATGCAAATGGTCGGCACGGCGATCTTTGCGGCGGCCTCGGTCAGATCGGCGTCGCGAAGCGCGGCGCAGGTTGCGGCATAACCTTCAACCGGTTGCCGGATCAGCATGTTGCAATAGCCGGCGTAGGCGATGTTTTCCGGACGGCGAAAGGCAGGCGTGAACCAGCGCTCCATAATCGCATCGACGATGGATTCGATGCCTTCAGCCTCTACTGCCGCGATGCGGGCATTCCAGCTTTCGGCCGTGCCGATCTTGTGGGCAGTGTCGCAAAGGATCAGCGCCCGCACCAGATCCGGGCGACGCTGATAGAGCGACTGGGCAACCAGCCCGCCAACCGAAAGACCGCAAATGATGGCATTCTTCACAGAGAGAAAATCGAGCAGGCCGGCAAGGTCTGTCGCATGATCCTCGATGGAATAGGGCATCTGACCGAGATCGGAGAGGCCATGGCCGCGCTTATCGTAAAGCACAATGGCGAAATCGCCGGCGAGCCGCACGATCACATCGCGCCAGATCCGGAAATCGGTACCGAGCGAATTGGCAAAGACAAGCACCGGCTTGTCGCCGGGGCCACCAATGATCTGGTAATGGATCGTGACGTCGTTGATGCGGGCAAACTGCACTGGAAATCTCCTCGGGCGCGAGATTGGATGTATAATCTGGTTAGGTAAAATGATATTTCTTTGCCCTACGATAACTCAATGGTTATGAATAGGGATGCTCGACGCACGCATTAAATTCCGCCATCTGCAAACCTTTGTCGAGGTTGCGCGCCAGAAAAGCGTGATCAAGGCGGCGGGACTGCTGAATATCAGCCAGCCGGCGGTGACGAAGACGATCCGCGAACTGGAGGAGGCGCTCGGCGTTGCCGTCTTCGAACGCGACGGACGCGGCATTCGCATTACCCGCTACGGCGAAGTCTTCCTGCGCCACGCAGGTGCGGCGCTGACGGCGCTGAGGCAGGGTCTTGATTCCGTGTCGCAGGAGCGCTCCGGCGAAGCGCCGCCCATCCGTGTCGGCGCTCTGCCGACTGTTTCCACACGGATAATGCCGCGAGCGATGGATCTGTTTCTGCGGGAGGAAACCTGGAGCCGCATCAAGATCGTGACCGGCGAAAACGCCGTGCTGCTGGAGCAGTTGCGCGTCGGCGATCTCGATCTCGTCGTCGGGCGACTTGCCAGTCCGGAAAACATGGCGGGCTTTTCCTTCGAACATCTCTACTCCGAACAAGTGGTCTTCGCGGTGCGAGCCGGCCACCCGTTATTATCAAACAAGCAATCGCTGTTTTCCGATCTCAACCGCTACACGATCCTGATGCCAACGCGCGGTTCGATCATCCGTCCGTTTGTCGAAAGCTTTCTGATCGCCAATGGCGCGGGCGGCGTGCCCAACCAGATCGAAACCGTTTCGGACTCTTTCGGCCGCGCCTTCGTGCGATCGAGCGACGCTATCTGGATCATCTCGGCCGGCGTCGTTGCCGGCGATGTCGAAGACGGGCTGCTGGCGCTGCTGCCGATCGACACCAGCGAGACGAAGGGGCCGGTGGGCTTGACCGTTCGCACCGACGCCATTCCCACCTTGCCTTTGTCGATCTTGATGCAAACCATTCGGGAAGCGGCAAGTGAGGTCGCTCGGAAGATTTGAGACAAAAATCAGTACACAATCACGATTATAAAGTATTTTTAAATTATAAATTATTGATAATGTAAATCACTCAATATCCGTCTAATTAAAATGCGTAACCACCTGAAAACTTGGAACTATAATTTCCTACTTTGATTAGTCTCAATAGACTGCGGGAAGAAGTAATCTTGATAGCGCGAGCTTTCTAGATCAACGAGAGGAATGGTGTTCCAATGAATTTGCTCAAGGAAAGAACGAAGCCTTTCAATAACGCACTCCGGCGATTCCAGACGAGCCCATTGTCGTTCTCTTATCGTCGTATCGAGATACCGAAACTCGACAAAACCGGAGGAAAGCGGTGAAATTCTAAGGTGGGCACCCGAGTAGCATGGATCAATGCTGGTTTCCTTGATGCAAAGATCGTACATTGATATCCAGCCAAACAATACATGGCGTAACGAATTGCTGGCAATGAAATCGGCAAGAATTTCGATGCCCTTCATCGCAGAAGCGAGTCTTTCATCTCGGAAATGCTTCCGCGACTGTCGAATATACTCTGCAATGAGGTGCCACCGCCTAATCATGCCTGAATGCTATATTTCAGCACACTTACCTGTCAATTGAGGGACTAAAGGCTAAGAAATCGAGATAAGTTTCACAACGGCAGGCCGACATAGTTCTCGGCCAGCGCGGTCGATGCGGCACGCGAATGGGTGAGATAATCGAGTTCGGCTTCCTGGATCTTCTGATCGAAATCGCTGGTATCGGGAAAGCGATGCATCATCGTCGTCATCCACCATGAGAAGCGGACTGCTTTCCAGACCCGGGCAAGCGCGCGCGCGGAATAGGCATCCACCCCGGCGTTCGAGCGATCCTGATAATGCTCAAGAAGACCTGAGAACAGATAATGGACGTCGCTCGCCGCCAGATTGAGCCCCTTGGCACCCGTCGGCGGCACGATATGGGCGGCATCGCCAACGAGGAAAAGGCGACCGAAGCGCATGGGTTCTGCCACAAAGGAGCGCAGCGGCGCGATCGATTTTTCGAAAGACGGGGCTGTGATGAGTGCCTCGGCATGATGGTTTGGCAGCCGACGGCGCAACTCATCCCAGAAGCGATCGTCGCTCCAATCCTCCACTTTCTCGTCGAGCGGACACTGGATGTAATAACGGCTGCGCGTCATCGAGCGCATGGAGCAGAGGGCAAAGCCACGCGGATGGTTGGCATAGATCAGCTCGTGATTGACCGGCGCCACCTCGGCCAGCAAGCCGAGCCAGCCGAAGGGATAGACCTTCTCGAAGCTGCGCACCGCCTTATCCGGAACCGATTTGCGGCTGACGCCGTGAAATCCGTCGCAGCCGGCAATGAAATCGCAATCGATGCGATGGGAAACGCCGTCCTTCTCGTAGGTCAGATAGGGCGCGTCGCCATCGAAGCCGTGCGGCTCGACATTGGCCGCACTGTAGATGGTTGGTGCGGCGCTTTCCTCGCGACGGGCCATCAGGTCGCGGGTCATCTCCGTCTGGCCGTAGATGACGACCCGCTTGCCGCCGGTGAGACCATGAAGGTCGATACGGTGGTCACGACCGTCGAAGGCGAGCGAGAAACCATCATGCGGCAAGCCTTCCGCATGTAACCGGGCGCTCGACTTCGCCTCGTCCAGCAGCCGAACGGTACCTTCCTCCAGAACGCCGGCGCGCACGCGTCCGAGAATGTAGTCTTTGCCGACGCGATCGAGAATGACATTGTCGATGCCGGCCTCCGTCAACAGCTGACCGAGCAGCAGCCCGGACGGCCCCGATCCGATAATGGCGACTTGCGTGCGCATCTCATCCTCCCATGCGTGCTAGAGCATTTGCATCCCAAAGGAATGCTGCGGCATGCCCCATCTCTTTGCCTTTACGCAGTTCCGGACGCAAAACCGCTACGCACTTTTGCTGGAACTGCTCTAGTTCCTCTCAAGTCTGTTCGGCGCGCGGCCGATCCGCAATGGACATTTCGGTCATGAAATTGCACAAATCGAGCATGACCGAAGAGGTAAGCCATGACCAGGAACGTACCGACCTACGAGCTCTACGGTGAGAATACCGGCCAAAAGCCGGATTTTTGGCTCCATTGCGAAACTATCCCGTCCCGCAGCAGCCTCCATCATTGGGAAATCCGCCCGCATCGGCACGAGAGTTTCTTTCAGATCTTGTACATAGACGCCGGATCCGGTGACGCAATCTTCGACGGTGTTGCGCATGCGATCGCACCACCCGCCGTCATTACGGTGCCGCCGCATCTCAACCACGGATTCCGGTTCTCACGAGACATAGACGGCTTCGTCATCACGGTACTGATCTCGCATCTGAGGGCCTCTCCAGGCGATCGCAGCCGGCTCGGCGCATGGCTTGCCGAACCGCATCTGACGCTGTTGAATCCGGGCGACGAAGATGCAGCCCACGTCGCCAGCACATTGAGGCGCCTGGGAGAAGAGTTCGCCAGCCAGCGCAACGGCCGTACCGATCTTCTCGAAGCCTATCTGACAACAGCATTGCTGCTGACAGCACGGATCGCCCGAAAAACCGATGAAACCACCAATCCGGACGATGAAACCGAGCGCCGGATGGAGATGCTGCAGGGCCTCATCCAACGCCACTTCCGCTCTCATAAACCAGCCGCATTCTATGCCGAGAGTTTGGGTATTTCACTCGCCCATCTCAGTCGCATCGTGCGCAGCCGGACAGGGCATGGCGCCCACGAGCTGATCACGCGCAAGCTGCTGGACGAAGCCAAGCGCGAGCTGGTCTTCACCTTCGCGACCGTTCAGGAAATCAGCTATCGCCTCGGCTTTGCCGATCCAGCCTATTTCTCTCGCTTCTTTGCCAAGCAGACCGGCCAGACGCCCCGCACCTGGCGCATCGAGGAGCGCGGGAGACTTGGGGTCTGAGCATGGCGCCTTGGAGCGGGTCAAAAATCTAGCTAGCCACCCGCCCTTGTGGTTCGAGACGACCCCTTGGGCCTCCTCACCATGAGGACCAATCTTCTCGCCTCGCTCAAGAGACTGCAAAGGGCGGGGAATCACCGGGCAGCTTCATCCTCATCCTGAGGTGCGCAGCCTCGAAGGACGAGGATGGCCCCGTAAGCCTCAAAAGATCACGGCAGTACCACCCGCAGCGCCTTCTGTGTCTCCTGCAACAGCGGTAAAAAGCGTTCCACCATTTCGGCCGCAGCAACATAGGCGGCCGGTGCGCCGATATTGATTGCTGCAACGGTCTGCCCGCGATCGTTTTCGACTGGCACGGCGATGGAGCAGAGGCCGATTTCCAGTTCCTGATTGATGAGGGCGTAACCCTGCTCCCTCACCCGGCGAAACTCCGCCATCAGCTCTTCAGGATCGGTCTTGGTATTCGGCGTGTTGGCCTTGAGGTCGGTCCTTTCAAGCACCAGGCGCGCCTCGCCTTCCGGCAAGGCGGCAAGAAGGACGCGGCCCATCGAGGCGCAGAACGCCGGAAGGCGGCTGCCCGGCGTCAGGTTGATCGACATCACCCGCCGTTGCGAGGCGCGGGCGATATAGACGACTTCCGTTCCGTCGAGCACCGAAGCCGAGGCATTCTGCCCGGCCCGTTCGGAGAGCAGGTCGAGATGCGGCTGGATGATGATCGGCAGGGGCGTTGCCGCCAGATAGGCATGGCCGAGCCGCAAGACCTTCGGCGTCAAGGTGAAGAACTTTCCATCATAGACGGCATAGCCGAGCTCCGAGAGCGTCAGCAGCGAGCGGCGCACCGTCGCGCGGTCAAGCCCCGTCAGCTTCGACGCCTCTGCAATCGTCAGGCGCTGCCGCGTCTCGCCGAAGGCTTCGATGACTTTCAATCCCTTGGCAAACCCACTGACGAAATCTGTTTCGCGCATATCGCATCCCCAAAATCGCATTCATTTTGTGCGATATATGAACAAATGTCAAATAACGCACAAACTCGTTGACGACCCCAAGCCGAAGGCGCTTATTGGCGGCCACACGAACAGCATTTGTCGAGGAGACCCTATGGCGAAGATCCTATCGCTCTCGCAGGCGGTGGCGGAGAATGTGCGGGATGGCGACACCGTCGCCATGGAGGGATTCACCCACCTCATTCCCTACGCCGCCGGCCACGAAGTCATCCGTCAGGGCAAGAAGGACCTCTTCCTGATCCGCATGACGCCGGACATTCTCTATGACCAGCTGATCGGCGTCGGTGCAGCGCGAGGCATGAAATTTTCCTGGGGCGGCAATCCCGGCGTCGGCTCCCTCCATCGCTTCCGCGATGCTGTCGAGAACCAATGGCCTCGCCCTCTCGAGATCGAGGAACATTCCCATGCCGCCATGGCCAATGCCTATGAAGCGGGCGCGGCGAACCTGCCATTTGCCATGCTGCGCGGCTATATCGGCGCCGATCTGCCCAAGGTCAATCCGAACATCAAAAGCGTCACCTGCCCCTTCACCGGCGAAGTTCTCGCCGCCGTTCCTGCCATCAGGCCGGACGTTTCCATCATCCATGCGCTACGTGCCGACCGAAAGGGCAACGTGCTGCTGGAGGGCATCGTCGGCGTCCAGAAGGAAGCGGTACTCGCCGCCAAGCGCTCGATCGTCACGGTCGAGGAAATTGTCGACGAGCTGAAGCCGTCGTCGCCCAATTCCGTCGTCTTGCCGACCTGGGCGGTCACAGCGGTCGCAGCCGTGCCGGGCGGAGCCTTCCCTTCCTACGCGCAGGGCTACTACAAGCGCTCCAACGCCTTCTATATCGCCTGGGACGAAATCGCCCGCGATCGCGATAGCTTCCAGGCCTGGATCGATGAGCACGTGATGAAGGCCGGTCCCGAGGACTTTGCCAAACATGCCGGCAAGCAGCCGGTCAAATCGGCGTAAGGAGGTCAAGATGAGCGATTTTACGCCCACAGAAATGATGACGATTGCCGCCGCCCGCGCGCTGACGAATGACGACGTCTGCTTCGTCGGCATCGGCGCGCCATCTGCCGCCTGCAACGTCGCGCGGCTCACCCATGCGCCGGACATCACCCTCATCTACGAAAGCGGCACTGTCGGCACCAAGCCCGACGTGCTGCCGCTCTCGATCGGCGACGGCGAGCTTTGCGACACCGCGCTTTTCACCGTTTCCGTGCCGGAAATGTTTCGCTACTGGCTGCAGGGCGGCCGCATCACCACCGGCTTCCTCGGCGGCGCGCAGATCGACAGGTTCGCCAATCTGAACACGACGGTCGTCGGCCCTTACGATCACCCGAAGGTCCGCCTGCCCGGCGGCGGCGGCGCACCGGAAATTGCCAGCAACTGCGGCCAGATCTTCATCACCATGGCGCTCTCCAAGCGCGGCTTCGTCGAGAAGCTGCCCTTCATCACCTCGATGGGTCATGGCGAGGGCGGCAATCACCGCGAACGCTTGGGCATGAAGACGAAAGGTCCGACTCGCGTTATTACCGATCTCTGTGTTCTCGAACCTGATCCGACCACCAAGGAATTGACTGTCGTGTCGATCCACAAAGGTGTAACCCCTGAGCAGATAAAAGAGAATTGCGGCTGGGCGATCAAGTTTGCCGATGAGGTGATCGAGACGCCCCCGCCAACCGAAACCGAACTATCCGTCCTGCGCGATATCAACGCGCGCACCAAGAAAGCCCATGAGGCAGCCTGATGACCGAAGCCTTTATCTGTGACTATATTCGCACCCCGATCGGCCGCTTTGGCGGATCGCTTTCTTCCGTTCGCGCCGATGACCTCGGCGCCGTGCCGCTGAAGGCACTGATCGAGCGTAACGGTTCGGTCGACTGGGAAGCCATCGACGACGTGATCTATGGCTGCGCCAACCAGGCAGGCGAGGACAATCGCAACGTCGCGCGTATGGCGACCCTGCTTGCCGGTCTGCCCATTTCCGCGGCCGGCACGACGATCAATCGCCTGTGCGGCTCCGGTATGGACGCCATCATCGCAGCCGCCCGCGCCATCCGCGCCGGCGAAGCAGACATCATGATTGCCGGCGGCGTCGAGAGCATGTCGCGCGCGCCCTTCGTGCTTCCCAAGGCCGAAAGCGCTTTTTCGCGCAACGCCGAGATCTATGACACCACCATCGGCTGGCGCTTCATCAACCCCGTGATGAAGAAGCAGTATGGCGTCGACTCCATGCCGGAGACGGGCGAAAACGTCGCGGAAGACTATAAGGTCACACGCGAAGACCAGGACGCCTTCGCCGTTCGCTCGCAGGCAAAGGCTGCCGCAGCGCAGGAAAACGGCCGCCTCGCCAAGGAAATCACCCCGGTCACCATCCCGCAGCGCAAGGGCGATCCTATCGTCGTCGGCAAGGACGAGCATCCCCGCGCCACAACGATCGAAGCGCTTGCCAAGCTCGGCACTCCCTTCAAGAAGGAAGGCGGCACAGTGACGGCCGGTAACGCCTCCGGCGTCAACGATGGTGCCGCAGCCCTCATCATCGCTTCAGAAGCAGCCGCGAAGAAATACGGCCTGACGCCGATCGCCCGCATTCTGGGCGGCGCGGCGGCCGGTGTGCCTCCGCGCATCATGGGCATCGGCCCGGTTCCGGCCTCGCGCAAGCTCATGGCCCGGCTCGGCCTGCGTCAGGAGCAGTTCGACGTCATCGAACTCAACGAGGCCTTCGCCTCGCAGGGGCTTGCCGTGCTGCGCGAACTCGGCATTGCCGATGATGACGCCCGCGTCAATCGCAACGGCGGCGCGATCGCGCTCGGCCATCCGCTCGGCATGTCCGGCGCTCGCATCACCGGTACGGCGGCACTCGAGCTCAAGGAAACTGGCGGGCGCTATTCGCTCTCGACCATGTGCATTGGCGTCGGTCAGGGCATTGCCATCGCGCTGGAGCGGGTGTGACCGTTTCTATCGACCATGGTCCGCCGCCCACACCGCGGCGGACCAGCTTTGCCACTGCATTCGCACGGCAAACCAAATAAGGCGGCAATTGCCGATGTGATCGGGAACGGCAACGGCTTTGATGCGTTTTCCTACTAGTCAGTGGGATCGATCCATGTCGTCACGCCAGAATTGCATAAAATCATTTTCGTCGAACTTCCTTATTATTGTTATTGCCATCATCCTGTCGCTGTCGATTGCTCAAAGCGCCTTCGCAGCGGAGGGACAAAAGGCCAGCCATCCCTCGGAAGGGCTGTTTCTGATTCAGATCGTCCTGCTTGTCGTATCGGGCAGATTGCTCGGTGAATTGATGGTGCGCATCGGCCAGCCGTCGATCATGGGCCAGATCATCGCCGGCATCATTCTCGGTCCCTCTCTTTTCGGCCTGATTTTCCCGCACGCGCAAGCGAGCCTCTTTCCATCGAACGAGGCTCAAAAAAGCATGTCCGATGCGGTCGGTCAGCTCGGTATCCTTTTTCTTCTGCTGCTCGCCGGCATGGAGACCGACCTGGGACTGGCGAAGCGGCTGCGCAAATCCGCGGCTGGCGTATCGCTGACAGGCATCGTCATTCCCTTCGCTGCGGGCTTCGCTCTGGGGGAGCTCATTCCCGACTCCTTGATTCCCGATCCCCAGAAGCGGTTGGTCACCTCCCTCTTCCTGGGCACCGCGCTTTCCATCTCCTCTGTGAAGATCGTCGCCTCCGTGGTGCGCGAGATGGACTTCATGCGCCGGAACATCGGCCAGCTGATCGTCGCTTCCGCCATCATCGACGATACGGTGGGGTGGGTGATTATCGCCATAACCTTCGGGCTCGCCGAAAAAGGCATGGTCGATTTTACCACGCTGGCGACCAGCGTGATCGGCACGCTCGCTTTCATGGCCGTCAGCTTCACCATCGGCCGTCGAATCGTCTTCGAAATCATCCGCTGGACCAATGACAATTTCCGCAGTGACCTGCCGGTGCTGAGTGCGATTATCGCGATCATGGGCGGGATGGCGATCATCACCAACCTGATCGGCGTCCATACGGTGCTCGGCGCATTCGTCGCAGGCATTCTGGTCGGCGAATCTCCGATTCTGACGCGTCAGATCGACGTGCAGCTTCGAGGATTGACGACTGCGCTGTTCATGCCCGTCTTCTTCGGGTTGACTGGCCTGCAAACCGATCTGACCGTGCTTGCCGATCCCTCGATCCTATTGCTGACTGCGGCTGTCGTTGTCATCGCAAGCATTGGCAAATTCGGCGGTGCCTTTGCCGCCGCCAAGTTCGGCGGCTATTCCGGATCGGAGGCTCTGGCGCTCGGTTGCGGCATGAACGCCAGAGGATCGACCGAGGTGATCGTCGCGACCATCGGCCTATCCGTCGGCGTCCTCGACGAGAAGCTCTTCTCCGTCATCGTCGCGATGGCGGTCATTACAACGATGGCCATGCCGCCGACGCTTCGTTGGGCGTTGGCGCGCCTGCCATTGCGAGAGGAAGAGCGCGACAGGCTTGAGCGCGAACAGTTCGAAAAGGAAAGCTTCCTTGCAAACTTCGAGCGCATCCTGCTGGCGGTCGATGGTTCGCAAAGCAGCCGCCTTGCCACCTGGATCGCGGCATTCTTCGCTCTGGCGCGCAAGATGCCGGTCACCGTTCTGGACGTACAGAAGTTCGACGACATGAAAAAGGATCCTGAGACGACGACACTAACGGCGACGTCGCAAGCACGAGCCTTCGCCGACGATCTACGGCAATGCGCGACTGAACTGCTCGCCGCGGCCCCGCCCGAACACGACCTGGCGAGTGAGGGCGATATCCATGTCACCATTCGGGAGAAGGACGACAGCCTGGAAAAAGTGCTCGCCGACGTATCCGGCACTGGCCACGATCTTCTATTCGCAGGCATAGAGCCCTCCATGAACGAGGAAGGCCGTTTCAGCGCATCCCTGCACATCATGACCTCCGCCTTTCAGGGAACGACCGCTATCGTGACGGCCCGAGGCTCCCTTCCGGACCATCCCAACCAACTGCGGATTCTGTTGCCTGTCAGCGGCACGGAACGTTCCATTCGTGCGGCGGAATTCGGCCTGGCGATCGCCAAGGCAGCGGGCGCCCATTGTGCTCTGCTGCTGATCGTCGAGCCGCGGCAGGTCAGAGCCATCCCCCGCATCAGCGATCAAGGCAACGATCAACAGGATATCCTCAAGAAGGTCGGCGCGATCGCTGATTACTACGGGGTAGACGTCGAAAAAGTGGTCCAGCAGGGACCGTCGCCAGAATTATCCATCCTTCGTCACGCCCGTAGCGGCAAATACAATCTGATCGTTCTTGGCGTCAGCAAGAGAGCAAGCGGCGGCCTTTCCTATGGCAGCGTTGCGGACACACTGCTGCAGACCGCCGATAGATCGTGCATTTTCATCGAGACCGATCTTGCGACCAGTGCAGCGATCCCGAGCACGGCATGACCCGCCTGCGACAGCCCGCCCAAGCTCGTCGAATTTCCGGATTTCTGAGGGCGCAGGCAACGGCCTCACCTGACCCCCGAACAATAACCTGCGGGCCGGTTACGATTATGGAGCCTCAATCTGAGCGGCGATGGCCGCCTTGTCGATGATCGACCAGACGTCGTGGATGCGCCCCTCCGAGAACTCGTAGAAGACGTTCTCCGTAAACTGGATCCTTTTGCCGTTTACCGGCATTTCGAACAGCATTCCATTCGGAGCACAGTCGAAATAGAGGCGGCTGGCAACGCGCGGCGGCTCGCAGACCAGAAAAACGATATTGAAGTGAAGATCGGGTATCGCGCGGAAGTCCCCTTCAAGCATCTCGCGATAGCCGGATAGTCCTATGTAGTCGCCGTTGTAGCGAGCATCGTCATGGACGAAATTGGCAAGGCTCGACCAATCCTGCCGATTCAGGCAGTCAATGTAGCCTCGATAGATTTCAGAAAGATCGGCACTCGACATACTCGTCGCCTTTGCGATTGTCCTCGTGCCGGCTCAAGCCGATGCCTGCCACCGCCGGCGCTCCGTCCGCCTTGAGACAATTGGATGTTTGAGCGGCGGGGCCGGCCGGCCGATATGGTATCCTTGAACGGCGTCGATGCCAAAGGATTTGACGAGATCGAGCTGCTCTTCATCCTCGACGCCTTCGACCAGAATCCGATGTCCGCGGTTGCGTACGAGGCCGATAATGTCCTCGAGCAGGACCTTCGCGCCCTCACTATTTACCGCATCGTGAAGGAAGGACTTGTCGATCTTGACGGTTTCGAATTCCATCAGACGCAGCCAGGAAAGCCCGGCGAATCCGGTCCCGAAATCGTCGAGCCAGAATTTGATCCCGAGTCTCTTCAGATCCTGAATGCTGTCGAGCACGTCCGGGCGTATTTCCATCTCGACGCCTTCGGTGATCTCGAAGGCGAGCCTATGCCCCGAGATACCCGTTTCGGCCAGGATTGCGGCGACCTGCGCTGCGAAGCCGGGCGCGCGCAGCTGGATCGGAGAAACATTGACGCTGACGGTTTCCACGAGATCGCGCGAAAGCAGATCGCAACATGCTCTTCTGATCGCCCAATAGCCAAGCTCGATGATAGCGCCCGTGCGCTCCGCTATCGGAATGAAAACCGCCGGCGACGAGCTCGATCCGTCGAGAAGCTGCAGCCGCATCAAGGCTTCGTACGCGCCGATCTCACCCGTCTGCATGTACTGGATCGGCTGATAGACCAGCGAAACGAGGTTTTGTTGGATCGCAATTTTCAGTATGGCCGCGATATTCTCACTCGCATCCCCGCCCGGAAGTTCGTTCGGGTCGAATATCCTCGCGCAATTCCGGCCGCTGGCTTTGGCGGAATAGAGGGCGCGGTCGGCCTCGTTGATGATGTTCTCCAGTTTTGTGCCGGCAAGCTCCCTGGTAATGGTCGCTCCGACGCTGACGGTAACGTGTCGGAAGCCGTCCAGCCGCTGCGCGTGGGTAATGTCGAGGGCTTCGATCCCCTCGCAAATGGCTTGCGCCAAAGCCAGAGCTTCCGCGCCGCGATCCAGATCCAGAATGACGATGAATTCCTCGCCGCCGTACCGCCCCACCGTAGCCCCCAGCGGGGCAACGATATCCGACAGGGCATTGGCGACCGTGACGAGGCAATGATCGCCTTCCTGATGGCCATAATAGTCGTTGTACTTCTTGAAGAAATCGACATCGACCAGCAGAACCGCGAACGCCACTGCATCCTGACGCCAGCGCTCCCAGAACTGCTTGAGGCGGATATCGGCAGCTCTTCGGTTCTCCATACCGGTCAGCGAGTCCGTGATCGACAGACGCAAGAGGGCCTCGCCTCGCTCCGTGGCCTGGCGCTGCTGCAGCTCGGCCTCCCTGGCGTTGAGAAAGACGTTGAAGCGCTCGTTGTTCAGCTTCCAGTTCACGTAGGATGTGAAAACGAAGCAGCAGGAATAGAAGGTCGTGAACGCCAGGCAATAGGCCAGGCTGTAGTGGAACTGAGTGAGCGACAACAGAAAGGAAACGAAGATCAGCCCCGAAGAGGCAACCGCTAGGCTGAATTCGAGGCTGAAGAACAGATTGACGCCCATCATGAAGATTGCGCCGAAAGCGGCGTAATAGGAAAATGCCTCGGCATTGGCAGTCTGCAACGCCGGCACCAGCCATACGATATAGCCAAGAACCACCGCGGCTGCGCATGTAGCCTCAAGTTCGCCGGCACGGCGCTGGCGTGCGAATTGGATTTCGAGGACCAGCAGCGAGACACTGCCGATCAGGAAGCGCGCCGGAATCGTCACGTGTGAGACGTCGGGAATGAAGATCAGGTCGGTTATCAGGAAAAGAACATAGACGGGCACGGCAAGCCAAAGCCCGCTGCGGGCCACGGCACGGCGCGCCTCGTTGCTGTAATCCCTATAGAGAGCGCGCAACCCGATAGGGTCGCTCGTCCGGCGTGGCCCTCCCCGGTCAGGATCGCTTCCTCTCGACAATCGACGCATGTTCACCATCATCCGAGTTAGCCGAGACTTCATGTCCACCGCAGTTCACTTTGCATCGCTCAACCGAACAAAATGCTCACTTCACCGGGCTGCTAATTTGCTTCGTTTGATAACGACAGCGTTGCAACCGTGACATTAACAAAACCATAGCGCTCACATTTTATGTGAGATATGGTTTTCATAGTCTTCACGGAATCATTTAAAATTGAAACAATTTCAAACCGCTCTCGATGGCTATAGCCTTGTGACCGCGCAGTCGATCTCGGAACACGCGAGATCAACGGTTAACAATTTTACAACCGACCAGACTAAGGAGGGCGAAGCCGAACTCGCCCTCATTCTATCGTTGACCCAGCAGGCATTCGAAGCGAACGCCCCCGTTCAAGGCATCATGAAAGCCCTGACCGAACGGTTGCAGGTGCTGAAGAACAAAGTGACGCCTCTGACCTGGACGCACCTTGCTTCTCTGGCGCAGATGCATCCAGTCTCGTCCTTCCTGCTTCAAGATCCCTTGACCCGATGGTCTTTCGAAAAGCCCCGCGGGTACAGCGGTGATGCCCAATTGCTGGATTTCATCTACGAGCACCCCGCAGTGAACGCCCAAGTGAAAGAAGCGTCGCCGCTTGGGGCTGAAATCTATGATTTCACGCGACAGGCAGCATCGGCAGTCGCGGTGCGCGAACGGCGTGATCTTCTCGCCGCGCATGTCGATGCCGTCGCCAGCGAGAAGCCGAATGCGGAAATCCTGGCAATCGCAGCCGGGCACCTGCGCGAAGCCGAGCGCTCGGATGCCTTGAAGGGCGACAAGCTCGGACGCTGGGTCGCACTCGACCAGGACCCCATCAGCGTCGGCTCCGTCAGCTCTGCTTTCCATGGCAGTTGCATCGAAGCGGTAAACGGATCCGTCCGCACCATCCTCGGGCGGGCGCAGAAGCTTGGCACATTCGATTTCATCTATGCAGCCGGGCTCTACGATTATCTGGCCGAAAGCGTTGCCGTGAAATTGACGGAACGTTGCCTGCAGATGCTGAAGCCGGGCGGCAAATTCCTTCTCGCGAACTTTGCCCAGGATATCGGCGTTGAAGGCTACATGGAAACCTTCATGAATTGGCCGCTGATCTGGCGAACCGACCGGGATGTCCAATCGATCGTCGATAAGGTCAAGCACCCGATCACCGGCAGCGCCGTCACGCGCGGTGAGAACGGCGGCGTTATCTATGCAATGCTGACCGTTTGAGGGTTTAGTGATCGCTCACGGCCGAGCCGCATCGCGGCTTGGCCGGCTGAGACGATACCCCATGAACAGCAGCGGATAGGCGAGCATGATCGCGGCGAAGGCCGCAGGCAATGCGATGTCCTGATCGAACATGTGCCTGCGCAACATGTAACCCGATAGGAGATAAGGCGTGTTCCAGAGGGCTGCGCCCAAAAAGGTTGCGGCCGCAAAGCGTATTGCTGGCAAGGCAAGCGCCCCGGCGGGAAAGGCGAGATAGACCCTCGCAACCGGAATGATCTGGCCGACAAAGGTGACGCCAAACCGGTGATGACGATACCCGTCCTTTAGCCGCCAATACCATCCGGACTGCACGCCAAGACGCTTTTCCATCTGCAGGACAAGAGCATCGCCGCGTTTGGGGCCGAACCATCGACCCAGCATATACCAGAACAACGAACCCGCCGTTGATCCCGCCGCCGTAACGGCGACGACGCCCGGCATATCGCTCAGGCTGGATACGCCGAACATCCCGAGCATGATGAGCATGCCGCCAGAGGGAATGACAGGTATCAGCTTCTCTACGGTGGAACAAAGAGCCAGGCCGAGCAGGCCCCATGCCGCAAGGGCCGGCAGGAAATCGAGGACGTCTGCTTGATTGATCATGCCGTGGCCACCGCCTGCCTCAACGGCCTTCGCCGGACGATCTTATAGACGCGCGCGGGCGGAAAGTTGCGTAGCACCCGTCCATGCAGCGTCGCCTTGAAGCCGAAGCGATCAAGCAGTCGATGCGGCACGGGACAGCGCATCCCGTAGGTAAACTGGTAGAGCGCACCGCCCTCGCGCAAGCGCGACAACGCACCATCGAGGATCGCAACGACTGCTCTTGGCGACATGTTCAAAAGGGGCAGGCCGCTGATCACGCAACCGAACGGAGGGCTTTCCCGGGGGATATGGGTACCGAGCCTTACGGCATTGGCGCACAAAACGCGGGCATCGGGAAAGCGCCTTTGCAGCATGACCGCGAAATCCGTACTGAATTCCACCAGGGTAAGGTCACTCTCCCGGATGCCGCGGGCAAGCAGCGCCTCGGTGAAAACGCCTGTTCCCGGCCCAAGTTCGAGAATGGGTCCGGAAGCCGAGTTCACCTCGCTGGTGATAAGGTCGGCAAGCATTGCCCCTGATGGCGCTATTGCACCCACCATGCGCGGATTGCTCAAGAGAGTTCGCATAAATAATGACGTGTTGGACATCTGTTCCCGTCCGTGCGGTCCTGGAGATTCGACTGTTGCTCAAGAATCCTACCGTCGCGCCGATTGCGGGAACATTGCATCGATCGGCCACGTAATGGCCTATGCCGCCGACGGGAAACTCAGTCGAAGGGCCGCACCGCCGGTCGGCCCCTCCAATACCGAGACCTGCCCGCCATGAAGCCTGGCAATCTCCTGCACGAGGTTGAGGCCAAGACCGAAGCCCTTGCCATAGCCGGTAAGCCGATGAAACGGCTCAAAGATGCGCGCGCGTTCGTCGGCTGGAATTCCCTTGCCCTCATCCGTCACGGTAATCCCGGTTGCCCGGCTGACATCGACAGTAATCGTGCCCTTCCGGCCGCCATACTGGATCGCATTCTGCACGAGATTGGCAACTGCGCGCTCGAGGGCGACGCGATCACCAATAATTTCAACCTCGTCCTCCTCTGCATGGAAGCAAGGCTCGTAGTTGGCGGCGATCGCAAGCGGCGCCAGTTCGGATACGACGTGACGCGCCACATCGACGAGGTTGACCGGCGTGGGTTCAAATCGATGATTGAGCCGTTGCAGATCGAGGAACTGCTCCGCCAGCGTCGCAAGCCGTACGGTGTCCTCGAAGATCCTCTCCTTCAGCGGGCCGGGAGGGAGACCATCGAGACGCGCCTGCAGGATCGCGACGGGGGTGCGCCACTCGTGCGCCAGATGGGCAAAAAGCCGCTTCTGGCGCTCGTGGCCCTCATCCAATCGGCTCAGCGCATCGTTGACCGCTTCGACAAGCGGCAGGATCTCTCGGGGAACGTCTTCGATGGGCAGCCGCGTTCCCTGTCGATCGACATCGATCTGTCCAGCGCGGGTTACGGCGGAATCGAGCGACGAAAAAGCGCGGCGAACCACAAGCGGTGCCGCCACCACCGTCGCAACCGCCGTCACGACGAGCAGCGGCAGGAGAGTGCTGAAAAAGACGAGACCGGTCGCGGCAATCACCCGCGTTGGCGAGACGCTACCGTCGACACCCGTCAAAACCTGTATCTTGCCTGCCGGCGAACCGACCCATTGGAGCCGCGCGACCGGAACGATGTCTCCACCGAAGTTGCTGCCGAAGCGCGCCTGGCCGATGCCGTCGAGAGTGCCGCCGATGCCTGCATAGACCTGCGGCACCTTCCCGCTTGTTATCATCGAGCCGGCGCGATCTCTCACGACAAACCAGAGATCGGGCAGTTCCGCGCGACGCGATTCGAGTGCCGGCGTAACCTTGATAGCAAGTGTGCCGTCACTTGCGCGCTCGATCGACTCTGCGATCGCATCGATGGTTTCGTCCTCCGGCTGAAGCGAGATGACGCTTCCGGTCATCCAGAGGGCTGCGACGATCAGGATAGCAAGGATACTCAGAAGCACCGCCTGCAACGAGGCGAGCCGCAGCACCAGACGCCATCGCAGCGAAGGCTGGCCCGCACTCATGAGGTCTGCTTCAGGAGATAGCCGATACCACGCACCGGATGGATTTCGAGGCCGGCATCTGCGTCGATGAGCTTGCGCCGCAGTCGGGAAATATGGGCATCGAGTGAGTTGGACTGGATATCGTCTTCAAACCCATAGACGGCCTCTTCGAGCATGTGTCGCTGAACAGTGCGGCCGATGCGGCGGGCCAGCGTCTCGAGCACCAGCAATTCCCGGCGCGGCAAATCGAACCGGCGGCCATTCACGTGCGCCTCCCGGCACCCGAAATCGTAAGACATCCGCCCGAGACTAACCACCTCGGCGCGAACATCGCCCGGCCGGCGCATGACGGCGCGCAATCGTGCAAGAAGCTCCTCGACGGCGAAAGGCTTGACGAGGTAGTCGTCGGCTCCGGTATCGAGCCCATCTATGCGGTCGTCGAGCTGCCCGCGCGCCGTTAACACGATAACAGGGGCACTTACGCCATTTGAACGAAGTTTAGGAATGAGCGACAGGCCATCGCCATCGGGTACCTGCCTGTCCAGAAGAATGACATCGTACACGGCAACCTTTGTTGCCTCCTCCGCATCCGCAAGCGTTATCATATGATCGACAACGGCATCGCGGGCTCGCAACGCGCTACACAGCGCGGATGCCATCTCCGGCTCGTCCTCAAGCAGCAGTATTCGCAATGTCCCACCTCTGCGCAAAGAATGCCTGAATTGCATAGGCGGATTGCGAGAACATTGCGACCCCCTTGTCGAGCCGAGGCTTCAGCGACCGAAGCAGGGATCTATCGTCAAAAAGCTCGCAAGGGTGAGGGATCAGTACTCGCAAATCGACAGGGGAAAGCATTGCTTGCCTTCCCCTGTCGGGATTGTGACTGGAACGAGCTTAAATGTAAGCCTTGGCGCACAAAATCGCATCGTTCTGTTCCGCGAACAATGTTCTCCGCATCCCGGCTTTACAGGCAAGGGACACTGCTTGAACCAGTCATTTCGGTCGGCAATTTGCCGGGAACCGCTCATCGGCGTCCGCTCCGAATCAATCGAAGCGGCGCAGATGCGGCGGCATGAAATGCGGAGAGCGCGAGGTGCTCTGCCGCTCGGGAAGACCGATATCGCGAAGCTGGTAGTCGGAGAGTTCGGCTACCTGCTTCAGCGTTTGCCGCTGCCGCCAGATGACGAACAGCAAGGCACGTGCAGTCCTCCACGCACCGAATTTCTGGTACAGTTCATCGACCGTTGCCGTTAAGTTTTCGGCAACCAATAATTGTGAAGACGTCATTATCCTTCCCGGCGCAATTAAGCCGCCAGGTCCTCTTGAAGCTCGACTGGCCTCAGGAGCTGACACGTCAACGACGAGTCAAATTATTCCCGTAGCAAGTCATATGGGTTTAATGGGGATGCGCCTGATGGCAGCAGATAAAGCCTTTTAGAGCTTTAATTATAGAGTCGTCGAGAATTTGGTGCCGAGCACACCAAGGTCATCGAGATCATTCCGCCAGTGGCGTTTGTAAACATTTGCTGATGATGCATTTCACGCCTCCTGTATTTGATTTGCGGACGAGCAGATAATACGCAAGATCAGACGATCGGCAACCCCCACAATTTCGAATTGCAAATATCTCGCAAAATGTGTTGCGCAGATGCAACAGCAGTATCCCGAGCAACGGCGCGACAACCGAGATGGAAATGCACGGGAGGCGCCATCCTCAGCTCGGCGTCCGCACCTCGAAGTCGGTCAAAACGAGTTCACGATCCCGCCGCCGGTTCGCATCTGCTGGACCATGATATGGGCGTGGTAATGCATGGCGCATTTGATCGCGTAGATTTGCAGAATGACAGGAGATCGCCGATGCCGCAAAAGCTTGAAAAACCGCTGACGGTACACGGCACGCAGATCCGCTTCCTTCACGCGACGCATCAATCGGACAAAGATGCCGATCGCTTCCAAGGACCATGTTGCATTGAGCGCGAGCAGCCGCAACGGGTGACGGCGCAGATGACGTAAGCGGGAGCTTTCCGGTTTGATGTTGGCATCGATGTAGAGTGCGTCAAGCCTGTCGAAATAGGCGGACGGCTGATGCAGGTCGCTCAGCACCGAAAGATACCCATCCCGCAGCGTTTCGCGGGAAAGATTGAGCGGAATGACGTTGGTGCCATAGGCGGGCGGGTCGTCGTGATCGAGCCGCCCTTCCTTGGCAAGGCGCGCATAGAGCGGCGTCTTCGGGATAGCGGCCAGCATGCCGATCATCGCGTTGACAATGCGCGCATCCTTGATGAAGACGCGCTGCGCGTCGAAGATGGTCGCGTCATCGCTGTCGAAGCCGAGGATCATGCCGCACCAGACCTCCATGCCGGTCTGCTGGATGCTGTGGATCTTCTCCAGCATCGTTCCGCCCTTGCGCAGATTCTGCAGCTTTTTGGTTTCGCGCAGCGCCTCTTCGTTCGGCGTCTCGATGCCGATGAAGACTACCCGGATATTGGCGTCGACCATCAGCTGCATCAGCTCGGCATCGTCGGCAAGATCGATCGACGCCTCTGTCAGAAAGGTCATTGGGTAATGATGCTGCTCCTGCCAGGCGACGACATCGCGCAAAACCTCCTTGATCGCCTTCTTGTTGCCGATCAGATTGTCGTCGACGATAAAGGCGGTATCCATGCCGGATGCCAGCAGCGCCTCCATTTCAGCGATGACCTGGGCGCTTTGCTTGATGCGCGGCTTGCGCCCGAAGACAACGATGATATCGCAGAAATCGCAGGTGAAGGGACAGCCTCGGGAGAACTGGACGCTGCCGACCGCGTATTCGTCCATTTTCAGAAGGTCGAAGCGCGGTACCGGCACCTTGCTCATATCCGTCTTGTCGGACTGTTCGTAGCGCCGTGCATGGCTGCCGGCCTCCCATTCGAGCAGGAATTGCGGCCAAGTCTCTTCGGCCTCGCCGATAAAGGAGACATCGACGAGATTGCCGAAATAGTCTTCCTTGACCGTCACCCAAGGCCCGCCGACGACGGTAAAGCAATCGCGTCGTTTGAGTTCGGTCAATATTTCCGTCATTCGGAAACGTTGGACGATCATCCCCGTCAGTGCGACGATATCGGCCTTTTCGCAGAGGTCGAAGTCTATCGGTTCGATATTTTCGTCGACCAGGGTGACGGTATGTTCCGAAGGCGTCAGCGCCGCAAGCAACGGCAGGCAGGCCACCGGCAGGTTGGCCTTCACATCGAACAGCGGCAGTGCATGTTCCATGCCCCAATAGGACGTTTCGAAACGCGGATTGATGATGACGATATGAGCCATTGAATATGCCGCCTCATGACTGTGAAGATCTGCTTCTGTATCATGTCAAGCTTGCATGCCATTCGGACCTGCTCGCGCTTACGCTGCAACAACGAAGCAGGTCTCCAATATCGAGGCGGCACCCTTAGCAGCCTTATATGAGCCCAAGATTAAATTGCCTTGCCGATGCGCGCAATGGCGATACGCTGTTTTCGGCTATCGAGAAATTTTTCAGGCGACAATGTCGAAATCTGGAGAGCGCGGTCGTCTTTGCTGAGACGGGCTGCAAAAGACGGATAGCGGATACTTCCCGTCGAGGGTCGAACCATTGAAGAGGAGCTGGGAGATGAGTTCGTCGTATCGTTGGGTGATCGTTGGCGCCGGGGCGCTGATGACCTGTGTCGCGCTTGGCACAATGTTTTCTCTCGCCATCTTTCAGGTGCCGATCGCCGCCGATACCGGCTGGTCACATGCCGGCATCGCCGCCGCCATGACATTGAACTTTCTCGTGATGGGGCTGGGGGCGTTTGCGTGGGGCGCTGCGAGCGATCGCTTCGGTGTCCGTATCGTTGTCGTCATCGGCGCGCTGCTGCTTGGGCTTGCGCTCGTGCTGGCAAGCCGCGCCGCTTCGCTTCTTCAGTTCCAATTGACCTATGGCATTCTGGTCGGGCTTGCAGCCAGCGCCTTCTTCGCGCCGATGATCGCAGCAACGACCGCATGGTTCGAGAAAGGCAGAAGCCTCGCGGTATCGCTGGTGTCGGCGGGCATGGGCGTCGCTCCAATGACCGTCTCACCCTTCGCCCGCTACCTGATTTCCACCTATGACTGGCGTTTCGCCATGCTTCTGATCGGGATCATGGCCTGGGTTCTCCTGATACCGGCAGCGCTGCTGGTAAAGCGGGCACCCGATCCTTCGGAGGAAACCGGCGAGAACGGTCAGATGGCGGAGCAGAGCCTGCCGCTGGGCCGGATTTTCCGCTCGCCGCAATTCCTCGTCCTGGGTGCCACCTTCTTTGCGTGCTGCGCAGCCCATTCCGGCCCGATTTTTCACATGGTCAGTTACGCGACGATCTGTGGCGTGGGGCCGATGGCGGCCGTCAGCATCTACAGCGTCGAGGGTCTGGCCGGTCTTGGCGGGCGCCTGTTCTATGGCACGCTTGCCGATCGGCTGGGGGTCAAGCCTGTGCTGATTGCGGGACTTCTGGTTCAGGCTATCGCGCTTGCGACCTATTTGCGCGTCAGCGAACTTGGCCAATTCTATGCACTGGCCGTCGTCTTCGGCAGCGCCTATGGCGGCGTCATGCCGCTTTACGCAGTGCTTGCCCGCGAATATTTCGGACCGCGGGTGATCGGCACCGTCTTCGGCGCCGCATCGATGCTGTCGAGCATCGGCATGGCAGCGGGGCCGCTGATCGGCGGCTGGATATTCGATAGCTTCGGCAACTATTCCTGGCTTTTCATTGGATCGTCGATGGTGGGATTGGGTGCGGCCGCCATCGCGCTCGCCTTTCCGCCCATGCAACGCCTGCGGCTGCAGGCGGCGTGAATCAGGCTGCAAACGGCTTGAATCGATATGCTCTGATTTTGCCGGGCGCGGCGCATTATGCGGCGGCCTGGCACCGTCCTTTCCGGCGTAAATAGGGCGCAACGGCTCCGCTTGCCGATATATTCGTATTTCGCGATACTTACACACAGTTTTCCCTGAGCCGCAGCAGTTGCAGGCATTGCAATTTTCAATTTTTAGCCAAAACTCACGGGTGCATTAGCTGCGTGATCTCCTGGGGGAGGAAATCGGGAGAGCACCCACTGGCGCGACATTCCGCGCCCATTCGGCCGGAAAGTCCTGCGTAATCCATCATGGGGGATATCGGACAGATCGACTGGCGATGTCCCTGGTGCAATTGGGAGGAGTGAGCAATGGCAACCACGTCCGTGGCCGAGACGACGAGTCGAGGCATGACCAGGGAGGAGAAGAAGGTCATCTTCGCCTCATCCCTCGGAACAGTGTTCGAATGGTATGACTTCTATCTTTATGGATCCCTTGCCGCCTTTATCGGCACGGCCTTCTTCAGCGATTATCCGGAGGCAACCCGAAACATCTTCGCCCTGCTCGCCTTTGCGGCAGGCTTCCTCGTCCGGCCATTCGGCGCTCTGGTCTTCGGGCGGATCGGCGACCTTGTGGGGCGCAAATATACCTTCCTTGTCACGATCCTGATCATGGGCCTTTCGACCTTTCTGGTCGGCGTTCTTCCTGGGTCAGCGAGCTGGGGCATCGCCGCTCCTGTCATCCTCATTATCCTCCGCATGCTGCAGGGCCTTGCGCTCGGCGGCGAATATGGCGGCGCGGCCACCTATGTCGCCGAGCATGCGCCCGACAACAAGCGCGGCTACTATACGTCCTGGATCCAGACGACGGCGACGCTCGGATTGTTCCTGTCGCTGATCGTCATCCTGATCGTTCAGAATGCGGTCGGCAAGGATGCCTTCGCCGCCTGGGGCTGGCGCATTCCGTTCCTCGTATCCTGCCTTCTGCTCGCCATCTCGGTCTGGATCCGCATGTCGCTGAGCGAATCCCCAGCCTTCAAGAAAATGAAGGAAGAGGGTAAGGGCTCCAAGGCTCCGCTCTCCGAGGCTTTCGGCCAATGGAAGAATGCAAGGATTGCGCTTATCGCGCTGCTAGGCCTCACCGCCGGTCAGGCGGTCGTCTGGTATGCCGGTCAATTCTACTCGCTGTTCTTCCTGCAGAACGTGCTGAAGGTCGATGGCCAGTCGGTCAACATCATGATCGCGATCGCCCTGCTGATCGGCAGCGGCTTCTTCGTGTTCTTCGGCTGGCTCTCCGACAAGGTCGGCCGCAAGCCCATCATCATGGCGGGCCTTCTGCTTGCGATTCTGACCTACTTCCCGCTGTTCAAGGCCTTGACGAACGCGGCAAACCCAGCACTTGCACAGGCAGAACAAACGGTCCGCGCCACCGTGACCGCAGCTCCTGGCGACTGCACATTCCAGTTCAATCCGGTGGGAACGGCAAAGTTCAACAACTCCTGCGACATCGCCACCTCCTTCCTGTCGAAATCATCCGTTCCCTATACGATCGCCGAAGGCCCGGCAGGCCAGCCGGCAACCGTCAAGGTCGGCGATGCTACCGTGACATCCTACGATGCGACCGCCGCCGGAAAGGACGCGACGGCCAAGGGGGCAGCATTTGCCCATGACATGAACCTTGCCCTGCAAAAATCCGGCTTCCCGCTGGCGCGCGACCCAATCAAGGTCCCGGACGCAAAGCTCGATGCCTTCATTGCTGCAAACCCTGAACTCGGGCTCAATGCCGCAACGGTACGGGCTGGAGAGAAGGCCGTCACGCCGGTTGCCGATCTGGTCAAGGCCAAGCTTTTGACGGCTGACCAGGCGGGTGGCGCGACTGACATGCCCGTCTACACCATTGCCAAGGGTGGCGCCTTCAAGATGGTTGCCGATCCCGCAGCCATCAATTGGCCGCTGACCATCCTCATTCTGACGATCCTCGTCATCTATGTGACCATGGTCTACGGCCCGATCGCCGCCATTCTGGTCGAGATGTTCCCGACCCGCATCCGCTACACCGGCATGTCGCTGCCCTATCATATCGGCAACGGCTGGTTCGGCGGCCTGCTTCCGGCGACTGTTTTTGCGATGAGCGCTGCCAAGGGCGATATCTACTATGGCCTTTGGTATCCCATCGCGATTGCCGCAATGACCCTGGTCATCGGCCTGATCTTCGTGCGCGAGACCAAGGGCGTCAATCTCGACTCGATCAACTAGCGACAGTGTAGCCCGGCGCAGAAGCCTGCGCCGGGCTCTCCTTCCATCCGGGTGCCCGCCTAAGCGAGGCAAAGGCCCGTTTTCCCGCTATAATCTCCGTCTTGCCTAATCAGCCAAGCAGTGTCGCTGCGGCCGAGACATGCCTATACCGACAGCCCGTCTTGCGCTCGCCCACGCCGCCATAAGCGGAAATAGAAAATTTTTTCCATAGAATAGGTGATGAAAGGAAGATCGCCCTTGTGATCGGATAGCAGAAGCTTACGAGTGTGGCAGACTTTCACCGAATATGCCTCCATGACCCTGCTGACCGTCCAAAATCTGTCCCGCGCTTTCGGCTCGACGCAAGCCTTGGCGGATGCATCTCTGACAATCGCCAAGGGCGAGATCGTCGCGCTCATGGGAGCCAACGGCGCCGGTAAATCGACGCTGGTAAAGGTCCTGTCCGGCATCCACTCCGCGGATTCGGGCAGCATCCTGTGGAACGGCGAGCAGTATCGTGCCGACAGCCCGGCACAGGCCGTGACTCAAGGCATCGTCACTGTGCATCAGTCCACTGATGTTGTCGGCGTCGCGGGGCTTTCGGTCGCGGATGCGCTGCTGCTCAATCAGTTCGTGGACGGGCGACAACCTTTCTTCCTGTCGAGGCGTTCGGTCCGAAAGAGAGCTGCCGCGATCCTGGAGGAAGCGGGCTTCGACCTGCCGCTAGATCGCGATTTCGGCGATCTTGGAACCGCCGATCGACAGATGGTCGCCATTGCTCGCGCGCTATCGAACAAAGCGCAGCTGCTGATCCTTGACGAGCCCACAGCGAGCCTTTCGGCGAGAGAAACAGCACGGCTCTACGAGATCGTTCGTCAATTGAAAGCACGCGGGATCAGCATTCTCTACATCTCCCACCGCACCGCCGACCTCGACGCGCTGGCCGATCGGGTCGTCATCCTGCGCGGCGGCCGCAATGTCGGCGCCTTTGCACGACCGATCGACTTTGACGCGGCCATCGAAACGATGATCGGCCGGTCGATGAAAGCGGCGCGCCCACATCGCCGCGAGCAGTTCGACCGGACAGTCCTGAAGCTTCAAGGCGTAAGGCTTCTGTCCGACAGTGTGCCTTTTGATCTCACGCTTCATGCCGGCGAAGTCATAGCAATCACAGGCGTCCTCGGGGCAGGCAAGAGCCGGCTGCTCTCGGCACTCTTCGGAATAGAACGCTTTGCCGCCGGCGAAGCGCTGCTGGACGGCAAACCCTACAAACCGCGCTCACCGGCCGAGGCCATCGCACATGGTGTCGTCATGGCCGCCGCGGACCGTCATCGCTCTTCCCTCATGCCATCAGACTGGCCGGGGGAGAGCATTGCGGCCACGATCAGCCTACCGCATCTGAAGCAATGGTATCCCTCCGGCTTCCTGTTCTCCGGGAGAGAGACCCGCGAGGGGGAGAAGGCCATTGGCCGCCTTGGCATCAAGGCATCCGGGCCGGCGGCATCGGTCTGGTCGCTTTCGGGCGGCAATCAGCAGAAGGTCGTTCTCGCACGCTGGGAGGCCGAACCGAGCCGGCTGTTGCTTCTCGACGAGCCCTTCCAGGGTGTCGATGTCGGAGCCCGCCAGGACATTATCGCAGCCATACGCGCCCACAGCGACCGCGCTACCTTGATCGCAACATCCGATCCGGAAGAAGCACTCGAAGTCGCCGACCGAGTGCTCGTCATGGAACATCACAGCTTGAAAGACGTCGCTCCCGCGATTGCTGATATCAGGCAAAATGAGGAATACGTCAGATGAGTGAAGGGACTGCCCAGATCCGGGGGAAAGAAAAGCCGGCAAGCGAGACGCTCTCGCTGAAGGAGCTTGTGCGCCGAGGCGCGGTCTTCTTCCTGCTCTTCGTCCTGATCCTCATTTTCAGCTTCGCGCAGCCCGTCTTCATCAACATCAACAATCTGATGAGCATTCTGCAGGCGGTCTCCGTCGTCGCCATTATCGGCGCGGGTGTCACCATCACGCTCGCGATCGGTGGTTTCGATCTGTCGGTCGGTGCGGTTGCCGCTTCCAGCGTCATGGCCGCCAGCTACGCCATGATCGTCCTCGATCTCAATGCCTATCAGACCGTCCCGTTGGTGCTTGCCTTCGGTGCACTCGTCGGGCTCGCCAATGCCTTTCTGATCGTCCGCCTGAAGGTGCCGGATCTGCTTGCGACCCTTGCCACCATGTTTCTTCTGACCGGTCTGCAGCTTATCCCGACAGCCGGCCGCTCGATCTCCGTAGGCTTGATCCTTCCGAGCGGGGTCACGGCAACCGGCAAGGTCGACCCGGCCTTCCTGACCATCGGCAGGTCGAGCCTGTTCGGAACCATCCCCCTGCCCGTCATTCTGATGCTGGTCGTCGCGCTCGTGCTCTACGTCCTGACCGAGCGCACACGCCTTGGGCGTCTCCTCTATGCAACCGGCGGCAACGAAGCCGCAACGCGGCTTGCGGGAGCAAATGTCGCCCGCCTTAAGACCTTCGCCTATGTGCTATCGGGCATTCTCGCATCGCTCGGCGGCATCATTGTTGCCGCGCGCGTCGGACGCGGCGACGTTTCATCCGGCGCATCATTGCTGATGGATTCCGTCGCAGCCTCGCTCATCGGCTTTGCTGTCCTCGGTCTGCGCCGGCCGAACGTGCTGGGAACGACGATCGGCGCAGTCTTCGTCGGCATTCTCCTCAATGGCCTGACCATGTTGAACGCGCCCTATTACACGCAGGACTTCATCAAGGGCGCCGTTCTCGTCGGTGCGCTTGCACTTACCTATGGCATCAGCCGCGGCAACGCCTGACAACGGCGTCACCATTCACTCCAACCCTAAAGTTCAATGGATTTTCAATGAAGAAATTGTTCACCTCGATCGCAGCCGTGTTCATCGCCGGCTCGCTTCTGACAACAGGCGCATCGGCTGCCGGCATCCCCGGTGCGCCTGCTCCCTTCGACAAGAAGACGGTCAACATCGCTGTCGTCAGCTTCCTCGGCAGCGGTGACTGGCTGCAGGCCTTCGAGGCCGGCGTCAAGCGGCAGGGTGATGCACTCGGTGTCAACATCACGGTTTCGCAGGCGCGCAACGACAACGACACGCAGCGCAATCTCATCGAGCAGGCCATCAACCTCGGCGTCGACGGGATCATCATCAACAATGGCCGCCCCGAAGTCCTCAAGGACATCGCGCAAAAAGCCCTCGACAAGGGCATCAAAGTTGTTGCCTACGACGTCGACCTCGACAATCCACAGGTGCCACAGATCGAGCAGAGCGATAAGGACATGGCCAGGCTCGTCCTCGACCAGGCCGTCAAGGATAAGGGCGAAGGCTTCACGGGCGGCGCCGTCTACGTCGCCGGCTTCGCACCGCTCGACCGCCGCTACGCCGTCTGGAAGGATTTCATTGCCAAACACAATTTAAAGGAAAAGGCCGTCTGGGGTGTCGTCAACGACACCGTTCCGGCATCCGTCGCCGATCAGACCAAGGCGGTGCTGCGCGCCCATCCGGATATTTCGGTGATCTTCACACCCTGGGATGAATTCGCGAAGGGCGCAAAACTCGCCATCGACGAACTCGGTCTGTCGAGCCAAGTGAAGATTTATGGCGTAGACACCTCCACTGCGGACATCCAGCTGATGGTCGAACCGGACAGTGCCTGGGTCGCGACTGCAGCGACCAACGCCGCCGTCGTCGGCGAAGTCTCCGTCCGCGCCGTCTCGCTTGCCATTGCCGGTCAGTTCCCGGGCCGTTCCGTTCTCCTCCAGCCGACGCTCATCACTCGCGACGACCTGGTCAGCAACAAGATCGGCACGGTCGAGGAGCTGCAGCAGAAGTTTCCCGCCTTCCTGAAAAGCGACGCGGCAACGGCATCATGGATTCCAGCTGCCAAGAACTAAGACACATTGCTTCATGCGAATCTGCCGCTCCCTTTGCGGAGCGGCATTTCTCATTCTCAGCAGACCTGTGAGGAACCATGGCATCGATCGACCTGCCTAAACCGGATTTCGCCCGCAACATGACGCTGATCGGCCATAGCGATATCGGTGGCCGCGGCGACGGACTGCAACTGATGGTCCATCGAGGACATGCCTATGTCGCTCATCCATGGTCGCAAGGCTTCTCGATCGTCGACGTACGCGACCCCAAGAATCCGAAGACCGTGAACTACGTGCCGGCACCGGCAAATACTTGGAACATCCATCTACAAACCCATGACGACCTGTTGCTGGTCATCAACGCTCTCGATCTCTTCGCCGATGTCGAAACGTTCACAGACGAGAAGGTTTACTACACGCAATCGGTGGGCGAGACGGTCGCTTCGAAAAAACGCGCGCGCGCCTGGACGGCGGGCATGAGCGTATTCGACATCTCCGTGCCCGACAGACCACGCAAAATCGGCCAGCTGGATGTCGAAGGCGTCGGGTTTCACCGGCTCTGGTATGTCGGCGGCCGCTATGCCTATGCCTCAGCGCTGCTCGACGGCTTTACCGACTATATTTTCGTCACCATCGACATGGCAGATCCGACCAAACCTGTTCTCGTCGGCCAATGGTGGCTTCCCGGCATGAACCGGGCGGCGGGAGAAGCGCCTGACTGGGGCGATGGCAAGCGCTATGCCTTGCACCACGCGCTCGTCCACGGCGATACGGCCTATGCCTGCTGGCGGGACGGAGGGTTGACGCTTCTCGACATCAAGGATCATTCGGCTCCCAAGCTCATCAAGCATCATAACTGGTGCCCGCCCTATGGCGGCGGCACACACTCGCCGCTGCCGCTTCCGGGCCGCGAACTTCTGGTGGTGGCGGATGAGGCAGTGCTGGACAACGAGGAAGACGGCCGCAAGCACACCTGGATCTTCGACATCCGCGTACCGGAAAATCCGATCAGCATCTCGACTTTCCCGATACCCGCCGAGATCGGCTACACCAAGAAGGGCGGCCATTTCGGTCCGCACAATCTGCACGAAAACCGGCCGGGATCTTTCATCTCTGAAACCCTGATCTTTGCGACCTGGCAGAACGCCGGCATTCGCGCCTTCGATATTTCCGACCCGTATCATCCGGTCGAGACGGGTGCGCTCGTACCAGCGGGACCGACTGTCATGACTGACCGCCGCCCTGGTCGCCCGAAGGTCATTCAGTCCGCAGATGTCTTCGTCGATGCCAACGGCCTGATCTACGCAACGGACTACAATGCCGGTCTCGAAATCATCGAATATGATGGTTGAGCGAACTTTTCTGCCTGTCGGCCGACGTAAGGTGATCTGCCCGACATATCGGGCAGATCGTTAAAGCCTCTTAGACCAGTTCCTCATGCGAGGGCTTTTCCCAGAGATTGATGCCGCCTTCGACGGCATAACGGTCGATCTCGGCAAGCTCTTCAGGGCTGAAACTCAGATCGTTGAGAGCGGCCACGTTCTCTTCCACCTGCCGCGCCGAGCTTGCGCCAATCAGCGCCGAGGTCACGCGCGGATCACGAAGGACCCAGGCAATGGCGAGCTGGGCAAGCGACTGGCCGCGGCGCTTGGCTATCTCATTCAGCGCACGGGCACGCTCGATATTTTCTTCCTTCAGATGCTCCGGCCGCAGCGGGTCGCCACCAGGTCGATTGACGCGGGAATCCTGCGGAACGCCATTCAGATATTTGTTCGTCAGCAGGCCTTGAGCAAGCGGCGTGAAGGCAATGATGCCCGCTCCGACCTCGTCCGAGGCCGCGAGCAGATCCTTCTCGATCCAGCGATTGAACAGGTTGTAGGACGGCTGATTGATCAGCAGCGGCACCTGCCGCTCCTTCAGCAACGCGGCAATTTCGCGCGTCTTGTTGCCGGAATAGGAGGACACGCCGACATAGAGCGCCTTGCCCTGCCGGACTGCCTGCGCAAGCGCATCGGCCGTCTCTTCGAGCGGCGTCTCGGCATCGAAGCGATGGGAGTAGAAAATATCAACATAGTCGAGGCCAAGCCGGGTAAGACTCTGGTCGAGGCTGGAAAGCAATGCCTTCTTCGACCCACCGCCACGGCCATAGGGGCCGGGCCACATGTCCCAGCCGGCCTTGGACGAAATGATCAGTTCGTCGCGATATGCCGCCAGATCCTGTTTGAGGATATGCCCGAAATTGATCTCGGCACTTCCCGCAGGCGGGCCGTAATTATTGGCAAGATCGAAATGCGTGATACCGAGATCGAACGCCTTGAAGAGAATTGACCTCTGAGTATCGAGGGGCGTCGCATCGCCGAAATTGTGCCAAAGGCCAAAGGAGATCGCCGGCAGCTTGAGGCCGCTTCGACCGACCCGGCGGAAATGGGCAGAGTCATAGCGTTCCGGATCGGGGTGGTAGGTCATGAATTCTCTTCCTGTTCGTCAAACCGTGCCGCGAGCGACCGTGCATTGGCCAAAACTCGCCCGCTTATGTCAAATCCCATTGCCGTCGTCCCTGCGGCGCACCGAGAATGGCAGAGTTCAAACGGATAAGAAGCCATTCCATGTTTTTTATCGTGTAAATCGGAGAAGTTTTTTCCAGGGCGGGATGCATGGACCCGTTAGCGGACCCGGCCTCATCCTATCCATCATCATTACGAAGGCATCCTCCCCGCGTCGCTCAGATCTTTGAACCGAAGCGCGCTCGATAAAACCCTGGGGGCACTCCAAGATGCTTGAGAAATGCCCGGTGCAGCGTATCCAGACTTGTAAAACCGGAACGCTCGGCAATGCGCGCGAGCGACCAATCCGAGGTTTCAAGAAGCGCTTTTGCTCGATCCAACCTCGCAATCTCCACGAATTGTGCAGGCGTCGTCCCGGTTTCCCTGCGGAAACTGCGCGAAAATGTGCGTTCACTCATTCCGGCCCGGCTCGCCAAAGCGGGGATCGACAGATCTCCCGCAGGCTCCTCGACGATCTCGTTCAGAAGCTTGCGAAGCTTTGGGGTCGCATTTGCCTGAATGGAGAGGCTGGTGCTGAACTGTGATTGCCCGCCTGGACGCCGCATGAACAAAACCATTTGGCGGGCGACCGCCAAGGCGGTCTGCGGGCCGCAATCGGCTTCGACAAGTGCCAGGCACAGATCGATGCCCGCCGTTATGCCCGCCGATGTGTAGACCGGCGGCTCCGCAACGAAGATCGCGTCAGGTTCGATTTCGATTTGTGGACGCAACTCCTTCAGAAGAGCGCAGGAGCTCCAGTGAGTCGTCGCACGCCTGCCGTCAAGAAATCCTCCGGCCGCAAGTATGAAGGCGCCCGTGCAAACACTCGCCATGCGTCGGGTGACGGCTTTGCGCAAATGCAGCCAGTCCAACAGAGCCGAACTGAATATCACCTGCCGCAGCCCGTCTTCGCTCCCGCCCGCCAGCACGATCGTATCGAGATCCGCAGGCAAACGCTCCAGACTGGTGGTCTCACCGAAAACCAGCCCTCCGGCAGAGCTACTCTTCACAGCCCCACCCGCCGGAGAAGCAAGCACGACCTCATAGGGTGGCATGCCCTGCGGCAGATGAAAGTTCGCCATGGCGAAAACCTCCATCGGCCCGACGATATCGAGGGCCTGAACGCCGTCATATCCAATCACGGCGACGCGCCTGGGGTGGTGTGCGGATATCTGCATTGGCGTAAATTGCGATATCTTTGACATTTCCGCCAGTCCGCTCTGCGAATAATTCTCCAGTCTAGAACATCGCAACTCCGGACTATCCTCATGTATCGCCTCAATCTGAAAATACTTCTCCTGTTCGCGCTCGCATTCGGCACCCTCGGCTGGGCTTCGATCACCTTCGCGGCAGGTCAGGACGTCTTCCAAATCCCACCGCTTAAGGCCCAGCGAACACGACCCCTCATCGTCATCGTCGCGGACAACAAAGGCACCGAGACGACGGATCTTATCGTCCCCCACGGCATTATCCACAGCGCCGGCATCGCCGACGTACTCGTGGTTTCGACCCATGCGGGCGTCGTGGATCTGATGCCTGCGCTGAAAATTCAACCGGACACGACTATGTCGGATTTCGATCGGGACCATCCGGAAGGTGCCGACATCGTCATTGTCCCAGCCATGCATGACGATCGCAACCGCAATGTCATCGCCTGGATCCGTCAGCAATTCTCGAAACGCGCAATGGTCGTCTCGATTTGCGAAGGCGCCTGGCTTGCGGCCCGGGCCGGTGTTTTCGAAGGCAGACACGCGACCACCCATTGGTACGCTTTCGACAAGATGCGCCGCGCCTTCCCGCAGGCGCAATGGGTGCGCAACAAACGCTACGTCGTCGACGGCAATGTGATGAGCACCACCGGCGTCACCGCCTCGATCCCGGCTTCACTTGCGCTCGTTGAGGCGATCGGCGGACGGGCAAAGGCACAATCAGTCGCAGCCGGCCTTGGTGTCGACGGATGGAGCGCAACTCATGACGCAACGCCATTTCACATGACCACGGGCCGGCTCTGGCGCTTCGCTTCCAGCTATCTCGCCTTCTGGGGCCATGAGACCATCCGCTTGCCGGCGCAGGATGGCTTCGACGAAATCGCTCTGGCACTGGTCGCCGATGCATGGTCCAGAACCTTTCGTTCGCAGGCGGTCGTTGCCGAAAAGGCGGCATCTGTCCGCTCGCGCAATGGCCTTGTGCTGGTGCCCGATAGTTCCGCGGAAAACAGCGCTTTCAGCATGGAAATTCCCCGGCTTCCGCCTGCGAGAATTCTCGACGACGCGCTGTCTCAAATCGCCGAGCGCTATGGGTCGCGAACATCCGATATCGTTGCATTGCAGCTGGAATATCCGACAAGGCATTGAGCCAGGCGCGAGCGACGAAAGACCTATCGTGGGGTCGGGCCAAAGTTTGAGCCGCCTGCTTGCGCAGTGCGGCTCAAACCTGTCTGCCGTTAGAGCAGTTTTTCCAGTGTAATCGGCAGGTCGCGGATGCGCTTGCCCGTTGCATGGAACACGGCATTGGCGATGGCTGGCGCCACGCCGACAATACCGACTTCGCCGACGCCCTTGCCCCCGAGCGCCGAGGCATTGTGATCGGGCACGCCGACGGAGATCACCTGGATATCCGGAATGTCCGAATTGGTCGGCACGAGATAGTCGCCAACATTGTTGTTGACGGTTCGTCCGTTGCGCTGATCGATCAAGCCTTCTTCAAGAAGCGCCTGGCCGATGCCCATGATGATGCCGCCTCGCCACTGACTTTCGACCAGTTTGGGATTATAAAGGCGGCCGCAATCAAAGGCGGAGACCATGCGGGAAACCCGAACCGTGCCGAAGTCCTCGTCGACCCGCACCTCGGCGAAATGGGCGCACCAGCTGTGCATGGAGAAATCGCCCATGGTCGGGCCTTGAACCTTAGCCATGGTCGTCCAGGCCTGAAGCTGCTCCTGGGCATTTGCGCCATCCGGCAAAGTGTTGCGCCGAACTTCGATCTCTTCGCGTTTCAGGACCGACATCAGTTCCGCCAATGTCAGCGACGGTGCTTCGCCGCGAGGTGCCGCGATGCGCCCCTCGGCAAAGTTCAGCGTATTCGCACCCGTATCACGGAACGGCGAATTGGCATCGCTGAGCGCAAGGCCGATAAGCTCATCGCGCGCCGCGACCGCAGCCTTATGAACAGCCCCCATGATCGACCCGGCGAGCATCGAGCCGCCGGCAATTGCCGAGCCGGGCAGGCGTGAATCGCCGAGATGAACTTCGACCTGATCCACCGGAATGCCGAAGACTTCCGCCGCACTTTGAGCCAGGATCGTATAGGTTCCCTGTCCCATGTCGATTGCGCCGCTGACGACCTCAACTCTGCCATTGGAGAGGATGCGGATCATCGCCTCACTTGGCGCCCGGATGACCGGAAACGTGCCGCACCCGATTCCCCATCCGATCAGCGTCTTGCCGTCGCGCATCGAGCGCGGGGCGTGACTGCGCCGCGACCAACCGAAGGCTTTGCTCCCTTCGACGAGCGCCTCTCGCAACCGCCTCGTCGACCACGGCTTGCCCGACTGGTAGTCGTGATCGGCATCGTTCTTCAGACGAAGTTCCAGCGGATCCATGCCGAGCTTATAGGCCAGCTCCTCGATCGCGCATTCAATGCCGTAAGCGCTCGGATTCTTGCCCGGCCCACGCAGGGCACCGGGCGTGACGCTGTTAACAGGCACGATGCGATGCTGCGACGAGAAATTTTCCACCTTGTAGAGAATGGATGTGGCAGCTCCCGTCTGCTCCGGCCAATCGGCATAGATCGATGTTTCGCTGGCGCCGCGATGCACAATCGCTTGCAAGATACCGTCTTCCGTTGCGCCAAGCGCGATCTTCTGTCTGGTTCCTGCGCGACCGCCATAGCTGGTAAAATTTTGCGGCCGTGTGACCGCAAGCTTCACCGGCCTGCCGAGCTTTCTTGCGGCCGCAATGGCAACGGCACCATAGGCGAGCGGCTGTCCCTTCGATCCGAAGCCGCCGCCGATGAAGGGCGAGATGATCCGGACATTCTCATAGGGCATGTCGAACCATTCGGAATACATGCGCGCCATGCCGTGCGACCATTGGCTTGGCTCCCAGATCGTCAGCTGGTCGCCGTCCCACTTCGCCGTCAAACCATGGGGTTCCATCGCCACGTGATATTCGCGCGGCGTGGAATATTCGGCCTCGATGCGGACCGGTGAGGCGGCCAGTGCACCCTCGGCATCGCCCCAGGCAGAAGACAAGGCATCTACGAGCTTGCCCTCGCCGGCATTCGGATCGTTCAGATCGGCGACATACTCACCCTCTTCGTGGGCAACACGTACCAGCCTTGCGGCTTCCGTCGCCTGCTCTCGACTTTCTGCCACAACGGCGGCGATCGTCTGGCCGTTGAACTGCACGTCGCGCGGCAGCGGATAATAAGGGCCATCGACCGGCTTGTTGCCGCCCCAATCAGCCGAAAGCTTGAGGCCGAGATCGTCATCCGGAGTCAAGGCCAGCAACACGCCCGGCATGGCGAGCGCTGCCGAGACGTCGACTTCCAGAACACGGCCGGCCGGGATCGTGCTCTGCACAAGGACGGCATAGGCGAGGTTTTCGACAGGGTATTCCAAGGCGTAGGTCGCCGTTCCCGTCACCTTCATATTGCCTTCAAAGCGCGACTGACGGCCACCGACCGTACCGTCGGAAGCATCGCCATGTTTGCGTGGTTCCATCATGGTCATGCCAGGCCTCCCATCTGCAAAATGGCGCGCGCGGCGACGCGCGGCGCAAGTTCGATCTTATAGCTGTTGCCGCCATGTTCGACGGCACCCTCCATGGCCAACCGGCTGGCCTTCTCCACCGTTTCCGCAGCGAGGGTCTTACCAATAAGCATCTGCTCAACAGCCCGCGCGCGCCAGGGCTTGGTGGCGACGCCACCGAGCGCGACGCGAATATCGCGGATCGTTCGTCCATCGGCTTCGAGTTCCAGACCGACCGCGGCACTCGCAGCCGCGAATTCGTAAGACTGCCGATCTCGGACCTTGATGTAGGTCGAGTTGCGGGCGGCGACGGACGCAGGAATGGTGATAGCGGTGATGATCTCGCCGCGCTGGAGGATCGTTTCCTTATTCGGCGTGTCACCGGGCAGGAGGAAAAAATCGCCGGTGGCAATCTTGCGGCTGCCCGTCTCGACCACTGCGTCGAATGCGATCAGAGCAACCGCCAGGTCGCCGGGATAGGAGGCGATGCAGGCCTCGCTCGTTCCGAGCACGGCATGATTGCGCGTGACCCCGCCGATCGCCGAGCAGCCGGAACCGGGGCTGCGCTTGTTGCAGGCCGGGAAGGCGCCGGGATCGCGGAAATAGGAACAGCGTGTCCGCTGCAGGAGATTGCCGCCGATCGTCGCCATGTTGCGAAGCTGGGCTGAGGCGGCAAGCGACAGCGATTCCGAAACCGCCGGAAAAGCCACTCGAATGTCCTTGTGATCAGCAACTTCGCTCATCCTGGCAAGCGCACCGATCGTCGCGCCGGCTGCATCGACGGTGATGCCGCTCATGCCGGAAAGGTTGACGATATCGATGACAGTCTCCGGCTCAGTCACCCCGCATTTGGCGAGATCGAGCAAAGTCGTGCCGCCGGCAAGGATCAATGCGCCGGCCTGCTGCGCCACCTGGCTAGCTTCGGTCGGGGAGTTTGCCCGCACATACGAAAAGTTCCGCATCACGCCACCTCCGCAGCCTGGCGCACCGCCGCAACGATGCTGTTGTAGGCCCCGCACCGACAGAGATTGCCGGACATGTATTCACGGATTTCCGCGTCGGAACCAGCATGTCCTTCGCGGATGCAGGCGACCGCCGACATGATCTGGCCCGGCGTGCAGTAGCCGCACTGGAAAGCATCGTGCTCGATGAATGCAGCCTGCACGGGATGCAGGTCACCTGCTTCGCCAGTGATACCCTCGATTGTCGTGATCTTGCGGCCCTCGACCTGAGCGGCAAGCGTCAGACAGGAGAGCACGCGCTTGCCGTCGACATGACAGGTACAGGCGCCGCATTGTCCCTGGTCACAGCCCTTCTTCGTGCCGGTCAGCGAAAGATGCTCGCGGAGCGCATCCAGCAAGGTCACGCGTGGCTCAAGGTCGAGCTCGTGGCGCTGCCCGTTGATATCGAGTGCAATATGAATGGTTCGTGTCATGATAAGCTCCAGCCATCGTCACGAAGATCAACCGTACGAAATCCAGAATACTCTATTCGACGGTCTACCGGTTGCGATATGATATTTTCAGGAAGACGAGGCCGGTGATATCTTGTCCAAGATCGGCGCTCATCAGAATTAAGACTTAAGGGCGCCACGAATAAACGGAGGCGCCTCCGTTTAAGTTAATGCCTGGCTCGGTTTCGTCAAGACCCGTTAGATCCGACGAATTTCTCCGGCTTCAAAAAGTCCTGAAGCACGCTGCAGAAGTGGGAGCATGGCCAGTTGTTGATATTTGCGATCTGGACGCTGGCCTCGTAGGGGATGGTCAGCCTCTGCCAGCTGAGCTCTCGATTTGTGGAAGTCGATGCACCATGATTAACTCACCTCTCGCAAAAGCCCGCAGCGTACGAAAGCCTTTACACCTCGCCGCGGCTTGTCCCGGCTCTCGATGAATAAGGAGGTACGATGAAGCTTCTCCTCACCTCCGGCGGCGTCAGCAACGACAGTATCCGCGCCGCACTTGTCGACATGTTGGGCAAGCCCATCGCCGAGTCCACCGCCCTGTGTATCCCCACGGCGATGTACGGCATGCTGCCCAGGACGGCGGTCATGACATGGCGACAGATTGCCGGGCAGACGTCGACGCCCATGGTCGAGCTGGGATGGAAATCCGTGGGAATGCTCGAGCTGACTGCGCTGCCCAGCATAGACAGTGAGAACTGGGTGCCCTTGGTCCGTGAGACCGATGCCCTCCTGGTGTGCGGCGGCGACGTCCTTTATCTCCACCACTGGATGCGCAAGTCCGGCCTGGCGGATCTGTTCCCGTCGCTCGACAAGACGGTCTATGTGGGATTGAGCGCCGGCAGCATGGTGATGGCCCCGCATGTCGGCGAGGAGTTCGTGGGCTGGAAGCCGCCCTCAGGCGGGGATGGCGCGCTGGGCATGGTCGGCTTCTCGATCTTCCCGCATTTGGACAACGCCATGTCCCCAGAGAACACCATGGCTGATGCCGAGAGATGGGCCGCACGCGTGCCCGTACCGGGATATGCGGTCGATGACGAGACGGCCATCAAGGTCGTGGACGGTGTCGTCGAGGTCGTCTCAGAGGGACACTGGAAGCTTTTCGCGCGCTGAAGCAACCCCATGAACGCAGAAAGCCGGGACAGGCCCGGCTCTCGAATGTGTCGCGAAAATTCGCACAGGAGAAGGCTGCTTAAAGCGATTAGCCGTTCTGATCGCCGCTATTGTCGGCGGCCGGCTGCTCTTCCTTTTCCTTGAGAACGTCCGTCAGCTTGTTGACGCCTTCAAAGCCTGCAACAGCAGCAGCAGCCTTTGTCAGGATACCTGCATTCGGATCGACAGCACCTACGGCGTCTTCCGCGGCAACAGCGCCGGCTACTTCTTCAATCAGCTTTCCGATACCCATCTTAAGCTCCTGATTTTTCGCTCTGCTGCTGAATTGCGGCATTCGAGCGTTGTGAACGCCTCGTCTCCGGCGTCTGAAAGGCTGCAGCTTCCACATGGCGGCAACCCTTGCATCCTGAGGCGAGGCATGGTTCTCCCCGGCTCTTGCCATTTAGGCAACCAAGCTGAAAGCGGCCTTAAGCGAAAATGAAGCGAAGCTGATATTAGCTGCTCGCAGCAGTGATATCGTCATTCGCTCCGGCATCTCGCCGGTCACGCCGTCATAACCGCCTCACAGGCCCGGATTATGTTTCAGGGAATCTTGAGGAATGCCCAAGCCATTTGAACAAGGGAACCTTTGTGCATGACAGTCTCCCGCCGCGTCACCGCCCTTACCGCCTCTTTTCTTCCCCTCCTCTTCGCTCCCGCCTTTGCCGATTCCGATGTGCTGTGGAAGATCGTGCATGACAAATGCGTCGTCCAGACTGCGCCTTGCCTCTCGGTGAACACTGGCGAACACTATGCGATCCTCAAGGATCTCAGAGGCATCGCACAGGTTCTTCTGATCCCCACCGACAAGATCACCGGCATGGAAAGCGCCGCCCTCCTCGACTCCGCGACGCATAATTTCTTCGCCGACGCCTGGGCCGAGCAGGGCAACGTCAATGCCCGCCTGCCGCACGCCGTCCCGCGGGATGGCTTAAGCCTTGCCGTCAACGCGCAGCAGGCCCGCTCGCAAAACCAGCTACACATTCATGTGGATTGTCTGAGCGCGGACGCCCGAGCTACCCTCAAGGCGGATGCCGATCGCGTCGGCACGGACTGGGCACCTCTTCCCGATCCCATCGCCGGGCATCAGTTCACCGCTTTGCGCGTCAAGGGTGAAACACTGGGGGATTTCAATCCATTCCTGGCGCTCGCAAAGACATTGAAGGATCCCGCCAAGGAAATGGGTGACCACAACCTCGTCGTTGTCGGCGCCGATTTCGCCGATGGCCCGGGTTTTATCGTGCTCACGGACGTCGCCCGACCCGGGATGGGCGGCGAAGACGTGCAGGATCATAGCTGCACAATCAGCCATTGATTCCGATTGCGGACGATCGTTCTAAACATTTGAAATGGAGGTCGTTTCCTTGCATGATCCGCTGCCTGCCCATGGCAGGACGCGAAACATAAAGCCGGGAAACGACCGATGCCGAAGCCTGCGACCGAACAGATCAACGCCGTCCTAGCCCATGTCGACAGCACCATCGACCAAAGTCTGGAGCGGCTCTTCGAGCTTATTCGCATTCCCAGCATTTCAACCGATCCTGCCTATGCTGATCATTGCCGCCGAGCCGCGGAATGGCTTTCGGCCGAACTGACAGGCATCGGCTTCGATGCCTCCGTCCGCGAGACCATTGGCCACCCGATGGTCGTCGGCCACGACAAGGCGGCATCTGGAGCACACGTGCTTTTCTACGGCCACTACGACGTACAGCCCGTCGATCCGCTGGATCTTTGGAAGACCGACCCTTTCGAACCGACATTGCAGCCCCTGGAAAACGGCGATACCGCCATTGTTGCCCGCGGCGCCTCTGATGACAAGGGGCAGTTGCTGACCTTTGTGGAAGCCTGCCGAGCCTGGAAGGCGGTGACGGGCAGCCTGCCAATCCAGGTCAGCGTGCTGTTCGAGGGTGAGGAAGAGGCAAGCAGCCCGAGCCTCGCTCCGTTTCTCGACAAGACGGCGACCGAGCTCATGGCAGATACGGTTCTCGTCTGCGATACCGACATGTGGGACCGTGACACGCCCGCGGTCACGACGATGCTGCGCGGCATGGTCGGTCAGGAAATCGAAATAACCTGTGCCAGTCGCGACCTGCATTCCGGCATGTTCGGCAATGCTGCCCGCAATCCGCTACAGGTTCTTTCAGACATCGTGTCCAGCCTGCGGACACCCGACGGCGGCGTGGCCATCGCCGGCTTCTATAATGGCATGCGGGAGCTGCCGGAAGCAGTTCGCAAGCAATGGCAGGCCCTGCCCTTCGATGAGGAGGGTTTCCTCCGCGACGTCGGCCTCAGCATCCCCGCCGGTGAAAAGGATCGCTCGATCCTCGAGCAGATCTGGGCGCGCCCGACCTGCGAAATCAATGGAATGAACGGAGGCTATGCCGGCACGGGCTTCAAGACCGTCATTCCGGCCAAGGCGAGCGCCAAGATTTCCTTCCGTCTGGTGGAAGGCCAGGACCCGATTGTAATCCGCGACGCATTCCAGGCCCATGTTCGCGCCCGCATCCCGGCCGACTGCTCGGTCACCTTCAAGGATCATGGCCTCTCGCCGGCAACGACAATGCCGCTCGACAGTCCATTCCTGCGCAAGACATTGGAGGCCTTGAGCACGGAATGGCAGTGCGAGGCCGCGCTGGCGGGAACGGGCGGATCGATCCCGATCATCGGCGAGTTCAAGCGCCGCCTTGGCTGCGATGCGCTATTGGTCGGCTTTGCCCGTTTCGACAACTGTGTCCACAGCCCGAACGAAAAATACGATCTGTCGAGTTTTCACAAGGGAATTCGGTCCTGGGTGCGCATCCTAGCAGAATTCGGCGATATCTGACGCCGGCATCTGCCGCAGCGCTGTGAGACCGGGCATAGGCCCGGTCTCACGGAAAATCGCCTAGCTTTCGATCGATGTTTCCGGCTCATAGTTGACTGTCATGTAGATGACGATCGCCGCGATTGCGATGAGGAACAGGCAGCTTGTGTAGATGGTACCGAAACCGAGCCCACCATACTCCGCAGGCTGCGAGAGAAAGTCGCCAAAGGAGGCGCCGAGCGGCCTCGTGAAGATATAAGCCACCCAGAATGCCAGAATGGCATTCATCCTGAAGCCGAAGTAAGCGATCGCCACAGCAACGATCACCGCGGCAAAGATGAGGCCGGTCGTTATGTAACCGAACCCGAACTGCTCCGCGATCAGATCGCCAACGGCGGTCCCGAGCGCGAAAGTGAAGAGAATGGCCAGCCAATAGAACTGCTCGCGCCTGGCTGTGTAGATCGAGTGAATGGACAAAGTCCCTTCCATCCTCCACCAGACGAAGAAGGTTAGCGCCAGCGCAATACTGAAGCCGACCGCGGAGGCGGCCAAGGGAACGCCAAGATTGTCCGAGAGGTTATCGGTCAGCAGCGTCCCGACAACACTGATCATCACGACCGCGATCCAGTAGGCCCAGGGGACGTAGCGCTCTTGCAAGAGCTGGACGGCAAGCACGCCGACCAGCACCACAGCCATGATGAGGGAGGTCAGCGTAAGGCCAAGCCCCATATTGACGGCAAGATAATCCGCCGCTGTTTCCCCCATCGTCACCGCCAACAGCTTGATCAGCCAAAAGTCGATCGTGACGCGCGGAACCCGGTTCAAGCGCGGTTCCGGACTCGCTAGAAAATGCTGGGTCATGTTGCTTCTGCCTCGCTGACCTGGATCACTTCTTCATCAGCTTCATCGCGTCGTCCAGAAAGCCATCCGCTCGCCGGTCGTCGTCAGCATTGCAACGCTCCACGGCCTTTGCCTCCAGTGCATCGACTTTCGTCTTGTCGTCCGCACTGAGCTTGGCGGTCAATTTCGCCGCGCGCATTTCCTTGAGTGCGTCTTCACACGGGCGGGGCGCTGCAGCGTGAGCGGCGACAGGCAGCATGGCAAGTCCGATGAGGACGGCAAGACTGGCACCTTGAGCGGATTTAAATATATTCATGAGGATGACTCCTGTTCGAGACGCGTAGCCTCAGGTTGATCCGCAGACCGCATTGACTGCGTTGCAGATGTCATCCTTCTAAAGAGCTGCCCATACATGGCCTTTGCCGGGACCATACTGTTTCGTAAGAAACGAGGCCGTGGGGCTGGCGCGTTTCTTACGGATCCGTAAGCACCCGTTCAGGCTGCTGACACCTTCCGAAGCCATACTCGCGCGCGTATCGCGGCCAACGGAGCGCAGCCGAAACATGAAAATACTTGTCGTCGAGGACGATCGGAAGACCGCCGACTACATCTGCCGCGGTCTTAGCGAGGCGGGGCACGTCTGCGATGTGATCCGCGACGGTACGGACGCGCTGTTCCAGGCAACACGCGAGCGCTACGATCTCCTGATTGTCGATCGCATGATACCGGGGCTGGACGGCCTCTCGCTGGTAAAGGCCGCCAGAGCCGCCAAGGTCGAAACACCAGCTATATTCCTGACATCCATGAGCGGTGTCGAAGATCGGGTCGAAGGGCTCGAAGCCGGTGGCGACGACTACCTGACCAAGCCCTTTGCCTTTTCCGAATTGCTCGCACGGCTGAATGCGCTGGCCCGACGGCCGCCGGTACAGGATCGGAAGACGGTGCTGCGGATCGCGGACCTCGAGCTCGATATCGTCAAGCGGCAAGTCAGCCGGCGCGGCACAGCGATCGATCTTCAACCCCGGGAATTTACGCTTCTGGAGGTGTTGATGCGAGCCGAGGGGCGGGTGCTGACGCGAACAATGCTGCTTGAACGGGTCTGGGACTTCCATTTCGATCCCAAGACCAGCGTGGTGGAAACGCATATCAGCCGCCTGCGAACGAAGATCGACAAACCGTTTGACACCCAGCTCGTCCATACGGTCCGAAACACGGGATACTGCATGCATGCACCGCGCTAGGTTGCTGCGCAGCACGCCTTTCAGGCTCGCTTTATCCTTCGGGCTTTTCTTCATTGTCGCCCTTCTGGTGGCGGGTACGATTGCGTACGGCCTGATGGAGCGCGAGCTTGCCCGGGCCATTGATCGGTCCGTTAGCGATACCTATTCCGTCGTCGCCTCAACCTATTCGTCCAATGATCTGGAAGACCTCATCGCCGCGGTCGACACATATTCCGCGCTCAAAAGTGCCGGGGATCAGGCCTTCCTGCTACTGAACGAGCAGGGGAAAAGGCTCGCAGGCAACATCAGAACATTGCAAGTCAAACCGGGGCTTTCGACCTTGGCGGCAAGCGATCTTGGATTGAGCGGCAACGACCCCATAAGGGTCATGGTGGGCAATGTCGGCGGCAACCTCCTCGTCGTTGGTCAAAGCTACCGGGAGACCGACGCGATCGAACATATCGTTCTCGCAAGCTTTCTGTGGGCCTCCGGCCTTATCGTGGCGGTGGCAATTGTTGGAGGCACGCTTCTTGCCAGACGGGCGACAAGGCGGCTCGAATCCATCGAGCGCACCATGATCGAGGTCTCGGGCGGCAATCTTGCTTGCCGGATTCCTGTCCGCGGTAATGGCGACGATATCGACGTCGTTGCCACCCACATGAACCAGGCGCTTGGCCGGCTCTCGGGCCTTGTGGAGAGCATGCGCCAAGTGAGTGCAGATATCGCACACGACCTGAAAACGCCGCTCAATCGGTTGAGAATGACGATCGAACAGGCGTTGCAGCCGCAGGGACAGACGACCGAAACCGTCGAGAGCCTGCTTCTGGAGGCCCGCGAGGAGTGCGACAGGATCGACGCGACATTCGGCGCGCTGCTGCGCATTTCGCAAATCGAAGCCGGCGCCGGCAAGGGCCGCTTCAAGCTTCTGGACCTACGTGACATCATGGCGTCGGTCGCGGAAATCTACGAGCATGTTGCCGAGGACAATGCACAGATACTGGAACTGAGGCTGCACGCATCAGCGCCTGCCACCATCCATGGCGACCGCGAGCTTTTGACCCAGCTTTTCGTCAACCTGATCGAGAATGCGATCACCCATTGCCCGGCAGGGACCAAGATGGTGATGATGCTCACAGCGACGGAGCAATCCTATCTTGCCTGCATCTCCGACAATGGCCCGGGAATCCCGGAAGAAGAACGCGAACTGGTATTCAGGCGCCTCTACCGCCTTGACAAGAGCAGGACCACACCCGGCAACGGCTTGGGCCTGAGCCTGGTCAAGGCAATCGCGGATCTGCACTCAGCCGCCATCACCTTGGAAGACGGCAGGCCGGGGCTCCAGGTCTGCCTGTCTTTTCCAAAAAGCTGAAATCGGCAGTTCTCACCGGCAATTTGCGCGCAACTGCAAAGACAAACAGATTTCCCTTGAGAGACAGACACATGTCGTCTGAGGAGAAAAGCTGCGTCGTTGAATATCAACGGCTTAGCGGGTCACGGGCCTCTTCCACAGGATTCAAACCATTCGGCACAGAAATACAACGCAGGGTCTAAGAAACTAGCCTCGTGCAAGCCAGAGAAGCTATTAGCCAATGCCAGACGCACACTGGTAGCCATCAGCACGCGCTAGGAGATCGGCATGGTAAATAATATCAATTCGTTGCGGCTTCTGAATACACAGCTTGCCTTGCGGACGCTGCGCGTTGGAAACGCGACCGATGAAGACACGTCGCGAACATCGAGAGCCTCGAGCCTGTTAACCGGCGGCTCGATCAGCTCGTCTCACGCAAATAACAAGCTCAGCGTCCTTCTCGAAGGGCTTTCGCGCAACAACGGCACGACGAAGACCAGCGTGCAACCGGCCGCACCTAAAGTCGTCAACGACGTTACATCGACCGACTTCATGAAGGCGCTGACGGCAAAGCTGAAGGCTTCCGTCAACGATCCCGTGAACGGCAAGCAGTCCCAAGCGATGCTGGCCGCCATCAAGAACGGAACGCTGTCCGTATCCGACCCGACCAAGGGCGTCGCGATCCATGCCTGGAATCCCGACGACAAGAACAGCAAGGCTGCCAAACCCACGAAGATCGAACAGGGCAACTGGAACGACTTCCTGAAGGACCATCTGAAGCGTGGCGACGGTGGCAGCGGCCTGACTAGGACGAGCGACGGAAGCTACATCGACAAGCCAACCGGGCAATACGCTTTCTTCGGCAATCTCAACGGCAAGTACTACTACGTCAGCTGGCCCGCCGAAGTCACGGCGAGCGGAAAGCCGGCATCCGCTTGAACGAAGCCAAATGATCCCCGACAAGACGGCGGGGATCATGTTTTCTATCAGCTGAATGCAGTCGCCCGCGTTCGAAGAAGCGAGAGGGCGATCAACAGGCCGACAGCCGCCGAAACCATGCCTATCAGGAACACGCTGCCGTAGCCGGCCCGGTCGGCAAGCAGTCCGGCGAGCGGCCCCGTCAACCCATAGGCAAGATCCTGAAATGCCGAAAAGCCGCCCAGCACCGTGCCGCGCAGATGCGGCTCGACGAGACGCACCACTTCTCGACCCATTGCAGGAAAGATCATCGAGCACCCAAGACCGGTCAAAAACGCGCCAACAAGGGCGACGCCCGGATCGCTCGCATTCCATATCAGGAACTGCCCCACGGTTTCGATGGCGAGCGATCCGGTGGCGACGGGAAGACCTCCGATGCGATCGGGAAGATGGCCGAAGACCAGGCGCACCAGCACGAAGCCGCCGCCAAAGGCCGTCAGGCCCAAACCGGCATAGTTCCAGCCTCGATCGAGAAAGTAGAGCGTGAAGAAGGCGCCGATTGCGGCAAATCCTATGCCCTGAAGGCACACGATGAATCCGTGCTGCCACACTCTGCCAACAACGCTCCAGAACGGCGGGTGGTCAACGTTTAAATGAGCGGCGACCCCGGGGAGCCGCCAGATCGCCAAGAGACCGAAGCACGGCAGAATTGCGCCGATTGCCATGACGCCGGCAAAGCCAAATCGGTCGAGCAAAGCCAGCCCGACAGGGCCGCCAACGGCTAGGGCGCCGTAGATCGCTGCACCGACCAAGGCCAGGACCTTACCGGAGCGTGCCGGCCCCACCAGCCCGATGCCCCAGGCAATGACCCCGACGGCAACCAGACTTTCACCGATTCCGATCAGCAAGCGCCCGCCAATGAGCAGCGCGTAGGAGGTCAAAGGCGCTTGAGCCGACAGGCCGGCGCCTAGAGAGGCGAGCGCGCCTGCGACGTAAAAGGCGAGCCCTCGCACGACCGCGACCTTGGGGCCACGATGATCCGATAGACCGCCAGCATAGCTGCGCGTCAAAATCGTCGCAAGAAAAGCGATGCCGACGCCGAGCCCGGCCCCGGCGTTACCCAGCCCGAGCTGGCTCGTTACGTAGATCGGCACGACAGGAAGCGACATGCCGACGCAAAGATAGGAAATGAAGAGAATGGCGCTCAGCAGCAGAAGACGGCCGCGCGCCGGGTCACTTGTCGATTTGAAAGCCATGATGATCTCCAGGCTTTCCTCGATCGGCGGAGGCACAAAAAAACGCACTCCGACCGATGAGGATCGTTGAGTGCGTTGCTTGACGTCAAACGCTTACGGCCAGATGAACTGGCTGAGTTTCCATTAGGCGCTTGGAGAATGGCTGTCAACACGGCTGCACCCACCGTCGCCCCGCTCTCGCGAAAAGGTGGAAAGCGCCATATCACCGCCGCAGCGGTGGATCAGGGGCTGAACAGCCGAAATTATTCCGCGACTGGCCCGCACCAACCTGGCAGGTAATCCGCATCCCGGCCCTTGGCGAACTCGAGCGCTTTCGCCAAAGCGGCACTGAAGTCCTTGTCCAGATCCTTACGCTTCACGCGGCGACGCAGGAAGTCCGCCCAGAGGAATTCGCTAAATGGAGTCGTATCCTTGGCGTAACCGCCGACATGACGCAATTCGCCCGCCAGCGAACGATAGGGATCATCGATCAAGTCCTCGATACTTTTGGGAATGTCCTCATAGCCACGTCGCTTTCCCTCCGCATCGAAGGGATGCATCCAATCGTGACAATCCATGACGAACCAGAAGGATTCGCGATCAAGCCGGGAGAGGTCCGCGACGGTCGTCACCAGCACATCCTTCACGCCCTCCTGGTGAAGCGCCAGGGACAGATGATGATGGTCGATGACATAGTAACGCCCGCGTGGGCCGCGTATGGCCGGGATCATGTGATTTCCGAGGAACTCGCCGGCCTTGTCGCCCGCGGCTTCGGCTTTCTCCCGCCACGCCTTTCGCTTTGCCTTGACCTCGCGCATCCCCACCGTGATCTGGGTAGGTCTTAATTCTTCGATAGGGACGGGTTTCAGGATCGGTTCACGCACGGTAACCATTTGAAGACGCTCCGCATAGGAAATGTCGCGGCAGACTAACACAGTGGTCGAAGCCGGCAAGCTCGCGCGCGAGCATTATTTTAGATCTGATGTATGTAGCCGCCCGCGCAACAATTGCCGCCTGCTTACGTGACGGTCGTGCGGACAAGCTTGAACTGCGAACGCCGGTAAAAAACCGACATCTCCCGCTCGAAATTTTCCATTGCGAGCGCAATCCAGGGCTCATGGCGGCCCTTGCTTGCGCGCGCTCGACACCGGCCATCCATATCGGCAAAACCACGTAGAGCCCAATCCACCAGCCTCATCCCGTCACTCTCACCCGAATCCCCTTGCCTCACCCCCTCCACATCCGCTGTGCGAGCGCATCCCGGGCGGCCAATGGGAGATAGGTAACTCCCAATCAAAGAAAAGGTGAAGAAACGTTGTGTTAAGATCTGTAACAGGTATTCGATCGGGGTTCCCGTCTCCGGAAGAGCAATGGACCTGACCGTCTCCTTCCGACAGAAGACGCTGCAGCGACAAACTGCACCTACCGGGACGCCAGACGCGCGAAGAAGCGGTCGATCACCCTCGTATTTATGTCGACCCAGCGCCAGATCCACGCCATGACGAACACCGTGAGAAGCCAGCCGAGCATCACGTCCGACAGGAAATGAGCGCCGAATATCACCCGATTGAACGCAACAAACATAAGGCATGGCGTTACAATCACCGCAGCCCCCCACCGGTATTTCATGGGCACGAACACCAGCAGTGAGAGCACGGCGGCAGCGACCGCCGCCTCGCCCGACGGGAAAGAGCAATTGCGGCTGCATGCTACGGAAAACTGCCAAACCGGAGTAAAATCCGCATTGCCGCCAAACTCTACGAGGTCACGCGGACGGACCCGGCCGATTACCACCTTCAAGAACTGCACCACTGCAAATGGCCCTGCCGCAAAGCTTAGAAGCATGAACAGCGGCTTATGCGGCGCACAAAATCGCAACCGCTTTGGCAGGAAAACATGCAGTATGATGATCAGTGCCATGAGAGCGAGAATGTAGGGCTGGCTTTGGCGGCTGATGTCCCTGATAGCCTTCAGGTAGGGATTATCCGCCAACCAGAACCAATGTCCCTGGACGAAGAGGCGTGCGACGGCAAGATCGAGCCTGGGAAAGACCACGAAGATGAAGCTGGTCCAGACAATCAGCATGCCAAGGACGGCCAGACCGCCGTCCGTGTTGAAGTTTGTCTCGGGCTGGCGCAGACGCGCTCCGCCTGAAACGGAACTCCAAGGTTGCAATGCAAATTTCCACATGCCGTATCTCCCGAAACTGGATGACCGCAAGGTGAAACCCGATTGTCAAGAAATGGCGAAGATTGGATGAAGGCCGTGTTCAGAATCGGCCTTTGTACGGTCGAGAGGCCGTTTGGAATTTGCAGAAGTCGGTTTTGTCCGCGATAGTGCCGCTGCAGCGCCGCGCGCCACATGTGACGCGCGAAGGTCGCTGTAGTACTTTAAATCCGCTGCGTAATTTTATCCTCAAATCGATTCCAATTTCAGGAACTATGCGGTAGGCGGCGGCAGAGCCAAAGGCAAACCAGGAAGGCGCAGGGCACTAGGGTGGACAATAGTCTCGTTCTCATCGTGGAGGATGAACCGGCAATCGCACAGATACTGGAAGGTTACTTGACGCGGGACGGCTTTCGCACCGTTCGCGCCGCCGATGGCGAAACCGCGCTCCAGCATCACGCACTTCTGAAACCGGACATCGTGCTTCTGGACGTGCGTCTGCCGAAGCTGGACGGGTTCGGCGTTCTCGGCCGTCTGCGTCAGGTCGGCTCGACGCCGATCATTATGGTAACCGCAGTAGCCGACGACATAGACCGGCTAAGCGGCCTGCGGCTGGGCGCCGACGACTATGTCGTCAAACCCTTCAACCCGCAGGAAGTTGTCGCCCGCGTCCGCGCCGTGCTGCGTCGAACGCAGGGGGATCGGGCGGAAACCATCCGCCGCTTCGGCGACCTGGAAGTCGATTTCGGCAGCTACACCGTCTTTGTCAACAGGAGCGGCAACCGCATTCCGCTGACCTTGACCCTCAGCGAGTTTCGAATTCTGGCCTACATGATCCGGCATCCGACGCAGGCCTTCGCGCGCGCGGACATTCTCGACGCCTGCCTGCCGGAGAGCGATGCGCTGGTGCGCACCGTCGATACCCACATCTCCAATCTGCGACGCAAGCTGGAAGAGATGGGTCAGGAAGGCTATTTCCCTGCGGTGCGCGGCATCGGTTATCGCTTTTCGGATCCAAGATGAAGAAAATAAGCCTCCCCTGCCTACCGCTTGCCACGCTTACCGCCATCGTTACGACCATCATGCTCCTTCTCAGCGTCGGCCTGACCTATATAGGGGTCAGTTGGTATGCGTCTTATCTGGAAGAAAGCATCACCCAGGCGCTGCCGCCGAAGGCCTCCGCCGCCTACACGATGCTGGCCGAAGGCAAGGTCCCGGATGGCGAATCCCTCACGCTGCTTTTCGAACGCCTCAATGCGCTGACGGGACCGACGGATCTGAAGGTTCAGCTTTCTGTCCTGGTCTGTGGCTTGCTCTCGGCGCTGGTCTGCGCCCTTATCGGCATCTATTTGGCACGACGGCTCGCCAGTCCTCTTGGAGCATTGACCTCGGCGGCCGAAGGCCTGAAATCGGGCGATTTCTCCGTCCGGGTCAGCGAACCCTATCGAAGCACGCGCGAAGTTGCGAGCCTTGTTACGACCTTCAACGCGCTGGCGACCAGCCTTGAAACCATGGAGAAGAGGCTGCGCTTCAACAACATGGCCGTGGCGCACGAGTTGCGCACGCCGCTGACGATCCTGCAGGGTTCGTTGCAAAGCATGCTGGACGGGGTCTTTCCGATGGACCGGAAGATCATATCCGACCTTCTTCTCCAGGTCGAAGGCCTCGGACGGATCGTTGAGGATTTGCGCACGCTCTCGTTGGCCATCGGCCAGAAGCTCGTCATGGAACGCCAGCAGATCGACGCCTCCGATGTCGTCGGAGCCGTGCTCGCCTCGGCCAAGCCGATGCTGGATGCAAGCAAGCTGCAGATCGAAACCGACCTGCGGCCCTCCCGCATTTCGGCGGATTCGCCCAGGATTCGCCAAGCCGTGCTGGCGCTGCTGGAAAACGCCTGTCGCTATGCGGCGGATGGCGGATGGCTGCGATGCGAAACCGAGCAATTGTCGAGCGAGAGCATCGTGATCCGCATTCTCGATCGTGGTCCAGGTTTTCCGGAAGATATGGATTCGATTGCAGCCAACCCCTTCTGGCGCGGCGAAGTCTCCCGTTCGCGAGCGACCGGCGGCACCGGGCTGGGGCTCTCCGTCGTGCAGGCCATCGCAGTTGCCCATGGTGGGCGTCTGGAATTCGCAAACCGGCCGGATGGCGGCGCGATGGTCGCAATCCACTTGACGGAGAGCAACGCCTGAGCAGGCGATGTCCGATCTTTCGCCGGAGCCATCGGGCGCACTGACCGAGCGGACAAAGTGAAGAGCCGCCTCCCGGCGGCCCATTGTTCGTCAGTGAAAGAGTTCACCGAGATTGAAGAACCACAGCTTACTGCGGCTGCGTTTGTCTGCTCCGTAGAGCCTCGAATGAGGCACCAGGAAACCGAAGATCTCTTCCGGTTCACCGGAGCGTTCCGCCCAGAAGGCGTCGATATTCGACAGCATCATCGATTTGCGGCTGCTGCGGCGATAGTGGATTGGATGCTTGGCCTGCGAAATTGCCAGGAATTGCTGTGCGCCGCCCTCGACCGTCAGGCCCTGCAGCACGATCAGGATCGCCTCCTTCGGGCGCAGACCGGAAAGGTCGCGGGTCACTTCAACCATGCGCTGCTTCGCATTGCGCGGCCCCTGCATGCTGCCGACAACGAATGTATAGCGGCCTTCCGCTCCATGACGGACAAACATGAATCGCGACGTACAGAGAACAGCCTTGTCGCGCACGCGGACGAGCTTGATGGCGAAGGCGCCTTCGTGGCGCCCCCCGGCGCGATCGGCAAGCGCAATGTGGCATGTATATGCTTCGCTGCGGCCCTGAACGCTACCCATTTCGAGCCATTCGCCGCGCCACAGGCTTATCATGCTCTCGCGTGACAAGATCCGTTCCGCAATTGAAAAATGCTCGATAAGCAGTGAAAGTCGCTTGGAACTGCTCAAACCGTAGACAAGAAACTTCGACAACGGCTTCTGCAGCAATTCGTCATGCGGCGGTGGAAATTCTCTCGTCGCCGTAAAGGTCGAAAGAAAACGCCACCAACGCGTTGTCAGCAAGGGATTGGCGGCGAAGCGGAACCAAAAGAGAAGTGTGCGCTTCCAGCGCGCCCGCAGGCCGAAGGTCAGGATCCTCGACAACAGAACAAATCGGGGCGGCCGAGCTTCGCTCGACATCGGCGGCATGGTGCCGCGAAGGGAAAGGCTGGATAGGGCGCCTTCCGGCGCGGTAATGATCGATGTCTTTTGATTCATGCCCAATGCCCGACGGATTTGTTGCGCCGCACATCTGCACCGGGATTGTCAAGGGAGCGTCAAGGCAACGTCAGCCTTTCATGGGGGTCAAGGGGCGCACAAAACCGCAGAAAGCGAGGGAAGACATAGCCTTAGCCTCGCCCCTCGCCTCCTTGAAGGCCGCCGTCAGCCTGGAGCTGGTTCCGCTTATGCTTGAATAGCGGAAGGACGCTATCTTTTTGTTTTCTTACGCATTCTGGACGGGGATCCGATGCGCGATTTGCCTGGAAGTGCTCTAGAAAAGGGCGTCCGCGAACAAGTCCTCGTCGTCGGATGAAGCAGGCCCGCTTTCAATCGCGGTGCTTTCCACGCCGAAGACCTTGGCATGGATCTCGCGCTCGGCAGCCATGGTGTAGATCTTGAAAATGCGCTCGGAAATGACAGCCAGAGGCGTTTCCAGTCCGCCTCTGTCCATGATCGTGCGGCGTGCAAAACTGACCTCCTGCGTGCAGGATGCCAACGTTTCACCAATCCCGGCGCGGAAATCCAGGCTACCGACGATCTCGGCGACCTGAGAGGTCATATCCTCACCACAGCGACGAAGCTCCTTCACGTTCATGTCCATGGAGGCGCCAGCCTCGGTGATGTGAAGCAGCGCCGCATCGATATGCGCGCCGAGACCCGAGGCATTGTCCGGCTCGTTGGTCTGGCGCCAGTCCTTCAACCCGGCCGATTGCATTTCAAGTTTGCCGAGACCCGTCAGAATCTTCTCCGCATCCTCGTCCAGCAGAGATGCGAAGGAACGCAGCTCGCCAGCAACGACATTGATTGCGCGCCCTTCTTCTCCAAGCTTGCCGCAACGCAGATTGGTGTTGAGGGCCATATATTGAATGTCACGACGCACGAGCTGGATGGTCTGGATGCTCGTGGTCAACTCCTTGACCATTTCCGAGGTCCTCTCGCTCAGTCGGTTCGCTCCGGCTGCTGCGACATCGATACGATCGACGACGCCTCGAGCAGCAGAAAGATCGCCGCGCAACGAGTTGATCGGGCTTTTTCCGTCCTCGCCGCTCTGCGCCATCATCGTCTGATAGAGGTCGAGCAAGGTTCTGATATCGCCACTGAAGCTGCGGATATTATCGACAATCTTCACGGTCTCGCGGTTGAACCCGCCGGTCGTCTCGTTCAACAGTTCGAAGATGAGGGTCGTCACCAATCCGGAAAGACGCTGACGGTCCGCCGCCGAAAGATTGAGCGCTTCACTGCCGAGATAGGCTTCGAGGATCGAATGCGCTGCCTGGCAATGCTCGACCCGCTGACGTGTGATATCGCCGATCTGCATGGCGGAAAGCGTGTGGGCTACCTTGTTCTGAATTTTCCGCGCAAGGCCGGAGACGGTGTCGGCCAGATCCGACAAGTTACGGCGCTGCACCTGGATTTCGTCAGCATTCGAGACCAGGCGCTGGGCGATGGATGGGATGCCGGCAAGGTATTGACCGAGCGAGCTGTCCTCGCTCGCGGCGGCAGATTCGATCTGCTCCTCAAGCGAATGAATCTGCACCGACAGCGCCCTGACTTCCTTGGCGGCGAATTCTATGCGCTCAACGATCTCGCTGGCGAAGCTGGAGAAATCCGGGATCCTTGCGCCTGCGATCTTTGCCGTCGCAGCGAAGGTGCGCAGATAGCGCAGGGTCTCTTCCATCGACAGGACATGTTCTGCAAGCGGCCGACCGGTCTGGCCGATGGCTGCAACACATTCCTGACGGCGTGCTTCGGCAGGCGGCAGCTTGTGCAGCAACTCGACGGTCTGAAGCAGACGACCGGTCGCTTCGGCGGCGTTTTCCTCCTTCAGCGAATTGCCGATGTGCTCGAGCAAGCCGATCAGCTTGGCGAGCGCCTCCGTGACCGTGATCAGAACCGCACCACCATCGAGGAAGCGCTGTTCGATCTGCAATCGCGCGCCTTCCAGTCGATCGACAAAGCTATCCGCAGAAGTTGCAACTGTTCGGACCGCTGCTGCATACGCCATACTATTTTGGACCCCACCTAAGACCGTCCCCGGAAAACTAAGGCGAACTAAAAAATACGGAGTTAACGCGAAAGATGAAACTCGCCGTTGTTCTGCCGAAACCTCATCGATCAGCCGTTGCGTAAAGCTCTGGGCAAGACCGGCCCCCTATATGTGTGGCCGGACGCGCATCAGCGCCCTTTTGCAGACCAACGGTTCTACTTGCGATTTAGATCGCCGTGACCCCGCTGAAGCTGATTGAACAAGATGAATATAGCCGTCGACAAGTATGCATGGTCGTCCTGTGAGCCTACGGAACTGCAGGAAAAACTGAATGCTGCCGACATATCCGTCATCTTCGACAGGAAGCCGGAAAATCCGAATTTTCATATCGACGTCACGGTGGCGACGATCCGGGAAATGGCGGCATGGAAGATCTTTTCGGAAACCGGATACGAGATCCAATATCTGTTTCGCCCATCCGACCGCATAGAACTGCACTTCGTCGAGAGCGGTACATTCCATATTGAATCGGAGGGCCAACAATTCACCGCGACAGCGGGAACGGGTTTCGTGCTGCTGCCGTCAGGCCCGACATGCCTCAAAGCGTCAAGCGGCGCTCGCAAGATCGCGCTTGCCATACCGCGCATTCTTTGCCTGCCGCTCATCCATCTCGGAAACGACGATCCCGAAGCGTTCTTCCGGCGCTTCGACCCGACAGCCGAAATGACGGAAAACGGTGTGCGTACCGTTCATCGCATGGCGGCGTTGCTGCTCGAATCGGGCGACCATCCCTTTGCCGATTCCCCTCTTGGCGCATCGCTTTTCCAGGAAGCCCTTATTACCGCATTCGTGCAATCATGGCCGACTTCGGGACAGAAAATGGCGATCCAAACGGCGCGGCCCCGCAATCTGAAGCGGGCGCTGGACTGGATCCAGGCGCATCTCGCAGAAGAATTCACGGTATCGGATATCGCCAGGAATGCGGGGCAAAGCGTGCGTAGTCTGCAGCTATCCTTTCGGCAGAATGTGGGAATGAACCCGTTGAACTATGTTCAGCGCCTGCGGCTCCAGCAGATCCATCAGGACCTGCTTCACGGCGATGCCGACGAGAATATCTCCGAGATTGCTGCACGCTGGGGTTTCAGCCACATGGGATATTTTGCGACGCGTTATCGTGCCATCTATGGCGTGCCGCCATCGGCGACGCGGGCTGGCCGCGGCCAGATGAGCGCTATCGAGAGTATTTAATATCAGAAAAACGCAATTCTATCACTATATCGCAATTAATTTCAGAATAGACCACAAGTTGAGAGTGGATTTAATATCCCGTTAGCCATTTAACGATTTCGTTACTCCAGCCAAGACTCACAATCATTGTGACGCGGCCCTTTCGTTTGAAAGGCTTCCAAACATCCAAACCGACAATCGTGAGTGGAGCCGCACATTTGCCGCGGACCCTCCGCGGGGTAATTATGCGCGTCTTCGTCATAGATGACAGTCCTTCCGTGGTAGCCACGCTTCGGCGAGCGGTCGAAGCCATCAGCGGCAGCAAGGTCATGTCATTCCTGCATCCGGTCGAGGCTCTCGATCGGTTGGAAGACCATGCGCCGGATCTCATTCTTGTAGACTACATGATGCCCGACATGACCGGCATCGAAGTCATTTCCCATGTGCGTAAGAACGCGCTTACAGCTCATATTCCCGCCATCATGATCACCTCCCGCAAGGAGGCCGATATCAAACTGGCGGCGATGGAAGCAGGCGCCACCGAATTCCTGAACAAGCCGATCGACGAGGCCGAGTTGACGATCCGCGTCCGCAACATCCTTCGCATCGGCGAGGAGCGGCTGGCTCTCGCGGAGAGGGCGGCGACGCTGCAGCGCGATTTCGATGCCGCGATGCAACGGATCGACCAGCACGAACAAGAGATCATATGGCGCCTTTCCAAGGCAATCGCCTGCCGCCATGGCGAAACTGCCGATCATCTGGATCGAGTTGCGATCATCGCGCGCATGATTGCAGAGGAAGTCGGCCTGAACGAAAGCAGCTGCCGCACGATCTTTCTCGCCAGCGCTCTACACGATGTCGGCAAGATCGGCCTTCCGGACGCGATCCTGTCAAAGCCAGGCCCGCTGACCACCGACGAGCGCCGGCACATGCAACGGCACACCGATTTCGGCGGCGAAATATTGAGCGACAGTTCCAGCGAACTGATCCAGGTCGCGCGCAAGATCGCCGAAAGCCACCACGAGAAATGGGACGGCAGCGGCTACCCCAAAGGCATGGCCGGAGCGTCGATCCCGATCGAAGCGCGCGTCGTTGCCATTGCCGACGTGTTTGACGCGCTATGCTCGAAGCGATCCTACAAGGCCGCCTGGCCGATCGCCGATGCCTTTCGCGAGATCGTCAACAGCAGTGGAACGCATTTCGATCCCGCCTGCGTGGCGGCCTTCTGCCGGCGCTGGGTCGATATCAAAAGCCTTTTTGAACGCGAGCACGACGAGGGCTCCGTGACGATGATCCCCACCCTTCAGCTATCTCGAGGTTCGGCATGAGCGGACAAGCGGAAATCCTGCGCCTTCATGGCCCTTTGACGATCAAGACCATCGCCAATGTGCGAGACATTATTCAGGTCTACCTCCAGGAGGCGGCTGCACTTCGGCGCTCCCTGGTCATCGATATCGACGACAATGAGGATATCGACCTGACCCTCCCCCAGTTGCTCCTGTCCGCACGGCAAACGGCCGACCAGATAGGCGTGACCATTGCATTGAACAAACCCGCGGACGGCAATTTTCTGACCGTCCTGCAGCGAGCAGGTCTCCTCGGCGGAGATCAGCAAGAAGATAGCTTCTGGCTAGAAGGAAAAGCAGCATGAGCGCAAATATTCTCACCGTCGACGATTCCGCCAGCATTCGGCTGACCACGCGCATTGCCCTTACCAACGCCGGATATGCGGTCACCGAGGCCGTCGACGGTGCCGATGGCCTCAACAAGATGAAAACAGGCAGTTTCGACCTGATCGTCACCGATCTCAACATGCCGAACATGGACGGGCTGGCGATGATCCGCGGCCTGCGCCAATTGCCGGCCTATATGGGGACGCCGGTCATCTTCCTGACCACGGAATCGGACGGCGATCTCAAGCAGCAGGCGAAGGCCGCGGGCGCCACCGGATGGCTGACGAAGCCCTTCGACCCTGAAAACCTCATCAAGATCGTGCGCAAGGTTTTGGGCAGATGAACGAACTCGATCCGATAGCCGTTTTCAGGACGGAGGCCGCCGAGCAGCTCGAACTGATCGAGGCCGGCCTCCTCGATCTGATGCGCGATCTGAGCGACAGAGCTCAGATCGATGCGGTCTTCAGAGGGCTCCATACCCTCAAGGGATCGGGCTCGATGTTCGGCTTCGATCAGCTGGCCGCCTTCACCCACCATTGCGAAACCGCTTTCGACCGGGTTCGCAAGGGCGAAGCTCCCGCCACGAAAGAGCTGGTCGGCGCCGTTCTCGACGCGCAGGGACATATGCAGGCACTATTGGAAAATCCGAACGGCGACTATGAAGCCATGAGTTCGGTTCTCCTGGAAAAGCTGCGCCTCGCGGTCGGCGCAAACGGTATGCAAAGCGCAACGACGCCACCCGCGGCTTCCCAGCCGGCCGTCGTGACTTCCAGTGCCGGCAATGCGAAGAACTGGTATCTGAAATTCAGCCTGCCGACCAATTCCATGGCCAATGGCACCAATCCGCTCGGTCTTCTCGACGAACTGCGTGACCTCGGCGAATGCCGTATCGAAGCCGGTACGGATGCCGTTCCGCTGCTTCAGGATTTCGATCCACGCGACCTTCACATCGGCTGGACAGTCCATCTGACGACAGAAAAGTCCCGATCCGACATTGAGGATGTTTTCATCTTCGTCATGGACGACATGACGATGGAGCTTCGCGAAATTCAGGCTGATCGACAACAAGCCTCAGCTCCCGTTGTTGCAATCCCGCCGGCGCCAGTTGCAGAAGCTCCGTCAAAGGCGCCGGCCCAGCCGACAGACGCGGCTAAGGCACAGCCCGCGGATGCCAAATCGCAGAAGCAGGCAGACAATGTCCGCATTCCGGCCCTCCGTCTCGACGAGATGATGGATCGGGTCGGAGAATTGGTGATCGCCCAGTCGCGGTTGAGCCAGATGGCAAACTCAGCCGCCGATCTTGGTCTGCGCTCGGTCTCGGAGGAAATCGAGCGGCTCGCCGGCGAGTTGCGGGACACGATGATGGTCCTGCGCATGATGCCGGTCGCCAGTCTCTTCAGCCGTTTCCGCCGGCTGGTTCATGACCTGGCCCGCGAGACGGGCAAGGATATCGAACTGATCACCGAGGGTGAAAGCACCGAAGTCGACAAGACCGTCATCGACCGGCTCGCCGATCCGCTCGTCCATCTCGTGCGCAATTCCATCGATCATGGTCTGGAAAGCCCTGAAGACCGCGTCGCCACCGGCAAACCCGCGGTCGGACGCGTTATCCTTTCCGCACACCAGACCGGCAGCGAAGTCATCATCTCCATCAAGGACGACGGGCGCGGCATCGACAGACAAAAGGTCCGTGCCAAGGCGGAAGCCAATGGCCTTATCCAGCCAAGCGCTCAGCTCGCCGACAAGGAACTGCTGCAGCTCATTTTCCAGCCCGGCTTCTCGACGGCCGAGAAGGTCACCAATCTTTCCGGCCGCGGCGTCGGCATGGATGTGGTGAAGAAGACCATTGAAACGCTGCGCGGCTCGATCGATGTTGCCAGTGAGTTCGGCAATGGTTCCAACATCGCGCTGAGGATCCCGCTGACCCTCGCCATCATCGATGGGTTGCTCGTACGCGTCGGCAATGGCCGCTATGTGATCCCGCTTACCGCCGTCGAGGAATGCCTCGAGCTTTCGGTCGAGCAAGATCTGCGCTCGCGCGGTCGCAGCTTCATCGCGCTGCGCGACGATCTCGTGCCCTTCTTGCGTCTACGCGAACTGTTCCGCACCGGCACTGAGCCGGATCCCTATCAGAAGGTCGTGGTAATCTCGACCGGCAGCCAACGCGTCGGTCTCGTCGTCGACCAGATCATCGGCGACCACCAGACCGTCATCAAGTCGATGTCGAAACTGCACGATCACGTCTCCACCTTCTCGGGGGCCACCATTCTCGGCGACGGCAACGTGGCGCTGATCCTCGACGTCGTGCACCTGATCGCCGCCGGACAACATCAGGAGGCGCAATTGCGTGCTGCAGGATGACGGAAATAGATGTGAAATCCGACTATCGCGTCATTTGGAAGGATGCGGAAGAACTCTCCGTGCTGACATTCAGCCTCAATGGCGAGACCTTCGCCATTGAAGCCGTGATCGTTCAGGAAATCCTGGATCTTCTGCCCGAAACCAACGTTCCCGGCAGCCTGCCCTTTGTCGGCAGCGTCATCAATTTCCGTGGCAAGGTCATTCCGCTTGCCGACATCCGTGTCGCCTTCGGCATGGAGCCGGGCCATGTGACGATCGACAGCCGTATCGTCGTGACCGCTCTGGAACTCGATGGCGAAACGACGCTGATCGGCATTCGAACGGACAAGGTCTATGAGGTCACGCAGTTATTGCGTTCGGCCAGCGAACCGCCGCCGATCGTCGGCATGCGCTGGCGTCCCGACTATGTCCACGCCCTCGTGAAACGCGGCGGCGAATTCATCATCATTCCGAACCTGCAGGCGATCTTTTCGTCGCAACGTGCAGGCGCGGCCAGAGCAACAGCATGAATCTTCAAGGCAAGGGGGCTACAAGATGCGCTTTACGATAAAGCTCAAGCTGCTTCTAACATTTGCTGTCGTGATCGCCATGCTTCTCGGCACGGCTATCTACAGCATCACCACGCTCGCCCAGGTCAACGACAACTGGTCCGAGACGTTGACGGGGCCAGCCGAAAGGCTACGCCTTGCGCAGAACCTCGATATCGCCGTTCTGCAACAGTTGCGGCAGCAGAAGAACATACTGCTGGCGACCTCGACCGACGAGACCAAAGGCTACATTGCAAAGAGCGACGCAGCGCGGGCGGAATTCGATGCCGACCTTGCGAAGATCCTCGCAAACACGACCGATCAGGACATGACCTATTGGTCGCAGATCAAGGAACTCTCGGACAATTGGCGTACCGCTGACGATCACATTCGCAGCATGATGTTGGCCGGTAACAGCGCCGGTGCGCTTCAAATCTCGTCGAACGAAGCGCGCGAAACGAGCACGAAGATCGACAATGTATTGGCGCAGGTGTTCGACGCCGAGCGCGGGCGGTTGAAGCAGGCAGATCAGGACGCGGCCAATGCCTACGCACACGCTCGTTCGATTCTGATCATCATCGCTTCGGCAGCGTCGATCCTCGCACTTGTCTCGGCCATCTGGATCATTCTCTCGATCAACCGGGGCATCAACCGTGCCGTCAAGACCGTTCAGACCGTTGCCGAAGGCGATCTGACGGAATTTGCCGCGATCACAACCAGAGATGAAATCGGCGACCTGCTCGGCCACGTCAATTCGATGATCGAGCGGCTTCGCGGTGTTGTTGCGGATGCATTGTCGGCCTCCGACAACGTCTCCTCCGGCAGCCAGCAGCTGTCGGCGGGCTCCGAGCAGCTGTCGCAGGGTGCCACCGAGCAGGCCTCCTCCGCCGAAGAGGCCTCCGCCTCGATGGAAGAGATGGCCGCCAATATCAAGCAGAATGCCGACAATGCCGCACAGACGGAAAAGATCGCCCGTCAGTCCGCCAAGGATGCAGAGATCAGCGGCCAGGCCGTCGACCGCGCCGTCAACGCCATGCGCACCATTGCCGAGAAGATCTCCATCGTTCAGGAAATCGCGCGCCAGACAGACCTGCTTGCCCTCAACGCCGCCGTCGAGGCGGCCCGTGCCGGCGAACATGGTCGCGGCTTTGCCGTCGTCGCCTCGGAAGTGCGCAAGCTTGCCGAACGCAGCCAGGCCGCAGCAGCCGAAATCTCCAGCCTCTCCGGCGAGACCGTCTCGGTCGCGACAGAGGCCGGCGACATGCTCTCGCGCCTCGTGCCCGATATCCGCAAGACGGCGGAACTCGTCGCCGAAATCTCGGCCGCCTGCCGCGAGCAGGATATCGGCGCATCGCAGATCAATGAGGCGATCCAGCAGCTCGACAAGGTGACGCAGCAGAATGCCGGCGCTTCCGAAGAGATGTCGGCAACCTCCGAAGAACTCGCTGCACAGGCCGAGGAACTGCAGGCCTCCATCGCCTTCTTCAAGGTCGACCAGGCCAATGCCCGCAAGATCCAGCCGGCACACAATCCCATCCATCATGCGATGGGTGCGGCCAAGGCCAGGCCTGCCGTCAAGGCACCTGCTGCCAGGGCACCTGCCACGCGCGCCGACAACAGCGTCGCCGCGCAGCAGGCTCGTCTCAAGGGCTTCACCCTCGACATGTCCATGGGTGGACCCGACGCCGACGACAACGACTTTCGCCAGAGCGCCTAAGCGGCTGGCTTGATACCAACAGGATCCGGCGCTGCAACGCGCCGGATCAAAGGCCGGCGAATGCTACCGCAGGCCTCAAGAGCCGGCCTCCGGTTCGCGGAAGGGTGAATGTATCGGTCTTCGCGCATCCAGACGGTCTCCGTCTGACTTCTTCAAACTTCGATCACGGAACCCCTCCCTTTCCAGGAATTCTCCAGAGATGCGCTTTACTATCAAACTGAAATTAACCCTTGCATTCGGCCTCCTGATCCTGATGTCGACCGGCATGTCGGCCCTTGCGATCATGAGCCTGTCCTCCCTCAATTCCGCCATCACCGACATCGTCCAGGGTCCGGCTGAAAACCAGCGCAATTCGGCAGATCTTTCGTTTGCCGTGATGAACGCGATCGCCAGCGAAAAGAATGCCGTTCTCAATACCGATCCGCAAGCAATTGCCGGCTATGTCGACGAGGTCCGCGCGAACACGGCGAAGGCGGAACAACTCGCAGCCAAACTTGCGCAGGACCCCGCGATTGCGGAAAAGGTTGCCGAATTCTCGAGGCAATACCCGGCCTGGAGACAGATCGACGAGCAGATCCTGAAATTGGCCATCGAAAATTCGGCGGACAGCAATCGCCGCGCCGGAGAGCTCTCCATGGGAGAAGGGCGCAAAGCCAGCATCGCTCTGCTGGGAGCGCTCGATGTCGTCAACAAGGCCATCGCCACAGATCTGCATGCAACCGATCTGGCAACCAACGACCAATACGCCTTTGCCCGCAATCTGCTTCTGACCTCGCTGGCCGTCATGTTTGCGCTGTCGATCGCCGTCGCCCTGTGGATCGCGCTCGGCATCAATCGCGGCCTGAAGAAGATCCAGACGGTCGCAGAAGGTGTGGCCATCGGTGATCTCAACCAGAACATCGAGATCAAGACCAACGACGAGATCAAGGATCTTGTCGACACCATCAATGTCATGACCGGCAATCTGCGCAACACCGCAACCATCGCCGACCAGATCGCCAACGGCGATCTGACAGTCAAGCCGAAGCCGATGTCGGAAAAGGACACGCTCGGCGTTTCCCTGCTGTCGATGGTCGAGCGGCTTCGCGGTGTTGTTGCGGATGCATTGTCGGCCTCCGACAACGTCTCCTCCGGCAGCCAGCAGCTGTCGGCGGGCTCCGAGCAGCTGTCGCAGGGTGCCACCGAGCAGGCCTCCTCCGCCGAAGAGGCCTCCGCCTCGATGGAAGAGATGGCCGCCAATATCAAGCAGAATGCCGACAATGCCGCACAGACGGAAAAGATCGCCCGTCAGTCCGCCAAGGATGCAGAGATCAGCGGCCAGGCCGTCGACCGCGCCGTCAACGCCATGCGCACCATTGCCGAGAAGATCTCCATCGTTCAGGAAATCGCGCGCCAGACAGACCTGCTTGCCCTCAACGCCGCCGTCGAGGCGGCCCGTGCCGGCGAACATGGTCGCGGCTTTGCCGTCGTCGCCTCGGAAGTGCGCAAGCTTGCCGAACGCAGCCAGGCCGCAGCAGCCGAAATCTCCAGCCTCTCCGGCGAGACCGTCTCGGTCGCGACAGAGGCCGGCGACATGCTCTCGCGCCTCGTGCCCGATATCCGCAAGACGGCGGAACTCGTCGCCGAAATCTCGGCCGCCTGCCGCGAGCAGGATATCGGCGCATCGCAGATCAATGAGGCGATCCAGCAGCTCGACAAGGTGACGCAGCAGAATGCCGGCGCTTCCGAAGAGATGTCGGCAACCTCCGAAGAACTCGCTGCACAGGCCGAGGAACTGCAGGCCTCCATCGCCTTCTTCAAGGTCGACCAGGCCAATGCCCGCAAGATCCAGCCGGCACACAATCCCATCCATCATGCGATGGGTGCGGCCAAGGCCAGGCCTGCCGTCAAGGCACCTGCTGCCAGGGCACCTGCCACGCGCGCCGACAACAGCGTCGCCGCGCAGCAGGCTCGTCTCAAGGGCTTCACCCTCGACATGTCCATGGGTGGACCCGACGCCGACGACAACGACTTCAAGGAGAGCGCATAAATGGTCGCTACCAGCACCGAAGCTCAGTATGTGACGTTCGGACTCGGCGAGGAATCCTTCGCCGTTCCGGTCGAGGTGGTCCGGGAAATCCTGGACCATCAGGATGCCTTCCGGATTCCACACGGACCGGACTATCTGCTCGGCCTGCGGGACGTGCGCGGTCAGGGCGTGCCGGTCATCGACCTGCGCCTTCGGCTCGGCATGTCGGCCACCGCCAAGACACCGCATACGCGCATCCTCGTGATCGATATTCCGATCGCGGAGAAGGTGCTGACGCTCGGTCTGGTCGCCGATCGCGTATTCGAAGTGACCTCATTCAAGCACCAGGCGATCGAAAGCGCCCCCGACATCGGGGTGCGCTGGCCCTCCGAATACATCGCAGGCGTGGTGCGTCGAGAGAATGGCTTTGTTGTCATCATCGACCTCGCCAAGCTCTTCTCCTCCTCCGACAAGGTGTCGTTGATGGGTGTCGGCGTTGGTCGAAACGCTTCAGAATTTGCCGCCGTTTGAGTGAGACGTAACGTGCCAGCGCAGGATGCAAGAGACTACACGGACAACGGGTTGAGCCGGCGAAACTTCGACCAGCTTGCCCGATACATCTATGACTACAGCGGCATCAAGATGCCCCCGGCCAAGCGCACCATGCTGGAGGGACGCTTGCGGCGCCGGCTGAGGGCGACCGGCATCGTCGATCTCGACGATTATTGCGACTATCTCTTCAAGCATGGCGGCATCGACCGGGAGGCCATTCACCTCATCGACGCGGTTACCACCAACAAGACGGATTTCTTCCGCGAACCGAAGCATTTCGAGCATCTCGAACGATCCGCCCTGCCCGAACTCGTGGCGGCGGGCCACAATCGTCTGCGCATCTGGAGCGCAGCCTGCTCTGTCGGCGCCGAACCCTATACCATCGCCATGGTGTTGGAGGACTATCGCGAGGCTCGCGGCGCTCCGGACTACAGCATTCTCGCCACGGATCTTTCCACCGACGTCCTCAAGGCGGCGCGCAAAGGTATCTACCCGACCGGAATGATCGATCCCGTCGACGGGCAGAAACGCAGCCGCTACATCATGGAACCGCGCGATCCGCAACGCGGCGAGGTTCGGATCCATCCCAAGCTGCGCGCGAAGATCGCCTTTGGCCGTCTCAACCTGATGGACCGTGCTTATGAGATCGGCGATAAGGTCCACATCGTCTTCTGCCGCAACGTGCTGATCTACTTCGACAAGCCGACGCAGGAGAAGGTGCTGGCGAGGCTCTGCGACAAGCTGGTAACGGGCGGCTTCCTCTATGTCGGCCACTCCGAGACGATCAGCGGGCTCAATCTGCCGGTGAAACAGGTCGCCAACACCGTTTTCCGTAAGGTCTGAAGCACATGGCCAAGAAGATCCGCGTGCTCATCGTCGACGATTCCGCCAGCGTACGCCAGGTCATGACACAGGTATTGTCGGCAGATCCTGAAATCGAAGTGATGGGAGCAGCCGCCGATCCCTTCATGGCGGCCAAGAAGATCCAGGAGGAAATCCCCGACGTCATCACGCTCGATGTCGAGATGCCCCGAATGGATGGCATTACCTTTCTGCGCAAGCTGATGACGCAGCGTCCCATTCCGGTCGTCATGTGTTCCTCCCTGACCGAGGCCGGTTCGGAGACGCTGATGCAGGCTTTGGAGGCCGGCGCCGTCGATATCATCCTGAAGCCGAAGATTGCCGCAGCCGACCATTTGGCGGAAGCAGGAGCGATGATCCGGGAAACGGTGAAAGGTGCCGCCGCAGCCCGATTGGGAACGGCGCGCAGGCGCGTGATCGCCTCGACGGAGCCGACGGCAAAGCTGACGGCCGATGTCGTGCTACCTCCACCCACCGGCCGGGCCATGGCGAAAACGACCGAAATGGTTGTCTGTGTGGGAGCCTCGACGGGCGGCACGGAGGCGCTGCGCGAACTGCTCGTGGCACTGCCGGCCAACACACCAGGAATGGTCATCGTGCAGCACATGCCGGAAAAATTCACCGCCGCCTTCGCCAAGCGCCTGAACAACCTTTGCGAAGTGGAGGTCAAGGAAGCCGAACACGGCGATCCGGTTCTGCGCGGCCATGTGCTCATCGCGCCGGGTGGCAAGCATATTCTGCTGGAGCGACAGGGCGCTCGCTATGTGGTTGCCATCAAGGATGGTCCCCTGGTTTCCAGGCATCGGCCCTCCGTCGATGTGCTCTTCCGATCCGCCGCGCGGTCTGCCGCAGGCAACGCCATGGGCGTCATCATGACCGGCATGGGAGACGACGGCGCGCGCGGCATGAAGGAGATGCACGATGCCGGCGCCTTTACGGTCGCCCAGGACGAGGAAACATCCGTCGTTTTCGGCATGCCAAAGGAAGCAATTGCCCATGGTGGCGTCGACCGGACCGTAGCGCTGGATCACATTGCCCGCGAAATCCTGGCCGCCGACAAGCGGCATTGATGGTCAAAGATGCCAACGAATAGACCGCAGCCGGGTTCAAAATGGTTTGTTAACCATAAATGCGTAACGATCCCCGCAAGCCATGACGGGCCCTCGTCTACCCTTTGAGTTGCCACACCGATCCGCCCAGGGAGCACCTATGGCCGTTCTGACCTTTGCCAACACCAAGGGCGGCGCCGGCAAGACCACTGCCGTCGTTATCGTCGCCTGTGAACTCGCCAGAATGGGCTTTTCCGTGGCTGTGCTGGATGCGGATCCCCAGCTCTGGATTTCCAAGTGGCATGAGCGACTGGGCGACAGGGCACCGACCTCTCTTTCCGTCGTTCCCTATGTGACATCAGCCAATCTCGGCCAGCATGCGCGCAAGTTGCGTGACGAGGTCGATTTCCTGCTCATAGACCTGCCCGGGGCACGTAGCCCCTTGCTCGCCCAGGCGCTTGGCTACTCGAACTATGTTCTCATTCCCGTCCAGGGCTCCGCCATGGATGCGGAAGGCGCCACCAATGTCATCGAGCTGCTGCAATATCTGGAAGATCGCGCCGATATCCGCATTCCGCATTCGGTCGTGCTGACCCGCGTCAACCCGATGGTGACGACACGCGCGCTGCAATCGGTGAAGGAATTGCTTTCAAGCCGGCGGGTGCATGTGCTTTCGACGCCGATCATCGAACGTGCGGCCTATCGTGAGGTTTTCGGCTACGGTCAGACCCTCTATTCCATCACCTCGGAAAGCGTCAGCAATCTCGACAAGGCGCAGCAGAATGCGCAGGCTCTCGCCCAGGAAGTTCTGCGCCGCATCCTGCCCTACAGCAGCCGCGGCGATCGGCCCAAATCCGACAATTTGAAGCTCTCGGCCTGAGGTGACCGGCCGATCGAGAAATCTCGCCTCGGCGGGCTGGATCGATGTTGGTGCATCGTGACTTGACATGCCGAGCCCAGCGGGAAACATGGCATGCCTCCATATCTGCCGATTTCTCCAAAGAGATAGATGTCAAGATGCGCACTTTCCTTCTGTTGCCCCTCCTCCTTTCGCTTGCTCCTCTCTCCGCCAGGGCAGCCGAAACGCCGTGTGCAGACCTCGTCAATGGCAGCGACATGATTCAGCATGCGGACGGCTTTGCAGTATCGGAGCTGCATGATGGCTGCGCGGTGACGAATGGCCTCTTCAAATCGGGCAGCAGATTTGGATGGACGTTCGAACATGCGGAACTGAAGGGCGACAATCTGGTCACCTTCCTCAAATCCATTAGCGCCAAGCCTGAAAGCATGCCCAACTGGGGACGTTTCTCCATCGAAGGCATACGCTTCACGCCGCTGATGGATAACGCGCTCGCCAATTACATCACCACGGTCCAGCAATGGCCGATGGATATTTCCGGCTCGTTCCGCTTCGATCCGAAGGATGGCTATCTCGATATCCAGGAAGTTCAGCTCACCAACCTGCGTCTCGGCAGGGCATCGCTATCGGCTGAATTGACCCTGCCAAAGGATACGAATGTTAAGGCTTTGGCCGAAGGCGGTTCCGCCGGTTTGACACATTTGCGCTTCCGGCTCGACAATCAGGGGCTCTTCGAGGGAATGGCGGTTCCGTCGCTTGTTTCGCTCTTGCCGCAGGCGACGGGCTCGGACGATCCGGCTCAGGCTATTGCTCAACTGCGCAGCAATGCCGCAACGGCGCTGCAGATTCTGCCTGACAGCCAGATCGATGCCGAATCGAAGAAGGCCCTGCTCCGCTTCCTGCAGGATCTTCCGCATCCCACAGGCTTCTTCACGCTCGACCTTGCCTTCAACAAGCCGCTACAGATTGGTTCGCTCGGCCTCGATCCCGCCCAACTGGCACAGACGGCCTTGGCGGGCGCCAAGATTTCGGTCAGCTACAAGCCGCGCTGATATCAGCCGTAGTCCGTTTTCTGCTCAGCCTGACCTCTCCGCCAGATGGCACGAGGCCGGGCTTATCCTCGCACCGGTCATACCGGATCTTCGCGATGAAGGTCATGGATGGCAACCGCATCATCGGTAAAGGGCGGAAGCAGCCATTCGGTGTGGCGCAGCGTACGCTTGGTATCTTCCAGTCCCATGTCCCAATGCTCGCGCATCGACGTGCCGGAGAACTCGTAGTCCTTCGCATGACCCTCGTAGTTCTTGTGCTGATAGATCAGGTGCACGATATTGACGACGCCGGCGTCGGAATAGTCCGTGATCAGCTCTTCTTCTTCCGGCGTCAGCTGATCTTTCGGAACGCGTTTCAGCGCGTTCAACAGCTTCATCTTCAGTCCATGAATGCGCTTGAAATTGTCGGTATTCTGCCGGGTGCGGCTGGAATACATAATGTCCTTATGCCGCGACAGCACATCCGGCATGCTGCGCGGCAGGACGCCGCGTGCGCTGAACAAATCCACCTGGAACACCAACGAGCTGCGATCCTCTTCCTGGTCGAGGAGATATTGCAGCGGCGTGTTGGAAACGATGCCGCCATCCCAATAATATTCGCCCTCGATGCGGATCGCCGGCAAGGCCGGAGGCAAGGCGCCGCTCGCCATGATGTGCTCGGGCTCGATGCGAATGTTGTCGGTGTCGAAATAGACGAAATTACCGGTGCGGACATTGACCGCGCCGACGCTGAAGCGTTTCTTGCCGTCGTTCAGCACATCGAAATCGATCAGCATCTCCAGCGTCTTCTTCAACTCCGAGGAATCATAGAAGCTGGTCGCGCCTTCCGCCCCCGGCAATTCGAACCAGGGATTGGGAAAGCGCGGCTTGAAGAAGCCCGGCTGCCCCATCGTCATGGTCATCCATGAGCTGGTGCGGTTGCGGATATCGCGAAAGACGTCGCCTTCCGGCGTGTAGGCCCAGATCTTGCGGCCGGAAATGATCTGCCAGAATTGCTCCAGGCGCTGCAGGCGGCGGCTCGGCTCGTTGCCGGCAATGATCGCCGCATTGACCGCACCGATCGAGACGCCCGAGAGCCAAGTCGGCTCGCAGCCTGCTTCGGCCAAGGCCTGATAAACGCCGGCCTGATAGGCGCCGAGGGCACCGCCGCCCTGAAATACGAGGGCGACCCGATCATATTGCGTGGCAATTTCCGGGATTGTCGGCACTGCGGGCTTGGTGTTTCGTTCGAGCACGGTCGTCTCCAGATGAAGTGATAAAAAGGCTTTTGGCTATCTGCGCTCGGCGAGATAGTCGTAAACGACTTCGCCCAGCCCAAGCGTCAGGTTTGCCGTGAAATGCACCGCGGAGATCACCTCCAGAACCGGCAGCCGCGCGACATCAGCCATGACATGCGGCCTGAGATCGAGGGCGGCTGGCGAAGTCCAGGCTTCCTTGATGGTGATGTCGGTCAGGTAGTAGCGCACCAGCTCGCAGATGCGCGGCGTGGCGTCGACATGCGGAACAATCTTGATGAGGAAATTGGGCTCGGAGAGAGAGGCAAGCAATGGCGCCTGATCGATCGGCTTGTGCTTGTAGCCCATCGTGCCGGTGGCGCAAAGAACGCTACCGTAGTGCAGCGTGCCGACGATGACCTCGCCCTCGTTGACGATCTTCGGATTGGCTAGCTTCTTCGGGAAGCCCCAGATTTCGCGGCCGCCGGTGATCGGCGCATCGTCGTCGAGATACATCGAATGGACATAGCCGCCGGCCTGGCCCTGATATCGCACCGGGATGACCTGCCCCGTTTCGGTATAGTCACCGAAACCGGTGGAATCCGGCATGCGGATGAACTCGTACTTCACCAGCGGTTCGTCGATTTCAAGCGGCTCGGGCACGATGGCCTCAAGCGCTTCACGCGAAGTGCGGTAGGTGATGACGATGTATTCGCGGTCGAAGAACCGGTAGGGGCCAGGCGGGTAAGAGGGATTGGTCAGTGGCATCGCATAGGCATGCTTGAGAATGTCTTCGACCTTCATCTTATTTTCCGTCGTTAGAGAAAATAGCTCTGCGCCGCGGCGAAAACTTGCACGGTTGCATGACAGCGAAGTGTCAGTTGCCGGATGGTTGCCGCCGGAGCCGGATGATTTCAGGTCCGTTCGACCCAAAAGCATCCAGCTACAGAATCAAAGAAGTAGAGCGTGATGACGTCCGAAAACCGCCTGCACTTTTCGGCATCACGCCCGAATGCCGGGTCGCACTTGTTATCAAAGCGACATACGACGCTGGCAGTGTGCGCTCACCTCGGCATTTTCAATTTGCTCAACCTTGTCATAGAGATTGCAGGAGTTGCATCATGGGTTCGTTGACTTCGAAGAATGCGCTTGTCACCGGTTCGACGAGCGGCATCGGGCTTGCGATTGCGCGGGCCTTTGCCGCTGAGGGTGCGAATGTGACGATCAACGGCCTCGGCGATGCCGACGCGATCGAAAAGGAACGCGCAGCCATCGAGGCCGACTTCGGCGTGAAATGCCGCTATTCCGCCGCCAACATGATGAACGGCGAAGAAGTGACATCAATGGTGCACGAGGCGGAGGAAGCCTTCGGCAGCCTCGACGTTCTCGTCAACAATGCCGGCATCCAGTTTGTTGCGCCGATCGAGGAATTTCCCGACGACAAGTGGGAAGCGATTATCCGGATCAACCTGCTTGCCGCCTTCTACGCCATCAAGGCCGCCATTCCAGGCATGAAGGCGCGCAAATGGGGCCGTATCATCAACACGTCCTCGGCACATGCGCTGGTCGCCTCGCCATTCAAGTCGGCCTATGTTTCGGCAAAGCACGGCATCACCGGCCTCACCAAGACCATCGCGCTTGAAGCGGCGCGGGATGGCGTCACCGTCAATTCCATCGCGCCCGGCTATGTCTGGACCCCGCTTGTCGAAAAGCAGATTCCCGAAACCATGAAAGCGCGCAACATGACGGAAGAGCAGGTCAAGCACGACGTATTGCTCGCCGCCCAGCCGACGAAGGAATTCGTGACCGTCGACGAAGTGGCCGCCATTGCCGTCTTCCTGTGCGGCGATGCCGCCAAACAAATCACCGGTACGACGCTTTCCGTCGACGGCGGCTGGACCGCCGAGTAATAATCAAACGTGACCGGCGGGCGCGTGAAGCAACTCCGCCGGCTATCCCTCGGTCGCCGATTGCAACATCAACAAGAAACAGGGCAGGAGACGCTCAATGAACGACGAAACCCAGGATCCCCTCAGCCGCATCAAGGATGAGATCGTCGACAGCTTCGACGAAGAGCTGGAGATGCAGCTCGAAGAGGACCGCCTGGACGAATTGGTCGCGGAGGGCCTGATCAGCGAAGGCGAAGCGACGCTCGACCGCCGGATCTATTTCCGCGAACTTTTCCGCCTTCAGCATGAGCTGGTGCGCCTACAGGACTGGGTCCAGTACAAGAAGCTCAAGGTTGTGGTGCTGTTCGAGGGCCGCGATTCCGCCGGCAAGGGCGGCGCGATCAAGCGCGTTACCCAACGCCTCAATCCGCGCGTCTGCCGCGTGGTTGCGCTGCCGGCGCCGACCGAGCGCGAACGGCATCAGTGGTATTTCCAACGCTATACCGCTCACCTGCCGACGGCGGGCGAAATGGTGCTCTTCGACCGCAGCTGGTACAATCGCGCCGGTGTCGAGCGCGTCATGGGCTTCTGCTCGTCGGAAGAACTGGAAGAATTCTTTCGCTCTGTGCCGGATTTCGAGCGCATGCTCGTTCGCTCAGGCATCATCCTGCTCAAATACTGGTTCTCCATTACGGATGAAGAGCAGGAATTCCGTTTCAACATGCGCATCCAGGATCCGCTGAAGCAGTGGAAGCTGTCGCCGATGGATCTGCAGAGCCGCGTGCACTGGGAGGAATACACCAAGGCGAAGGAAGAGATGCTGGAACGCACGCACATTCCCGAAGCGCCATGGTGGGTCGTCCATGCCGTCGACAAGAAGAAGGCGCGCCTCAACTGCATCGCCCATCTGCTGCAGCAGATTCCGTATGAGAACGTCCCGAAGCCGGAAATCATCCTGCCGGAACGCATGCGCAACGCCGACTATCATCGCACACCGGTTCCGCCGGAAATGTACGTTCCGGAAATCTACTGACGCTATCATCGAGACGAGTCCGTCACGGCGGACTCGTCCGCTGGAGCATTTGTGCATTTCGTTGAAGCGCGAAAATGCTCCATCTCCTTGTTTTTCGGCATTCCGGACGAAAAACCGCTGTGCACGTTTCCTGGAAGTGCTCTTGGCGAAGTCTATCGCATGCAACCACCTCGAGTGATGATATAATGCGAATCTAATATTCGTGTCATCGGTTGAGGAGACCATCATGACTGCGCCGCATCCCTCGAAAACGCATATCGGCAACCACGCGCTCCACCCCGAAACCCAGATGTTGAACTACGGCTACGACCCGGAACTTTCCGAAGGCGCGGTCAAGCCACCCGTTTTCCTGACCTCGACTTTCGTCTTCAAATCCGCCGAGGATGGGCGCGATTTCTTCAACTACATATCCGGCCGCAACGAGCCACCCAAGGGCACGGGAGTCGGTCTGGTCTATTCGCGCTTCAACCATCCGAACAGCGAGATCGTCGAGGATCGACTGGCCGTTTACGAGCGCACGGAGAGCTGCGCCCTGCTTTCTTCCGGCATGTCGGCAATATCAACAACTCTGCTTGCCTTCGTGCGCCCAGGCGATACCATTCTGCATTCGCAGCCGCTTTATGGCGGTACGGAAACACTGATTGCCAAGACCTTTCTCAATCTCGGCGTGTCAGCGGTTGGTTTTGCAGATGGCGTCAACGAAACCTCGGTAACGGCGAGCGCCGAGGAAGCGATGGCCAAGGGCCGTGTTTCGCTCATTCTTCTCGAAACACCCGCCAATCCGACAAACAGCCTCGTCGATATCGCCATGATCCGCCGCGTTGCGGACGCAATCGGCAAGAAACAGGACCATATACCGATCATTGCCTGCGACAACACGTTGCTAGGCCCGGTTTTCCAGCGACCGATCGAGCATGGCGCCGATATCTCCCTCTATTCCCTGACCAAATATGTCGGCGGCCATTCCGACCTGATCGCCGGCGCCGCACTCGGCTCGAAAGCCGTGATGAAGCAGGTTAAGGCGCTACGCGGCGCGATTGGCACACAGCTCGATCCGCACTCCTGCTGGATGCTTGGCCGTTCGCTGGAAACGCTGCAGATCCGGATGGAACGGGCAAACAGCAATGCCCGTGCGGTTGCCGACTTCCTGCGCGACCATCCGAAGGTCGAGCAAATTCACTATCTCGCCTATGCGGATCCGACGTCGCCGACGGGCCGGACGTTCGCAGCCCAATGCACGGGCGCGGGCTCGACCTTCTCCTTCGACATCAAGGGCGGCCAACCGGCATCGTTCAAATTCCTGAATGCGCTGCAGATCTTCAAGCTGGCCGTCAGCCTGGGGGGTACGGAATCGCTGGCGTCGCATCCTGCGACGACGACGCACTCCGGCGTGCCTGTGGAGGTCCGCCACCGTATCGGCGTTCTGGAATCGACAATCCGCCTGTCGATCGGGATAGAGCATCCAGACGACCTGATTGCAGATCTGGCCGCAGCCCTCGAGATCGCATGATTTCGAGGTATCGCTAGGCTGCTTCGGGTTGAAGCGCGCACAAGGGTGGGGTGGCCGAATATCCGGCGGCCACCCGAGCGTCAATAGTCAGGCCAGACTTCGATATCCGGATCGATGACATAGTGTGATCCGTCATGCCAGACATAGGTAATGAAGAGATATTTGTTGCCGAGGCCCTGCACGACTTCATAGCGGCACATCAAACGATAGGGTCCCGTCTTGTCGCGCAGCACGCCCCGCTGCTCAGTGAAAAGACCTTCGCCGTTGTCGACTTCTCCCGTGACGCTTAACCCTGCATCCGCGCGCAATTTCCGAAAGGCAGTCTGAGCGAAATCAAGAGGGGCGCAGGCTCCCTCGATTGTCGGCGGCAGGCCCGCATCGTCGAGAACGACATCCCAGCGCCCGTCGGTGAGACGGAACGCCAGGCTATCAATGAAATCGCGACCTTCGGCGCTCATCGCACAGAGGCGAACGGTCTCCGGCTGCCCGAAGGCAGGAACACAGCCGAGCAGCTCGCGGATGCGAGCGCTGCCGGGCCGCACGCGGTCGATGGCCTGCTGCAATTGCGTTGTCGTCGGAGTAACGGGCGCAACCGCTTCGGGCGCTGAACGCGCTTGAACCGAAGCCAGGCTAATGCCGATCGCCAGAGCACAGGCGGGTAGTAGGGCACGGAAAATCAATATCTTGGGTCCCCGGCTCGGATCGGAATATGTGTGTGCGTGCAAATTACGTCATGGTTGGCGACAAGAGCAAGACACTTGGGAGCCGGCCGTCAGCTCTCGAAATCGCCGAACACATCCTGCAAGCGGGTCAGCAATTCCACACGTTCGCCCACCTTGCCGCTCAGCACGACGATGAGGTTGCTGAGAAGGAGATCCATCACGGCCGTCATGGTCGCGGCCCCGTCCCAGAGCGGGCCGTGCGAGCCGGGGATGACGAGCGAGATATCCGACACCTCTTCCGCCCAGGGGCAGAACTCGTCCGTCAACAGGATAACCTTCACACCGGCCCGGCGCGCCTCTTCGGCAAGCGGTCTCGCCTTGGCTGCGAAGCGGCGGACATCATGGAGAAACAGCACGCGGCCTTCGACCGCTCCGTCGAGCAGTTCGGCATAGGTACCGTTCAACCCGTCCATGAAGGCGACGCGCGAGCGTGTGTAGGAAAGCTGGGCGGCGAAATACTGAGCGATGCCACGGACGTTCTGGTAGGCGGCGACATAGACTTCGCTTGCCGAGATCAGCGCATCGATGGTCTGCTGCCATTGCGGCGCAGTCGTCAGCTCGTAGATCATGCCGAGATTTTCGACCTGCTGCTGCAAGAGCCCGGCGAGGAATTTACCGTCGCGCAGATCATCCTGGAAGCGATCAAGAGACCCTTTGATTTGCCAGGCAGGATTCGAGCGGCCACCTCTACGCAAAGCCGTCTTGAGTTCATCCAGACCATCGAAGCCGAGCCGCCGCAGATAGCGACCGACGGTCATCTGCGAGATCTCCAGCCTGGCTGCAATGGATTTCGCTGTCTCGAAGGGAAGTTCGGCGATGTTGCGCTCGATATAGCTGGCAATCAGCTTGTCGGACTTCGACTTGCGCATGTCAGCGCTCTGCACAAGCTTCAATATATCCTTCGACAATCTTCCCTCCGGTGAAGCTCCGCCCGGGACCGGGCGGAGTATCGCACTTTGACGTTACTGCGCTGTCTTGACCTTCGTCCATACACGATCGAATTGACGGAGACCCGGTCCGAGATTCTCGAAGATCTGCAGACGCTTCATGGTTTCGTCAGTCGGATTGATTTCCTTGCTATTCTTGATGTTTTCCGGCGTCAATTGGCGAGCCGGAACATTGGGCGTGCCGTTGGTCTGTTGCGCAACATTCAGCGCTGCGACGTCCGGGCGGGTGTAGAACTGCAGGAACTTGATCGCGTTCGTCTTATTGGGCGCCGTTTTCAGCACGCACATATCTTCCTGATACATGGTCGCGCCTTCTTGCGGAATAACATAGCCGAGCTCCTTCGGATTGCCGAAGACGTTGATCATCGAGCCGACGAAAAAGTGAGCAGCGGCAATATCGCCGGATTCCACCATCGGACGCGAGTCATAGGTGAAAGCCGCCACATAGGGCTTCATGTCGATGACGGTGTCGGCCGCCTGCTGAAGATCTTCCGGCTTGGTCGAATTGACGGAGTGACCGTTGAGGATCAGGCCAACCCCAAGCACTTCACGCATGTCGTCGAGCAGCGTGAACTTCAGGTGCTTCTCCTTGACGGTCGCGATGAGGTCCTTCCAGCCGGTAATGTCCTTGCCGAGAACGCGGCGATTGTAGAGGATCCCGACGGTGCCGAAGGCGTAGGGCAGGCAAAATTCGCCCTTCGGATCGCTCTTGGCACGCAGGAACTGAGGATCGATGTTTTTGAAACCCTCATAGGTGTCGATATCGGTCTTTTCCAGGAGGTTCAGCTTCGCCATGATCTCCTGCATATGAATGGACGGAAAGACGATGTCGTAGCCGGTCGCGCCACCCTGGATCTTGGCCAGCATTTCCTCGTTGGAAGAGTAGGTCGACAGATTGACCTTGATCTTGGTTTCCTCCTCGAACTTCTGGAGGACAGCCGGATTGATGTATTCGCCCCAGTTATAGATGTTGAGCTCTTCGGCGAGAACCGCTGTTGGCAGCAATGCCGTAAGCGCAACAAGGCCCAGGCGCCGGAAAACGCCTTTCAAAATCGTCATTTTAGTTCCCCTTAATAGGATTATTATCCCTTCGGCGCGCTAGGCTCGGCCTCTGTGGAAGCTTTAACCGACCGCGTTGAGGGCGTTGACTTCGACAAAAAAATGATATCAACATATCGAAATCACGCAAGAGTTAATTTAATAACATTTCGGGGAACGAAGCATGCGAGATGCAATCGTGCGGCTGGCTTCAGCCGCAAAGGCTTTTTCGACTCCTGAGGGTCGGCAGGTCAAGGCGCTTGACGGCATCGATCTGGAGATCGACCGCAATGAATTCATTACACTTCTGGGGCCGTCCGGCTGCGGCAAGACCACCTTGCTCCAAGCAATCAGCGGCTTCGTCGAGCTCGATGCCGGCCGCATCGTAATCGACGGCGAAGACATGACGGACCGGCCTCCCTACCGCCGCCCCGTCAACACCGTTTTCCAGAACTACGCGCTCTTCCCACATATGAGCGTCGGCGAGAATGCAGGCTATGCGCTTGAAGCTGCTGGCGTCGGCAAGGCCGAACGGATCGAGCGCGTTCGAGCGGTGTTGAAAATGGTCGGCCTGGAAGACATGGAAAGCCGTCTGCCGCGGCAATTGTCGGGCGGCCAGCAACAACGCGTGGCCCTTGCCCGCGCCATCGTAGCGCGCCCCAAGGTACTGCTCCTCGACGAACCGCTTTCGGCCCTCGACCGTCATCTGCGCGAAGCCATGCAGCTGGAACTGAAAAATCTGCAGCACGAACTTGGCATCACCTTCATCTTCGTGACCCATGATCAGCAGGAGGCGCTGACCATGTCAGACCGCGTCGCCGTGTTGAATGGCGGTCGAATCCAGCAACTCGACTCGCCGCGACAGATCTACGATCATCCCGCCAATACGTTCGTCGCAAGCTTCATCGGCGCCAGCAACCTGTTCGAAGGACGCAGCGACGGCCAGGACTTCGTCACCGGAGAAGGGACGGCGATCCGACACGCACCAAATGCGGCAATTGCGGATAAGGAACCGGCAGTCGCCTTGATCCGCCCGGAGAATTTCTTCCTCGCCACCTCTACCAGCACTTGCCCGGCCATCGACGTCACCGTTGAACAGATCGTCTATGTCGGCTCGTCCTTTGAAGTCTTCGGCAGAACGGCAGACGGCCGCAAGCTTGTGGCTCACGTTCCAGCTGCCCAGCGCGCAGCGGTCGGCCAGCTTGCCGCAGGCCAATCCGCACGCTGGCACTACGATCCGGCCAGCGTCCACCTGATCGCCACGAGAGGGGAAGCCCGATGACCATTGCCGCGCGCCGGCGTTTCCAACTCGGGCTGCTGCTCGGGCCGGTCACGCTGTTTCTTCTGATCTTCTTTATCGTTCCCCTTGGCATCATGGTGGTGACGAGCTTCCTGACACCAGGCCTTTACGGCGGCGTCGAATGGAGTTTCTATCCCGACAATTTCGGCCGCATCCTCGGCTTCGCCAATCCGCAGTTCGAGGAATACGATCCGGTCTATATCGGCATCTTCCTGCGTTCTCTGAAAATCGCCGCCATGACAGTGGTGGCGACGCTGATCGTCTGCTACCCGGCCGCTTTCTATGTCAGCCGGCTGCCGGACAAGTGGAAGAATTTTTGCCTCTTCCTGATCACCCTGCCATTCTTTTCCAGCCTCATCGTGCGGCTCTTCGTCTGGGTGATGATCCTGCGTCCGACGGGCCTGATCAACAATGCATTGATGACAACGGGCGTGATCTCCGCGCCGCTGGAGATGATCTACACGGATGGCGCGATCATCCTCGGCATGGTCTATGTCTTCATACCGTTCATGTTCATGCCAATCTATGCCAGCATCGAAAAGCTCGACTGGCGGCTCATCCAGGCATCGCTGGATCTCGGCGCCGGCCCGATCCGGACCTTCTTCCGCATCGTGCTGCCGTTGACAACCCCAGGAATCGTCGGCGGCTCGATTATCGTTTTCATCCCCGCACTCGGCAATTTCGTCGTCCCGGCCGTCCTTGGCGGCGCCAAGGTGATGATGCTTGGCAGCCTCATCGAAGCGCAGTTCCTCTCCGCCCGCAACTGGCCGTTCGGCTCGGCGCTCGCCATGATGGTCATGGCCGTCATGCTGGTTCTGTTGGTCGCCTATGTCATCGTCTCCAGTCGCCGCAATGCGACCGCAGCGCTGACGGTATGAGGAGAGCCCCATGAAAATCGCACGCACTCTCTTCAATGGCGGACTGGCGCTTTACACCATCCTGTTCTTTGCCTTCATCTATATCCCGCTCGTCCTGATCGCCGTCTATTCGTTCAATTCGAACCCGGTCAACATGATGAGCTGGAGCGGCTTCACGACGGATTGGTATGCCCAGGTCTTCGGCTTCAAGACGGCCTCTTCCGAAAGCGCGCTCTATATCGAATCGACGGACCAGCTGATCGCTGCCGTCTTCAACAGCCTGAAGATCGCGGTCTCGACCACCGTAATCTCGACGGTGCTCGGCACCGCCATGGCGATCGCGCTGCACCGTTTCAATTTTCTTGGCAAACGTTTCTATCAAGTCGCCATGTTCATGCCCATGCTGATGCCCGACATCGTTCTCGGCATCGCACTGCTGATCTTCTTCGTCAGTGCCGGCATCAAGCTCGGCCTGATGACGATCATCATCGGCCAATGCACCTTCCTGACCTCCTATGTCTTCATCGTCGTTTCAGCGCGACTGGCCGGCATGGATCGAACGTTGGAGAATGCCTCGGCCGATCTCGGCGCCAACGAGTGGATGACGTTCCGCCGCGTGGTGCTGCCACAGCTCATGCCGGGCATCCTCGGCGGGGCGCTGCTTGCCTTCATCATCTCGATGGATGACCTGGTGATCACCTACTTCATCGCCGGCGTCGACGTCACGACCCTGCCGATGTTCATCTTCGCCATGCTCCGTCGCGGCATCAAACCGGAGATCAATGCGATCGCGGTGATGATGCTGACCTTCTCCTTCCTCGTGGCCTCCCTTGGCCTTTACCTTCGCTCCCGGCAGAAATGACATGACAACAAAAGCAAATACCCGCAAACCCCGCGGCCGCCAGCTAGGCTTGCCCTTTACCGGCCGCACCGGCGCAAACAATGCCATCACGGACGTGGCCGGCGTCGGCGTCGGCTTCCGCACCATCATCGAAGACGAGCCTCGCCCCGGACGCAAGCGGCCAACCCGGACCGGCGTAACGGCCATCCTGCCGCATATGGGGTCTGAAACACCGGTTCCCGTCTATGCCGGCGTCCATCGCTTCAACGGCAATGGCGAAATGACCGGTACGCACTGGATAGAGGACGGCGGGTACTTCCTCGGGCCTGTCGTCATCACCAACACGCACGGCGTCGGCATGGCGCATCATGCGACCATCAAATGGATGATCGACCACTACGCCTCGACCTACCAAACGGACGATTTTCTCTGGATCATGCCTGTTATCGCCGAGACCTATGACGGCGCGCTGAACGACATCAACGGAATGCATGTCAACGAGGCCGACGTGCGCGCCGCCCTAGACGGCGTGACGGCAGGCCCGGTGCAGGAAGGCAATTGCGGCGGCGGCACCGGCATGATCACCTACGGGTTCAAGGGCGGAACAGGCACCTCATCCCGCGTCGTCGAGTTCGACGGACGCACTTACACGATCGGTACGCTGGTCCAGGCCAATCACGGCCAGCGGGACTGGCTGACGATCGCAGGCGTACCAATCGGCAAGCACATGCGCGATGGCACGCCGCAGAGCCAACTTCAGGAGCGCGGTTCGATCATCGTCGTCATCGCCACCGATCTGCCTCTGGCACCGCATCAGCTCAAGCGTCTCGCGCGCCGCGCCGCCATCGGTATTGGTCGCAACGGCACGCCGGGCGGCAACAATTCCGGCGACATCTTCCTGGCATTCTCAACGGCGAATGCCCATCCGATGGCACATAGGGCCAACGGCCACCTTCCGCTGCAGATCGTCAACGACGAGCCCCTCGACCCCGTCTACATGGCGGCGGTCGACAGCGTCGAAGAGGCGGTCGTCAACGCGATGCTGGCGGCCGAGGACATGGGCGGCACGCCTCATGATCGCTTCCGGATCCAGGCGATCTCACATGATCGACTGACCGAATTGGTGCGGCAATATGGCAGGATGGAGCCGGAAGGCATGCAAGCCTAGAGCATGTCGCGCAAAAGTGCGCAGCGGTTTTGCGACTACGACATACGTGAAATCTAAGAGCTAAAGCGCATGAAGCGAATCTGAAAGATCGCGACGCGCTTTAGTTCGATAGATTGAAATAGCACCCCGGCACCGCTGGTTTCATCCGCGGTGCCGGGGCGCTCCCAAGAACGATGCCTAGCGCTAGGCTTCCGTCGACTGACGCAGGATCGCGTCTTTCATCAAGGCTTGCAGCCAATCTGAGAAAACCTGGACGCGAGGTGAAAGATACCGACGATGCGGATAAAGTAGCGTCATCTGCAGGGGCTCGGCGCGAAAATTCGGCATGACCTCGACAAGCTCGCCCGCCTGCAAATGTTGTTGCAGATCGTAAGCAGGGTTCTGGATCAGCCCGAGGCCGGCGACGCAGCAGGCAATATAGGCCTCGGCGCTATTGACGGTCACGCGGCCACGCATCGCCAGACTGCGTAACGAACTTTCCTCCATCCATTCCCACAACTCGACCCGCCCTGACGATGGCGAGGCGTAATTGACCGCCCAGTGGCGGGTCAGATCCCGTGGCGTCTGTGGAACACCATACCGAGCCAAATAGCCGGGGCTTGCGACATTGATGAGCGGCAACCTGCCGATCGGCCGTGCGATAAGGCCGGAATCGTTCAAGGGGCCGACGCGCAGCACGCAATCGACGCTGTCTTCCACGAGATTGATCGCTCGATCACTAACACCGAGATCGACCTCGATTTCGGGGAACTGATCGAGGAAGGATGGCAGCGCCGGCGCGATGATCAACCGTCCAATCCGCCCGGGCACATCGACCCGCAGCTTGCCGGAGGCTTCCGCGCCGTTCTGCCGGAACAGGTTTTCCGTTTCCTCGACATCCGCGATAAGCTGTAGGCAGCGATCATAGAAAGCCGCGCCGTCCTGAGTGAGCGAGACCTTGCGCGTGCTGCGATGCAGCAGCCGCGCACCGATGCGGTGCTCGAGCTCGATGATTGCCGCCGATACCGAAGAGCGGGGAAGGCCGAGCGTATCCGCGGCGCGGGTGAAGCTGCTGCACTCCGCCACACGAGCGAAAATTCTGAAGAGGTCGATCCGATCCACGTGAAAGCCGCCGATTATCCGGTTTTTCTGACAGATGCTGTCAGATTAGTCGGCTTTATCAGCAAGATCCAGTCGATACATTGGGCTCATGAACGGCAGCGAGGCGTTGCCGCATCTCTCAAGGAGGCCCATCCATGACCGACCATTCCATCAAGGGAAAGACTGTCATCATCGCCGGAGGCGCCAAGAATCTGGGTGGCCTGATCGCCCGGGATCTTGCCGCTCATGGTGCAAAGGCCATTGCCATCCACTACAACAGCGCCGCAACGAAAGCCGACGCCGATGCGACTGTTGCGGCAATCAAGGCGGCAGGCGCAGAAGCCGCGGCGTTTCAGGCCGACCTTACCACGGCAGGCGCAGTCGAGGCGCTCTTTGCCGAAGCTGCCGCCGCCTTCGGCCGCCCGGACATCGCGGTCAACACGGTCGGCAAGGTGCTGAAAAAGCCGATCGTCGACATCACGGAGGCGGAATATGACGAGATGAGCGCCGTCAACGCCAAATCGGCCTTCTTTTTCCTGAAGGAGGCAGGCAAGGCGCTTAACGACAATGGCAAGATCTGCACGCTCGTCACATCCTTGCTCGGTGCCTACACGCCATTTTACGCGGCCTATGCCGGCACCAAAGCCCCCGTCGAACATTTCACCCGTGCTGCTTCCAAGGAATTCGGCGAGCGAGGGATCTCGGTAACGGCAATTGGCCCGGGTCCGATGGATACGCCCTTCTTCTATCCTGCCGAAGGTGCTGATGCGGTTGCCTATCACAAAACCGCGGCGGCCCTATCGAAGTTCTCGAAAACCGGCCTCACCGACATAGAAGACATCGTTCCCTACATCCGCTTCCTCGTCTCCGACGGCTGGTGGATGACGGGTCAAACCATCCTTGTCAACGGTGGCTATACCACGAAGTAAAGAGAACGGGCCGGCTTACCGTCGCAGGACGGAGCCGGCCCAAGCCCGCCGATCGAGCAGGCAATTGCGATGTTGTTAACGCGACCTCAGCTGCGCAATCGACAGCATCAGGTCACCGCTTATGCCGCCACTGGAGCCGCGTGTCAGGATCGCGGATGCGGTTGAACTCGTGTTCACGCCATTCGCCGCGTCATAAACGGCGGCAAAACGTTTCAAAAGATTGTTGACCTTGCCGGCGTCGTGCATGTCCTTTACCGAAATCATCTTTTCCAGCATCTTGGCCTGCCGGGTCACATCCATATTGGACATGGAAGACGGCAAGGAAAATGTGGTCTTGATGACATTGTAGAGCGCGGGATCCGCCATGATGTCGTAGACGGAGTTGATCTGCGGCGCTTTCCGCTGGAAATATAGCGCGAGCCGGACGCCATCGTTGGATTCACCCTGCTGAGATTCCAGAGTCTGATGGAGATAGAGAGTGTCCGTGGCAAGACGGGCACCCTTGTTCTGGCTCGCTTCAATCTTGGACTTGGTCAGGTTTCCCTTGGTATCGAAGTTGAAGACGCTCACCATTGTTTTGAACTGCTGACCGGCCTGCGTATTCAAGAAGCCCTTTGCATCCTCAGGATCGGCCGCAAAGGCCTTTTTCAGAGTGGCCTTGTCGACCGTCTTGGGATCGATATTGTTGGCCACGAGGATGAAATCCGTCAGCTTCTTGTCTGCCAGAAGATCGTCCACGGATTTGACTTTGCCGATCGACTTGATGAACTCGTTGGCGTCGTCCTTCACGTCCTTGACGGCTTTTTCCCGCATCTGGCCGGTCAATCCGAAGGTTTTCGTCTTGGAGTAGGACGAGATGAAGCTGTTCATCGAAGCGAGCGGCAGAGCCTCGACCGGCGAGCGAAGATCGCCTTTGCTATCGAAGTTGAACGCCTTTGCGAGCTCGAGGAACCTGGGATCCTTGAGGGATGAGACGTAGCTCTTGCTGTCGTACGGATCGCTCTCCAATACCTTCCTGAGCTTCTCTCTCGTCACCTCGCTCTTGTCGATCCCGAAAGCACGAAGCGCCATATCCTGCAGCGTCGGAAGATCCGCATACTTGCTCTCATTGGCGGCAAAGAAGTCGTTGATCGTCTTTATCTTGCTGACGCGGGTTTTGTAGTTGGCTTCGGCGTCCTTGAACAAGGTCTGCCGATTGTCCGCATAGTGCGTCATATACTTTTCAGACGTCGCCTTGATGCTCTCCGCCGTCTGTGCGGATTCGCCGGCCGGAAGCGATCCGTCGGGCGAAAACTTGAACGCGGCAACCATCTCGCCCATTCCCATGACGGAAGCGTAGATTTTGTCGGAAACCGCCAGATTGAATTGCTTCGCCGTGACTTTCTGGCTGATCCCGAAAGCGCTCTTTATGTAGGAGAAGAGCCTGTTATCGCCGGTGATGTCATCCGCCGACCGGACATTGCCGATGTGCTGCCGATAATATTCGTCGTTGCTCGTTGCCGCAGCCGAGAGGATCAACGTCGGCACGGTGTTGTCGTAGCGCGATATCAACGCCTCTTTCTGCTGGTCCGTTTGAGCGCTGGCGCCGGAGAGCGTGCCATCCGGCTTAAACCCGAATTCCGATGCGATAAGCTTGTATGTTGCCTGGGCAGAACCCGTCGGGAAGTTGCTCGCTGTGTTGACGAAGCTGTTGGGATCATTGACATCGCTCGTCAAGACAGACTTCAGGAAGCTCTTCGAAATGTGGGTCGCATCAAGGCCGTGAGCCGTCAGAAGGTATTCCCGCATCCTGGTGTTGTTGACGATGTCATCGACATTCGTCGCCTTGTCGATCCACTTGCTATAAAATGCGCTCTCTTTCTTGGCCAACGTCGTTTCGTTGGCAAAGGAACGCTCGTAGAGACCGATCGTATCGTTTTTCTGCGCGTCGCTCTGAGCCGTCGGTTTGGTGGAATTGGCCGTGAAATTGAAAGCGGCCGCGAATTGCCGGTAACGACTGTCGGTCAACTTGTTTGCGAAGCTGGTGCCGTTGCTGAGATCGCTCGTCAGCACCTTCTTCATGAAGGCTTTGGCATAGGTCATATCCTCGAGGCCATAGGCCTTCATGGCATAGCTATAAAGCTTGTGGTCCGCGAGGAATTCATCGACATTTTTTATCTTGCCGATGTGCGTATCGTAATACTGCTGATCGCTTTTGACCGTAGCCTGCTTGGCGATACGCGCAAGCGTCGACGCCATATCCTTTGTCGCGGTCACATAGCCGAGATAGGTTGAAATCATGGATCGCCCCCACAGCGCGCAATTCACCAACATTAGCCCCGATGCGCACAATCGCAACCAGACCTTGCGCGAAGCTAGATCGGCAATCTCCAGGCCAGTCTCCTGTTCTATTGGCGAGGGAGACGCGGAAGCAATTTCCCTTCGCAGGCGAGCACGCTTGCCGTGGCTCCGGCGCAAGCCGGAGCAGATTGCCTATCTCTCTTCAACGTCAGCGACTACTGCACCAGAACCGGCTGCATGCATCGCGCATCAGTGACTTGTATGTCGGCCTGTCCGATACCAATGCCGAGAAGCCCGAGGAGGTTGTAGAGAAGCTGGTCGACGGGCGCGGTGACGAGAGAAAGCGTATCGGCAAGTGCCGACAGCACACCGCTCGGCGTTCCGATGGTGATGATCAGCAGCTGTATGCTGATATTGGCATTCTTCAAGAGCGACTGGACCAGAGAGGTCGTGATATCCTTGGTCGAAACCGTCTTGATGGTGCCGGCTGAAATCTCCGAAGGCTGGAAGGTCAGCCGGGTCGGGCTCATATTGGCTATATCGATTTGCGCACTTGCCAGAATTCTCAGCAAGAGGGAGTCGATGATGGCGGCCTGCGTGACACGCGGCTTGGTACCGAAGTTCACGAAGGCCGATGTATCCACATCGCCCAAGGCGATCTCGGCGACACCGGGCACGGCATCAATTCCAACCACTGCATTTGGCATGTTGCCGCCAACGCAGGTGATGGAGGCCAGCCTGGCCTCGGCAGGAGCGAGCTCGACATAGAGCGGCACCCTCAATTTCAGTCCGGCGATCAAGGACAGGCCGGTGACGGCAACCTCAATGGCGACGCGCACTTGCGGCGTACGGACGGTCATTCCCGGCGCACCTACTGCGGCAGACGGCGTTTGCTTTGCCATTTCACCGATCGCCAGCGTCAATTTGGCCGTCGCAAGATCGGGCAGCGCAACCCCCAGATCGACGGCAATCTGCTTCTGCTGGTTGGCCGCCATTGCCGTCAAAGACAGGAAATTCATCAGGCTGATGCTGGAATTCAGGTTCGGGCCGGTGCCGATAATGTTCGTGCCCTCGGGGCCAAGATTCAGGAGGTCCTCGAGCTTGACGGTGAGCTTGGTGGTTCCGAGCGATTTGCCGAGGCCGTTCACGATGCGAATGACCGCAGGCGAAAGATTGGTCATTTTGCCAAGAGCACCCAGAATCTTGTCGTAGGGAACGCTGGTCGCCAGAAGATCGTTGTAACTGCCTGCCGTGAGATTGAGATCGGTCGCCAGAAGGTTGAGGAAACTCAGCAGGTTGACCTTAGCTCCGACAAGCGACTGATAGTCGACGAGCTTGAGGGATATCTGCGTTCCAAGAAGGGATCCCAACAGTTGATTGAGGATGCCGCCATTGAGGCTTGCAAGCCGCGATCCGATAGAAAATGCGGCCACCGTATCGCTCGCAGCAGTACCGGTGGCGCTGAGTGTCGGCGCAGTGGCGAAAGCGGACGCAAAGGGCATGACCGCCTTCTGCGTGAGCGTCACTCTCACCGCATCGTAGGGAGCACTCCCTGAAGAAGAAAAACGGTTCTGAGGGGCAATCGTCGCATCCGCCTTGTAGGTTCCGAGAACCATGTTGCCTAGCGTTTCATATTGGCCGGAATTGGCCATGCTCGCCGTGATGGAGCCGTTGGACGTGAGATAACTGCTGCCCGATGCAAGCGCTGCCGTCGTTCCGTTCGACTGGAGATTGTTCAAGAGCGCCGTATTGGCATTCGTAATATTGGAGGCCGCCGTGATCGCGCCGATATCGCTAAGTTGCTGAAGGCGTTGTTGCTGGAGGGTCATCATGCCATAGTCGATACCCAGACCCAGGCAATAAAGAATCAGGGGCGAGACGAGCGCCGTCGTGATGGCAACATTTCCCCGCCTGTCACGGAAAAAGGCGAGCCGCCTGAAAAGCTCTTTCATCACATCCCCCCGATCCTGATGGTGGAGTAGCGACGGATCGTCTGATTTGGCATCGCGAACGTGTAGAGGTTCCAGATCGGAAGGGCTGATGCATCGTAGCTGGCGCTGACGGTGAACTGGTTGGCGTTAGCCGGGTCGGTTGCAACTGTGACGGTCAGCTTGTCCTTCGTCAGGAAGGCATCGTTGATCGTCGAGCGATTGACGAAGTCCTGCACAAGTTGTGTTCGCTCATCCGAGGAAACGCCTGCGACCGCCGTCCGCGCCGCATCGGCCGTGAGCTGCTGCAGCGAATGGGCCGCGGTCAGGTAGATGGCAAAGGCAATGAAGGTGAGAAGCATAAGGAGGAAAAGCGGCGCGATGAGCGCGAATTCGACGGCGGCCGCGCCACCCTCTGCCCTCCTGAAATCAGAAGCGCGTGTCATGATTATATCTCCCTCAATCGACGGTTCATCCATGATGATGACGATCGAGGAAACCTTAGATTGCGGACGTTAATTTTATATTTCTAAATATACTATTTTCTAATGTTTGTATAACTAATCATCCAGGTTCTATTGGTGCAAATTGATATAAATTGCCGTTATTACAGTATCTTCGGTATTATGATCGAAAGGGCTTTGTATTCGCGCGACCCAAAATTCACGCCAATAGATTGCAGCAAACCCCTGAACAACCGAGCATCGTTGCGGTGACGGAGAGGGCAATTGTGAGGCAACCTGCGGGGATCGGCCCAGTCGCCCCGGTGCATTCTGACCCACCATGACGGGCAATGTCAGGGAATGCTGCCGATCATTCGATCTGGGAGAGATCCAAGTCGGCAAGGGGCGACGGCGTCTTGGTTTAGGCAAGGGCGATTGTGGGAGGTGCGGGACGGCATTCCATCCGGAATGCGTGGTGAGCCAAGACGATCGAGCGCATCGCTATTCGATGAAAAGCAGAAATGCTCTTCAAAACTTCGGCTGCATACTCGCCTCGGCGGCATGGCACACAAGACCGGCCGCAAGCATCGGCGCAACCCGCGAAACATCGCGCATCGCATGAATGGGATTTACTTTTTCTTCGGCACCAGATCCCAGCCGCCATGCGTATTGCGCACAAAGCGCCGATTGCCCTTGTGGTAGGAGACGGCACCCGTCCGACCTACTTTGATCGCCGTCGGCAGCAGTTGGGCGGCCGCTTTCAGGCGTTCGACCATATCGAATGCCTCCTGCCGTTTTCCAGCGCGGATCAGCGCCATCAACTTGGATTCCTGTTTCATCCTCTGTACTCCCGTTCATCGAGGATTAGGGCTGGATGGAATTTGCGGTTCATCAGTCGTATCTGCATATCGATCATCTCACCCGGCGCTCCACGAGCAGCGAACGCAGCGCCACGGCCACCACGCAAACGCTGGAAATAAGAAAGATTGCGCCCGACATTGCGTAAATCGTCGGCGAGGCGCCGGCGTTCATCTTGCCGAACAGCACGACCGGCAACGTGTTCTGCCGGCCGGCCAGATAGAAGGCGCGCGTGAACTCATTGAGCGACAGCAGGAACGAAAAGATGAAGGCACTGATGAGACCCGGCCGGATAAGCGGCAGCGTGATGTCGTAAAACTGCCGGAAGCGGCTGGCGCCGAGGTCATCGGCCGCCATCAGGTAGGTTCGCTTGACCGCCGAGAAACTCGTGAGGATCACGATGAAGGCAAAAGGCATTGCCCATAGCAGATGGCCTGCAATGACTGTCAGAGCGGATGCCTTTACTCCAACACGGCTGATAAGGGTTGAAAGCGCCAAGCCCTGAATGACACCCGGCACGAACATCGGTAGAAGCACGGTCAGAAACCATATGCTTCGGCCGCGATGAAGCTCGCGATACGCCAGGGCGGCAGCGAGCGACAGCACCGTCGCGATGACGGCGGTAACAAGCGCAATGAGGAGGGACTGGACGAGCGCGGTAACAAGCGCACTCTCCCCTCCGAGCGCGATATACCATTTCAGGGTCAAATCCGAGAAATGCGGCAAGCCCGGTTGCAATGACGGATTGAACGAAACGCCGAGCAGATAGAGCGGCGGCGCATAGATCGCCAGCAGGCCGAAAATGGTCACAGCCCAGATGATGATGCGTGGAGCCGCTCCTTCCCTGACGATCATTGGCTACGATCCTCGAAGAGAGAGGAGAGGCCGAATATCGCGTCACCGATGAGCACAAGCCCGAAGACAATGACGAGCATCAGGGTTGAAATCGCGAAGGCGAGCGGGAAATTGGCGACACGCATGACGTCGTTGATCATCACGGACACGATTGAAGCACCGGCCCCACCGAGCATCTGCACCTCGGTCGAGGAACCAGCAACCATGACGAAGACAAACAGAAAGCCGGCAAAGACGCCGGAATAGGTCAAGGGCAGCAATACGGTCCGCGCCATCGTCCAGAACCCGGCTCCGAGATCTCGCGAAGCTGCCAGAGCGATCGGATCAACCCGGCGCATGGAGAGCAGCACGGGGAAGGTTGCAAACGGCAGGTAGGAGGCGACAAGCCCGACGATTACGGCGAAATCACTGAAAAGCAGCCAGTCGAGCGGCGCATCCGTGATGCCCGCTTGCTGGAGCAGCGTGTTGATGACACCCGTTCGTCCCAGCAACAGACGCCAGGAGAAAGAGCGGATAAGGTAGGATGTGAAAAACGGGATCGTCAGAAGCGCCGCAAGCAAAACCGACAGCCGACGCCCCGCAAGGAAGTACATGGCATAAGCAGTGGGATAGGCGATGACGAGACAAATGCTCGCGGTCAGAAAGGCCTTGCCGAGCGTCGACAGAAACACGCTCCAGCGCCCAGCGTCCAGGATGGCGGCATAGGCAGCGAGACTGAACTCCGGCTTGATCCAGTAGGTCGCGGAATCCCAGGCACAGAAGCTCCAGACCACGACGAGAACCAGCGGCGCCAGGCCGAGCAACAGGATCGCTGCAAGCGGAGCAGTCATCAACAGGACTGATGTCTTCATTGTCTCGTTCCGCTTCTCGCGCGCGTTGATCCCATCGGTTCGGGGCCGGCCTGTCCTTGGACAGATGAGCCAGCCCCGCTCCATCGCATTACATCAGGCGTTGCGCAGCTTCTGCCACCACTCTTCGTAGAGTTGGAAGTTGTCCGGACGGCAATTCTGCCAATAGACCTTTCCGGAGAATTTCGCCTTCACATGGTCGGCAAGCTTTGCGACGTCGTCGGCCTTGTATTCATCCGAATGCGCCTTGGCATAGGCGAGATTGTTGTCCGTCGGCACAAGATAGCCACGCGCCTTGCCGAGTTCGCAGCCATAGAGACCGGCAAGTAGGGCATCGACGAACTTATGGGCAACGTCTGCCTTGCCTCGCTCGGCGGCGCCCTTGAGCAGCACGGTGTTGTTACCCCAGCCCTCATAGCCTTCAACGGGCGCTGCATACTCGACCTGAAGCCCGCGCTTGCGGCCTTCATAGACGATCGGCTCCCAACCGGTCATGGCGTCGACTTCCTCGTTCGCGACAAGCTGAACGCCCTGCTCCCAGCCATTCCAGAAGGTGCGGAACTGGCCGTCCTTCTTGTGCTTGATCAGGAACTCCATGACGAGGCCGAGTTCGGATTCGGAGAGATTGCCAGGATCCTTGATAGGCTGGTTCTCGGCACCTTTAAGGTAAATGGCAGTGAAGATCGCGCTGTTGATCCATGCATCTTCCATCGCGACCCGGCCCTTGAGCTTGGGATCGAAGATGACGCCGTAGCTGTCGACCTTACCGAGCTTATCGGGGCGATAGATGATGGAGTCTGCGTTGACGACCGTCGGTATGCCGTATTGCTTGCCTTCATAGGTCAAGGTCGGGATATCCTTGGCCCATTGCCAGATGCCGGCAAAGTTCGAGATCTTGGAAACATCCCAGGGTGCGATCAGTCCCTGCTTGGCGAGTTCGCGTTCGGCGCCGCCCTGAAATCCGCCGACATCGAACAGATCATTGGCATTGCCGGCAGCCAGCCGGGCAACGACCGGACCGACATCATTGCCATTGTCGGTGAATTCGGGGGAAACGCCACTTTGGCGCGCAAATTCTTGCCACTTGTCGCCGATATCAAGCGTGGCCGTCGCCCAGAACGCAACCGTCGCATCGTCGGCCATGGCGCGCGTCGCTCCGAGCCCGCCCATGGAAAGAGCGGCCGCACCCGCTCCCATGAGCTTCAGCATGTCACGACGCTGAATATTGCTCCTCAAAGCAGAGGAGACGAGATCATTATGCTTGTTCATCGTGTCATTCCCTTCCCGCTTGTTTCGTTTGTATTGGCTAATGGCACTCTACTCATCGCCTCCAGCCGAGGCCGGCATGCCGGAACGATCGATCACCAGCGCAGCGCCCGGCTTCAGACACACGCGCACGCTTTCGCCCGGCGAGGGCGGAGTTGCATCCGCACTTGTCGTCAACACCACACGCTGGCTGTCGGCGAAAGCAAGCGTAACGTCATGACTGAGCCCGCGATAGATACTTTCGACAACCTTAAGTTCAATTATTTCCGCCGCGTCTTCGCCAACGGGGAGAAGTTCAATCCGGTCGGGCCGGATCGCAACAAGGGCGTCGGACGGCGGTGACGCCCCGGCAAAACTCGCATTCATCCGTTGGCCGGCAATCGTCGCAATGGCCCGACCGCCGGAAACGGCGACGCTTTCGGGCTTCAGGAGCGTATCAATACCGACAAAGCGAGCGACGAATGCATTGACTGGCGCATCGAAAAAGCGCGCCGGCACGTCGGTCTGCTCTATGCGGCCCTTGTGCATGACGGCCATGCGATCGGAAAGGCTAAGCGCTTCATCCTGATTATGCGTCACCAGAATGAAGGTTGCTCCCGTGCGTTTGTGGAGCCGTCCGAACTCGTCGCGCATCTGCTGACGCAACCGTTCGTCCAGACCGGTCAAGGGTTCGTCGAGCAGAAGGATACCCGGTTCCATGACGAGCGCCCGGGCAAGAGCCACACGCTGGCGCTGACCACCCGAGAGAATATTGACATCGCGATCGGAAAAACCGGAGAGCTCGACGAGCTCAAGCGCGTCCTCGACCTTCGCCTTCAATGCGCCGCCCGAAAGACCACGCAACTTAAGTCCATAGCCGACATTCTGCGCGACATTCATGTGCGGGAAGAGCCCGAGTGACTGGAATACCGTGTTCACGGGCCGGCGATTGGCCGGAACTCCGGCCATGTCCTTGCCGTCGAACAGCACACGGCCGGCGGTCGGCTTGTCGAAGCCGCCGATCAGCTTCAACAGCGAACTTTTACCGCAGCCCGAGGAGCCGAGAAGCGTGAAGAACTCCCCTGCCCTTATGTCGAGCGTCACGCCATCGACTGCCCGCGTAGGCCCATAGCTTCGGACGATATGGTCGAGACCGATCGCTATCGCCATATCAGACGTCTCTCCCATCTGATTCACGGATTAGCAGCAGACCCTCGTCGGTTATTTCAAGCTCCTGTCCGGCAACCACCAGAGACGTCGCCGTTGCCTCCTCGACGATGAGCGGACCGGCGACACTCTTCAGCGGCGGTAGTTTCGACCGCTCGTATACAGGGCACGACAGCCAGCCCGTCTCGCCTCCGAAATAGACCTCACGGCGGCCCTTAGAAGCCGCCGTGAGCGACCGATGGGCTGGCGACAGCTTCGGTATGGCTATCACCGGTCCGCGCAACACCGCCTCGAGATGGATCATGGTGATCTCGATCGGCGAGGTCCGCAGACAAAATGCATAGGCACGCTCATGAACCGCATGAAAGCGCTCGGCAAAGCTGTCGACATCGTCGTCAAGCTCGAAGCGGGCAAAGACACCGTGTTCCTGGCCTCGATACCTTGCCTCTACGCGGCAGGCGTAATGGATCTCGGCACCGTTGCCCTTGGCGAAATAGACAACGGCCTCACGTTTCAGCTCGTCGAACCGGCGTTTCAAATCGCCGACCGCTTCCGGCATGAGGGCAGAGAACCAGGTACCGCGAAAATCGGCTCTTGGCTCTGCGGCAAGCATCCCCCAAGCAGAGAATATGCCGGGATGCGGCGGCACAACCGTCATCTTCACACCGAGATCGCGACCAAGACGCGCTGCGAGCGCCGGCCCGGCGCCGCCGGAAATGACGAAAGCCGCGTCACGCGGATCGTGGCCGCGTTGAACGGTCACGAGCTTCAGCGCATTGATCATGGAGGCGTGCGCAATCTCGACGATGGCAAGTGCGGCATCCTCGACGGACAATCCAAGCGGCTCCGCGACGCTTGCGATCGCCGCGGCAGCCTTGCCCTTGTCGAGCTGCATCTGGCCGCCGGCAAAGCTGGCGGGATCAAAAATGCCTAGTGTCAGCAAAGCATCGGAGAGCGTGGGCTTGGTGCCGCCACGTCCATAACAAGCAGGTCCCGGCGTCGAACCGGCGCTTTCCGGCCCGACGCGGAGCGCGCCACGTTCGTCGATACGGGCGATGGAACCGCCGCCAGCACCGATTTCGACGATATCGACCACCGGCACCTGCACAGGATAGCCTGGGATGATGCGGCTATGTTCGAGCTTGTATTCGCTATCGAGCGTCGGACTGTTGTCGTGGATCAACGAGCATTTCGCGGTCGTGCCGCCGACATCGAGCGAAAGCACTTCCGATTGGCCGAGCAGCGTACCGATGCGTGCCGCACCGGCTACACCGCCGGCCGGGCCGGATTCGACCAGAGTCAGCGGACTCATCTGCGCCTGATCGAACGTCGAAATACCGCCGTTGGACTGCATCGCGTAGTAGGGGCAGGTCAGGTCGCGCTCCATGAGCGCACTCTCAAGACGCGCAAAGTAGCGTCTTATGATCGGCTGCACATAGGCATTCAACACAGCGGTGTTCGAACGCTCATACTCGCGCCATTGCCGCGAGACCTCGTGGCTGGCGCAGATCGTGACGTCAGGAAGAGCTTCGACAAGTGCCCTTGCACACGCAATTTCGTGCTCGGGATTGACGTAACTATGGAGGAAGACGACGGCCACGGCCTCGACGTTACGCTCACGGCATTCACGGACGATCGCCTCGACATCGCCAAGTTCGATCGGGGTCAGCACCCGACCTTTCGCGTCCATACGCTCGCGCACCTCGAAGCGGAGGCTGCGTGGCACGAAAGGTTCGGGGCTCTTGAACTGGAGATTATAGAGATCCGGGCGATTGCCACGGCCGATTTCAAGCACGTCGCGAAACCCGGCTGTGGTGACAAGCGCCGTCTTGACACCCTTGCGTTCCGTTATCGCGTTGATGACCGTCGTTCCGCCATGCGCAAAGAAGATGACATCGCGCGTGGAAAGACCATCCTTCTTCTCGGCAAGCTCGATGGCCGAAAGCACACCTTCGGACTGGTCGTGAACGGTCGTCAGGCTTTTGGCGGTAAAAATCTCACCGGTGCGCTCGTCGTAGCCGACGAGGTCGGTAAACGTACCGCCCACATCCGTCGCCAGCCTGATCATCCCGTCATCCTCTCTTCAAATCCATAGAGATCCCGCGCCGTCTCCTTCGAGATGTAGCCGTCGTCAAGGTCGCGGCGGACAAGCTCGGCCTCGCGGGTGCGCGCCTCGCCCCAGCCTCCTCCGCCACCGGTAATGATACGCACAAGGTCGCCACGCTTGAGCGCGATATGCGGCTCGCGGCCAAAGCTCGCGACTTGACCGGCAGGATCTTCAACCTGCAGCAGATTGACCGTGCCGGATGTCCCTCCTTCGATCCCCCAGGGAGCGGTCTCCGTTCGCCCGAAGCTGCAATAGGCCGAAGCCCCGTCCTCCAGAATCTCGTAGTCGCGGATAACGCCGAAGCCGCCACGCCGGCGGCCGGCGCCCGATCCGCCCTCGACATTGAGCTGGTAGCGGCGAACGATCAGCGGAAATCGTGCTTCGATCACCTCGACCGAATAGTTGTAGGTGTCGCCATCCGTAAGCGCGATCAGGGCGTTCGCGCCATCCGCATCCTTACTTGCGCCCCAGCCGCCATGCTGCGGCTCGATATGGATGAAAGGCTGCCCGGCGGCGTCCTTGCCCGAGATATAGACAACGCAGAGGCTTGTATAGGAACCTGCAGAGAACCGCTCAGGCATCAGCTTCGCAAGTGCTTTCCAGACCAGCTCGGACGCATGGACGGAGCCCTCGTAATACCAACCGGTCGGGGAAGGCTTCTCGGCAGTGAAGACGGACCCCTGTGGTGCGATGACGGTAAGCGGCCGGAACCATCCCTCGTTGGAAGGAGCCTGCGGCGCCACCAATGCCTTGAATATGGTGCGCACCGCCGACTGCAGCGCCCCTGCGGCGCAATTGATCGGCCCGGCCACTGCCGGCGGGCAGCCGGTAAAATCGGCGGTCAGCCGATCGCCGGCAACCGTTATAGCAACGGTCACCGCGATCGGATCGGTGGTCACGCCGTCGCCGTCGATGATGTCCTGCGCCTGGTAGATCCCGTCGGGCAAGGCGGCAATGGCGGCCCGCGCCTGTCTCTCGCTGGTCGCGAGCAGATGATTGAATGCAGCCTCGACGATATCGATGCCATACTTGCGGCAAAGCTCGCCCATCCGGCGAGCAGCAACACGAGCGGTGGCCACCTGCGCTGTGAGATCGCCGATCGCGATATCGGGCAGGCGCACATTTTCCCGGATAATGCGCAGAACCTCACCCGAGAAGCGATCGTTGCGCACAACCTTGACCCCCGGGAGCCTCAGCCCCTCCTGAAACACCGAGATGGCGTTGGGCGCAAGCGAGCCGGGGACAGAGCCGCCGACATCGAGATAGTGAGCAACGTTGATGGCATAAGCCATGATCCGGCCGTCGAAGAAGATGGGTTTGACGATGGCGAAATCGCAGGCATGCGTGCCGCCCGAATAGGGATCATTCGTGAGCAGGATGTCGCCGTCTTCCAGATCGTCGCCATAGAGCGCGATCAGCGATTTGACCTGCGTGCCGAAAGTGCCCGTGAACAAGGTGATGCCGTTCATCTGCGCCACAAGTTCGCCCGCAGGCGTCAGGAGACCACAGGCAAAGTCCAGCACCTCATAGATAACGGGGCTCATCGAGGTCCGTGCCATCACGACACCCATCTCGTCGACGGTGGCGGCCAGCTTGCCCTCGATGATTTCCTGAGTCACCGGATCGACGATGGTCACGAATCTACCCTCATCCTTATATTCGCACAGATTCAGATTAGGTGTTTTTTGCGCCGCCGATAGCCTTCCCGATGGGTGGGCGGAAATAGCGCAGCCCACCCGTTCGGGTAGGTTATCGATTGAGCATGCCCTTTTGGCGCGCCGCCGTTACTGCCGCCGTTCGCGTAGAAACATTGAGCTTCGTAAAGATGTTCCGCAGATGGAACTTGATGGTGTTGTCGGACAGAGAAAGCGTACGGCCGATTTCCTTGTTGGAAAGCCCTGCGCTCAGCAGGTCCATCACCATGCGCTCGCGTCCGGTAAAGAGGGAAAAATCATCACCATTGGCGGCTTGCTGTGTGGTATCGACACCGCTCAACAGGGGCTGAAGGCGCTTGCGGGTCACGTTTGCGACGGTCGGATGGTTGGCAAGCAGGCGAAGCTCTCCAAGCCCTGCCGCGTGATCGACATACAGAAGCGCACGATAGTCGCCGAGCGGCATAGTCACGACGAGATCGGACAGACGAGCGGCCGCCACATCCGCACGCCCTTCGGCTATCAAGATCCGAATTTCGATCAGCGCAAGCTCGATCCGGCGCGGAATATGCGGACGCTGAGCCTGCCGCGTCGTCAGCTGATCGAAAACCTCGCGTGCCTTTGCGGCCTCGCCGAGCGCCAGATAGGCGCGCATCCAGAAAATGGCCGGTGTCGCCCCACGCAGATGAATGGATAGCATATTGGCGCGATCGGATCTAATCGTCTGCACGCCGAAACCGCTGGCTTCAGCATGACGGATCGCCTGATCGAGATCTCCCGACGCCATCAGAAGCATCGCCCGTTCACGATCGATCAGGCGCGTCAGGCGGTCAAAGCCACGCCGCCGGGCCACTGCGCGGATGCGGTCCATGGCCAAGTGGGCTGCCAGAAGGTCGTCGCCCATTCGCAAGGTCCGCTGCTCCGCCATGAAGCCGGCGGCAAGAAGATCGAACCAGGTGTCATGGCGCTCAAGATGCGGCAACGCCCAGCTGAGCATCTCGGCCGCGGCCTCGGTCTCGCCGCGCATCGAGAGAATTTCCGCCTTCAACACTTGACCAACGGCATCAAGATCGCTGCCGGCGGCGATATTGGTCTGCGCCTCGCTGATCAGCTCGTCATAGGCCGACAGGGCGCTCGCGCAATCGCCGGAGAAAAAGAAGGCCTGACCGATATGCGTGTAGAGATGCATGGCACCGAAATCGGCGCCGCCGTCACGAAATGCGCGAAAGGCGAGGTGACCATAATGCAGCGCCCGATCAAGCTCGCTGCGGATGAGGAAATTGTAGGAGAGCATGTTCAGCGCCAGCGCCCGATGGATGAGCTCCATGCCATCGGGCTGCTGCAAGTCGTTCTCCAATGCGGAGAGATCGGCAGCACTTGCCCAATGGTCAGTATAGAGCGCCAGAAGAATGCGCACCACACGCAGATCTTTCGCCAGGACCTCATCACCGGCCGCTGCTCGTTCGGCTATGACCAGATAGTGATTGGCAGCCGCGAGCTGAGCCGCCTTGGCATTGAAAATCGATAGTCCCAGGGTGGCTAGCGGAAAACGGCCAAGGTCGACTTCCGAGGCACGCCCGCTCAGCGCCTGAAAAAGCGTCGCGCCGCCGCGCGTGGTGGCGTAGACCCGCCGCCAGCCGCCTGCGTTTTCGACGATGCGTGCGGCAAGGTTTGCATCATCGGCCAAAAGCGCATGCTGCACGGCCCGCTCGATATCGCCCTGAACCTCGAACCACTGCGCCGCCCGATTGAGGATGCGTTTGGTATTAACGCCTCGCCGGCTGGCGGTTTGCTTCAGGAATTCGTTGAAGACCGGATGATAGCGCATCCAATTGCCGGGGCCGGCAAGCAGGGTGACGGGAAGAGCAAAATCATTGAGCCGCTCGATCAGCCCTGCCCTCTCACTACTCTCGAGGACTGCCCCAAGGAGCGAGTGGTTAAAGGCAGGCAAAGCGGCGGTCTCGATCAGGAACTGGCGAATTTGCTCCGGCAGGTGTTCAAACACCTGCTCCGAGAGGTAGACCCCCATGTCAGCGCTGCCACCGTCAAAAGACGCGAGAATGCTATCGCTTTGCTCGGACTCCGATACGAGCAGGCTCACCATCTGCAGCGCGACCGCCCAGCCCTCGGTTCGTCGATTGAAGGCGCCGACCTGCTCCTCGGTTAGATGTGTGCCGTTACCGAGGAGCAATTCGCGCGCCTCGGCATCTGAGAAGCCGAGCTCGGCGACACCGAACTGCTTGAACTCACCGCGAAGACGGAGGGCCGACAAAGGAAACCGCGGCGGACTACGGCTCACGAGCACCAGTTTCACATGATCGAGCGAAGCATCCGCGAGGATCTTCGCCATCAGCGCCTCGACGGCATCCGTCTGCGCGAAATGATAGTCGTCAAGGAAGAGAGCAAGAGGTCCGGGGATCCTGCGCAGCCGCGTTGCCAGCACGGAGAGAAGAGCTGCCGCCGGCAGGTTGCCGGCATCGCCGCCATCCTCGTCCAGTAATGTCTGCAATGCATCGATAAGAGCGAGCAGGAAGGTTTCCTGGCTGGTGTGTTCCGCATCGAGCGACACCCAGCACAAATTGACCCCGTCTTCCTTCAGCTGCTCAAACCATTGAACCGCAACAGAAGTTTTGCCGTAGCCCGCAGGCGCGACGATGGTCGTCAAACGGCGCAGCCCAGCGCGCCGGAGCTGCCGCAACAGGTCGCTTCGTTTAATGGTTTGCTGCCCGCTGGAAGGGGGAGCAAATCGATTCTGTCCACTCATGGGGCGCGATGATGCTGTCTTGGCCGGCAGTTGGCAACCCGCGAGAAAACGTTTGCAAAGCTGTCAAATCGTTATTTTTTTGCGTCTCTTACCAAGTCGCAGGCGAATGGGCTTATGTATAGTCGCAAAGATACCCGAATTCGCTTTCCAGTTCCTGAACAAGCCGAAAATTGCCGCAAAAATGCCGCGCAGAACCATCATGGAAACGCCCCATCTGCTCCTTTTCGAGCCATAAACGGTCCGTTAGGAATTTATTGACCATAATGCCAGGTAAATCGATGCCGCAGACGCGGCGCCTCTGATCTGTATGTCTGTTAGCAAGGGCGAAAGTCGTATCCGTGCATCAAGCGATCTTTTCCATTCCGGCGGCAACCCTCGCCATGAGTTTCTCGTTTGTCGCTTGCCGGGTGGCACTGGTTGCGATGCTGGTTTTCGGTGCGCTGGCGGGATCCGCCAAGGCCGCAGCCGATGATCGGGCGCTCAAGCTGTTCTTCACCCATACCGGGGAAAGAGCGACGATCGTCTTCAAGCGCGGCGGCAAATACGACCCGCGCGGTCTCGCACAGATCAACCGCTTCCTGCGCGACTGGCGCAAGAACGAGCCGACGAGGATCGATCCGGATTTGCTCGATCTGGTCTGGGAGGTCTATAGCCGCAGCGGCGCGCGCGAACCCATCCACGTTGTTTCCGCCTATCGCTCGCCATCCACCAACAGCATGCTGCGCAACCGCTCGCGCAGTTCCGGCGTCGCAAAACACAGCCAGCACACGCTCGGCAAGGCGATGGACTTCTATATTCCAGGCGTAAAGCTTGCGACCTTGCGCGCGATCGCCATGCAGATGCAGATCGGCGGCGTCGGCTTCTATCCCAACTCCGGTTCGCCCTTCGTTCATCTGGATGTCGGCCGGGTTCGCGCCTGGCCCAGAATGCAGCGCCAGGAGCTGGCGAGGCTCTTCCCAAGCGGGCGAACTCTGCACGTACCGGCCGATGGCAGGCCGCTTCCCGGCTACGAGCTGGCGCTTGCTCAATCGAAGAAACGTCCAAGCAAGATCATGGCTGTTGCCGCCGACGACGATGATGACGATGCACCTTCGCCGGCGCCATCTCCAATGGTGACGGCTTCCATACCCAAGACCGTCAGTTCGCCCCTTATGACGAGTATGCTGCCTATTCCTCAAAGCCGGGCCGTGAACGGGTTGGAAACCCAACTGGGCAAGCGCGTCGCCGAGGAGAATACCGTCCAGCCCTTCACGGATCTGACATCCTATGCCGTGCCGCTGCCGACAACGCGGCCGGTAAGCATTGCCGTAATCCCGGCAACGGCGCCCGAAAGACCCGCCCGCACTGTACTTGCAAGTCTGGTGGTCGGAAGGAGCGATGCGGGCCAGTTGCTGCTGGCGGAAGCCCTGAAGAATTCGAACGACAATGCAATGGAAAAACTGCAGCCTATGGCAAAGCTCCCCGCTTCAGCGACACAGGACGTTTCGGGCGGCGTCGGCGCCATGTCCACAGGCGCGATTGTCGCCTGGGCATTGCAGCCTCCGGGCATCGCGATGGACATGACGCTTCCAGGCTCAGTGGGTGCTCCGATCCCTCTGCAGCAGGACGCAGCCAATATTCGAGACGGGATCATCGTGACCGAGGATGATGATTTCGATGTCGAAAGGTTCGGCTTCGAAGGCTGAACCTCGGGGCGGCGTCCCTTGCCGCCATGGACATCAATGTGAGAGCGGCGTCCCCTCGAGCCGGGAGATCACGCGGGCTCCAGACAATGGTTGCCAGATATCCGATTGAATCCAGCGCTCCGCCCGCAAACAGGGCAAGCCGACATTCGTAATGCCGACGTAATCTTCCAATCCTAGAGGCTGCTCTCCTAACTGGGTTCAGCCATGCTGCTTCGTCGCTCCCTTTCCGCTCTGTTTGCCATTGGCGCCTTGGCGCTTACGGGTTGCATTTCGGCGACGATGAAGAATTATGCGGCGGTGCCTGCCCAGGTCGTGATGTTACATTACGGACCACCGGCACGCTTGCGCGATCTCGAATTCAAACAGCATATCCCGACATGGAGCAGGGTTTCGGCCAATGGCGCGCCGGCGCCGCCGAATCGTGAGGTTTCCCGGGATCGGCACGATACGGATCCCGAGCCAAAGCCAGGATATATCAAGCGCGCAAAAATGCTCCTATACCTCTTACGCTCTCGCCATTGGCGCTCCTTGCCTTCCGACCAGACCTCGTGAGCCAGATCTGGAGCATAAGTCAGCGGCCTTTGCGAAAATGACACGAATCGAAGTCGGGTAAACATCTCATGCATATTCTGCTAGTCGAGGACGAACCGGAAATGGCGTCGGTGCTGATGACAGCGTTGAAACGCCAGGATGTCGTGGTTGACCATGCCTCCAACCTGGCCGATGCCGAGGCGATGGCACGGTTCGGCACCTATGATGCCATCGTACTCGACAGACGTCTGCCTGACGGTGAAGGGCTCAGTCTGATCCCGCGCCTGCGGGCCTTGCGCATTGAGGCTCCAATAATTGCCCTTACGGCCATGAGCGATTTGCGCGACCGCATCGCCGGGCTCGACGCAGGCGCAGACGACTATTTGGGCAAACCCTTCGCGACTGAGGAACTCGTTGCCAGATTGAAGGCCCTTCTGCGGCGTCCTTACATCTTGCGGGCGGATCACACAGTTGTCGGCCGTCTTACCTATGACTTCCGCCATCGCGAGGCGCTGATCGACGATCGGCCGCTGGACCTGCCGCGCCGCGAGCGCCTGGTCCTTGAGACCCTGATCCGCCGGCCGGGCCGAACCGTGATGCGCAGCATGCTGGAGGAAGCGGTCTACGCCCTCGATGACGAGATCGGCTCCAACGCGCTCGATGCCCATATTTCGCGCCTGCGCCGCAAGCTGGACGATCTGTCCGCCGGCATCGAAATCCGCGCCATCCGCAATCTGGGCTACTTGCTGCGGGCCGTTTCATGAAGCTGGCGCGCGCCCGCTCACTGCAATGGCTTCTGGTGCGGCGGCTGATCCTGCTGCAGGCCGCCATGCTGGTCTTCTTCATCATCCTGCTGATCGTCGTGCTGTCGGTGGTGAAGCCGAGGCTCATGATCGACAACGAGGCAGCGGTAACCGCCATCGTCAGCGCGATCGATCGCGACAAGGACGGCAAGCTGGTTGTTCAGGATACCGACGAACTCAGGCAATTTCGCGCGGAGCATCCCAAGGTCTGGTACATTATTCACGACGATACGGGCCAGACGACGCGCGTGGGCATGGCGCCTGCGGATTACGATCGCGATCTCGGCAACCTCTTGAGCGTGGTCGACCACGCAAGCATCGGCTTCGCAGGCAAGCATGATGGGCGTGAAATGCGCCCCGAAGCCCTCGTCCAGAAAGTGGACACCAAGGCAGGAACCGTCCAGGTCGTCACATCTACATTTCACTCGCGATCGGACTCTGAAGGTTTCGACATCAGCATCACAGCCATGGTCGACATGGCGCGCAAGCCTGACGGCACCGCCGACTGGCCCCGGGTCCTTCCTGGCCTGCTGGCTTCGCTCGGCATCGTCCTCTTGCCGATCATCCTCGCCATGGGCGTAACCACCCTTGTTACAACGCCGGCGGTTGTGCGCCGATCGCTCACTGGCCTGATCGGCACCGCGAACCAGGCGGCCCGCATCGATTTCGATACGCGCGCCATGCAATTGCCTGTCAAAGACGTGCCCCAGGAAGTCGTCCCGTTGGTCAACGCGTTCAACCAGGCCCTCAGCCGGCTCGCCCAGGGCATCGATAGCCACAACCGCTTTCTGACGGACGCAGCGCATGAACTGCGCACGCCGATCGCCATCTTGCGCACCCGCGCCGAATTGCTGACGGAAGAACCCGAGACGCTGCGGCTGCGGCAGGACATCGAGCGCCTCTCGCACCTGGCTCAGCAGCTGCTGGATCATCAATCGCTCGATCGCCCCAGCGAGCATCGCCGGATCGTCGACCTTGCGGAATTTGCAGGTCGGGTCGCAGCCGATTTGGCTCCCCTTGCAATCGAGGCCGGCTACGATCTCGCTTTCGAACCGCCTGATGGCAAGGTCGAGGTCGAGGTCAATGCGCTGCAGATCGAGCAGCTGCTCATCAACATCGTTCGCAATGCTATCGAGCACGGCGGCGGCAAGGGCACCATCACCGTCATGGTCGACCGGGCAGGCGGCGTGGAGATCCACGACGAAGGCCCGGGAATTCCGATCGAAGAGCACAAGAACGTCTTCGAACCCTTCTACCGCGTGCACCCCCACTCTCGCGGCGCCGGCCTCGGACTCAATCTCGCCCGCCAGATCGCGCAGTTGCACGGAGGCAGCATTGCGATCCTGGACGGTCCGTGGCGGGGCGCCCGCGTCCGCATTCAGCTGCCTTTACGGCATCGCGCTGTTTGAACCGCCACGCTCACGAGCAGCGATCACAATCGTCAGGCTGCAGGGATCAGGTCCGGCGATATTCGATGTTGCGAGCAAGCCAGCACCCAAGCGCAAGACCTGATATCGCGCCGGAGGCACTGCGCCTGATCTGCACGGTCCAGTCGCCCGGCGGGGCGGCATCCATGGAGCGGCGCGTCGTGATCACCCAGAGGTCATCCGCCAGCGGATACATGCGCTCCACCGGTCCTTGGCCCAGCATGCCCTCGAAACCGACATAGGTTGCACCATCCCGTGCCTCGATTTCCAGCGTCGCCCCGATCTCGTCCGAAGCATAGGAGCCGGCAATTCCGGTTCCATCTGCCCATTTCACGGGCGCGACAGGCTTTGCGTCGACAGAGAGATTTTCTCCCGGCCGCTCCATGAGCAGCCGTTCCTCGTCTTTCCGAAGGACGATTTCGCGTGCGCGCAAGGTCCCATCCGCCACGGGCGTGCACAAGCTGGCGGCCGTCGCATAATTAAGCCTTACGCCGTCCTTTTGCTCTTCGGTGCGAAGATAGAGCCCCTGCGCTTCATCCAGCCAGAGACCGGACCAGCCTTCGGCCGGAACGGCATCCTCGCCGATGTGGCAGCCAAGAGCGGCTTCCATCAGCGACCAGGCCGCTTTCATGGCGCTTGCTTCATGATTGAAGATGACCACGACCGACAGCCGCTCGGAGGCAATATGCATTCGGTAGGAACAGAAGCCGCGCAAGCCGCCGCCGTGCGCGGTGATATCGTAGCCGGCGAGCGGCTCGCGACGAATCCCATAGCCGTAGGAGGCAGGCTTGCCGTCGGCGAAGGAGACGGGAACGCTGATGCGACCATAGAGGCTCTTCGGATCATTGCGCGTCGCGTCGATATGGCGCTCCCATGCAAGCATGTCGTCGAGCGAAGCGGAGATACCGGCATCTCCGAACCAGAAGATGCCGCTCTTGGCGGGCAGGAAGCCAACGCTATCATTGCCCTCATAGCCGATGACGCCATCCAGTCTCTCACGCGTGTCGGGCGCAAGGACTGCGCCGGTCATGCCAGCCGGACCGAAGATGCGCTCGCGCAGCAACTCGCCGAAATCGCGACCGCTCGCGCGACGGATCAGCTCTGCCAGCAGGCGGAAATTTCCGTTGCTGTAGGAGTAATTCATGCCCGGCGCGAAATGTCCCGATCGTGCCTGCGAGAGCAGGCGCAAGCCATCCTCCTCGGTGAATTCTGCCTCAGGCACCGCTCCTTGCAGCACGGTCAAGGCCCAATAGTCACGCAGGCCGGACTGATTGTGGCAGAGATCGGCCACCCTCGGCAACGGACCTTGGAAATTCGGCAGAAGCTCCGGCAACAGCGGATCGAGCGCCTCCGGACCGTCGAACATATCCAGCAGCAATGCGCAGGTCATATGTTTCGAGATCGAGCAAATCGGCAGGCGGCTTGCCGTGGTCATCGGCAGGCGGCGCTCCATATCGGCAAATCCCCAGGCGCGGCGGGCGATGACTTCGCCATCCTTCACCACGCCCACAACACCGGCCGGGCCGCGATAGCGATCCGGCAGCACGTTCAGCGCCTGCTGCAGCGCTGCATGATCAATCTTCGTCATGGCTTATCCCTGAAAGCAGAGCCGCGTGCCGGGTGCAGCCATCGCCAGAAACTCCTGGAGGTCCTCAAGCGTCAGTGCGGCACAACCGGCGGTCGGGCCGTAGCCTTCGCTGGCGACATGCAGAAAAATGGCGCTTCCGCCGCCCGGAACGATCGGATCGTCGTTTTGACCCAGCACGACAACGATGTCGTAGAGATCGTCCTTGCGCCACATCTCTTCGTGGCTGGCGGCAAAGGGCAAGCGCACCGGACGATTGTAGTCGGGGTGGTCGGCGGCATCGCACCAGCCGTCCTGCGGATCGATGGCGGCGGTTTCGAATACCGAGATGGGAGCCGTCTTCAGCTTGTCGGCGCGATAGAGCACCCGGCGGATCGGCCAGCAGCCTATCGGGCTCACATTATCACCCTCGGTCTTCTCTGCCTGGATGCCGCTCTTGCCCACCGCCGCGCGCCAGACCTTATCGCCGTAGCTCGCCTGCCAGCCTTCGCCGGCGCGTTTCACGATCAGATCCAAGTCCATCTCCTTCAAGCCTCTAACGGAAAATGACAGGCGACCATCCGGCCGTCCCGCTGCTGTGGGGCAGGGTCTTCTACCCGACAAATGTCCTTGGCAAAAGGACAGCGTGTGTGAAAGCGACAGCCCGAAGGCAGATTCATCGGGCTTGGAATTTCGCCCTTCAATATGAGCTTTTCCCGGCCGCGCTGGCGCGGGTCGGCAAGCGGCACCGCCGAGATCAGAAACATCGTATAGGGATGCAGAGGCTTGGCGAAGATTTCCTCCGTCCGTCCGACCTCCACCAGACGACCGAGAAACATCACGCCCACGCGGTCGGCAAATTGCCGCACGACGCTCAGATCGTGCGTGATGAAGAAATAGGTCAGACCCAACTCTTCCTGAAGATCCGAGAGCAGGTTCAGCACCTGCGCCTGGATCGAAACGTCGAGCGCCGAAACGGACTCGTCGCACACTACGAAATCCGGACTGTTGGCAAGGGCGCGGGCAATGCCGATGCGCTGGCGTTGCCCGCCGGAAAACTGATGCGGATAGTTGCGCAGATACTGCCGCCGCAGGCCCACCATGTCGAGAAGCTCGGCGCAGCGTTCGCGGATTGCCTCGGCGGAACCATAGCCATGGGTGCGCAGCGGCTCGCTCAGGATTTCCTCGATGCGCATACGCGGGTTGAGAGAGGCGTAAGGGTCCTGGAACACGATCTGCAGCTTCTTGCGCAGGCTGCGCATGCCGCTCTCGTCGAGCTCGGTCAATTCCTGCCCGCGATAGCGGATCGTGCCGGAGGTCGCCTCGATCAGGCGTAGCATCACCCGGCCGAGCGTACTCTTGCCGCAACCGGATTCGCCGACGAGAGCGAAAGTCTCCCGCTCGTATATGTCGAGAGAGACGCCGTCGACGGCACGCACCGAACGGGAGCCGTTACCGAAGAATCCACCACCTACCGGATAGTGCTTATTGAGATCACGAGCTGAAAGTACGATGTCGCTCACGTTGACGCTCCTTGCCCGCTCGTTTCCTGTTCTGCGTGCAGCCAACAGCGCGCGACATGCCCCTGCTTCACGCCTTCAAGCACAGGCGGCTGCTGACAGATCGCCATGGTGTCGCCGCAGCGCGGGCCGAAACGACAGCCTGGCGGCAATTTGGCGAGGTTGGGCACCATGCCCGGAATGCTGGGCATCCGTTTGGTGATCCGCGCGGCACCTGCCTTGGGGATGGAGGCCAGAAGCCCGCGCGTGTAGGGATGAGAAGGACGCTCGAACAGATCGAAGACATCGGCCTGTTCGACGATCTGCCCGGCATACATGACATTCACCTCGTCGCACATTTCGGCGATGATGCCGAGATCGTGCGTAATCATGATAATCGCCGTGCCGACCCGGTCGCGCAGATCCAGCATCAGCTTCAGGATCTGCGACTGCGTCGTCACATCGAGAGCCGTCGTCGGCTCGTCGGCGATCAGCAGCTTCGGCTCGCAGATCAGCCCCATGGCGATCATGGCACGCTGGCGAAGCCCTCCCGAAAGCTCGTGAGGATAGGCATCCAGCCGCGCCTTCGGCTCGGGAATACCCACCAGTTCGAACATCTCCAGAACTCGGTCGCGGATCTCTCTGCGCTTGAGTCCGTGATGGATCGCCAGCGGCTCGCCCACCTGATCCCAGATCTTGCGAACCGGATTGAGCGACGTCATCGGCTCCTGAAACACCATTGAGATTTCGCTGCCCCGGATACGGCGCATTCCGTCCGGCGTCAGCGTCGCAAGATCGGTGCCGTCGAGCTTGATGCTTTTTGCGCTGACATGTCCTTGCGGCTTGGGCACCAGCCCCATCAGGGAGAGCGCGGTCATGCTCTTGCCGGAACCGGATTCTCCCACGAGCCCAACGATGCGTCCCCGCCCCACATCGAAGGAGATATCGTCGAGCACACGGACATTGCCGCGGTCACCACGGAATTCGGTGCGCAGTTCACGCACGCTGAGCACAGTATCGGATGCGGATGCCATCGATTCAGTCCTTCATGGAGGGATCGAGCGCGTCGCGCAGCCCGTCGCCGATAAAGTTGAAGGCAAGCACGGTCAGCAGGATCGCCACCCCGGGCGAGATCGCCACGAGCGGCGCCTGAAACAGATATTCCTTGCCCTTGGCGACCAGCAGACCCCAGCTTGCCTCCGGCGGCTGCACGCCGACGCCCAGAAAGCTGAGGCTCGATTCCCACATGATCGCTTCCGGGATCGACAGGGAAAACAGCACGATCAGGGTCGGAATCACGTTCGGAAAGATATGACGGAACATAATGGTCGCACGGCCGGTGCCGCCCGCCCGCGCCGCTTCGATAAATTCCTTCTGCTTCAGGGCCAGCGTCTGCGCACGCACGACGCGCGCCACTCCGGCCCAGCCCACCAGCGCCAGGGCGAGGAAGATGTTGAGCAGATTGGCGCCGAGCGTATACATCACCACCATCGCCAGCAGCAGCGAGGGAAAGGCGATCATCATATCGGCAAGCCGCATCACCACGAAATCCGTGCGATTGCCGAAATAGCCGCTGAGGATGCCGAGCACCGTGCCGATGATCAGCGAGATCAAGCTTGGCACGATACCGACCACAAGCGAAATGCGCGCGCCGTAGAGAATGCGCGTCAGCACATCCCGGCCGAAATTGTCGGTTCCGAGCCAATAGGTCGTGGAAGCCGGCAACAATTGCTCGTTCAGCGCCACGCGATAGGGATCGTGAGGGCTGATCCATGGTGCGAAGATTGTCAGCAGAACCAGCAGCAGGACGAAGGCTAGTCCGGCCATGGCCATGCGGTTCTTGCGGAAGGCGCGCAGGCTGTCGCCAAGGAAGCTCGATTCCTCGATGGTTTCGGGAGCGTTCTCCCCAGTGATGACTTCAGCAGGGAGGCTCATCAGGCGTCCTTCTTCATCTCGGAGCGAATACGGGGATCCAGGACGGAATAGAGAATGTCAGCGATCAGATTTCCAAGGATCACCAATGCGGTCGCAAACAACACCGAACCCTGCAGCAGCGGCATATCACGCGACTGGATTGCGTTAACGGAGATACGGCCGACACCGGGGATGCCGAAGATCGCTTCGGTGATGACAGCGCCCGACAACAGCGTCGCCACCTGAATTGCCATGATCGTCACCACGGGGATCAGTGCATTCTTCAGCGCGTGGCGCGAGATGACTCGAAGCTCGCGCAGACCCTTGGCGCGGGCGGTGCGGATATAATCGTGGCGCATGACTTCGAGAAGACTCGAGCGCGTAAGACGGGCGATGACGCCAGCCGAACTCCAGCCGAGCACGATGGCCGGCAGGATCAGATATTTCCAGCCGTAGAAGCCGGAAACGGGCAGCCATTTCAGCTTCAGGGCAAAGATATACTGAAGAAGCAGCGCCGACCAGAAGATCGGCATCGAGACGCCAAGAAGGGAAACCCCCATGAAGAAATGATCGAGCAGACTGTCGCGCCGTACTGCAGAGAGAATGCCCGCCGGAATGCCGATGATCCACGAGACGACGGCAGCACAGGCCGCCAGCAGTAAGGTGGCGGGAAATGCGGTGAGGATCAGGGTCGTCACGCTGCGATTGAGCTTGATCGACGTGCCGAGATCGCCATGCAGCGCGTCCCAAAGGAACCGCAGGTAGCGCGTGAGCAGCGGATCGTCGAGATGCATCTGCGCACGTATCCGCGCGATCACATCGGCACTGGCGTGTTCCTTCATCATCAGTGCCACCGGATCGCCCGGCACCACGTTCAACATGACGAAGAGAATAGCGGTGATCCCGATGAGCACCGGAATCGAAACGAGAATGCGTCGGATCGCAAACATCAGCATCGGCGAAGGGTTCTTTCAGCGGCGCCCGCGCGAAAGGGCGAATGGACGGTAGCAGGGGACGCGAGCGCAACCGCACGCGCCCCACCGCATAATTCCAAAGCCCGAAGTGCTTTCAGACGTGGAATTATGTGGCCGGCATGACGTGTATGGCCTGGTCTTATTCGACCTCGACCTTGTAGTAGCTCATGTCGCTCCAACCGTTCCACGGAACGACGAAGTTCTTCACGCGCTTCTGCACGACGAAGCTGTGATCCAGGCTGAAGAGCGGCACCCAGGCCGCATCCTTGCCGACGATTTGCGCAGTCAGATCCTGATAGAGCTTGCAGCGGGCAGCCGGGTCCGTCAGGCTACGCGCCTTTTCGACAGACGCGAATACTTCGGGATCGTTGTTGTTGTAGGCGCGGACCTTGCTGCCGCTCTCCGAGAAGAACGTGTAGAAGAAGTTGTCCGGATCGTTGAAATCGGCCGACCAGACCTGGGTATAGGCGTCCGAATCGCCCACCTTGCGGGCGGCAAGCCAGGCGGCTTCGTCTGTGGTGACGATGTTGGCCTTGAATCCGGCTTCTGCCACTTGCGCCTGAATGATCTGGTTCATGTCTGACCATTTGGGCGACCAGCTCGACACCTGCTGCAGGTTGATGTCGACGCCGTTCGGATAACCGGCCTCGGCAAGCAGCTCCTTCGCCTTTGCTGGGTTGTGCTCAATCGGGGCGGCGGCCGCATAACAGGTCAACCCGCGCGGCATGACGCCGTCTTCGAGCTTACCCTTGCCGTAGAAGTTCTTGTCGAGGATGGCCTGACGGTCGATCGACATCTGGAAAGCGCGGCGCACGCGCGGATCGTCGAACGGCTTCTTCTTCTGGTTGATATTGTAGTAATAGAGCCCAACGCGCGGGCCTGAGCGGATGAGAGACTTCCACTGGTCGCTTCCGTAGAAATAAGGCGTCTGCGTCGGAGCGTAGTCGAGATCGAACACATCGATTTCATCGGACTCGAACAGCATCCGAAGCGTCTCGGAATCGGAAACGACGCGGATGAGCAGTTTGTCGAGCTTCGGCCGGCCGCGGAAGTAGTTGTCGTTGGCTTCGAGCGTCTGGCTGTCGTTCAGCGTATAGTCACGCAGAATGAACGGGCCGGTGCCATTGGTGGTTTCCGGCGTCAGACCGAACTTGTCGCCAGCAGCCTCGGTGAAGGCGCGGTTGTAAATCGAAGCCTGCGGACTTGCGAGCAGTGCGAGGAAGGCAGCATAGGGCTGGCTGAGCTGGATCTGGACGGTGTACTTGTCCACCGCTTTCAGGCCGGAAACGCTGTTGGCCTTGCCGTCGAGCCGGTCCTTCGAACCAGCGACGAAGGTGAGGATATCGGTTCCGAGCGCCTTGGTTGCCGGATTGAGCATCCGGTCGAAGGTATAGACCACATCATCGGCGGTCAGTTCGGCGCCGTTGTGAAACTTCACACCCTGTCGCAGGTGGAAAGTGTAGGCGAGACCATCGCTGGAAACTTCCCATTTCTCGGCAAGGCCAGGCACCAAGGCGGACTCGCCGGGCTTGGTGGTTTCAGCTTCGATCAGGCGATCGAAGATGTTGAGCGGAAGCGTATAATCATCCGACGTCATCTGGCCGTCGGCGGTCTTCGGGTCTTCCGTGTAGGAGACGCGCAGCATGTTCTCGGCAAGAACCGGCGAGACCAGGGTTAGGCCGACCAGGCTGGTCGCCAGCAGCAATTTCATTTTGTTATTCACATTTCACCTCTTGGCGGTTTTTCGGTTTCCCGGTAGCGACCGCTCTTACGGCCCCTACACCAACGACTTGTTTTCAGTCTCGCGGGGCCTGTCGCACAATCCCGCGATTAATACTACCATTTAGCGGCTGGGATTTTCGCCCGCCAGCCATGATCCGGCCTGTTCCAGTTCCAGGGCATCGGCAATGTTCGTCCTGCGGCGAATGACACGGAACTGTCCGCCATCGACCAGGACTTCGGCAACGAGATCGCGTGAATTGTAGGTCGACGACATTGCGGCGCCGTAGGCCCCAGCATTGTCGAAAACAACGAGATCGCCAGCGACGATTGTGCCCAATCCCTGATATTTTCCGAAATCGTCCGAGCTTTCGCAGATCGGACCGACGATCCGGCAGACATCGTCCCTTTCGACCGCGCGTGGTGCCTCAACGGTCAGCACAGGATGCGTCGCACCATAGAGAGCTGGACGCATCAGATCATTCATCGCCGCGTCGATCACGGCGATCGGTATGCCGGCGCTCTCCTTCAGGTAGAGGACTTCGCTGACGAGGATACCAGTGCGCCCCGCCAGCCAGCGGCCCGGCTCCACATTCAGCGCGCAACCCAGATCGCCGACGGTCTCTGCGATGATCGAGGCGTATTCCACAAGATCGGGGCCGGCATGCGCGTCATCACCGATCCCCAATCCCCCGCCCAGATCCAATCTCTCGACGGAAAGCCCCGCCGCACGTAGCTCCCGCACCAGATCGGCAAGCGCCGCCCAGGCGTCGCGGAAGGGAGAAAGGTCGAGAATCTGCGAGCCGATATGCACCGCAAGGCCAACCATGTTCAGCTCGGGCCGCATAGAGGCTTCCGCGTAAATTGCCGGAACCTCGCCAATGGCAATGCCGAACTTGCTGTCCTTCTTCGCGGTCGTAATCTTGGCGTGGGTGCGCGCATCCACGTCCGGATTGACGCGCAGGGCAACCGGCGCGCGGATACCCGTTTCGCGAGCCACCTCCGCTACGATTTCCAGCTCGGCAGGGCTCTCGACATTGAGCTGGTGCAATCCTGCTTCCAGGGCGGCGCGGATTTCGGCTCGTGTCTTGCCGACACCGGAAAAGATGATGCGTTCCGGCGGCGTTCCGGCGGCCAGCGCACGCGCCATCTCCCCGCCCGAAACGATATCCATGCCGGCCCCAAGGCGCGCAAGCTCCGCCAGCACATTGATGTTGCTGCTGGCCTTGACGGCGAAGCAGATGGAGACATCAGACGCCGCGATTGCCGATTTCAAAATCGCGTAATTCTGCCGCAACGCGCCTGCGGAATAACAATAGAAGGGCGTGCCGATGGCATCGGCGATGCGATCGAGCGACACGTCTTCTGCGTGCAGCCGGCCATCGCTTCTGCGAGCGAGCCAACGGCTCGGAGTTTCGGCTTTGTTTGTTTGGGAAGGGGCAATCGTATCGGTCATGATGTGCATTCAATGTTGCGGTCGCGCGAAGATTCCAGATTGTTACATGATTATGAAATGCTTCTTCTGCCATTTTTATTCATTTTTGATATAAGCAATTGGGGGAGGATTTGATTTGAAACTCAATCAGCGACAGATCGACGTATTCAATGCTGTCATGGTCAACAAAAGCGTCACGGCCGCCGCGGTGCGGCTGGGGAGCTCGCAACCGACGCTCAGCCGCGAGATTCGCGAGATCGAGCAGCGTCTCGGTTTCGAGCTTTTCCAGCGCTTCGGCAAGCGACTGACCCCGACCGAGCAGGCGGTACTTCTGCATGAGGTGGTGCTGCGCTCCTTCGTCGGGATGGACGAGATCAACCGCGCGGCAACCGCCATCCGCACCCGCAGCGCCGCCAATTTCCGCATCGCCACTATCCCCGCTTATGCAGAATCAATCATCCCGCGGGCAATTCAGTGTCTGCTGCGGGCGCGTCCGCCCATGCATTTCTCGATTCATTCGCATGAGGAGCCGTCGCTGCGTCACGAAATGACGACCCAGGTCTTCGATCTCGGTTTGACGGAAAGCCTCACCGAACGCGAGGGAACGGCCAGCGAAACCATCGCTGCGGGCGATATGGTTTGCGTCTTGCCTCAGGGACATCGTCTGGCTGGCCAAAGAGAACTGACGCCGATGGATTTTACCGGCCAGCCCTTCATCTATTTCGGCCAAAACGATCCCTATCGTCACAAGCTCGACCAAGTGTTTCAGTCGGCGGGCGTCACCCGCGATTATGCCGCAGAAACGACGACGGCAACGAGCGTCTGCGCCATGGTGGCGGTCGGCGTCGGTATTTCGGTGATCAATCCGTTGACTGCGGCAAGCCATACGGGCCGCAACGTGGTGTTTCGGCGGCTCTCGGTCTCTGTGCCTTATCTTCTCTCGGTCTGGCGGCCTGCTCGCAGCACGCGTACGGCTCAAGCCAAGAAATTCGTCACGGCGCTGCGCGATGTCGCGGCCGATATGTCGGCCAGTCTTCAGCAATCCCTGGATGCATAGGATCGGGCGGCCCAAATAGAAAAGGGCCGGAGCGAAAGCCCCGACCCTTGTCCGGCTTATGATTGCGCCGCAACTTAGTTGTTGAGGGCACCGCCGACGATAGCACCAAGCGCGAAGGCCGCCGCAGGATACCACATGCCGTCGCCATGACGACGATAGCCGGGCCGCCGATCGCGATAGCCGCGATAGCCATGATAGTAACCGGGCCGATCGGCGCCACGATGAGGCCCCCATCCAGGTCTGCCAGCTCCGCGCGGCGGCGGTACGTCCCGGCGATAATCGCCGTGGCGGTCGTGATGACGGCGAGGCCATTCCTGTGCATTGGCAAGCGGTGCCGCAAGCGTTGCAGCGGCAACGATGGCAATGAAAATCTTCTTCATCAGAGGCTTCCTCATTATTAACAAGTGAACCTTAGTAACCATAAGGTGAATGAAAGGTAAAATTTCCCTCCCAGATACGGGGTTGCCTGCAGGCTATAAGGTAGAATGCACCCAGCCCACCGCGCGCCGCTTGAACGGCCACAACGCAACTCAGTCCGGCGAATTCCGCGATCAGGGGCCTACTGGCCCGGGTCAGTCGTTTCGAGCAACTGCCGGATCTCTAGCCGCCAGAAGCCTCGCCATGGCGCTCAACAGATCGGTCTGCGAGATCAGCCCGAGCACCCGCCGATCGGTATCCACGACGATGACGGCGTGCGTACGCCCATCGGTCAGAACAGGCAGGAGCGACAGAGCAGGATCGGCCGCATCGGCAGTCTCAGGCTTTGACAGCGCCCGCTCGATGCTGCCGATGCCTTCCGACAGCTCACGCAGGCCGATCGTCCCGATCAGCCGCCCTTCCCGATCTTTGACCGGCAGCGTGCGGATATTGTGCTTCAACAGAAGATATCGGGCATGATCCGGCTCTGCATTCTCAGCGATAGCGATCACATCGCGCGACATGATGTCGGCGCAACTGATATCACCGTGTGACCGCACAGCCGCCTGCAGCTCAACCTGATGCAAAAGCCTGCTAAGGTCCGCGCGGTCGATATCGAAAGTCTCGTCAAATGCCTCCAAGGCGGAATCGACGTCTTCTTCGCGAAAGCCCACGCGCAAAGGTGGTGGCAGATCGCGTGTCTGATGAGTATTTTCCACGGGCCTCGCCGCGACATGCGGATAGTTGCGCTTCGAAAGCTTGTGGAACACCAGCCCGAGACCAACGAGAAGACAGGAGTTCAAGGCAACCGGCACGAAGGGAAACAGGAAGCCCCAACCCGCAACAACCGGACCGCCGAGAACCGCAGTCAGCGCCGCCGCGCCACCCGGCGGATGAAGACACCGCGTGAGCGACATGGCGGCGATCGCCAGCGAGACGCCAACCCCGATGGCAATCACCGGGTCATGAATGAGATAGGCTGCAAAGATACCCATCATGGCGGAGATCGTATTCCCGCCGATGATCGACCATGGCTGGGCAAGCGGACTTGCCGGAACGGCGAAAAGCAGCACGGCGGACGCACCCATCGGTGCGACGATGAGCGGAAGATGCGGCCCCTGCCCGAAAAAATAACCGCTGATGACGCCGGTAAGGCCGATGCCGATCAGCGCGCCGAGACACGCCATCAACCGTTCGCGGAGCGTCGCACCGGCGAGGATCGGGGAAAACAGGCGAAACCGGCTGGTTCTCGCCTTCTGGGGGCCTGGACGCTGCATGATGAAACCAGTCTTGAAGAGATATGGCGGGAATGAATGACGAAACTAGGCTAATGCGCCACCCGTCGGGCGACGCTGGCCTTGGCGGTGACGAGAACTTCGCGAAACGCATCGAATGCGTTCGGACGGTCCCGTCGGCGAGAAATGAGCATGGTGTCGACGGTGGCCAGCTGATACGTCTGCGAAATCATCGGCCAGTGCATCAGATCGAGGACCGACTTCGGCATGACGCCCGCGGCATTGCCGGCGGCCACACTCGCCAGAATGGCGTGATAGGAGCCGAGTTCGGCCGTCTTCAGCACGCTCGATTTGCCTGCCCAGCTTTCGGCAATCCTGCGGTAGGTACAACCGGGTTCCAAGGCGGCAATCGCCTCGATCCTCAGATCCGCGGCCGAACGGATCTGAGGATGGCCGAATGGCAGGACAAGCAGCAGATCTTCCACGAAGATCGGCTCGGTTTCAAGTTGCTCGAGTTCGGCTTCGAAGCCTTCGTCTTCACCCAACATCGCGTCAGGTGGCCGGGCGATCAGCGCACAGTCCAGTACACCGCCCAGAACATCCCTGGTCAGATCCCGGGACGCACCGAGAGTGAGCTGGAGCGACACATCCGGCCACATCTGCTTGAACTGGTTGAGCGCCGCCGGCAGCCGGCTTGCTGCCGTACTTTCCATTGTTCCCAAACGCAGAACACCCGATGGGCGCAGAGACCTGACGGCTTGACGCGCCTCAAGTGCAAGCGCTGCAAGCTGATTGGCATAGGTCAGAAACGTCTCGCCCTCCTGCGTCAAGGTCATCTTCTTGCCATCACGGCTGAAGAGCGGGACGCCGAGGTTTTCCTCCAGCAGCTGAATTCGCGTCGTCACATTCGACGGTACGCGGCCAAGCACCTTCGCAGCCTTTGTCACACTACGGTCACTCGCGACTGCAAGGAAGATTTCGATCGATGAAAGGTCCAACGGAAAAGTCTCGAATTGCGAATTATATTGACATATCGTTCCCTATATAAAAATCATTATCGTAGCTCAAGCCTATTTCGGCGTGACGGCAGGAGCGACCTCGATGTCGCAATAACCCGCGCGCGCCATCATCTCTTTCCTCGAAAAGACGTGAGGGCACCGGCCGTCGCTGGGCGCGCCCAACCCTCCACGAAACCTCCACGGATCATCGATAGGATTGCAACACGCTAGGTGTCTTATCGACATCAGCGCTTCGTCCCGCGGTGTGCCCGACGAGCGTACACATGCGAGACCGCAGGAGCGGCGAGTGACGCTCCTTGCCGGACATTCAACGGGATACTTCGATGCCGATAAAAAGCATAGCCCAACGTCCTGCGGCTCGACCGCTGCCGTCGTTGTTTTGCCAATACAGGTCCGAAGCTATCCAATTCGAGCCGAAAAGGACGCCCGAATGTTCAGATTTCTGATGCTGGCGCTACTGGCCGTGATGCTGTTGACCGCGCTCCTGTTGCTGGGCGCGACGGCGGCGCTGACCGGAGGCTGGATTCGACTGGCAGTTCCCGCGACCATCCTTGCCGCGACCGTGGTCGCGGTGGGATTCGCGCTAGGCGAACAGCCTTGAGAGAGACGCACGCCACAAGACGAGCAGACGCCGTTCCTAACGGCGGCGTCTGCTCACGGGCACAATGACCAGCGTATTTCGAAGGAGCCGGATGGATCTCGCTCCTTCAAAGCCTCTTGCCACAGAACGAATTTGCAGCCACTCTACAACCACCGGCAATCATCAAGAAAGCTGTTCACCTTCATCGATCCTGTGCAGAATCTCCACGAAATCCACACAGAAAGAGGCTATGCGTTCAGCCGCAGGAGGTCGCCATGTGGTTTCGGGCCTCGCTGGAGCATGACGATTTGTAAGGACTATTATCATATTGTCTCCAGAGCAATCACGGCTTTTGGAGCGGGCGGGCTGATCTCCGGGCCGAAACGCGGGGCTTGTGGCGCTCCGCGCATGAAGGTAAGCGATCTTCGATGATCGAGAGGGACGTCGCCTAACATGAAACGCCAGTCCAGGACCCAAAAGGCACTCCTTGCGATCGCGCTGACGATGGCGTCTATCCTGTTCGCCTACCCGGCCGCAGCGGGATATGTCCCGACCAACGTCGTGCTTCGCTCGGGACCGAGCGCGCAGGTTCCGGCCGTGGGGATGGTGTTGGCCGGTTCCCGCGTTCATCTTTACGGTTGCGAAAAAGGATACAAGTGGTGTGATGTCAGGGTCGCGGGTCGGCGGGGCTGGATGTCGGCTCACTATGTCAGCATCGCCTATCGTGACTCGATGGTACTGCTGCCAACCTACGTCCAGATGACGCAGAAACCGGATATCGCTGTTGTACCCTTCAACATCGATAGCTATTGGTCGAACAATTACTCAGATTTCTATTTCTATGACGAAATCGGCACTTGGCGTAACGTCGACTGGGGTCGCGATGAATAACGTCGGAAACTTAAGCCGCTTTCTGCCTTGCCCTTCCGGGCAAGGTCGCAGCCGTTGAACGCATGGAGCCAACAGTGGTGCGAAGACAACAACGTACCCATGTTCGCGCCGACGGCTGCGAGATGGATTGTCCAGTGATGACGCTATGACGAATAAAGCAAATAGTATCGAGTGCCGCTCGCGCGAAATGGGTCACATGAACAACACTGCCTGTTCGATCATCCGACGGACGCCCCGAAGGATGCTCCTGTCGGTGGCATGTCTGACCCTTGCTCTGTCAGCCTGCCAATCAACGGATCTCGCGCAAGGGGTAACGGCTCCGCCTTTGCCCAAGGCTTACGATGGGGCGCCTTATCGGACCGCAACGGCAAAGGCGAACACCCTGGCATGGTGGGACGGCTTCCATGACAGAACGCTGTCGTCGCTTGTGTCGCGCGCCGAGAACATGAACCTGACGGTCGCCATAGCGCATCAGAGCCTCACGGCCGCCAGAGCGCTCGCCAATTCCGCAACGGCAGGCTATCAGCTGGATACGTCCATGTCCGGGATGGCCAATGCCGCGACGGGCTCGCGGATCAAGGACGATTTCACCCGCCGGCCCGTCCAGCTCAATCTGGATGCCAGCTGGGAAATCCCTCTTTTCGGCCAGGACAAGCAGGCGCAGAAGATGTCCGATCTCACCGTCGCGATGGCGAGCGAAGATGTTGCTGCAGCCAAGGTGGCCGTCACCACCGAGATCGCCAGCAATTATGTGCATCTGCGCGCACTTCAGAAACGTCGGTTCGATACCGCAGAGCTGGTCGGCCTGCTGGAGAACAACGCCAAGATTGCCGGCGTGAAGGAGCAGGCAGGGCTCGCGACCTCGGTCGAAAACGAACCCATGAGGGCAGGCCTCGACACTGCGAAATCGACTTTGCTGCTGCTCGACAGCGAGATCGCCAATACACGCCAGCAGATCGCCACGCTCTTGGGAACCTCCACTCCCGATCCCGCATTGATGAGATACGAACCGCAGCCGGTGGCAGCGGCCGGCATGGCCGAGGGACGCCCGGCCGATCTGTTGCGAGCGCGCCCCGACGTGCTGCGCGCCGAATATGCAGTCGGGCAGGCCGCCGCGCAGGTTGGCCTTGCCAAGGCCGATCTCTATCCGAAACTGCGGCTGAATGGCACGATCGGGATCGGAACCCCTGTATCCAACTCTATTCTGGGAGCATTCGCGGGGCCGTCCATCCAATTGCCCATTTTCGACTACGGTCGGCGCAAGGATGTTGTCGCAGCTCGCGAAGCCGAGTTCCAGCAGTCCATCCTCGTCTACAGGCAAGCGGTGCTCTCCGCCTATGAGGAGGCCTCACGGGCGTTGCACGAGCTCAATGCGGCCCGGGCGCGAACGGCTCTTTTACGCTCGCGGCTGCAGCGCGTATCGAAACTGAAGACCAGCACCGACATTCTCGTGCGGGAGGGGCTTGCCGAGAAATCGAAGTCTATTGCCGGCGCGATCGATCTTCTCGATCTGCGCGCGGCGCTGACCGAGAGTATCGAAAACGAGGCTCGAGCCACGATCGCCTTTTACAAAGCGACGCGCGGCATGCAACCAGCTACCCCCGGTGACGATGCGAAGCGTCCTACCAAGATGGAAGGACGCAAATAACCATGGCAGTGGCGATCGCACGTAAGACGCTCCTTTACGAATGGCGGCGATTTCTGCCGGCCGTCGCGGCGGTCGCGTTTTCCGGCCTGCTGATGACGGCGCAGGGCGCGCTGCTGCTCGGCATCGTCAGTGCGAATTCGCTCTACGTCACCCAGTCGGACGCCGACTATTGGCTCGGCTTTCCCGGCACTCAAAGTGTCGAGCTGGGGCGTACCGTACCCGCCAGCGTGCTGACGAACCTCTATGCGGAGCCTGCCATATCCCATATCGAGCCATTTCTTTTGGGCTCAGGGGATTGGCGCGGCATTCACGGCGGCGGCGGTGTCAGCGTTACGGTCGTCGGCATCGACGTGCAGTCCGATAGCATCGGGCTGGCACGGGTCGTGCCGGCCAAACTGCGCAATCGCCTTCGCGAGCCGGCGGCGGTCGTGGTCGACACGGCCGACAGCGACAAGCTTTCGATCGGACCGGGCGGTCTCGCCGAGGTGAGTGGCCGCACGGTGCATGTCGTCGGCTTTATCGATGGCCTGCGCGGTCTCGGCGGCGTCAACGTCGTCGGCTCGCTTGATACTGCACGCATCCTCGATCAGTCCTTGCCGGCCGATGGTGGCGCGACCTATTTCCTGTTCAATGTCGCCAAGGAAAACCAACAAGCACGCGTTCTGAGCCACCTCAATCAACGCGCCCCGATCGAGCGTTTCGAAATCTGGCCCGCGAAAAAGCTCGCGGATATGTCGACCAGCTATATGCTCTTCGATTCCGGTGCCGGCATCGCTTTCGTCTTCGCAACGCTGATTGCCGCCACCATCGGCGCACTCATTACCAGCCAGACCCTGATGGCCGCCGTTGCGGGCACGATCCCGCAATATGCCACGCTTCGCGCGCTGGGCGTGCCCTTCAGCGGACTGCGGAAAATCGTGATAGAACAAGCCGCCTGGGTCGGGTTCTCGGGACTGATCATCAATGGCGTGCTGAGCGTCGCCATTGGTTTTATCGCGATGATCTATAAGGTGCCGTTCGAACTTGACAGCGCCGTCATCGCATCGGCATCGCTCGTCGTGCTCGTGGTTGCTATCTTGGCCTGCCTTCTGGCGGTACACCGGCTGCGCCAGGCCGATCCCGCGACCTTGTTGAGGTGATGTGATGCGACCCGCCATATCAGCCTCGAACCTTTATAAGTCGTTCACCGTGCAGGGCATGCGAACGAACGCGCTCGTCGATATGTCCGTCGATATCTACAGCGGTGAATTCACTGTGCTGAGTGGTCCTTCCGGATGCGGAAAGAGCACGCTTCTGGCGACACTCGGCGGCATGACGGAACCGGATAGCGGCAGCATCCGGGCCGGCGATACGGTGCTCTCCTCCTCGAGCGACAATGAGCGGGATGCCTTTCGCCTGCATAATTGCGGCTTCATCTTCCAGGGCTTCAATCTCTTTCCCGCCCTCACGGCTCTTGAGCAGGTGCAAGTGCCGCTCGATTATCTGAAGGTGCCGGAAGAAGAAGCCCGCCTCAAAGCACGCGATGCGCTCGAGCGCGTTGGACTGCTCGAGCGTCAGCATTTGCGGCCGTCACATCTATCCGGTGGCGAAAAGCAGCGTGTTGCGATAGCAAGGGCAATCGTCAAGGATCCGGCCATCCTGTTTGCCGACGAGCCGACGAGTGCTCTGGATAGTACCAATGGACTGAGGATCGTCGAGATCCTGCAAGAGACGGCGAGGCAATTGGGAACGGCTGTTCTGTGCGTTTCCCACGATACCCGTCTCTTTTCGAAGGCAGACCGCGTCCTCAAGATGGAGGACGGACGGCTGCTGTCTGACCAGCGACTCGTTTCCGGGCGCGGCATCGATACACGAGAGGACTGGCATGGATAAGTTCAAGCGTTCCCACCGCGTTTTCGCGACCGCAATATTGGGCACATCCGTGACCCTAGGTGTCCTTTGGATGACCGTCGGCATGCCAAGGGCCGGCGAAAGTGCCGAGGCTGCCGAGGCCGCATCGCCGGCAATTGCGGCGGCGGCACGCGGAACGGTCGACGTTGAAGGCGGACTTTATCGCATAACCGCGGTGCGCGACGGCGTTGTCGCCTCGGTTGAGGCAGCCGAAGGCGCCTATGTCCGCAAGGGCGATGTGCTTGCCGTCCTCGATAGCCAGCAGGAGGAAGCCTCGGTGCGTATCGCCGAATCGGAGCTTTCCCAGGCGGAAGACCGCTACAAGCTTCTTCAACTCAAAACGAAGAATCTCGGGAAAACGCTTGAGAGGATGCAGCGCGCCGCAGCCGGCAAGGCCGTTTCCGATCAGGCGCTGAGCGATGCGCGGGACGCTTACGAAACGCAGACGATCGAAACCAATTCCGCCTCATCGGCTTTATCGGTTGCGCGCGAGCGGCTCGAAATCGCCAAGCGGGAGGTCAACGTAAGGTCGATGAAGGCGCCTGCGGACGGTGTCATCGTCCGCCAGGCGGTCAAGGCCGGAGAAGCTGTTTCCGTTCAGGCAATGACCGAGATGTTCGTCCTGCTGCCGGACGGACCGAAGATCGTGCGCGCAGACATTCCAGAAGAGTATCTTGGTTCCGTCGGCCCGGGTATGTCCGTCGAAATTGCCGCTGAAGGGCGGACGACCCAGTCGATTTCGGGCAAGATCACGCGAATTTCCAAGGTGCTGTCGCGTCCGAAATCGGCAGAGAATTCCGGCGAGCGAAGCGATGTGAGAGCGGCGAACTGCATCATCACCATCGCCCGCGACGCGCCGCTTGCAATCGGCCAACGCGTCGTTGTCCGCGTGCTTAAATAAAAATCCCATAGGACACGCAAAGCGCGTCCGCTAACGGGTTCATGAGCGCCTCTGTTCCAGGAGAGGCGCTCCGGAGCGTCTTTAACAAGCAACACACCGGCTCCCGATCTTTACACGGACCCGGAGCATTCGCTTGTCCGGCCGTTCCCCTCGCCCACCTTTTCTCCAATTGCTGATCGCTTGCCGCCCCGAAAGAGGGGCGATCATATTCGCTCGTCAGGCGCAAACCCGGCTGTTGAAAGGGCCTGGCGGCACCGAGACGTCTCGGATTCTTCGTCTCATTCTATGAGGCCTTTCTATCTCCGATATCCCATTCATCCCTCGTCCCCAGGCACAAACTTAGCCGGCTGGACTTCATCGCCGATTCCTTCTTGACAAGGCTACGCTTCCTAATAATGTAAATAGTATGAATAATAGCATTAATAAAAAAAGATCGGTCACATCGAGGCTTCCCTCGCCGACATCCGTTGGCTTTCAGAACCTCAACAGCAGCATGCATGCCGCAGCTGTGGAGCAGATCGGAAGCTGGATCCTGCAGGGTCGTTTGCTCCCCGGCGAGGTGCTTCCGAATGCCGATGATTCCAGAGATACGCTCGGGATCAGCCGATCCGTGCTGCGCGAGGCAATCAAGGTTCTGGCGGGCAAAGGGCTTGTCGAATCCCGGCCGAAGACCGGCACGCGCGTCCGTCCGCGATCGGATTGGAATTTCCTCGACCCGGATGTGCTGTCCTGGCGCTATTCCGGCGCGGTGAACCACGAAGACGTCAAGGCATTGTTCGAATTGCGGCGCGCGATCGAGCCGATGTCAGCGGCATTGGCAGCACAACGTGCAACGCCCGCACAGCTCGCTGAACTCAACAATGCGCTTGCCGAAATGGAAGCCTTCGGCGACGACGGCGAACGTTTTGCCGAACCCGATCTGATCTTCCACCAGACGATCCTGCGGATGACCGGTAACGAGCTGATTGGCTCGCTTGCCGCCCTCATCCAAACCGCCCTGGTGATGAGCTTTCGCCTTTCCAACGACAATCCGACGGGACAGCGTCCGTCACTACCGTTGCATCGCAAGGTTGCCGAAAGGATCGCGGCGGGGGATGGACAGGGCGCTCAACAGGCGCTGCTGGTTCTCCTCGATCACGCAGAAGACGATGTCAGGCGCGCCGTCGAAAATCGCAATCAACGCCGCAAATCACAGGAGCCGAAGTCATGAGCCAACCCAAGCGCAGGTTGCGCTCTTCCGCGTGGTTTGGCGGGGACGGGAAAAACGCCTTCATGCATCGCAGCTGGATGAAGAACCAGGGCCTGCCCGACCACGTTTTCGACGGCCGCCCTGTTATCGGCATCTGCAATACATGGTCGGAGCTGACCCCCTGCAACGCCCATCTTCGCGGCATAGCGGAACATGTGAAGCGCGGTGTTTACGAGGCCGGCGGCTTTCCTTTGGAGTTCCCCGTGATGTCGCTCGGCGAAAGCAATATGCGCCCGACGGCAATGCTCTTTCGCAACCTGGCCAGCATGGATGTGGAGGAATCGATCCGCAGCAACCCGATCGACGGCGTCATCCTTCTTGCCGGCTGCGACAAGACCACGCCCGCGCTCCTGATGGGAGCCGCCTCGGCCAACCTGCCGTCGATCGTCGTATCCGGCGGGCCGATGCTGAATGGTAAATTCCGCGGGCAGGATATCGGTTCCGGTACGCATGTTTGGAAGTTCGCGGAGGATGTCAAAGCCGGCCGGATGGCGGTCAGCGACTTCCTGTCCGCGGAACAGGGCCAGAGCCGCTCCGCCGGCAGCTGCATGACGATGGGCACAGCTTCCACCATGGCCAGCATGGTCGAAGCGCTCGGGATCGGCATGCCAGACAATGCCGCCATCCCGGCCGTCGATGCGCGCCGTGGCGTTCTCGCCCACATGGCCGGCCGGCGTATCGTCGAACTGGTCAATCAGGACATCAAGGTCTCCGACATTCTCACGAAGACAGCTTTCGAAAACGCGATCCGCGTCAATGGCGCAATCGGCGGCTCCACCAACGCGGTGCTTCATCTGATCGCCATTGCCCGACGCGTCGGCGTCGAGCTCAGTCTCGACGATTGGGATAGGCTCGGACGCGGCGTTCCAACGATCGTCGATCTGATGCCCTCGGGCCGTTTTCTGATGGAGGATTTCTATTACGCAGGCGGTCTTACGACCGTCATGGCGGCGCTCGATGAGGCCGGCCTCCTGGATCGCAACGCAATGACGGTAAGCGGCAGGACGGTGGGCGACATCATCGAGAATGCACCGAATTACAACGAAGAGGTCATCCGGCCAGTCGATAACCCGCTCACCAAGGAAGGCGGCATTGCCGTACTGCGCGGCAATCTTGCGCCGAGCGGCGCCGTGATCAAACCGTCGGCCGCGACGGAGAGCCTGATGCAGCATCGTGGTAAGGCTGTGGTCTTCGAGAATATCGAGCATTATTATGAACGTATCGACGACCCCGACCTCGATATCGACGCAAGCTCGGTCATGGTGCTGAAAAACTGTGGCCCGCGCGGCTATCCGGGCATGGCAGAAGTTGGCAATATGCCGCTGCCGGCGAAGCTCCTAAAGCAGGGCGTCTCCGACATGGTGCGCATTTCCGACGCCCGAATGAGCGGCACTGCCTACGGCACGGTCGTTCTCCATGTCGCTCCGGAAGCCGCCGCAGGCGGCGTTCTGGCCCTGGTCCGGGACGGCGACATGATCGAACTCGACGTTGCGGGCCGCAGGCTGGAACTGATGGTATCGGATGCGGAACTGGCCGAGAGACGAGCAGAATGGCAACCGCCGGAACCACCGCGGGGCGGCTATCAAAGCCTCTATGTCGAACGGGTCACCCAGGCCGATGCAGGTTGCGATTTCGATTTCCTCGTGGGGCGCCGCGACGCCGGTATTCCCCGCCACTCCCACTAGACGGTTTAGATGATGAACAGCCAAGCAAATAATTTCGCTGTATATCCCAGCCTCAGAGGACGAAGCGTCTTCATCACGGGCGGCGGTAGCGGCATCGGCGAGAGCCTCGTGCGACATTTCTGCGCCCAGGGCAGCCGCGTCGCTTTCGTCGACATCGCCGAAGAGCCTTCCCGGCAGCTCGTAGCAGCCATAGCCGCAGAAGGTGCGGAGCCGCCGCTTTTTATTCCCTGCGATCTGCGCGACATCGAGGCACTGCGCGCGGCACTTGAGGCCGCCGTTGCCCGAAACGGGCCGATCCAGGTCCTTTGCAACAATGCCGGTAGTGATGATCGCCATCAGACAGAGGATGTGACTGTTGCTTATTGGGACGACCGGATGGCCGTCAACCTGCGTCATCAGTTCTTCGCCGCACAGGCCGCAAGGCCCTATATGAAGGCGCTGGGCGGTGGCTCCATCATCAATTTCGGCTCGATCACCTGGATGGTGGGCGACCCCGACTGTCCCGCCTATGTTACCAGCAAGGCCGCGGTCTATGGGATGACCCGGGCGCTTGCCCGCGAACTCGGGCCTGAGCGCATCCGCGTCAACTGCATGGTCCCCGGCTGGGTGATGACCGAGCGGCAGATGCGTCTCTGGCTGACGCCCGCCGGCGAAAAGCAGATCGAAGAACGCCAGTGCCTGCCGGACCGGCTTCAACCTTCAGACATCGCTCGCATGGCGCTTTTTCTTGCAGCCGATGACAGCGCCATGTGCACAAGCCAGCAGTTCATCGTCGACGGTGGCTGGGTATGACAAATCAACTTACGACAGGGAAAGGTGCAACCATGCGTCTCGTTCAATTCAAAACGCCTGAGGGCGAGCGCAAGGTCGGTCGCGTCTCGACCGATGGCAATCACCTTCATCCGCTCAAGGACACGCGTTCCGTTCGCGAACTTGCCGAAGCGGCAATCGCGCGCGGCGCTCCAATCGCCACGCTGGTCAACGAGCGCGCGACGGCGGAATTGGTGGATTACGACCGCCTGCTTCGCGAAAACCTCGTACTTTCGCCGCTCGATCACGAAGAGCCCAGCCGTTTCCTCGTGACCGGCACGGGGCTCACCCACACCGGCAGCGCCAATGCGCGCGACAAGATGCACGTGCTCACCCATGGCGAAGGCGCCGCGGAATCCGACTCGCTCAAGATCTTCCGTATGGGTCTCGAAGGTGGGAAACCGGCCGGTGGCCCGCCGGGCGTACAGCCCGAATGGTTCTTCAAGGGCGTAGGCACCTGCGTCGTCGCGCCGGGCGCAGCCCTGCCGATGCCGGCCTTCGCGCTTGCCGGCGCCGAAGAGGCCGAAATCGTCGGTCTCTATGTCGTCGGACCGGATGGTAGCCCCTTCCGGATCGGCTATGCGCTTGGAAATGAATATTCGGACCATGTCACCGAAGCAGAAAACTACCTGTACCTCGCTCATTCCAAACTGCGCTCCTGCTCGATTGGGCCGGAGCTGCTGGTCGGCGATCTGCCCGACGAGGTTCGCGGGCTTTCCCGCATCCGCCGCGACGGAAAGGTGATCTGGGAAGAGGAATTCCTGTCCGGAGAGGCCCACATGTCTCACTCCATCGCCAATCTCGAACATTATCACTTCCGCTACCCCATGCATCGCAGGCCGGGAGACCTGCATGCTTATTTCTTCGGTGCGGCGGTGATGAGCTATGCCTTCGGCGTCCAGACCGGTCCGGGGGATGAATACGAAATCGAAGCGGACGTATTCGGCAAGCCGCTTCGCAACCGGGTGGAACTGGCGCCCGACGAAGGGCTGGTGACCGTCACGCAGCTATAGCCGAAACCTGCGCCGATCACATTGACAACACCAACAATAAAGGGAACGGAAATGGGATTGAAAAAACTTCTGACAGCCATGGCAACCGCCGGCTTCGTCGTGTCGATGATGGCATCATCGGCACTTGCTGAAAACCTTCGCGTACTGGCCTGGGACGGCTATGCCGACAAGGACTGGGTCAAGGAATTCACCGCATCGACGGGCATCGGCGTCGATGTAGTCTTCATCGGCAGCGATGACGAAGCCTGGGCCAAAATCAAGGGCAGCGAAGGCAAGGACTTCGACGTCTTCGCCGTCAATACGGCCCAGCTGCAGCGCTACATAGCTGCCGATCTCGTTACGCCGATCGATACCGCCAACCTGCCGAACCAGAAGGATGTGCTGCCGCGCTTCCGCGATCTGACCGCGATCCGCGGCGATACCAAGGACGGCAAGGTCTATGGGATTCCCTTCTGCTTCGACTCGATCGGCCTCATCTATGATACCGACAAGGTCAAGCCGGCACCGACCTCCATGTCGGTGCTGTGGGATCCGGCCTATCGTGGCAAGGTTCTCGCTTACGACAACGGCGAACATAACGTCTCCTTCACTGCGCTGACGCTCGGCTACAAGGATCCCTTCCACCTGAGCGACGATCAGATCGCCGCGGTGAAGGCCAAGCTGATCGACTTCAAGCACAACGTACTGAGCTTCTACACGACAGCCGATGAAGCCCAGCAGATCTACAAGAACAACGATGTCGCCCTTATCTGGGCGAACTATGGCCAGCAGCAGATGAAAGCGCTCAAGGACGCAGGCGCTCATGTTGCCTATGTCAATCCAAGCGAAGGCGCGCTTGCCTGGCTCGACAACTGGGTGATCTCCAAGGGCGTGCATGACAAGGCAGCCGCGGAGAAATGGATCAACTTCATGATCTCCAAGACCGTAAGCTCCCAGCTGTCCGAGCGTACGGGCTTCGGCAATACCGTCACGGAAACCGCGAGCGCCCACGGTAACGACAAGCTGATCTGGCTTGACAATGTCGAAGATCCGCTGAAGCGTTCGGATCTGTGGAACGAGATCAAGGCCACGCCCTGATCCCCATGTCGGATTTGCGTCAATGCGGCGGTCCGATCGATTTCGGACCGCTTCCGAACCATATCGAGTGAAAAAATGACCCAATCGCTGGACCTGCTTAGCCTGCAGTCCGTCTCGAAGTCCTATGGCGCGGTGCCGGTACTTCACGAAATCGATCTCTCTATTCGGGATGGCGAATTTCTGACCGTCCTCGGCCCTTCCGGCTCCGGCAAGACGACGGTGCTGCGCCTCATCGGCGGCCTTGAATCCGTCACATCGGGGCGGATCGTCCTTGACGGTCAGGACATCAGCCGGATGCCGATCAACCGCCGGCCGTTCAATACCGTCTTTCAGGATTATGCGCTTTTCCCGCATATGTCGGTCGCTGCCAATGTCGGCTACGGCCTCTCCATTCGCCACAGGCCCCGTCAGGAAATCAGGCAACGCGTCGGCGAAGCCCTTGATCTCGTCCAACTCGGCAAACTCGCCGACCGGTACCCGGCACAGCTGTCCGGCGGCCAGCGCCAGCGCGTGGCGTTGGCCCGCGCCCTGATCTGCCAGCCGCGCCTTGTCCTGCTGGACGAGCCGCTTGCAGCGCTCGATCTGGAGCTACGTCGCCAGATGCAGGAATTCCTGAAATCGATCCAGCGCGAGGTCAAGACGACCTTCCTGTTCGTCACACACGACCAGGAAGAGGCCATCGGCATGGCCGACCGCATCTGCGTCATGCAATCGGGCCGCATTCGCCAGCTCGGCACGCCGCATGACCTATACTATCGCCCCAGCTGCAAATTCGTCGCCAAGTTCTTCGGCGAGAACAATCTGGTTTCCGGCAGACTGGCCGAAAGCGACGGAAGCACGCGCGCCATCGACACCGGGCTTGGCCGCCTCCATTGCTCTATCGAGGGCCAGCCGGACTTGCGGTCCGCACCGAACGGAACCGCGGCCTTTGCTGTCTTTCGGCCTGAAGCGCTGCGCGCCGCCGAAGCAGGGGATGATCTCAATCGCTTCTCCGGCTCCGTCGAGGAACTCGCCTTCGCTGGATCCTCGACGGTTGCCCATATCAGTTCGAGCGGAGAGCGCCTGCGTCTTCGCCAGCCGAGCCGCATAACAGGAAGCACGCTGCGACCGGGTGAAGCAATGGACCTATCCTTTGCGCCTGCTGATTCCTATCTGGTGCTATCATGAACCAACGTGGCGCCGGCTATTCCATCCTCGTGACGCTGCTCGCATTTGCGATACCCGTCCTCTTCATTCTATTGCCGCTGATCCTTTTCCTTGGTTACAGCTTCCTGAGCGTCGATCACGGCACCATCAATTACAGTGTCACCTTCACCAATTACGCCCGCTTCCTTACCGATCCGGTATTCCTGCCAGTCTTCTGGAGTACCTGTATCCTCTGTCTATCGGTGGCGGTCATCTGCGTGGCTCTCGGCTATCCCGCCGCCTATTTTCTGACGACGCTTCAGGGAAGATGGCGCTACATCATGCTGATGCTGATGCTGGTGCCATTGCTGATGAGTTACGTGATCAAGATATATGCCATCCGCAGCATCCTCGGCCAGAATGGCGTTCTCAACTCGATGCTGATCGGTTTGGGCATCCTCGATCAACCTTCCACGCTCTTCGTCTTCAACATGAATGCGATACTGCTGACGTTGACGCTTCTGCTCATTCCCTTTGCGATTCTGCCGATCTTCCTCACACTTGAGCGCATTCCGCAGGTCCTGTTGCGTGCCTCCGATGATCTCGGCGCCAGCCGGTTCCAGACATTCCTGCGCATCACCCTGCCGCTGAGCCTTCCCGGGGTCACGTCTGCAGCGAGCTTCGTCTTCGTTCTGGCGATCGGCGACTTTCTGACGCCTCAGATGGTCGGCGGCGTCAGCGGCTTCACCTTCGGGCGCATCCTCTACAGTCAGTTCGGCACGGCTTACAACTGGCCCTTCGGCGCAGCGCTTTCCGTCGTATTGGCGGTGGTGGTGATCGCGGCGATCCTGCTCGGAGAACAGGCCGGCCGGCAGCGGGGGCTATCACGATGAACGGCCGCAGCCACCTTCCCACGATCTTGCTGGCGGCAATCACCGCTCTCGTCGCGATCCTGCTCTATAGCCCGCTTTTCGTTCCCATCCTGTCCTCGTTTTTCGATCTCAATCACGGCCAGGTCGACTGGTCCCAGCCAACACTGTCGGCCTACAAGGCACTGGCGGAAAACAGCGATATTCTGGCCGCTTTGAGGGCCACGCTGATCGTCGGCATCTGCACGGTCGTGCTGTCCGTCGTGTCAGGCACGCTTCTGGCTCTCTATTACCATGGTCGGCATGCCGGTCGCGGAGCGCTTCAATTCATCATTTTCCTCCCCTTCCTGATGCCGCCTGTCATCAGCGGTCTGGCGCTGCTGATTTTCTTCCGGGAGATCAATTTCGATCGTTCGCTGGTAACGGTCATTATCGGACACACCGTCTTCGTGCTCGCCATCGTCTACCGGACGATCCTGACACGCCTGCAGTCGATGAGCCGCACGCTCGTCGAAGCCTCCTATGACCTGGGAGCCAACGGCTGGCAGACTTTCTGGCGCGTGATCCTGCCAAACCTATCGAGCGCGATGGCCGGCGGCGCCGTCCTTGCCTTTGCTCTTTCCTTCGACGAGACGATGATCACGATCCTTGTCACGGGGACGGAGAGCACGCTGCCGGTGCGGCTCTGGGCAATGATGCGATTGGGTTTTTCTCCCGATATCAATGCCCTGGTCGCGCTGATTTTGTTGTTCGCAGTGCTTCTATGCATGCTGACGGCAAGACTTCTCATCCCGCGACAGATGGCACGGTTTCACGCCTAGACCACCGGCCTGGATCATCGGCGAACGTGCTGAAACGTACCTTGGAAAATGCCGCGACATCGGCGTCGCGGCATTCCTTGATGTGAAACATCGACCTATTTCATGGTCGAATCGAGCAAATCCCTCGCAAGATCGAGGTCCATGCCATCGGGATCCTTCAGGTGGAATTCGTCATACCAACTCTGGTCCGCTTCAGGATGCGGCCCCACAAGACCCACACGGCCGTTGCCGAAACTGTAGACAGCGGCCGCAATATCGTGATTGGGGTAAACTGCTAGAACCGTCGCGCCGTTTTTGGGTAGAACGGTTCCATCTTGAAAATAGACCCAGCGCTTCTTGCCCCGCCAAATGACGGGTGTCACCGTATCGTCCTCATTCTTCACGAGAGAGCCGGGACGTCCGACATAAGATTCTGGCGAGCCGGCTATCAGCTCAAATCCAGGCGACCCCGCGAGATAGGCGCCCATGCAATGGCCAAGATAGCGGCCACCTCTGCGCACGAAATCCCGCACAGCCCCTATGGAGTCCTTGCCGATGCTCTTGGCCGCAGCCACCGCATCATTGCCCCCGCCTGGCTGAACATAAAGTGCAGCCCGGGAAAGGATGTCCGCGCTGATCGGCTTATCTTTCGGGCCGACGTACTCCACGCGAAATTTGTAGCGCGATCCTGCCAGGACCTTGGCCATTGCTTCCGAGCAACCGTCACAACCGGCCGGTCCACGATATATCAAGGCGAGCGGGCGTTGTTTGCCCGACTCCGCATCGGCCTGCTGCGACCAGCAAGGTTGCAAGCCGAACAGCAGAAACGTCGCGGAAATAAGGGTCATTGCGAAAGGGCGTAAGTAGCGCATTTCAATGTCACCTCGTTGTTCCAATTTCAATGTCGGCCCACGCTGCTTCGACGCGTCTCGCTCTATTCGTGTGCTGAGTGGAACAATGGGATGCTCGCGTCGCTGCGGGTGTACCAATGTCGGAATGTGAGGATCACCTTGCCGATCTCCGCGATCGGGTTGGTCCCAAGCGATTCACGCCAAGATTATTCTGGCTGCTATTCCGAAATAGCGGCGCCACAGCGCTTGGCGGACCTGCTCAATAGGCGGCCGGGCAGAATGATCCAACCCGAGCCGTCGATTGCTTAGAGCCAGCGTCTACACGCAAAAAGATCGATGGGGAGATGGTTGACCGCGGGCGCACTAAACACGCGTCTGAATTCGAATATGCCGGGCATTGCCAACATCGCTTTGCCAATCTGAAGGTCGCTCACTTGTCGCCCTCCTTTTGGGCTTGGAGACACTGGCAGAAGGCCGCCAGAGATCGAGGAAGTATCAAATCGATCGCTCGCAGCTTCAAGGCCAACGGCTTGGTGGTCAATAGGTATTCGGGTTGTTCGGTCTATTTGGTCTATTCGGCGAGTTCGGGCGGTTCGAAGTATCCCATACATCCCTGTCGTAGTAAGGCCGATGCCACCGTGGCCTATAGCTGTCATCGTCACGCCAGTGCCTACGATAGTCACCGGTGTCGTCACACGAACTGATCGATACCGCCGTAAAAACCATCGCGGCTATGACTTTCCAATTCATCGTCATCGAAAAAGGCTCCTTCACTCACGCTGTACGCGAGGAACCTGATGACGGCACATTACGCGGGCATTACCGTCAGAATTCATGAGAATGAATCTGTCAGAGAGCCTCAGGACCGGCCCGGCGTGATATGACACTTGACGGGCTGACGACGGACAAGTTCGCCGATCGCGCCCGTCATCCCTGCTTCTCTTTTGATTATTTCTGCGCCGCACCCAACCGCTGTTCGACGATGGCCAACCAATAGCTGACGCCGTGGATGATCGCATCATCGTTGAAGTCGTATGCTGGGTTGTGCAGATCGGCGCTGTCGCCGTTGCCGAGCCAGATGAAGGCGCCCGGCCGCTTTTCCAACATATAGGAGAAGTCTTCCGAACCCATGGTCGGCGGGTAGTTGTCGTCGACATGCGCATCGCCCGCGACGCTCCGGGCGGCTGCAACCGCAACCTTGGTTTTTTCCGCATCGTTCACGGTGACGGGGTAACCGGGGCGCCAGTCGATTTCAGCTTCCGCCGAAAACGCCTTGGCCGTCATGGTAACCACCTCGCGGAAACGAGTTTCCACTGCCTTCCGCGTTTTCGGCTGCATAGTGCGGATCGTGCCGCCAATCTGCACCGCGGCCGGGATGACGTTCAACGCCTTGTCGTTGCCGCCGTTGACATAGGTAATCGAGACCACGACCGGATCGAAAGGATCGATGAAACGCGAGGCGATGGACTGAAGCGCGGTGATCATGTGAGCCATGACGACAACGGGGTCGTGGCTCAGATGCGGCGACGCGGCATGCCCGCCCTTGCCGTTGATCGTAATGACGAAGCGGTCGCCGCCGGCCATGAGGGGGCCGCTGCGGGTCGCAAAGGAACCGACGGCAAGCCCCGGTTCGTTGTGCATGCCGTAGACCTCTTCGATGCCGAAGCGCTCGAGCACGCCTTCCTCGATCATGACGCGGCCACCGCCGCCGCCTTCTTCGGCCGGCTGAAAGATCAACACCACCTTGCCGGCGAAATCGCGGTTGCCGGCAAGATGCTTGGCGGTCGCAAGCAGCATGGCGGTATGGCCGTCATGCCCGCACGCATGCATCATGTTCGGCACTTTAGAGGCGTGCGGCAGGTTGGTCTGCTCCGACATCGGCAGGGCGTCCATGTCACAGCGAAGGGCAATCGTCCTGCCGCTGCCGAGCTTACCGTTGATCACAGCGACGACGCCTGATTTCGCGAGGCCCGTGACCACTTCATCACAACCGAAAGCCTTCAGTTTCTCGATAACGAGAGCCGATGTCTTCGGCAGGTCAAAGAGAAGCTCGGGATGCTGGTGAATGGTCCGGCGCCAACCTTTTGCCTCTTCGGCAAGGTCGGCAAGGGTGGGATCGAAGGTCATGGGAATTTACTCTTGCAAGGTCTGATGGGAGCAGCGAACGATCGTAATCCGGATCGGACAGGTTTCAGGAAAAAAGCTTGTAGTCACTTTACAGCCGTTCGGAAATATCGACGACCGAACCGGCCTCAACGATCGCGTCACGATGGATAACGAAAGCATCATCGCAGATATGATGAATGAGGCCAAGATCGTGGTCGGTGACGCAAATTACAAAGTTCGCGCCATGGGCCGCTCGGGAGACGATGTTTCAAACAATGGAACCCACTCGCAAGAGAGGCGAGTGGGTCCGCGGTCGACAGAAACGTTGTCGGAAGGCAGAAGCGGGCTACTCCTTAGAATTCTTCCCACTCGTTCTTCGCATCAAGAGCGGCATTGCCGTTGAAGGCGGTGGCGAGCTTCCGGTTGAGAGCTCGGGCGGGAGATGTGCGAGCGGTATCGTTCGCTCTCGCCGTCCGCACCGAACCGGCCGCAGCTGCGCCTTCAAGCCGGAACTGTGTGACAAGCTCCCGCAGTCGCACGGCTTCGCCCGCAAGCGTATTGGATGCCGCATTGGATTCTTCGACCATGGCCGCGTTCTGCTGGGTCGTTTGATCCATCGCATTGACGGCCGTATTGACTTCGGCGAGGCCGACCGATTGCTCCTTGGCCGAGGTGGCGATCGATTCCATATGCTTGTTGATCTCGACGATAAAGCCGCTGATGGTCTTCAAGGCCGAACCTGCATCCCTCACCAGCTTGACGCCACCCTCGACTTCCGTGGAGGAATTCTGGATCAGCCCCTTGATCTCCTTGGCCGCCTGAGCAGAGCGCTGGGCGAGTTCGCGAACTTCCTGTGCCACCACGGCAAAACCCTTACCGGCTTCCCCAGCGCGCGCAGCCTCGACACCGGCATTGAGCGCCAGCAGATTCGTCTGGAAGGCGATCTCATCGATGACACCGATGATGTTGGAAATCTGCTGCGAGCTTTCCTCGATCTTGCGCATGGCCTCCTCGGCGTGGGAGACGACTTCGGCAGATTCGGCAGCGGCGCGATTGGCACGGCCGGCGACATCCTTGGCTTCTTCCGTACGCTTGCTCGAATTGGCGACATTTACAGTGATCTCGTCGAGCGCCGCCGCAGTTTCCTCAAGCGAGGCTGCCTGCTGCTCGGTGCGCTTGGACAGATTGTCCGTTCCCGAGGCAATCTCACGCGTGCCGGTGTCCATCGTCGAAATCGAGTTCGAGATTTCGGAAAGCGTGGAGCCAAGCTGGGCCACGGACCGGTTGAAGTCGTGACGCAGCGCTTCGAAGTCCTGAGCAAAGGCCTCATTGAGCTGAAAGGCTAGATCGCCACCCGCCAGGCGCTTCAAGCCGACAGCAAGCCCGGAGGTTGCGACCCGCAGCCGCTCCGCGGCATCTGCCTCCGCCTTCTCCTGCATGGCAATGCGCTCGACTTCCGCGCGCTTGCGGCCTTCCTCGGCCTCGCGCTCCAACCGGCGGTTGGCGATGGCGCCCTGGCGGAAGACTTCGAGCGCCTTGCCCATGTCGCCGATCTCGTCATTGTTCCTGGCAAGGCCGATGTCGAGATCAAGCTGCCCTTCGGCCACCTGCTTCATGGAATGACCAAGCTTGTTCATGCCCCCGATAATGCGCTTGAATGTCACGAGGCCGATGATCATCAACATCAAGGCAAGCGCCGACATCGCAGCGATGGTCAGCATCCAATAGAAGGAAGCGCTGGCATTCGCCTGATCAACTGCTCCCTGGGTTCGGTCTTCGAGCTTCACGAAGAAGGCATCGACCGGCTTCATGATGTCGGCTTTGAACCTATGGTATTCTGGGGAATCGAGCATGGCAGCAGCTTTTGCCTTGGCCTGTGGCCCCAAGGTAGCTGCATTGTCCACCAGGCCCATCGCCTCGGTTTCCATCTTCACCAGCGCATCCGAGCGCTTGCCCGCTTCGGCAAGAAGCGCGAACTCGTCATCGGTGAAACCTGCTTGCTTCATCAGATCCTGAAGCGAAACGGCCGGTCCGTCCGGGCGCGGCTTGGGATCGCCGCCAGCTACGAAGTCCCAGTAGATCCGGTTATAGTCCTGCGGGCGCGGGCGCGTTCCGTTGCGGATCTCGATGACGGCGTTGTACTGGCTTTTGAACGAGGGATCGCCGGTTTCCGCATAGGTTCGAGCCATGCGGGTCAAATCGTCGGAGGATCGGCGAAAATTCTCGGCCAGAAGGTAGGATTTGTATTTCTGATCATAGGCGCTGGCGACTTCTCCGACGGCGCCGGCATAACCCCAGAGGCTGCCGATCAACCCTGTAATCGCGACACCGGCGGCCGCGGCGAGAACGATAAACTGCGTCTTTATTCTCATGGTCGAAATGTCCTGGGTGTGCATCTCTGTTGCCGCGCCGAAGTCATTTCTGACGTCAAGAAGTCATGCCACACATTTATGTCTATTCAGCCCGACGACATCGCCGGAATGTTTGCGAGAGTTGCTTAGTTTGGTTAGCGAATTGATAATGTTGGCAATCTTCTCCGCGTAAAAACGTTTTTTACTCGCTTATGCGGAAGATCAGCTTCACCCACCCAACACAGCTTCACGCTCCACAGCTTGCGTTGCATGATCTGGCCGCATTGTATTTGGCCCGATGCAATTTTTGCTTGTCAGAGAATATGCGAGCCAAGCATCTGGTGTACCTCGTGCAATGGCATTCCGGGCTTGTCGCCAGCTGCGGTCATCATGCCCCGGCCATTTCTGCCACCGCCTTCGCGCAGCATTCTCATCGCATCAATGACCCTTTCAAAGTCACCACCGTCTTCGGGATAGGATGGGGACGCTTGGCCAGCGATGACGCCGCTACGAAGCATCTGAACCTTGTAAACATAGCGCGGCTCGTCGATGCTCCAGTGTTCCATACCCTTCGAAACCCTGTACCAAGTGCCGGCGGGATGCGGCTCGCTTGCCGGTACGTCTATATAACTTATTGGAAAATAAACTTTTAGCATCACCGGTTCCCCCATTTGCGGTGCTGTGTAACGTGCATTTAGATGCCGTCTGCAAAGAACCCGCCTCCCCCAAACGGGTGAGGCGCAGGAAGATGTCGCTGAATCAGCGGGCATCGCGACGCGGGTGCAACGGCAAGCTCTATTTCTCGTGGTGCTTGGCTCCATATGTCGCAGGCCGAGCTTTCGGGGTGCTGGTTGTCAATTCGGTCTGGATCTCGGGTAGAAAAAAGCTAAGGCCGCAGTGGTCGCGCATGCGATCAAGACAAGATCCAGTCTCTGGACCACGCCCGCCAGAAGAAGCCCTGCCCCCAGCAAGTTGTAGTAGAACAGGCTAAGGATCGCGCCGGCGGTGCCGAGACGATCGGCATAGGCCTTCAGCGCCTGCGAAAGGATGTTCGGAATTGCGATCGCATAGGCGCCGGCGATCACCGCCATCCCGAGCAGAATGGCAGGCCCCCTTGCAAACAGCATGACGAGCATGGCGCCGGCAGCCAACAGGAGAATACCGAAACGCGTGAGCTTCTCCACGCTCCACCCACGCCGCAGCAGCCGGGAATTCGCAACGGCAGCGATCACGGAAGCTGCCGCCAGCACAATGCCGCTGCGACCGAAATCGATCCACGATCCTTCCAGTCCAGCAAATAGAAAGGGGCCGAGTTGATAGTAGCCGAAAATCGCAAGGTTGAAGACCGAAACCAACATGGCGCAGCGCCAGATCGCCCCGTCAAGCAGCATCCGCCGGAGCGTCGATCGGAAGGGGACCACCGCGATTGATGCCGGCAATGTTTCCGGCCAGAGAATACAGCTTGCGGTGAGCAATGCTGCTGCAAGCAGCCCAAGCGCCGCAAAGACCCCTTCATGCCCGGTCGTGACCGCGATCTCTTCGCCCGCGAGCATGCCGACCGCGGGGCTTATCGCCAACGCCATTCCGAGAAGCGAGAAGACGCGGCCTAGGCTTTCACCGCTATAACTATCGCGCAATGCCGTTTGCGTGACAATCGACCCGACCGCTGCGCCGAAAGCCGACAGGAGCCGCGCTCCGAGCAAATGAATGAAGTCAGGCGCGATCAGCGCCCAGCCCGCACCAAGCGCGTAGAGGGTCAAGCCGGCGAGTAATGCCGGCCTACGTCCCCATAGATCGCAAAGCCTTCCCCAAACCACGACGCCAAGGGCAAAGCCGATGAACCAGAGCGACAAGGTCTGCCCGGCATCTTCCGGCCCGACCTGGTAACGGTTCGCGATCAGCGGGAGGGCCGGACTATAGATCGTTTCGACGATCTGGGGAAAGCTGAGCAACAGGATGATAAGCATAAGCGGCGGACGAGAAGACATGGGCGTTCCAAAGATGAGAGACGATTTCTCACCTTCTAGCCACAGGTCGGCATGTCGGTTACAAATAAAAGGACAAAAAACATTGGAAATCGGACAATGCCTTGGATCGCTCCTGACGCCCTCTTTGATCCCGACGAGATGGCCGAGCCAATCACCGGCATTGCATCACGGCTTGTGCAACATGATTCCCTCCTTCATCGGCACGACAGGGGCCAGTTGCTGTTTGCTTATGCGGGGTCGATCAGAATCACGATGCCGAGGCTGATCTCGATGCTGCCGCCGATCCGGCTGATGTGGATTCCGCCGGGGATCGAACACCGCGTACAAATTCAAGGCGAGGTCGAATATCGCTCGATCTATCTTGATCCCGCACGGATCGAGCCGATTGCGCCTGAACCAGCCATCCTGTCGATGACGCCGCTTCTGCGAGAGGTCTTCGAGCGGATCAGCCACGAACCTTTCGATACTGACTGGTCGCAGGGAGCCGCACACAATCTGTTTGCCGTCTGCCTGGATGAGCTACGCGCCGCGCGGCACGAGCCTATGCTTCTGCCGGTGCCGACCGATCCTCGATTGGCCCGGCTCGATCTGGAGCAGCTGCCCCCAGAGCTTGAGGTGCTCTCCCTGCGGCTCGCCGTGAGTGCCCGTACGCTCACCCGTATTTTCCGTCGTGAGACGGGCATGAGCTATCAGGCCTGGCGTCAGAACTGGCGCCTCCTGCACGCGGTAGACCTTCTGGCGTCGGGTCAGAGCGTCACATCGGTCGCCTTCGAGCTGGACTTCGCAAGCGATAGCGCATTCATCGCATTCTTTCGCCAGATGACCGGACAGACGCCGCGCCGCTACATCCTGCAGCAATAAAAGTCACCGGGCCCGAGAAAGACTTGATCTCCTACGCATCAGCCCGAAAATCGACATCGATTTTCGGGCTGATGCGTAGATTCAAAAAAAGATAGAGCGTCTTTAGGCTTCCGAAGGGAAGCACACACACTAGGCCAGGCCTTCAGCGACGGCGTAGGTCGCAAGCACGTCCTGAATGCTGTTTTCCGTCGGAAGCAAAGCGCGCGCTGTTATGGAATCGAGGTGATGCGCCATGAGCGCGGCCGCCTCATCGGTCTTGCCGGCAATCAACTTGTCCAGCAGCTCGCGATGCTCGGACACGGCGCACTCCGAAGAGTGGGGGCGGCCGTAAAGGGCAAGGATCAGAGAGCTTCTGGCAACCAGCTCGTTCACGTAGCGAATAAGGCTGGCATTGTTGGTCATCTGCGCGAGAAGTGTATGGAATTCGCCGGCGAGACGGATCGATGCAGCATGCTCGGTCCTGGCCGCTTCCTCGCCGGCAATATGCGCAGACAGAGTGTCGATCTGCTCTCGCGTCAGGTTTCCCGAAAGCGTTTCGACAACAAGTCGTTCCAACGCCATCCGCGTGAGAAAGAGGTTCCGCCCTTCCTCCAGGCTCGGTCGGGCAACGGCAGCCCCCTTATTCGGACGCAGCTCCACGAGCCCCTCCTGGCTCAAGCGAACCAGCGCTTCGCGAACCAGCGTGCGGCTGACACCCAAGCGCTCGCCAATCGAATCCTCAGGCAGTTTTGACCCCGGCGGCAGTGCTTGGTCGATAATCGCGCGCTTCAATGCGCGATGAACGGCCTGAGAGCGGCCACCACCTGCATCGCTCGTCTTCTTCGCCATTCCTGGCTCCTACTGTTCAATCGATTTGACCCATCGAATTGCATACGAAGATCGTATGTGTCCAGCCATTTATTGCCTTGAAACGCTGAAGTGTCTGCCCGCAGAGGCGACTTGCGAGATCACTATTTGCGTCATTGGGCCAAAAGATGCTTTACCGAACACAAAATGCATGCATTAATAGCCATAGATTGCATACAATAATAGAATTCAAAAATTGGGAACAATCACATGCTTGCCTTCGTCATCAAACGAATGCTCGGCCTTGTGCCAGTGATCCTGGTTGTCTCGATCGTCGTCTTCCTGCTGCTGCGGCTCAGCCCTGGCGACCCGGCGGTCGTGATTGCCGGCGACAATGCGGACGCTGCCACGATCGAGCGCATCCGCACGACGCTCGGGCTCGATCAGCCTCTGACAAGCCAGTTCATCATATGGATCGGCTCGCTCCTGCATGGCGATCTGGGCACATCGATCTTCTCGAACATCCCGGTCACACAACTCATTCTCCAGCGCCTCGAACCGACCGCGTCTCTTGCTTTGACGACACTCGTTTTCTCGATCGTGATCGCGATTCCGCTCGGAACGATTGCCGGCGCTACCGCGGGTAGCTGGCTCGACCGGATTTTGATGCTCGTCTCCGTCCTTGGTTTCTCCATTCCGGTCTTCGTGCTGGGCTATTGCCTGATCTACGTGTTCTCGCTGCACCTGCATCTCCTGCCGGTCCAAGGCTTCTCGAGCATTCGCGGGGGTGTCCTCCCCTTCCTGTCCAGCATCGCGCTGCCGACGATGACATTGGGGCTTGCCTATCTCGTTCTCATCGCACGCATCACGCGGGCAAGCGTTCTCGAGATGATGGGCGAAGACTTTATCCGCACCGCCCGGGCCAAGGGTGTCAAGGAACGCATCGTGGTGACGAGGCACGCCTTGCGCAACTCCGCCATCCCGATCCTGACCGTCATCGGCATCGGGGTCGCGCTCCTGATCAGCGGCGTCGTGGTGATCGAAACGGTATTCAACATTCCCGGCGTCGGGCGCCTCGTGGTCGATGCGATCCTGAAGCGGGATTACCCGGTGATCCAGGGCGTGATCCTGATGTTCTCAGGCGTCTATGTCCTGATCAACCTGATCATTGACATTGCCTATGCGTTCCTCGATCCAAGGGTGCGGTACTGATGAATTCCTCGGCTTCTCTTTCCGCTGCGCCGACCTCGACAAAGCGTTCGCTGCCACCATTCTTGCGCCATCCGTCCGTTCTTGTCGGCGGTCTACTCATCATGGCGATCGCCCTCGCAGCGATCTTCGCTCCCTATCTCGGCACGGTCGATCCTGGCCGCATTGCCCCGGGCATGCGTTTGAAACCGCCATCGGAACTTGCCTGGTTCGGCACCGACCTGTTCGGCCGCGACGTTTACAGCCGCGCCATCTACGGCGCGCGCAGCTCCATGCTGATCGGGCTCTGCGTCGCAACGGCAGCACTGGTTGTCGGCGTCACGATCGGTCTGGTCGGAGGCTATTTTCGTTGGGTCGATGCCGTGGTCATGCGCATCATGGACGGCCTGATGGCGATCCCGACATTCCTGCTGGCGATCGCGCTCGTCTCGCTCACCCGCGCCAGCATCGCAACTGTCGTCGTCGCACTCACCGTTCCCGAAATCCCGCGCGTCGTTCGGCTTGTGCGCAGCGTCGTGCTGACCGTGCGTGAGGAGCCTTATGTCGAAGCGGCGATCTCCGTCGGAACATCCACACCGGCAATCCTCTTCCGCCATCTGCTTCCCAGCACCTACGCACCTCTGATGGTGCTTGGCACTTACATCTGCGCGTCCGCGATTCTCATCGAAGCCGGCCTCAGCTTCCTAGGGACCGGCCTGCCGCCTGAAATTCCCAGCTGGGGCAACATGATTTCGGAGGGGCGCACCTTTTTCCAGGTCGCACCGCGCCTTGTCTTCCTGCCGAGCCTTTTCCTGGCTCTGACCGTACTTGGGATCAATCTGCTCGGGGATGGCTTACGCGATGCCCTCGACCCTCGAATTGCAAAGGGGATGTGAGGAATGCTGATGAAAACGGCCACTCCTGTCATTGAGGTCCAGGGCCTCGCCATCCCTCTTCCCGGTGGAGGCGATCGTGGCTTTGCGGTCGATCATATCTCGCTTTCTGTCGCGCCAGGTGAAATCGTCTGCGTGGTGGGCGAATCCGGCTCCGGCAAATCGGTCACTGCCCAATCCATCATGGGCTTGCTGCCGAAAGTATTCCCAAAGCCCGCTGGCCATATCCTGTTTGAAGGAAAGGATATCACCAAGGCGAGCCCTGGCGAGATGCGGGATCTGCGCGGCCGCGGCATCGGCATGATCTTCCAGGAGCCGATGACAGCATTGAACCCTGTGCAAGCGGTCGGCAAACAGATCGACGAGGTCTTGCGAACCCATCTCTCCCTGTCGCGCAAGGAGCGCTTCGACAAGGTTGTCGCCGCCATGGCGGAAGTTCGCCTGCCCGATCCTGAAAAGCTCTATCATGCCTTCCCGCATCAACTCTCCGGCGGCCAGCGCCAGCGTGTCCTCATTGCAGCGGCATTGATTCTTCAGCCGAAACTGCTGATTGCCGACGAGCCGACGACGGCGCTTGATGTCACGACCCAGGCGCAGATCCTGCTGCAAATTCGCGAGCTGCAGCGTGAGCGTGGCATGGGCGTCCTGTTCATCACCCATGACATCGGCGTCGTGCGCGAGATTGCCGATCGCGTCGTCGTGATGAGAGCCGGCAAGATGATCGAGCAAGGTACCGTCGATCAGGTGCTCAATGCGCCCACGTCGGATTATACGCGTATGCTGATCGCCTCGGTCCCAACTCTGGAGCCGAAGCGAAGCGGCCACGTCGTCACCGGCGCGGTCGCGCTCGAGGTCAACGCGCTGACGAAGACCTACCATAGCGGCGGCCTGTTCCGCGACCGCCGCACCGTCCATGCCCTGCGGGAAGCCTCGCTCTCCGTGAGGCGCGGAGAGACGCTCGGCATTATCGGCGAATCCGGCTCCGGCAAGTCCACACTCGCCCGCTGCGTCATGCAACTGATCGCACCATCATCCGGCGGCATCGACCTGCCGGGCAGCAAGGACGGCCGGACGTTGCGGCAGCGCATGCAGATGGTCTTTCAGGATCCTTACAGATCGCTCAACCCGCGCCGCACGGTCGGACAATCGATCATCGAAGGACCGATGAATTTCGGCCAAAGCAAGAACGAGGCTTTGGAACGAGCCCGTGAGCTGATGCAGCTCGTTGGGCTGGAGCCCCATGCCGTCGATCGTTTCCCGCATCAGTTTTCCGGCGGCCAACGGCAACGCATCTCGATTGCGCGGGCGCTGGCGATGGAGCCCGACATTCTGGTGGCGGACGAGGCCGTATCCGCCCTCGACGTCTCGGTTCAGGCGCAGGTCCTGCGCTTGATCGACGATATCCAGAAGCGCTTCGACCTGGCCATTCTTTTCATCACGCACGACCTGCGCGTCGCAGCGCAGATCTGTGATCGGCTGATCGTCATGCACCGTGGGGAAATCGTCGAGCAGGGGGCCGTATCCACCGTCTTCGCCGCCCCGTCCCACCGATATACGCGCGAACTGCTCGCCTCGATACCCGGCCGGGCGGAGCAGAAGCTTCCGGCGTGAGGAAATGCCATGAATAAGAAGGGGAATAACCATGTTTAATCCGATGAAAGCCACCCGCAAAGCTCTGCTCGCTTCAGCTATCCTGCTGTCATGCATGGGGAACGCCTGGGCGGAAAACACCCTCAAGATCGTGCCGAGCGCCGATCTTCAAGTGCTCGATCCGATGGGCTCGACCGCCGACATCGTGAAGATGCACGGCTTCATGATCTATGACACGCTCTACGCGCTCGATGAGCATTTCAAGCCGCAGCCGGAAATGGTGCAGGACATGCAGCTTTCGGCCGATAAGAAGACCTATCGCTTCACGCTGCGCGACGGGCTGAAATGGCATGACGGCCAGCCAGTCAAGGCGGAGGACTGCGTAGCCTCATTGAAGCGCTGGCAGGCCCGCGATGCAGCCGGGCAGCTGATGGCGCGCGAGCTGAAGGAAATGCGCGTCGTCGACGACAAGACCTTCGAGCTCGAATTCAAGGAGCCCTACGGCATCGTGCTGGAATCTCTCAGCAAGGTCGCGTCGAACGTGCCCTTCATGATGCCAAAACGGATCGCCGAGACCGATCCCTACAAGGAAATCACCGACTATACCGGCTCCGGCCCCTACAAGTTCGATAAGGACAAATGGATCCCCGGCAGCAAGGTGGTCTACGAGAAGTTCGCTGACTACGTTCCGCGAAAGGAACCGGCAAGCGGCTTGGCCGGCGGAAAGGTGGCGCAGTTCGACACCGTCGAATGGGATATCATCAAGGACCAGCAGACTGCGCTATCAGCGTTGATGAGCGGTGAGATCGATTTCTGGCAAAATCCGTCGCTGGACCTTCTGCCGGTGATCGAGGCGGCGGGCAATCTACAGACAAAGGTCATAAACCAGACTGGCACACAAGGTACGCTTTTCTTCAATCACACCCAGCCGCCCTTCGACAATCCGAAGGCGCGTCAGGCCATGTTCTACCTGACCAACCAGCAGGCCTATCTGCAGGCGGTCAACGGCAACCCCGACTACTTCAAGACCTGCGCCTCATTCTTCATCTGCGGCAGCCCGATGGAGACGGACGCCGGACTGGACGCACTGAAGGCACCCGATCCGGCGAAAGCCAAGGCGCTTTTCAAGGAGTCAGGCTGGGATTTTTCCAAGCCGATCGTCATTCTCGACCCGACCGATGAAAGCATCGTGCATCCGGAAACCGTCGTCACCGTGCAGGCCATGCGGGACATCGGCCTTGCCGTCGATGTGCAGGCAATGGACTGGGCGACCGTCCTGAAACGCCGCAATTCCAAGGAGCCGGCCGACAAGGGCGGCTGGAACCTGCTTCACTCCTATGTCGGCGGACAGGTGGTCGCCAATCCGGTCTGGAGCATCACGTTTTCGGCTGCCTGCGACAAGGGCATCTTCGGCTGGCCCTGCGACAAGACGCTTGAGGATCTGCGCCTGAAATGGGCGCTCGCCGATGGCCTCGAGGCTCAGAAGGCCGTCGCGGCCGAGTATTCGAAGCGCGCTTTCGAAACCGGCCACCATGTTCCGCTCGGCCAATGGAACACCTTCGTCGCCTATTCGAACAAGCTCTCCGGCGTGCTCACGACCCAGGACGTACCGGTGTTCTGGAACATCAAGAAGAGCGATTGACGCAACCTCGAAGAAGGGTGCTCCGGCGCGCCCTTCCATACGATCTCCCTGAAATAGTGAGCAGATAATATGTCGACCGATTACGATCGTTTACCCTTCGAACCTCAAGAGTATCTCGCACGCAGAGATGCCCTGAGAAAACTCATGACTGAGCGCGGCATCGATGCCTGCGTGTTCAACTCGGCCGAAAACATGTACTACCTGACCGGCTTCGGCTCCCTCGCCTATGGCGCGACATCCCTCATCGTTCGGGCGGACGGCAAGGCGATCTGGGTCATGCGGCTGACCGAACTCAGCAACATCCGGGCGCTGAAAGGCAACATCTGGGCCGACGAAGGCGTGGGCGTTCGGGACGGACAGGACTATACGGCCATTCTCGAACGGACGCTGGCCGATTTTGTACCCTCCAGAGCCACGATCGCCGTCGAATATGCGACGGTTCAGACGGCCTTGCGGGGCTTCGTTCGCCCGAAGGACGATGCGGTTCTCAACGCGTCCGGCCTCGTCGAGCAGCTGCGCCGCATCAAGAGCCCCGCGGAAATCGAACTTCTGCGCAAGGCAGGTCGGATCGCGGCACAATCTTGCCGTGACGGCTTTGAGGCATTGCATGAGGGCATGACCGATACCACGCTTGCCGCCGTCGTCACCAACAGCATGCTTGCGAATGGCAGCCACCGGCCGGTCAAAATGGCGAATGTCTGCGCCGGGGCCCGCACCGCGCGTGCGCATGTGACCTGGTGCGGCGCGCCGATTTCCCGCGGAGAATTGGTCAATATCGAGCCGGCCGCATCGATCCACGACTACCACACGCCGATCTTTCGGTTCTATTCGATCGGAGAACCGGCGGACCGGGTGCGGCGCATGTTCGAGGTATGCAAGGAAGCGCTCGACGAGGGCTTTGCCCGCGTTCGCCCCGGCATGACCTCTCATGAGGCCGCACGCATATTCGAAGGCGTCATCGAAGGCCGCGGCTTTGCAGAGTGGATGGTTACGCGGCCTGCCTACAGCATCGGTGCGTCCTTCCCGCCCGGCTGGGGCGAGGACGACGTCATGGCAATCCGACGCAATCATGATGTCGTTCTTGAGGAAGCCATGTGCTTCCACGTAACGCCCTGCCTCTACGAGGATGGGATCGGCTGCGTCGGCGCCAGCATGCCGGCAGTTTTGACCGCAAGCGGATTTGAATCCTTAAGCGGCGATGAAGCCATTTTTGGCGTGAAGTAAACGAGGGCATCATGGATATGAGCGCAAACAGCGACGCCTCAGACAGCAGGACCGCCTTCGATTTCACTCTGCTCAATGCACGTGAACGCTACAAGCTGATGATCGGCACGATCATTCCCCGCCCGATCGCGCTGGTAACGACGGTCGACGAACATGGCCGCTTCAACGCAGCCCCGTTTAGCTTCTTCAACTGCCTTTCGGCCGATCCGCCGATCGTGGCGATCGGCGTCGAGAACAATCCCGACGTCTCCTTCAAGGATACCGGCCACAACGTCCGCATGACGGAAGTCTTTACGGTCAATATCGTCTCCCATGCCATCGCTGAAGCGATGCATGTCTGCGGTACGAAATATCCGCGCGGGGTCGACGAAATGAAGGAGGCCGGCCTGACCGCCATGCCCGGCGAAAAGGTTGCCTCACCCTGGATAAAGGAGGCTCCGGCCTCGTTCGAATGCCGCCGGCATCTGACACTGGAGCTTGGCAAATCGCGTCAGATCATCATGGGCGAGATCATCTTTGCCCACTATCACCCAGGCGCCGTCGATGAGGGCCTGCACGTCGATCCGAACATCATCGATTCAATCGCGCGGCTCGGCGGCGATACCTGCTCCACGATCCGGGACAGATTTGAAATGCTGACGCCGAGGCTCGCGTGACGGGGGCGAAAACAAGAGAGAACGTCATGGACAATGAAACACACTTCCTCTGCGAGGCCATTGAGCTTGCACGGACCAACTCCCAAAATGGCGGCCGCCCTTTCGGTGCCGTCGTCGTCAAGGACGGCAAAGTGGTCGCGACGGGCGTCAACGAGATCCTCAGCACCAACGACCCGACGGCACATGCGGAAATGACGGCGCTTCGCCTCGCCAGCCAGAAATTGAAATCGCCCGATCTTCAGGGCTGCACCGTCTATGCCAGCGGCCACCCCTGCCCGATGTGCATGGCGGCGATGCGCCTCGCGGGCGTGAAAGCAGTTTCCTACGCCTATTCCAACGATGACGGCGCGCCGTTCGGGCTGTCGACCGCGGCCATCTATGAAGATCTGGCAAAGCCCTTTGCCGAGCAATCGATGACGATCCGCTACGTTCCCACCCGCCTTGAAAACCAGCCCGATCTCTATGCCGAATGGAAGCGCCGTCAGGACGAGCGGCTCTGAATCATGAAGAATGCCGCCTCCCCTTCCCTGCTTCCGCTTTTGGTCGTCGTTGCCATCGTCGGGCTCAATCTAAGGCCGTTCATAACAGCGGTCGGGCCGCTTGCCGGAGACATTCACACGCAGACGGGCCTTGGCCTTCAGGGCATGTCGCTCTTGACAATGGTGCCGATGGTCTTGATGGGGGTCGTCGCCTTTGTCGGACCGTCCCTTCAGAGCGCACTCGGTGCGCGTCGATTGATCCTGGCCGCTCTAGCGATATTGGGCATCGGGTCGCTGCTGCGTTTCTTTTCCGCCAGCGGCTGGCAGCTTGTTGGGACTGCAGCGGTCATCGGGTTTGGGGTCGCCATCGTTCAGGCGGTATTTCCCGGCATCATCAAGCGGATATTCCCAGCGCGTGTCGCAGCGGTGATGGGTCTCTATTCCTCGATGCTGATGGGCGGCGGCGCGCTCGGCGCGAAGGCCGCGCCCGTCGTTGCGGACGCCGCAGGAACATGGCACGCTGGGCTTGCCTGGCTTGCCATACCGGCTGTCATCGCCCTCGTGCTTGCCGCCTTCTACTTGCCGGCAGACGATCGACGCACATCCGGCGGTAACGTCACGGCCCATCTGTTGAGACGACCGCGTGCCTGGTTGCTGATGGCCTGTTTCGGCCTCGTCAATGGCGGCTATTCATCCGCAGTTGCCTGGCTGTCACCCTACTATCAGGCGCAGGGATGGAGCGGCGCGGCGACGGGAAACCTTCTAGCCGTCATGGCAATCTGTCAGGCAACATTCGCCCTTGTCCTGCCTCTATTGATCGGCCGCGAGGGCGATCGCCGACCGTGGTTGTGGTTGACACTGATCTTTCAGGCCACCGGCTTTGCCGGCCTCGCCTTCTGGCCGCAGCTCGCCCCCTTTGCCTGGGCCGGGCTGGTGGGCGCCGGATTGGGCGGTTGCTTTGCCCTGTCGCTGGTGGTGGCGCTCGATCATCTGTCCGATGCCGGCCACGCCGGTGCGCTGTCGGCCCTGATGCAGGGCGGCGGCTTCCTGATCGCTGCCGTCCCACCGTGGATCGTCGCCGTCCTTCATGATCTGACGGGTGGCTTTCAGGCCGGCTGGCTGCTGCACCTGACCTGCGTGGTCATCGTCGTGGCGCTGGTGCAGCGTCTGGCTTCTCACAGCTACCACAAGGCGATGCCGCCGATGCATCAGGCGCTGGCGACAGATCAGGATGGCTCCGCGCATTCCAGTCCCTGATGCCGCGCGTCCTCCCGATTGGCCACGCGTGAGACCGCACAATTCTCGATCAACCGTTCCGGACCGAAAACGGTCGCGGCCGAAAATTTCGAACACCTCAATTGTTATGTCAGAGCCGGAGCGACCTCCGGAATAGGTTTCTTGCATCGCGCTTGGGCTGTTTCAGAGCAAGATTTCCATAAAAATTAAGCACTTGGGTTTGCCCATGCGCGGGAAATGACCCACCCGCGGCGCGCGGCCGGGGACAGGATCACGGCACTACCCCGGCTGCTCCGGGCCAATTCAACCGGCTACGGTGCGGAACCATTAGGCCCAAAATCGGCTTCCCCCATATCAAATGAGTTCACAAACGTGTGGTGTTGCTCATTTTGACCAAAAAGCCCCCTCATGCTTTTCTGGCACGATCCAGTTGCCAAAAAACCATAATTGTTCCACGAACATCACACATTAAACACTCAACGTTGAGAATCGGATCAGAGCTTAATGCGTATACAACTTGGTTTCCTCGGCATGTTCCTGGCACTTGCCCCCTCGGCATATGCTCTGGAAGCTGCCGCACCGCCAGTTTTGGCGCCGCTGCAACAGCAGGCGCAGGCAGCGCATTTGAGCGCGCAGTTTCTCGAGCGCTTCCACTATAGGCCGCTTCCCCTCGACGACGCCTTGTCGGTCAAGGTCATGGATCGATTTATCAAATCCCTGGATCCGGATCGGGTTCTTTTCATGCAGTCGGATATCGACAAGTTCATGACCGACAGCACCAAGATCGACGATGCCATCAACAAGGAAGACTTGCGGATCCCGTTTTCGATTTTCAATGTCTATGAGCAGCGCGTTGTCGATCGCATGACCTATGCGCGCAGCCTGCTCAAGCAAGGCTTCGATTTCAATGTGAAGGAAAGCTACTCCCTGCAGCGCGACAAAGCGCCCTGGCCGCAAACCGACGCGGAAAGCAACGATCTGTGGCGCAAGCGCGTCAAGAGCGATTGGCTGCGCCTGAAGCTGGCCGGCAAGACCGACGATGCTATCCGCACGACGCTCGACAAGCGCTATCAGAACTCGTTGGAGCGCGCCTACAAATACAAGAGCGACGACGTCTTCGAGACGTTCATGGACGCCTACACGAAATCGATCGACCCTCACACCGACTATTTCGGTACACGTGCTTCCGCGGAATTCGATATTTCTATGAAGCTGTCGCTCGTCGGTATCGGCGCAGTTCTGCAGGAAAGAGACGACTACACCACTATCCGCGAACTCGTGCCCGGCGGTCCTGCACAATCGTCCGGCAAGCTTGCCGTCGGCGACCGTATCACCGGTGTCGGCCAAGACGCCAATGGTCCCATCAAGGAAGTTGTGGGAACGCGCCTCGATGAAGTCGTGCAGCTGATCCGAGGCACGAAAGGCTCCGTCGTTCGCCTGGACATTCTGCCGGCCGATGCCGGGCCGGATGGCAAACACAAGATCATCAGCCTGGTGCGCGACAAGATCAGCCTCGATAAGCAGGCGGCCAAGAAAACCCTTCTTTCGGTGAAGGATGGCGACACTACGCGCAAGATCGGTGTCATCACCCTCCCGGCCTTCTATGAGGACTTTGAGGGACGCCGCAGGGGCGACAAGGACTATAGAAGCGCCAGCCGCGACGTCGCCAAGCTGCTCACCGAACTGAAGCAGGATAAGGTCGACGGTGTTCTGGTCGACCTGCGCAACAATGGCGGCGGTTCGCTCTCTGAGGCGATCGACCTGACGGGTCTGTTTGTCGGCAAAGGCCCGGTGGTTCAGCAGCGCGATGCAGGCGGCAAGGTGGAGGTCGAAAGCGATGACCTTCCGACGCCGGCCTGGACCGGTCCGGTCGGCGTGCTGATCAATCGCGGCTCGGCCTCGGCCTCTGAGATATTTGCTGCGGCGATCCAGGATTATGGTCGCGGTGTGATCATCGGTGAACCCAGCTTTGGCAAGGGCAGCGTCCAGACAGTGGTCAATCTCGACCAGATCGCCCACAACAGCAAACCGAAATTCGGCGAGCTGAAATTGACGGTTGCTCAATTCTTCCGCGTGAATGGCGGTACGACGCAGCTGCGTGGCGTGACGCCCGATATCACCCTGCCGGGCCTTTCGGATCCGAAGACCTTCGGCGAGGCAAGTTTCGACAACGCCCTGCCGTGGACGGAAGTAAAGCCGGCTAAATACACGCCGTCAGGAAACGTTGCGGCGTTGCTGCCGGAACTGCAAAAGCTCCATGATGAACGCGTCAAGGATGATCGCGATTTCCAACGCTTCGTTGAGGATGTCGCCGTGCTCAAGCAGCAGCGCGAAAAGCAGTCTCTATCTCTCAATGAAGCCGAGCGACGCGATGAAATGAACGCTCAGGCAAAACGCCTGAAGTCACGCGAACAGGTCAACGATGGCGTCGACAACAGCGAAGACGACGGCCTGCAGGCAAACGAGCGCAGCCTGAGTGCAGATATCGCGCTGGAAAAGGCACGCAAAAACGCCAAGGACGTCCTTTTGAACGAGGCCGCCACGATCGTTGCCGACGAGGCGAACCTTCAGTCGAGCGTGTCGAAGACCACCGCGCAGCGCTCGGGAACCGGCGACGGAAAATAACCCTTCGACAAGAATAGTACTCACGCGGCCCCGGTCCATCAGCCGGGGCCGCTTTGTTTGTGCGGAAGCCTCATGGAGCCGTATGGCTGATCAAAGCCATGCCGGACAACCATGCCGGCATCGTTCCACGCAAGACTCCTCAGCCTTCGTTTCCACTGAGGGACGATTGTCAGATGTCTCGACCGATTGCGCGAATTTCCCTATAATTTCGACAGGCCGTTACCTCAACTCCGGTGAGATAGGCCTGGTAGGAACGGGATCATGGATCATCTCAGCAGTTCGGCCGCTACTCTCCTTTCCAGTAGGGATCGCGGCTGGAAGGGTTTGGGGGCGGAGTTTCTCCATATTCGCGCCGGCCGCACGCATGTGCCGGGAACGGAGAGCCATCGCTTGGGCATTCACTTCGGCAGGGCCGTAAACGCGCATTGCCAATGCGATGGGCAGGAACTTCGCCGTCAGCAAAAGCACGGCGATATAGACATCGTTCCCGCCGGACTGGATGGCTGGTGGGAAGATGATCGTGATTGCACCATTCTGCGATTGACCATCCGGCCGGAACTCCTGCAGGCAGCCGCCCGGGAACTTGGGCAAGACTCCGAAACCGTTTCTCTTGCTCCGCGATTTCAGCTTCGCGATGCCCGGCTCGAGTCAATCGCCTGGGCCATCAAGGCGGAGATCGAGGCAACCGTGCCATCCGACAGCACCTATGCCGAGACCTTGGGTATGGCCCTGGCAATCCGCCTCGTGGACAATAATGGGCGGGGGTCGGCAACAGCAGGCAATGATCGTGCAGCATTGAGCAGCCGGCAGCAACGCCGTCTGACCGATTTCATCGAAGATCATATCGATCAATCCCTGTCCCTGGCCGATCTTGCCATCGTTGCAGGGCTCAGCATCTCGCATCTAAAGCCGCTGTTTCATGCCACCTTCGGCATGCCGGTTCACAAATATGTCCTGACGCGCCGTGTCGAGCGCGCCAAAACGCTCCTCCTGACGGCAGACATGCCGCTGGCCCAGATCGCGCTGGCCGCCGGTTTTGCCCATCAAAGCCATATGACGCATTGGATGCGTCGACTTCTGGGGCTGACCCCCGGCATGATCGTGCGAATGCATTCCTGACGCCGATTATCGTCCGAACCTGCAATCAATCGGCCAAACCTGTGCGAACTGCAGTGTGCCAGTCGCTAGCGTTGCCGGCAGACGAACAGGAGAAGAGACGATGCATGTCATTCTAGGCGCCAGCGGCAAAGTTGGCCGCACAACCATCACCGCATTGCGCAAAAAGGGCATGCCGGTGCGCGCTGTCCTTCGCGACCCGGGGAAGGCACAGATGTTTTCAGACCTCGGCTGCGAAATCGCCATCGCCGACCTGAACGACCACGGCACCCTCGTGGCTGCAATGAAGGGCGCCGATGCCGTTCAAGTCATCTGCCCGGTCGACATCCGTGCCGAGCCGGCGCATGCAAAAATGCTGCAATTGATCGAAACGATGGCCGAAGCTTTGGCAGCGGCCAATCCCCGTCAGGTCCTCGCCATCTCCGACTATGGCGCACAACATAGCGCCGGAACTGGCGTTACCCTGATTTTCCATTCATTGGAGGCGCGGCTCCGCACGCTGGATTCCAAACTGATATTCCTGCGATCGGCCGAGCATATGGAAAACTGGGCACGCCTGATCAAGGTGGCTGCTGAAAGTGGCCAACTGCCGAGCTTCTATCACGATCAGACCAAGCTGCTTCCCATCGTCTCCGCCTTCGATGTGGGTTCCATCGCAGCCGGACTGCTGTTGGAAAGCGATGATGCGAAGCTGCGTATCGTCCATGCCGAGGGTCCGCGTCGCTACACGCCGAACGACATCGCCGCGGCGATGGGCCTGCTCGCCGGCCGGACGGTCGCCACCCTCCCCTTGCCCGAAACGGAATGGCAGGGCGTGCTGATGCGAGCGGGCCTTTCCGAAAGCTATGCGCGGCTGCTGGTAGAGCTCTACATCGCGCATAACGCCGGCAGGATAGATGCCGAAAGCGATGCGGGCGAGATCCGTCGGGGCAGCACGGAGATGATGGACGCGCTAAGGCCGCTTCTTCGCGCATGAGAGCTGCCTTTCCAGCGAGCAGCAGAACAAGGCCTTCTACCGGCACCGGCTGCCTTGGCGACCTCGATTAGTGATTGCGCTGCCGTGAATGAATGGCGTTGCGCGCCGAGCCGCCTGCAATCTATCATTGCAGAAACAGACAAAACCTCTATTGTCGGGCGCAACGCAACTTCAGTGCAGCAACCTGTTAGAGGTCCAGAACATTAGCGATCTGGATCAGAAGGTAGCCGATCATGTCGTCCATAACCTCAGGCAACGACAAGCAATATGCGGACAGCAGAAAGCTTGCCGCACGCGCCCGTCTCTACAGCGAACATACCATTGCCGAACTCGGGTGGTTTCCATGGGTGGCGCAACAGCTCCCGCTGAAATCGGGCGATCGCATTCTTGATGTCGGCTGCGGCCCGGGTTGGTTTTGGGCAGCAACTGCGGCGTCCTTGTCCGGGAATTTGAACCTGACGCTCTGCGATCTTTCGCCGGGCATGGTTGCGGAAGCCGTCGAACGATGCACGCCCCTGCCCCTTGGCAGCATCACAGGCCGCCAAGCCGACGCTGCAGCTTTGCCTTTTGCCGATGGCTCTTTTGACGCCGTCGTCGCTATGCATATGTTCTATCACCTGCCGGAGCCGGCCAAGTGCGCGGCGGAAATGCATCGCGTCCTGAAACCGGGCGGCTTTCTCGCGGTGACGACCAATGGCATTGGCAATATGCGCAAGATATATGAGCTGACGAGGGTATTCGGCAGCTCTCCCTACGATCCCGCCGGAGCCGCCTTCGGCTACGAGGCCGCACAACAGCTCATGCAAACTCAGTTCGGAAATGTCGCCATGGCCCAGTATCCCGCGCGCATGCGAGTGACAGACCCCGAAGACATATTCCTTACGCTCACCTCTTATCCACCCGGCGAGGGAGCCAACGAAGCACAACTTTCCGAGTTGCGCTCGGCGATTGCTGACGCATTTCAAGCTGGAAGAGGCGTGCTAGAAACCGAAAAGGAGACAGCCCTTTTCATCAGTCGAAAAGCTGCGTGAACGACTCGGTATTCCGAGGAGAGGCTGGAGACACTATCTTGCAGAACGAAACTGGACAGCATTTCAGGACACGCGACCTTGACGGGGACGCTGAGAAGATTCGAACACGCGCGTATCAGGTCATTTCCAAAGAGAACGCCAAGCGCAGCTTGCGGGAGCGATTGTCGATGTGGCTGGCACTTATCTCCATCCTTCTGCTTCTGGCTTGGTTATTCGGCGCAATCTAATCGTGACTACAAGCCGAGGCGTCCATCGATCCACAAGGTCGACCTTATCGAGGTCGGCAGCTTCAGAATTGGAGTCACTGACGAATCCGCAAGCCTACCTATCAGGCGAAGCGAACTATCCACACGATGAGGAGCATGTCGATTAGCAATGCGATCACCAGAAGAAGACTTATGAGCTTTCGTCGCTCTACGGTCTCTTTGGATTCAATTTTGAAAGCCGCTTTGTAAGCGTTTTCGGTGTCTCGTTCACTCACTGGCCTAATAGAGTTTCGAGGTCGTGTCATATTGACGAGGCCGCATGTGACGAAGATGAAAAATAATAGCAGATAAGGGGCCATCTCAAACGCAGCCTTTTGCTATCCAGCCACCCGATGTCTCATTAGATAGACAGGTTTCACTATCCATCGCAATTGAAAGCTGCTTGCGCAACGCCAGGCGGCTCTGCATCGCCCGAAAATTTGGCCTACCTATGTATGAATAGTGTTTTTCGAACGATTGCTGTCGATGACTATCCATCTGAAATCATAGCAACAACAAGCCGTAATGAAGCTATGTGCCTCCTTGCTTCCGCAAGGATCGATACACCCTCTATCATGACCGAGCCGCAGTAGTTGTCCGCGGACAACCGTTGAGCCTTGAGACGAGCTGATGCAGGGACGCGCCAGTTTTCCTGCGTCCCCGCATCGTCGCCTATGCTCGGCGCATGTACCGCTGAAATTACTTCGCCTGCAACTGCTTCATAGCCTCGAGATCCTCGTTGCTGACGAACTCGCAGGCGAGAAGGGTCTTGCCGGGAAAGGCAGAGGACTCACGGGCGACCACGGAGACCACTCCCATCTCCGCTGCAGGCTGCTCGGCCTTCGATAAGGTGCGCCCATAGGACTTCGTCGCTGTTCCGAGGAGGTTGCCGAAGCCGTCCGATTTCAGGTGATAGGCCTTGGCGAGATCATCGGCGCGCAAGCCTTCCACCAGCACACCAAAGCTGGTGCCGGCAAAAACCAGTTCGCTCGTCTTGAAGCCCTGACGGCCAAAGTCGGCTGGTAGCTTATAGACCGCGGCCGTCAGCAACGAGGTATCGGCCTTAGAAAGCTTTTCGGCTTCCTCATACATCGTCATTGCCGACTTCGTGGAATAGGCCGGCTTGCAAAGAGCCGCGTCGAAGAAGGCAGCCTTCTCAAGTGCCAGCGCATTGGAGCCAAGCGAGAGCGAAAGAACGGCGCTCAGGGACAGGAGTGTTTTCATGTTCAAGGCAGCTCTCCGGAAAACGGTCAATCGATTCGAACTCGGATGGTATTTATATTCATCGCGTATGTATCGCCAGGTCGTCCAGACGCCAACCCGATTTTTGAAACCAGCGTCGCAACAACGCTTAACGCAACCCAGTTGAAGGGGCGGCATGTCTGAGAAGGAAACTCGACCAAGCGTGAATCGCAGTTTTCATGAGATACGGGGAAGCTCCCATTCCCGGGCACAGTCGATGAACCGCTACGGAAACGAGGATCGATGAACCATCATCCTGAAACTGCCCATGATATTCTATGAGATGCTTTGTTCGGAGCCTCGCAACACAAAGCTGGATCTATCCGATGTCGTCGCCGGGGCGGTACGAACGATCCCGAGACGTCTAACCGGGGTGATAGAGCGCTACGACTGAGCAATCTCGAGCGCCACTCGATAGGACGCAGATGGGTGGAAGCCTTCGAGGGAAGAAGGATAGGCGCCGCGTACTCGATACCCTTCGCGGCGAGATGCAAGCTATGCGTCAACTATAAAAATCTCGTTAACCAAAACTTGCTGTCGCTGTCGCTGTTGCATATATCGGGGTCGGTTCAACGAACCCACCAGCAGAAGAAGGCGGAATCTTTGCCGTTCCGTCAAAATCGCTTCACAATCAGTTCGTAATGGATTTCAAGGCAGAGGAACGATTTCATGGAAGAACCCTGGACGACCAATCGCGGGCCGATCGCGGCAACGGCACTCGACGTCAAGAAGGCAGAGGCGATCAATACACTTCTGGTTCACCGCATCGATATTTTGCCAGCGAAACCCGGCGATATCATTCGTCCCTTCGCACTTGGCCTCTGGAATGAAATTCGTCCGCTTTTGAAGCCCGACATGTCGGTGATGTCGCTTCGCCGCGCCACCAGTTCGTTTCTCCATTCCAAGCAATATTACTTTGCCTGCGCCCAGTCGGACTCCATGCGTCATGACATCGCCGGCAACCCGATCGAACAACTGTCGACGGAAGACAGGCTCGCAGCACAGAAGCGCCTTACGGCATTGCGTCAGGTACAGGCCAAGCCCGCCGCCCCTGTTGATGAACCCAAAGTGTCGGCTCCGCCGGCGCTGAGCAAGGCGGAGTTGATCCGAGCTTCGCTTCTCGGCGGCCGCAAGCTTTCAGATCGCGTCGCCCGTTAGGGTTCGACATAGACTTAGCGCCTAAAACGACCGCCCGTGCCGTGTTGCTCGGGCACACCCAAACTCCAATACATGCAGAAGCCGGAATGCGGTGCCGCACCAAGTAGCGGCTCCGCTTGAGTGATGGCGATCAGCAGCATCTCGCGCCGCGATCCTTCATGCAGTAGTCCGCGGACTACCCTTAGCATGCGAAGCCGATCGGCAATGGAAATAGCCGTGCGCCCTCCCCGATCCCCGGATATCACGCCGCACATCGCAGCGATCGTTCGAGCTGATATCCGACATTTCGCGAGTAAAACGCGCTAAAATCTGCCGATTGTTTAAGCATTTGTAAAACGGCAACGAATCGGAGCATATTATAACTGCGTAGTTCCGCGGCATTCCGTCACAATTGCGCAGTTAATTGGGAAAACGACTATGCAACCGAGTCTCGCACTCAAGGACGATCAAGAGCATCTTCCGACGCTTCTGGCAACAGACGCGCAGGAGCTGTCATATCAGCTACAGCAGCACCAGGCGAAACTCTTCCCGCCTCAGTCACAAAAGACGATGCGGATGTTTTCGCCGGCCGAAGCTGCTGCTTTCATCGGTATAGGTGAGGGCTATCTCCGCCAGATCGCGGCAGAAGGCCACGGCCCAGATCCGCTTTCCAACGGCCGCCGACTTTACTCCGCCGAAGATATGGACCGCATCCGCCGGGTTCTCGACGAGCGAAACGGTACACCCAAATATGTGCCGGGCCGAAGAGGGTCTGAGAAGCTACAGATCATCTCTGTAATGAACTTTAAGGGCGGCTCCGGCAAGACCACGACTTCAGCCCATCTGGCCCAGTATTTAGCGCTCAGGGGATACCGGGTGCTCGCCGTCGATCTCGACCCGCAGGCTTCCTTGTCCGCTCTGTTCGGAAACCAGCCGGAACTTGATGTCGGGGAGGGCGAAACACTCTACGGCGCCATTCGCTATGATGCGCCTCGGCCGATTTCCGATATCGTCCGCGCGACCTATACGCCGAACCTGCATCTCATCCCCGGAAACCTCGAGCTCATGGAGTTCGAGCATGAGACGCCTCGAGTGATGGCTGCCGGCAGGGCCGAGACGATGTTTTTCGCTCGCATCGGCGAAGCCTTGACCGAAATCGAGAGCTTTTACGATGTCGTCGTTATCGATTGCCCACCGCAGCTCGGCTTCTTGACGATGTCGGCGCTTTGCGCGGCAACCTCCATTCTGATCACCGTCCATCCGCAGATGCTTGACGTAATGTCGATGTCGCAGTTTTTGACCATGACGAGCGAGCTCATGACCGTGGTGGAGAACGCCGGCGGACGCACCAGTTACGACTGGATGCGCTACCTCGTCACGCGCTTTGAGCCGAATGATGGGCCACAGAGCCAGATGACAGGTTTTATGCGAGCCATCTTCGGCAACCGGATGCTCCAGAATGCGATGGTCAAATCGACGGCCGTCGCTGATGCCGGCGTTACCAAACAGACCCTCTACGAAGTCGAGCGTGCCCAATTTACCAGGGGCACCTACGACCGCGCTCTGGATTCGCTCAATCTTGTAAACAGCGAGATCGAGACGAACATCCGCTCAACGTGGGGAAGGAAATAGAATAGATGGCACGCAAAAATCTGCTCGAAATTTCCGCCCCGAATACGGGGCGCACTGACTCCGTCGGCGCAAAGGATAACCGCCCGATAGCCGGCTTTCTACCGCAGGCCAGAACCGGCGGTCCCGTGGGTGGGATTACCAGGACGCTTGGCAACATCACAGAGAAGATGGAGCGGGCGAACGATCTTGAGCGACAGCTGGCCGAAGGCCAAACCATCGTCGAGATCGATACCGACCTTATTGATGGGTCCTTCGTTACCGATCGCCTTGAGATAGATCCGATCGAGCTTGGTCAGCTCATCGAACAGATCCGTGAGCATGGCCAGCAGGTTCCTATCCTGGTGCGTCCGCATCCGGAATCAAACGGACGTTATCAGGTTGCTTACGGCCATCGCCGGCTGGCCGCCACCAAGGAACTTGGCATCAAGGTTCGCGCCGTCATTCGGCAGCTTACCGATGATCAGCTCGTGGTGAGCCAGGGGCAGGAAAACAGCGCCCGCACGAACCTCTCATACATCGAGCGCGCCCTTTTTGCATTGCGGCTCGAACAGCGGGATTTTGGCCGGGATATCATCATGGCCTCGCTCGGCGTCGATAAAGCCGCGCTGTCGAAAATGCTCATCGTTATGAGACAGGTCCCGTTGGCGCTGATCAGCGCGATTGGCCCTGCTCCGGATATCGGTCGCAGGCGCTGGCTTGAACTGGGAGAACGCCTCGAAGGTGTCGCCCATGAGCCGATTATCGCCGAGTTGTCCGCGGACAACAGCCGTAAGCTATCGAGTGACGAGCGCTTCCAGCAAGCCATGGTTCTGGCGATCGGCAAACCGGCGTCAGCAAAGCCTGAGATCGCGCCATCGACCATATCCGGTGTGCCGGTGACATTTAAGAGAACGCCTGCTCGCGCCACCTTTGTCTTCGACAGCAAGGCGGCTCCTGGCTTTGATCAGTTTGTGCAGGAGAGACTACAATCTCTCTTCAGCGAATTCCAACAAGGAAAGGAAACGTAAGCAGCAAAAGAAAAAGGCCCCCAAGCGACGTTGTCGTGGAAGCCCTTCTCGATCTTAAGCACATCCAGAATCGCATTTCCACGAATCACAGTCAAGAGTCTTTGGCATCGTTTTGGTGAGCAGATTTCTTTTGCCTCAACGTAGGTGAAGAAAAATGGAAGCTGAATATGTGACGACGCCCTTTGGGCGGCGGCCGATGACGCTTGCCATGTTGGTAGCTCAAAGAAGAGCTCGACATGACGAGCCCGTCAGATCGGTCGACAAGTGGAAAATCTATCGTGCGCTCTGTGAAGCCAAGCCTCGCCTTGGTATCACCGATCGAGCGCTTGCCGTTCTCAATGCGCTCTTGAGCTTCTATCCGAAGAACGAACTTTCGGATGATGCAAACCTCATTGTGTTCCCTTCGAACGCACAATTGTCTCTTCGCGCCCACGGCATGGCGGAGCAGACGATCCGACGCCACCTTGCAGGCTTGGTCGAGGCCGGTCTCATTGTCCGTCGCGACAGTCCCAACGGTAAGCGCTACGCCCGCAGAACTCGGGCAGGGGATCTTCACGAGGCCTACGGTTTCTCACTCGCGCCTCTTCTTTCTCGTGCCGACGAGATCGAGCATCTGGCTGCTGCGGTCGTGGCAGAACGCTTGCACGCACAAGCGCTTCGCGAACGCATTAGTCTTCTCCGGCGGGATATCGCCAAACTAATCGAAACGGCAATCACCGAAGCCATTGCTGGCGACTGGGATGCCATCCATTGCGGTTTCCGTTACCTCATCGACAGCCTTCCACGTTCCCCCAGCGCGACTGCACTCGAGCATCTCCACCACAAGCTCGATCTTCTGCATCTGGAAATCGTCAACCGACTGGAAAAACACGCGAAAACAAAAATTCTGAGCGCCAATCACTATCAAAATGAGCGGCACATACAGAATTCAGACTCCGAATCCATAATTGAATCTGAAACCGTGCAGCCAGAAGCATGCCCCGCGTTGTCCGCGACAGTTATCGAGCAACGAACCCATCCAGCTCCTCCGGCCGTAAACAGGCCTGTCGCGGAAAATACGAGACATTCGCTGCCAGTTGATGTCAGCCCTGAAAATGCTGGGGGAGGGGGTACAGCGCTGAAATCGTTCCCACTGGATCTCATCATCCGCGCCTGCCCGGACATCGCTGCTTACAGCCCCAACGGCCGGATCAACAATTGGCGAGACCTTACCTCTGCTTCCATCGTCGTCGGATCCATGCTGGAGATCAGCTCTGGAACGCACCAGGAGGCTTGTACCGCTATGGGCGTAGAGAATACCGCAACAGTGATCGCCTGCATCCTGCAACGAACCTCGCAGATCAAATCCGCTGGCGCCTATCTTCGCGATCTCACCCGGCGGACACAGAAAGGAGAATTTGCGCTTGGTCCCATGTTGATGTCTCTTCTTAGGGCCAACACGGTATCGAACACAAGAAGTCAGCCTAGACCATCCGTATTGGGAAACTCGGCAGCCTCATGAATAGCTGACTTTTGGCTGGTAACACAGCAGACTGATCGGGGCTTCCCGATGCACTGAATGTATCCTCGCACGCCGAAAACAGCGTGTTGGGCTCACGATTGCTCATGCGTTGCATATGCCTGATGGAACGGAAGTACTAAATAGCTTCCGCTTCGAGGTAATATTCTTGAAAAATCAATTGGATGGGGAATGGTTAAAATTCAGCAGAAAGGCACCAAAACAGCGGCGAAAGAACTCTCATCTCTCTGTAAATTCTGCATTCTTATCGCAGATTTATGCAGGAAAGTCTATGCGAGGCTTGTAATTTGGTCACAGTGCCTGAGTAAAGCTGCAGCCGCCTTCAAGACGCTGGACGCCGATGCCGTTTTACAGCGGCACCGGATATCGAGATCTGATGCGGTCGGGGTGGTTGCTATTGGCAAATCGGTATGGGGCGAGCAGGAGGTGCCGGGTGATCCTTCTTGTACTGCACAATCACCGGCTCGAGCGTTTCCTTAGACCAGAATTTTGGCGTTCCGATTGCCTTCAAGCAGGAGTCGTTCCAATACAATCCGGCCTGCGATGGCGATCGGCCAGCGGCGGCGGCTTTCGCAATGGCATTGATATCCTTGGACTCCGGATAAATGTAGAGCGTCGTCGGATTGTCCTTGACCATGGAAATGATCTGATTGGCGTCGGATGCGGCCCAGCTCGTGCAACCGTCGCTGCGGCCACCGGCATATTCCACCAGTTTGCCGAGGGGAACATAGCCGTCACGATTGGCATAAGGGCTTTGTGGATCCTTCTTCATGCACACGCCGGCAACTTTTGCGGCTGCATGGCCGCCGATCGCGCGCTGGCGTGCATTGGCGGTCTCGCCCTCGCCATCAAACTGGAGAAAGGTCCGAAGATAGGCCGTATCCTTGGCCTGTGAGGCGCGATAATAGCCCTTGAAGGTCGTTTTCGTTTCCTCGGTCAGATAGGAGCCGCCTGTCGTCAGGTTTGAATCCATCGCATTTCCGAAGTTCCTGGCGCACATCCGACCGTTGCCGAAGTCCACGACGCCCTTGAGATCGCGGCCGCTGCCATGGCCGGAAGAAACCACACGGAATGTCTGCGTGGCCTCGCAGACGATATAGAACCTGCCTCCATCGGCCGGATCGTTCGGGCGCGTTGCATCCATCGCAAAGTAACAGGGGTTCCTGACTTTGCCTTCGCTCACCTTCCGCATGTAAAGGGAGCGGGCTCTTTGCAGAACCGGACGGGCGATCTGTCCGTCTGCCTGACCGACATGCGTTGTGAGCCATGCGGGAATGTCCGATGACTGCTCCGCCGCGAGAGAAGGCGGTGCATTTGTGACAATAATAGCGACGGAGCAAAGGCTGAGCATCCTGACGATGCTTCGAGGGGCATATCTCAACCGCACGGGATTCGATCTCCTATTAAACACTTCGGACCGGTGCCGCGAAGAACGGCAAATGACAGCACGCTTGCCCCACAAGCTCGGCTCTCATGTACCCGGATCCTGAAATCATAGTTGTGCTCTGTTTTGCTGAATGAGATCCTAACGACCGCGGGAAATAATGGCTGTCACGATAGACATCGCGTGCTTGCCATCCTGTCCCTTCGTCCGCTCCAGCAAGCATTCGGGCGCAAATATGGCTGATCTTCGACCGAAGGAGGCAGTCGATAATCACATGGTTCAATCATGTGGCGTTTGACGGGCATCAGTCGCGTGATCTGGTCTTCCGTCCAACCTTTGACCAAGGTGTGATGATTGCGTTTCCCGCAGCGCCGCTGTTGCTCGATCCGAGCTATCGCGCATCGCCGCGACGCGTCCGGCGCAGGATCCACACTATGGCGAACTCAGCGGCAATCAAGCTGACCGCGACGGCAAGACCCAGAGTGATCGGATCATAGCCGCTTCCATACAACAGGAAACCCAGACACAGGAACGGCGTATTCCACAACAAGCTACCGATAAGGGTGGCCAGGATGAAGCCGCGCAATTCGAGTTTGAACACGCCGGCCGGCAAGCCGAGATAGACGCGGACGGCCGGTATGGTGTGGCCGACGAGGGTTGTCCAAAACTGGTTGCGTCGATAGGAACCAATCAGCCGTTGGTAAAGTGAAGGCGGTAGCAGGATGAAGCGGCCATAGCGTACAACTAGTCGCTCGACCCGATGTGAGCCAAGCGCGCGCCCAAACCCATACCAGAGCAGAGAACCAAGCGTCGATCCAATCGTGGTGGCAGCTATGATTGCTGTAAGGTTCAGACCGCCTTTCGCGGTCATGCCAACGAACATCAGCAGGACATAGGACGGAAAGATAGGGATGAATTTTTCCGCGACAGCCAAGCAGACCAGGCCGACGATGCCGAAGCTCAGCATCGTGACAATAACGGGTGACATCTCCATGGTCGGTTCACATTATCGACGGGAGGAATGATCGAGACTGCGTGTGATCCGATAGACCGAGGCAGGCGGCAGGTTGCGCATCGTCCATCCGCAACGTACGGCCTCCAGTCCCAGATGATCGAGTATCCTGCGAGGCACCGGGCAGCGCGGTCCATAGGTTATCTGATAAAAGGCACCGCCCGGCGCCATGCACGCGAAGGCGCCGCTGAGAATAGCCGCCGCCTTGTCCGGCGGCATGGTCAGAATACCCAATCCGCTGATCACAGCGCCAACCGCAGCGCCTGCCGAAAGACCGATCGTCGCCAACTCGGTAGCGTCCATGTGCAGCACCCGTGCCAGGGGGAAGCGGCGTTGGAGCAAGCGCGCAAAGATGGGGTCATATTCGACCAGGGTGATACTCTGCTCCGGTATGCCACGCGCAAGCAGGGCTTTCGTAAAAGGGCCGGTTCCCGCGCCCAATTCAAGAACCTGCCCTGTGCTGGGCGTCACGCCTGCTGTCATCAGGGCTGCCACTGCGCGGCCCGATGGAGCGATCGCAGCGACACGCAGAGGATTGCTGATCCAGGCTCGAAAAAAGGCAAGTGCGTCAGAGCCCAGCATGGCAACCCCGCTTGTTCAAAGCAATTGGGGCGGTATCAGCGTCAACGGTGACGCTGACGAGTTGCACTGGTAACGTCGATAACATTGTCAGACCATCCAGATATGAGGACCGTTAACCGTTCCATATAAACGGTTGCTCGATCGGCGGAGCGCAGCTCATGGCGAGTTGCAAACCACGTCAATCGCAAAGCTGTGTCCCACGCCTGGATTGAGACAGCCTGTCAAGGCAGAGCACGATTGGCCGATCTGACGCTCGGGTTTGGCCCTCGGAGCGGTATGCGAACCGGCACATGCAAGGTTGATATAGCGAGGGGAGGGGACCGCGTTGCGGCATACATTTCCCAGCCAGCGGATGCGTCGGCGCAACGCGGCACCTTATCGACATGCCGGATGGCGCTGTCTTTCAATGGGAGGTGTACGAACTGTACTCTACTGGGCGCGCGAAAGGGTTAGGGACGTGCCCCTTCGTGCAAACGTCGCTCTCTTCAAGCGAAAGATGCATCTTGTCGATTGCGCGGAGTATGCCGAAGTGAGGGAAACCGCCTCCATCGCAGCACGCTCTTCGAGTTGCTGCGATGGAAGGTTCGGCACCTGGCTATTCTAGTAATTACTGATTTTCTTCATATAGCGGCGACCATCGAGCATGACGGTCTCGCGACGCGCGGCGAGCTTGTAGGCGAACTTCCACAACGCATCGAAGAAGATCAACGGCACAAGATAACCCTTGAACGCATCGTCGATGCCGTCCAGCTGAAGATTGGCAGCGTCGAGCACGAGGATGTTCTTCTCGTCGCCATATTTGAACAGGAAGTCGCGGGTGCGTTCTTCCAGCCGGCGGGTCTCGTCCAGGCCTATGAAGCTGATGAAGCTCGCATTCTTGTCCACCACTTCGAAAGGTCCATGGAAGAATTCATCGGCATGGATGGCCTGCGAGTTGATCCATAGCATCTCCATCAGGACGCAGATCGAAAACGAATAGGACGCACCATAGTTTGCGCCGCTTGCAGTCGTGTAGATGACATTGCGGTCCTGGAAGCGTTCGGCGAATGTATCGAACAACGTGGCATATTGGATGTGAGCCTTGTCGATCGCCGGCTGAAGATGACTTAGGCTCTTCAGCAACGAGGCTACGACATCTTTGTTTTCCACCTGGCGCAACAGCCCGGCGAGGATCATGTAGAGCACACCATAGTTGCTTTCGGCAGCGTCGATGGCGATACCAGTCGTGTAGGGCGCCTGATAGGCGACCACGTGATCGACAGCTTCGGCAAGCGGCGACTTGGCATCCAGCGTCATGCCGATCGTGGTCGCACCCCGTTCCCGCGCGTGTTTTGCGGCCCGAATAGTCTCCTTGGTCGTTCCTGTTTGGGAGCACAGGATAACCACGGATTCGCTGCCAAGCCGGCGCGGATTGCGGCAGACGAACTCGTCGCCGTTATAGACATCCGAGTTCAATTTGTCGGCATGCCGGTCGAGGAAATATTTGCCGGGATGCATGATCGACAGCGACCCTCCACACGCCACCAAGAAGACGTTGGCGATCGTCTTTCCTGCCAGGGCAGCAAGGGCCTTGGAAATATCCGGGTTCAGTTCAGTCTTCATCGCTTGTGTCTCCCCATAGGAGCGTTGACAGGTTTTCAGCAATGTGCGAACGTTCTCACATCTTGTCAATTGGAAAGATTCCCGATGGTGAAGATTGCTGCGATGGGCGATAACGTCGTCGATTGCTACCTGTCGCAGAACACGATGTTTCCGGGCGGTAACTGCCTCAATCTATCTGTATTCATTCGCAGATTCGGTGGGGAATCCGCGTATGTGGGGGCAGTCGGCAGGGATCGGGCAAGCTATCTGATCGCCTCGACCCTGGCCGCAGAAGGTGTCGATGTCTCGCATTTGCGCCGGCTGGATGGGCCGACCGCCTATTGCGTGATCGGGCACCGCAATTCGGACCGCGTCTTCGTGACTTTCGATCTCGGCGTGTCGATGTTCACACCGAACGAAGCGGACTTTTCCTTCGTCCGAGGCTTCGATGCTGTTCACATCGGGCAATCCAGCGGACTTGATGAGCACATCGCAATGGTTGCCGCATCGAACAAGCTTTCCTATGATTTCTCAAACAAATACACCGATGACCGTCTTCAGAAAATCGCGCCGATCTGCTTTCTTGCATCGGCCTCGGCGAGAGACGACTCGAGAGAGTATGCGTTGACGCTCGCGCATCGGATGGTCGAAACTGGTGCCGAGTGGGCGCTGGTGACGCGCGGCGCCCAAGGCGCAATTCTCGGACATGGCGATGATCGGTTCGAAGTCCCGGCCTTCAGGACGCAGGTGGTCGATACACTTGGTGCCGGCGATACGTTCATCGCCCGCACGCTCTATGGACTGATCAAGGAAGAAGCGCCTATCAAACTTCTCAATGCGGCGGCGCACGCAGCAGCCGAAACTTGCGGCTACTACGGCGCGGTTAGCCATGGCGCTCCGATCGAAATCTCTGTCGATGTCGACGCGCTCAGGGCGGCATATCCCGATCTATGATATCCGCGGCGGCGCGACGGAGCCGCGGTCGGCAAATTCAGGCGTCAGCGCCAGCCTTTGCGGCTTGCCGTCCTCGCCGTTGATTCGGGCAAGGACCAGTCTTGCTGCTGCTTCACCCATGTCGGTCAATGGTTGCACGACTGCGGAAATGCCGGGTTTCAGAAAGCTCATCCAATCGAGATCGTCGAAGCAGATCAGCGAGAGGTCCGACGGGATGCTGAGATCGAGGGCAGCGATCACCTCCATTGCCGCCGCCGACATCAAACCATCGGCGGTGAAGAGAGCCGTTGGCCGCTCGGGCAATTGCAGTAGCCTATGCGTCTCCTTGCGTGCGACCTCGGCGGAATAGACGCCGACGCGGCCAACCAGTGTCTTATCGATCGGCAGACCGGCATCGCGATGCGCTTCGAAATAGCCGAACAGGCGCTGCCAACTCGGAAACAGACTGGCAGGGTCAACGGTATCGTTCAGCACGCAACGGATGAACTCATCGAAGTCGCCATGCTCCCAGCGCTCCAGCTCGGCAACCATGCCGATGCGGCGGTGGCCGACGGCGATCAGCCGGGCGATACATTCTCGGGAGGCCGCGCGATTGTCCACAGTGACGGAGTCGGCAGCAAGATTGACCACGGCACGGTCAATCATGACAACCGGGCAGCCGTCTTTAATCGCAGAATGCAAATGCGGTGAGCGCACAATATCGGAAGGCGCGATGATCAAACCGTCGACCTGCTTTTCCCGCAGGAGCTGGACAGCCTCCAATTCCCTGTCCAACCGCTCGTCGCTATTGGTCAGCAATACGCCGAAGCCCGAAGCACGCGCGATATCGGCAACCCCACGCATGATGCTGGCATAAAAGGGGCTCTGGATATCGCCCGCCACGACGCCGATCGTCATGGTCTTTCCGGTGATCAGCCCCCGGGCGAGCAAGTTGGGCCGATAGCCCAGCTTCTCGGCGCTTTCGCGGACCTTCTCCTTGATTTCCTGCCGGGAATAGCCGTACCCGCCAAGAACGCGGCCGGCTGTGGCGGTGCTGACACCGGCCAATTTTGCCACTTCGGCGATAGTAATCTTGTCGGGTCGCTTATCAGCCATCTATACCCATTCTCTTCCGCTGCTTTCCAGCCTTTGCCATGGCCGGATCTCGATTCAGATTTCTCTCTTGACGAATTTGAAAAAGCAATGCCTATAATGTGAGAACGTTCGCACAAATTTCTTCGGCAATCAAGAACCGGCAGAATCCGGCAAGCGCCGGGAGTGCAATTCAAAAGAGGGGAAGGAGAATGAGTATGACACGACTGTTAGGGAAACCTCTCCGATTGGCGGCGCTGCTTGCAGGCGCCGCAATCACGACGGCGCTTGCCGCAACGACCGCGGGTGCGGTCGACAAGAAGCTCCATGATGCACTGCCAGCCAACTACCAGAAAGACGGCATCAACGTTGCCGTGTTCAACGATTGGCCACCGGATGAATTCGTCGAGAATGGCGAATTGAAAGGCTGGAGTGTCGATATGGCAAAAGCAATGTCGGAGCGTCTCGGCATTCCTTTCAAATTCGAGGCGACCAGTTTTGACATCATCATTCCCGGCCTCGCCAGCAAGCGCTTCGATGCCGGCTTTTCCTCATTTGGCGTGACGCCCGAGCGTCTTCAGGTGCTGGACTTCATCCCCCAGCGCAAGGAGGGCACCGGCTATGCCTTCCTCAAGGGAAAAGACTTCAAGATAGAGGCGGAAAAAGATCTTTGCGGCCATAGCGTGGCTCTTCTAACCGGGGCCTGGGATTTCCAGTACCTGACCAAGGTCAGCGCCGAGACGTGCGTTTCCGCCAGCCTCAAGGCGATCGATCTGCAACAATTCACCACCCAGAACGCCGCCGAACTCGCGGTTTCGTCGGGCCGGGTGGAAATCGTTGCCGCAGGCTCCGCAAAGCTTGCCTATCTTGCCAAACAGACCGGCAAATATGACATGGCCAAGCTCGTCAGCAACGCAGTCTACAACGGCATCGGCGTGCGCAAAGGCGATCCGCTCGGACCGGCTTTGAAGGATGCCTTGCAGGCGATGATGGATGATGGCTCCTATAAGAGTATCATGGCGAAATGGGGTGTCGATGGCGCCGGCATGCTCGACAAGGCCGTGCTGGCAACCAAGGACAATCCGAATCCCTGATCGCGACAATCGCCCGGAGCCAAAAGGCGCCGGGCCACTCCTCTTGAAAGAGTTATGAGATGGCTGACCCTAGATCCGTGACGCCAGCCGATCGACCGGATATCCATGCGACCAAGCCCGCTGATGTTTTCCATCCGTCCTGGTGGATTGGCGGGGCTCTCCTTCTGGCCTTCGCGTTCCTGTTCATCCGGCTCCTGTTCACCAACGAAAACCTGCAATGGTCGGTGGTCTGGGAGTACATGTTCAGTCGCGAGATCCTTGCCGGGCTTGGCAGGACGCTGCTGCTGACATTCGTGTCGATGATCCTCGGCTTGGCGATTGGCACCCTCATTGCGATCATGCGCCTGTCGCGAAGCCCGGTCTTCCAGGCGGCAAGTTGGGCATGGATCTGGTTTTTTCGCGGTGTGCCGCCGCTGGTGCAGCTGGTATTCTGGTACAATCTCGGCCTGCTGATCCCGACATTTTCGATCGCCATACCCTTCGGGCCTGAGCTTTGGTCAGTACCGACCAACCAGCTTATCACCCCGATGAGTGCTGCCTTGCTTGGCCTTGCCTTTACCGAAAGCGCCTATGCGGCCGAAATGATCCGCGCCGGGATCCAGGCGATCAGCGCCGGGCAGAGCGAAGCGGCGGCCACGCTCGGAATGACGCAAGCCCAGACATTGCGGCGCATTATCCTTCCGCAGGCGCTCAAGATCATCATCCCGCCGATCGGCAATGATACAATCTCGATGTTGAAGTTCACCTCGCTCGTCAGCGTGCTGGCACTTCCCGACCTGCTCTATTCCGCGCAGATGATCTATTCGCGCACTTATCAGACCATCCCGCTGCTGATCGTCGCGACGATCTGGTATCTCGTGCTTTCGACCATTCTCACCGTGATCGAGCACTATATCGAACATCGGTTGAAGCAAGAGACGCCGCTCGACTACCGCAAGATCCTCGGCTCGTTGTTCAAGAGCAAATTCTGGGGCTGGAATCGCGGCGAGGTGACGCCATGATGCCGCTTCTCAACGCCGAACGCATTTCCAAGAGTTTCGGTACCCATCAGGTGTTGAAGTCGATCGATCTTACGGTGAAGGCGGGCGACGTCACATGCATCGTCGGTCCCTCCGGCTCGGGCAAAAGTACGCTGTTGCGTTGCCTGAATTACCTGGAAGTGCCGACATCGGGCGTCGTCTACCTCGAGGGCGAGCCTGTGGGACTGCGCTGGAAAGGTGAGCGGCTCTATCGAATGTCGTTCAACGAGCTTTCGGTGCAGCGACAAAAGATGGGCATGGTGTTCCAGGGCTTCCATCTGTTCCCGCACAAGACGGCGCTGGAAAACATCATCGAGGCGCCGATGGTCGTCAAGGGCAAGAAGAGAGCGGAAGCGACCGAAGAAGCAATGACGCTGCTGCAGAAGGTCGGACTTGCCGGTCATGCCGCCCACTATCCGCGGCAGCTTTCCGGTGGTCAGCAGCAGCGCGTGGCGATTGCTCGCTCGCTTGCCATGCAGCCGGCGCTCATGCTGTTCGATGAGCCGACATCGGCGCTCGACCCTGAACTGGTCGGCGAAGTGCTGACCGTCATGCGTCAGCTCGCCGAAGAAGGGATGACCATGGTCGTGGTCACCCATGAAATGAATTTCGCTCGTGATGTCGCCGATCATCTGGTTTTCATGGATGGCGGCGTCGTGGTCGAAGCCGGCAATCCGCGCGATGTCCTATCCGATCCGCAACAGGCCCGCACCCGCTCCTTTCTTGCCCGAGTTCTTTGAGGAAATTCCCATATGCGTCATTACGATGCCCAACAGATCGACTCTCTGCTGGACTATGCCGGCTTGATCGAAGCATTGCGGGCGGCCCACTTGAACGGCACCATGCCGCAAATGAGCACCACCGTGCTCAGCGACAGCGGTAACGATGCCAACAAATTTGTCTCTTTGATTGCCTGGGCATCCGGGGAGGTCATCGCGGTCAAACTGGTTGGCGTGTTTCCGGGTAATACTGCACTCTCGCCACCGCAGCCGTCAGTACAAGGCCTCGTGGCTCTGATCGATGCCAGGACCGGGGCTCCGATCGCTACCTGCGACGGCGCTGCGCTGACGTTCCGCAAGACGGCAGCGGATTCGGCGCTCGGTGTCGACATTCTTGCTCGCAAGGACGCAGCCACCCTGCTGGTGCTGGGCGCAGGCGGGCTGGCTCCGCATGTTATCGAAGCCCATACGAGCGTCCGTCCCTCCATTCAAAACGTGTTGATCTGGAACCGCGATCCCGCCAGAGCCAGGGCCCTGGCTGCTCGCATGAGCCATGTTCCGGCAGCGGTCCAGCATGTTTCATCTCTGGAGGAGGCGCTGCAGCAGGCCGATATCGTCTCATGCGTGACGATGGCGACCGAACCGCTGGTGCGCGGCGCGCTGTTGAAACCCGGCACACATGTGGACCTTATCGGCGCCTATATGCCAGACATGCGCGAAGCGGATGACGAGGTTGCGCGCCGTGCCGGCAGGATTTTCGTGGATACGTATGCCAATGCGGAAGGCTCCGGCGATGTTGCCGCTCCAATTCGTGCCGGGATCCTCACGCGTGAGGACATTGTGGCGGACCTGTTTGAGCTTTGCAGCGGCCGCCATGCCGGTCGCGAGAATGTCGAACAAATTACCATGTACAAGAATGTCGGAGGCGGCCATCTCGATATGTTCACAGCTCGCCATCTTATAAATTCGCAGCTTTAGTCAAAGCCGAATGATATCGGGAGCGATCGGTTGGCAATGGCGTATCTGCTCGACTTGATCGTTCGCGACCCGGCTCTGTGTCCAGCATCTTCCATAGTGTCATCGGATCACTGTGCCTTTTCAGCCCGCCACCCGTAATGAAGCCGGAAAGCTCTAACCTCCGCTGGCCTGGAACCGGGGCAGTTCACAACGCGCCGCGCTCTGATCCAATCTGGAGGCACTAACCCGAGGCAGGTCAGTTCAAGGAAGAACGCTTTTCGGATGGCCCGTCAGTGATAGCGCTCGGTACACCCACGTCCATAACGAGTGCATTTATGTTCCGATATCAAAAATCTCATATGTGAGACTGCGGTTTCAAGATATCTGCGGCCGGAAAGCAAGTTATGGAGCGGACATGCCACGCAGGACCTTCAAGATGCTAAATCGGCTCACAGTGCTTTGCCTAGCGGCGTTTCTGGGGACCAGCATGCCGGCATTGGCGATCGATTGTACCAAAGCAAATAATCATGCTGATAAGGCAATTTGCGGCAATGCGGGCTTGAAAGCCGCCGACGCTACCATGGGATCGGCCTATAATGCGCTGCTGAAAACTGCACCAGACGCCGAAATTCGAGCGATGCTCGTGAGCAGTCAGCGCCGTTGGGTCGCGGCTCGCAACGAATGGCTCAGCAGCGATGATACCTCTTTTCCTATCGCGCAGCTCCGCAAAGCAATGGTGGATCGTACAGCATTGCTTACTGACCGGTCGGACAAAGGCTTTGTTGCTCACGCTGAAGCGCAACGTCGCTTTCTGGCTAAATTTACTGGAGGCGCGTTTTCCGGCTTCGATACAAGTTGCGAGTTCATTCCAAACGACAGCGGGCAGACGAGTTTTTCCTATCAATGCAACGGCGCCATCCACGTACAGAACAAGGAGCGTCTTTGCAGCTTGAGTACGGAATTCGCCTCGTGGTCGCTCTACATGTATCATGCCGTTAGCACCGTCGCGGCGGATCAGGCCAAGCCAGTCGCCTTCTGTGGGGATCAATCAGGCGATATCTGCGGCGAGGGCAAAAAAGGCGAATGGGAGTCCGCCCCCAAGCCCGATCAACATTTCCCCGTGCTGAAAGCAGGCTTTCCCAAACTCGACGCGGAAGCCAATTGGCCGCTGGATGAAGCCGACGAGACATGGTTCGGTCAATGCCTCACCAGCCCGATCTATCCCCCGGTGCACTGAGCAAGCGATTTACATCGGAAAGCCTGAGGCAGCTCAGATCGCAACAACAGCAGGGGCAATTTGCTGACGGTTGGAAATGGCCGGCAGTTCAATCACGGATAGATGACGTCCTGGGAATCGGCGTGAACGAGAACAACCGTTTCTCCATGGTAGGGGATATGTACTTCCGCCTCCCACTTTTCATCGAGGGGAATTACTGTCTTCGCCATCGGAGCGCATTTTTCACCGACACGACAACGATCGATCCTCACCTGTAGCATGTTGCCTATTTTCTCGTAATTGACGCCGCTTGAGTAATGATTGGATTCCGGGAAAACGTGATAGCGGATGCTGATCTCATTGTTGGGCAGCTTTTGTACCGTCACCGGTTGAACGGCCGCTCTGGCATAATGAGGCCTCAACTCGTCTCCCATAGAGGCGGTCGCGAATAGAAGTACGATAGGGATTGCTATGGATTTCACTGGCCGGAAGTCCTCTCGATCGACCGTTTGGCATGCAAGTTTACGGGCGATCTCAACATTGATTGCCGAAAATCGACTCGCACTCTAAACCGGAATTGCATTTTCAAGTAGCCTCCCATTTGTCATGCCGACATGTATTCGGAAACCGAATGAAAGGTTGAAAAGCACTGTACGAACACCTGCAATACGATTGCAATTTCGATTGCGGGAGAAACGAGACAGCACCATCATCCCAGCGGGTTTGATGCTTGGGCGCCAGCGCCAATGCATACGCTTTCGCAGCTCTCGATGAGGATATTGATGTAAATGCACTGGCGGCTCGTCATATTTGCGCTCCTCGGGATCGCGCTGTTTGCCCTTTCCCCGATCCTTGTTACCGCCTTAGCCAGTCTCGTCGCGAATGCCGCTGGCTGCGAACTGAATGAAGGGCAAGTGCACGCCTGTATCATTGTCGGAAGGGATTACGGGGACCTTCTCTATCAAATGGGTTTGTTCGGATGGGTGATGATATTTACGATCCCGGTTGCTGAAGTCGCACTGGCGATTTTCGGGATCGCCTTGTTAGCTCAGTTCCTATGGAAGATATTGGCCAGAAAGCGTTCGAGACTGCGGGCCTCTGTAATGGCCGCGGAACCATCAGGCGATAAGCGGAAACGATGAAGCATGTACCGCATCCACGCGAATATCATCGACCCCGATCATCCGGCTGGACGGAGCAATAATCGATGCTCGAGCTTTCACGATCAAATCATTTAGAAGAGAATGCGGCCTGCTGCGGAGACGACTGCCAGGCAGCGAATAAAGACGGCCGACCCTAAACCGGGACGGCTCTGATGATGAACCGGCCAGGCGGCAGACGTTATCGTTCCCGCGGCATCGCAGGCGGTGGATAAAGGAAGCATGGCGCAAATATCCTCGATCCCGATATTCAACTTTTCCACCCTCGACTTTCCTGAGAAAGACCGGTTTCCGGTATGGGTGAAAGACAATCACTGTGATTGCAGATTGCAGGATGGTGCTCCCTTGGCCTTCAATGCGCGAGCAACCGGTGCCACGCTTGGGCCTCTCATTCTCTCCGGCAGAATGTGGCTCGATCAGACTAGAGCTTCTGCATATGAAGTTCGCCGTACCGAGCGCCATATCCGGACCGATGGTCTTGATTTCTTCAGGTTCACCTTGGTTCTGAGTGGCCGATTTCTCTGTCGATGGACTCGTCCTCTATCCATCAAGACTGCCGGCGATCTGTTCGTCCTAGATGCTGCGCAAATCAACGACTCCGTTGTCGAGGCCGGTGACGTAATCTCCCTGGTGGTGCCGAGAGATCTTCTGCCGAGCCAGACGGAGCTCTTGCATGGGCAAAGTTTGACCGGTGGCATAGGCCGTCTTCTGGGAGACCATCTGCTGTCGCTATTCCGAAATCTGCCAAGTCTGAGCGATCAGGAGATCCCCCATATCGTCCAGTCGACTCTCCAACTCCTAACGGCTGCAGTCTCCTCGACACCGGATTCATTGTGCGAAGCCCGCAGTCCGATACGCGACATGCTGCGTGACCGGATCCTGCGCTATATCGATGCGCATTTGCTGGATACCGATCTCGCACCAGACCGTATTTGCCGGGACGTCGGCCTCTCGCGGGCAAAACTCTACCAGGTGTTTGAAGGCAGCGGCGGTATTATGCGTCAAATACAGCGCAAGAGATTGGCTCGTGCTTATCAGATGCTGGCGGATCCCAACCGGACCCAACCTCGCATCGCCGAGGTCGCCTGGCATCACGGCTTCGCGAACGAGAAGTATTTTTTCCGTTTGTTCAAGGCCGAATTCGGCCACACGCCCAGTGAGACCATGGAGAACCTCCGCGCTTCCATTTTGAAACATGGTGTTGACCAACATCACTCAGAGCATGTCAATCGGCCGTTAGGCTGGACATTGCCTTACGGCACGCCCGATCGCTGAGATTATTGGGGTGCCGATCGCATCGACCACTCGAATATCTGCTTCTATGCCAATTGTCGCTGAGTGAGGGATTGATGCATTCAAGCTCCGTGCACCGGCCATCCCTGAAGCGCCTCGCCATCGACTTTACCTGATGTCCGGTATTCGCGCCATGGAAGGTCGCCGCGGCGTTTTCTCTGATTGTGATGATGCTGTGCTCAAAGACAGAACGCTTCAAGTGCGGTTCAATGTTGGCATACGATACGCTTGCAATGGGAGGCTTTCTTATGCATTCATCATCTGGTTAAACGCAGCAGAAGCCGAGCCAGGATCTGAAGCCGATGGCCGAAAACGCCCGATCTCCCTCCCTGCTGCAAGAGCCGATTGGCCATGTCCGGGCTTTCGATGATGGTCAGCTCAACCAAGTGCAAGTCGGCGAGTTGGGTGCCGCAGGCCGCAATCATATTTATCAGGAGCTCGGAGCCGGTGTGTCTCGCACACGACCTGTGTCAGCATGCCGATGAACAGTCTCATCGGGTGGCCGCTTAAGCATTTCGACAGCAAATTTCAGCTGAGCAGGAATTACCTGCTTATCCATGCCGACGGCGACCAGGCCGCGAGACGACGTCGAGGTCGTCACTTCCGTCCACGACAAGCGCCGCAGCCGCAATGACCGCGCAACCGACGCCCGGGGGGGATCTTCGGGGAGAAAAGCCCGACTGCACTATCTTGATACTCATACCAGCCACATATCCATGTGGCTCCCGGAGGAGGGGGCGGTAGCTATGTCACAACAAGGTGAGGAAAGTAATGGCCGACCGGAAATTTAATAAGAGAACGAGCCATGTCGTGCCATTGTTTGGCATCATGGGCCTTGTTTTGACTGGCTGCGTGGCTGGCCAGGACCAAAACCAGGGGGCAAGCAATCAGCTGTATGAGGTTTATTCTCCCGGATCCGATGTGCCTCATTTGGTGACCGCCGACAAGGTCGGTGGTTATGCCAATGGCCAACCGCAGGCGTCGATGGATCAAGATGACGGAACGCAGGATGCTCAAGCAAGACATCAACAAGATGTCCAGCAAGATCTTTCCAACCGCGAATTCCTCCAACGTCAGCAGGGCCTTCAATAGGTTGGGAGTTCCGGCCTCCACCGAGGCCCCGGTTTGTGACCAAACGGGGTCTCTGTTTCTGTGGTGCAGATGGAGCCAGATGCGTTAGGCAGGGCTTCGAATATGGCAAAAAACACTGCCCCTATCCGTTGGCCGCAATCGAAGCTCGATAAGAAGCCGTTGTCTAAATTCACCATCGCACAACCCTGGGTCTGAGTGCGATGTTACCATGTCGTGCACAAATGAATTGTTACCGGCGTACGGGACCGAAGCTGGGATTATGGTCCGAAACATGCCGATGCGTTTTTCATTCGACGCTTACCGCTTGCCTGGAGCCCGCCGCTATATGTCCCAACAAAAAAGGGCCCCGATGGGGCCCTTTGATCATGCGGAGAGAAAGATCAGCGTGCAAGATTGACGAGGACATCCAGCAGGTCGGCGCCAGACTGGAAGACCTTGGAGTTAGCCGTGTAGCTCTTCTGCGCCTGGATCATATCGGTGAGCTGGCCGGCCAAGTCGACGTTCGAGGCTTCCAGCGAGTTGGACTGGATGTAGCCGAGGCCGTTGCTGTTGGCGAAGCTCGTGACCGTGACGCCGGATTCGGCGCTTGCCTGATAGACGTTGCCGCTGAGAGGTGTCAGCTTGTCCGGGCTTGCGACGGTTGCCAACGGGATCTGGTAGATCGGCTTCGGATCGCCGGTCTTGTAATTGGCGTAGACGACGCCGTTCTTGTCGATGCTGACGCCGGTGACCGGGCTTGCCGCCTGTCCGTTGGTTGAACCCTTCGAAGCGAAGTCCGTGGCTTTCTGCGTCATCTTGGTCAGATCCATCTGGATCGTCCCGCCGGTCTTTGGGTCGACAATGGGGAAATTTCCAGTCGTGCCGGTTTGATTTCCGTTCGAGTCGAACGACAGGGTGGTTTTTCCAACAGGTGCAGATGAATAGGGGAACGAACTGCCACCCGTCGTATTCGCATCGGCATTGCGATAGACGGCTACTTCCCATTGATCCGTTGTCGGAGGTGTGGCCGTAGGATTGGCAGCCGAAGTCTTTGTATAATAGACGTCATACATGACGGTGTTGCCCAGTTTGTCGTAGCCGACAACCGAGCTCTTCTGGGTATTTGCAGTTACCGTCGCCGTGCTGGGAGCATGACCGGCGCCTGGGAGAGTTGTCGGGTCGGTAACGACGGTTGCATTCGAATTCAGGTTGCCGGTAAAGCTGCCCGATGTCGATGCGGAATTAGCAAGGCCGCTTTGATTGACGTTGATCGGTATCAGGCCATCGAAGCCGTTGACCACGACAGCCGGAGCGCCCGACGCGTAGGAATAGCCCATCAAAGTATAGCCGGCGGAATTCACGAGGTTGCCGTTTGCATCGGGGGCGAAGTCACCCGCACGCGTCAAAACCGTTTTGCCGTCGGCACCCTGGACCACGAAGAAACCGGCGCCCTGGATAGACAGGTTGCTATTCGAGGAGGTCGATATGGTATCGCCCTGCTTCGACACGGAATAGCTGACATGGGTCTCGACGCTGCCGGAATTGTAGTCTCCGCCGCCCGAAGGCAGAATCAACGATGAGAAGCTCGCAGAGCCTGCCTTATAAGCGGTTGTATTGACGTTTGCGATGTTATCCGACACGACGCTGAGGCGATTTGCCTGCGCATTCATGCCTGAAATCGCCGTTTTCATGCTACCAAAGATGCTCATTGGTTCCTCGCACGTTGCTGATGCAGCCACGATAGCCAGAGTGACTTGTGTGAAGCTGGTTTTTTGCCTTTGCGGCGCAAGCTTGAGGCAATCTCGTCGAGCCATGGCATGTGTTGCGGCGGCGGGTCTCCTGAAGTCGCAGTCTGACGAATACCCTATTGCCGGAGCGCAGGGGCCGGGAAATCCAGTACGTTGCGCGTATAGCTCTCGACCAATGCACTGAAAGGGGTACCATCCGGCAGTTTCAACACCGCATGATGCTCAAGGAGGAGCGGCGGCAAGGAGAGTGAGCCGGTTGTGGGTGCCGGAAGATCCGGTGCCATCTCCCAACCTTCGGGAAGTGGTAACCAGAGCAATTTGGCCGAGAGGTTCGTGCGGGTGAAGTTGAGAGGCTGCACTGCTCTCCCGAAGGCGATATCGCTTGAATTCAAGGCCTCGTTCATGTCGGCCGTCAATCTTGACGGTACATACCAGTTATCCGCCTCCGACAGGACACGATCTCCGCACGCGAGACGAACGCGGCGATAGGCAACCGGCTCATCGGGTTTGACGGCCAGCAGTTCGCGAATGTGGATATCGGCCTGCTTGTCCTGTCCGCGCACGCGCTGCGCCACGATTTTTGTTCCGGCCGGTGCAAGCTTGTGGGCTGCGCACCAACGATCGAGCGTCAGAGTGGCGCTGGCATTGCTCAGCAGTTCGGCATTCAGTGTCTGGAGAACGGCAAGGGCTTCGACGCGTGCAGTCGGAGTGTCGGGCCATTGTGAGGTGGCGGGCACATCCTGCGCCATCGAAGGCTGCGCGCCCAGCGCGATGGTGGCCACGCTCGCCAGCGCAACGGTCCGGATGAATGTCGAAGAGCGGAAGATCATGAGAGATGAGATCCTTTGTGCGGGCAAACCATGCGCAATCGAAAGCAGGAATTTCGGCCTTGCAGACCCTTGCCGGTCTTATCGAGGCTTAAAAATGGAGAAAAGCTCGCCGCCGGCAAGTCCCGGATTGCGCGAAGAGGGAGGATGCGGCAATTGGCCCGTTAACTACGGAAGGCTGCTATTATGCCGCCGTGTTCACCAATTCTCCGTTCGGCCAATGTGGATGCTGTGGACGCTTGCCCTCTCCTGGGCGACGAACTCGGTCAGCGCGGCAGGGATGTCCACGCTCGAACTATGTCGTGCAAGAATGCGAAAGCCCTGTGGAAGGCAGCTGGCAACGCGGTCGATGATCTTTTCGTAGTCGACGATGAGCATTTCTCTCCCAACCGTCAGATCGAACAGTACGGGGTCGAGGATCACATGCTCATTCTCGCAAAACCAATATGAGGAGATCGTGAGATCGGGACGGTAGCCGATCTGCGCGGGCAGGTTCCGCCGCTCGAATTCGACCCTTCCCGGAAGGTCTGCGGCTGACATGAGTTGCTCGCCGAGCGAAAGCTGGATTTCCGACGCATCCAATCCATGAAGCTCGAGATTGGGATTATCGGCGAGATAGGCAAAGGCCAGGCTGAATGCGCCGGAGCCGCAGCCGAGATCGCATACTCTCCGATAGCTGTGGATCCTGCTTCCGAGATTGGCGAGTGCCCGCAGGCATTTCAGCGAATTGCGCATCCCGAAGGCACGTGTGAAGGCATCTGCCGAACGGATATAGTCGAACACCTCGATCTGACGTCGGCTTTCGACTGCGTTGAGCAGCGCAATGGAGTCCATGTTTGGGCGATAGACGTGATGGCATCGGAGCAGGACGTCGGCAAACTCGTCAAAATGTCGTGTCCGTTCTTCCGCGTGTGCCATGCAAGCCTATCCTCACCCGTCCTTGCAAAGGAAGGCTTTCTTCAAGCACGATTGAAGAGGGATTGGTAGGGATACGCCTCTATGGCAACCGGCAGAGGATCTAAAAAAGTCATCCGGCTGCCGGCACGGATTTTCAATGTGAACTCGTCCCTGAGTTGCCAGCGACTATGATCGCACGCCGTCACCATGCCAGCCGTGTGAGACCGGCACTGGAAAACCTTCGAAGGTCTTGAGCGTATCGAGGACGATCGAAGTTTTTACATGCTGCACGGACTCATGAGGCAGCAGCACATCGTTGACGAACCGCGACAGACCAGCCAGCCCGCGGGTTGCGACCTTCAGGTGATAGTCCATCTCACCGGTGAGCGCATAGGCCTCCAGCACTTCCGGCAGCCCATTGATCAGCTGGGAAAACCGGCGGGCATTGTCTCTGTTGTGGGTGGCGAGCGTCACGGAAATGACCACGAGCATATCCAGTCCGAGCTTCTGACGATCGAGATTGGCCTGATAGCCGCGGATATAGCCTTCCGCCTCCAGCCGCGTACGTCGCCGGGAACATTGCGACGGGGAGAGGGCGATGCGATCGCCCAGTTCATTGTTGGTCAGCCTGCCATCCTTCTGGAGTTCCTCCAGCAGCCGCAGATCCAGTTTGTCGAGTTGTTCATCCATTGCGTAAAACTTCCAAAATGCTCACAGATCGTGTATAATATTTGCGCCTCGCATCGAGAATGCAAGCACATTGCGCGCGTTTGGAGCCATACTTTGCATCATCAAGGTTTGGCCTTCCGAGGAGGAGAACATGGGTCCTTTCCCGCATGACGCACCGCCGTCCGAAATCACCGCCGACAACCCGGCCGGCACCGACGGTTTCGAATTCGTCGAATTCGCTCATCCCGAACCCGAAAAGCTGCGCGAGCTCTTCACGCGCATGGGCTATGCCCCGGTCGCCAAGCACAAGGCCAAGGACATTACCGTCTGGCGCCAGGGCGATATCAACTACATCCTGAATGCCGAGCCCGGCAGCCATGCCGCTCGGTTCATTGCGGAGCACGGTCCCGCTGCTCCGTCGATGGCGTGGCGCGTCGTCGACGCCAAGCACGCCTTCGAACATGCCGTCTCGAAGGGCGCCGTTCCTTATGAGGGAAATGACAAGGCGCTCGATGTTCCGGCCATCGTCGGCATTGGTGGTTCGCTACTCTATTTCGTCGAAACCTATGGCAAGAAGGGATCGGCCTACGAGGCGGAATTCGATTGGACCGGCGAGCGCGACCCGCGTCCGACGGGTGTCGGCTTCTATTTCCTCGACCATCTCACGCACAATGTCTTCCGCGGCAATATGGACAAGTGGTGGGACTTCTACCGCGACCTGTTCAATTTCAAGCAGATCCACTTTTTCGACATCGACGGCCGCATCACCGGTCTGGTCAGCCGCGCGATCACCTCGCCCTGCGGCAAGATCCGCATTCCGCTGAATGAATCGAAGGACGACACTAGTCAGATCGAGGAATTCCTGAAGAAATACAAGGGCGAGGGCATCCAGCACATTGCCGTCGGCACCGACGATATCTATCAGGCGACCGATACGCTTGCCGATAACGGCCTGCGTTTCATGCCGGGCCCGCCGGAGACCTATTACGATATGTCCTATGCGCGCGTGAACGGGCACGAAGAACCCATCGAGCGCATGAAGAAACATGGTATTCTGATCGACGGCGAAGGCGTGGTGAATGGTGGCCTGACGAAGATCCTGCTGCAGATCTTCTCCAAGACCGTCATCGGCCCGATCTTCTTCGAGTTCATCCAGCGCAAGGGTGATGAAGGCTTCGGCGAAGGCAATTTCCGCGCACTGTTCGAGTCAATTGAAGCGGATCAGATCAAGCGCGGCGTCATCGGCACGGCAGCTGAGTGATCTCTATGCGACCCGGTGTTCGCACCGGGTCGTCAGCATTTCCGGGAGGAGCGAGCGATGGACCAAACGATACCGAAGGCTGCCGACCGCCAGGCAACGGCGTCCGAGAAGTTGCAATACATGCCCGGCTTCGGCAATGACTTCGAGACGGAGTCGCTGCCGGGCGCTTTGCCGCAGGGCCAGAACAGCCCGCAGAAATGCAACTACGGTCTCTATGCCGAGCAGCTCTCCGGCTCGCCTTTCACCGCGCCGCGCGGCACCAACGAACGGTCCTGGCTTTATCGCATTCGTCCGAGCGTTCGCCACACGCGCCGCTTTTCGAACGCTTCCTATCCGCTCTGGAAATCCGCGCCCTGCCTCGACGATCACTCGCTTCCGCTCGGCCAGCTTCGCTGGGATCCGCTGCCGGAGCCGAGCGAGAGACTGACTTTCCTTGAGGGGATCCGCACGATCACGACAGCCGGAGATGTCCTGACCCAGGCCGGTATGGCCGCTCATGCCTATGTCTTCAACGAGGACATGGTCGACGACTACTTCTTCAATGCCGATGGCGAGTTGCTTGTCGTCCCTCAGGTCGGCGCCATCAGGGTGTTTACCGAGATGGGCATCATCGACGTCGAGCCCTCTGAAATCTGCATCATCCCCCGCGGCATGATGTTCAAGGTCTCGCGCCTCGGCGATGAAAAGGTCTGGCGCGGCTATATTTGCGAGAACTACGGCGCCAAGTTCACATTGCCGGATCGCGGGCCGATCGGCGCGAACTGCCTGGCCAACCCGCGCGATTTCAAGACGCCCGTTGCTGCTTTCGAAGACAAGGAGACGGCTTGCCGCGTGCACGTCAAATGGTGTGGAAAATTCTATGTCACCGAGATCGGCCACTCGCCGCTCGACGTGGTGGCATGGCACGGCAACTACACACCTTATAAATACGACCTGCGGACCTTCTCTCCCGTCGGCGCTATCCTGTTTGACCATCCGGATCCGTCGATCTTCACCGTGCTGACGGCACCGACCGAAAGTGTGGGCACGGCGAATGTCGATTTCGTCATTTTCCCGCCGCGCTGGCTGGTGGCCGAACACACCTTCCGGCCGCCCTGGTATCACCGCAACATCATGAGCGAGTTCATGGGCCTTATCCATGGCCAGTATGATGCGAAGGAAAAGGGTTTCGTGCCAGGTGGTATGAGCCTGCATAATATGATGCTTCCGCATGGACCTGACGCTTCCGGCTTCGAAAAGGCATCCAGTTCCGAGCTGAAGCCCGTGAAGCTGGACCACACCATGGCCTTCATGTTCGAGACGCGGTTTCCGCAGCAGCTGACAAAATACGCGGCCGAGCTCGAAACGTTGCAGGACGATTATCTGGAGTGCTGGGACAATCTGGAGCGGAGATTTGACGGCACGCCGGGTATCAAGTGAAGACAGAGCATGTCGCGCAAACCTGAGAAGCCGTTTGCGGCAACGACCTACGAAAAATTAGGGGCCTGAAGCGCGTTTCGCTCTTTAGGCCTTCCGCATTCTCTGACAGTGGAACCAGACAATGAAGCTTGCGACTTTGAAAGACTCGACCAGAGACGGCCGGCTTGTCGTCGTCTCGCGCGATCTTACCATCTGCTCGGAGGTCGGTCATATCGCCCGCACCCTTCAGGCGGCGCTCGATGATTGGGAGCATGTGGCGCCGAGGCTTGCGCGCGTTGCCGAAGGGATCGAGACCGGTGCCCAGCCGACGATCCGGTTTCACGAGCATGACGCCGCCTCGCCGCTGCCGAGGGCCTATCAATGGGCCGACGGCTCCGCCTACGTCAACCATGTGGAACTGGTGCGCAAGGCACGCAATGCCGAAATGCCCGACAGCTTCTGGGTGGATCCGTTGATGTATCAAGGCGGCTCCGACTGCTTTCTCGCTCCACGCGATCCGATCGCTATTGCCGACGAAGCCTATGGAATCGACATGGAAGGCGAGGTGGCGGTCATTGTTGGAGATGTCGCCATGGGCTCCAGCCCCGAAGCTGCCCGGGAAGCAATCCGCCTAGTGATGCTCGTCAACGACGTGTCGCTGCGCGGTCTGATCCCGCAGGAGCTGGCAAAGGGCTTCGGCTTCTTTCAGTCCAAGCCGTCATCGGCTTTTTCGCCCGTCGCGGTCACGCCCGATGAACTGGGCGAAGCCTGGGATGGCGGCAAGCTGCATCTGCCGTTGCTGGTCACGCTGAACGACAAGCTCTTCGGAAGGGCGAATGCGGGCATCGACATGACATTCGATTTCGGGCAATTGGTCGCGCATGCTGCCAAGACCCGCAACCTCGTTGCCGGCACCATCGTCGGCTCGGGGACTGTGTCCAACAAGCTTGATGGCGGGCCGGGCAAGCCGGTCGGAAATGGTGGTGACGGCTATTCCTGCATAGCCGAGATCCGCATGATCGAGACGATCGAGACCGGCGCGGCGAAAACACCCTTCATGCGCTTCGGCGATCAGGTTCGCATCGAGATGCATGATCGCACCGGCCACTCGATCTTCGGAGCCATCGAGCAGACCGTGCAGAAATATGAAGGGCCTTAGGCGCGATGAACGACGTCGTCCTTTACGATTACTGGAGATCGTCGGCGAGCTACCGTGTTCGCATCGCGCTCAACATGCTCGGGATCAGCTACAGGACTGTGCCGATCAACCTGCTGGAAGGCAGGCAAAAGAGCCCTGAATATCTGGAGCTCAACCCGCAAGGCCTCGTTCCGACGCTGGTGATCGATGGGCAGGTCATGACACAGTCGCTCTCCATCGTCGAGTATCTGGCCGAGCTGCGGCCGGAACGCGGATTGCTGCCGGCCGGCATTGCGGACCGCCAGCACGTGCGGACGCTTGCCTATGCGGTTGCCATGGACATCCATCCGATATGCAACATGCATGTCGCAGCCTATGTCATGACCATAACGGACAAGGGCGATGCTCGCGAGGAATGGATGAGGCATTTCATTGCCGATGGACTTCGCAAGCTCGAGCGAATGTTGGGCAAGTTCGACGGCGCCTTCAGCTTTGGCGATACGCCGGGCATGGCAGATATCTGTCTTGTTCCTCAAGTCTACAATGCGCGCCGCTGGGGTGTTGATCTGACCGACCTCACCCGGATCGTCGAGATCGACGGCAGATGTGCCAAGCTGTCTGCCTTTCAGGCCGCCCATCCGGACCGCGCAAAGCCCCAATAGGAGAGCTTCGAGCTCGGTCCGATCATATTGCGAGGCGATCAGCCCCGCTTGTCTCGCCGCGTCTGTTAGATGGTGCCCATACAATCAGCATTCCTTAGTGGTTCCTATTTGGAATTGCCGGTTGCAGAAAGTTGCCCGCTTTTTATGTGGCTGTCATATGCCTTTTATATGGGGGAAGGGGAAGTAACCAAGACGCGGGGGTATTCAATGCGTAAACTTCTTCTTTCGATGGTGTCGGCAACTGCTTTGGCTGGGGCCGCCAATGCAGCGACGGTCTATCCGTTGGACCGGGCAACGGTACTTGTGGGATCACCTTTCGATTTCAAGGTTGAATTCAGCAAGGTCGTCAAGCCGGAAGACGTAAAGGTCACGATCAACGGCGAGAGCTACGACGCCGTATTCGGCAAGGCCGCCGATTTCGTCGCCGAGGAAAAGGGTGCCGAAGACAAGGTTCTTGGATCTGCACTCATCCTGCGCGGCATCAAGCTTGGCAAGCCCGGTCAGTACAAGGTCGAGGTTGCGGCTGGCGACGAGAAGAAATCGGTCAACTGGGAAGTCTACGGCACGTCGGCCGCTCCCAAGGCCAAGAACATCATCTTCCTGCTCGGCGACGGTCTCTCGGTTGCACATCGCACCGGCGCCCGCATCATGTCCAAGGGCATGACCGAGGGCAAGGCCAACGGCCGTCTCGCCATGGACGACGTTCCGCCGGTCGCCTTCATCGGCACCTCTTCGACTTCCGCCATCGCGACCGACAGCGCCAACACCATGTCGGCCTACATGACCGGCCACAAGTCCGCCGTGAACGCGCTCGGTGTTTACGCCGACCGTACGCCGGCAAGCCTCGACGATCCGAAGGTCGAAACCATCGGTGAAGCCCTGCGCCGCACCGGCAAGAAGTCGCTCGGCATCGTGACAACAGCCGAAGTCGAAGACGCAACGCCGGCAGCGCTCGTCTCCCACACCCGCAAGCGCGGCGACAAGGCCGAGATCGTCGGCATGATGTACGACGTCAAGCCGGATGTCCTGCTCGGCGGCGGCTCGGCCTATTTCCTGGCCAAGAGCGTACCCGGTTCGAAGCGCAAGGACGACAAGGACTATATCGCGCTCTTCAAGGATGCCGGCTATGCCGTTGCCACCGACAAGAACGAACTGGCTGCCGCTGCCGGCTCCAACCAGGACAAGCTGCTCGGCTTGTTCCACACCGGCAACCTCGACGTCACGCTCGACCGAGAGTTCCTCAAGAAGGGCACCGTCGACAAGTTCCCGAACCAGCCCGGTCTTGTCGAAATGACCAAGGTCGCGCTCGACAAGCTCGCCAAGAACCCGGAAGGCTTCTTCCTGATGGTCGAAGGCGCCTCCATCGACAAGATGAGCCATCCGCTCGATTGGGATCGCGCTCTGGTCGATACGATCGAGTTCGACAAGGCTGTTGCCGTTGCCCGTGAATTCCAGGCCAAGAACCCGGATACGCTCATCGTCGTCACCGGCGACCATACCCATGGCGTCTCGATCATCGGTACCGTCGACGACAATAAGCCGGGTACGGAAATGCGCGAAAAGGTCGGCACCTATGCTGCTGCCGGCTTCCCGAACTACGAAGACAAGGATGGCGATGGCTATCCGGATCGCGTCGACGTTTCCCGGCGTCTGTTCATGGCCGCCAACAACGGTCCAGATCATTACGAGACCTTCCGTCCGAAGCTCGACGGTCCGTTCGTCCCGGCGATCCAGAACGAGAAGAAGGAATATGTCGCCAACGAAGCCTACAAGGACGTACCTGGCGCCGTCTTCGTTCAGGGCAACATTCCGAAGGATGAAGACAGTGGCGTTCATGCCGTAGACGATATCGTTCTGCAGGCCGCAGGCCCGGGCGCGGAAGGCTTCCGCGGCTACATGGAACAGAGCGACGTCTACAAGGTACTGGCCGATGCCTTCGCACTCGGCACCGAGACGAAGATGTAAGCCTGCCGATACCAGCGAATTGGGACAGGCGGCGCAAAGCCGCCTGTCCCTGCATATTTTATGGGGGTTCTCATGTTTGAGAGAAAGACCGCAAACATCAGCCGCCGGGCACTGCTGACGGCCGCTGCCGTGCTGCCCATGGTTGGCGTTGCCACTCGGACAAGTGCCGCTGAAAGGCTCGGATTCGGTGAACTTTACAAGAGTTTCGGTCCGCTCGGCCTCGAATTTTCCGATAAGGTGAAGCAGCTGAACGGCAAGGATGTCGCGATCAACGGCTTCATGGCGCCGCCCTTGAAGGCAGAGGCTGCTTTCTTCGTCCTGACGGAAATCCCGATGTCGCTCTGCCCGTTCTGCTCGTCCGATGCCGATTGGCCTGACAATATCATGGTGGTCTATCTCTCCTCCAAGCAGACTTTCGTGCAATACAATGCGCCGATCGTGGCGCGGGGCGTATTGGAGTTCGGTTCCTGGACGGATCCCGAGACCGGCTTCATCAGCCAATTGCGTCTCCGAGACGCATCCTTCAAGACGGCCTGACGCGATGCTTGCGCTCGATATTTCTGGTCTTGAAATGCGGTTTCCAGGCCTGGCCGCACCGGTGCTATCAATCGAACGATTCCATCTGCCGGCCGGAAATCGGCTTGCGATTACCGGCGCTTCGGGTTCCGGAAAGAGCACTTTCGTCAATGCCATCACCGGCCTTGAGACAATCATACGCGGGAATATCAGCTGGAGCGGTCATGACATGACGCGTCTCTCTTCTGGAAAGCGCGATGCGTTCCGCGCCCGCAACATCGGCCTCGTCATGCAGGATTTTCATTTGTTCCCGGGCCTGTCCGCCTTCGAGAATGTAGTGCTTCCGGTTCGCCTCTCCCGCCGTCTGACACCGGCCGAGCGTGACCGTGCGTCCTACCTGCTCACGGCAACCGGCATTGGCCGTCCGCGGCAGGGGATCGAAACCATGTCGCGAGGTGAAATGCAGCGCGTTGCGGTAGCCCGCGCCCTTCTGCAGCGGCCGGGTGTCGTGATTGCGGACGAGCCGACGGCGAGCCTTGATCGTCAGGCGGGGAATGAGGTTGCCGAGCTCTTGCTGAAGCTTGCCGCCGAAGAGGGAACGACGCTCATCGTCGTGACACATGATGCCGCGCTTGCCGAGCGTCTCGGACGCCGGATCAAACTCACCAGCGGCCGCATTGAGGAAGATAGCCTAGAGGTCGCCGCGCAATGATTTCTTTCATCCTCGCCGATCTTCGTCGCTTCTGGAGCGGGGCACTTGCCGTCGTGGTGCTCATCGCGCTCTCGATTGCCCTGAGCGTTACGGTTACTCTTCAGGAGCGTGCCGTCCGTCTCGGCAGCGCGCGCGCCGCCGAGAAATTCGATCTGCTTGTCGGCGCGGCCGGGAGCGAGACCCAGCTGGCGCTCTCTGCCGTGTTTCTGCAGCCTGCGCCATTGCCGCTGATGGAGGGCGCCATTCTTGCGCGCCTCGCCGGCGATCCGCGTGTCGAGCTGGCGGCGCCCGTCGGTTTCGGCGATTCCGCCTATGGCTTCCCGATCGTCGGCACCACGACAAGCCTGATTTCATCGCTTTCACCGTCTCTGGCGCAGGGCTTGCTTTTCGCGCGTCTCGGCGAGGCGGTCGTCGGTTCGGATGTTACCTCGTCGGTGGGGGCGGAAATCAAGCCGATGCACGGCACGGCCGAGACCGGCGGCGAGACTCATACTGCGATTGCCTATAGGGTTACGGGTCGCATGGCGCCGACAGGCACCGCCTGGGATCGGGCGATACTCGTGCCGATCCGCGCCGTCTGGCAATTGCACGGCATGCATGCGCAAGAGCATCATGATCATGATGGCGATGAAGTCGAGCCGCATGGAGCCGGAGATCAAGGTCATGACCATGATCATGCGCATGGCCATGTGGATGCCGATGCACCGCTCGACGAGCATTTCGATGCGCAGACGCCCGGAGTGCCGGCCGTACTCGTCAAACCCAAAACGATCGCCGACGCTTATCGTCTTCGGCAGGAATATCGAACGGGAGCAACGCTCGGTGTCTTCCCCGGCGAAGTGCTGACGAGGCTCTACGCGACGCTGGGCGATGCCCGCAGCCTGTTGCTGGCAATCGCGCTTGGCACGCAGGGGATTGTCATCGCCGCCATCGTACTGGTCACGGTCATGCATGTCGGTTCACGGCGGCGGCAGATCGGCGCGTTGCGCGCGCTCGGGACGCCTGTCCGTGCGATTGTAGGAATCGTCTGGGGCGAACTGTTCATCCTGTTTGCGGCGGGCATCGCGCTCGGCATTGCGCTCGGCTACGCAGCAGCACTGGTTATCTCGGCGCGGCTGGCTGCCTCGACTGCTGTCCACTTGCCGGTCGGCTTTGCGCTCGACGATGCGTGGCTCATTGGTGGGTTTTTGGCCGTTGCCGCATTGATCTCCGTTGTGCCTGCATTCAGTGCCTTGCGCTCAAGTCCTGCGGCTGCGTTGCGTGCCTAAGGTTGCATGTGCTCGCGAGGCTGCGGTTTGTCGAGGAGCATGAAGCGAAACTGGATTGCAAAACTCCTCTTTATTGACTAAAGCCATTTCGCGCATCTGATGGAGGATCCCGCGATGGCGAACAGCGCCCGTAAAATCGTATCAATTTTCGGTCTGCTCGCTGTAATGGCAGCCAACTCCGCTGCGGCGGAGGATGCGAAAACCGTTTCAGTGACGGATGATCGTGGCGTCAAGGTCGAAGTGCCAGCGCAGCCGAAACGGATCGCCGCAATTTCCTATTTTGCTGACGACGTCGCACTAGCTCTCGGCATCAAGCCGGTCGCAAGCACCTATATGACCGCTGGCCGGCAGCCGGATTTTCTTCTCGGCCTGACCGCGCAAATGGCGCAGATCGGCCAACGCGCCAAGCCCAATCTGGAGCTGCTGTCGCAGGCCAAACCAGATCTCATCGTGGCGATCCGCCGCTACACGGTCGGCAACGCGCCGCAGCTGGAAAAGATAGCACCCTATCTCGCCTACAACATGGAACTCCTGACCGAGAGCGACAAGGAAATCGCGGAATTCGCAAAGATCCTCGGCAAGCCGGAGCGGGGGTTGCAGCTCAACGCCGATTTCCACAAGCACCTCGACGAGATCGCCGCCAAGGTGCCGAAGACCGTGCATCCGCGCTTTGCAATCATGTGGGGCGGCGAGACGCCTTTCGCTTTCCATACGGAAAATACAGCCGCTTCCATCCTTGCTGCCATCGGTGGCGATAACATCGCCGGACCGAAGACGCCGGGCGGCCCTTTCGGGATCGATTTGAGCCTGGAAACCATGCTCGAGAAGGATCCGGAGGTCTTGTTCATCTACGATTCCGGTCCGGATCGTCCGCATGAGAACAACCCGATCTGGCAAGAACTCACCGCCGTCAAGAACAAGAGGGTCTTTTACGTTGGGGATCAGTGGGTCGAGACCAACGGGCCGATCGCTCGCGAGATCGTTCTGCGCGAGGCCGCGCACTATCTCTATCCCGATGCTTTTCCGGCCGTTGATGTGAGGGCGGAAGCCGCCAAGATCATTCCGGCCGACATCCAGAAGTAAATGCCTCGGGCCGTGGCCACGATGGATGCGCGCAGATCACTGGCGGTGATCGCGCTTCTTGTTGCCGCGACCTTGCTCACGCTCTTCATCGGGCTGCTGCCCGGCGCGAAAGTCCTGACGGTTTCGGATGCCATCCGCGTCCTTCTAAACCCGGATGGCAAGGTCGATTCCATTCTCGTCTGGACGCTGCGGCTGCCGCGAAGTCTCGCGGCTGCGGTTGCAGGTGCCGGGCTTGCTGTCTCCGGCTATCTGCTGCAAACGCTGACGCGAAATCCGCTCGCAGATCCGGGGATCACGGGCGTCACCGCCGGTGCGATCACACCGATCGTCTGCTGCTTCGTTTTCCTCCCTTGGCTGTCACCTGCCTACTACCCATTCATCGGCCTTGCAGGAGGCCTGGCTGCGGCGGCCGTTACCTTCTGGGTCTCAAAGGGTGGGCAAGGGCGACCTCTGCATTTGGCGCTTGGCGGCGTCAGCGTCTCGTTGTTTCTCGGCGCCATCACGATCTATGTATTGCTGCTGACAGGGCCGCAATCGACATCTCTTCTCTTCTGGCTCTCCGGCGGCTTTCAGGGACGCTCCTGGTCGCATCTTGGCTACATGTTCCCCTGGGTCGTCGTCGGCGTGGCGGGCGCATTGGTGCTTCATCGCGTGGTCGGCATGTTCGCGCTCAGCGACCATGCGGCAGCCGGCATGGGCGTACAACTCAACCTCTGGAAACCCGTGATGCTCGTGCTCGGCGTCTGTCCCGTCGCCGGTGTCGCGCCCGTCGCGGGACCGGTCGCCTTCGTCGGGCTGGCGGCGCCACATATTGCGCGGCTGTTGAAGCCGCGTGGCGCAGCCTGGGAAATCGCGCTTTGCGCCGCCATCGGAGCGTTGATCGTGACGATCGCCGACCTTATCGCCCGTACGATTGCCATTCCGAAGGAGCTTCCGGTCGGCATCATCACGGGGTTGATTGGCGGCCCCGTTTTCATTTACCTCATTCAGCGCGGCCGCCTGCAATTTCGGGGGAATGGTCTATGACGGTAGATACTCCCGCCATTCATCTGCCGCGAAGAGGCACGTTGCCGATCGTACTGGTCCTTGCGCTTCTCTCCCTAATTGCCTCGATATTCCTCGGCGTTGTCGATCTGCCTGTCGCCGATGTGCTTGCTGTCTTGAGCGGCAAGGGTTCGCCCGAGGCGCAGTCGATCATTCTGGATATCCGGCTGCCGCGCATCGTCACCGGCATTCTCGCAGGTATTCAGTTCGGCATCGCCGGTTTGCTGCTTCAGACGATCACGCGGAACCCGCTCGCCGACCCCTCGCTGATGGGTGTCTCGCAGGGCGCGACGCTGACCGTCACGCTGTTTCTGCTCTTCACGGTTTATATCTTCAATCCCGGCGAGAATACGGTGGCGGAGCTGCCGATCGCTTGGCTCCCCATCGCCGGCCTTGCCGGTGGGATGATCGCCGGAGGCATCATCTACACGCTTGCCTTCCGACTGGAGCTTAGCCCGCTACGTATCACGCTTTGCGGCGTCGCCATCGGCGCGGTCCTGCATGCGCTTGCCGTCGGCCTTATCGCCGGCTGGGGATCGGCCCGCATCGAGATCATTCTCGAATGGCTTTCGGGCAGTCTTTACGCGCGCACTTGGGATCATGCCCTGTTTCTCCTGCCATTTACGATCGCGGGTCTCCTTCTCCTGCCGCTGATCTATCGCCCTCTGGTTATGCTGCAATTCGATGCGCAGGTTGCGCGCTCCTTCGGGCTTGCCTATCGGCGGCAGTTTTCCGTCGTGCTCTTGGTTTCCTGCGCGCTTGCGGCCAGTGCCGTCGGTGCCGTCGGTCCAATCGTCTTTGTCGGGCTGGTCGTTCCGCACCTGGCGCGCTTCCTCGCTGGCCGGCACTTCCCACTGGTTCTGCCTTTGACTGCCGTCCTCGGCGCGATTTTCGTGACGCTGGGTGATCTGATCGGTCGCCTCGTCGGTCAGGCGGAAGAGGTGCCGATCGGGGTCGTCACCGCAATTGTCGGCGTGCCCGTGCTGCTTGCCCTCCTAAGAAGAATCCCCTGAGATCGCCATGCCGCTTTCCTGTTCGCAACTCTCCGTTTTCTATGGTCGTCGCAAAGCTCTCGACGACTTCAGCCTTTCCATGAAGCCAGGCGAAATCCGGGCGCTGATCGGCCCGAACGGATCAGGCAAGAGCACCGCCCTGCAGGCGCTTGCCGGCCTGATTGCTCCGGCGGAGGGACAGGTGACGATCGAAGGGGGCTCGGTCGCAACCATGTCGCGGCGCGCGATCGCCAAGAAGCTCGCCTTCCTGCCGCAGCAACCATCGGCACCCGATGAGATGACGATTGCGCAGTTGGTGCGGCAGGGTCGCTTCGCCCATGTCGGACTGTTCCGCAGCTATGATCGCCGGGATGAAGAGGCGATTGATTGGGCGCTGGAAAGTACGGGGCTCTCAAGCCTTGCCGACCGAACGCTGCGGGAACTTTCCGGCGGCGAGCGGCAGCGGGCCTGGATCTCCGCCGCACTTGCGCAGGAAGCCGGCATATTGCTGCTCGACGAGCCGACCTCGTTTCTCGATATCGGCTATCAAGTCGAGGTGCTCGATCTCGTCCATCGCTTGAGCCGGGAGAGGGGTGTCACCGTCATCATGGCGATCCACGATATCAATCAGGCGATTGCCGTCAGCGATCGCATCTCGCTGCTGGAAAAGGGCGAACTTCGCTTCGACGGCGAGCCGAGAGCGCTCGCCGAAAGCGGGCTGATCGAAAAGACCTTCCGGGTAAAGGGGCGGTTTGTCCAGGTGAGCCCCGACGCGCCGCCGCATTTCGATGTCGAGCTGACGCGGCTCAACCAGCCATTGGCTTGACGAGCCGGAAGACGATTTTGGTCTGCGTGTAATAGTCGAGCGCATCTGCGAAGTCGGGCGTCCAGCCATCTTCGACGAAAGGTATGAAGCCGTCATACTCAAGCTTGCGGCCGGAGACTGCGAAGCCTGCCTTGGCAAAGGCGCGACCGTAATCGGAAATCGAGCGATCCTGTACGACGGTGTTCGTGCGCTTGGCAACGAGATCGCGCCACTTCGGCCAAAGCGGATTGTCCGTATGGCAGCCGGTGACGGCATAATAGACGCCGCCGGGCTTCAATGCCTTCCAGATATCCGCGGCGTGCGCATCGATATCCTCGACGAGATAGATGACCTCGTGGCTGATCGCGAGATCGAACTCTTCCATCCAGCCATCGAGCGTTCCACTCACGGCATGCTGGACCGGCAGATTGCCCTTGAAGGCTTCCGCCTTGGCGATCGATTGCTCGGCGATGTCGATGCCAAGGGCCTTGTGAAAGGGTCTGATCGCATAGAGATGACGCAGAAGCCCCCCCTGATTGCAGCCGAAATCGACCACGCTCTTGGCGGTGAGATCGCGCTCGGCGATCAGGTCGATCAGATGTCTCCAGATCGGCGCATGACCATCCGACATTCTGTCCTCGGCGTCCGGATCCACATACCAGGTGGCAATCGTCTTCTGGCCTTCTTGGCTCATCAGTTTTCTCTCCAGGCTAAGCAAACCGTGCCCTGTCTTTAAAGCGGAGTCCGAGCCGTGACTAGGTTTTGAAACCCAAAAGCCGTGCCGATAGAAGATTTTATCCGCGGCGGTTGGGCCAGCAGTGAAGCTCCGCGGTCAATGCAAACGCTCTCCGTTCGATGGATCGAACAGATGCGTTTTTGCCGGATCGATCCTGAGCTGGATCGGCTGACCGGCTGATACGGGCGGGCGATCCCTGACGGCAGCCACGATCGATTGACCGCCGGCCTGCAATTGCAGATGCGTCTCCGAACCCGTCGGCTCGATGATGATCACCTTGGCCTGCACGCCAGCGTCGTCGATGGCAATATGTTCCGGGCGGATGCCGAGTTGGAGGGATCGTCCGAGATGGCGGCGGGCGCTTTCTCGCAGCGGCCAATGCAGGTTTTCTGCGTCCTCCAGTCCAAGAGTTCCGTTTCGGTCGGTTACGATGCCGTCTATGAAGTTCATCGAAGGCGATCCGATAAAGCCGGCGACGAAGCTGTTGGTCGGTGCGTCGTAGATATCAAGCGGCGAGCCGATCTGTTCGATATGGCCGCCGCGCATGACGACGATGCGGTCGGCCATGGTCATAGCCTCCATCTGGTCGTGCGTCACATAGACCATGGTGGTTCCCAACCGCTGGTGAAGTGTCTTGATCTCGGTACGCATCTGTACCCGCAGTTTTGCATCGAGATTGGACAACGGCTCGTCGAAGAGGAAGACGGCGGGGTTGCGAACGATGGCGCGCCCCATCGCCACGCGCTGGCGCTGCCCGCCGGACAATTGCCGGGGATAGCGGTCGAGAAGAGCGGCGAGATCGAGGATCGCGGCGGCATCGTTGACCTTCTGCTCGATCTCCTGGCGGCTGCGGCGAGCAAGCTTCAGCGAAAAAGCCATGTTGTCACGCACGGTCATGTGCGGATAGAGCGCATAGGACTGGAACACCATGGCGATGTCCCGCTCATTGGGTTCGAGATCGTTGACGATGCGATCGCCGATTTCGATCTCGCCGTCGCTGATGCTTTCAAGCCCGGCGATCATGCGCAGCAAGGTGGATTTGCCGCAGCCAGAAGGTCCGACGAGCACGACGAATTCGCCATCCTGTGCTGCGACGGAGACGCCATGCAGCACTTCGAGTGCGCCGTAGCGTTTGATGGCGTTGCGAATGGTCAATTTCGCCATGGATCTCTCCCGAAAGTGTCGGCCGGTGCTTCAGCGCCCGCCCATGCCCGCATTGAGGGCGATGCTGTTGTAGATGAGCTTCTGCAGGATGATCGCGAGGAATATCCCTGGAAGCATGGAAAGGGTGGCGCCGGCCATCAGGTAGTTCCACTGCGTTCCCTGTTGCGTCTGGAACAGGGTGAGGCCGACGGGCAGGGTGGCATTGTCGGCACCGGTCATGACGATCAGCGGCCAGAGGAAGTTGTTCCACTGCCCGATGAAGGTGAAGAGCGATAGAAGGCCGATCGCCGGCGTGGACAGCGGCACGATGATGCTGATGAGGATGCGCAGGCGCGAGGCGCCGTCGATCCTTGCTGCTTCCTCCAGCTCCATGGGAATGGAGAGGAAGAACTGCCGCATCAGGAATGCGCCGAAGGTGCCGAAGGCGACAGGCAGGATCACGCCGGGGAAGGTGTTGACGAGGCCAAGTTTGTTGACGATCAGAAACAGCGGAATGATGAGCATCTGCGGCGGCACCATCAGCGTGCCGATGTAACCGAGCAGCAGCGTGTCGCGTCCTCTGAATTTCAGCCGCGCGAAGGCATAGCCGGAGAGACAGGAAACGACGACGGTGATCGCCGTCACGCAGACGGCGATGACGGCGCTGTTGAGGAAGAAGCGGCCGAAGGGCAGCCGGGTCCAGGCGGCGGCAAAATTGCCCCATTCGAAGACCTCGGGGAGAATGCGTACCGGTATCGCCGTTACCTCGGCATTCGAGCGTACTGCGTTCGAAACCATCCAGAAGAAGGGAAACAGGAAGGCGATTGCGACGAGCGCGATTGCCAGGTGATTGATGACTTCAAGCGCCAGCTTCCGGCGCGCTTTGGCTTCGGATTTAAGCGTCATAATGCACCCATTTGCGCTGGAACCAGAATTGCAGGGCTGTCAGCACCATGATCAGCGCGAACATCACCCAGGCGATCGACGAGGCATAGCCCATCTGGAAGTTCTGAAAGCCGCGTTGGTAGATGGCGTAGCCGAGCGTCGCGGTCGACGATCCCGGGCCGCCCTTGGTCATGACGAAAATCTGGTCGAAGACCTGCAACGAGGTGATCGCCGTCATGACGGTGCCGAAGAACAGCGTCGGCGAGATCAGCGGCAGGCGGATTTTCCAGAAACGGTCCCAGGCCGTTGCGCCATCGATGCGTGCGGCCTCCAGATAGGTTGCCGGCACCATGTCGAGAGCGGCGTTGAAGAGAACCGTATTATAGCCGACACCGGCCCAGAGCGATGTCAGAACGACCGCCTGCATCGCGAGCGTGCGATCGTTGAGAATGCCTGCAAAGGGTATCGACAGAGCAGCCATCAAGCTGTCGAAAAGACCGCCGCTCGTGAAGATCAGCATCCAGACCATGGCAACGGCGATGAGCGGGGTGAAGGTCGGAAGAAAGAAGATCACGCGGAACCAGCGCTGTCCGATCTTCAGGCTTGAGATCCAGGTCGCCAGACCGAGTGAGATGATGATGTTTAGCACCAGATATTCGACGGTGAAGAAGATCGTGTTGCGCATGACCGTCCAGAATTGCGGGTCGGCCGTAAACAGGCGCACATAGTTGGAAAGGCCAATGAAGCGCGGCGTGCCGAGCAGCTGCCAATTGGTGAAGCTGAGCGCGATCGAAGCAAGGATCGGCAGGACGAGGAACAGGATGATGCCGATCAAGCTCGGCAGCAGGAAGAACAAGGCGGTCCATCCCTCGCCTCGGAACCATTTGCGCGAACGTGGCCTTGATCTTGCAATCATATCGGTATGTTTGCCCAGCATCATGGGCCTCTCCTTTCCGGCGATGGCGCTGCGGTCGAGCAACTGAGCCCGGCCGCAGGCCGGCGAGATGCCCGGTCTATGGAAGCTGGCTTTGAATGTCGCTGAGCACGCCTGCGGGTTTGGAGTCTCCCGTCAGCGCCAGCGGTACATATTGCATCACCAGATTTTCGAACTGGTTCCATTTCTCGTTGATACGGAACGGTGTGGTGTGGGCGAACATATATTCCAGCGTGTCGCGCGTACCGGCGACATTCTTGGCAGCGCCGTCATACCAGGACGTCTGCTGTGCGAGCCGTGCCGGCAGCGCGCGTCCGGCAGCGCCGAGGATTTCGGCTGCCTTCGGACCAGTCAGCACCTGTAGCGCCTTGAAGGCGGCATCCTTGTGCTGGCTGGTGGCGGAAATGCCCCAGCCGGAACAGGCGGTGAGGAAACGCGAGGGTCCCGTTCCGCGCGGCAGCGGCGCGATGCCGATCTTGAAATTGACGTTGGCTTGCCCGGTAATCAACGACCATGGGCCGTCAATATACATGGCGACATTGCCGGAGGCGAAGCGGCCGCTTGCGGCGGAGGCGTCGGCGGCGGAAGCAAAGACGGGCGAGAGTTTGTCCTTGGAGGTGAGATCGGCATATTTGCTGAACGCATCGACAAATCCGGCATTGGTGAGGTCGAATTCGTTATCGGCATTGAAATAGTCGGCACCTAGCGCGACGGGGCCTGCAATGAAATCGAAGGCCTGGGTGCCGTAACCATAGGTTCCATCTTTGGTCAGCGCCTTGGCGTCGGCCTTGAAGTCGTCGAAGGTCCAATCCTTGGCGGGTTCTTTCAGCCCGGCGGCGGTGAATTTGTCGCGGTTGTAGAAGACCATCCACGGGCCGACGTCATAGGGCAGGGCATAGAGTTTACCATCACGGGACAGCCCGGCCATAATCGACGTTTCGAAGTCGGCGATCTTTACGTCGCTCTTTTTCACATAGTCGTCGAGCGGTGTCAGGATAGAGTAGAAATTCGGTATGCGCATCGACTGCATCGAGACGATATCGGCAACTTCTCCCGAAGCCGCCAGGACCGGCAGGCGCGTCCAATAGTCCGTCCAGCCGGAGAGCTGCAGCTTGACCTTGATGTCGGGATATTGCTGCGTGACCAGGTCCGCCAGCTGCTGCCAGAGCTCCGCGTCGTTCGGCGCTCCCCACATCTGCCAGGTCAGGGTCACAGGAGCATCCTGCGCCTGCGCCTGCGCGCCGATGCCGGATAGCGAACTCGCCGCAAGGGCGGCGGCGAAAATCAATGAACGCTTCATGATGGTTCCTCCTCCTGAATGACTTTGGTTGCAGTGATGTTCATCACACTCCGGACGCTCCCCTCCGGTTTGGTCTTGCGGCCCGTTCAGGCCGCGATCATCGCCTCCAGGTCGGCAATGAGGCCGATCAATTCCGTTCGCTGGCGCCGCCAGATATCCGGATCCTGCCCCGGCTCCAGAATGGCGGTCATGCGCTGGAGGAAGTCTGGCGGCAGTCGTTCGAGTTCGGCTGCCATGGGTAAATTCCAGCCATCACCCGGAAAATAGACCCGGTTGAAGGCAAAGACGGTCTGCAGGATGGCATTGGCAAGCTTGCCCGTCAGCCCGACCAGAAAGACGAGATCGCGGCGAACGACCTTGCTTTCATAGTGATAATCCTTGGCCCAGTAGCGCAGAATATCCATGTATTGGCTGAGGACCGAGGCCCTCAGCGCTTCCGGATATTGCGCCAGCTGTCGCTTCCAGCCAGCGAGCAGACCACGTGGATCGGCGATGATCTGCTGGCTCGCAAGGTCCGTCGGCAGATGGTAGCCCCAGATCGTCCATTCGAAGCTTTTAGGCACGACGATACCGGCAAGCCAGGAGTCCAGATCGCGTTGGACGCCGGCGTAGCGCCGCATCCAGACTCCATCCATTCGAATACCCTCGGTCTGCCAGCCTCGCAGCGCGGCATCGAAACGCCGCCACGCTGCTGTTTGGCGAACCTCCGGCCCCCGATAGGCGTCGGCATAGACGCGAAAATCGAAATCCGATTGCGCATCCGACCGTCCCTTGCCACGCGAGCCGGCAAGGGCGACGGCGCCACTGCCGTCTTCCGCCAGATCGGCGATCAGAGGGGTCATCGCGGCTATGAGTTCGGCTTCGCGGCTCATGATGGCACCGGGGCTGGGCTCTGCTATCTCCTTCAGTCTTTCAGGATCAGCTCGATGACCGGCGTCACGACGTCGGGCTTCAGAACTGGCAGTTCAAGCGTCAGGATGCCTTCGCCGACGGCGACGCCGATATTGGAATCGACCTCGGCATCCGGGTCGAGCCAATGCAGCTCGCTGGCATCGTGCAGGAACTGTGCATACTTCACCTTCCGCCCCAGTCCCTCGATGTGGATGTGGCGGAACGGCCAGGTCTGGATGTGCAGATAGAGCCGATTGCCCTTCTGGGTGAAGCGGCAGCCGCTCGGCGCCTTGTAGGCGGAAGGGCCGGCGCCGTAGATCGCGCGGCCGTTCAGCCGCATCCATTCGCCATAGGTGTCGAGTGCGGTGATGGCGCGGGCATCGAAGGTGCCACGGCCGGTCGGGCCGACATTCATGAGAAGGTTCCCGCCGAGCGAAACCGTATCGATAAGGATGTTGATGAGTTGGCCGGCGTCCTTCCAGCTTGTCTCGTCGCGGTAATAGCCCCAGGAGCCACTGAAGGTGTGGCAGGCCTCCCAGCGCACCGGCAGACCGGCGACGGTCGGAGCGACGCGCGGGGTATATTGTTCCGGCGTCACCAGATCCGGCATGTGGTCGGCGTCGCGCGGCAGATCGAGACGGTCGCCGACAATGATGTCTGGCTGCAACTGACGCACCAGCTTCATCAGGTCGTCGCTTTCCCATTCGGCGCGGCCCTTACCGGGTAGGCCCTTGTAGACGCGGCGGGGATAGCTGAAATCGAACCAGATGACATCGATCTTGCCGAAGTTCGTCAGGAGTTCGGTCACCTGATCGCGCATGTATTTGGCATAGCGCCTGACGTCGCGGCCCTCATTGAGTTTGGCCGCGTCCGGATGATTACGCTGCGGATGATGCGCGTCGATCGGGAAGTCCGGATGATGCCAGTCGAGCAGGGAGTAGTAGAAGCCGACCTTCAAGCCTTCGGCGCGAAGCGCTTCGACGTAAGGGCCGATCAGATCCTTGCCGTAAGGCGTATTGGTGACCTTGTAGTCGGTCACCTTGCTGTCCCAAAGGCAGAAACCTTCATGGTGTTTCGCTGTGAGAACGACATATTTCATGCCGGCCTGGCGCGCGCGGCGCGCCCATTCGCGGGCGTCGTAAAGATCGGGATCGAAGTTGTCGAAATACTTCTGATAGGCCTCGGTAGTGAATTCCTCGCGGTTTTTCAGCCATTCATGGCGCGCGCCGAGGGCATAAAGTCCGAAGTGGATGAACATGCCGAAGCGGTCACGTCCAAACCATGCCTTGCCATCGGCCACATTCTGGCCGCCACTGATCGCTGCGTCGCTCACACTATCCTCCCAGGATTTGCGGCTCAATCGAACCGGTTCGATTTCTATCATTGAATCGATCACCCTATATGTCAAGCTCGCTGTTGAAACCTCTTTCGGCATATTGCTTAGTAGCCAGCAAATGCTAGATTTGCGTCGAAGATTCATCGAAAGAAATACCTTCAACCGGAAGGTCATCGGCGATAGAAACGGTTCGAAAAATTCATGGCAACTATTCGCGACGTCGCCAAACTCGCTGACGTATCCGTTTCGACGGTGTCGCTGGCTCTAAGCAATCCGGCGCGAGTCAGCCAGAAGACATTGGAGAAAATCCGGCAGGCGATTGCCACCGTCGGCTTCGTTGCCGATCCGCTTGCTCAAAGCCTGGCGCGCGGTCGCAGCCGCATGATCGGCTTCGTGGTCGGGAATGTCGGTAATCCGTTTTTCGGGGATATCCGGCGTGAGCTGGAGAATTATGCACTCGATCACGAACACTTTGTTGTCGTTACGGACTCCTCGGGCAAGACGGATCGCGAGCGAGCGATGGTCGAGCATCTGATCGGCCTCAAGGCCGCAGGCCTGGCGCTTGCGCCCTCTGGGCACGACCAGAATTATCTCGACTTCGTCGCCGGCCTGAATGTGCCGATTGTCTGCTTCGACCAGAAGGTTGCCGGCATCGAACGCGATTTCGTCGGTTCCGACAACCACCTGGCCGGCGCGATGCTGACGGAGCATCTCCTCCAGCTTGGTCACAGGCGCATCGCCTTCATCACCGGCCCGAGCCATATGCACACCGCGACGGAACGCTATCGGGGATTTACCGATACGATGGCAAATGCCGGTATAGAGGTTAATCCCAACTTCGTCGTGGATGGACAGTTCACCCGCACGGCCGGTTATGAGGCGGCGATGCGTCTGCTCATCCAGCCGGAGCGCCCGACCGCGATTTTGGGCGCCAACAATACGGTTGCGCTTTCGGCCCTGCAGGCCATGCAGGAACTGGGCTTTCGCTGTCCCGAGGATATCTCGCTCGCCATGATCGACAATGTGCAATGGAGCTCCGTCATCACGCCACGCATCACCATGGTAGTGCAGGATACATTGGCGCTTGGCGGTATCATCGCAAGACGTCTCATGCACCGCATCACCAGTCCTCAAGGCGCAGTCGAGCCGCCGCAGGATTTCGTGCTGACACCGAAATTCGTCCCCGGCAATTCCTGTCGCCGGATTTAACCCCTCACTCTCAACTCCGGCAGCCGTGTCAAAGCCGGCTGCGTACCGTCGTCATGCATTCTGAGCGAGCCGGCCTTTGCTTCGGCTTTCGAGGATGATTGCGATTGCTGTGTAGAGGGCTGCGAGGATCCAGAGGGTGAGGAATGGGTATCTCAGGTCGTGTAGGGGCGCGCCGAGCTGTGCGGTTGCGACGATGCCGTTGATGGCGGAAGTGCTGGGCAGGATGGTTCCGACCGCGTGCAGGAAGGGCGGGATCGCCTCGGTCGGCCAGGAGAAGCCGGCGAGGAACAGGAAGGGGATGCCGAGGGCTGCGGAGACGAGCTGCACCGTCAGCGGGCTGCGGAACAGGCTGGCGATGACCAGGCCAAGCGCGCTGACCGAGAGCACGAAGGGTAGGGCGAAGATGAAGATCGACAGCGGCGTGCCAAGGCGGGGGATGTTGTAGAGATAGGGAATGACGATCAGATAGAAAGGCGCGATGACGGCCTCCATGATCAGATAGGCGAGCAGCTTTCCCATGACGACGGCCACCGGCCCGATCGAGGCCGCAGGCCCGGTGCGGATGGCATCGTTCCTGTAGGTGCCGAGCAGGCCGACGCCGATGAGCAGCGTCTGCTGCATGATGAGGATGAAGGCGGCGGGCAGGATATAGGTCGCATAGCCGCCCTGGGGGTTGAACAGCGGCACGGCGGTGAGCGGCATCGGGTCGGCGGCGGCAGCAGCCATGCGGGGATCGACATCGGCGGCGACCAGCCGGGCGGTCTCGATGCTGGCACCCATGGTCTTTGCGACGGCGGAGACACCGCCGGAGATACGCTGATAGATCAGAAAGTAGTTGGCGTCGGCATAGAGCGCGATCGGCGACTGGCGATTGTGCAGCAGGTCGCGCTCGAAGTCCTTGGGAATGACGAGGAGGCCGGAGAGGTTGCGGGCATAGACCTCGCGCTCTGCATTTCGCCGATCGGGAAAGACGCCGCCGACGGCGACATCGGGCGATGCATCGATGCGACGGGCAAGATCCCGGCTGCTGTCCGTGCCGTCGAGATCGACGACGGCGATCGGCACGTCGCGCAGGGCTTCGGTGCGATAGGGCTGCGGATAAAGGACGGCATAGATGATGGCGGCGATCACAAGCACGGAAAAGGCCGGCTTCAGGGTCAGCACGCGCTTCAGTTCGATGCGGCAGATCGTCAGCATATCCTTCATCCAGCCGCTCTCCCAGACGTGTTCGGTTCAGGTGCGATCGGCTGCTCGCGCTCGCGTTGCCGCCGCGCCCGCATCACCTCCAGCCGCAAGGCCGTCAGGCCCGCCAGCAGCACCACCATGAACAGCAGCACAGCAACCGGCTTCAGGGACAGATAGAGCGGCGTTCCGCGCAGCGTCTGATCGATGCGCGCCGTCATATACCAGGTGCCCGGAATGATCTGGCCCCAGGAATAGGCAAAGGCATTCATGCCGATCCTCGGAAAGCCGATCCCCATGAAGCCGAAGGCGGGCGCCATCAAAAGAGTGCCGATGCTGATGGCATTGGCCATCGGCTTCAGCAGCAGCGCCAGCAGCGTGCCGATAAGCTGGTTGGCCAGCACGAACAGGATGCCGCACGCTAGCAGCAGATAGCGGTCGCCGCGCAGCGGCATGCCCAAAAAGCGGAAGAGAACCCAGTCTGCAATGCCGAGCACCACGAGGAACAGCAGCGTATAGGGGAGGATCTTCCCCGCCATCGCCGGCCACAATCCGCCGCCGAGGTGCCTCAGGATGCGCAGCCGATGGCTGGTTTCGACATCGAGCCCGACGGCATAGGCCATGGTGGTGACGATGATGACCTGCAGCACGCTCGGCAAAAGGGCGGCGAGCAGGAAATGCGCATAGTTGAGTGTCGGGTTGAACAGCGGATTGACCTGCACCGGGATCGGCGCCAGCTGCTCTTCGGCCTCGTCGAGAGGCTGGCCCTGCGAGGTGCGTAACGACAGCCTGATACCGGCGGCGATGGTCTGGACGGCGGCGCTGACGCCGCGCAGCGTCAGATTGCCCGTCGTCATCGTCTGGGTATTGTAGAAGAAGACGACCTCGGGGCGGCGCCCGGAAAAGACGTCGCGCTCGAGGTTGCGCGGCAGCATCAACAGCCCGTGGACAGCACCCGACAGGATCAGCTGGCGTCCTTCCGAGAGATCGGAGACATTGCGGGCGACGGCGGCATCCGGCGTGGCGTCGACCGTCCTGATGATCGTTCTTGAAAGATCGGTGTTGTCGAGATCTAGCACGGCGATCGGCAGCTTCGTGGCAAGGCCGGCGCTGAAGACGGCGGCAAGCACCGCCATGAGCAGCAGCGGCAGCACGGTCGTCAGGAACAGCAGGAACGGGCGGCGGCGGAAATGATCGAATTCCCGTCTGAAGACCGTCAGGAAACCGGGGCGCAGCCGCCCTTTCGCCATCATCTCAGTGCCCTGCCGGCGGCCAGGATGCAATGACGCTCATGCCGGGACGCAGGCCTTGTATCGGCTTTGCAGGCGTTGCCCGCACCTCGAAGGTGCGCAGATCGAAATCGCCGGTCGCCCGTGTCGCTCGCCAGGTGGCATATTGCCCCTGGGCATTGATCATGGTCACCTTCACCGGGATCCTGTCCTCGCCGAGCGCGGGCACGGTGACGTCGAAACCGTCGCCGACCTTCAGGCCCCTCAGCAGATCCTCGCGCAGATTGAAGGTGAACCATGGATTCTGCAGGTCGATCAGCGAGAAGATCGGGGCGCCTGCGGAAAAGTTCTCGCCGAGCTCTGCGACGCGCGTCGTCACCTGGCCGGAAATCGGCGCGATGATGGTCAGCTCATGGACGTTGGTCTGCTGCTGGCCAAGCGAGGCCTTCGCCTGCTCGACCTGCGCTGCGGCGAGAGCCTTCTCCTCCTTGCTCGCACCGGCGACGGCCAGCTGCAGATTGGCCTCGGCCGACTCGCGCTTGCGAATGGCGGCTTCGAGGTTGCGGGCCGTTTCGTCGACGCGCGCCTGCGTCGATGCGCCCGTTGTGATCAGCCTGCCCTGGCGGCCGGCATCCTCCTGATAGAGTTTTACGTCGGCGTCCGCCGCGGCCAGTTCGGCCTGGCGTGCCGCGATCGTCTCCGGCCGGGTGCTGTTGACCCTGACGAGATCGGCCTCGGCGACCGACAGCGCCGCCTCGGACATGTGAAGGGCGGCGGTCAGCTGCGGGCTTTCGAGCTCGGCGATCACAGCGCCGCGCTCAACATTGTCGCCGACATCCGCGTTGAGTTTGGTGACACGCCCCGAAACCCGAGGGCTGACATCGACCCGATTGGCCGACACTTCACCCTGGACGATCAATGGCGGCGGCTTCGTCGCAAACCATAGCAGAACACCCAATGCCGCCACGATCACAATGCCAATCACAACACGAAGCGTTCGCAACATACAGCCCTCTCCATATCAAACGCTCGAGGCTCAAACCCCGACAACTCAAACGCTCACACAAATACAATGCGAGGCTAAAAAGATGCGCCACCACGCCCCTCCACCTCATCGTCGCCAGTTCGACCGACTGTCCCTGGGTCTGCGATCGCTACACTGCCATGCGAACTGTAGCAGAGGAAACTAATAAAAGCACTGACCGCAGGTCGATCTGAGGCGTCCTCGATTTCTCCGCGATCCCGCCGCATACCGTCAGACATGGATGGTGGTTTGCGGTAGTTTAATTGTACCCGAAGTGCTTGACCGTCCAGCCCGAAGCTCCAGATAGGCAAGGTGGATGACACGCGTCCACCGGTACAATCCATCCGGAGTTGCCAATCCTTCGATCGTCTTTGCGAGCGCCTTGTTTCTCCTATGCGTTGCATCTCACGAAAATCCCTGACCTTTGGGGTCGACTTGAAGGTGACCTCATCGCAATGATCCACAATTCGTGTGACGCAACCGCGTTTTCCACAGGCGGCAGGCTTGATAAACCATCCCGCAGAGATTGCTTGGTATTTCACTCCGACCTCGGCTATGGCCAGGCCGGGCTATTCGAAATGGCTCCGCACGAGGATCGGGTACGTTGATGGAAATTCAAGCGCATTTGCCATCCCTGGTGCGTGTTCTGGGGCAGGTGGCGATCATCGTCTATGCCTATTCTTGGGTCACCCGGACCATCGAGCGCGGCATTCTGAAATCTGTCGCCGTCGGACTGCTCTTCGGTCTTGGCGGTATTTTGTCGATGGGCGATCCCATTCGATTCATGCCCGGCGTCATTCAGGACGGACGTTCGATCCTGCTCGTTCTCACCCCGATCTATGGCGGCATCGTCGGCACCATTGTTGCGGCGTTCATGATGGCCGTGTTTCGTTATCTGGTTGGCGGCCTTGGTGCCGTGAGCGGGGTTGCCGGCATTTTGATCGTGGCGACAGCAGGATATGTTTTGACACTCTTGCCGCGACAGTTGACCGGCACCGGATGGAGACGCTCGGCTCTGTTCGGCCTTGCGACGACGACATCTCTCGTCGTTCTCGTTTTCCTGCCGTGGTCGGTCGCGCGAGAACTTCTGATCTCGGCGACGCTGCCGGTGACGATCGTCAACATCCTCGGCGTCATGTTGCTGGCGGACCTGCTTGAGAAGGAAAGCTATCGCATCGGTATTCAGCGCGCTCTCGAAAACGAAGCCACGCTCGATCCTCTGACGCAGCTGCCGAACCGTCGTGTCCTGCAGCGGGAAGGTGATCGCTGCAGCAAGGAAGCCGGGATGCGGCGGGTTCCCTTTTCGATCATCATGCTCGACATCGATCATTTTAAGAAGATCAACGACAATTGGGGCCACACCTTCGGCGATACGGTCCTGGCACGGGTTGCGGACGTGATCCGTCGGACGGTGCGCAAGACCGACATAGCCGCCCGCTATGGCGGTGAGGAAATCGTCGTGCTGTTGCCGAATACGGATATGCGGGCCGCCGGCATTGTTGCCGAGAAGATCCGCAACGATATCGAGACAACGGTCCTGATGTTCGGGCAGGAGACTGTCCATGTCACGGCCAGCATCGGCATCGCCTGCTCGTTCGAGCCATCGACGGATTTCAAGTATGTTCTCGAAGCCGCCGACAAAGCGCTTTACCGCGCAAAGGCGGGCGGAAGAAACCGCGTCGAACTCGCGGAAACCGCATAGCGACTTGTAGCTCGGCGCCCTTCGCGACGTTCCGCCAACTCCGCCGTGTCGCGTTCGCATCCTTGTTTCTACCGCTGTCTTCTTGACGGAACTGATCGCCCGGCTTAACTGGACGCGACGGTTCCCCAAGGAAGACTCCGCGGGGATTAATAGGGAACACGGTGAGGACGACCCAAAAGGGACCTAGACCGTGGCTGCCCCCGCAACTGTAAGCGGATTGCCGATCATCCGGGTGTGAACAGCGTTCCGTTCATCTCCGAAGGCTTGAGGCCGTGCCACTGCGACCACAATCGCGGGAAGGCAGATGATCGTCAGATATCCGCGAGCCAGGAGACCTGCCGTCGATCACGATCCAATCAACCGGGCGGGGATGCTCGGAAAGGACAGAGAATGATTGACCTGAGCCTTCGACATTATCGGGCGTTTTTCGACCTTGATTGGGATCTCCTTAACCGGCTGCGGTCTGCCTGAGCGCGATTGCGCTGACGCCGCCAGATTTCCATTCCGATCGAGACCTTTCATGCGCCATTTTTTGACGACCGTAACATTTGCACTTGGGCTTACCGGGTTTGCCGCTTCCGGCTTTGCTGCAACCCAGTATCCGCTCACCATCAACAATTGCGGCCAGCAGGTCACCTTCCAGAAGGCGCCCGCCAAGATCGTATCCATTGGCCAGGGCATGACCGAGATCCTGTTCTCGCTCGGCCTTGCCGACAAGATCGCCGGAACCGCGGTATGGGTCGGTCCGGTGCTGCCGCAATATGCCGAGGCCAATAGCAAGATCGCCCGGCTTGCCGACAATGACCCAAGCTTCGAATCCGTTGTCGGCAAGGAGCCGGATCTTGTGGCTGCCGAGTTCGAATGGCATGTCGGCACGCAGGGCTCCGTCGGCAAGCGGGACCAATTCTCCAAGCTCGACATCAACACTTATGTTGCGCCAACCGATTGTGTCGCCAAGGTCAATACCGATGGCGGTGACGGTGTACGCAAGGAGCTGTTTACGATGGATCTCGTCTATCAGGAGATCAACGAACTCGCGCAGATCTTCGACGTCAAGGATCGCGGCGACGCCCTGGTCGCCGATCTGAAGAAGCGCGAGGCGGATGCTGTCGCATCGATTGCCGGCGCAAAGGCCAAGGACCTTCCGATCGTGTTCTGGTTCTCCAGCAAGGAAGTCAGCGGCGATGCCTATATCGCCGGCAAGAACAGCGCTCCGGCCTATATCCTGAAAACGCTCGGTGCGAAGAATGTCGTGACGACGGAAGAGGAATGGCCGCTGGTCGGGTGGGAAACCATCGCACAGGCCAACCCTGCGGTGATCGTGATCGCGGCGATGGATCGCCGCCGCTATGCGGCCGACGATCCGAAGGTCAAGCTCGCCTTCCTCGAGAAAGACCCGGTCACTAGCCAGCTCGACGCCGTCAAGAACAAGCACTTCGTGATGATGGACGCGCAATCGATGAACCCGACCATCCGGACCATCGACGGCATTGAGATATTGGCCAAGGGCATCAAGTCCTTTGGTCTGGCGCAGTAAATATGCGTCTGATCGCAGAGCGGCGAGACCGGTGGGCGCTATTGGCGCTCACCACGGCTGCATTCCTCCTTTTGGCCTTCATGATCAGCCTTGCGGTCTCGATCGGCGAGATTTCCATCCCGCTGTCGACGACGGCAAAGGCCGTGTCGAACCGGCTGTTCGGAACGGATTTCGAGCTTAGCCGGATACATCAGGGCATCGTCTGGGACTATCGTCTCAGCCGCGCGCTCGTCGCGGCAAGCGCTGGCGCATCGTTGGCGCTGAGCGGCGTGATCCTGCAGGCCTTGCTGCGCAATCCGCTCGCGGAACCTTATGTTCTCGGCATTTCCGCCGGCGCCTCCACGGGCGCGGTTTGCATCATGATCCTCGGGCTCGGCTACGGGGTTCTGGGGCTTTCCAGCGGTGCCTTCATCGGCGCGGTTGCCGCTTTCCTGTTCGTCGGCCTGCTCGCAGCCGGTGTCGGTGGAACAAGTGAGCGCATCATACTGTGTGGTGTCGCCGGTTCGCAGCTTTTCAATGCGCTGACCTCCTATATCGTGACCACGTCGGCGAATGCCGAGCAGGCAAGGGGTGTCATGTTCTGGCTTCTCGGCTCGATGAGCGGCGTGCGCTGGCCGGATGTCTATCTCTCTGGGCCGATCGCCATTGTCGGCTTCGTGGTCTGCATGGCGCATGTCCGCGTGCTCGACGCTTTCGTTTTCGGAACCGACGCGGCGGCTTCGCTCGGCATCGCCGTGCGCCGCGCACAGATCGTGCTTCTGGGAACGACGGCTTTCATGACGGCGGCGGTTGTCAGCATCGTCGGCTCGATCGGCTTTGTCGGGCTCGTCATTCCGCATGCAGCCCGTTTCATGGTCGGCCCCAATCATGACCGGCTATTGCCAGCGTCCGCGCTCGGCGGCGCGATCTTCATGGTTGCTGCCGATATTGTTTCCCGGATCATCATTCCCCAGCAGATCCTGCCGATTGGCGTCGTGACTGCTTTGTTCGGCGCTCCCGCCTTCGCCATCATTCTTTATCGCGCCCGGAGGACGGCATGAGTATCGCGGTCGACAACGTCACCTTCGCCGCCGGCAATACGCTCATTGTCAATGGCATCAGCCTCGCGGTGGAAAAGGGCAAGGTGCTCGGCCTGCTCGGGCCGAACGGTTCCGGCAAGTCCAGCCTATTGCGGTTGATCTGCCGGCTGCGAAAAGTGAAGAGTGGCGTCATCCGGCTCGGTGGTGACGACATCGCCTCAATTTCCCGCGGCGATATCGCCCGCCGCATCGCGTTGGTGGAGCAGCAGGCGAACACGGATATGCAGGTGACGGTTATCGATGTTGTCCGTCTTGGCCGTACACCACACCGCGGGCCGCTTTCCTCATGGGGCGCCCTGGATGACGCAGCGGTCCTCGCCGCGCTGGCCCGTGTCGGCATGCAGGATCGGGCGGGCCAGCTATGGCAGACATTGTCCGGCGGCGAGCGTCAGCGTGTTCATATCGCCAGAGCACTTGCGCAGACCCCCAGCGAATTGCTGCTCGACGAGCCGACAAACCACCTGGATATCCAACACCAGCTTGAGATACTGGGCCTGATTTCGAAGCTTGACGTCACGTCGGTCGTCGCACTGCATGATCTCAATCTGGCGGCGATGTTCTGCGATAGCCTGGCGGTCTTGCAGGAAGGGCAAGTCGTTGCCGCCGGCTCGCCGGAAGAGGTGCTGACACAGGAGCTGATCGAGCGGGTTTTTGGCGTGCGTGCGCATGTCCAGAAGTCGTCGGTTCATGGCCGCTGCAACATTCAATATATGGCAGGCTGACCTCATGGACGGCGCAAATTTCGATCTCAAGGAAGAAATCCGCGATTATTGGTCGAAACGATCGGAGACTTTCGACCTCGCATTCGGTCACAAAATCGCTCCCGGTGCTGAAGCCGATGTCTGGCAGAAGCCGATCCGCATGGCTCTCGGCCCGCAGCCAAAGCAGGTCCTGGAGCTTGCCTGCGGCACAGGCGAGGTAACGCAGCTTATCCACGATCTCGGCCATGACGTGACCGCGTTGGATTTTTCTGAGGCGATGCTTGCCGTCGCGCGCAGGAAACATGCGGGCAAGCCGCGCCTTCGTTTCCTGCTGGCCGATGCCGAACACACGATGGAGCCGGATGAGACCTATGACGCAATCGTCTGTCGCCACCTTGTCTGGACGCTGACGCGGCCGGAAGAGACGCTGAAGGAATGGTTCCGGCTGCTGAGACCCGGCGGACGCTTGGTGATTTTCGACGGTGATTGGGCGCAGCCGAAACCGGGCGGCCGGATCGCCACGATGCTGATTGCGCTGATCGACCGCATTTGCGGTGCTGACAGAAATTACGACGGCGCGCTCAGCAGCCGCCATGCGCGTATCATGAAGGCGCTGCCCTTCGGTGACGGCCTGCGCGCAGAGGCGCTTGCGCCGATTTTGGAAGCTGCGGGCTTTGCGGAGGTTCAATTGCAGTCGCATGCACCCATCGCGAAGGCGCAGCGGAAGAACGCAAATCTGAGAAACAAGCTGCGGACCTTCGTCTATCACAGGTTCGTCCTCGTCTGCACCCGCCCTGCACTCCAGAGCGCCGTGCTTCCCTTTGGAGGTACAGAGGTCGCTCTATCTGTTTGAATCTACGCATCAGGCTTTCCGAAAATCGATTCCGATTTTCGGGCCGATGCTGTAGTCGGCCGAAAAGGCTTCCGGCTTGGGAAAATTCCTGGAGCCGGCTCCCGATATGAAGACTTTGCCGGCGGCCGCTCAGAACCCGATGCTGAGTTTGGCATTGAACCCGTGTTGCTGCGCGGATGCCGCAACCTGGCCGCTATAGGAGACGGCGAATGTCGTGTTTTTGGCGAGACGGAAATCGAGGCCTGCTTCCACGATGCCGACATCTCTGGCGATGGGAACTCCCGCGACGTCGAAGCCGGCACCCGATGTGAAGCTATTGGTCGAGACGGGCATGGTGTCGCCGAATGCGTGGCGCCAGCCGAGCGTTCCGCGCGCTACTGTCGGAAGACTGCCGATGTCGAAATTGGCGGCCGTTCTCAGCCCCAGGGTCGCAAACGTCACTTCGGTCGTCTGCTCCTTTGCCGAAAGCATGGTGGTGCGGCCGGCTTCGTCAAAGTCGTTGGTATCGAGTTTGATGTGGGTCAGCCCAGCATAGGGCTCGAAGGAGGTGTCGTCGATTTCGAAGCGATAGCCTGCCTCGCCGAAGAACTGGAAGGTTCCCGCGCCGTAGCTGGCCCTCAGGCTGTCCGAGAAGCCTGGTATGGCAATCGCGCGACGGATGTCGATATCGCTCCAGCTGTAGGCAAGCCCGCCACGGAGGCCAAGCTGCCCGCCGGCCGTATTCCACGCGCTGCCGCCATAAAGGCCGAGATGGTAGACGTCGCTGGAACCGGAAGAGGATCGCGCATCAACCTCAAGGCTGCTGCTGCCGTAGCCTGCGATAATGCCGAGCCGCCCGCTATCTGCGACGCTCGCATCGGCACCGATCAACAAGCCGCCGGTCGAATACGACAGTTTCGCCGCGTTGCCGTCACCGTCGATCGAGCTCCAGGCGCCGTAGCCATAGCCCCAAACCGCAAGCCCCTCATCCGAGGTTGCATTGGTCGCCTTTGCTCCATTCCTGCCGTAGGTGAAGACCGGTGCAGACAAGGCAACAACATCGCCAAAGGCCGCGCGGATGCGATTGGCGGCGGCTTCGCGAAGAAAGCGGCTATCTTCGATCATGGCTGTCTTGGCCGATGCATGGATCTCGCCGGACAGATCGGCAAGCCCAGTACGGGCCGTTGCGACGGATGATGTTTGCAATGCCGCAGCCGCTTCCAGCATGTAGCCGTCGGAGCTGTTCAGGTTGCGTTCCAGAACGCGGGCAACCGCTCGCTGATTGTTTGTATCGGCGACGCTGGCATCGTCGAACGGCAACCGCCGGACGGTCAAATCGACCTCGCCGGCCCGGTAGCCGAGTTCGGTTTTCAGAAAGGCGGTTTCGGGGCCGGCGATGCCATCGAATCGTCCTGCAATGCTGCCGGCCGTCAGGATCGTGCCCGCAATATCGTGACGGTAGAGGCCGGGCAGAAGATCCGCGGTCAAGGTGCCGCCGTTAATGGAGGCCGTGCCGGTTATGGCGAGACTGTTGCGGTTGCCGGACGGGTCGATACTGGCGATGAGAGTGGCGCCGGCTTGCTGGCGATAGTCTCCATCGACGGTCAAGGTGCCGCGCCGGTTGTAGACGCCGGGAACCACCGTGCCACCGTTGTCGACCGTGCCGTAAACGATGCCAATGCCGGCGACTGCACCTCCTGCGTCGACGCGCAGGGGAGATCTGATACTGCCTTGAATTGCGAGCATGCCGCCATCGACGCGGGTGGCGCCGGTGTATGTGCTGTCGCCATAGAGGACGAGTGTGCCCGCACCCGATTTGATCAGGCCGCCCGCGCCGGTGATATTGTTATCCCAATTGCTCAGTCCGCTCGGCTGAACGACATGGAAATCGCCCCAGTCGAACCGGCCAGGGCCTCGCACTGCCCGTCCTGCGCTCAACAGACCGTAGCCATAATAGTCATCCACGCCGGGGGGGCCGATGTCGGTCGCGGTTCCGAGCAGCACCTGCCGCACCTGATCCGTGGTCATATAGGGAAACATCTGCCACACCAGCGCGGCGGTTCCCGCAACATGTGGAGCGGCGAAGGACGTACCGATATCAAGCGCATAGCCGCCATCCGGCGTGGCTACCTTCAAGCCGTACACATCTCCGCCGGGGGCGGCAAGGCACCAGTTCTTCGCCACGCCACAGGCATTGGCGTAAGATGCCAGTTGCCCATCCCAGTCCACCGCCGTAACTGCCAGCCAACCGCGTTCCAATTCAGGAAACAACCAGGGCAGGCCGGAGTCAACACTAGGCTGGTTCATTCCCTCGTTGGCGGTAGCGAAAATCATGAGTCCGCCACGTCCGACCGTTTGCCGTGCAGCGGAGAGCATGTTGGGCATGTAGTTTTCTATATCCCGAGTCGTAGCGCTGGTAATGGCGTCCGACAGGCCCCAGCTGTTGTTCACGATGCGCACGCCGCGATCCATGAGATCGGACCACGCCTTACCAACGATGGGATCGTCGATGGCCATAGTGCCGTCCTCGTCGAGGATACGCGCGCTGATGATTTTTGCGCCGGGCGCGACGCCTTCGATACCAATACCGTCGCGTCTTGCGGCGATGATCGAAGCTACGGCTGTGCCATGGCCATTGGCATCGATTAGATTGGGTGATTGCGTGACATAATCATATCCACCGATGACCTGCCCCTGTAATTCGCGGATGCCCGGCGCCATACCGCTGTCGACTACACCGACAAGCACACCGCTGCCGTCGACCCCGAGCATATACGCATATTGGGCGCTGATCATCGGCAGGCCCCAGGAGGCCCAGAATTCCTTGGTCTCATAGTCCTGCGGCTTGCTTTGGGACCATGCGGGCTGTGCCAAGGCCATAGATAGGAATAGACAGGCCATCATTCGACGGCCGACCGATATGATTTTCATTGGATCCCCACGCCCGAAACTATTCTCCGAACCTCAATGGCGAGGTTCACTTCCAGCCGTTATCCGGAGGTCGCGCTGTCTCGCTGCGCGCGAATGTTCGGCAACTCAGAATAGGCGGAGGACAATTCTGAATATATACGACAGGTGCCGTATTTCATGCAGCGATTAGCTTGCGACGTCGCGCCACATGGGGTCAATATTGAGTGACGGCCTTGCAACGCGAGCCCGGCCGGCGGTTTCACGCGACTTTTCAGGCGAGATTGATCTGCCAGGAAACGCCATAGCGATCGTTCACCCAGCAGAAACGGCGACTGAAGCCATAATCGCCGAGCGGCATCAGCTCCTGCCCGCTCTCAGACAATGCCTTATGCAGGCGGTTGATTTCCTCTTCCGTCTCGCATTCGACGAAAAGCGACATCGACGGCGTGAAATTAAAGGCATGGGGCCCGTCGCTATCGATCGCCATGTAGCGGCGCCCGTTCAGGGTGAACCATGCGGTCTTGACGGTGCCTTCGGGCTGGCCCTCGCCGGCGCCGTAAATCTCAAGTCGTTCAATGCCCGATCGCGGAAAGAGCGAGACGTAAAAATCGATTGCCGCTTTCGCGTGGCCGTGGTTTTCGCCCGAAAACATGAGAAAGGTAAGGATGTCCTTCAAGGTCGATTCCCTTCTATTAGCGTGTGATTGAGCTCCCCCTTGGTCAGGGAGCGCGGTCTTATGTCGGCTCGACAAGTGATTGGAGCCGACCGAGTGCACGGTCCCAGCCGGCTGAAATCGCATCGAGGAACGCGCGCGCCTCTGCGATGCGACTTGCATCGAGCGTATAGAGCACCTCTCTGCCGTGGCGCTGATGCGTTACCAGGGCCGCTGCTTCGAGCACCTGCAGATGCTTGACGATCGCCTGCCGGCTGATCGACTGTCCCTCAGCCAGGTTGGTTGCCGACAGCGCGCCAACGGCGAGAAGATGCATGACGAGGGCCAGCCGCGTGGTATCCCCCAAGGCGGCGAAGACATCGGCGAGTTCGCGCTCACCCCCGTTCGACATGGCGCTTCAGGTTTTCGGCCTGGGCGGCCCAGCCTCCGTCGTTCATCAGGAAAGCACGCTGCCTTCTGTGGAGCGGGATGCCCTCGAACCCGGATTCGGTAATCGTCAGGCGTGTCCCGTCCGTCACGGGTTCCAGTCGAAATTCGACCAAGGTCGGCGTTTCCTTCGCCGGATCGCAGTCGATATCGATTCCGTAAGGGATCCAGCGGAAGCTGAAGGATCGCGGTGCTTCCATCTGTTCGACGGTGCAGAAGACCGCATTTTGCGGCATCTGCTTGATGCCGGTGGGCTCAAGGCCCAAGGAGGCCTGATATTGCCGCAAAGCGGCTTCGTCGAATCCTCCCTCGAAAGTGCCGGTTATCGCCCGGCCAGGGACAAAGGGCTCGTTCAGCTTCACGCCGAACCATTGTGAAAATTCCTCGACGTCAGTGATGGCATGCCAGACGCGCTCGATCGGCGCGCGCAGCACGACCTGCTTCTCAATGCGGTCAAACATGCTGAAGTGTCTCCGTTTGGGCAACGCTTGGAGCCAGTATAACATCGCGAAGACATGAGGTGCAACCAATTTGTTGCACCTCATGTCTTCGCGATGTGCAGTTTATGGATCCCTCGCCTTCAGGCGAGGGCGTGCCCATCCAACGGGACCTTATGCTTCGATGCAGCGGTCGGTGTGGCCGCTCCCTGGCCGATCATCTCGACGATAGAAGTCGCAGGGCTGCTCAAGCCGTGAATTTCAATACCAGTTCGATCTCGTCTTCAAAGACCTCGCCTGTCGGCACGAAGCCGAGACGCTTGTAGAAACCCTCGGGACTGCCTTCGCCGACGACATAACAGGTGAACAATTCTGCAAATCCGCGTGCTTTCATCTCACGCGCGACGAGCGCGATCGCCTTTTCGCCGAAACCCATGCGCTGATAAGGTCCTGCGATCATGAAGCGCCAAAGGAAAGCGCCTGGGCAATCGATGACATCGTAGTCGGAACCGATATGCAGCATCACGAAGCCCACCAGTGTGTCATCCGCGTAGATTGCGCGGAACCAGGCATTTTCTGAAAAATGCGCTTCAGCGATGGAGACGCTGTTGTCGGCAACCTTGTCGCGCTGGACTGCGGTGAGCGTCAGACTCAAGTCGCAGACATCGCTGACGGTTGCCATGGTAACGCGGCGCAGGGAGATTTCTGAGGCCGAAGTTGGTTGCTCGGTCATGATCGTTTTCCAATTTGGGATAGCTGATCCGGCAATAGCGCCGTCGTTCGTCTCGTTCGCTGACGATCCAGGATCCATGCATAGCAACAAGCAATTGCGTCAGCGAGCATCATCATTGAAATAAAACCATAAGGCGAAATTTGGGCGCAATCTTTGCCAGTCCAATAGTTCAACCTCTCCGCGCCGGGCGGCAGCTTCTCGAACCGGGTTTCAAGTCCCTCCGATCCTATTCAATGTCTTGGCGATGATACCATCCCAGTACCGCCAGGTCATGACATCGGGAATTGAGTGATGGTTGGCCCCGCTACGACAGCGGTACGTTGGCAAGAACGACGATCCGGGGGGAAAGGCAGTATGAAAACCACACTTTGCGGCCGCTGACGGTAACAGCATTGCGGGCCTTGAGATCGACGGCAATGTGCTCGTAGCCAAGGACAATGCCATCAAGCGGATAGCTGGCTTTGTAGACGGCCTCCTTGACACCGAACAGCAGGCGAGACGCAAGGCGCTCGTCGATACCGGCCAGGATGTCATCAGAGGTCCGTACGATGGCGGCGACGTCCTCGGGCAGAGGTTCTGCGGGCTCGACATCGATCCCAAGCGAGAGGACATCGGTTGTTCGCCCCACGGCAGCGACGGCAACAACCTCATCATGGGCGAGGGAGCCGACAAAACCGGCCGGCCAGAGGGGCGCGCCCGAAGTCGCGCGCTCGATGACGGCGTCCTTAATCCCTTCGTTCGTCAGCAATTGTCGGGCGATCGCGCGTGCAGCGCCGCTTGCGCGCCGTGCATCGAGCCGGCGCGAAAGGATGCTGCGCGCTTCTTTCTGCAGCAGCAGATTTTCATCGCCGCTTCGGATTAAGCGGCAGCCAATGCCGACGCCGGATGGCGCCAGCATCGTTATTTCTGCGAGCAGCGCCGTTTCCGCCTGGCGGAGGGGCGCATCGCCGCTCATGCGTCGGCGACCGGCCTGACGAAGGAATGCAGCTTGGCGGGGTTGCCGCGCCAGATCGAGTACGGCTCAAGGATTTCGCCCTTCATGATGAAGCTGTCTACGTCGGCGATGGAGCCGTCGCCCATGGTCACGCCATAATGGATGAAAGCGGCGGGGCTCAGCGTGCAGCCGTTGCCGATGCGGATGTAATCCGACTTGAAGGCGCCTTCCTCCAGCGAGTGCGCCTGGATGACGCAGCCTTCGTTCAGCGTGGCATCATCGCCGATTTCCACCAGCGAGCGTTCCGTCAGGTTCGAACCGCCGTCATAGACGCGCCGGCCGACCTTGACGCCGAGTGCACGCAGGATCATCGGGCGGAAAGGTGTGCCGGCAAACAGGCGGACGATCGGGGAATCGGCCAGCTTCCAATGGCGCTCGTGCCGCCAGAAGGTGATGTCGTAGATGGTCGTCATCTGCGGCCGAAGGCGACGGAAGCCAAGGCTCGCCCACTCCACGAAAATATACAGGGGTATCGTGAGGCCTGCCGTCAGCACGACTGCGACGAAGAGCGCCGTCTGTGCCCATTCCGTATAGTAGTTCAGGGCCCGGTCCCAGATCGTCAGCGTCACGAACAGTGCTACCCACTGGGTCGCGAGGAACATCAGCGCGGTCGCGAAATTATGGCGATTCTTATGGGGCAGACGGGCGCGGCGATCCTCGTCGCTGACCCCCTGGATCAGTTCCTTGTCGCGCTTGACCATGCGCGGGATTTCGAAGGGCGGGGAGCCGAGCAGGCCGACATTTTCGCGCAGCACACCGTCGACCGGCACCATGACCTTCGTGCCAAGCAGGCAGTTCTCGCCGGTCTTGCCATCCGGCGGATAGAAGATGTTGTTGCCGAAATAGTTGCGCTCGCCGACCTTGGTGTGTTCCAGCCGGAAGGTGGAGGCCGATTTGTGGATGTTGATCATGTAGAGGCCGTCCGACACCATCGTGCCGCTGCCGATTTCGCACATCAACGGATTGTCCTGCTGCTGGTTGCTGCCGAAGTTCGAGCCTGTCTGCACGACTTCATTGAGATTCCAGCCGAGCGCCCGGATATAGTGCACGACAGCCGAACTGTCGCCGAACAGCAGGTTGACGAGGCGTATGTTGGTGCACACCTCGACGATGGACTGCAGCCAGAAATGGAAGCCATAGAGCCTGTAGGTGCGTCCGGGCTTGAGAACGAGGCTGAACAGACGCGGTACGGCCAGTGCGGCGAGAATTGCCAGCGCGATGGCGCCGAAGAGCGTGATGGTCGTGCCGATGGCGACGATACCGATTGTTTCCTGGTAGTCGTCGCTGACATTCTGCCAATAGGTCTGGAACAGCAGCGGAAACGGCGTGACGAGCGCGAACATGGTGATGAGCTGCACCGTGTCATAGAGAATACGGCGCGTTCTCGAAAGCGTAACGCCATGGACCTTGCAATAGTCCGCCGAGGTCGAGACCGCGGGCGAGCCGTGCCAATGGTCATCGTTTGGAATATGCTGGCCGCGCCGAAGCGACGAAGCGTGGCCGAGCTGGGCGCGATCGCCGATCGAGGTGTCGATATCGATGACACAGCCGAGGCCGACGAAGGCATCGCGGCCAATGGCAATCCGACCGGTATGGATATAGCCGGCCTGGGCGCGGTAGCCGAGAAGCGTCGATTCCTTGCGCAGGATCGAATTCTCGCCGACCGAGATCAGGTCCGTGCACACCGGAATGGTGCGGCACTCGATGGTGGTGTTGCGGCCGAGCCGCGCGCCGAGCATGCGCAGATAGAGGCTGTAAAGCGGGCTGCCGCGGAAGAGCACGACCGGCGCCGTGCGGATGAGTGTCTGCACCACCCAGAAACGATAATAACGCAAGCCCCAGATCGGGAAGCTCTCTGCCTTCCAACGGCCGATCAGCAGCCATTTCATCAGCACCGCAAAGCCGGACATGCCGAAGAAAACGGCAGCCGACAGGATGGCGCAGCGCAGGTAGAGCTGCACCGGATCATCGAGCATGTCGTAGACCCAGTTGAGACCGTAGTTCAGCAGCCAAAGGCTGAAGTAGCTGTAGAGGCCGTAAAAGGCGAGCTGCCCCACACCGCAGGTCCAATAAGCGAAATTCGAGGCACGATGCGTCAGGCATGTCTCCTCGACAGCTGCCACTTCTTCCTCGGGTCCGTGCAGATGCTGCGCGAGGGCGGCGACGGTCGGATGCATATAGATGTCGCGCATCGAAGTGGTTGCCCACTCCTTGCGCGTGCGCAGCTTGGCGCAGAAGCGGGCCATCAGCAGCGAATTGGCGCCGAGATCGTCGAAGAAGTGATCCTCGACATAGATGTCGTCGATCTTCAGAACTTCGCGCAAGGCCTCCGTCATGAAACGCTGGTCGTCGGTTGACGGCAGAATTTCCTTGCGTTCCGTGCCGAGCCTCAGGCTGGCAGGCTTGGGAAGCTTGCGCGTGTCCACCTTGTCGGAGACCGTCATTGGCAATGCCGGCAACTCTTCCAGGAACGAAGGGACCATATAGTCGGGCAGGCGGCGGCGCAGTTCTCTGGCAAGATCGCCTCGGGCAATGGCATCGACGCCAATCTTCAGCGCATAGTATCCAACGAGTTCGACACGGCCGGGCTCGATCTCCCATGTCGTGACAGCGGCCTGGGCAATGCCTGGCTGGTCGAGGAGAACCGCCTCGATCTCGCCGAGCTCGATGCGATAGCCACGGATCTTGACCTGCGTGTCTATGCGGCCGTGATATTCGATCTCCCCATCGCTATTGATACGGCCGAGATCGCCGGTGCGGTAGATCCGCTGCGAGGGGTTGTTGGGCAGGCCGACGAAATCCGGAATGAATTTCTGTTCGGTAAGGTCCGGACGGTTGAGATAGCCGACCGCAAGGCCGATGCCGGCAATGCCGATCTCGCCGAGTTCACCCGGTTCCGAAAGCTTCGGCGACTGCGCGTCGAGGATGACGATCGAGTAGGTCGGCAGAGGCGCGCCGATAGTCACCGGGCGCTCCGGCGTCAGATATCCCATGGTCGCGGTAACGGTCGCTTCCGTCGGGCCGTAGGTGTTGAGGATCTGCCGCCCGTCCTTCGACCAGCGCGTTACGAGATTGTGCGGACAGGCCTCGCCGCCCACCAGGATGGCGCGGAGCGTCGGTACGTCGCTTTCGATCGAAGAAAGCAGCGTCGGCGAACAGGCCATGCAGGTGATGGCATTGGCGCGCAGGAAATCTCCCAGCTCTTCGCCGACGAGGGTCATGCGACCAGGTGCAGGCACCACGGTAGCGCCTGCGGCGAAAGGTACCCAAATCTCCTCGGTCGAGAAGTCGAAGGCGATGGTCATGCCCTGATAGACGCGGTCACCCGGCCGGTAGCCGTAGGCCTCTGCGGCGATGCGCACGAAGTTGCAGATGCTCTGATGGCGTACGGCAACGCCCTTCGGCCGGCCGGTCGTGCCCGAGGTATAGAGGATATAGCAGGTTTCGTCGTCCGTCGCTGCCACGTCCGGCGGCGTGTCGGCATATCCGGCGATCTCGGAATAGTTCCCGTCGATGACGACGTGAGGCACGGAAAGTCCTGCCGCGCGTGTGGCATAGTCGGGAACGGTGATGACGAGGCTGACGCCGGCATCCTCGACGATCAGTGCCATGCGCTCTTCCGGGAAGGCGGGCGCTAGGGGCACGAAGGCGGCACCGGCCTTCATCACGGCCAGGATGGTAATATAGGTCTCGGCTGAACGATCGAGAAGCAGCGCCACCCGGTCGCCTGGCTTGACGCCACGCTCGATGATCAGTCGAGCGAACCGGTTGGCTTGAGCGTCCATCTCGCGATAGGTCCAGACGCGGCCATTATCGATGACGGCAGGAGAGGGGCCGTGGACATCGACCAGCATTTCGAAGACGCGGGAAAGCCGCTCATCGGGTCGGCCTTTGAGGATCGAATCAGGACCGCGCAGGATCTGCGGCGCGCGGCCTTTCCCGACTATTTCAATAACGTCCTGAGCCTGGCCGTGCATTTCGGTCCCTGATTCATTGATTTCCAAAATTGCGTCTGCTTGCCGTGTCCGGCGGCGCCAAGGGCGGCTGCAGCGCAGGCGGCTTACGAGCTACCCAGGCAAAAGGAAAGTGGATTTTGCGGCATATTAAAAAAAAGTAACCTTTTGTGCCGCGTAGTGGCGCGAACGCTTCGCGCAGGCGCGTAGAACCGGCATTTGGCGGCCATCGCATGGGTATCAGTCTACCGCTGAGGACCATGTCGCTCCTCGTTCAGGTTCCAGGATCCTTGTGCCCGCGACAACAATTTCCCCACCGCAACCTAACTCAGGTTGGGATTGTGCAGGCACCTGACACAATCTGGCGTTTTCAGCCTATCGTCAAGCCAAACACGAGCTGGGTCGCCTTTCCGACCCAAGCCGCGATAAATCTTTGGGTTTTCAGGGCTCCCTCGAGAGCGGTCGCTACCAGGCGGCGAAGCCTTCGACGATCGAATCCGGCACGAGGCCGTTGGAGATGTCGGTGAAAGCCTGGTTGAGGATATCGACCGCCTGGTTGATCTCGTCCTCGGTAATCGTCAGCGGCGGCGTGATCTCCAGAACATTTCCGCTCATGCCGACATAGTAGAGTACCAGTCCGAGCTCGTAGGCGCGATAGATGAGCTTTGCCGTTTCGCGTTTGGCCGGAATACGGTTGTTGCTCTCTTCAGTGAGTTCGACGCCGCAGGCGAGTCCTCGGCCGCGTACATCGCCGATGAGCGCGTGCTTGTCGGCTAGCCGCAGCAATGCGCGGCGCAGTGTTTGCCCCTTCCGCCCGGCCGCATCGGCAAGGTTCTCTTTCTCGATCGTGTCGAGAACAGCGAGGCCGGCGGCTGCGCAGACCGGATTCCCATGCAAGGTCTGCATGGCAAAGGCACTTGCACAGTCGAGAATTCCGGCCGGCGCGATGACGGCCGAGAGCGGCACGCCGCCGCCCAGGCCTTTCCCAAGAACCAGGATATCCGGGACGAAGCCCTCGTGCTCGAAGCAATGCAGCTTTCCGCTGCGACCGAGGCCGACCTTTACCTCGTCGCATACGACGAGGATATCGTGCTCCCGGCACAGAGCCGCAAACTTCCGGAGGAAGCCTTCGGGCGGCACGATCACGCCACCATCCGACAGGATCGGCTCGATGAAAGCCGCGGCAAAGGATTTGGGCGCGGCCTCTTTCAGCTTCGCCTGGAAAAGCTCGAGAACAGCGTCGCCGGTTGGGTCGTCGCGGTAGGGCCGATAGGGATCAGGGTAAGGAAGTTGCAGCAAACCTTCCGCCTTTGCGGCTCCCGCCTGCACGGTATGGCCGGAGAATGCCATAGAGCCGACGGTGCAGCCGTGATAGGCGCCGGTAAAGGAGATGAGGCCGGTGCGGCCGGTCGCCTCCGTCACGGCTCGAGAGACTGCCTCGTTGGCGTCCGAACCGGAGTGGCCGAACCAAACCTTATGTGTGCCTTCGCCAGGAAAGGACGCCAGCAGCTTTTCGGCCAGCGCCACGGCCGGTTCGTTCGAAGCCGACAGAATGCTGGCGCCAGCGGGATTGGCGACCGCGTGCGACACAGCGTCGACAATTGCTGGATGACCATAGCCAAGGCTCGCGGCACCCCATGCTCCGGAAAAATCGATGAGCTCCCGACCGCTTTCCTCGATCAGCGTCGCGCCTTTGCCTCCGGTGATAGCGAGAGGAAAAAAGCGCAGCTTCTGCAAGGAGCCGATGGCCTTGCCATCGCGTTCGTAGAGCGCTTTCGTCATTCCGGGCATTCCTCCAGCGCGGTTTCAAGGCAGCGGGTGAGGCAGGCTCCCCAGTGGTTTACGCCGGCGAGTGTGTCGATCAGGTCGTGGCGCACTTCAATCAGGGCGCCGGGGAGCCCCCGCCCATCCGCATGCACCGGAACTGTGTAGTCTTCGTCCGGATGAATGTTGTAGGGCTCATTGTCGCCGATGGTGAGATCGGGATCCGCGCTCAGCGAGCGGATCAGCGACCGGGCGAAGGGTTCGGCATCCCGATAGAGGATGCCGGCCTGCCAAGGGCGCGGGTTGCCGAAGTAGACTGGCGTGAAGCTGTGGATGCCGACGACCAGCGTCCGCTTGCCTTCGGCCTGCCTCAGATCCAGCCGCCTCGAGATCGCATCGGCGAAGGGCTTGAACAGGCTGTCGACGCGATTTGCCTTTTCGGCGGCGCTCAGATCGAGATTGCCCGGGACGGTGGTGGTCTCGCTAATCTCCGGAATGGCGGTGGGCGCGCCGAGGGGTCGATTGCAATCGATCACAAGGCGAGAGTAGTTGGCCATGAACAAGGGCGCGTCGAGCGTCTGGCTCAGATATTGGGCAAGAGCCGAGACGCCGATGTCCCAGGCAATGTGGCGCCGGCGTTCGTTCTCCGGCAGGCCGAGATCACCGAGCGCCCGCGGGATGCGGTTGGATGCGTGTTCGCACAAAAGCAGGTAGGGCGAGCTGCCGTCAGGGTTGACGACCGCATAAGGCGGCGGTTCGTCGATCGCAAGCAGCGGCAGCTGCGGGTCGTGTCGCCACCGGTTTTCCGGGCGTTTGATGGCCGTAGTCGAAGTCATGATCCATCCATCAATATACGGAGGCGTAACGGGCGCAGAGCGCTTCGGGAGAAAGATCTGCGACGATCTCGATCTCCTTGCGCTTCATGGCAAAGTAGCAATCGAGGAAGTCCTTGGAGAACCAGCCGGTCACGGTTTCGTCGGCGGCCAGCGTATCGAGGGCCTCGGAAAGGCTTGCCGGCAGGCGGCGGATGCCGAGCTTGGCCTGTTCTTCCGCCGAGAAGTTCGAAGGGTCCGAATTGATCAATGGCGGTTGCTCGAGCCCCGCCCGAATGCCTTCGAGGCCGGCCTTGAGGACGACGGCCAGCGACAGGTGCGGACTGGCGCAGGCGTCGGCGGCGCGATACTCCATATTGAACTGTTTGGCGGGATCGCTGCCCGGCAAATCCAGTGTCGGGCAGATGCGCAATGTGGCCTCGCGGTTCTTTTCGCCAAGGCAGGTAAAGGCGGCGCTCCAGTGATGCGGCACGAGGCGCATGTAGGAGAGCACCGAGGGCGCCGTAAATGCCGCAAGTGCCGGCAGATGCTTGATGACGCCGGCGGCAAACGAGCCAGCGACCTTGGAAAGCCGGCCAGGCCTTGACGCATCGAAGGTGACTGGTTTGCCCTCAAGATCGGTGAAGCTCACATGCAGGTGCACGCCGTTGCCGACGCCATTGGGGTCGGTTTTCGGTGCAAAACTCGCATTCCAGCCGAAGAGCGCTGCCACTTCCTTGGTGACGGCGCGAATGGTCGCGCCTCTGTCGGCGGCGGCAAGTGCAGGCGCGGGGCGGCAGGTGATTTCGAATTGATCCTTGCCGTATTCCGGCAGGAACATTTCCGGCTCTGCGCCGGCCTCCTTCAGCGCGGTCATCAGCAGCGGGCCGAACGGTTCGGCGCGGCGCTGCGCGCGCAGACCGAAGGAGGGAGCCGCCGGCCAGTCGACGCCGAGAAGCTGAAACTCCTGTTCGACCGCTGCGACAACCTTGAGCCCGGCCTCGCTTTCGAATTCCGAAATCGTGGCCTTCAGGAAGCTGCGTACGCAGCATTCCCAGGGCTCGCCCTTCAGATTGGTGATATCGGAGTGATAGAAATGCAGCGGTGTGACATCGGGCAGGCAGGTGACGCGCGCCTTGCTGTCGGGATCTGCGATCAGCCGGAGATCGCCGGATGAGCCCCATGGGTTGGGATCGGCAATCAGGTCGAATGGCGTCAGTGCCAGATTGGCGGGCACCCAGCCGACGCCCTTGCGCAGGTAGCTGTCGATTTCCGAGGCAGCAAAGCTGCGGCCTCGGGTGATGCCGGCGATATCGGTGGTGACGAAGGTGGCAAGCTCCATCAGGTCGGAGGTTGCCTTGCCGTTGCTGTTGTCGCTCATGAGTTCCCCTTGTTTCGTGTCTGCCTATGGAGCTGCGCCGGCGGACATCACGCTGCGGCGAGGCCTTTCAGGCGGTCGACAACGGTTTCGGTATCTGTGGTCCAGCAATAGCCGGAATAGGCGCGAAGAGCGCCTTCATGGCGTTCCTGGCTATAGGTGGCGCAGGCATCCGCAACCACGGTCACCAGATAGCCGCGGTCGGCGGCATCGCGCACGGCCATGTCGACGCACTGATCGGTCACGACGCCGGCAATGATGAGATAGCGGGTGTTAAGGTTGCGCAGCACGTAGTCGATGTTGGTCGAGTTGAAGACGCCGGAGGATGTTTTCGGCAGGATGATCTCGTTGTCGATCGGCTTCAGTGCGTCGATTACCTGGCCTTCCGGCGAACCCTTCGGTACGTGCATATCGGAAAGCTTGTGATCGAGCGAGCGGTCGCGGCCGTCGAGCGTCAGGCTTTCGATGATCGTGTGCAGCACGTTGCAGCCGGCCTTGCGGGCCGCGTCGAGGATACGAACCTGGTTCGGGACCACCGTATCGCGCAGGCGACGGTGATAGTAGCTGTCGGCATCCTGTGGATGCGTCGGATCAAGGTTCGGCTCGCACCAGATGCGCTGCATATCGACAAAAAGCACGCTGGTCATGCCGGGTTCGTAGGCGCTGTCGCGCCGCAGCAGATCCTTGCCGTACTGTACTTCAATCATGCCCATGTCTGTCCTCCAGAGGAAATCTCGTTTCGTCGTTGTCGCGGGATCTCACGTCCCGCTGCCGACTGCCGTGGTGTAGGCGTCTTCGGTAATGGCGTAGCTGCGGCGCAATTCTTCCATGCGTTCGATCCGCTGGCGGGATTGCGTTGCAAGCCGCGCGGTAAGGCCGGCAATCAGGGCTTCGGTCTGCGCGATAGCCGGAACCATCGTGTCGTAAGGCGACACCGTATCGACTGTTGACGTCAGGGTGACGGAGGCGAACTGCGCGATGGGCGAGAGCCATCGATCGGTGAACAGCACGATCTTTGCACCCTGCTTTGCCGCCTGCCGGGCAAAACGGATCGTATCGTTCTGATAGCGCCGGTAGTCGTAAACGAAGAGGACGTCGCGCTTGCCGAAGTCGACCAAGTGGTCGACCTGATCGGCCTGTGAACCGTTGATCCAGCGAGTGTCCGGACGTAATTGCTTCATGTGGGCCCAGAGAAGCCCGGCCATGAAGCCGCTGAAGCGACCGCCGAGACAGTGAACCCTGAGATTGAGATCAGCGGCCATGTCGATCGCAGCCTCGAAATCGTGGGGCGGCAACATGTGCATCGACGATTCCAGCGCGTGAATGCTGGCGCCCATGAAGTACTGATAGAAATTTTCCTGTTCGAGTGAGGGCTTGCGGGTGTCGAGCATCGACAGTGGCGAACTCATGCGTTCCTGCACTTCGTCGAGCAACGCGGCCTGGAATTCCGCATAGCCCTCATACCCCAACTTGTTGGCGAAACGTACGACCGTCGGATTGCTGACGTCGGCTGCCGCGGCGAGATTGGCCACGGTATTGAGCGCGGCCGCCGGATAGTTCGACAGCAGCTGCCGGACGATCTTGAGTTCGGCGCGGGTAAAATCGATGCCCCCTTCGGTGAGGCGATCTCGAATGGTCACTTCCTATCTCCCCCTGCGATCGGCGTTGGTCCGCTGATCTTCATTTTGTTACATTATTGCTATCAGTCAACAGAAATTGAAACAAGATTGACATATTGATTTTCTCGACTAACGTTTGTTGCGGGAACGGCCCAAAAAACCTGGGTCTAAAAAATCGGGAGAATTCTGATGGTGCGCATAAGGCGTGGGACCGTCGTCGGGATCATTGCGACGGTGCTCCCTCTGGTCATTGCGACCCTCGTGGCGGCAAGCCTCTTTCCGGGAGGCGGCGAACGGCTGGTAACGCTGTTCCTGATCTACGTCGTCGCCGTGATTGGTACATCCGTCTATAGCGGCAATTCCGGTATCATCTCGTTCGGCAATACCGGCTTCATGGCGATCGGCGCCTATGCTGCCGGGCTACTGACCATCAGCCCGATCATACAGAAAACGGCCCTGCCGCATCTGCCGGTTTGGTTGACGGGATGGGGTCTACCGTTCATTCCAGCCCTTTTGGTCGCTCTCGTCGTCGTGGCGCTGGTGGCGATTGCGATTGGTATTCCAGTGGCGCGGCTTGCCGGATCATCGGCCTCGATCTGCACGCTCGGCTTTCTGGTGATCGTCCATGTCGTGCTTGTCGCGTCGAGCGATTTCACCCGCGGCAGCCAGACCTTCTTCGGCATACCGCGTGCGGTGAACATCTGGATGGCGTTGCCCTTCGCGATCATTGCCGTGGCGATTGCGCGCATCTACCGCGATTCAAGTGTGGGCATGAAGCTGCGCGCCTCGCGTGAGGACGAAATCGCCTCCACCGCTGTCGGCGTGAATGTGCGGCTGCATCGTTTTCTCGCCTGGGTTCTCGGCGCCGTTCTGTCCGGCGCGGCCGGGGTGCTGCTCGGTCATTTCATCGGTGCCTTCTCGCCGAAGGATTTCTACTTCAACCTGACCTTCCTGTTGCTCGCCATGTTGATCCTCGGCGGCATCACCACCGTTTCCGGTGCTGTCATCGGTACTGCGGTCATCATGGTGATCGTCGAATTGCTCAGGAAGCTCGAAGGCGGCGTCGATCTTGGCTTTTTTTCCTTGCCGACCGTCTTCGGCCTGACCGATATCGGCATTGGTTTGGCGATCCTGCTGGTGATGTATCGCCTGCAGGACGGCCTTCTCGGGGTGCGCGAGATCGACGAGCAGCTGCCGTTCCTAAAACGCCTGGCTGCCGGGAAGGCGCAGTCGGCCGCGACGTCCGCCACAACGGAAGCAGCCAGCATTGAAGGCGACGTGCTGCGGGTGGAAAATGTCGGCAAGCGGTTTTCCGGGCTCGTTGCGCTCGAGGATGCCAATTTCGAAGTTCGTCCGGGCCTGGTCACCGGCCTGATCGGCCCGAACGGCGCCGGCAAATCGACACTGATCAACAGCATCTCTGGCGTCGTGCCGCCATCGACTGGACGGGTGACCGTCGGCGGCGTCGATGTTGCCTCGCTGCCGGTTCATCGCGTGCCGATCGCCGGCCTTGCGCGTACCTTCCAGAATATCCGCCTCTTCAAGAACCTGACGGCGCTGGAAAATGTCACGGTTGCCGCAAGCGCGGTCGCGCGCGATGGCGCAGATCCCGTCGATCTTGCCCGCGAAGCGCTCTTTGAGGTTGGCCTCGGCGACGTCGCCGACCAGCTGGCGGGGACACTCTCTTATGGTGCGCAGCGTCGTCTCGAAATTGCCCGCGCTCTGGCCCTGAAGCCCCGCTATCTGCTGCTCGACGAGCCGGCCGCCGGCATGAACCCTGCGGAGACGATGGAATTGATGGCCGTGCTGGACCGGATCCGCACGAAGTATCGTCTTGGCCTCCTCGTGGTCGAGCACGACCTCAAGCTCATCATGCGCCTGTGCGATGTCGTCGTGGTCCTGAACAAGGGGCAGCAGATCGCCATCGGTACGCCGGCCGAGATCCAGTCGAATCCTGCTGTCATCGAGGCCTATATCGGCCGTCGCCGCTCAACGGCAAAGCACGAGCCACCCAAAACCGAGGCCCCTTTACTCAATCTCGATCCGCATACGAGCGGCAAGACAGCATAACAATCCAGAGGAGAATAATAATGAAATCGGCAATGAAGGTTCTTTTCCTGTCAAGCGCGTTTGGCGCCATGGCTCTTCCAGCCCTGGCAGACGATCTCGTGGTCGGCCTAGCCACGGCGCAGACCGGCACTCTCGCTCCCTACGACCAGCCGTCGCTCAAGGGCCTACAGATGGCGGTCGACGAGATCAATGCGGCTGGCGGCATCGCGGGCAAATTCCCGATCAAGCTCGTCGCCAAGGACACTCGCTCGGATGCCGGGCAGACAGCTCTCGTTGCACAAGAGCTTGTCGATCAGGGCATCAGCATCCTGATCACGCCGTGCGATGCCGATCCTTCGATCGCAGCCGGCCAGATCACCCAGGCGGCACATATCCCGACCTTCTCGTTCTGTGCGACGACACCGACCATGCCGCTGGCGGTCGGCGACTACATGTTCGGAAACTATCCCGCGGATAACGTTCAGGCCGCCGTTCTCGCAGGCTACGCCAAGGACAAGGGCTTCAAGAAGGCCTATATTCTGAAATCGCCGGACACCGCCTATACGCTGAAACTGCCGGAATATTTTGCCACCAGTTTCAAGGCAAAGGGTGGCGAGATGGTTGGCGAAGGCACTTTCGCCATGGGCCAGCAGGACTTCAGCGCCGAGGTGACGAAGATCAAGGCTCTGAACCCGGCACCCGACGTCATCATGACGGCTGCCTATGAGCCTGATTTCCCGGCCTTCATCCGCCAGCTGCGTGGTGCAGGCGTCAACACGCCGATCCTCGGCAGCGATGGGATCGATTCACCTACGACATTCGGCCTTGGCGCGCTTGTCGACGGTGTCGTCTTCACCACCGCCGGCTTTGCTGTCGACGGCAGCCCGCTCGCCGCCTTCAACGCGAAATACAAGGCGAAGTTCGGACAGGACCCGGATACGGTCTACATCGCCAATGGCTATGATCTGGGCAAGGTCATCGAAGCGGCCGCTACCAAGGCCGGCAGCGTCGAGCCGACGGCAATCCGCGATGCGGTCGCCTCTCTCGAAGGCGTAAAGGGCGTGACCGGCGCCATTACCTATGCCGGCACCAAGGGAATGCCGTTGCGTTCGGTCTCGCTGGTCCGCATCGATGGCGGCAAGCGTTCGCTGGTCAGCCAGGGTGTCCCGAACGCTGCGGATGTTCCTTCCCCGTGATCTGGATGACGTGCCCGCGGAGTTTTGCCGGGGGCACGTCACCGAAACGAATTCGTTCAATGGCTCAGGCGCAGCGGCTGCGGCAAGGATTTGCCCGATGATGATGAGTAGAATTTCCGACCAGGACCCCTTGCTTGAAGTGAGCGGGCTGAAGGTTGCCTATGGCCCCGTCGAGGCTCTGAAGAGTGTCGATCTCCAGGTTCGCAAGGGTCAGATCGTGACATTGCTTGGCGCAAACGGCGCCGGCAAGAGCTCGACCCTCAATGCGCTTGTCGGCCTCGCTGCGAAGAAGGCCGGCAAGGTGACATTCGGAGGCAAGGACATTTCCGCACTTCCGCCTGAGACGATCGTCCGCATGGGCATGACGCTTACGCCGGAGGGACGGCGCATCTTTCCAAGCCTCAGCGTCGACGAGCATCTTCTTCTCGGCGGCGCCATGCATAAGGGGCGAGGGGCCATCGATGCCGTGCGCGAAGACATGCTGTCGCGCTTCCCGATCCTGAAGGAGCGTTTGCATCAAAAGGCGGGATCGCTGTCCGGCGGCGAGCAGCAGATGCTGGCCATTGCCCGCTCGATGATGTCTTCGCCTGATCTTCTGCTGCTGGACGAGCCGTCGCTCGGTCTTGCCCCGCAGATCGTCGACCAGATCTTCGAACTCATCTCGGGCCTGCGCGAGCGCGGGCTGACGATCCTGCTCGTGGAGCAGAACGTCTCTCTCTCGCTTGAGATCGCCGATAGCGGTTACGTGATGGCCAATGGCAGGATCGTACTTTCGGGCTCTGCGGCCGACCTTCGCAATTCCACTGAAATCCAGGGCGCCTATCTGGGCGCGTGACCGGCAAAGGGACTTCATCTCATGGACATGTTTCTGCAGCAGCTGGTCAACGCGCTCAGCCTCGGCGGCACCTATGCGCTTCTGGCACTGGGTCTTGCCGTCGTCTTCTCGATCATGGGCCTGATCAACTTCGCCCATGGCGAGCTTATGACGGCGGCCGGCTATGGTCTCTGCTTTGCGTTGATCATCGGCCTGCCTTTCGGCGTGGCAATCATTGTGGCGCTGGCGGTCGCGATCCTGCTTGTGCTCCTGATGGAGCGCACAGCCTTCCGGCCGGTTCGCGGGGCGAGCGGCACCACCCTGCTTCTGACCAGCTTTGCGGTCAGCGCCATCTTGCGCGTGCTCTTCCAGAATTTCGTTTCGGCTCGCCCGAAGCCGGTACCGATGCCGATGAGCCTTTCCGGTACGATCGAGATTGCCGGGTTGCATATCGGTATCATCCAGGGCATTTCGATCCTGGTGACCTTCATCATGTTGGCGGGGCTGAACCTCTTCTTGCGGACCACTGTGCTTGGCCGGGCCATGCGCGCGGCCTCCGAGGATTTCGCTATCGTGCGGCTCATGGGTATCCGCGCCAATGCAGTCGTCGCCACTGCCTTTGCGATTTCGGGCCTTCTGGCTGGTGTTGCCGGCATTCTCTGGGTGGCGCAGCGCGGCAGCGTCGATCCGCTGATGGGCTTCCTGCCGGTGCTCAAGGCCTTCATCGCCGCTATCATCGGTGGCCTCGGCAGCCTTTCGGGTGCTGTTGCCGGCGGCTTCCTGCTCGGCTTTATCGAGGTGTTTCTCCAGGCCTATTTGCCCGACAGTCTGCTGAGTTATCGCGATGCCTTCACCATCCTGCTCGTGATCGCAGTTCTGTTGTTCGCGCCGCAGGGGCTGCTTGCCCGCAAGACGATCGTGAAGCTCTGATCGAAAGATCGGAGCCTCGCTTCGCCGATAGTCCGCACCGCACATGGCCGAAGGCCTTGCGCCGCCAACCGCGTCTTCTTCCTCAGCCGACGAGGCTCATACCGCGTGAACGGCTGAGGTCCCTATTCACGTAGCCGCCGGCAACGCGTCAAAGAATAGATGGATTTCCGCAATCCTGCCATGGGTCGCGATCACGACATCCGTGCCGGCATATGCGGGTGGCGCACCGGGCGGGCCAGAAACCCATTGGACGCGCCCGGATCGCCCGTGAAGAACTTCGGGGGCTCGCAAGACCGTGTATTGAAAGTCCGGATGTGTGGCACGGATCACGCCGGCGACGCGCACGATCTCGTCGCGTCCGCGCGTGACGCCGTTTGGTTCGTAGAATACGGCATCTTCCGTGAAGATTTCTTCCGCTGTGGCACGACGACGGGCGTCGTCACCTTCACCGAAAATTTCGTGAAGATTGCGGGTAAGCAGGGTGGCGATATCGTAGGGCATGGCTTTTCTCCATTGAAAGGATGAGCGGTCAGATCTGCACATGGCCGCCATCGACGAAGAGCTCGATGCCGTTGATGAAGCTTGCATCTTCGGAGGCGAGGAAGAGCACCGCCTTGGCGATTTCTTCTGGCTTGCCGATGCGACCGATGGGGATCTGTTCGGCGAGATAATTCTTCGTGCCCTCAGCCTGATCGCCGCCCCCGAAGAGTTCGTTGAGGCCCGCGGTTTCTGTGACGCCGGGGCTGATCGCATTGACCCGGATGCGGCGGTCTTTCAGGTCGAGGATCCAGTTGCGGGCGAAGCTGCGGATCGCCGCCTTGGTAGCTGAATAAACGCTGAAGGCCGGAGTGCCGGAAATGCTTGTTGTCGAGGAAGTGAGGATGATCGACGCGCCGTCGCGTAACAGCGGCAGCGCCTTCTGAACGGTGAACAGGGTTCCCTTCACGTTGGTGTCGAAGGTCTTCTGATAGTGGTCTTCCGAGATTGCCCCGAGCGGAGCGAATTCGCCGCCTCCCGCATTGGCAAAAACAATGTCGATGCTGGAATGCTTCTGCTGTACGGCGTCGTAGAGGCGATCGATATCGGCGAGACGACTCATGTCGCCCTGTATGCCGGTGATGCGGCCGCCGATTTCCCGGACGGCGGCGTCCAGCGTTTCCTTGCGGCGACCGGTGATGAAAACCGAGGCACCTTCGGCAGAAAAAGCTTTCGCAGTGGCGAGACCGATGCCGCTCGTGCCGCCCGATATCACCACAACCTTGTTTGCGAACCTGTTTGTCATTGTGTTTCTCCTTTGTAGCGGCGTGTTCGTCCGTCGAAAAAGAGCATGTCAGTAGAACGATGATGCTAACAGTCGGCAATTATGATACTTAGCGTTCTGAAAAAGGAACGATGATGCGCGCTGACTTGAATGATCTGGCTTACTTTGCCGAAGTGGTTGCGCATGGCGGCTTTGCCGCGGCGGGCCGCGCGCTGCGCGAGCCAAAATCGAAGCTGAGCCGCCGTGTCGCCGCGCTGGAGGCGCGGCTTGGCGTCCGTCTGATCGAGCGATCGAGTCGCCGTTTCAGGGTGACGGACATCGGTCAAAGTTTCTATGAGCGCTGCAAGGCCATGCAGATGGAGGCAGATCGTGCGGAAGCTCTGGTGGCCGAGGCGCAATCGGAGCCGTACGGCGTCGTGCGTATGAGTTGTCCGACAGGGCTCATCGAGGCGATCTCAACGCTTGTCACACAGTTTCTGGATCGTTATCCCAAGGTTCGCCTGCAACTTGTAGCGATCGATCGGCCGGTCGATCTCATCGAAGAACGGATCGACGTAGCGTTGCGTGTTCGGACCTCGCTCGACAGCGATGCATCGCTCACCATGCGGTCGCTGGGAGAATCCATTCGTATTCTCGTAGCCACGCCGCAGCTTGCCAGCAGGATCGCCGATGTCGAGGATCTCGGGCGTTTTCCGACACTGGCGACCAGTGACGATCACGTTGATATCGATTGGCACCTGGCGACGGATGACGGCCGCGCACATGTTCTTCGCCATGCGCCGCGAATTGGTTGTGCCGATTTCTCGGCGGTGCGGTCCGCGGCGGTCGCAGGCCTGGGTGTCGCGCTCCTCCCGGACCACACATGCCGGCAGGCGCTTGAGGCAGGGTCGCTGGTCCGGGTGCTGCCGGCATGGAGGGGAATGCGGGGCCAGGTGCATCTGGTCTTCACCACGCGACGCGGCCTTCCCCCTGCCGTTCGAAAATTCATCGACTGCCTCGCCGCCGCATTTCCGCGCGATGCCTTGACGCGGTAGATCTTCGTCATCCCCTTTGAAACTCGCTGGTGGCGCCAGTTGGCGGATGTCGCCGCCTGCGACATGCCTCTGAACGTACATAAGTCTGACCGGTGTCCTTTGCCGCCGGCGAGATTGGCACGATATCGACAGCCTTGAGCGGAAGCGATTGTCGAGGGCCGGCCGTCCTTGCCGCCGCGAAGTTTTGGCTTGGGCTAGAGCAATCGCCTACCGAAGTTTGAACATCGACGGAGTCGAAGCATCCATAACAAGGATCTGTCGGCCCCGTTGAACGCTCAGCTGTCGTAAGTTGAGCGCCTCCGCTTTCTCCTTGAATCGCAGAAGCGCTCCGTATCCTGATTTCTTGTGCGTTGCGGATGGAGGGCCGTTACGCACTCTTCCCGGAAACGCTTTAGGCTGCGCGTGCGCTCCGATTTGCCATACGGTGATCCCGGCCGATATCGGCAGCCGTCACGAACTTCTCCAGCATCGACGACAGGCCCTGAGCCTCCTGAACGAGACACGTGGCAGAAGCCGTCATCTCTTCAACCATTGCCGCGTTGCTTTGCGTGGCCTGGTCCATGATGTTGACCGCGGTGTTGACCTGCTGCAGCCCGCTGGATTGTTCCTTGGCGGCCATTGCGATGGCATCCATATGGTCATGAATCGACTGGACGAGTTCGGAAATTGCGCCCAGGCCCTCACCGGTCGCGCCGACGAGCTTTACGCCATCCACCACCCGCTCGCGCGAGGCGTTGATCAGCGTCTTGATCTCCTTGGCGGCGGTTGCGGCGCGTTGCGCCAGCTCGCGAACCTCATGAGCAACGACTGCGAAACCTCTGCCTGCATCGCCCGCCCGCGCTGCTTCCACGCCGGCATTGAGGGCGAGGAGGTTGGTTTGAAAGGCGATTTCGTCGATGACGGCGATGATCTGGCCGATCTGCTGCGACGAGGTCTCGATACCCTGCATCGCCCGGATCGCATCTTCAGCCACCGTGCTGAATTTACGGGCATTGCCGCGGGTCTCGCTGACGAGGTCGCGAACCTCGCCGGTGCGCTGCGAGGTGGCGCGGACATTGGCGCTGATTTCCTCCAGTGCGGCTGCTGTCTCCTCCAGCGAGGCGGCCTGTGCCTCGGTGCGCTTGGCGAGGTTGTCGGAGGCGGCGGAAATCTCGCTGCTGCCGCCATGCACGACTTTCACCGCCTGGCCTACGGTCGACAGCGCCGTCCGCAACTGACGGACGGAACCATTGAAATCGTGGCGCAGCGGCTCGAATTGCGTAGCGAATCTATCGGAGATTTCGCATAGGAGATCGCCGGAGGCGAGACGATTGAGGCCGGCGGCGAGCGAGCCTGTTGCCGCCTGCAGGCGGCTCTCCGCCTGCTCGGCGGCCTCGCGCTCGATGCGCTGGCGCTCCAGATCGGCATTGCGGCGGCTCTGTTCCGCTTCCGCTTCCAGTTCGGTATTGCGCTTTGCGGCGTCGCGAAACACATCGACGCAACGAGCCATCTCCCCGACGAGATCGCGGCGTTGCACGAAGGGAACGGGCTCGGCCGTTTCGCCCTGCGCAAGACCCATCATGCGTTGGCAGATGGAGCGAACCATCTTCGAAACGACGCGAACGGTCGATAGGCAGAGGGCCATCGCGGCGAGGAAGATGCCTATTGAAAGCATCAACACGGATTCCAGCTGCCACTTGAGATGGGTGATCCGCTCGCTGGTCAGGCGCTCGAGAAGAGCCGAGGTCTCGTCGACAACGGTGTTCACAAGTTCTGTTTGCGCATTGGTGGCCGAAAGCCATTCAGCGACTGCCCTGGCATCCGCCGTCACGGTCTCGTTCCGGTACATGGCCTGCATGGTCTTTTCCAGGAAGAGACCTTGCGGGCCGGCATGGAAGGCGGAGAGCTTTTCCACCTGGGTACGCGGAAGAAATTCTTCGATCTTCTGGCCGTAAGTGTCGCGCAAGTTGCGCGCATGCAGCAGGAAGGCAAGGTCATCCTGTGTCAACGGCGTTCCGCCGAGGAACTGCTTGCCAAAATTGACCTCGATCTGACCGGCATCACCCACCTGTAACAGGGCGTGATAGCCGTCGATCAGCCGGGCAAGCCCAAGGTCGTCGATGGTCGCGGCGGAGCGGCGCACGAGGTCGAGCCCGGCGGCAGAGGCCGGCTGCAACACGGTCAGTGCCTCGCTGCTGTCCACTTCACCGTTCGTGTCCACGTGACGGCGGTATTCCGGAAGTCCCGCCAATTTCGAGCGGATGATCCCGACGTCGTTTTCGATCGTCTTGTCGGTGTTGCCCGCCGATCTCCATGCCTCGAAAGCCGCAAGAAGGTTGGCAAGCGCCTCATCCGTCACGGCCCGCTGGCGCGCTCGCGTTTCGGGCGTCGAAAAATCCTCGGCCGGCAATGCCTGCGCAATCTTGCGGCCGGCTTCCGCCAGATGCTGCACCACCATCTGGCGCTCGATGACGGAGTATTTGTCATAGGCTTGTGACACGACCTGCATGCCTAGCCAAAGGAAGGCGAGAAGCGGCGCGGCTGCGATGAGGTAAAGGAGTTGTTGCAACGAGAACTTGGACATTCCGAACCACTTGCTGCTCTACTACCTATTGGGGAGGAGAGCATCGATAGAAGAATATCCTTAATTGTGCGTTATCGGAAACAACAGTTGGCGTATATGATATAGTGATAACATTCTGACGGTGTCATTGCCCGTCGAGAGACACGCCATTGGCTCGAATTCGCACTTGCTGCACGCTCGCGAAGATGGCCTATTCGTATCGGTGAGCAGCGACACCGTCTCCACCACTCCGATATTCGAGCGCTAACGGCGCGAGATGGGTGCTTTTCGCATTGGGAGGGGAGCCTTCGGCCCTCGAGAACCCCTCGAATGGCCGCGTCTCGGCAGGCGACCAAAATCACGAAACTATTGGGAGATCCTGGGAAGGCCATTGCGGAGAACCGAGCCGGATTTGTCGGGTTCAACTGGAGCAACGCAGCTCGTGGCCCGGGAGCGCAAGCAGCACTACGCTCGGATTGAGACCGGACGGCAAAGCCATCGGCGCGACCGTCTTCAGTCTCAATGTCGACAAAGCTGTGGCAGCCTTGGCTGCCACAGCTTTTTAAATCACTTCGGAAGCTGCGCGCCAGCCTGGTTCACGGCGTTGGCAATCGTTTCGCAGATCTGCTTTTCAGTCACGTTCTGTGCTTTTGCCGAGGCTGCCAGATCCTGGCTTATGCCCATGGCGGAGATCTTGCCCTTCGCGCCTTCTGCTTCAGCGGCATCGCCCTTCGCTTTGTCTGAGGGTGCGGGGATGAGGGCGACCATTTTTTCCTGGATCGCAATGGCTGCGCCGTCAATGTGGCCGCTGGTCTGGCAATATTTCAGGATGCCCAGCTGATTACGCGCCGAATTGTATGCCATTTCCATCTGATCGCTTGTTGCCTGCGCAAAAGCCGGTGCGGCAAATCCAAGGGCTGCGATGCCGGTCAGAATAATCTTTCGCATATAAAACTCCTGATTGCTTCAATATGCTGGGATTTATCCTGGATCGTGTGGAAGACAAGGGTTTAAGGGGCAAAAGTTTCGCCGTTCGGCAACTTGAGCGTTCTTTTTCCGAGGGTGCTCAAACGGAAACTTGGCTTGACTGTACATCCTGTCGGGCAGGCTGAAAGCTTATTCTGCTCCCGGCGCTTATCGCGCCGTGTGTGACATCGGAAGCGAGGAGGGAGGCCCCCTCGCTTCCTTGTTAGTGTTTACTTGGTTTCGATCGCATTCCAGCCGTCGACGATGGCCTTGATGGCGGTCGAGAAGCTCTTTACGTCGGTCGGGAAATGTACCTTGGCGTAGCTTTCCTTTGGCAGCATCGCTTCTGCGACGTCCTTTGGTAGTTCGACATCGCGGGTCGGATGTGCATGGCCCTTGGCAAGCAGGATCTGACCTTCATCGGAGAACAGGAAGTCGAGCGCGCCCTTGGCGGCGTTCGGGTGCGGGGCGACGGCGCTCACATATTGAGCGAAGAGCATGCCGACCGTTCCGTCTGTTGGGATGATGACCTTCAGCGGCAGGCCGGTTGCATCGCGCTTGGCCTGACCGTCGAAATCGTAAACCAGCGATATCGGGCATTCGCCCTTCTGGATCGATGCGACGTTGAGGACAACGCCCTTGCGCAGGTTGCCGCTGTCGCGCAGTTGCTTGAACCAGTCGAGACCGTGCTGAACATTCGCTTCGCTGCCGCCATTGGCGAGTGCTGCGGCAAGAACCGAGGCCGTTGCATAGGTGGAGACGCGCGGATCGCGGCTGCAGACCATGTCCTTGTATTCCGGCTTCAGCAGGTCATTCCACGATGCCGGTGCCGTCTTGACCTGATCGGTGTTGACGAGAAATGCGATCGCGCCCCAGTAGGATGCGGCCCAATGACCGTCGGGATCCTTGAACTGCGGCTTGATGCGATCCCAATTGGCGTTCTTGTAGCTGCCTGCCAGCTTCTCATCGAGCAGTCGACCGACGAAATCATAGCCGATATCGGCGATATCCATGACGGGAGCGCTCTTTTCAGCCAGCAGATGGGTGATCTGTTCGCCCGATGTCATGTCGGTATCGACATGTTCGACGCCATACTTCTTTTCGATTTCCGTGAAGATGGTGCCAAGGTTGACCCAATCGTCCGACATTCCATAGGAGACGAGCTTGCCTTCCTGTTTGGCACCGGCAACGACGGCTGGCGCGCTTTCGGCGAGCGCGAAGCTTGCGCTGGCGCAGAGCAGGGCGAGGCTGAGGGTATATTTTACGGTTTTTGCAATCACGCTATTGGTCCTTTGCTTTGGAGGTAGTGAGACGGGGACGTTCCGAGCGATGAGCGGACGTCGTGAGAATGCCGAGCGAGATGAGCCAGGCACATGCGAAACTGATGAGAGCCAGCGCGCTCGCCTGGCGCGCGTCGAAGCGGGTGAATTCGACGAGGTAGATCGGGAATGTCTTGAACCGGGTGCCGATGAGCAGACTGGCAAGCGCGAACTCGACAAAGGCGGCGGAAAAGACCAGCAGGCTCCCGTTCATAACGCCGCTGCGGATATTCGGCAGAATGACAGCCAGAAACGTCCGGGTTTGGCCGGCGCCGAGGCTGCTTGCCGCCTCCGAAAGCGTGTGGGTATCAATCGCCTCAAGGGCGTTCATGACCGGTCGGTACATGAAGGGCAGTGTGATCACCACATAGGCGGCCACGAGTAGAACCGGTGAACTGGCAAGCGATAGGGGCGCTGCGCCATAGAGCCTGATCAAACCCAAAGCCAGGACTGCGGCGGGGAAACCAAACGGGATGATGGTCAATATTTCCATCATCGGCTTGGCGCGTGGCAGCTTCGCGTGAACCCAGTAGGCGGTGGGAACCACGAGGGCCAGGGAAACCAGGACGCTGGCACCGGAGATATAGACCGAATTGGCAAGCGAGGTCTTGAAGGCGGACTTCGCGGTGACCTTGCTCCACCAATCCAAGGTAAAGCCTTCCGGCCAGATCGACCGGTCCCAGCGCACTGAGATCGAAAACAACGCGGTCGCCAATATTGGCACGATCATGAACACAAGGAAGAGTGTGATAATGGTGAACTGCGCCAATGACGACGCACTGGTCCTCTTGGATAGGCTTGGTGTGTTCATGATGCGATCTTCCTCGCATTGCGCACGAGGAACTGGTGGGCAGCGACGCAAAGCGCCATGATCAGCAGAGAGAGAACGGCAATGGCATCGGCCAGCGCCGGCTCCAGCTGAACCTCGCCACGGATAAGTGCGGCGATCTGGATGGTGACGAGATTGATCGAGGAGCCGGTCAGGGTCCATGCCGTCGCATAGGCACCGAATGCATTGGCAAAGAGCAGAAAGAAGCTGCTGACGAGACTTGGCCAGAGGATTGGAAGCGCGACCATGCGCCAGTAAAGAATTGGCCTTGCACCAAGAATGGCCGCAGCCTCTGCCCATTCCTGGCGTAGTCCCTGAAAGGAGGGGATCAACAAAAGGATTGCCAGCGGTATCTGAAAATAGAGGTAAGAGACCACGAGGCCGCCCAGCGAATAGATGCGGAAGCCGGGATAAAGGTCGATGCCGATCTGCTTCAGGAGTAGCGTCACGATCCCGGTCGAGCCGAGGGTGATGACGAAGGCGAAGGCAAGCGGTGCCCCGCCGAAATTGGCGGTTACATCGGCAAGAGCGGTCAAGCTGTTCCTGACCAGCGGACTGCGGCTGTTGACAATGACATGGGCGACCGTGGCGCCGGCGATTGTTCCGGCAGTCGCAGTTGCGAGCGACAGCCCGATGCTGTTGACGAAGGCGGCGACAATGGCCGGGTTCAACGCCCTGGCGAAATTGTCGAGCGAGATGGCGTCCTTTGTTGTCAGCGCTGATTTCACCAGCATCATCAGCGGGGCGATTTCGAAGGCGAGTATGAAAGCAAGAAAGGGCGCCAGTCCAAGCCATGCCCAGGAAAGGCGCCGGGTGCCGGCAGATTTCAGCATTTTACCACCGTGCCATCGACGGCGATGGTCACCAGACCGGCATAGTGCGCGCCGAGATCAGCTCGGATCCTGTCATGATCGGTCGCGGGATAGGTGTGCGTGACGATGAGGTGCCTGACACCTGCCGCCTCTGCAATGCGTCCCACCACATCCGAGGTGAAGTGATCGGTTGTCGGATATCCCTTTTCAAAGGAGCATTCGCAAAGGAAGATGTCCGCCCGACGCGCGATGTCGATCATCGCATCCATATCCGCGGCATCGCCGGAATAGACGAAGACCCGGTCTTGCGTTTCGACGCGAAAGGCGAGGCTGTTTGTCGTGTGTCCGGTCAGGCAGGCTTCCACCGTCAGCCCGGCAATCTCGTGCCGGCCAACCTCAAGCTCTATGACTTCGAGCGCGTAGGATTGCGGCAGGGCGTCTCTGAAGATCGCAAGCAATTCGGCGATGAAGGTCTTCAGGCCGCGGCAGCCGACGATGGTCAGCGTTTCTGTCCGGCTCCAACCCGGAGTCGCCTCCAGCGCCTGCAGCAGCGTCACGAGATCGAGCGTGTGATCCGGATGCAGATGAGAAATGAAAATCGTCTGTATATCGCGATAATCCAGCCCGACCAGCGCGAGACGAGCCAGTGCACCGGGACCCATATCGAACACCACAGGTCTGCCCGCGATCTCCAGCGCGTGGCACGATGTGCTCAGCCCGCGCGCGGGCAGAATAGTTCCTGCTCCAACGACGGTAAGCTTCATTATGTCATCGTTGCGCGATACGCTCGCCTGGCTTGTCTCTGTCATGCCTGTTCAACCCAATTTCGAAAACAGGGGCGTTTAACCACGCGAGAGTGACAGGCAGGTGACAATCATGTTATTATTCATACTAATTAGATGATCGGCTTTTGCCGACAGGCTTACCCTCCTGCTACCAACGTCGGATACCTTAGAAACCCCCATGGAATCAGTGCGCTAGCAGGCCAGATGCGTTGGGGATGTCGGAGGAGGAACGCATGCGGTGTGCTTTCGGCCTCCAGTTGCCTGCCGATGCCGATGGAAAATGCGGCTATGTCGTCCAGCGCCATTTCTCGTTGACGTCTGTCTGTCCGGTTGCCCCGGCTGCTACGCTTTTGTGGAGCAGGAGGCCTCTTATACGTTGTTCCTGCCGGTGAGATGATTGGATCCGCCGGCGGGCAGGTCAGACAGTAAGTTGCTGACTAAGGGAAAGTTTGCGGATGTTATTTCAACGGCCTTGCGAAAAATAGAAGACTAATTCCATAGGCTATATTGGATTGGTCAGATGGCTTCTATACCCTTGAGCAGCATTCGGTTTTCGAGGGATTTCAATGACGATCGCAGCCAATTTCAAGGCGTTTACTCTGGCTGCCGGCCTTTCCTTGCTTGCCTCATCGGTCGCATTTGCTGCTGATGAGAACAAGCCGGTACAGGGCGGCACACTGATTTACCTGGAGCAACAGGCCCATACCAATTTGTATCCGCCGGCCGGCGGCTTTTACCCGAACGGCGGCATTCTCAACCAGATCACCGACAAGCTGACCTATCAGAACCCGGAGACGCTGCAGATCGAGCCCTGGATTGCCGAATCCTGGACCGTCAACGACAAGGGGACGGAATACACCTTCAAGATCCGCAAGGGTGTGACCTTCTCGGATGGAACACCCGTCGACGCCAATGCCGTCGCCAAGAACTACGATACGTTTGGACTCGGCAACAAGGACCTGAAACTGCCGGTTTCCGAGGTACTCAACAATTACGATCGCAGCGAAGTTGTCGATCCTTATACCGTCAAATTCTACTTCAAGAAGCCGTCGCCCGGCTTCCTTCAGGGAACCTCGGTCATCGGTTCGGGTCTCGTCTCGCTGAAGACGCTTGCGTTGCCTTTTGATCAGTTGGGCGATGCGACGAAAATCATCGGCTCCGGTCCTTTCGTCGTCGAGAACGAGACGCTCGGCAAGCAGCTGTCGCTGAAGGTACGCCCCGACTACAACTGGGGTCCGGCCAAGTTCGAGCATCAGGGCCGCGCCTATCTCGACGGCATCAAATACATCATCACCGGCGAGGACAGTGTGCGTATCGGTGCACTGCTTTCCGGCCAGGCCGATTTCATCCGCCAGCTTCAGGCCTATGACGAAAAGCAGGTCAGCGATCAGAGCTTTGCGATCTATGCGGCGCCAACGCGCGGGGTGAACGACAGCGTCGCCTTCCGGCCGGACAATCCGCTTGTTGCCGACCTCAAGGTGCGCCAGGCGCTGCTGCATGCCACCGATAGCAAGGAGATCGTCGACACACTATTCTCGGCGAACTATCCTCAGGCAAAGTCTGTTATCTCGTCGGTCGCGGCCGGCTATGAAGACCTCTCTTCGAAGCTGACCCACGATCAGGCGCTTGCCGAAAAGTTGCTTGACGAGGCCGGCTGGAAGAAGGGCGCAGATGGCCTGCGCCAGAAGGACGGCAAAACGCTTTCGCTCGCCGTTTACGAATCCCTGCCGCAGCCGCAGAACAAGGCCGTGTTGCAGCTGGTCGCCCAGCAATGGGCCAAGGTCGGCGTTAAGCTTCAGGTACTTGCGGGAACCTCGGGAAATCTGGTCACGGACAATATCGATCCGGCAAAAACGCCTCTGGTCGTCGCCGAGGTGGGCCGCGCCGACCCCGACGTCATCAAGAGCCAGTTCTACGCGAAGAACCGCGATGCGCTTCTTCAGAAGGGCGGTCTCAACGCCAAGGCAACCTTCTCGGACGACAAGCTGAACGGCCTGTTGGAGGCCATCGCCTCGGAAACGGATAGCGACAAGCGCCTGGCGGCGGCGAAAGCCGCCCAAGCGTATCTGCTGGATGCCGCCTATGTCATTCCCTTCTTCGAGGAGCCGCAGGTTTTTGCCGGTGCTCCCTACGTCAAGGGTGTGGCTTTCGAAGCTGTTGGCCGGCCCTCCTTCTACAATGTCTGGCTTGCCGCACACTGAGTATCTCCCGCAGCCCGTTCAATGGGCCGGGCTGCATTTTCGTAACGACAGGCTAATGCCATGACGAAATACATTCTGACGAGGATCGGCCAGGCCCTGCTTGTTCTCTGGGCCGCCTTCACCGTTTCGTTCGTGCTGCTGCAATCGATGCCGGGCGATGCGATCCTCATCAAGTTCCAGAGCCCCGATTATGGGCTGAGCCCGGAGCAGCTTGCCGATATCAGGGCTGCCTATGGAGCCGATGGATCTATGCTGCAGCAATATATCCATACGGTGTGGAGCTTCCTGTCTGGAAACTTCGGTTACTCGTTGCAGGCGGGTGTTTCCGTAAGTTCGCAGCTTGCAGTCAGCCTGCCGTCCACCTTGCTGCTCGCCGGCTTCAGCTTTCTGCTCGCTGCGATCCTTGCCGTCGTCATCGCCATCCTGGCCAATCTATCGGGCTTTGGTTGGCTGCGTGGTTTCATGCAATCACTGCCGTCGCTGTTCATATCCGTGCCGACCTTCTGGCTCGGTATCATGTTCATCCAGATCTTCTCGTTTCGCCTGCGGCTGGTGCCGGTTATCGATCCCGGTCCGTGGCAGGGATTGATCCTGCCGATTCTGACTGTTGCCATACCGATTTCCGCGCCGCTTGCGCAGATCATTTTGCGAAACATCGATGAGGTTTTGACCCGTCCTTTCATCTCGGTGGCGCGCGCCAAGGGCGCATCGCATGGACAGGTTCTGTGGCGCCATGTCGCCAAGAATACGCTGCTTCCGGTGCTGACGGTTGCAGGCCTGCTGTTCGGCGAACTGATTGCCGGGGCGGTCGTGACCGAAACGGTCTTCGGGCTGAACGGCATCGGCAATCTGACGAAACATGCGGTCGATGCACAGGACGTCGCTGTGCTGCAGGCGATCGTGGTGATTTCGGCCGCCGCTTTCGTCACGATCAACCTGATCGTCGACCTGCTCTATCCGATCCTCGATCCGCGCCTGAAAGCAAGGCTTGGAGCCAACTGATGACGAATTTCTACACAGCGGATCTCCATCGCCCGCTCGAACATGCCGATGCTCCGGAAAGTCTGTCGGCGCAGCCGGCCCGCGAAGACGGCAGACCGCTTGCGCACCGCTTTTCGCTTCCTTTTCGGCCGAGCTTGCTTCTTGCCATATTCATACTGACCGTGGCGGTCCTGTGGGCGCTTTTCCCCAGTGTCTTCACGAGCTACAATCCGGTGGAAGGGTTGCCGGGGCAGCACCTGAAGGCGCCCAGCGCCGCTCATATTCTCGGCACGGACGCACTCGGCCGCGATCTCTTTGCCCGCATCGTCTACGGCTCCATCCACTCTCTGTCGGGAGCGCTTGCCGCTGTCGGCATCGCGCTGGTCATCGGCACGGTTCTGGGCGTGCTGGCGGGATCGCTCGGCGGCCGGATCGAAACGGTGATCATGCGAATCGTCGATGTGATGCTGTCGATCCCCGACCTGTTGCTGTCGCTGAGCATCATCGTTCTCCTTGGTTTCGGCACCGTCAATGCCGCGATCGCTGTCGGCTGCACGTTGATTGCCAAGTTTGCGCGCCTGGTTCGCTCGGAAGTCGTCACGGTTCGGCGAAGCGACTATGTCGAGGCTGCATTCGGCAGCGGCGGCACGTTTGTCCGCGTGCTGTGGCGCCATATTCTCCCGAACTCGCTGACGTCAGTGATCGCCTTCGCCGCACTGCAATCCGGCTGGGCCATCCTCCAGCTGTCGACGCTCGGATTTCTTGGCTATGGGGCGCCGCCGCCGACACCGGAATGGGGGCTCTTGATCGCGGAAGGGCGTAATTACATCGCAACCGCCTGGTGGCTCACGACGGCGCCTGGCCTCGTCGTCGTGCTCGTGGTGATCTCGATCAATCGCATCAGCCGTTCGATCGCGGAGATTGGCAAATGAGCCATACGATATCCGACAAAACAAATGAGTTTGCTGTGCCGGTGCTGGATGTTTCCGGCCTGAAGATCGCCTATCGCGATCGCAGCGGTTCTCGCACGGCGGTTCATGGCATCGACTTCACCGTCAACGCAGGCGAGGTCGTCGCGCTCGTTGGTGAATCCGGCTCGGGCAAGAGCTCGACGGCTCAGGCCATTATCGGCTTGCTGCCGCAAAACGGCCATCTGGAAGGCGGCCGGATCAGGCTCAATGGCCAGGATATTGCCGGCTGGCCGCAGAAGCGGCTGGACGCGATCCGCGGTTCCATCATCAGCCTCGTGCCGCAGGATCCCGGCAATTCCCTCAATCCTGTCAGGACGATCGGCGAGCAGGTCGCCGAAGTTCTGGTCATTCATCGCAGGGCGCCGCGTGCGGCGGCCTATCTGCAGGCCGTCGAGCTGCTGGGCCGCGTCGGCCTCAGTCAACCCGAGCTTCGGGCACGCCAATATCCGCATGAACTTTCGGGTGGCATGCGGCAGCGCGTGCTGATCGCCATCGCCATCGCGCTCAAGCCTTCCTTGATCATCGCAGACGAGCCGACCAGTGCGCTTGACGTGACTGTGCAGAGGCACATCCTCGACCTTATCGACGATCTCAGACGGGAATATGGGGCAGCCGTTCTGCTGGTCACACATGATCTTGGTGTTGCTGCCGATCGCTCCGACAGGCTGGTTGTCCTGCAGAATGGCCGCATTCAAGAGCAAGGGCGGACCGCCGAGCTTTTGAGGAACCCGCAAAGCGCTTATACGCGCCGGCTGTTGGCCGACGCCCCGTCGCTGAATGTCGCTCAGTCGCACTCTCCCGCGCATTCCGTCGATGCGAAGGTTGAGTCGGGCGATGATATTGTCGTGGTCGAAGGGTTGGTGCAGGAGTTCGGGATCGGCGGCAAGGACGGCGGCCTGAAAGCGGTCGATGACTTATCGTTTCGCGTCAAGCGCGGCACGACCCATGCGATCGTCGGAGAGTCCGGTTCCGGCAAGACGACGACAATCCGCATTGTCTCCGCGTTCCAGCGCCCGACGGCAGGAAGGGTCATTATCGACGGGCTTGATCTGGCGTCGTTGCGTGGCGAAACGCTGCGGCTCTTCCGCAAGAAGATCCAGCTTGTCTATCAAAATCCTTTCGGCTCGCTCGATCCGCGCCAGACGATTTCGGCCATCGTCGAGGAGCCGTTGCTGAACTTCGATCAGCTACCGAGGGTGCGGCGATTGGAAAAAGTCGCTGCTGTCATCGAGAAAGTCGGTCTGCCGGCCGATGTCCTGCAGCGGCGGCCGCATGCACTTTCCGGCGGTCAGCGTCAGCGTGTCGCTATCGCCCGGGCGCTTGTGCTCGATCCGCAGATCCTGGTGCTGGATGAAGCCGTCTCGGCGCTCGACGTGACGGTTCAGGCACAGATCCTCTCGCTGCTCGACAGTCTCCAGCGCGAGCTTGGTCTGACCTACCTCTTTGTTTCCCATGATCTCGCCGTGGTCCGTCAGATCGCCGACGCGGTCTCGGTTCTTCACAACGGTAAGCTGGTCGAAAACGGTCTCGTCGAAGAGGTCTTCGGCAATCCCAGCAGCGATTATACCCGTGAGCTGATCGACGCCATCCCCGGCAAGAAATACTCGATCGCTCTTCATCAGCCCCAAAGCAATGCAGGATAATTCCATGAGCACGCCAGTTTCTCCCAAACGACTGGGCTTCTTCAGCCGTGTCCTCGATCAGGCAGGCGCTGCCGAGCGCTACCGGCTCGTGAGCGAGCAGATCATTCACGCGGAAGCGCAGGGTTTCGACAGTGCCTGGGTGGCGCAACATCATTTCAATGGCGATGAGGGCGGTCTGCCGGCGCCGCTGGTTTTCCTCGCCGGTCTTGCCTCGCGCACGTCGCGCATCCGGTTGGGAACGGGCGTCATCACGCTGCCGATGGAAAACCCGGTGCGCGTCGCCGAAGATACCGCTGTGCTCGATCTTCTATTGGAAGGGCGCCTGGAGGTTGGCTTTGGCACAGGCGGCACACCACAGGCCTTTCTCCCCTTCGGCATAGAAAGCGCCGATCGCGGTCCGATCTACGGCAAGTATTTGACGCTCATTCGCGATGCGTGGACAGGACAGGAGCTTGCCGGCGGCAACCGTCTCTACCCGGTTGCGCCGCATCTCATAGACAGGGTCTGGCAGGCAACCTTTTCCGTGGGCGGCGGCGAGCGGGCTGGCAAAGATGGTGACGGCCTGATGCTGTCTCGCACGCAGCCGCGCCCGGACGAGGCGCCGGATGCCGAGCTTTGGGATCTGCAAAACCCCATTATCGATGCCTATTTCGCGGCTCTGCCGAAGGGCCGAGCACCGCGGATACTGGGATCACGCAGCCTTTTCGTCGCCGATGATCGCAAGGAAGCGCTTCGCCTTGCCGATATCGGCCTGCGCCGAAGTGCCGAGCGCTTTGCCGCCAGCGGTTTCAAGGTTCGCGGCGAAACGACGGCTGATCTCATCAAGGCATTCGATGTGCACGTTGGCACGCCTGAGGATGTTATCGCCTCCTTGCGTGCAGATACTGCCCTTGAACGCGTCACGGATCTGGTCTTCCAGGTGCATTCTATCGATCCGCCGCACGATTACATCCTTCGTTCCCTTGAGCTGATTTCGCAGAAGGTTGCGCCCGCCCTCGGCTGGTCGAAGCAGATATTCGCCAACAAAGGTCCGCAGCTTGCGGCCTCAGCGTAAAACAAAAACCGAAGAAGAGAAGGTATATCCATGACCTCGTCGACAACTGACGTCATCGATCTGCTGGCAGGCATCCGCGAGGGATCCTCGCTGCATGCCTTGAGAGCGGCAAGGCCACAGACCCGCGACAACGCGCAGAAGAGCTACGAAGCCCTGTTCGAGCCTGCCCATGAGGGCGATGTAAGCCGTAGCGAACGCTTTGCTCTGGCGTCGTTCGTGGCGGGCTTGCATGCGGCCGATAGCGCCAGCCAGTTTTATCTGGCTGCACTGGAGAAGGTGGAGCGCGAGCATGTGCTGATCGATGCCGTCAAGGCGGAGGTCAATGGCGGCCGTACCGTCGGCCCCTATGGGCACTATCCCGCCGGACCGCTTTCCACCGAAGATCGCGAAGGGCTTGTCTATCATGTATCGGAAGCGGGACGCCCGGTTCTTGGCAGCAAACTTTCGGCAGCATTGGAACATGCCCACCTTCTCGTCTATCGTCCGCGTGAGGCAAGCGCCGAGGCGCTCCAGCGGCTCCTGAATGCCGGCTGGACGACGACGGGCGTGGTGACGCTATCCCAGATCGTTGCATTTCTTTCGTTCCAAATCCGGGTGGTTGCCGGGCTGAGCGCATTGAGTGCCGCCAGCGCCGAGCACACCGTCTCCGCGTAATTGCAGAAGGACGTTTCCCATGACCGAGACCGTTATCCATCCCACGATCGAAGATCGGCCGAATGCCTTTACACAGAAGGAAATCGGCTGGACGCCCTGGCTGCACCCGCTTCCCGAGGAAGAGCTGACTGAGCGCCATTGGCGAGGACTTGTCGACGCGTCGCGCGCTAAGTCGCCCTATTTCATGCTTCTCGCCCGGGATCCGGAGATCCTCGAGGCGCGGACGAAAACCGACAAGGACATTTTCTACAATGTCGAGGCGGGCTTGCCGCGCGCTGACCGCGAGCTTGCCGCAACGGCTGCGTCGCGCACCAACGGCTGCATCTTCTGCGCGTCGGTTCACTCCCGCTTTGCGTCGCATCATTCGAAGCGCGGCGACGACGTCCAGCGCCTGCTCGATGAAGGCACCGGCACCGATCTTGGCAGCCGCTGGAACGCGATCGTCTCGTCCTCGGTCGCGTTGACAGCGACGCCGTCGGAATTTGGGGCCAGCGAAATCGCAGAGCTGCGCAAGGAAGGCTTGAGCGATCTTGAAATCGCCGATGTCATCCATGGTGCGGCTTTCTTTAATTGGGCAAACCGCTTGATGCTGTCGCTTGGCGAACCTTTGCCGGCCCAGTGATCTGGCTGCGTCGGCCCTAGATGTCGATGTGCGGATGACCTTCATATCTTGTCCGGCGCACTCCAAAGCATGGGGGTGCGCCGGGACAAATTCCCGCATGGTGTTTCCCAAAACGCTTCTGTCGTCGTGGCCATGAAAGCCGCCCGAAAACACGGTCTTTGAACCATGCCCGGAACGTTGCCGAAATGGCACGGGTCTCGCCTGCGAACGAGGCGCCCGCGCTTGCTACCGCAGCCAAAGTTTGATACTTAACAAGCTAAGTGTCGTGCATGGATGTGAGGCAACGTTGGAACTGTTGAGCTCTCTGGATCTGCTCCACAAGGACCGTATACGGACGCCCTTCAATCGCTGGGTTGATGATCTTCATGACATTTGCGGCAGTTTCCGCCCAAGCAGCATGGATACGAGCCTCGACATTCATGGCGAGGCCCGGCGCATCCATGCGTGCGGCATGGAATTTTCCCATATCTCGAACGATCTCGATCGCATCCACCGCGATTGGGATGATGTGCGGCGTGACGCGGTCGAGCAGCTCTTTCTGATCGTCCAGCTGGAGGGCTCCTGCGGGGTGGAGCATTCCGGCCGCCAAAGCGCGCTGAATGTCGGCGACTGCATACTGGTGGACTCCACCAAACCCACGACCTTTCATTTCCATGGGAAATACAGCAACCATCTGTCCCTCAACGTCCCGGGACAGCTCATGTATTTCCATGGCAGTGACAAGCTCAACGTCGCGCGCACATTGGACGCGGCCAATCCGATGGCGGTTACCTTGCGGGCACTGGTGGCCAAGATCCTTTCGACCTCAGAAAGCGACGCCCAGGCACCGGACCTTCGCCAGACGATGCTCGATGCAACACGGCAGGCGTTCGTATCCGATCTCGAAAGCTTGCTGTCCTTCGACTCGCTGAATGATCTGGGATCCAGCCGGCTGCACATGGTCGACGTTCTGATCGATCAGCATCTGACCCGATCCTATCTCTCCGCCAAATGGCTGGCCAAGCGCATCGGCGTGTCGATGCGGGTGCTTCAGCTGCATTTCCAGGACATGGGAATGACCTGCACGACCCTCATTCGCGGCAAGCGCCTGCGCTTCGCGCGTGAGAAGATCAAACAGCTCCGGTTTCAGCACGATGCGCAGACCATTGCGGATGTCGCCTATTCGGTCGGCTTCAACGATCTGTCCTATTTCAATCGTTGTTTTAAAGATCTTTTTGCCTGCACGCCGACCGATCTTCTGAGATCGACAGATCGCAGCCTCGCAAACTAGCGCAATCCCGGCGCTTACCTTCACATATGTTTGCCACGCCCGTTGAACGACGGCCGCTCACCGAGCGGCGTCAGACCCAATTCAATTGGTCGGGCAAGCAAACGGAATCGGTGCGACCTCATCCCAGATTCGTTTCGCTCCAAGACAGGCCTTCAGCCGCGTGTTCGTTTGTGCGGACGCGGTCGCAAAAGAAAAGCCGCCCGAGGTTTCTCGAGGACGGAAAGCGCCGACGTATTCGGAGGAGGAACGAAAGCTATGATTTCAGTGAATTTCAGGCGCGCCATTGCGCTCGGCCTGTTAACGGCGACAACGGCTCTGGCGGGTTTTTCCGCTGCAAAGGCGCAGGAGCTTGTCCTCGGCGTCATCGGCAACAGCAAGGACATGGTGCAGCCATACTCTCCGACGGACTCGGTATCTGCGGATTCCATGTACGATCAGCTGTATGACGGCCTCACCAGCCACGATTCCAAGGGTGGCGTCGTCATGCGCCTTGCGGAATCCATGACCCCGAATGCGGCCATGGACGTCTGGACCGTCAAGCTTCGTCCCAACGTCAAGCGCCACGACGGAAAGCCGTTCACCGCAGACGACGTGATCGCGAGCATCCGCTACATGCTGGACAAGGCCAATCATTTCGTCGTCTCCAGCCAGATCGACTTCGTCGATCCCGCCAAGATCCGCAAAGTCGACGATCTGACCGTGGAGTTTACCCTCAATCGTCCCTTCGGCCTGTTTGCCAACGCCTTCGCCGACGACCACTTCAGGATGCGCGCTATCGCTGCCGACGGCTCCGTGGTCGGCACAGGCCCATTTACTCTCGATTCCTTCACGCCCGGTCAGGAAACCCGGTTGACCCGGTTCGAAGACTATTGGGGCGAGAAGCCCGGTTTCGACAAGCTGCGGATCATCGGCTTCCGTGACCAGCAGGCGGTCACCAACGCGTTGCGTGGCGGGCAGATCGATATTGCCTATTCGGTGCCCTATACCGACGTGCCGTCGTTGACGAAGGATCCGAAGCTGAAAACCGTAATCAGCGGCACGACCACCTATCCCATGCTGGCCGTCAGGGTGGATACGGAGCCCTTCAAGGATCCGCGGGTTCTTGAGGCATTGAAGCTGGTTGTCGATCGTCAGCAGATCGTCGACAACGCATTCAGCGGTTATGCGACGATCGCCAACGACTATCTCGGCAACAATACTGCCTGCCCGGTTCCATCCGTGGCGCAGCGCGTGCAGGATATCGCCAAGGCGAAACAACTGCTGGCCGAGGCCGGGAAAACCAACCTTCGCCTCGAAGTGGTGACCGATGGCGCCTATTCCGGCATGATGGAAATGGCGCAGCTCTTCGCCCAGCAGGCCGCACAGGCGGGTATCACGATCAAGGTGCGCCGCCTCGATCCGGCGACTTTCCTCAACCGTTGGCGCGAATGGCCATTCCTCGTCAGCCTGGCAAGCGGGCCTTATGAAACGGGAACTCTTGCAGCCCTGCTGCCGGATCAGGGCGAGAACGCAACCCATTTCGACGATGCCGAGTATAACGATCTGGCCAAGCGTCTCGAAAGCACGAGCGACCTTGCGGCACAGTGCAAGCTGATCACCCAGATGCAGGCGGTCGAGTACAAGCGCAGCGGCCATATCGTGCCGGCCTATCCGGAAAACATCACCGTCTATCGGGATACCGTCAGTGGATTGAAGCCGGATTTCTATGGCCGTACGCCGATCCAATATGCCGGTGTCACCGTCAAGAAATAGAGGAATTCCGGGAAGCGCGCGGAGCGATTATCCGCCCGGAATGCGGAATGAAACAGAAGATGGAGCGGCCTCCGCGATCCGGAGGAAAGCGGAGGCGCTCCAGCAGGCCGCATAGCAGGAAGAAGCATTTCCATGACTGCCGATAGCCAGAACCATAATGATCCTATGGTGATGGGGTGGCTTTCCAGGCTACAGCCTTTGTTCGCAATGCTGTTGCAGGGCATCCTTACCCTACTTGCCGTATCACTCCTGATCTTTCTCGCCGCGAGAGCCTTGCCCGGTGATGTCGCCAACATGATCCTCGGTCAGAGCGCGACGCCGGAACAGCTCCTTTCACTTCGCTCCGATCTCGGTCTCGATCAGCCGCTTTGGTGGCAATATCTGTCGTGGCTGGGGGGGATTCTGCGTGGAGACTGGGGCGTCTCTCTTGCCAATGGGCAGCCGGTCGCCGATATCCTCGTTCTTGCGGTACGCAATTCCGCGGCTCTGAGCGGTGTCGCGCTTGCGGTGATGTTGCCGCTGTCGCTGGTTCTCGGCGTCGCGGCCGCGCAGTTTCGCGACGGTTTCCTCGACAGGCTTTTTCTCGGCATGTCGATGGTTGCCAATGCCGTTCCGGATTTCGTCACCGGGACAGTGCTGGTTGCGCTCTTTGCAACAACTGTGCTGCACGTTCTGCCTGCGGTTTCCTTTATTCCGCCGGGAGGCTCGCCGTTCTCCTATCCCGTTGCGCTGGTGCTGCCTGCCGCGACCGTCATCATCCCCGGTGTCATGTACCTCTCCAGGCTGGTCCGCGTCGCCGTGATCGATGTGATGGCAACCGAGTACATTCAAACGGCGATCCTGAAGGGACTGTCTCCGAGCCGAATCCTTTTTCGTCATGCATTGCCGAATGCTGTCGCTCCGGTCATTCCGGCCGCAAGCATGGTGGCGGCGTTTACCGTCGGCGGTATTGTCGTGGTCGAATACCTGTTCGCCTACCCAGGCGTCGGCAGCGCTTTGGTCGATGCCGTCACCAACCGCGATCTGCCTGTCATCCAGGCGAATGTGCTCGTGATCGCCTCCGCCTATTTCATCCTCAATCTTATCGCCGATGCGCTCGCGCGGAGAAATGGCGCGTCAAACCGGCAAGGAGGACACGCCGCATGAGTATCGATGTGGACATAATGCCGGCAACGCGCCGGCGGTTTCGCCCGCGTCCCACCGGGTGGCGCCGCCTCTGGACGTCAGCGCAGGTGCGCTGGGGTGTCGCGCTGCTGGTGGTCATAACGGCCTTGATCGTGATTGGCCCATTCCTTGCGCCTTATGATCCGGCAGCACCGGTGGGCAAACCCTATGCGATGCCTTCCGCGATGGCGTTGCTGGGCACCGACAACCTCGGGCGCGACGTTTTCTCCCGCGTGCTTTCCGGCGGTGTCTATCTTGCCTGGATGGCACCGATTTCGGCGTTGCTGAGTGTTGCGCTCGGTGCCGCCATCGCGCTCGTCACCGCCTATTACGGCGGTTGGACGGACCTTCTGCTGATGCGATCGCTGGATGTCCTGCTTGCTTTCCCCGGCGTTCTGCTGACCCTTCTCTGCGTCTCGGTGTTCGGGCCTGAACCGGCTTTGCTAGTCGGGCTGGTGACATTGACCTTGATGCCAGGCGTGGCGCGGGTGATCCGCGGCGCCGCACTGCCTCTTCTCAATCAAGAATACGTGCTCTGGGCGAAGGCCGTCGGCAAACCCGGACACAATATCATCCTGCGCGAACTTCTGCCCAATGTCTCCTCACCTCTGCTGGTCGAGCTTGGCCTGAGGCTCAGCTGGTCGGTCGGCATTCTCTCGTCGATGAGCTTCATCGGCTACGGCATCCAGCCACCGGCTGCCGATTGGGGCCTGATGGTCAACGAAAACGGCGGCGGCCTCGGCACGCAACCTTTCGCAGCCCTCGCTCCCATCGCGATGATCGTTCTTTACACCATCGGCGGCGCTCTCGTTGCCGAAGGCGCCGCGCGCGTGGTCGCCCGAACTGAAGGCAAAGCATGATGCCGGTACTGAATGTCTCTGGATTAACTGTCGAGCGCTCTGACGGCGCGCCGATCATCGAAGATGTTTCGCTTGCCCTTGATGTCGGGGAGGTCATGGGTGTGGTTGGCGAGTCCGGCTCTGGAAAGTCGACTTTGGCGCTGGCGCTTCTCGGTCACGCGCGCCACGGCGTCCGTATTGCAGGCGGCACGGTGCGCATAGCCGGCACCGAGATGCTCGAATTGGACAAGGCCGGCTTGCGCCGGGCGCGCAGCGGGCTGGTTGCCTATGTCGCGCAGGATCCTGGTGCGGCGCTCAATCCCACGCTGCAGCTTGGCACACTGCTGGCGGAAGGACTGAGCGGCACCAAGGCGGAGAAGGAGGATCGGGCACGAGAAATATTGCGCAAGGTCGGTTTGCCTAGCGATGACAGGTTCCTTCAGCGCCGGCCGCGGCAATTGTCGGGCGGCCAGCAACAACGGATCGCCATCGCAATGGCGGTCATTGCCAGACCCAAGCTCATCATCTTGGACGAGCCTACCACCGGTCTTGATGTCTTGACCCGGGGCAAGGTGCTGGAGCTGATCAAGCAGCTCTGTGTCTCCGACAATCTGACGGCGATCTATGTCAGCCATGATCTTGCAGTGATTGCCAACGTGGCCGACCATGTGACGGTCATGTATGGCGGCCAGGTCGTCGAGCAGGGGCGCATGCAAGATGTTCTGGCAACGCCACGCCATCCCTATACGCGCGCGCTTCTTGATGCCGTTCCCTCGGTCCAGACACGGCAGACCCTGCGTCCGATCCGTGGGCGTGTGCCAGCGGTCGGCGAAGGGCCGAGCGGCTGCATTTTCTCAGACCGATGCGACCATGCTATCGAGGAATGCGGCGTACGGCCTGGGTTGAGATCGGCGGGTCGCAGTATCGTGCGCTGCTGGCGCCCTGAACTGGCGCAGAGCTTCGCAGCGCTTTCGAGATGCCCTGAGCACCCGGAGAGAGCGACATCCGGCAACACACAGCCCATGCTGGAGGCGGCAGGCCTCAATGCCTTCTACGGCAGTTGGCAGGTGTTGCATGATATCGATCTTCGCGTGGAGCCGGGGCGCTGTCTCGCCGTAGTCGGTGAGTCTGGAAGCGGTAAATCGACCCTGTCGCGCTGTCTGATCGGCCTGCACGACAACGCAACCGGGCAACTGAGCCTCGACGGCGCATCCTTGCCGCTAACCGTGAGCAAGCGTGACCAGAATGCCCGTCGGCGGCTGCAGTATATCTTTCAGAATCCCAATGCGTCCCTTAATCCGCGCCGCACCATCGGGGGGAGCCTGGAGGCGGCGATTTTCGATGACGCCGACCGACGGGCCGGAAGGGCCAAGATCATCGTTGCCGAGGCGCTCGATCGCGTCGGCATCTCTGCCGATCTGGCGTCGCGCTTTCCGTCCGAACTGTCCGGTGGCCAACGACAGCGCGTTGCGATTGCCCGTGCCCTCGTCGCCAAACCAGCCTTGCTTTTGTGCGATGAGGTGACGTCTTCGCTCGACGTATCGGTACAGGCATCCGTGATCGAGTTGCTGCGCAGTCTGCTCGACGATGGTCTCGGAATGCTGTTCGTCACGCACGATCTGGCTGTCGTGCGCAATATCGCCGATGAGGTCATCGTTCTTGCTGGCGGCCGTGTGGTCGAGCGTGGTGAGACGAATGCAGTGCTGAAATCGCCACAACATCCCTACACCCGGTCGCTGCTTGCCAACACGTTGCAACTGCCGACCGATACGGCCTGTCCGAGCGTGAGGCCCGCTGCGGCGCGATAGGCCCCGACCAGTTCATACACTGTCCATCCAAAAGAGGAGAAAACGATGGCAAGTCACTTTGACGGACTACTGAACGATACCATGCCGCTGCTGGAAGTCGATTTCACGGCCGAGGGAGCGCTGGCCGATCTGGAGGATCCGCCGAATACGGGCGGTTTCGAACTCGTCGGCAGCTTGGTGCAGCCGAAGTCTCCTATCCATATGACCCATATCTGGATCACGGAAACCGAGCGGCCGATCCATTGGGTTTCCGAGCACATCCATGACTATGACGAGATCCTGATCTGGACCGGCAGCGACCCGAATAATCCACGCGATCTGGGCGCCGAGATCTATATCGATATCGAGGGGGAGCGGCGCACGATCACCACCTCCGGCTCGATCTTCATTCCGGCCGGCGTCAAGCATTGCCCGCTTGGCATCAACCGTGTCTGGCGGCCTTTCACCTTCCACGCCTTGTCGCTGGCGTCGACCTACAAGGCGAAAGTCTAGCTGACATTAGTCACGAGGCTTCCGTCGGCGGCATAGCTGCCGACGGAATTCCTGCTCTCTGCACTGTCTCATCAAAAGCGGATGGAGCCTGAGTGCGCCATCGAGACCAGCCCGCCCGCGTATTCAGCTAAAACCGCAGATCTTCGTCCTTCCACAAGCGAAAGCCGCCGAGGAACGCGTTCTCGTTGTCGCCGGCGCGGCATCCGTCTGGCAGCTTTTCCAGCTTTTCGACATTGCCTCCGCCAATGACAATCTCATGTGGTAGCAGAGCCGCCTGCAATTTGCCGACGACCTTCTCCACCGATTTGCGCCATTTCTTCTTGCCGTATTTTTCGAGGCCACGCTCACCGATGTAATCCTCGAACGTTCCGTCTTTCTTGTAGGGCAGATGTGCAAGTTCCATGGGCAAGCAGAGATAGTGGACGATCATGGTCGAGCCCAGACCGGTACCCAGCCCCAGAAACAGCATGTTGCCGCCCTTATAGCTGCCGATTGCCTGCATGACCGCATCGTTGACGAGCTTGACGGGCTTGCCGAAGGCCGCCGAAAAATCAAAGTCCTTCCAGCCGGGTCCGAGATTATGCGGCTCGATTGCCGGCCTGTTGTCGGCGACCGGGCCGGGATATCCCATGCCGATGACGTCGAACTGCCAGTCGGCCGTGAGCTGCTTGACGGCTTCTACCATCTTCTGCGCTGACATCTCCATGCCGGAGGGGGCTGCGCGCCGCTCACCTCCCGTACTGAGCCGAACCTTGACGTGAGAGCCGCCAAGATCGATTGCCAGCACGACAAGATCCTTGGCGGCGGCGGATGGAGATTGCTTGGGAGATTTAGGCTTTACGCTCACGATAGGCTTCCCTCCGGGTACGTTTATTGTGAATGAGGCTTACTTTGTTTTGTCGGAAACTGTGACCGAGAAATCTGTTCCCTCCCAATGGTCGGTATCGGGCCAATAGAAGGTGAAGGTGATGACCGTGCCCTGGGGCAGCCGCTCGGTAGCAAGCTCTACGACGTCAATGCCGAAGCCGTTTTGCCGGGTTGCGATATCGTTTTCGCTCTCCCAACCATCTGAACTCCAGCGAAGGATCGCTTTCGCCATCACTTCGATCCTGAGGCGCTTGCCTGCAGGGACCTGCGACATCTTGTTGTTGAAGCGCCAGAGTACGAAGGGCGCGGTGGTCTTGTTCTTGACGTAACGTTCGACGCCTTGCGGCGGCATGTCGAAGACGGCCTTGTCCCTTAGCGAACGGAGCAGCTTGATATGTTCGGCATGGGCCCAGACGAGCGGCATGGCGCTGCCGGACGGTTCGCCGAAAACAAGGCCCCGCTCAGGCATGTCGGGCTTGTCCCATACCTGTTCGGGCAATAGCCCGCCGGGTCCGGCCGATCCCTCAAGCGCGCCAAGCAATGCAATGGCGGCTTTTGGCCTGCCGGCGGCAAGTTCGTAATGGGCTCGTTCGCCGGCCAGCAATGGCCATGGCCGGCCGATACCGGTGCCATCGAAGGCGCTGCCATCTTCGTGTTCCCCATAGCCGTCGCCCGTGTAGCGGTACCAAAGTGGGCCTTGCGGCAGATCGCATTTGAGCTGCGCGTCGATCACCTTGACCGTGTCGACGATGCGCGGATCGCTGGCTGCCCGCAGCCCGAACCGGACCAGCGCCAGGGCATCGGGGCTGACGACGCGGGCAGTCGGTAGGTACGAATCCGCAGGCGGACGGTTCTTGATCGGCACAAAGCCGTCGGCGGGTGAGGCGCCCTCGGCAATGTCCGGGGGCGCGATGCGGACATAGTAGCCCTTGACGCCGAGATCGGCAGTGGCGGCATCGGCGTCGACATAGGTCCAGCGCTCGACCTGATCGTTCCAGGCGTCTGCCGTCTGCCTGAGGTAATCGGCATTGTGATCGTGGCCGGCAATTTCCAGAATGTCCGCGGCGGCGAGCAGTGCTGCGATTTCGACCGCGAGGGTGAAGGGGGAAAAGCCGCCGTCTTCTTCCCAACGGTCTTCGCCCGTCACCGGGCCGTTGACCACCACATAGCGAGCCGCTCTCTCGACCATCGAAACATAGGAGAGGAGAGCATCACCGGTCAGCGCGCCCTCGCGGCGCAGTGCGTCCGCAAGCAGGATCGGAAAGGCGCACTCGTCCATCTGTATGCCGGTCCAGTAGGGTTCGCCGTCGAGCCACGCATTCTGCGGCCAATGCCCGTCCGCTTCCTGGATCGCGCGCAGATAGGCGAGGATGCGGATCGCATCCTGCGGAGCGCCGGCGGCAAGAAAGCCTCCGGCCGTCTCGACGAGGTCGCGTGGCCAGACGAGATGATAGCCGCCAAGATCCTCGTCGCCCTTGGCGAAACCCCAGGGAATGGACAGCGATGCGACGGCAGGCCCCTCGAAAGACAATGGCCGGTGCGTTGCGAGAACGGCGGTCGATATCCGGTAGCGATTGAGCTCGGGCGGCGGTGCTCTCGGCTCGTCCAGCGCCAGCAGCGTGCTCTGCCATTTCCGCCAGTCGGCAATATAGGAACGTTCGGCATCCTTATAGCCGGCCTGCAGGCTGGCAAGCGCATTGTAACCGGCTTCCTCGGGGCGATTTCCGAAGCCGAGCGACAGAAGGACCGTGTCGCTGCCGGCTGAAAGATCGATTTCGCCCGTCAGTGCGACGTTGCCATCAGCGGCACGGGTGACGCGCGGATCGAGCTGGCCTGTTTCCTGAAGCTGGCGCCATCCGTCGGAAATGCCGACATATCCTGCGGATGCCGTCCGCCAGCCACCGCTCACGGCCAGCGCCAGCGAAATCCCGCCTCTGCCCTTCGCAAAGAGCATCGGTGTGCCCTTATAATCCCCCACCCAGCCGGTATTTCCGGCGCCGGCATTGATCAGATGCGGGGCGGCGAGCACGTAGAGCCGGTAGTCGTGAACCGATCCATGCAAGGCTTCGAAGGATATCTGCTGAAGCAGGCTGTTGCGGACGGGATCGACGATGATGCGCTTGATGATGCGATAGCGCCCGTCAAGGGCCGTATTGACGAGACAATAGGCGGGGACGCCGTCCTCGATCGTCGTGACCACGCTTTCCGTATCGCGCTTTTCCTCGGAGAAGTAGCCGTCAGGACCGGTAACGATCAGGCCGATGTCACGCGTGCAGGCGCAGTCGACCCGCGGAAAATAGACTTCGTTCAGAATGCCGTGGCTCAGCGTGAACCAGATGCGGCATGCCGGCGATAGCGCCGTTCCGACACCGCTCTTGGCGCTGGATGTCCAGCGAGGAGCGATACCCCCCGCATTAGAGGCCGAAGTATCGTCCTGTGTCATGCGTTCATCTCCGTTATCGTTGCAATCTGCTCCGACAAACCGGCTTCGGCAAGTGCTGCGTGTGAAGATGCCAACGAAGCCCTTGATGTCCCTGCCGAATGATGGATCGTGATCGGTGTGGCTTTTCGAGAAGCGGCAGGCCTCAGCATCCCGCGGGCCGTGGATACCCTCGGCGCTCTTCAGGTTTCGTGGTTGCAATCCGGCAAGGCGGTCGCCGAACCGTTCAATTGACATGTTAGTGAACATGTTAAATAGTCCGGTCGGGCAGGAGACTTATCGGCGAGCGCGTCTGGCGCTCGATCGCATGAATCACGCCTCAAAACGCTCCGACGGTTCCAGCCAAGAGGCCTCTCAGATGCAATCAAAGCACCTCGTTGATCCCCAACTTCTGCCTTTGCTCGATATCCTCGTGGAGCAGGAGTTCTCGATCGAGACTCTTCCCGAGCTGCGACGTCTTTTCGACGAGCAGATGGCGGCAATGCCGAAGGTCGAGGTGTCGGGCGTGCAGGCCCGGGAATTCATGGTTCCGGCCGATGACGGGCATTCCATCCGCGTCCTGGCATACCGGCCGGAGCAGTCGAAAGAGCCTCTTCCGGCGATCGTGCATATTCACGGCGGCGGCTTTGTCGTCGGCAACCCGAATATGGATGACGCCGATAACCGGGCGCTCTGCCGCGAGCTCGGTTGCGCCCTCTTTTCCATCGACTACCGGCTTGCGCCGGAACATCCTCATCCTGTTCCGATCGAAGACTGCTATGCGGCGCTTCTCTATATATACGAGAACGCGCGCGAACTCGGCGTTCTCCCGAACAAGATCGGCGTCAAGGGAGAGAGCGCGGGCGGAGGGCTCGCCGCCGCCCTGGCATTGCTGGCTCGGGATCGCAAGCAGGTTCCGCTCGCCTTTCAGCATCTCGCCTATCCGATGCTCGACGATTGCACCTGCGTCGCCGCCGATCCGCATCCCTTTACCGGCGAGTTTGTCTGGACGGGAAAGATGAACCGCTTCGGGTGGACATCCCTTCTCGGGCATGCCCCCGGCGTAAACGAGGTTTCGCCTTACGCATCGCCTGGGCGCGCTGAAGACCTGGCGGGGCTACCGCCTTGTTTCATGATGACCGGGACGTTGGATCTCTTTCTGGAGGAAGATCTGGAATATGCCCGACGCCTTATCCGGGCGGGAGTGCCGATGGAGTTGCATGTCTACCCTGGCGCATTTCACGCCTTCGATTTTCAGAAGGATGCCGATGTAACGGCGCAGTTCCGCGTTGACAGCCTGGCGGCTCTTCGCCGCTCGCTTGGAGCGTAGATCGAGGCATTGCACTCTCCTGCACCGACGGCTGAAGCGGCTTGCGGTCTGTGGCTGCGCAATGGAAGCATGAACTTACCAAGCATTCAGTCCTCCCGGCGGCGGTCATCGATCGATCCTGCTGTGGAGTAAGTTCAGGCGCGGCACATCGATTGCAGATGGCGGCCTCGCTCGAATGTTTGCGTCGTCAGGCATAGAGTTGAAAACTTCAAGATTTGGCGCTCAACATGCGCTCCAGTCCAAACCGGCATGCGTTTTCTTCCAAGACGATTGCGGGTGGGGCGACCATAATTCTCCCTCAAAACTGGGGAGGAACTTCGTGAAGCGGCATGTCTTCTGCCTGCCGCTAGCCGCTTGTCCTCTCATCATGCGCCTGCTGAAAATCTCTCTGATAGCTGATTTCGATCTGGATGCCGTTGCGACTGGAATCCTGGGAGCATGCACCCTCTCAAGATAAATGGTGCGCCATAGCTTACCATTATGAGGCCTCAGGCGCAGCCAGCGCTTCAGGACGCAAGGGCTGAACGCATTTGCCGCGATCGATGAGATGAGACGGTTTGAGTGAGGCGACACGGTAACGCCGGGGTGCTCGAACGCCCTGATGACGGCTGTCATCCTTTTAAGGAGCACCAAGGCAAGACGATGACCGCGGCCGACCAGCCGCCTTCATGAAAAGGCGGTATCAGGCTGAGCCCGAGAGCGCCGACATCAAGATCCCGTGGGGAACGGGACAACCAGTGGAGGAGAGAATGCCTATCAATCTCAGAGGGCTGGCGATCAGCCTTTTCCTGACGCTCGTTTCGGCGTTCAGTGCACATGCGGCCGCATCCTGCGGCGACAATAGCGGCAAGCCGGCGACCGGCGAGCCGATCATTATCGGTGCCATCACCGGCAAGACCGGCCCCGACGACTTCTCGAACTCGACCAAGGCGGCTAAGGCCTATTTCGATTGCCTCAATGCCAATGGCGGCATCAAGGGCCGACCGGTCAAATACATGATCGAGGACGATCAGTGGAATCCGGAGATCGCCGCGCAGCTGGCCGCCAAACTTGTCAACGACGACAAGGCGGTGCTGATGGTCGGCAATTCGAGCTACGTCGAATGCGGTGCCAATGCCGAGCTTTACAGAAAGGCCGGTATTCTGGTGCTGGCGGGTGTCGGCGTACCGCGCGAATGTTTCTTTGCCGCGAACATCGCTCCGACCAATGCCGGGCCGCGTGTCTCCATGCAAGGCGCAATGGGCTATGCGCTCGACAAGCTTCATGCCAAGTCGGTCGTCTGCATCGTGCCGAACATTCCCAATGTCGGCACCTGGTCTTGCGACGGTGTGGCTGCGCTTGCCAAGGAGAAGGCTTTCACCGAGCAGACGATCCTCGTCGATGCCGCTTCTGCGGACTATACCTCCATCATCCTGCAGGCAGCGGCCAGCAAGCCGGACGTTATTCTGCTTGGCATGTCGAAGAACGTGACGGTGCCGCTTCTAACGGCCGCCGAGGAGCAGGGCCTGAACCAGTCGATCACCTTCCTGAGCGCCGCTTCCGCCTATGATCTTTCCGTGCCAGGTGCGATCGGACCCGGATGGAACGACAAATTCTATGTCAACATGGAATTCAACGACCTGAATGCGCAGACGCCGGACAATCAGAACTGGCTCGCCGTGATGGATCAGTACGGCCAGAAGTCCGATCCGCGCGACACCTTCGCCCAGGCCGGTTATCTCGCCGCACGCATTGCAGAAAAGGCGCTGATGACAATCGATCCGGCCAAGATCAACCGCGAGACCGCGTCTGTCGCCGTAAAGCAGATCAAGGACTTCAAGAGCGATATCTTCTGCGCTCCCTGGTACTACGGTGACGGTCAGACACGTCACAATGCCAATTCGACGACGCGCATGGCGGTTGCCGAAGGCGGCAAGTGGAAAGTCGTCTCCGACTGCGCCCCGTCGCCGGATCCGGAACTGAAGGATATCCGCGCCTTCGAAAAGTCGGCCGGCCTCAACTAAGCCCTGACCCTTGCCATCGGCTCCGCGGCGCTGACGCCGCGGAGCCGAGCGGCCTGCTTCGACATCAGGCAGTCATCTCGACGCCCTCCCGCCTGCTCGCCGTCAGGCTAGGGATACTCAATCCATCTTCCTTGGCTGCTTCGAATTGAAGCATGGCGGAGCTTCCTATGGTGGCAAGCTCACCACGGCCACGCTGACAGCCAAAGCGCTTCCCGCATCGTCATGGAGCAATGCGGCACTCTTCCGTTTCGGATTGGAGACAGGGGAATTGAGGCAGCATTCACCTTGCAGGGGTATGTACCTGAGCGAGGGAGAGGGCAATTCTACCAGCATAGGCAGGGCATGCGGGTATCCGACCCGTGCCAAAGGAGGGGAATGTGAGCTTGAGGCCAATACGTGCCATCCTGTATGGGCTGGGATCGGTAGGACGGGTTACGACGAAGTATCTTAAGGAAAAGGACGTCGAGGTCGTTGCCGCTTATGTGCGCACGATCGAGGGAAAGGACTTCTCTGCGCCCGAACTGCAAGGCGTCGAAATCTGCCAGCCGAATGTTCCCTTCGAAAAATTCGGCGCTGATATCGTTGTCATGACGCACTGCACCCATTTGGCCGACCTCTACGAGCCCGCCGTCAAAGCTGCCAAAGCTGGCCTTGACGTGGTGACGATCGCCGAGGATGCCTTTGAGCCATTCTACATCGATCACGAAACGCCGGTCGCGCGGGAGCTCGATGCGATTTTCCACTCACACGGCAAGACGCTGGTCAGCGTCGGCGTGCAGGACACCTTCTGGTATGCGCAACCATTGTCCTTCCTGGCCTCCGTTCAGAAAATCGATCGGCTGATCGGCCGGAATATCTGCGACCTCGGCGCCTTCGGTACGGTGGGTGGCCATGGCGAGCAGATCGGAATCACGCGGGAAGAGTTCTACGCCAGGGGCTACGATGCACCCCATGGCCACCGCGGCATCTTCGAGGTGGCGCTCCGCCCGCTGGTGCGGGCGCTCGGGCTTGATATCAAGTCAACTAAAACCGTCAACGAGCCCGTTATCGCCGAGCGCGATATGCCGAATGCCAAGACGGATCGTCCGATCAAGGCCGGTACGACCTGCGGCTTCATGGAGCGCGTGGTCTTCGAACTGGAAGGCGACATTGTCGCCGAAGGCCAGTTCATCATGCAGCACCTGCCGGATGGCGCGACCGCCTTCAATGAATGGATCGTGGAAGGCGTGCCGAGCATGAATCTGCGCACCGACAATTTCCTCGGAGACGTCATCACGCCGGCGTCGCTGGTCAACCGCGTCCGCGACACCCTGGATGCGGAACCCGGCTTCCTCAGCGTCGATCAGCTACCGCAGGCACGCTATTTCCCGTCACTGGCTCGGCGAAACGGTTGAAACAATGTGTGGGGCGATCCGCGCGAGGGGGATCGCGTAAGGCCACGATGAAAGGAATGAAACGTGAGTGCAAGTCAAGCAAGCGTAAGGATCGTCGAGGCCCCGGTGGATAGCTACAAGTCCTCCGCCGAGATTCTCGAAAACCTGAAGGCGCTCGGCCCCCTGATCGAAGAGGAGGCGCCGGAAATTGATCGCATCCGGCATTTGACGCCACGCATGGTGGCGGCGCTGAAGGAAGCGGGGGCCTTCCGTATCGCATGGCCGGCTGCCTGGGGCGGCCCGGAAATGCGTTTTGACGATCAGATCAGGGCTGTCGAAACGCTCTCCTATCATGACGCCTCCGTTGCCTGGAACGTGCAGATCTTGTCGGACACAGGCTTTTACGGAGCGCAGTTCCCGGAAGAGATCGCACGCGAACTCTACACCTCGATGGATTTCGCCACGGCCGGCGGATACTATCCGCCGCAGCGTGCCGACAAGGTGGAAGGTGGTTGGCATATCCCCAAGGGACGCTGGCCCTTCGGCAGCGGCATTCACAGCGCCGATTGCATCGTCTGCGGCATCCATCTCTATGAAAATGGCGAGTTGCTGCGCGACGCCGATGGCCAGCCGGAATTTCGTGTTGCCTATCTTCCCAAGGACAAGGTCAACCTTCTGGATACCTGGTATACGCTCGGCCTGCGCGGATCGGGCAGCACGGACTATGAGGTGGAGGACGTCGTCGTTCCCGAGAAATACGTGTTCAAGTATTTCGCCGGTGCTGCGGATCATCTGCCGCCTCTCTCACGCCACGCGGACTTCATCGCAATCTCACTTCAAGGCGTCGTCCTCGGTCTCGGCCGTCGCATCCTCGACGACGTCCAGAAGGAGTTGAAGAAGCGCTCCCCCAACGACCGGTTTGCCCGCATCCAATATGCCGAGGCGGAGATGAATTATAACGCGGCCCGCGCTTTCTCGCTCTCCGTTGCGAAAGAGGTCAGCGACAAGCTGTTTGCTGGCGAAACCCTGACCGTTGAGGAGGAGGCGATAACATCGCTCTGCTCCGTGAATGCCGGTCATCAGGTGCGCAAGGCATGCAATATGGCGCTGGAGCTGCTGGGAGCCTCCATCATTTATCAGCGAAGCCCGTTCGAGCGTCGTCGTCGGGATCTCGAGACGCTCATGGTTCATCTCGGCCACCAGCGCCGCGCATTGGAAGGTGCGGGTGGCAGCCTCTTGGGCGAAAAGAACCTGCCGCATCTGGCATAAGGGAGACCGATCCGATGGGTAAAATGCAAACCGCCGATTTCCAGACTGCCATAGATAGCGGTGCGATCATGATCGATAAGTTCATTTACCGCGAGGCCATGTCCAAGCTTGGAGCGGCGGTGAGCGTTGTAACCTCGGATGGGGAAGCAGGCCTTTGCGGTGCGACCGTGTCTGCAGTGTGCAGCGTGACCGATACGCCGGCGACGCTGCTCGTCTGCGTCAATCAGTCGAGCCGTTCCAACAGCGTGATCAAGACGAACGGCGTGCTATGCGTCAATGTGCTTGCCGGCGTCAATCGTACGGTGGCGGATCTGTTTTCCGGCTCAGCGGGGGTTCCATCCGAAGAACGGTTTTCTCATATCAGCCACTCGACGTTGAAGACCGGAGCGCCGGTTCTCGATGGGGCGATCGTGTCGTTCGATTGCGAACTCGAGCAGATCATCGAATTCGGCACGCATTCCATCTTCCTGGCGCGTGTCGTTGATATCAGGGGCAACGATGCCGAGGCATGTCTCGTCTATTTCGGCAGGCAGTATATCTCCGTCAGCACTGCTGCCGAATAACCTGCTGAACGGACTGCAATTCTCGTCGGTATTTCGGTCGGAATGATCCGCAATTGTCAGCAGAATGATTAAACAGGAAGCCTCTCCAGGGCTTCCTGTTTTGCTTTGTCGCTGCAGGCTTGCCGCCACTCTTGCTGTCAGCGCCACCGCAAAGACGTTGCGACTATCATGCGAGCCAGGCCGGCCTATTTCCAATTGGCATCAGCGCTTATCGCGGTCGACGGCGTCGCGGCCACTCTCCCAAATCATGGTGCTCAAAGCTCGTCAGCGCTCACATTACCTTCGATTTGAGCCTCGTATCGGCGGACGATCATCCCGTCATCCAGGTGCCGTTCCGCACGACCAGCTTCTTCTCCAACTCACCAGGCGACAGCGGATTGCCATCGGGGATCGGATCGCGTCCATGCGCACTGAATATAAAAATACCGCCGGGCTTGCCCGGCGGTATCAGGTCAGTCTTCAGGGGAGGTAGGTTATTACTCAACAACTTCGTAGATAGCATCGGTCGAACGATGGCCGAATGCGGCTTCGAATTTCTCGATATAGGGTGCCGCTTCCGCCTTGAAGGCCGCATAGGCCTCTGCGCTCGGCCATTCGTCAAAGTCGAGGAACTCGGTGGCGCTGGTGACGGCGCGGTGGCTGATCCGCTTGTGCTTTTCGAACAGCTTGATGATGGGATCCAGCAGCTCGCCGTTCTTTGAAGCCCATGCGACGACGGCGCTGTGGGCAACCGGGAAACGGATGACGACCATTACGGACATTCGATATCTCCATGATAGGGTTTGACGATTGCGGAGAGCCCGATGCTCTCCATGACGTCCGACTTCAGACTAAACAAATGACGTGCAGTTCGACATACCTCGGAAGGGTGACGCCTGATGCTTAATATATTGAATTTGCAAGGTAACTAAGCTTTGCTCGCGCCGCCGTCCACCTCGGCGAAAACCTCGCGTGCCAGCCGGAACGCTTCGACTCCGGCAGGAATGCCGGCATAGATTGCCAGCTGTATCAGCGTGTCCTTGATCTCCTCGCGGCTGCAGCCGTTGGTGAGGGCGCCCTTCAGATGCAGTTTGAATTCGTGGCTGCGATTGAGGGTGCCGAGCATCACGAGATTGAGCAGGCTTCGATCCCTGCGAGACAGCGCGGTGCGGCCCCAGCCTGCTCCCCAGCAATATTCCGTGACCAGTTCCTGGAAGTCCCTGTTGAAGTCGTCGGCAGCATCGAGCGACTTCTGCACATAGTCTGCGCCGAGTACGGCCTTGCGGATCTCCAGTCCGCGATCGAACATTTCCTGGGACATGGCGTTGCCTTCTCCTGCCGCTATTGTGAAAGGGGTGATCGGGTTCGCGCGAGTAGTTTTCGGCGACTCAGAAAGTGAAGTTGCGGTTACGGGTGAGGATCTGCTGAGCGATCCCTGCTGCCCGAAACTCGAATTGATCGTGGCCGCGACTGATGGTCATCAATATGTCGCGCATATATCGCGGCAGCCGGCCGTCCTGGCGCAGAGCGGTGGAGCTGGCTGTACGGACGAGGATTTCCACGGCCTCATAGGCAAGACGCTCCGCCGTATGGTAGGTACCGTCCATTCGCGTGGCCTTCTCGACTGAGAACGGCTCGACGCCGCGGGCACATAATGCTGCGTTTGACAGATATTGCGCGCCACCCGCAAGCGTGATGGCGCGGGCGCTATCAGCCAGAGCGACGGCCATGCCGAGCGAGCGTTGATAATCGGGATTATAGGCGCGAAGAGTGGTAGCGCCCGGCGTGTTGCGCGTCGCGATCAGCTCTTCATATTCATCGACGGCGGCATAGGCCAGCCCGGTTGCCATGGCGGCGAGGCCACCCTCGGCAAAAGCCAGAAACAGCCCGGAATAGAGATAGTTTCCATGGATGTTGAAGCCGACGGTCGGCCCTTCCAGGCCGGCATCGGCGTCGAATGAAAACGTCATATGCTCAGGCACGAAGACATCTTTCACGACGACTCCGTGCGAGCCGCTGCCCTTCATGCCCATCAGGTCGCCCCAGTTATCCAGTCGGGTGAAACTGCCATCGGGAATGACAACCGTCAGCATCGGCGAGACGGCGCCCTGGGTATTCTTCGGCAGGGGTATATTGCCCATGAAATGGCTGGCATAGGGCACGCCGGAACAATAGTACCAGGTTCCGTTCACGCGGTAGCCGCCATCGACGGCTTCTGCTTTCGTATTGCTTGCGGCAAAGGACCATGGCGCCTGGAAATTTGGTTTCAGGCCGAAAATTTCCTTTTGCGCCTGTTCGCCGAAATAGGAGGCGATCTGGGCCGAGTGGCCCGTGCCGAGGGCGAACCACCACCCGGTTTCCGGGCAGCCCCGCGCAATCTCAATAACCACTTGATAGAAGTCGTCGAGATTGAGCTCGTATCCGCCATAGCACTTCGGCGTCAGAATGTTGAAAAGCCCGGCCGAGACGATGGCGTCATAGACGCGCTGCGTCGGATAGCCATTGGCCTCCGTCGCCGCCTGCTCCTGCCGCAGCAGCGGTCTGAGAGATGCTGCCCGCGCGACAAGGTCGCGGACGGTATCAGCATGATGCTGCGGCATGGCGTTCATTGGTACGGTCCTCGCAATGTTTACGTAAGCAATTAATTACGTTAATTCTCGTTGCTTGGGGCTAGGGCTTCCGCACGCCTGTCGGCAGGCCGGTCCGGGCCTTGCGGCTGTCCTCTTCGCGGTTTGCCACATAGGCTTCGAAGTCGAATGCCAGGAGGTCGATCTCCTCGATCGGGTCGTAGGGGCGGGGCGAGCCGGTCCAGCCGATCTTGTCGATGCCCCAATAGAATTCCAGCAGATTGCCGTCCGGGTCGCGGGCATAGAAACGCGGCTGGTTGCCGGGGCCGCCTTTCCGGGAGTTGACGATCTCGACGCCATCATCGCGCATCTTGACGAAAAGCGCCTTGAGATCCTCGGCCGAGCCCAATTCGAACGCGATATGATGCAGACCGAAGCCAAAGCGAGGTGCGTCCGGTGCGTCATCGGGCAGGATATCCTTGCGCATGCGGAAGATGGACAGTTCATGGTGGGTGACGTCGCAGCGCACGAAGGCGCCGGCGGCCACTGCGACACCGTGGCCGATTTTCTCCTCGGGATACTCGAATTTCTCCGTCAGCCGCATACCCAGATAGCGCTCGTAGAAGGCGACGGAGCGGTCGATATCGCGAACGGTGAGGCCGATATGGCCGAGTTTGGTGACGCGGACTTGCATGGGGTCTCCTATAGTTCGTATATCGAACTCTAAAAATCTAATATCGAACATATAATTGAGTGCCCATTCTGGCAAGAGCCTGCCTAGTGCGGTCGCATACCTCCAAAAGGGGACGGCAGGGATCTCTTGAATACGAAAAAGCCCGCTGTCCCAGCGGGCTTTTGGGACGTGCCAAAACGGCAGTGCGTTTTCCCAGGAGCTGCTCTAGTTGTGCTGCAGCGCTGCGAGGTTCGACTCGACGACCGAGAAATAGCGCGCGAACAACTCGTTCTGACTGCAGACGCGGAGCTTGGCATAAGCGCGCTTGCGATGTGTCGCGACGGTATTGACTGAAATGCCCAGATTCATGCTGATGCCGAGTACGGTGTAGCCGAGCACGATACTGGCGCAGATTTCGGCCTCGCGGGCCGTCAGCTGGCAATTATCGGCGATGATGGCCGTGCGTACACGTTCGAGGAGTGCCTTTTGGCTGACCGGCTTGGGTTCGGTCTGGACAGCGCCCGTCAGCAGGGAAATCTCCGCGTGCTTGTGCAGCACCTGCATGATGGTGCGGCCGCAATATTTCAGCAACTCCACGGAACGGCTGGAAAAATCGGGGCGACCATTCTCGCGATAGAAGCCGGCGTAGATCCGGTCGCCGTTGATGATCGTCGTCAATGCGAGTTCGTGCTTGATATTGGGCTTGTCGTAGAACTCCCGACGATACCCCTCATCGGCAAGCTCCGTCGGAGACAGCAGGAATGTGGAACAGTCAGAACGCGGGGCGCCGTCAAACGTCCCCCAGACCGGATCGTGCACATAGGCTTCGCGGATATAGATCTCAGCGAGCGAGCGGACGCGTTCGGCAGTCTTCTGGCAATTGGCTTCCGCCACGACGGTGCGCGGATTGTCGTTTGCGCACATAAAGACCGTGCAATGGTCAATGCCAATCAAGTCATTGGCGATACGATAAAACCCGGCCCCAAATTCGCGCGCGCCAATCAGAGAGACCATTTCCCCGACCGGTTCGATTCCGTCCAGCAATTCCATTGTCGTTCTCCTCAGTCATTCGTTCCCGCGATTTCTTTTCGAAATTCTTGCTTGGGTGTGAAAGTCGGTCAGGCGGCAGGTAACCTCTCATCATTGTCGCGGAGCTTGCCCGACGCTCCGCGTTCTCAATTCATCGGTTCGTGTGCAGCCGGCTTGCGGCCGCACCGCTTTGTTTACCTGTTCAGCGCCTCGGTGGCGGCGGCAAGGCCGAGATCGAGTGCCGAGAGGATACGGTTAACATGTTCACTGCCGATCGCCAAGCAGGGCGAAATGATCACGTTATTGCTCGATGTCCGCACGATAACCCCGGATTCGTAGGCCTTGTCGTAAAGCGCCTGAACGACCGCCTTGTCGGCGGGCGTCTTCTTCGTCCGGTCGCTGACGAGTTCCAGCGCCGCCATCAGCCCTTTTCCCCGGGCATCGCCGACGACCTCATATTTCTGCTTGAGGCGTTGCAGGCCGGCAAGCAGTTGGACCCCGAGCGTGGCGGCGTTTGCGGCGATGTTCTGCCGCTTCACTTCTGCAATGGTGGCAAGTGCGGCGGCGGCACCGATCGGATGGCCGGAATAGGTGTAGCCGTGGCTGATCGTACCCGTCGCACCCTTCGCGCCCTCGATGACCAGAGCTATCTTCTCGCTGATCATGGCTGCGCCGAGCGGGAAGTAGCCATTGCTGATGCCTTTGGCCGTCGACATCATATCCGGCTTGATGCCCCATAGCCGCGAGCCGCTCTCGGATCCTGCGCGCCCGAAGCCGGTGATGACTTCGTCTGCTATCAGCAGGATACCGTGGCGGTCGCAGATCTCTCGCATCAGAGGGAAGAACGTCTCGTGCGGAACGATGACGCCGCCCGATCCCAGCACCGGCTCCATGATCAAGGCCGCAATCGTATCGGCGCCCTGGAAGGCGATTTCCTCCTCGAAGATCGCTGCGATCTTGCGGGCAATCACGGCCCCGTCGTCGGTGTCGAACTGATTGCGATAGGTGAAGGGCGCCGGCAGGTGATGCACGCCCCCCAGCATCGGCTCGTAGTTTCTGCGGAAATTCGCGTTGCCATTGACGGAGGCGCCGCCGAAATGCGTACCGTGATAACCCTTCTTCAACGAGAAGAATTTCGTGCGCTCGGGCTGGCCGTTGGCGCGATGATATTGCCGGGCAAGCCGCAGGCAGGTCTCGACGGAGTCCGATCCACCAGAGGTCAGGAAGGCGCGCGCCATGCCTTCCGGCTTGAAGAACTGGCAGAGCTCGTAGGAGAGTTCGATCAGAGGCGAATTCGTCGTGCCGCGGAATGCGTTATAGTAGGGCAACTTGTGGAGCTGGGCGATGATGGCGGCTTTGACTGGCTCGCAGGAGTAGCCCAGATTGACGTTCCACAGACCGCCAACACCATCGAGAAGCCGATTGCCGTGAATGTCGACGATCTCGACCCCTTCGCCTTGCTCGATGATATGCGGCGGGTGTTCGCGCATTTCGCCGGGATGGGCCATGGGGTGCCAAACATGTTTGGCGTTGTTTTCAATCAGAAAATTGGTGTCATGCATCGTCTTGCCTCGATTGCTAGCGTCGAAATTGAAAAAAGGCGACCGGTGAACGTCAGCCGGCGGCCTGACTTTTAGGGAAGCGGTTGACTGCGGTACTGCGCAGGAATTCTTCAGGGATGCGGCCGCCAAGCGCGCTCGTCGCCTCGAAGGCGGCCTCGATCAGAAGTTCGACCGTACTGCGAAGCGTCGCATCGTCCATGCGGGAGGCAGGCGTTGCTGTCGCGAGTGCGCCAGCTGCCATGGCATCCGCTCCGAAAAAGGGAACGCCGACACCGATGACATCGGAATCAAAGCTGCGATCGGCAACGCTGAACCCTTGCTTTCTGAAGGTCGAGACAAGGGTTTGCAGCGTTTTCGCGTCAGTCGTTGTAGACGGTGTGTAGACGGGCAGAGGTTCCGCAAGCCCATGCTCTACGAAATCCGGATTTCCATAGGCCAGGCAGATCAGGCCGGTAGCAGTCGCGTGCGGCGAGATCCTGGCTCCAAATCCGACATGAACGCGGTTGCTGCGCGTGCCGTCCTTCACCGCCACAGTGGCAATCTGCTGGCCAGCGATGAGCGAAGCGTGACAGGTTTCCGTCGTTTTCTGCGCCAGCGCGTCGACGATTGCCTGCAGCGCCGGGGTGGCGGGGGAAATAAATTCCCGTGTTCGGGCAAGCCGCAGGACGGTCGCGCCCAGCGTGTATTTCTTTGATCCGAGCGGCCGCGTTACGTAGCCGTGTTCCTCGAAGACTTTCAGCATGCGGTGGCAGGTCGCCCGATCAAGTCCGGTCAGGGCCGCAATCTCCGCCAGCCCGAGAACGGGTGCGTCTTCCGTGAACAGATCGAGGATCTTTAGGGCCTTGCTGACAGTTCTCATGATCTCTCCTCACCTTCTCAAACGATAACGCATCGCCATTTTGTGTCAATATTATAAATTCCATTGATAATAATGAACTTTTTATGCGTTTGCGCGTCACCTTTCACGGGTCTTTGAACGAGCCGAATAGCGCGCGATGGTCGTCTAAATTGCAACAGATCCAGTGCCTTCGCCGCGTCTGGCGAGTGCCGTCAGGAGATGCCTTGATCCAGCAGAGTTCCATCGACGCCCTGCGTCGAATCGAAATTCCCCCCCAATCGCTGTTTATCGGCGGTCGATGGCAACCGGCGGAAACGGAGGAGGCGGTCGATTGCATCTCGCCGATCGACGGGCGCCACCTGACGACGATCGCGCGTGCGTCCCGCGCAGACGTCGACAGGGCGGTGCAATCGGCTCGGCTGGCCTTCGAAGCGGGGCGCTGGTCGCGGATGGCTCCGGCAGGGCGGAAGAAAGTTCTCCTGCGGATCGCCGAGATCATTGAGGCGCGCGCCCTTGAACTCGCGGTTCTGGGTGTGCGCGACAATGGCACCGAAATCGGCATGGCGCTCAGAGCCGAGCCGGGGAGCGCGGCTGCAACTTTTCGCTACTATGGCGAGGCCATCGACAAGATTTATGGCGAGATCGCCCCAACAGGGCCGTCAGTGCTGGGATTGGTGCACAGAGAGGCCGTTGGCGTCGTCGGCGCCATCGTCCCCTGGAACATGCCGCTGATGATCGGTGCATGGAAGCTGGCGCCGGCGCTTGCCATGGGCAATTCGGTCGTTCTCAAGCCGGCGGAAGCTGCTTCGTTGACACTGCTCAAGCTTGCCGAAATCTGTGCCGAGGCAGGATTGCCGGAGGGTGTGCTGAATGTAGTGACCGGTTCTGGCTCCGTTGTCGGCGAGGCGATCGGCATGCATATGGATGTCGACGTCCTGGCATTCACCGGCTCGAACAGCGTCGGACGCAGACTGCTCGAATATTCGGCGCGGTCCAATCTCAAGCGCGTCTATCTCGAGCTTGGCGGAAAATCGCCGAACGTGATCTTTGCCGATGCGCCGGACCTTGCCAAAGCTGCGGCAGTTGCGGCCAACGGCATATTCCGCAATTCCGGCCAGGTCTGCGTCGCTGGCTCCCGCCTGCTTGTTCAGCGAGGCGTCCACGACGAAATGGTAGGGCGCATTTCAGCGCATGCAACCGCCATGAAGGTGGGCGACCCATTGTCGCTGGAGACCGATATCGGCGCCGTCAGCAGCGAGCGGCAGCTCGAAAGCAATCTCGACTATGTCAAACGGGCGGAAGGCGATGGCGGGCGGCGTATTGTCGGCGGAGAACGCATCTTGCAGGAGACCGGCGGTTACTACATGCGGCCTGCGGTCTTTGACGCCATAACCCCTGACATGACGCTGGCGCGCGAAGAGGTCTTCGGCCCGTTGCTCGCGGTCATTCCTTTCGAGGATGAGGCGGATGCCATCCGGATTGCCAATTCGACGGAATACGGCCTGGCCGCGGCCGTCTGGACATCAGACCTCTCGACCGCCCATCGCATGGTGCGCGCCATACAGGCCGGGATCGTCCATGTGAACACCTATGGCGGTTCCGACCTCACCGTGCCGCTCGGCGGACATAAGCAGTCCGGCAACGGCCACGACAAATCCCTGCATGCTCTTGAAAAATATACCGCACTGAAGACGGCCTGGTTCCAGCTTTGATCAAGCGGCCTCATTGCAAACAACGATATGGTTCCTCATGAAAACGAACAAGACCATCCTCATCGTCGGGACTTACGACACGAAATCCGACGAGCTTCACTTCCTCCGCAATTGCATCGAGGAGCAGGGCGGCCATGTCCTGTCCATGGATGTCGGCGTCCTTGGTGAGCCTTCATGTCCGGTGGCCATCTCCAAGCATGAGGTGGCAGCTGCCGCCGGCACGACTATTGCCGGGGTTTTCGCAGCGGGCGATGAAAACGACGCCATGGCGCTGATGAGTAGCGGCGCTCAGGCGCTAGCCGCTCGACTTCATGCGGAAGGACGTTTCGACGGCATGATTTCGCTGGGGGGTACCATGGGCACCGATCTCGCATTGGATGTGGCGATGGTTTTGCCCTTGGGTGTTCCCAAATACGTCATCTCAACGGTCGCGTTCTCGCCGCTCATTCCGGCCGAGCGCCTCCCTGCGGACGTACAAATGATCCTCTGGGCCGGCGGACTGTATGGGATCAATTCGGTTTGCAGGTCTGCCCTCAGTCAGGCGGCAGGGGCCGTGCTGGGCGCCGCCCGTGGCGCAACCGGTTTTCGGCGCGGACGTCCTTTGGTCGGCGTATCCTCACTTGGCAATGCCTGCCTCAAATATATGAAGGGTCTGAAGCCTGCGCTGGAGGCGCGAGGCTACGAGGTGGCCTTCTTTCACGCGCAGGGCATGGGCGGCAGGGCGCTCGAAAACCTGGCGTGCCAGGGTCATCTGGTAGCCGTGCTCGATCTTTGCATGCAGGAATTCAACAACGGCATTCATGGCTCCATCGTCAACAGCGGCCCGGAAAGACTGGCACGCGTTGGCGCAGCAGGTGTGCCGCAGATCGTGGCGCCTGGCGCTGCCGATCTCGTCGACTTGCCCAGCTGGCAGCCGATTCCCGATCACTTTCGAAACCGGCCCGCCCATGTGCACAACAAGCTTATAACCTCGCTGACCTTGACGGCTGACGAACGCCGTTTCACCGCAAGGGAAATGGCATCGCGTCTCAATCGGGCCGTCGGTCCCACGCATGTCATCCTGCCGCTGGCAGGCATCGAAGAGTGGGATCGCGAGGGGGAGGTCGGCTATGATCCCCAAAGCTTGGCCGCCTTCTTGGCGGAGTTGAAATCGCATCTGGCTTCACCGGTGGAAATCTCCGAAACACCGGCGCATATCAACGATCCAGGGTTTGTCGATGCGGTTTTGGCCGTGTTCGATCGATGGGTGGAAGAAGGGTTCATCTTGCCGGGAGCACAGCCCGATGTCGATCATCTGCCCTTGATGGCGGCCGGACAGTAACCCTCCCATCGTTTCGACCACAAATGGTTTCAATCGAGGCGCGGTCATGGAATTGACCGCGCCTTTGATGTTTGGGCGCTCTTGGCCCGCATGATGGCGCCACAAGCAAGCAAAGCCCGGCAGGATGCCGGGCTTTGAGAAGGTGGTCGGCGGAACTGGGAGTCCTATGCTCGCAAGCATTCCTTGCCGCCGGACCGCTCCGCACGATGATCGATATCGGCAACTAGAGCGTTGGCAATCAGCTGCCGGGTGTAGGGATGGTCAGGATTGTCGATGACATCGGCTACGCCGCGCATTTCCACCACCTTTCCCTGGTCGAGCACCATGGCTCGATCGGCGAGATTGCGGACCAGTGCGAGGTTGTGGGTGACAAAGATCATCGTCAGGCCGCGCGTGCGTTGCAGGTCCTTGAGCAGATTGACGATTGCAGCCTGGACAGAGACGTCGAGTGCGGAGGTGATTTCGTCACAGATCAGGACGTCGGGGTTTGCCATCAATGCCCGCGCGATGGCGACGCGCTGTCTTTCGCCGCCTGAAAGCTGGTCGGGAAAAGCAAACATGGCATCCGGCCCAAGACCGACCTGATTGAGGACCTCGGCAATTCTTTGCCGCCGTTGCTGCCGGTCCCTGGGATTGAAGGTGTCATAGACCAGCCCGACGATGTTTTCGACGGTGTGACGCGGATTGAGGGAGTTGTGAGGGCTTTGAAATATGTATTGCATCGTCCGCAGCTGTTGCCTGCTGCGTTCCCGTGCATGCACGGCGAGAACCTCGCCATTGAGCAGGGCCGTTCCCTGCCGTTGCGGAACCAGGCCGATGAGCGCGCGCGACAGCGTGCTCTTGCCCGAGCCGGATTCGCCGACGATCGCCAGGCACTCACCCTTTTCGACGGCGAAATCAACCCCGTCGAGGACGTGGTAGTTGCCAAAGGCGACATGCAGATCGCGTACCTCGATGACCGGGCTGCGATCGTTTAATGTGGGGTCAAGCTGCAGGGGATCGGGCAGCCTCTCCGGTTCGGCAATGGCAACGACACCGGATTTCAGGCAGCGGACGGAATGTTCCTCGCCCTGCCACGCCAAGGTGACCGGATGCGCGCCGCAGCCGTCCTCCGCGATTGGACAGCGCGGTTTGAAAAAGCAGCCCGAAGGACGTTGGCCGGGCCGGAACGCGCTGCCGGGGATCGATTTCAGATGCGTGCGGTAATGCAATTCCGGCACGGCGCCCAGCAGCGCCTGGGTATAGGGATGCGAAGGGCTGCCCAGCACCGTTTCGACACGGCCGATTTCGACCACGCGCCCTGAATACATCACCATGACATGGTCGGCGATATGGGCAATCACGGAGAGATCATGCGTCACATGCAAGGCCCCGATGCCATGCTCCCGGCAAAGATGCTTGACGATGTCGAGGATCTTGTTCTGCGTGGTGACATCGAGCCCCGTCGTCGGTTCGTCGAGTACGATCAGTTTCGGTGCCAGGATGACAGCCATGGCAATACCGATGCGCTGTTGCTGACCACCGGAGAGCTGATGCGGAAAGCGCCGAAGAAAAGCCGGGTCCGGCGGCAACCCGACATCCTTCATGACAGCCTCGATGCGGCGATCGATCTCGCTGCGGGGTGTCTCGGGCTCATGAGCTTCGATTACTTCCGAAAGCTGCAACCCGATCCGCAGGGACGGATTGAGTGCGGAGGCCGGATCCTGCGGCACATAGGCGACCGCTTTCCCGCGAAGGATACGCTTTTGCTGCGGGGTGAGATCGAGCATGTTTTGTGACGTGTCGCCGGCAATGTGGACCGTACCGCCAGCAATGCGAGCGCCGCCGCGCGCAAAGCCGAGGAGAGCGGTGCCGACCGTGGTCTTGCCTGATCCCGACTCCCCAACGAGGCCGAGAACCTCGCCAGCACGGATGATAAAGCTGACATCGTCGACGATATCGCCGCCGTCGTCTGGCATGTCGATGCGAAGGTTGCGCACCTCCACGGCGAGCGCTGGCGCGATATCGGCCATTATGGACTTTTCCTTCTTCACTGTTCGCCTCCGGATTTGCGGTGGCTGCCGGACATGGTTCCGGCAATACCTTCGGCAATCATGTTGATGCCGAACGCAAACAGAGCGATGCATACGGCCGGTGAGACGACGGCGAGGGGGCGGCTGGCGATGCGGCCGCGATTTTCGTTGATCATCAAGCCCCAATCGGCGTTCGGGGGCTGGATTCCGTAACCCATCACGCTGAGGGCGGCGATCCCTGAGATCGACCAGACGATACGAATGCCGAACTCCACGAGCAACGGCGTCGTGATGTTGGGCAAGATCTCTCTGAAGAGTATTTTCCAGCGCGGCACGCTGAGCGCCTCGGCGAACTCCACAAATTCGCGGGTGACGATATCAGCGGCGACGCCGCGAGTGACGCGCGCGACCTGCGGCATATGCGCCACTCCGACAAGCAGCACGATAAGCCATTCGCGCGTACCGAGCAGGGAAACGAACAGCAGGACGAAAATGATCAATGGAATGGACAGGAACACGTCCATGACACGCATCAGCGTCTGATCAAGCCAGCCTCGGCTGTAGGCGGCGACAAGACCGACGGTGACGCCGAGGATCATGCCGATGGAGGCGGACGCGAAGGACATCCACACCACAGGCAGCCCGCCGTTCAGCAATCGCGACAGGACATCACGACCTCGGAAGTCGGTTCCCAGCAGAAATTGCGGTGATGGCTCGACGAATGGCCGCCCCACGAACGCGCTCGGTTCATAGGGAGAAACGAAGGGTCCGACGATGGCGAAAGCGATGACGAGAAGCGTAATGGCGATGCCAATACGGGTTCTATTGTAACGTGCCGCCTGGTGAAACGTCGAAAGCCAGGCAGGCAACGGGAGAGTATTGGCTGTATGCATGCTAAATCCGATTCAGGTTCTCAGCCGCGGCGTCATCAGAATGGTCAGCATATCGGCCACCATGTTGAACAGGATGTAGCCGAACGCAAAGATGAGAACGATTGCCTGGATGACGTAGAGATCACGCTGCGAAACCGCCGATTGCAGCGCACTCCCGAGGCCGGGATATTGAAAGATATATTCGACGACCACGGCACCGCCCAGGATATAGGCAAGGCTGAGTGCAGCACCCTGAATGGACGGAATAAGGCTGTTGCGGAGCGCATGGCGCAGCAGAACAATGCGCGGCGGCAAACCCTTCAGGCGGGCAGTTACGACATATTCGGAGGCGAGGGCGTCGATCAGCGAGGCACGAATAAGACGCGACAGATAGGGCATGATCGCGAGCGTCAGCGTCAGCACCGGCAGAACGAGAACTTGCGGGCTCTGCAGAACCGTTCGGCCCGGTAGCACGAGGGCGGTCGGCGGCAGGATGTGAAACACGTGCGTCGCAAGCAGCAGGATCAAGACGATCGCCAGAACGAATTCCGGAACACCGGCTGTGCTGATGAGGAAACCATTCGCGGTATTGTCGAACCATTTCCCTTGCCTGATTGCCATGACGATGCCGACGACAAATGAAATTGGTAAAGCGATGATGCTGGTGCAGGCGAGAAGGACGAGCGAATTGGAAAGCCTGGGGCCTACCAGATCCCAGACCGGCCCTTTCGTCACGACGGAATTGCCGAGATCCCAATGAAGGATCTTCGTGACCCAGTCGGTGTATTGGGTAAGAAGGGGCCGATCCAGCCCCAGTTGCGCTTGAAGTGCGGCCACGGCCTCCGGCGTTGCGCTTCGGCCAAGAATGGCGCGGGCGGCATCGCCGGGAAGAATGTTGGTCGCTGCAAAGATCAGCATCGAAATCAGGATCAGCGTAAAGACCCCGTATATCGATCGCTCGAGGAATAGGCGCCACATCGTCATGCTTCGGAGAAGCCAATCTTGGAAAGGCCGCGGATGATGCCGGCGCCGGATTGGTCGAAATTCGGAAGGCCGACGATGTTCTTTCTGTAGATGCCGAGCTCGTTTCCGAAGATAGGGATGATCCAGGCGCCGCGTTCGAACAGGATTTCCTGCAGCTTCATCGTGATGGTTTTGCGTTTCTCGTGGTCGACCGTTCGAGATGCCTCGTTCCAGAGGTCGAGATACTCTTTGTCCCGCCATTTTACCTGATCAAGACCGGCATTCGGACCATCGGCAAGCGCCGAAATCAGGAAGAACGGGCCGGACGGATAATAATCACCGCCGAAGAAGGACCGCTCCATGTATTCTTCATTGTAGAATGCGGCGCCGTCGAGCTGCTTGACGTTGATCGTAATGCCGATTTCCTTGGCATTTTCCGCCAGAACCAGTGCGGTCGCGACGTCCTTATACATGGCAAGGTTCAGTTCCGTGCCTTCGAGGCCCGCTTCCTTGATGAGAGACCTGGCCTTCTCGACATCGCGATGGCGAGCAAGCTTGTCATTGAAATCGGGATCATATCGCCCGTAAAGATCATTGGCGACCGTCGCATAGCCGTTGGCCACCGAGTTCAAGATCGTATCGCGGTCGATAACGAGGCGGAGCGCCTGACGCAGCCGCGGATCGCTGAACGGTGCCTTGTCGGTCCGCATTTGGATCGGCATGAATTTTCCCGTCGGGGAGTTGTAGAGCTTGAATGCGTCGTTGCCTTCAATCTCGCCGACGAGCGATGCATCCACATCGTTGATGATATCTATCTGGCCCGATTGAAGTGCATTCAGAAGCGCCGAACTATCTTCGAATGGCAGGAGCACCACCTCGTCGAGCAAAGCGTGCTCGCCGTGATACTTGTCGTAGCGCTTGATCGTTACGCTTTCCTTGGGAACGACGTTCGCCACCTGGAACGGGCCGGTGCCGATCGGGGTCTTGGGATCGAAATCCGCCGGCACCATGCCGGAATAGGGGTCCGATAGTCCCGTCGGCAGCCAGCTGCGCGGCGCTTCGAGCACCATTCTGACGGTGTGATCGTCCACCTTCTCGAAAGACTTGACCGGGCCTATGTGGCCGCCGCTGATCGTGCCCGGCTCGCGGATACGTTTGATCGAGAAGATGACGTCGTCAGCCTTCAGCTCGCGCCCGTCGTGGAAGGTCACGCCCTTCTTTATCTTGATGGTCCAGATCGTTGCCGTATCGTCGTCAGGCGTTACGGATTCCGCCAGTCGCATTTCAAGGCTACCGTCGTTGGCTTGCCGGGTCAGGGATTCGAAGACATTGTACTGATTGGCGAGGTCGACGGCGATGTCGCCCGACATGCGATGCGGATCGATCGGACCGAAGGCAGCCTGCCCATTGACGCCGATCGTGATTTTTCCGCCTTTGGCCGGTGCAGCGGCCAGTGCGCTTCCAGACTGCGCGCCAACGCCGAACGCACTGGCGGCAGCCAGGGCAAGCGATCCCTTGAGAAACATCCGCCGATGGACTGAGGCTTCCAGAAGTGCTGAAGTCGGATGGGTATTAACGCTCATCGGTAGTTCCCCTTTTTCTTATGAAGATCATATTGAAGATGCCGTTGCGCTTCCGAGGATCGCCGCGCCCACTTAACGCTTGCCTTGTGATTGAACCTCGCTTGCTTCTGCGCGGGATCGCGACGGTCAATCTGTGCGCCCCAATCGCAGTGAGGATGTTTCAACTGTCGAAAATATCCATACCCTCTGAGGGTGAAGTCAGTGGTCTCGTCGGATCATGGAAGAGTGTCGGCGCACGCTTCACGCGGTCATATTGGCGAGGCCGGTCTTCCGCTCGCACCGAAAGGCATTTCAGCAGGAAGATTGCCGGTCGGAGCCGGGCCTTTAGGATGCGGCCGTTGCCCGCTCAATATCGTCGCGCGCATCCATCAGCGCGTCGAGATACTGCTCTATGCCGTCGGCACGTAGCACCGGCACAAGCAGGCCGAGACTGAATTGCACATTCTTGCGCGCGTCGCGGATGGGGACGGCTATCCCATGCACGCCTTGCTGAAGCTCATTGCGTGATATGGCGTAGCCCGATTGACGGACCTGCTCGAGAAGGTCCAGAGCCTCGTCCTTCCGGTCCGCCTGGCTTACGGCTTTGTCGATGAAGGGGCCGGCCTGATAGGCAAGAATGGCGCGGCCGCTGGCGCCGATGTAAAGCGGATGGCGCGAACCTGGACGGTGCTGGACACGCAGCAGGTGCCCGTCGCCGACCGCCTGTTCGACAACAACGGCACTGTCCGCATCGAGACGGTGCAGAACGACCGTCTCGCCGCTCGAAGCGGCCATCTTTTGCATGATCGGCAAAGCAAGGCGCTGAAAACTGTAGGCATCGCCATAGCTTGCCAGCTGCATGATGACCGGGCCGATCGTGAACGCCTTGCCGAGTTTGGAGACGTAACCGCGACCATGCAGGGTGGTGAGGAGCCGGTGTACGACCGTGCGATTCATGTCGCATAGGGATGCGATTTCTGCTGTCGACAAAGGCCCGCGTTGGGCGACGGTTTCGAGAACCGTCAACATCTGGTCGCCTGTGGAGGATATCTCGGCCATTTTCCAATTCTTCGATTTTCTTTTGTTGCCAGAATCGATGCGACGCCCGGAGGCTATCGAGCTTAAGACAAGCCCAGGGCGAAAGCCAGACGGCGCCGCAGATGCGCGCAGTCACCCAGCGTCGTTATCCGCCGCCTTGCGCCACTCATCGTGGAAGGCAGGCGCTTGATCCTCTGAAATTTATGTTCTAATATCGAACTTAAGTTTATAAATATCGAACAAAGAGGCAATCATGAAGTTTTCAAGCTATCTCTGGAATGGCCGGAAGAGCTACGGCACCGCCGTTGAGGACGGTATCGTCGACATCCCGGCACTGTTTCACGAGCTGGGTGAGGCGGCGCCCGCACATGATCTGCTTTCGCTGATCGAGCGTGGCCAAGCGGCCGTAGCTGCTGTGCGTGAGGCGCTGGCAGCAGCAGCGAGAGCAGGGAAGATGGCCAGTGCACTTGTCTCCGATGCAGAAAGATCGCCGCTGACGCCACTTCCCCGCCCGCCGAAAATGATCTGTGTCGGGCGTAATTATGCGGAACATGCCAAGGAGGCGGGTTTCGAAATGAGCCAGATCCCGATCATTTTCCCGAAATTCTCAGCCGTTCTCGTCGCGGACCAAGATGCAATCCTCTTGCCGAAGGTCTCCGGACAGCTCGATTGGGAAGGCGAGCTGGCGGTGGTCATGGGACCTGCGCCGAGGGGAAAAATCGCCAAGGCGAATGCTCTGAACCACGTCTTCGGCTACACGATCTTCAACGACGTGACGATCCGCGACTATCAGTTTCGGACGACCCAATACACGGCGGGTAAGAATTTCCGGACCTCCGGACCTGTCGGCCCCTGGATCGTGACTTCAGACGAGATAGCCGATCCACACGCACTTCAAATTCGCACGACGTTGAACGGCGAGGTCATGCAGAACGCAAACACGTCGGAGATGTTTTTTGATGTCCCGACCATCATCGAGCATCTGAGCGAGTTCATCGATATGGAGGCCGGCGACATCATTGCGATGGGAACTCCGGCGGGTGTCGGCTTCAAGCGCAAGCCGCCCATCTTCATGAAGGCCGGAGATCGGATTGCGATCGAGATCGAGAAGATCGGCCGGCTCGAAAATCACGTTATCGCAGAGAGCTGATTTCGACAGTCATCGTTAGACAAGCCAGCAGGCGCGTGGCCGTTTCTAAGACCCCGCGCCAACGGATTATCCAGATATTGAGACGCGCCAGCCATGCATGGCGCGCCTCATTTCATGTCGCGCTGACGGCAGCCTTCCGTCTGGCCGTCCGTGACATTACGATTGCCGCAATGATGAGGATGACGATCAGGCCTGCTGCGACCGTTGCCGGCAGGATGTAGGGCTGGACACTTGCGAGGAACGGCACCGGGCCACCCTTTCGCGCTATCGCGACATCGTCCGGCGTAACATTTGCATCCGGATTGCCGAAGCGGGTCAGCACGTAATTGGCGATGTCGGCGATCTGCCCGTCAGTCAGCGGCGTGACATAGGATTGGCTGCCGAAGCCAGGCATAAGCACTTCCTGCCCGCCCACCTCGCGTTCCACGCCGAAGAGGATGGTCGCCACCAAATTGGCCGGATTGCGGGCGCCGGTCGCTGAATTGTGGAAGAGCGAGGGATAAGCCTGGTTCGTGCTGCCGGCACCATCGGGTTGGTGACAACTTGCGCAATAGCCGCTGTAAAGCTCGGCGCCGGTTTTCAGGCTCTCATGCGCATTCGGCAGGAAAAGGCCCCGGATCGAAGGTTCGTCCGAAGCTTTTGCGCCAAAATCGTGCGCCGCCTTCTTGTCCGCGGGGTCGCGGACCGCCGGTGTCGATTTCAGGTAAGCGGCAAGCGCTTTCAGATCGCTCTCCGGTAAATGTTGCAGGCTGTTCTGGACAGCTTCCGCCATTCCGCCGGCTGCCTGCGCCTTGCCGTCCAGATGGCCGGTGCGGAAATATTGCACCAAATCCGCCTCGCTCCAGGCGCCAATGCCGCTGATCGGATCGGACGTGATGTTTGGCGCATACCAGGGGCCGACGAAGCCGCCTGTCAGCGCCGCGTCTGCGCTTTGTCCCATCAGCAGGTTGCGTGGCGCGTGGCAGGACGCGCAATGACCAAGCGCCCCGGCGAGATAGGCGCCCCGGTTGATCTCGTCGCTCTTGGAAGCATCCGGCACAAAGGGGCTGCGATCGGCAAAGAGAAGATTCCACGCCGCCATCGAGAGGCGGATATTGAAGGGGAAGGGCAGCTGGGTCGCGTTCTTTGGTGCTTCCTCCACCGGCTGCACGCCATGCATGAAATAAGCATAGAGTGCTTGCATGTCGTCATCGCTGATTGCGCCATAGGCATCATACGGCATGGCGGGATAGAGATGAGCGCCGTCTTTCCGGATGCCCTTTCGCACCGCTCTTTCGAAATCCTCTTGCGAATAATCGCCGATTCCGAACGCCTTCGAAGGCGTGATGTTGGACGAATAGATCGTGCCGAGTGGCGAGACGATGCCATAGCCGCCGGCAAAGGGTTGCCCCGTTTTCGGTGCTGTGTGGCAGGCCATGCAATCGGCGGCGGTCGCAACCGCCTTTCCCTTGTCGAGCAGGGCGGTGAGATCCTCTGCGGCGATCGCTGCAGAAGTCGAGCCGAGCGTGAGGCCCAAAAGCGCCATGCCGGCGAGACGGGGGATCGTTCTCATCGTCATCACCTCCCTCATGCACCGAGGGCTTTTGAAATATCGTCGGCGGCCTTGATGCCCAGCGCGGCCATGGTCAGCGTCGAATTGACGACGCTGGCGGATGGGATCGCGGCTCCGCCGGGGATCCAGAGATTGGCATGATCGTGCGCTCGACAGTTGCCGTCGACGACCGAATCCTTGGGGTCGCTTCCCATGATGCATCCGCCCATGATGTGGTTGTTGGCGTTGAGCGCTGTCGTAATCTGCAGATCCGCTCCGCCGAACAGCGCCGCGATTTCCTTGAGCTGCACGACGGCGGCGTCGTAACCTTTGCGGACGTAATCGCCGACATCGTAGTAAACATCAGGGCAGGGGATGCCGTGTGGATCCATGCGCGTCTTGCTGAGCGTCACCCGGTTCTTGGCATCGGGAAGCGGCTCGAGGCTGATCGACAGGTCGACGCCATGAATGGTCCTCTTGCGGATTTCCGCGTCCAGCTCCGCGCCGACAAGCCCCTGCTTGAGTGCCGCCGACGTGGCGGAGGTGACCTGCGTGATGTTGTTGAGGATCATCTTGTTGGCGGAATAGTCCGATCGAAAGGCGCCGTCGCGCGGCCCGACAAGACAGCTCGATTGCGCCGGCCCGCGGCCGATCCACAGGGGTTCCGACGCCTGGAAAAAGCAGTGGAAACCCGAATGGTCCATCATGTTGCGGCCAACCTGGTCGGAGGAGTTTGCAATCCCGGCCGGATTGCGATCGTTCGCGGCAGCCAGCAGCAGGCGCGGCGATTCCATCGAGTTGCAGGCAATGACGAAGGTCTTGGCCGTCGCCTTGTGCGACTTGTGATCGGCGTCGTACCAATGGACGGCGGTGATCCGATTGTTCTCATCGGTATCCATCTTGTAGACGACCGATTCGGCGAGAACGATCGCGCCTTTCGCTTCGGCAGACTGGACCGTGTGGATGCCGTTATACATCGCTCCGATCGGACAGATCGGCTGACAGTTGTTGTTGCCGCAGCAGGTGGGACGTCCGTTCCAGGGGCGGGTGCTGCGGGCCTGCGGAATAGGCACGGATCGATAGCCATGGGCATTGACGATCTCGGCAAAGCGCTTGTCGCCATAGCTCCACGGCACCATGTCCATCGGGTAGGGCCGCGACCGCTCGGAAGGAGACTGGAGCGCCGGGTCATTCGGGCCGGCAACGCCCATCGCTTCTTCGGCGCGACAGTAATAGGGTTCGAGTTCGTCATAGGAAATCGGCCAGTCGCGGCCGACCCCATATGTCGAGCGCATCTTCAAGTCGACAGGCAAGTGCCGCCAGCTGGACGCTGCCCAATGCCATGTCGTTCCGCCAACGGTTTTCAGATAGCCTTGCTTGAAGCCTTTTCCATCGGGGCCAGAGAGCGCGACATAGTTGTTCTCCGGCCAGTAGAGCGGCGCAGGCGCCATGTTCGATTGCGGATACAATCCCTGAAAATCCGAGCCGGCGCGATTGGCAAAGGGCATGTTGCGCCAATTTTCCACCGCCTGAGCACGCTCGATGCGCAGACCGGCGTCGAGAAGGAGAACCGACTTGCCCTTGGCGGCAAGTTCGTCTGCGACGAGGGCGCCGACGACACCCGACCCGACCACGACGACATCGGCAACCGCATCGCCATTCTTGAAAACGGGAGATCTCATGATCAAAGTACCCTTGGAGAATTGACAGGCATGCGAGTGACCTCCGGCGGCAGACCGGTCCACCACATCGGGCCATTGTTGCAATAGGTGGGAACCGTCAGGCCGTCGGCGACGGGGCGGTACATCAGCGCGTCCTTGTAGGCTACGACGACGGGGCCGTGTTCCGTCTCGACAGTGCCGGTATACCAGGTCGAAACGATCTTCATCGCAACGGCGTCCAGGCCTACAGTCGCGGCCGCCGCCTTCAGCGAAGCGCCCGTCGTATTGGCCTTTGCCAGCACCGCAAGCTTGACCGACTTGTCCGCAAAACCGCTATCGGCCGCATTCAGGACTTGGAAAATGCGCTTGGCGGTAACCGGGGAGAGGTCACGCTTGTCGGTCAGCACGCTCGACGCAATATAGAAGGCGGCTTCAGCGGCGGAGGGCGTGTCGGCAAATGCCTTTGGGATATGCAGGCCGGCAAGCAGCAGCGTGGTGCCGGCCAGCAGGCTGCGACGCGTGATTGTCGCTGCCTTCGCGGCTGAACGCGCTGTGGTTGCGATATCGTGGGGTGTTTTTTGTGTGATCATGATCCAATATCCCGAAAACTGCGACCGGAGGGAAGCCGGACGAACGATGACGGACACACTTCGCTCTTCGTACTTAGATCGATCTAAGTCAACAAAAATCTGGTAATATGGAAAGAGTGGACCAAGGCACGCGGGAGAGCTATTCATACCGCCCGCACGGAGCCGCCGTGAACAACGGCGTGAGGGAGGAAATGGCGCATTGATGGCGAATGGCAAGAGCCGGAGGGGCATGGCGCGACTCATCGACGTGGCAAGAGAAGCGGGTGTGTCACGCGCCACGGCATCCCTCGTCATGCGCGACAGCCCCCTGGTGGCGCAGGAAACGCGCTTCAAGGTTCTGGCCGCCACGGAACGGCTCGGCTATGTGCGCAACATGACGGCGGCGCGGCTGAGATCGCGCAGCGGCGGCATCGCCGGCGTCATCGTGCCCAATCTGCGCAACCCGTTTTTTGCGGAGCTGTTTGCCGGTATCGAAGAAGCGCTCGAAGAACACGGCCTGGCGGTCTTGATCGGCAACAGCCACGACGACAGGGATCGGCAGGCGGATCTCATGCGGCGCATGTGTGAGCATGGTGTGGATGGGATCATTTTCTGCCCTGCCGTCGGGACTGCTAGAGATTGGCGAGCCCTGCCGTCGATGCGCCGCCTTCCCTGCGTGCAGGTGTTGCGCCATGTGGTGGAAACGGTCGATTATGTCGGCGTCGACTACCGCGGGGGCATGTGGGCGGCGGTCGAAGCCCTGGTCGGCCTCGGTCACCGCCATATCGCGTTCGCCATCCAGGAGGCGGAACATTCCGCCCTTGTTGAGCGGCTGGAGGGATACAACGCGGCGATAGAGGCGTTTGGCCTTCAGGCTCCTCACATCGTCAAGATCTCGGAGAGCTTCGGGGACATGGAGAGCCGGGTTGCCGAGTTGCTGGATGCCACGCCCGCCCCGACGGCGACCATATGTTTCAACGATGTGGTGGCATTTCACCTCGCTGCTGCGTTTCACGATCGCGGGCTGCGACCGGGGCATGACCATGCATTGATCGGCTTCGACGATGTGCAGGCGATCGAGGTCCTGCGTCCGCGCATGGCTTCCGTCGCCACGCATCCCGGCGAGGTCGGGAGAGCGGCGGCGCGGCGGATGCTCTTTCGCGTCGAGCAGCCGGATGCGCCGGCCGAACGGATTGTCCTGCCGACAGAGCTTGTGTTGCGCCCATCTGCTGCAACGCTTTTGCAAACCGGTAGCCGCACCATAGCATCATAGGGTCTGACGGTTCTGTTGGCTGATCCTTGAACGCAAACGCTGTCGTTTGCCTGCGCTTTACGTTGTGACAACGTGGTCGCGCTGATCGGAAGCTTTTGACCAGGCATCAGCAGTTTCCTAGTATCCATGATCGCCCGCGCCATTCCTACCCAATTCATTCGGCGGCGGCTGGCGCATGGAGTATGAATGCCCTCGGTTGCAATCCTGGTTTTCCCCAAAGTCCAGGCACTGGATGTCTCCGGTCCGATGGACGTGTTCGACGAAGCAAATGCATTTGTCTCCGCCGAGCATCGTTATGAGGTGACCTTGATCGGGCCACGGGAGTTTTTCCGGGCGTCCAACGGCATGCCAATGGCAGCTCATGAGCGCTACGAGGATGCGATCCGGAAATTCGATCTGGTTCTCGTGGCCGGCGGCCCGTCGCTTCCGAGCGAGGCGCCTGATGCCAACGTCTTGTCCTGCGTGCAGCAGCTGGCTGCTCTTGCTACCCGTTACGGTTCAGTTTGTACCGGTGCATTCATTCTTGGCCATGCCGGCCTTTTGGACGGAAAGAGCGTGACCACGCACTGGCAGAATGCCGACGCCCTGGCGCAGCAATTTCCCCTCGCTGAGGTCGACCGCGATCGGATCTACATTCGAGATGGTGCCCTGTTAACGTCGGCGGGGGTTACGGCTGGCATCGACCTGGCACTGGCCATCGTCAACGAGGATCACGGCAGCGCCGTGGCCCTAGCAGTTGCCAAGCGCCTCGTGGTGGTAGCCCAGCGGCAAGGTGGCCAGTCGCAGTTCAGCCCATACATAGCCGCACCTTCGGACGATGGTTCGCCGCTTGCCGTTATCTACAGGTTCGTCATGTCAAATTTGAACGGAAAGCTGTCCGTCGGCGATCTGGCGGAACATGCGGGCATGAGCCGACGCAACTTCGCACGCTTCTTTCTGCAGGAGGCGAAGACGACGCCTGGCGAATTCGTGGAACAGGCACGGGTGGATGCGGCAAGGAACCTGCTGGAAGGAAGCCCGCTTGCTTTGAAGGAAATCGCCTTCCAATGCGGCTTCGGCACCCCGCACCGGATGCGGCAGGTATTTGCAAAGAGGCTCGGCGTGACGCCGGGCCAATATAGGGCAAGCTTCAGAAGGCCGTAAAGCGCGTCGCGATCTCTAAGATTCGCTTTCTGCGCTTTAGCTCCTTGATGTTATGCATGCCGTAGCCGCAAAACCGCTGCACACTTTTGCGCGACATGCTTCCATAGAAAATGGCGATCGAAGGAGCATCGCCCTCGATCGCCGCCTGCGATTGGTTGTCCTCAGCTATCCCATTTCGAGCCCATGATCAGTTCCGCAAAGTCCACCCGCTTGTAGGTGGGATCCATACGGGCAAGGACATCCGCCTTGACGTTACCGAACGTTGTCTCCGGCTTCTTGATCGTGCCGTAGCAGAACGCCGACAGGATACCATGCTTGAACTTGAGACCACGTGGATGGCAGCTACAGATCTCCTGTCGCTGCTCGGTGGTGAAATCGTCGTAGGCAAGGCCAAGCACGTCCATCTCGACGCCCGCTGTCACGAGGGCAACTGTCGGTCGCTTATGCTGGGGAATGCCCGGTGTTGTGTGGAGGGCGATGGAATCCCAGACATCGTCGACGTCCCTCTCCGAGACATCGTAGGATTCGAGGAAAGCCCGTGCGGCATTCGCACCGTCGACTTCGAAGCGCTCGGTCTCACTGGCGTAGGAATCGATCAGACCCATGTCGTGGAACATGGCACCGACATAGAGAAGTTCCGGATCATATTTCAGACCCTTGCGATCGCCCGTCAGGGCGCCGAACAGGAAGACGCGACGGGAGTGGTGATAGAGCAGGTCCGTCTCGGTATCCCGGACCAGTTCCGTCGCGGCCTTTGCCATCGAGCTGTCGGGGATCGTGATACCTGCGATGATTTCTGAAGTACGAGACATATTCGGCTCCTATTCTGCGGTTTGTTCGAGAGAAATTCCAAGCGCCATGGCGACGCCGGCTCCGTAAGCCGGATCGGCCTTCGAGCAGTGCGCGACGTGTCGTTGCTGGATGTGAAGAGATACGCCGGAGAGGGCGCGTGCCGTGTTGTCGAACAGCGTCTGTCGTTGTTGGGCTGACATCAGCCGGAACAGGTTTCCGGGCTGTTCGAAGTGATCTTCATCGACGCGATGATCCCAATGGTCCGCAGCGCCTTCGATCAAAAGGGGCGGCTCGCGAAAGTCCGGCTGTTCGGCCCATTCGTCTTTCGAATTCGGGACGTAGGTGGTTCGCGCACCCTGGTTTCCATCGACGCGCATCGCACCATCGCGATGGTAGGAGTGGTACGGGCAGCGTGGCGCATTGACCGGAATCTGGTGATGATTCACGCCAAGACGGTAACGAGCCGCGTCGCCATAGGAGAAGAGCCGCGCCTGGAGCATCCTGTCCGGGGAAAAGCCGATGCCAGGGACGACGCTTGCGGGCGTGAAGGATGCCTGTTCGACCTCGGCGAAGACGTTTTCGGGATTGCGGTCGAGTTCCATCACACCGACCTCGATCAGCGGATAATCCTTGTGAGGCCAGACCTTCGTCACGTCGAAGGGGTTGACCGGATGGGTGGCGGCATCCTTCTCTGGCATGACCTGGACGTAGAGCGTCCAGCGAGGAAAATCTCCGCGCTCGATGCTTTCGAAGAGATCGCGATGATGGCTCTCGCGATCCGCGCCGATGAGCGACTTTGCCTCGTCGTCTGTGAGGTTGCGAATGCCCTGTTGGGTCTTGAACGTGAACTTGACCCAGAACCGCTGATCGTCGGCATTGATGAAGCTGAAGGTGTGGCTGCCGAAGCCATGCATATGTCGGAAGCTTTGAGGGATGCCACGCTCGCTCATGACGATGGTTACCTGGTGGAGCGCCTCCGGCAAGAGCGTCCAGAAATCCCAGTTGCTCTCCGCGCTGCGCATACCGGTGCGGGGGTCCCGTTTGATGGCGTGGTTGAGATCCGGAAACCGAAGAGGGTCACGGAAAAAGAAGACGGGCGTATTGTTGCCGACCAGGTCCCAGTTGCCTTGTTCGGTATAGAATTTCAGTGCGAACCCGCGAATATCGCGTTCCGCGTCGGCAGCGCCTCGTTCACCCGCCACGGTCGAGAAGCGTGCGAACATCTCGGTCTTCTTTCCGACTTTCGAGAAAATCGCCGCTTTCGTGAAGCGCGTGATGTCGTTGGTGACGGTGAAGGTTCCAAAAGCGCCCGCGCCCTTGGCATGCATGCGGCGTTCCGGAATGACCTCACGGTCAAAATGCGCCAGCTTTTCTATCAGCCAGACGTCCTGAAGGAGCGCCGGCCCTCGCGGGCCTGCCGTGTAGATATTGAAATTGTCAACGACGGGTGCGCCCGCCGCAGTGGTCAGCTTGCGGTCAGTCATATGCGTCTCCAATTGAATTGGCTGTAGACGAACCGGCCGCTCTCGCTACGGAAGCGAGAGGTTTGCCGATCCATCGGGACCGGCTTGATACTCGCGGAAGAAGCCTTTGCATTCAAACAAGCAGAGGGTTTGAATGGTGCCAACAAGGGTGCGAATGCGGCCAGAGCCCATGGGAGCCGCGCGCAATGACAAAAGCCTCGCGGTTTCGATCAGCATGAACTCGCTTGGGCGGCCCAAACGCTCAAGAGCGGTTTGGCCATCCAAGGAGGCTACGAAGGGCTTCGCGCTATCGACCCCAAACAATTCCGGATGCGATACCGCTGCATACTCTTCCCGGAATCGCTCCAGGCCTATTGGGTGAGCAAGGCTTCGATCTTGCAGGCAATTGCGAGCAAGGTGCGGTCGTCATGGCGCCTGCCTTCGATCATCAGGCCGACCGGAAGGCCATCTCGATCCAATCCTGCGGGAACAGAGACAGATGGTGCTCCCGTCAGGGTCGCCAGCACCGCATGGCTCGTCACCGTATGGAATGTCGAAACCAAACCGGCATCCGTTTGCATGAGGTCATCCTCGCCGATCAAGGGCGGCTGCACCGGAACCGTCGGCATGATGATAGCATCGAGCCGCTGGCTGCTGAGGAGTTGCTCATATCTCTGGCGCAGCGAGGCCAATCCGCCGTCAAGCGCATGTGTGAAGGCTTCTCTGCTTTCGGCTGCGAACGAGGGAAGTCGCTCAAAAATCATGCGGACGTCGGGGCTGGCGATGGTGGAGGTGAATTCTGCAAGTGTCTTGCCGAGCCGGTTCGCACAAAAGGCCGTCCAGAACTCGAAGGCCTCGTTGAACACCACGGGACCGCCGATGCGTGCATCGATATCCTCGAATTCGGAAGCATCAATAGGAACGAGATCGATTTCTCCCGAGAGGCCAAGTCTGCCAAGCGCGCTGGCGACGGCCTCATCGACACTGAGAGACAATCCGCGTTTGTCCCAGAGCACACCGAGACGCAAGGGCCGCTCCGGCAGGGCCGGAAGGACATGCTCGCCTGTAATGATTCCGTCGATTTCGGCCAGATCGGCGCAGTTTACCGTCATCGGACCGATCGTGTCGCGGGTCGGAGAAAGCAGGAGGGCGCCTCCTTCCTGGTATCGCCCGGTCGATGGCCGAAAGCCGACGATCGAGCAGAAGGCAGCCGGAATACGGGATGAACCTCCCGTATCGGAGCCGAGGGCAAAGGGCACAACACCGCGGGCGACCGCGGCGCCACTGCCGCCGGAGGAACCGCCCGCGCTGCGGTTCGGGTCGAATGGGTTGCGGACGGCGCCAAATGCAGGGTTGTTCGAAGTAATGCCGAAGGCAAGCTCGTGCATGTTGAGCTTGACCGGAACATAGCCGCCGGCCGATCGAAGGGCGGCAACCGCCGGTGCATCGGCATTTGCAAGATTTTCGGCGAGACCCGGGCATGCGCCGGTTGTCATATAGCCCGCCACGTCGATGTTATCCTTCACCCCGAAGGCTATACCGTGAAGAGGCCCGCCCACGGCTATCGGAGAGGCTTTGGCATTCGTTTGAATGACGGCGTTGTCGCGATTGTCCGAGGCGCGCGCCAAAACGATTTCACGCAGAGCGTCAGGACCATGTTCTGCGACGATGAAACGAGCGTCGCGAAGAGACATGGGAGAAAATGCAGCACTCACACAGCGAACCTCCCCGTTCAAAGCATGCTGCGGTTATAGATGGACCGGTTGATTTATCAATGCGACTCGAGGTCAATGCTGAGAAAATGGCGGAGCCTATCCTGTTGCAAGGCTCCGCCAAGACGCGGTTCGGAACGCAGGTCGAGCAACTGCCCGTGGCTGCGTGGCGCTGGCAAGCTATCTTAATCGTGTGTCGTCTTGAAATAGCGTTCCAGAAACCGGCTATAGCTGCCCATCAGCGCGCTGAAGGTGAAATAGACGGCTGCTGCGAAGAGATAGCCTTCCAGGACCGCAATGCCCTGCCATGCCGGATCCCGCATTGCCGAGCGCACCGTGTCGAGAAAATCGAGAAGACCGACGATAGTCACGAGCGTCGTGTCCTGAAAGAAGCCGATGAAGAGGCTGACCAGGGGAGGGATCACCTTCTTCATGGCCTGCGGAAGCACGATCTTGTACGTCACGAGCCAATAGTGCAGGCCAAGCGCCGATCCGGCTTCGCTCTGGCCTCTCGGAACATCCTGCAACCCTCCCCGTACGATCTCGGCGATATAGGCGGCCGCGAAGATGATGATGGCGATCTGCGCCCGAAGCAGCTTGTCGATCGTGACGCCTTCCGGCATGAACAGCGGCAGCATCACCGTTGCCATGAACAGGATGCTGATCAGCGGAACGCCACGCACGATCTCGATGAAGCCAACCGCGAGAATTCTGATGACGGGCAGCTCGGATATGCGGGAGAGCGCCAGCAGGATGCCGAGCGGCAGGGCGCAGGCAAGTCCGACGAAAGAGAGCAGGAACGAGAGCGGCAGGCCTCCCCATTGGCTTGTCGGCACCGGCGTCAGACCGAAGACGCCCCCAGCCATCAGAATGTATAGCGCCGGCATCAGCACCAGGCACCATGCGCCGACCAATGTTCGGCCCCAGAGCCATGGCAGCATCGATACCAAGGCACCGGCCATGAATAAAATCAACGCCGAAAGCGGCCGCCACTGTTCCTCGTAGGGATAGAATCCGAAGAGCATGTAACGCAGCTTGGTGGCGAGAAACGGCCAGCATGCGCCGGAACCGCTTTTGCAGTCGGCGGGAGTGCCGACGAAGGTGGCGTTGATCAGCAGCCAGTCGATTGCATGCTTTCCCAGCATGAGCAGGGCACCGGCGCAGAGAAGCGTGATTATGGTGTTGCCAGGTGTTCCGAACCACGCCCGCATCCATTGAACCTGCCTTTTGGGTGGCGGTTGCGGGGCAAATTCGGTCAGTCGAAGGTCGATATCCGCCATCGTCAGCGCTCCTTCAACGCGATACGCGCGTTATACCAATTCATCAGCAGTGAAATCGCGATGGAAAGGCCGAGATATACCCCCATGAACACTGCTATCGTTTCCATGGCCTGCCCGGTCTGATTCATGATGGTATTGGACACCATGACGAGGTCCGGATAGCCGATCGCAATCGCAAGCGAACTGTTCTTGAAGACCGTCAGGTAAATGTTGGTAAGCGGGGGGATCATGATCCGCAGCGCTTGAGGAAGGATAATCAGGCGCAGTGCATTGCCGCGAGAAAGCCCAAGGGCCATGGATGCTTCCCATTGCCCTTTGTTGATGGCCTGAATGCCGGCGCGCACGATCTCGGCGACGTTTGCCGATACGTTGAGCGCAAGGCCAAAAAGAAGGGCGACGAATTCCGGGCGGATCTGCAAGCCGCCGCTCAGGCGGAAACGACCCTGCTGGGGAAGATCCCAGCTGAGATGGATCCCGTATAAAAGCCAGACCAGCAAGAGAGGAACGATGGCCAATGCAATTGCAATCACTCCTCCATGGTTCGGTCGACCTTGGGCGAGGCTGCGTCGCAGTGCTATGCGATAGGTCAAGAGGCCCATTGCCAAGCCAGCAACAATTGCTAGTAGCGGAGCGGTGAAACCATTGGCAGCCGATACAGCTGGAATGGCAAGGCCGCTATTGGAAAGGTAGATGTTCGGCGCGATCGCCAAGGCAGCACGCACCGGCGGTAGGACATTTATGATGAGAGCATACCAGAACAAAAGATACAGCAGCAGTGGAACATTGCGCATCACTTCGATGTAGACAAGCATCAGACGCTGCAGCAATGGATTGCGCGACATCCGTCCGATGCCGACAAGCAAGCCGATCACCGTGCCGAAGATGGCCGCAAGCACCGAGACCTTCACCGTATTGGCGATGCCGACCAGCAGCGCGCGCGCGACTGTATCGGTCGGTTCGTAAGCGATCGCCGTCTCGCTGATAACGAACCCAGCCTGTCGAGACAGATAGGAGAAGCCTGTCGCAATATCCTGCTTGGCCAGATTCTGGCTGGCCGTGGTAAACATCGACCACGCGAGTATGACGACGAATACGACTGCCAGGCATTGATAGAATAGCGCGCGATACCGCACGTCATGAAGCAAGGCCATGCGTTCTTCCGGTACATTCGAGAGCTGGGGATGTCCCGTATTCGATATTTGAATACGGGACGGGTGCTTCAGAGCGTTTCTTTGGATCGTGAAAACGCTCAATCTTCCTGCTATTCCACATTCCAACGGAAAACCGTTGCTCGGTTTCCCTGGAAATGCCTTAGCGGAAAGGCGGTGCGTAGAGCAGGCCCCCGGCATTCCAAGGCGTGTTCGGGCCTCGGGTCAGGCCAAGCTTGGTCTTTTCCCCGAGGTTGCGCTCGAAGATCTCACCATAATTGCCGACAGACTTGATGATGTTGTAGCCCCATTTCTTGTCCAGCTTGAGCATCGGCCCGAGCTCATCCGTCACGCCAAGCATGCGCTGGACTTCCTGGTCGTCGCTTTTCAGCTTCTCGTCGACATTGGCTTGAGTAATGCCTTTTTCCTCTGCCGCCATCAGCATCCATGTGGACCAGGACAAGATATCTCGCCAGTTTGAATCGTTTTGGCGAACTGCAGGAGCGAGCGGTTCCTTCGAAATGGTTTCGGGAAGAATGACATAGTCATTCGGGTTGTTGGCAACCGCACGGATCGAAGCGAGGTCGGAGCGGTCCGACGAGATGGCTTCGCAGCGGCCGCCGAAGAAGGCAGCGCGATTTTCGTCGGGGCTCTCGAATACGACCATCTCGAACTTGGCGCCCTGGGCCTTGAAGAAGTCGGTGAGGTTCTGCGCCGTGGTCGTTCCGGGCAAGGTGCAGATGGCAGCGTCCTTCAGTTCCTTGGCGCTGGTGATCCCCAACGATTTCGGAACCATCAGGCCCTGGCCGTCAAAGAATACATAGGGGCCGAAATCGAGACCCAGTGAGGCATCGCGGGAAAACGTCAGTGTCGTCTGTCGGGACAGAATATCGATTTCGCCGGATTGAAGCGCCTGGAAGCGGGTGTTGATATTCGTGGGGACGAACTCGACCTTATCGCCGTCACCAAACACCGCGGCTGCGACGGCACGGCAGATATCGGCATCGAATCCTTCCATCCGGCCCTTGTCGTCAGGCGCTGCAAAGCCTGGATTGGCGATGGACACCCCACATACCACCTTGCCGCGTTGCCTGACCGTGTCGAGCGTATCTGCCCGAGAAACCGTTGGCGCCAGTGCGCCGAAGGTCGCAAGCGCGCATGCAACGCTTGCCCATAAGATCCCACGTTTCATTAAGGTCCTCCCATTTTTTCATTCTGTGCAATGCCCCGCTCCTCCGCTTGGCTTATTTTTGCACACATGATTGTCTACAATAAAAGAACACCCATAACAACTGCACCTTTCGTAATTGCCCGTTCATTCACAATCACGGGAAATTTTGCGGCGATGCTGAACTAATCTCGACGAATTCGGAAGCTGGAAGATGCAAGAAGAAGGCCACATTGCAAAACATTGTGTACAATAATTCGAGATCGACTTCTCCAAGTCCATATCAAGTCCGTCGGAAGGTCTGATCAGCAGATGCCTCGAGATCGGCGGCGCGAGCGCTATGGCGCGCTTCACGGAGATCAGGATCAATCCGTGTGAACGGAAATCGGTAAACAACCTTGCTGGGGGCGATGAAAATCACCCTGTGCGGGCTAGCCCATCGACACCTGGCGAGCGAGCGGGCAGGCATGATCCAGATACATAGGTTTTTACTCATTCATGTAGAGGATCTTAAGGAAATCATCGCTATTGGACCTCAGTGCCAATGATCCGCCGGTCCGCTATGCGTGTTGTCCTGTTCAAAGCCGTTCTGAGCGGTCTGTTGTCTCTCGCGGCTTCGCTGGCGATCTGCTTCAGTATCGTGCCGCTTCTTGGCGGTCAGGTCGACGGCGCCGGCCTGCTGATGGCTATCGTGTGCCCGCTGACGATCGCTATTCCGGTGTCGGCCGTGCATTTGCATCAGTCGGAGAAGCTGCGACGGGCCGAAGCCACCGCTGCGACCGCTTTGGTAAGGCTGGCCAAGATCTACGAAGAGCTGCGCGCGCAATCGCGGTTGGACGGGCTGACCGGCATTCTCAATCGCCAGACCTTTCAGAAGGAACTAGCCGATATCAGCAGGATGGGCACGTCTGGAGGGCTGCTGTTTCTCGACCTCGACCATTTCAAATCGATCAACGACCGATATGGGCATGCGATCGGCGACGAGGTGCTGCGGAAGGTCGGACAATTGCTCAGCGCCCATTGTGGGTCGGGCGATCTGACCGGCCGTCTCGGAGGTGAAGAGTTCGTATTGTTTTTCGGCGACCTCGCTGCCGAAGATATGTTTGGGCGGTGCGAGGAAGTCAGGCTCGCCATCGCGCAACTGGATGTTCGGTCGTCGACGGGCGCGATTGTACGTGTTTCCGCCAGTATCGGCGCGGTTTATTGCGAAGCAGGTTTCGATGCGGAAGGCTGCCTTGGCGACGCGGACAGGAACCTCTACGCCGCGAAAGCGGGCGGCAGAAATACGGTCGCGCTTGCCGCTTCGGACTTCTGACGCATGTGGACGTTGCTTTTCGGAGCCAGACGTCGCGGGCTTAAACTCCTGACCCAGTCGTGACGGTCCGATCGCGCGTGGCCGGTTTATCCCGTTGAAGCATGGCCAATGTCGTGCAAAACCGAAATTGCGTGCCGATTTGGCGCTCCAATCGTGTATATCCGGGGAATTCTCCGCTGGGGGCAAGCTATGATTGCCGCCCGTCGATCGATTGCATTTTGGGTGGTGGTCAGGGTACAACTTCCGACGTTTGTGGGCCGGCGGGTCTAGTGGGGCATGATGAGTGGCATTCTGAAGCTGGTTGTGGCTGGCGCCTTTGTGGTGCTGTTGGCCAGCGGTGCATTGAACGGATGGCCGCTCAATACCGAGCGGCAGGCGGATGGCTTGCAGAAGCAGATCACGGACTGCGATCGCAACATCGACGTTCTGATGCGATTTCGAAATCATGACGCTGGGACGGAAAACCTGGACCGCAAGGTGGTCGAGGGCAGAGTGAAGACATGCCTGGGCGAACTCAAGAACTACTTCTATGTGACGGTCGCCAGAACGAAGCTTAAGGCGAAAGGCATTTCCAACTTTTGATCGCAATGCCGGCATTGCTGCAGGGCGATAGAACGCAGCCTGTTCCAGCCGGGAACGCTGCGGCGGCCGGCGCAGATGCATAGGCTGTCATTTGAATAGAATCCGACATTGCTTTCGCGCGCCCCGTTGTATTCGCCGCCACCGAAGGTGTTCCAGAGGCGGTAAAGTCAGCTTGTAAATCGATTTGCAAAAGCATTTGCAAATCGATTCATAATCTCATAGCCTACATGCATGACCACGATCGCCAAAGTTGCCAAGCATGCGGGAGTGTCGCCGACCACTGTGTCGCATGTGCTGAATCATGCCGATCGGGTCTCTGCCGATCTGCGCAGTCGCGTTCAGGCGGCAATCGCGGAATTGGGCTATGTACCGAACCCGATGGCGCAAAGTCTGCGTACGGGGCGCACCAATCTCATCGCGATGCTGATCCCGGATATTCGCAACCCATTCTATCCCGAAATGGTCCAGGCAGCGCAATCAGACCTTGAGGCGATCGGCCTCGATCTTCTGATCTTCAACACCGATGTTCCCGGGGGACACTCGCAGGAACACGGCGAGCACTATCTCCGCCAGATCCGCAACCGGCGGATCGATGGCCTCATTGTCGGCGATTTCGCGCTGCACGGCATGCACGATACGTTGCTCGAGATCGACTTGCCGACCGTGTTCATCGGCGATCTTCCGAACCAGGCGGTGGATAGCGTCAAGATCGATGATTTTGGCGGCGGCTATCAAATGGGGGCCTATCTTGCCAAGAAAGGCCATCGCAGGATCGCTCATCTGACCGGCCCGTCCTTCTTTGCAGAAGCCATGGCGAGGGCGGCAGGTTTCGAGCGGGGCCTGCGTGACAACGGCGTCGAGCCGATCGCCGAACTTCGGCGCGAGGGAACTTACCTTGGCCCCTCGGGAGAGGAGGCTGCGGAATGGCTCCTTGCGAATTATGGCAATGATCTGCCGTCGGTGATCTTCTTCGGCAACTATCCGATGGCTGCCGGCGCACTTGCGGCCTTCTTCGATCGCGGCATCAGCGTACCCAGGGATATTGGTATTGCCGTTTTCGGTGATCAGCCGCAGCTCGAATATGTGCGGCCACGGATCACCAGGGTTGGCAACACGCCGTCGCTGCTGGCCCATCGCGCAACCGAAATGTTGCTGGAAAGGCTCTCCGGAGCCTATGTGGGACCGCCGCGTTCAGAAGTCATTCCGTGCAATCTGCACACCTTCGATACCGCATGAATTGACTGCCGCCACGCGGGAGGAGCTGTCGTGGCGAGTCGGCAAAATGGGAGGTAGTCATGACAGGTAAGGATAAGTCTATTGCCGCAATAACCCGGCGTGGCGTGCTCAAAGGCGGCGCGATCATTGCAACCGGGGCCGCTGCCGGATTGAGCGGATTTCCCTATTTGGGCAGCATGGCCGTGCGGGCGCAAAGCGCGCCACTGAAATTCTGGCAATTCTACGCGCCGGGCGGCGCGGTTCAGAGTCAGGTCGATTGGTTCCAACAGGCTGTTGCGGCCTGGAACGATAGCCATCCACAGAAGGTCGAGCTCGAATATGTGCCCAATGCCGAATACATCAACGGGCCGAAGCTCGCGACCGCCTTCGCCTCGGGTGAGGGGCCGGACATCTTCCTCATCTCGCCCGGAGATTTTCTGCGCTACTACAATGGCGGCGTCCTGCAGGACCTGACGCCGCACATCGACGCCAAAGAGGATTTCCCCGAGAGCGTCATCGCCAACCGGATGGTCGATGGCAAGATCTACGGTATCCCGATGGAAGTCGAGCCGATGGCGATGTACTATTCTGTCAAGGCTTTCGAAGAGGCGAAACTGAACGAGAATGACGTGCCCAAGACCTGGGCGGAACTGCTCGAACTCGCCAAGAAGCTGACGACCCCGAAGCGTTTCGGTGTGCTGTTCGAGACCCAGCCTGGCTATTACCAGAACTTCACATGGTATCCTTTCCTTTGGCAGGGCGGCGGTGAATTCCAGAGCAAGGACGGGAAGAGCGCCTTCGATTCACCTGCCACGGTGCAAGCGCTGAAATTCTGGCAGGACGCGGTCAATTCCGGCGCGGCGCCGCGTCAGGTCATGGGAAGTGGCGCGAACGACACCGTCGCCAACCTCGCATCCGGCTATTGCGCCATCCAGAATGTCGGCATCTGGGGCATTTCTCAGTTGCAGAGCAATGCCAAGGATTTCAAATATGGCGTCTTTCGCCTGCCAACGCCGCCGAACGGCAAATATGTGACCGTGGGCGGTGGCTGGGCCTTCGTCGCCAACGCCAAGGGAAAAAATCCGGATGCGGCAGCCCAGTTCTGTGCCTGGGTTCTCGCCTCGAAGGACAAGGGCTCCGTCCAGCGCGTCGCCGATTGGTGCACCAAAGGCAAGTCGGACATGCCACCGCGTGAAAGCGCACTTGCGGCGGGAGGCGATGCGTTCAAGATAGGCATGATCGGCAAGTTTGCCGCTGACGTGTATCCAGGCACCCGTGCCGAGCCGCGTCTACCCCCGGAGGTCTACAAGATCATCTCCGACGCGATTCAACAGACCCAGCTCGGCGGTGCCGATCCGCAAGCGACGGCAACATCCGCCTCGCAGCAGCTCGACGCGTTTCTCGGCTCCTATAGCGGTGCGCCAATTCTCTAGGAAGAACTGCCGGCTGCCGCGGCATTTGCCTTCGGCGCCGGCCTCTCTTTTCGGGACGAAATCATGACGACAATTTCGGACGTGGCGACGAGCCGTGGGCAGGGCAGATATAAGGGTCTTTCCGCCCGGCATCGCGAGTGGGTCGCGGGCTATCTGTTTGTTTTACCCGATGCGCTCGGTCTTTTTCTTTTTCTCGGCGTGCCGATGTTTCTGTCGCTGGTATTGAGCGTCTACGAAGTCAATGGCTTCGGTGGTTACAATTTCGTCGGCGCCAAGAACTACATTCGCATCTGGCATGACCCGCTATTCTGGAAGGGAGCAAGAGTGACTGCGCTCTATGCGCTCATGCTTGTACCGTCGCTCTATGTCAGCGGATTAGGCCTTGCGTTGCTCGTGCAGCAGACCAATCGCTTCAACGCCGTCATGCGTTCGATGTTCTTTGCCCCGAATATGGTCAGCCTTGTGGTCGTGGCGCTTGTTTGGCAATTCATGGTCATCGACAAGATCGGTATCGTCAATCAGGTCCTGCCGACGCTCGGCCTCGCCCCCATCTCCTTCCTCGGCGATCCCAATTTTGCCCTTGTGACCGTCGTGCTCGTCAGTGTCTGGTTTCTGATGGGTTTCTACATGCTGATTTTCCTGGGCGGGTTGCAGGATATTCCGAAGGAGTATTACGATGCCGCGATGATAGACGGTGCCGGGCCAGTCGAGCGCTTCCGGTTCATCACGTTGCCGCTTCTGAAACCAACAAGCTTCTTTGTTCTCATGGTCTCGATGGTTGCGGCCGTTGCGGGCGCGCAGGCTTTCGACATCATCTATGTCATGACCAAGGGCGGTCCGGCCAATTCGACAGCGGTGTTGATCGTCTACATCTACCAGCAGGCCTTTTCGTTCGGTGCCTTCGGCTATGCTGCTGCTATGTCGTCGATTCTCGTCATTGCACTCATGATCGTAACCGCCATTTTCTTTATTATGACCAGCGGGGGACGTTTCGACCATGCGGCATGATCCATCCAATGGCTACTTCGCAAGATCGCAGGTCACATTGGTGCGGTGTCTGTGGATGCTGATTGCAGCCATGCTGGCGCTTATGACACTATTTCCACTGCTGTGGATGGCATCGATCGCGTTCAAGCCAGCGGCGGAGTCTTTCTCGTCCGCGCTTATACCGGAATCGCCAACACTTGATAACTTTATCTATGTGCTGACGGGGGTGCCTTTCATCCGTTATATGCTCAACAGCTTCTTCGTCTCGGCGACAGTTACGATCATTGCGCTATTCTTCCACACGATGGCGGGCTATGCACTGGCGCGGTTGCGGTTTCCAGGGCGTGAAATCATCTTTCTTGCTATCTTCTCTACATTTCTCGTCTCGCTTCCCGTTGTGATCGTTCCTTTGTTCATCATCGTGAAGGCGATGGGGATGATCAATTCTTATGCAGGTCTCATCGTTCCCGCGATCTTCAACGCTTTCGGGATCTTCTTGCTGCGACAATATTATCTTTCCCTGCCACGCGAGATCGAGGAGGCTGCCGTAATCGATGGCGCCGGTTACTGGCGGATCTACTGGAGCATCATCCTGCCGCTGAGCCGCCCGATGATCTCGGCGCTCGCCATTCTATTCTTCCTTGCGAACTGGAACTCGTTCCTGTGGCCATTGACCATCACCTCAAATCCCAATCTGTGGATGGTTCAAGTGGGCATCGCCAACTTCAAGAGCCAATATTCGGCATCCTGGAATTACATGATGGCGGCCTCGACGATCGTTGCCATCCCCACCCTCGTTCTCTTTGTGATTTTCCAGCGGCAGATCATGGATTCGCTGAAGACCAGCGGCCTGAAGTAGCCGCCCTCATCCAAGACAGGAGACATTCATGAGCAATCTTGGCCTTTCACCCTTGCGCGGGTTGGCAAAACTACGTGACGCAAAGACGCGCCGCTTTTCAAGCTATGACCGCACCGGCGGCAACGACGATCGCTTCCACGTCGAGCCGGGCAAGACCGAGATCATTGCCGAACATGCAGGTGCCGGTATCGTCACCCATATATGGGCGACGCTTGCCTGCGAAAGCGAAAACTTCCTGCGCAAGATCGTCCTTCGCGGATATTGGGACGGCGAGACAGAACCCAGTATCGCGGCGCCAATCGGCGATTTCTTTGGTATGGGCCATGGTCGCACTGCGAACTACGCCAGCCTGCCCATGCAGGCGAGCCCTGAGGACGGCAAGGCGTTCAACTGCTATTTTCCGATGCCTTTCGGCTCTCATATGAAGTTGACCGTCACCAACGAGGCCGAACACGACCTGTTACTCTATTATTACGTCGACCTCGAACTGCACGAAAAGCTGGAAGAGGGGATGGGCCGCTTCCACGCGCAATATCGCCAATCGCGGCCGCAAGGGATGAGCGACACAGGTCTTACCAACGAGGAATATCTCTTCGGCGGCGAGAATGTCGACGGGAGGGAAAACTACACAATTCTGGAAGCCGAGGGGCAGGGGCACTATGTCGGCGTCCTCTACAGCGTCTATTCCCGCCGCCGTTCTGATGTGTGGGACTGGTACGGCGAGGGAGACGACATGATTTTCATCGACGGTGAGCAAGGTCTTTCCGTGCCGGACACGGTGCGCAAGCCCGATCCGCGCATAGGGCCGAAAGCAACGCTGATCGAACCGCGCGCGGAATCATCATCCGGCGCCAATGATGCCTGGCCGCCGACACTGCATGGCACGGGAACGGAAGACTATTTCAATACGGCATGGTGTCCGACGCAGGATTACAGCGCTCCCTATCACGGCATCATCTCCGCCGGCGGCCCGAACTGGACCGAACCGGTGACGCTCTATCGCTGGCATATCGAGGATCCGGCCATCTTCCAGAAGCACATTCGCGTAACGATCGAGCACGGTCATGCAAACCGCCGTTCCGACGATGTTTCCTCCGTCGCATTCTGGTATCAGGCCGAACCGCACAAGCCGTTCGCGGCTTTTCCAGACGTCACTGAACGCGTGCCGACTTTTCGCCGGCCGTTCAAGGAGATGGAAATCGCCGTGAAAAAAGCCAGGGGATGAACCCTGGCTGATTTCGTGGTGCCCGCTTGGCGTTAGGCTGCGCTTACTCCGAACGGTATGGCCGCTTCGCTGCGCGTCAGGGCTTCGGCGGCTTCGATGATCGCGTGGGTGTCGATGCCGAAATGGGCATAGAGATCAGCAATCGTGCCCGTTTGGCCGAAATGCTCGACGCCGAGCGAGACGGTTCTGTGTCCGTGTACCGACCCGAGCCATCCGAGCGTTGCCGGATGGCCGTCCGTAACGGTAATCAGGTTGGCCGCACGTGAAACGCTGCCGAGCAGCGCTTCGATATGGCTATGAGCACCGGGATGTCCGTGTCGACGGGCGCGTTGCGCTGCCGTCCAACCGGCATTCAGCCGATCGGCCGAGGTGACAGCCAATACCGCCACATCGCCATAGGTTTCCGCCATGTTTCCAGCCGCCATCAGTACCTCCGGCGCAATGCAGCCTTGATAGGCAAGCACGATGCGGGTGCGGGCGGAAGGTTTGCGCAGCCAATAAGCTCCGTCGATAACGCCTTGTCGGAACGCGGCGTCCTCACGCCGCAGCGCAATCTGCTCCAGTGGACGTGTGGTCAGGCGCAGATAGATCGAGCCGCCGGTTTCGTCGCGAAGCCAGGTCCGAGGGTCGTGCGTCGCGTCGCCATCGCGCTGCATATAGTCGAAGGCCCAGTCCATGATGATGGAGAGTTCGTCGAGATAAGCAGGCTCGAAGCTTGCCAGCCCGTCCTGGCTCATGCCGATGAGTTGTGAACCGATCGACTGGTGCGCTCCGCCTTCAGGTGCCAGCGTCACGCCGGAGGGCGTGCCGACGATCATGAAGCGTGCGTCCTGATAGCAGGCGTAGTTCAGCGCATCGAGGCCGCGCGCCACGAAGGGATCGTAGACGGTGCCGATCGGCAGCAGCCGCTCGCCGAACAGGGAGTGCGAGAGGCCCGCTGCCCCAAGCAGCAGGAAGAGGTTCATCTCGGCAATGCCGAGCTCGATGTGCTGGCCGGCCGGGCCGAATTCCCATTTCTGCGTCGACGGCACGCGCTCGTCACGGAAGGTATCAGCCAGCTGTTCGCGCGCGAACAGGCCGCGGCGATTGACCCAGGGACCAAGGTTGGTCGAGACGGTGACGTCGGGTGCGGTGGTGACGATACGTGCGGAAAGCGGATCATTGCGCTGCGCAAGTGCATCCAGGATTTTGCCGAAGCCGGCTTGCGTCGACAGTTCGCGATCGTCGAGGAACATCGGTCCGGGCGGTGGCAGCGCCGGAGCGCTGAAGCGCCGCCTGCCCTCGGCAAAGAAGGGGACCGTCTTGAGGAATTTGCCGACAGCCTCTGGCGAGCGGGTCGCGCCGAATTTCTCCCATTCCTCGCCCTGCTTCACGCCGATGCGGCTCTGGAAGGCCTCCATCTGCGCCTTGGTCATCAAACCGGCATGATTGTCCTTGTGGCCGGCGAGCGGCGTGCCCCAGCCCTTGATCGTATAGGCGAGGAAGACCGTCGGCCGGTCATGGTCGATGCTTTCGAAGGTGTCGACCAGCGTCTGGAGGCAGTGGCCGCCGAGATTGTTCATGAGGTCGGAGAGTTGCTCATCGCTCCGCGCGGCAAGAAGCTCGGCAACTCCGGCTTCGGCGCCGATCTCGTCGGTGAGGCGCTTGCGCCATGCGCTACCGCCCTGGAACGTCAAGGCGGAATAAAGCTGGTTAGGGCAGCGGTCGATCCAGCCGCGCAGCGCCTCGCCGCCGCGCTCATTGAAGGCGGCCTGCTGGAGCGCGCCATATTTCAAAACCTTCACATCCCAGCCGAAGGCGGTGAAAATGCCTTCGATACGCTGCCACAAGCCTTCGCGCACCACGCCGTCGAGGCTCTGGCGGTTATAGTCGATTACCCACCAGGTGTTGCGCAGATCGTGCTTCCAGCCTTCCTGCAGGCACTCGTAGATGTTGCCCTCGTCCAGTTCGGCATCGCCGACCAGCGCGATCATCCGTCCGTCGGGGCGTTCCTTCGACCATGATTTGGCAGCGATATAGTCCTGCACGATCGAGGCAAAGGCGGTGATCGCAACGCCGAGGCCAACGGAGCCCGTGGAAAAATCGACATCGTCGATGTCCTTGGTGCGGCTGGGATAGGATTGCGCGCCGCCGAAGCCACGGAAATTCTGCAGCTTTTCCTGCGTCTGATTGCCCATCAGATATTGGATACCGTGGAAAACGGGCGAGGCATGCGGCTTGACTGCGACGCGATCTTCCGGTCGCAGGACATGGAAATACAAGGCGGTCATGATCGAGACCAGCGATGCGCATGAGGCCTGGTGTCCTCCGACCTTTACCTCTCCCTTTTCACGCAGGTGGTTGGCATTGTGGATCATCCAGCATGCGTGCCACAGAGCCTGGCGCTCCAAATCCTTCAGGCGTTCCAGCTTCGCTGGCGTCAAGGACGCTCCCCTCATCGTCGACTCTCTCCCTCATGTGCGACTTTTTCGGAATGCTACACCTGAATTCGAGGTTAAATTGGTCTCAGTTGACCTGATTCGGAGAAAATGCGAAATCTTCGTTCGAAATATTGTCAGTTTCCGGTCAAACATGCCTATATCGAAGCCATCCCTCGACGCAGCCACCATTCGAATTCTCGATCTGTTGCAACAGAATGCCGAAATGAGCATCTCCGACCTGGCCGAGGCGACGGGTCTTTCGGCTTCGCCCTGCTGGCGGCGCGTGAACGATTTGAAGGAGAGCGGCGTCATCAAGGGATCGGTGGCGCTTGTCGATGCGCAATCGCTCGGCTTGGCGGTCAACGTGTTCGTACAGGTGTCGCTGAAGCAGCAAGACCGCGAATCGCTCGACGTGTTCAACGCGGCCATCAAGACGAAACCGGAAATCGTCGAGTGCTACCTGATGACAGGTGAAGCAGACTACATGCTGCGGGTGGTGGTCGAAGACCTTATGAAATTCCAGGCTTTGGTGGTCGATTTTTTGACCCGTATTCCGGGGGTTGCCAATATCCGTTCGAGCTTCGCACTCAGCCAGATCAAATACACAACGGCGTTGCCCACCGACCATCTCAAGGTCAAGTCATAGTCGCGATGTGACGCCCGATTTGCGCTTCAAAGCTGCCGCGAGCGAATGAAGAACAGCAGGTAGATTCCACCAATCATGCCCGTTGCCAGACCGATGGGGACATTGATCGTCCTTGCGGCCGTCTGGCAGGCAAGGTCGGCCCCCAGCAGCAGAGTGGCGCCGAAGAGACCGGCCGGAACGATGTGAAACTGCGACACTCCAAGAATCCGGCGTGCGAGATGAGGGGCAATCAACGCCAGGAACGCGATCGGACCCGCCGCGGCAGTGGCAGATGCGGTCAGGACGACACCAGCCAGCATCATGGTCAGCCGCGTGGCCTCGACCTTGACGCCGAGCTGCCGTGCGAGGTCATCCCCCATCTCGATCAGCCGCAGCGGACGAAGGAAGATCAAAACGAGGGGCAGAGCAAGGGCGAGGGAAGTTGCGGCCATGCCGACATGCGCCCAGCTTCTCGCCATCAGCGAGCCCGATAGCCAGACTTGCGCCGCCATGGCCCGATCCAGGTCTCCGGCAACCAGGAGGAGCGTGTTGAAGCCGCTGAGAAAGGCTCCGGCTCCGATACCCACGAGCACCAGACGCGGCCCTTCTGCCGATCCCCGGCGCCTTGAGGCTCCATAGACGAAGAATGCGGTGATCAAGCCTGCTGCGACGGCCGATAGGACGATCTGCGCCGCGCCTGCGCCCAGCACGATGATCTGAAGAATGGCGCCCGTTGCGGCGCCCGTCGAAAAGCCGAGAATATCGGGCGAACCGAGCGGGTTTCGCGCGACGGATTGGAAAATCGCACCCGCCACGCCCAGCGATGCGCCAACCAGCGCGGCGGTCAGCACTCGTGGCAATCTTATGTCGACGACGACACGCAGCAGCCTGTGATTTTCCTCGAAGCCAACCAAGGCTCTTGCGATCTCGATGAAACCGAATTTCATCGAGCCGGTGGCAAGCAGCAATGCGGCAAAAGCCAATCCAGTACCCAGCAGGGCCGCATAAATGAGGATCGTGCTTCTGCGCCGACCTCGGTGTCGCGATGTCGCTTGTGTCATCAGAGCGACCGTCTCAGCGCAAGCCGCCGAACCATCAGCACAAAGAGCACGCCACCGAGAAAGAGGACGATTATGCCCGCAGGCACCTCGCGAGGTGGGGCGACGATCCGCCCGATCACATCAGCGGCAAGCACGATACACGAGCCGAAAAGGCCCGATGCCGGCAAGAGCCAGCGATGATCGGAACCAAAAAACAGGCGAGCCAGATGCGGAGCCGCGAGCCCCAGAAAGACGATCGGACCGATCGCCGCGGTTGAGGCACCTGCGAGGATGCTCACCGCCACGCCGGCCCAGCACATAGTAGTCGATGTTTTCGCGCCGAGCGACCGGCTGACATCATGACCCAGGGCGATGACGTTCAGCCGGGAGGAGATGGACATGGCCAGCAGAAATCCGACCGCGACGGCGCCGGCGAGCACGAACGCGACATGAAAGTCGCGCCCTTCGAGCGAGCCCGCAGCCCAATTGCGGAAATTATCCAGAGCCGCGAGCGGAGCGTTGATGATGATGACGCCGGTCATCGAACCCAGGGCGGCTGACAGGCCTGCGCCAGCCAGCAAGAGCCTGGTCGGGTCGAATGCGCCCTGCTGCCATCCGCCAAGGGCCAGAACCGCCACGCCGCCGAACGCCGCACCGGCAAAGCCGAGCCACACATATTGATCGATCCGATCGATACCCAGAATAACGATGCCGGCGATGACGAGGAGTGCTGCACCGGCATTGACCCCAAGCAATCCCGGTTCCGCAAGTATGTTTCGTGTCACGGATTGGGTGACGGCACCCGCGGTTCCGAGCGCAAAGCCTGCAAGGACGCCGACTATGGTCCTTGGAATGCGCAGGCTCCACATCACAAGATGCTCGTCGTCGAGGGGAGTAAACTGAAAGACTGCCGATATGACCGTAGTCAAGGCGATGCTGCGCGAGCCGATCACGATGCTTAAAAGTGCAAGAGCCACCAGCGCCAGGCAAGTGACCGCCAACGCCAATCGATGCCGATATACTCGGACCACTGGGGCGCCCGCTTGAAAATAGCCGTCCTGCGTCACGATGCAGACACTACTGCTCTAGCTGCGTGGCAACGAGGTCGATCATCTCCCGCCCGGAATAATAGTCGATGCGGAAGGACGATTTGCCGAGTGCGAAGACCCGTTTTGCCTTGACGGCTGGCAGGTTCGCAAGAGAGGGATCGCGCATGAATGTTTCCACCTCATTTTCGGTTGCATTCAGCAGATAGAGCGTGTCCGCCGTGGCCGCTGCAGAGAGGTTTTCATGCGAAATGAAGTCGAAGTCGCTCGATCTCAGCACCTTGCTGCGCATGCTTTCCGGCAGTCCGATAACTGTGATGCCGAGCGAGGTCAGAAGCTGGCCTTGGGCGCTTTGCGGTTTGCTGATCGAATAGCTGCCGGCGAGATTGTAGCCGATGATCGTTGCCGTGCCTTTCTGCGGGGGGATCGTCCCGGCGACCTTGGCGACGTATTGATCGAAGCTCTTGATCGCGGCGTCCGCCTTGTCTTCGAGGCCTGTCGCTTTTCCGAGTTCCCTTGCAACCTCCTGCCAGCTGCGGTTGGAATAGTCGACGATCACGACAGGCAGATTCTGCGCGGTAAGTTGCGGTGCATACTGCAGGATGCTGTCTGCGCCTGTCGATGAGCCGATGATGAGATCGGGAGCCGAACCAATGATCGCCTCGATATCGAAGGAGAGGTTGGAGTAGAGCACTTCGACCTTGCGCTCCCGTGCCACGTCGGCCCATTGGGAGAAAAAGCCGCTATCGTCGGTAATGGAGCTGCGCGTCGTTGCCGCGCTTGCGACAAGCGGGGCGTCGATGGCCAGCAATATGCCGGTCAGGCTCGGCGATGTCGAAACGATCTGTGTCGGTTTCGCCGCAAGCGTCGTCGTGCCAGCCGCATGTGCGATCGTTCTCGGCCATCCCTCTGCGCCCGCAGCGCTTGTCGCGAATGCGACCTGCCACGACAGAAGGCAGGCCAAGGCGATGGCTGAGTTGAGGACTCCTTTTGACATGAGGGCTTCCTTATTGGGGCCGATGGGATGGCTCGGCGTCTAATGCTGGCAAAATTAAAATATGAGTATAGAACTCATAAATGTTTGGCCGCCATATTGCAGAACGCGTTCCGCAATGCAATACAGCCGGCAAAGAAATCAGTCTGTCACCCGAGCCACGAGGCGCCAGCGTTTACCGACCAAGCCGGAGCAGCGTCCCGGTGGGATCAACGCATCCATCGGCTCGATGAAAACGGAGCCTTTGCCATGGGTAATGCACATATTCGAATAGGTCTCTGCCTCGCGCCGACATGGCTCAAGGGACAAGCTGAAGAGAGTGGCAACCGAGGCCGTTTCGACCTCGACGATCCTATCGAACTGGCGATCCTGCTGGCCAAGGCTGCCGAGGATGCGAAGCTCGATCTCGTCTTCAAACCCGATTATCTCACCGACGCCCATGCCCGGACGGTGCGCAAGAGGCAAGGCGTCGGCGTCGATCCGACCTTGCTGATGGCGGCAGTGGCCCAGGCGACGCAAAAGATCGGCCTGGTGACCACCGCATCCACGACGTTCAATCCGCCCTACATCATTGCGCGTCAGATGCAGTCGCTGAACTGGATCAGCCGAGGGCGGGCCGGCTGGAATGTCGTCACCTCGATCGAGGGAGCCGAGAATTTCGGTTTTGACGCCATGCCATCGCCGGAAGGGCGTTATCGAAAGGCCGCCGAGTTTCTCGACGTTGTGCACAAGCTGTGGCGCAGCGCTCCCGCGATCGGCGCCAGGAGAGAAGGAGCTTTCGTTCCGGTCGATCATCATGGTGAGTTCTTCAAGGTCAAGGGGCCGTTGAACGTGCCGGAGCATGCGGAAGGCTCGCCGGTTCTGTTTCAGGCTGGCGCTTCCGAGATCGGCAAGGATTTCGCCGCCTCTATAGCCGACGCGACCTTTGCGGCGACGCCCGATAAACAGGTGGCGATCGATCTCCGCGCCGACCTTAGAAGGCGTGCGCAGGCGCAAGGCCGCCGCGCCGACGACGTGCGCGTTCTTCCCGGCATCTACATGTTTCTGGCAGAAACCCGCGAGGAAGCATTCGCCATGCATGAAAGGGCGCACGCGCATCTCAGTCCGCAGATGCGCTTTGAGGCCGCCAAGGCGGTTCTCGGCGTGGACATTTCGCACATGGCGATGTCAGACCGTGTGACGCTTGACGTGGTGGGATCGTCGCTGGGGCCTGTTCGCAGCAAGACCCATGCGGAGCTGCTTCGCCGCTACATAGAGACGACCACTCCGACCGTGGAACAATTGCTCCGCCGGCCGGAAGTTGTCGGCTCTGCCCATTGGGTCTCCGTGGGCACCGTTTCGGACGTGATGAACGAGATCGTGGAGTGGTTTTCAGACGGCGCCATCGATGGCTTTATCGCGATCCCCGGCGGTTCGTCGCAGTCCCTGTCGCTATTTCTCGACGAACTCGTTCCAGGGCTTGCTGCGAAGGGTCTCTTCCGGCACGACTATGAAACATCGACCCTGCGCGGCCATCTCGGCATCCAGGCCCGGGCAGACGCGGTAAGATAGAGCGTTTCCGCCTTTTTTTTGAAACGCGGAGACGCTCTATCCTATTGTTCTTTGACGCATTCCAAACGGAAAACCGCTGCGCACTTTTCCTGGAATTGCTCCAAGTGAGGTCAGGTTCTCGTCTTGCTGCCCGACTCCTCGGTCGCCAGTTGAGCGGCTGAGTCTAGTTTGTCCCAATGCCGTTCGGATTCGGCGGTCTTCACAAAAGAAACCGTCGTAACAACGCAGGCGATATCTCCATGAGCATTGAACACCGGAAAGGCCTTGCCGGTTAGCGCCGAAAAAATGTGCTCGTTCAGTTCGGCACCCTTGTTCTCGACGATGGCCTTCAAGACTGCGTCATCCGGAGGACAGCCGCGAAAGGAGGCCGGTTGGAGCGCCCTGACGGCCTCGATCTGGCTTTTGGGAAGGTAGGCCTGGAAGACGAGGCCGCAAGCCGTATTGTCGAGGGGCAAGACGTCGCCCAACGACACGGTGCTGATCGAAAAACTCGAACTGCGAAACCACTGGACGATTGTGGGACCGCGATCGGTCCAGATGGCGACGCCGCAGCTTGCGCTGATTTGCGAAGCTAGGGCTTTCATGTGTCGGGCGGCGACCTCAACCGGGCTGATGCGCCTGAGTGCGCTTATTCCAAGACTGAGGATGGACGGACCGAGATCGTAGGCACCCGTCATCTGGTCTTGAATGACGAGGCCTTCGCGCACCAGGCTTTGCAGGTATCGGTGAGCGGTCGAGCGGCCCGTTTGCGCCCGGCGTGCCAGCTCGCCCAGCGCAAGTTGACTTTCCGAGGAGGCAAGGACGTTCAGGAAGCGTGTGGCAATCGAGACGGATTGGATAATGCCGGAGCGCTTTTCGTTCTCGCCTTCGCCCGTATCTCTATCCTCGTCGATCTGCATCAGATCCTCCATTCCCGTTCATGCGAAGCGCACCGGAGCCTATTTCTTCCGCCATATCAAGTCACTGCCGCGATTTGGCTGATCACTGCAATCTTCGCGGCATCGCCTTCAACGGACCGGCATCGCGTCGGTTGTGGCGAAACGGCAACATTCTCTCATCTCGGTTGGTGTGCCGCATATCAGAATGCATTCCCTATTGCGGAACATAAAACTTGCCGCTATTGGAACATGACTATTAAACTCCAGTTTTAGGTTATCGGAAAATGTCTTTTGGAAATCGTCGTCTGATCGGTGGAGTAAGCCTGCTAGCCGTTTCAGTTTTGCTCTCATCCCGCGCCTTTTCTCAGGATGCGCAAGAGGCAGGCGACGCCACCGTTCTCAAACCTATCGTCGTTACCGGTGAGAAGGTTTCACGCGATCTGAAGAGCACGGCGTCTTCAGTATCGATCAAGACCAGCCGCGAAATCGACAAGGAAAAGACCGGCGACGCGACGGTATCGGAAACGATTGCCGATGTTCCGAACGTGGTGTTTTCCGACACGGTCAGCGCACCGATCATTCGCGGCCAGGACACGCAGGGGCCGAACACCGGCGCCACGGCCTTCTTTGCCGGAACGGTGCCCCGCGCCACCATCAATGTCGATGGGCACTATCTGGGATATAACGAATTCATCTACGGCGCGACGTCCATATGGGATGTCGACAGCATCGAGGTTTTCCGCGGGCCGCAAACGACCTCGCAGGGCGCCAACGCGATTGCCGGTGCAATCATCGTCAATACCAAGGACCCGACCTTCACCCCCGAGGGCGCCTATCAGGCCGAGATCGGCAGCTATAAGACGAGGCGTGCATCGGTTGCCGTTTCCGGGCCTCTGGTTGAAGATCAACTGGCCGCCCGCGTTGCCCTCGACTATTCCGGACGCGACACATTCATCGACTACATCAACAAGGGATTTTACCACAAGGGTACGGACCAGAATTTCCGGGAGTTCAATGGTCGCGTGAAGCTTCTGTGGGAACCGCCTGAAATCCCCGGTCTGACCGCGAAACTGACCTATTCGTTCAACGCGTCGAACCGGCCGAGCCAGGAAGCGGCTTCAAAGCCGTTTGACGAGCTGCAGCATGTCACCAACACGATGCCGTCCTGGAAGCAGCGGACGAACACCGCGATTTTCGATCTCAGCTATGAGCTCGACAACGGCGTAAAGCTATACAATCAGACGCAGTTTTCGGCATCGATCGCCGACCGGACGACAGGGCTCGTCAACAATGGCGACGCGAATATCGATCAGAAAAATGTGTCCGAAGAGATCCGCGCTACATTCGGCGACAAGGACGATACCCTGAGCGGCGTCGTCGGCATCTACTATGCCAACAATCATGCCGACGAGATTCTCTACCTCAGCGGCACGTCGAAATTCGACGATCGCAAGCAGAATCTGGGAATATATAGCGAGCTGGCATACCGGATGACCGATAAATGGACATTGACCGGTGGCCTGCGATATGAGCGCGATGTCATCGAAAGATATGGCACGTCCGTTTATGCGCCGACGCCCGTTTCCTATGATCAAACCTTCAATGCAGTTCTTCCGAAGGTGTCACTTGCCTATGCATTGACGGATGACTGGACCGTCGGAGCATTGGTCAGCCGTGGATATAATCCCGGCGGCGTTTCGCTCAATATCGCCGCGAAGAAGTGGATGAAGTTCGAAGACGAGAACATCTGGAATTACGAGCTGTTCACGCGCGCCAACCTGCTCGACGACAAGCTAACCCTGACATCCAACGTGTTCTACATGGACATGAAGAATGCGCAGTACAATATCCCAGTCGTCATCGCGTCGGGAATATCGCAGTCCTACACCATCAACGCGGAGGCTGCGCACGCCTATGGCCTGGAAGTCGGAGCTGACTATCAGGTGTTGGACAATCTTATGCTCCGGGCGAGCGCCGGCATATTGCGCACGGAAATCGACCGTATCTCCAGCAATGTCAGCTATGAAGGCAATGAATTCGCCAAGTCGCCGGGCTATATGTTCACCCTCGGCGCAAGCTGGGATGTGACCGAAAAGTTCAACATTTCCGGCCAGCTGCGGCATCTTGACGGCTATTATTCGGACACTGCCAACACCGCCGCCTACAGCGTCAAACCCTATACCATCGCGGATGTGCGGGCGAGCTATCAGCTTCGCAAGGAGTTCGAGGTCTATGCCTACGTCAAGAATATTTTCGACGAACGCTCCCCGACCTACATGCAGCAGAACCGCGGCATCGGCGGCATCGAGGCAAGCATGACGACGCCTCGCATGTTCGGCGTTGGCGTGAAGGGGATCTTCTAAAACTGAAATATCGGTTGGCAGATCAGCGCTGGTGATCTGCCAATCATCACTACGCAAAGCGCTGAGGCATTCGTTGCTTCAGCGCTTTCTTTTTTGAAATCTGGAACTGGCTGCGCGACTTGGTCGTGAGCTATATGCAGATCGGCTCGTCAGGCCTACGAAGCCTTACACGGAGACGTTGTCCTGCTCCTGAATTAGCGCGATTCTCGGTCGATATCCCGCCGAAGCACGACAGCCGTCGTGATGTCCTCGACGGTTTCGTGGCTGGCGATCAAGTCGCGGACCTGATTGAGGTCGTTGATCGATGCTGCCTCCAGCTCGACGACCAGGTCGAGTTGACCGCTCACCGAAGAAACGCGCTTCACCTCTGTGTGTCTTGCAAGCAGATCAAGCAGATGGAGCGCCGGCGTGCGCTTGAGGCTGACGAGAAGGATCGCTCTTATAACATTGGCGTCGATCTCGCCGATGTCGGCGCGATAGCCTCGGATGACGCCGCTGCGCTCGAGGTTGGTGACGCGTTCGCTCGTTGCGCTTCTCGACAGTCCGATCCGCCCGGCCAGGGCTTTAACCGCGATGCGTGCTTCCCTCGACAGGATTTCGAGTATTTCCCGATCTTTGGCGTCAAGGTCACGCATGGTCTTCTCGCTTTGAGGCCGGACATCTGTCGGCTTATTCCGACAGTGTGCCGGTTCGATCCGACAGGATACTTGCTTGATCCGGCAGGATACTTGATGCCTGAAAACCGATTGCGTGCCAAGCTATCGGAAAGAAAAATAGCTTGGAAAAACAACAACTATGACTGATCTCTCCCATCCGGCTCCTCAACTGTCCGCAGGCGATGCCGAGAGGCTTGCCAAGGAAATATTCGGCGTCCCGGCAAAGGCCTCGCCACTCGACAGCGAGCGTGACCGCAACTATCGACTGAAAACCGACACCGACGCCGGCTGGATCCTGAAGATCGTCAACTCCAGCGAGCCGAGGGTTGAAAGCGAGTTTCAGACCGCTCTTCTCAATCATCTTGCGAGTGCCGATTCGGAGCTCGTGGTTCCGCATCTGAAGCCCAGTCTGTCCGGCGACTTTCTGGCCTCCACGACGGCCCCGAATGGCGAAGTGCACGCCTTGCGTCTGGTCGGCTGGCTGGCCGGGACGCCGCTTGCCGAGGTCGGCAGGACCTTCGATCTGATGCGCAGCCTCGGCCGTTCGCTCGGGGAACTTGATCGGGCGCTGCAGGGCTTCATTCATCCAGGCGCCCTGCGCGAACTGGATTGGGATCTGCGTCATGCGGCGCGCGCACGGTCTCGCCTGCATTTTGTCCGCGACGCCGAGAAGAGCGCGCTTCTTGAGCGCTTCATCGAGCGTTTCGAAACTCTCGTGGAGCCCAAGCTTTCGCGGTTGCGCGCACAGGTCATCCACAATGATGCCAATGACTGGAATGTGCTGGTCGACGAGCACAACCATCAGAGAATTTCGGGTGTTATCGATTTCGGCGATGCCGTCCACACCGTTCTCATAGCAGAAGTGGCCATTGCCTGCGCCTATTCGATCCTTGACATGGAGGATCCGATCAGTGCGGCCGCGGCTCTCGCTGCCGGCTTCCACGAGAAATATCCGCTGCAAGCCGAAGAAATTGACATCCTCTTCGACCTCATCGCCATGCGTCTGGTGACGAGCGTCACCTTCTCCGCTTCCCGTCACGACCAGACCGACGACAATCCCTATCTGGCGATCAGCGAGGCGCCTGCCTGGCGTCTGCTTGAGAAGATGGATGCCATGAATCCGCGATTTGCCACGGCCGTTCTGCGCAAGGCATGCGGTTTCGATGCGGTCGACGGAGCCGGCGCGATCCGTCGCTGGATTTCCGACAACGGCAAGAGCTTTGCCGGTATCGTCCGTCCGGCGGCCGCCACAATGAGCAAGGCGATCGTACCCTATGGCGACGCGTCGCATGTGATGACCGTGGCCTCGGCCGAGCAGCGCCCCGAGGAAGCGACCCAATGGTGGACTGATTATGCCGAGCAGCACAAGATAGAACTCGGCGTTGGTTCCTGGGGTGAGAAAAGAACCGTCTATACGGACAAGGCCTTTGTATCGCGCTTCATCGAGGGCCAGCGCCGCATCCATCATCTCGGCGTCGACCTGTTCATGCCGGCCGGGACGCCTCTCTATGCGCCGGTGGCCGGCACCGTGAGGAGTGTCGAGATCGAGCACGAGCCGCTTGGTTATGGCGGCCTTATCTCGCTCGAGCATGCTCCCGAAGGCTGCCCGCCCTTTGTCACGCTTTGGGGGCACATGGCCCATGAGGCACTTGGTCGGCTGAAGCCCGGACAACGCCTGGAAGCCGGTGATCTTGTCGGTTATATGGGCGATATTCATGAGAACGGCGGCTGGACTCCTCATCTGCACTTCCAGATTTCGACTGACACCGCGCTGACGGCGACGGAGATCCTGGGCGTCGGTGAATCCGCCTATCTCGACGTCTGGGCCGAGCTTTTCCCGGACGCGTCGGCTCTTGCCGGTCTGCCGCCCGAAACTTTCTCTCAGGATGGTCGCACGAGAGAGGAATTGATCGCCAAGCGCAAGGAATTGCTGCTGCCCAATCTTTCCATCTCCTATTCCGAGCCGATCAAGTTTGTTCGTGGCGATGGTGTCTGGCTGATCGACAATTACGGCAGGGCCTATCTCGATTGCTTCAACAATGTCTGCCATCTCGGACACGCGCATCCCGACGTCGTCGAGGCGCTGTCTCGTCAGGCGGGGCTGCTCAATACCAACACGCGCTACCTGCACGACAATATCGTCGAATATGCCGAGCGGCTGACCGCGACATTGCCTGAGGGCCTGTCGGTTGCATCCTTTGCCTGCTCGGGAAGCGAGGCAAACAGCTTGATGCTTCGCATGGCGCGCAATCACACCGGACGCAACGACGCGATCGTCGTCGACTGGGCCTATCACGGCACGACGCAGGAGCTGATCGATCTCAGCCCCTACAAGTACAAGCGCAAGGGCGGCAAAGGGCGTCCGGATCATGTCCACGAGGCCATCATCCCGGATAGCTATCGCGCCCCGGAAGAATGGCCAGCGGAGGAACATGGCAAGCGTTTTGCCGAAAGCGTTGCCGAACAGATCGAAAGCATGCGCAAGAAGGGGCGGGCTCCCGCATTCTTCATGGCTGAATCGATCCCGAGCGTCGCCGGCCAGGTCTTCTTTCCGGATGGGTATCTGAAAGAAGTCTATGCCATGGTCCGTGCGGCGGGCGGTCTCTGCCTTGCCGACGAAGTGCAGGTCGGCTTCGGCCGCGTCGGCAGCCATTGGTGGGCTTTCGAAACCCAGGGCGTGGTTCCGGACGTTGTGTCCATGGGCAAGCCGATCGGAAACGGCCACCCGATGTCCGCGATCGTCACGACACGGGAGCTTGCAGACAGCTTCAACAACGGCATGGAGTATTTCAACACCTTTGCCGGCAATCCCGTGTCCTGCGCCGTGGGGTTGGCGGTTCTTGATGTGATCGAGCGAGACAAGCTGCGCGAGAATGCCTTCAATGTCGGCAACTACCTGCTCGATGGTTTCCGCAAGATGCAGGCGCGGTTCGACATTATCGGCGATGTGCGTGGCCTTGGCCTCTTCCTCGGGATCGAACTGGTCACCGACCGCAAGACCAAAGCGCCCGCGACGGACCTTGCCCGGAAGATCAATGACGGTGCGAGAGCACGCGGTATTCTGATGGGAACCGAAGGGCCACACGACAACGTCCTGAAGATGCGCCCGTCCATGATCTTTGACCGGGCAAATGCCGATCATCTGCTCGATGTCCTGGGTGCGAGCTTCGAGGCCGCATTGAAGTAGTTCATAGCGCATCGGCAGGCCGCTGAAAGGGCCGCACTCCCGCTCCAGAAATGGTCGGGGGTGCGGCCTTTTGCGTTTCAATCGGCATATGCGCGCGATTTTCGACAATCGTTGCAGCCAATGCGATCGGTCTCATCAACGCCCGCAGCGATATGATTCTTACCCCGGTCTCCGTCTTCGTGCTGCAGGTGCTGGCACGGGGAAAATCGTCGGGCGACATAATGTCGGTCAATTCCGGCAATGTGTCAGGTACGCTGACACCTTGCTTGGTGCTTGCCCAAAATGGCTATGCAAAACTCTGGCGGTGAAGGTTGCTGGGAAACCGACAAAACGAAACAAAATACCAACAGAGGAAACTGACGTGTTCAAGCACAAGCTTACAAATCTGATCGCTGCGGCCGCCGTTGCGATCACGGCAACATTTTCCCTAACGCATGCTCGCGCTGACGAGCTGGCGACCCTGAAGGACTCGGGCGAACTGCGCGTCGCCATGAGCGGCCAGTATCCTCCGTTCAGTTTCACGAACGATCAGAACCAGGTCGTCGGCTTCGATGCCTCGATCGGCGAGGCTATCGCCGAGCGCATGGGCCTCAAGGCCAAGATCATCACGACGCCCTTTGACGGGATCATCGCAGGCCTCCTGGCGAAGAAGTACGATGCTGTCGTCGCGTCGATGACCATCACGCCGGAGCGCGAAAAGGCCGTGGACTTCGTCGGCCCTTACTATCACGCCGGCAGAGCGATCGTGGTGAAGGCCGACTCCTCCATCCAGAAGCTGGAAGACCTCAACGGCAAGATCGTTGGTGTTACGCTCGGAGACGCGCATGAAAAGTGGGCAAAAGCTCAGGGCAACCTGACTGTTCGCTCCTACAAGGGCCTTCCCGAAATGCTGGTCGATCTTGAGGCCGGGCGCATCAATGCTCTCGTGATGGACAGCGTTCCAGTCATGGTGGCCGTCAAGGAGACCGGACAGAAGGTCCGCATTCTCGATACGCCGAACATCGAAGGCGGTCGCGTCGCCCTCGGCATTGCGATCCGGAAGAACAATCCGGAGCTGAAGGCAAAGATGCAGAAGGTTCTCGAAGAGATGCTCGCCGACGGCGCCTATGAAAAGATCTCGATGAAATGGATCGGTAGCGATATTCGCTAACTGGCATTTCGGTGTGGGTCGGATATGTCTCCGGCCCATTCACTATGACTTTTCGGAGCGTTTCTATGGATTTGGCGCTAATGCAGCGCGTCCTCCCGTTTTTTCTGGAGGCCGCGTGGGTGACATTGAGTATTTCCGTCCTCGCTATCCTGCTTGGCTTCTGCATCGCAGTTATCCTGGTAGCGGGTCGGCTGTCGGATTTCTTCGTCGCTCGATGGTTTTCGCGGGCTTATGTTAGTGTGTTTCGGGGTACGCCCTGTCTCGTGCAACTGTTCGTCCTCTACTTCGGCGGACCACAAATCGGACTGGAGCTTGAGCCTTATTCGGCCGGGGTCATCGGTCTTGCCCTCAACATCGGCGCCTACATGGCAGAGTCCATTCGCGGTGCCATCATCAATGTCGATCGTGGTCAGGCCGAAGCTGCACGTTCGATCGGTTTCGGTCGCGCCCAGACCTTGTGGCTGGTGACACTGCCGCAGGCGGCACGTCTGATGATAAGGCCGCTCGGCGTGAATGCTGTTGCATTGATCAAAGGCTCGGCCCTGGTCTCCACGATCTCAGTCATCGAACTTACCTACACCGCTCAGCGCTTTATCAGCTCGACCTACAAGCCCTTCGAAATCTTTACCGTGTCCGCCGCGATTTACATCGTAATGGTCTACGCGGTTCGCTTCCTTGTCGATCGCCTTGATCTGCATTTCGCGCCAAGGTGAGGATGCCCATATGCAAAATCTCGATTTTAGCGTCGTAACGCCCTATTTCGGTCTTCTGATGACCGGTCTCTGGTGGACGCTTATCATGTTCGTCTGTTCGAGCGTCGTCAGCCTTGTGTTCGGCATTGCTTTCGCCCTCATCGTCCTCTACGCGCCTCCGATAACGGCCTTTCCCATACGGTTCCTCACCTGGCTTTTCATGGGGACGCCGCTGCTGCTGCAATTGTACCTGATCTATTATGGGCTCGTGCAGATCGGCATCGATATTCCGGCAGTTGGCGCCGGCATCATCGGCCTCAGCCTGCATTTCGCCGTCTACAACGCCGATGTCTTCCGCGCCGGCATTCTGTCGGTCGATCCCGGACAGATGGAAGGCGCGCGCTCCATCGGCCTCAGTCGCGGTCAGGCGCAGCGTTACATCATCGTGCCGCAGGCGCTCCGCAAGACAATAGCGCCGATCGGAAACAATCTGATCGTGCTTCTCAAGGACACCTCGCTCGTATCCATCATTGGTATCGCCGAACTTGTTTATAGCGCCCAGATCGCCATCAGCGAAACCTATACGCCCTTCGAATTTTATCTAACCATTGCAGGTATTTACTACGTGGCAAACCTCGTCCTCGAAGCCGGACTGCAATTTCTTGAAAACAAGGTGGAGATGTCACGATGAGCGCCGCAAAGCCCATGGTCGAAGTCAAGGGGGCCCGCAAGGCATATGGGGCGCTCGAAGTGCTCAAGGGGATCGATCTGTCGGTCTCCCGCGGGCAGATCATCGCCATCATCGGTCCGAGCGGTTCGGGCAAGAGCACGCTTCTGCGGTCGATCAATCACCTCGAAGTGCTGAACGGCGGCGAGGTCTGGCTCGATGGCGAGCTGGTCAATCGCGCGCTGAAGGGAAATGCTTTCGAACGGCACATCAATGCGGTGCGCCAGCAGATGGGCATGGTATTTCAGCATTTCAATCTGTTTCCGCACTTGACCGTCCTTGAGAACATCACGCTCGGCCCCGTCAAGCTCAAGGGGCTGACGAAGCAGGCGGCTCGTGAACTGGCGATGGAACTCCTGTCCAAGGTGGGGCTCGCCGACAAGGTCGACGCCTATCCATCGCGGCTGTCCGGCGGCCAGAAGCAGCGTGTCGCGATTGCGCGCGCGCTGGCCATGCAGCCGAAGGTGATGCTCTTCGACGAGGCGACATCGGCGCTCGATCCTGAGCTCGTCGACGAAGTCAATGCCGTCATGAAGCAGCTGGCCGCCGAGCACATGACGATGCTGATCGTCACCCACGAAATGCGTTTTGCCGGCGAAGTGGCCGATCGTATCGTCTTCATGGATGGCGGTGTGGTCGTTGAGGAAGGTGCGCCGCAGCAGATCCTGCAAAACCCTGTCCATGACCGAACCCGATCGTTCCTGAAGAAGCATCTTCATGATCGGTAGGATGCATCCGGCCTGATCGGCTTGGAAACGCATTTATATCATCCATGTCAGGATTTGTGACGATCCGCGCTCTTTTGCGGATCGTTGCCGCACGATAGTCTCCACTTCAGATTGATGATGCAATTCCAGGAAAAGTGCGCAGCGGTTTTCCGTCCGGAATTGCCTGAAACAAATGGATAGAGCGTTTTCGCGTTTCGAAGAAATGCGGACATACTCTGGGAGTGGGCATGAAAAGAGTTGTCTTGTTTTCCGGTGGGAGCGCTTGCCGTTCGATCAACATCGCTTTGTCTCGAAGCGGCGTCGAGGTCACGCGCATCGTGCCCGCTTGGGATAGCGGTGGCAGCTCCAAGGTTATTCGCGAGCAACTCGGCATCCTTTCCGTCGGTGACATCAGGCAGGCCTTGATGACGATGGCTCATGGAGAGGGATGTGCCGGCGATGTGGTGAAGATCTGCAACGCCCGAATTTCAGCAAATCTCGGTCTGGAAGATGCCCGCAACGAATTCCTGTTCTATGCCAAGGGCGGCCATCCGCTGCTTGAAAGGATGGAGCCTGGCCTCCACGGCGCAATCTTGAACTATCTCAATACATTCGCTTCGGCGGTTGGCGAGGATTTCGATTTCAGGCATGGAAGCATCGGCAATTTCATCCTGACCGGCGCGTGTCTTGCCCATAATGGCGATGTCAACACGGCGATTTTCGTGTTTCGAAAGCTGTGTGGCATCAACGGGAATGTCTGGCCGTCGTCCGTTGACCGCGATCTCGTGCTTTCAGCCACCTTGAAGGATGGCAGAACGGTCATACCGCAGGATGCCATTACGACAATGGCGAAAGCGGATGCCAAGGTCGGGATCGCCGAGGTCGAGCTTGATCGCGCGAGTGGCGACCGGCCGATGGCGAACCCCGCCGTCCTCGACGCGATAGCGCGGGCGGACCTTATCGCCTTTGGGCCAGGGAGCGTCTATACGAGCGTCATTCCGCATCTTCTCGTGAATGGGGTCATCGCGGCAGTCGAGCAGGCGCTCTGCCCCAAAGTGCTCATCGGCAATATTCTCCAGTGCCGCGAGACGATCGGCCTGACATTGGCGGGTGTATCGTCGGCGTTCGATCACCACTGGCGCCGACATGGCGCCTCTTCCGGCTTGTTTTCTCACGTTCTGGCCAACCGGGTGCTGTTTCCCTTCGAGAAAACGATCGGCGAATTCCCGTACCTGTCGGATGGACTGTCGAAGAAAGCCCAGCCGGTGTTGGTCCGCGATGAGTTCGAAGATGCCTGGAACCGCGGTCAGCACGACGGCGAGGCGGTTGCAGCCAGCTTGCTGAAGATCATGTCGGCCGGGGGTGCATCCGGGCATGCATGAGTTGATCGCCAGTATCGACGAAACTCGGCATCTTCAGGGATTCCTGACGGTTGAAGGCGTGCTTGCGCTCCGTGCCCGCGGAGTTACTGTTATTGATCCATTCTCGACTTTGGTGTCGAACCGGGCCGAGCTTGCGGCAGGCGTCTTCCTCTGGCCCAATGTCACGATCATGGTCGGGGAGGCCGGCTCGGTTTCCGTCGGATCGTCGACGGTCCTCCATAGTGGGACGCGCGTCGTGGCACAGTCAGGTTCGATCTCCATAGGATCAAACTGCGACATCGGCCAGGAGGGTGGGTTTACGTTCATCGCCGACAACGAAGGAGACGTAATCGCCGTTGGAGACAATGCGCGGCTCAATGGTGGTGGATCGATCGCAAAGGATGCGCAACTTGGGGACGGCGCCCAGGTTCTTGGGCCCATCCGTGTCCAGCAATGTCGATTGGGGGGAGGCGGTTCCTATCGTGAACTGGATCCGGACAAGCGTGGTGGGGTCTTGAAAGGCAGCGGCATCGCGAGAAACCTCGACATACCGACCGGCATGGTCGTTCAGGCCTTCGGTCTGTTCGGCGATGTGCCACTCCGACATCAGAGGGATTTTCACCCGGGCGCCAAGACCGCAAAATCCTGAGAAGCCGATCTCGCCGCCAGAGCGTCCCGCCTCTGATGGAAGCCTGCGGCGTCGTGGCTCGTCGGCGCGACTGCGGACATATCCACCGAAAACGGCCACCTCGTCCTTGCGGCTATCTTTGCAGTCGGCTTAACTGTGACAGTTTTATGACAGTTATGTGACATACAAAATACGGAACGGAGAGACTGGATGACACGCTTTTCGCCTTGCCTCATCATCATCGCGGCGCTTCTAGGCGCCCAGCCTGCCTTTGCCGAGGAGGCAGCCTTTGCCGGCGTGACACAGGACGCCTTGACGCATCGCGATCCGATTCATTGGGTGAGTGTCGAGCAGATCGAAAAGTCTCTGGAAGGCCATGCTCCTATGACGGTTGGTTTCGATATCGACGATACCGTCCTGTTTTCCAGCCCCTGCTTTTTCTACGGCCAGCAGAAATATTCGCCAGGCAGCTACGATTATCTGAAGAACGATGCATTCTGGGCCGACATCAACGCCAATTGCGACATGAATTATTCGCTGCCGAAAGAGGTCGCCGCCAAGCTGATTGCGATGCATACGAAACGCGGCGACACGATTTATTTCATCACAGGCCGGACCAAGAGCCCGGGCGAGCGGCTGACCGAGACGATCAAGCGCGATTTCAAGATGGACACGATCAATCCTGTGGTCTTCACGGCTGGCGACAGTACCAAAACCGCATTCCTGCGGGAACATGGAGTGAAGATCTACTATGGCGATGCCGATGGCGACATGCGTCAGGCCATGGAGGTTGGGGCTCGCCCGATCCGCGTGCTTCGCGCATCCAACACGACCTATAAGCCCATGCCGAAGAACGGAGCCTTCGGCGAAGAAGTGATCATCGATTCCGATCGTTGACCGGGATTGGGTCGGCCCCTGGCTCAGATCGAGCCGGGCCGGCTGTGTCACGGAGTATGAAGCGAGCGCCCAGAACGACCTTCATGTCTTGCGAACCGTCCCTGTGTTCGATGGCGTCGCAGAGAAGCTTCAAGGCATGCCGTCCGGCCTCCTGCGAAAGGCCGCTTAAGGTCGAAAGAGCAGGGTAGGTCATGGCGGGCAAAGCGTCATCGCATCCGATAAGGCTTATATCCCTGGGGATCGCGACCCCCAGGGCCGAGAGCCGTGCATGCGCCCCTTGGGCCGTCAGATCGTCGAACGCCAGGATTGCAGTCACGCCGGCCGCGACGGCTTGCTCGGCCGCCGCTTCGCCACCCTCGAAGCTCGGTTCGGATAGGGGGATGATCGAAAGGCGCATCTCCGTCCGACTGCATGCCTCGGTCGCCGCCTCCATACGCTGCTGATTGGACCAGGATTCTTTCGGGCCTGAGAGATAGGCGATGTGGCGGTGGCCGTTCTCGGCCAGGAAGCCGACAGCTTCCATCACTGCCGCCTGCGTATCGATCAGCACGCGCGGCAGACCGACCATATCGCGATTGATCAGTGTGATGGGATGGCGAGCGGCATGGGTCCTAACCTGCGCCTCGCTCAGGCGCGTCGATGCCAGAATAATCCCGTCGGTCTGCCCGGCAAGCCGCTCGAAGAGCGTGTTTTCCCGGGCACCGCTTTCGCCGGAGGAACCGAGAAACAGGCAGAGTCCGAGCGCATCGGCCTGACTCTGGATCGCCTTGATGAGCGGCGGAAAGAACGGATTGGCGATATCGGGCACGAGCAGGCCGATATTGCCTGTCCGGCCTGTCGATAGCGCGCGGGCCATATTGTTTGGCCGATAGCCGATCTCCTCGGCGATCGCGAGGATCTGTGCGACGGTCTTCGGATTAAGCAGGTCCGGCCGGCTGAACGCGCGCGACACCGTCGAGCGGGACGTATTGGCACGCTCGGCGATCTCATCCAGCGTCGGCTTTACCCTCGTCTTCGGATCCCTCTTACCAGCGATAGTCGTGCCCTCCCTCTTCGGCACTTGCGGCGGCGAGAGCCGCGATGCGGCTCGCCAGAAGAGCCTCCGCGGTCGAAACCTGTAAGGGTGCCTTGCCCGTCAATGCGTCGAGGGCGTCGTCTGCAGGGCCGATCGCGGCAGGTAGATCCGGTTCCCAAAGGCTCCGGTTGTCGGTCTCGACAAGAAGGCGGCCTTCCCCGAAGAGAATATCCATTCGCCCGCGCGTGCCGACGAGGCGCATGGCGTAATCGCCGTGCCTTGCTGCGGCCTCGGGCTGCCTCCAATCCATGTCGATCACAGCCTGCAAACCAGTCTCCAATGTCAGCAGCGCACGGCCGGCCAGAGCAAATCCCGCGTATTGCTTGGGATGGTCGGGACTTTTCCAACCACTGACGCGGCCCGAACGTGCGCCCGTCAGCCATAGGACAAGATCGATGTCGTGAACAGCGAGATCGTTCACGATACTGCCATAGAGCGCGGGGTCGAAAAACCAGGCGGGTCTTGCCGATGGCAGCAGCTTATGCGGGCCTGTAGAGGTGATGGCGACCAGATCGCCGATTTCACCACCAAGGAAAAGCTCTCGCGCTTTGCGCGTGACAGGATAGAAGCGCTTCTCCAGCATCAGGGCCACACGGTTGCGGCCATTATCAGCCTTGGCGATCCTGTCCACCTCTTCCACGGTCAAAGCCAAGGGCTTATCGGCAATGACGACAAGCCCCCGTTCCAGGCAGGCTTCGATCAGCCCGGCACGAAGTCCGGGTTCGGCGATCACGGCAGCCGCATCGACATCATGCCGCTCAAGCAGCGACGTCATGTCGGCATAGCCGGGAACGCCAAGCTTCCCGCCATAGCTGGCCCGCCGCGCCTCATCGTGATCGGCAAGAGCGACCAGCTCGACGTCCGAGCGCGTGGCAAGCGCGTCGGTCACATAGCTGATGTGGCCATGGGCGGCGCCGAGGATTGCGAGCTTCTTGATGGGCATCATGCGCCTCCGATTTCACTCATTGCGACCCGCCGGCCGGTCTCGGCGGAACGATAGATGGCGGTGATCACGCGCACTGCTTCAAGACCGTCGCGGAAAGTGATCTGCGCGAGGCGGTTGCCGAGAATGGCGTCCCTGACATCCTCCCATTGATCGACGTGGCCGCGAATGCCGATACCGACCTGGCTCCCGGCCGCGCTCTTGATCGAGGAATCCGCGGCGGTCGGCAAGGGCTGGCCGGGAAAGCTCCAGTCGACGACATCGGTGTGATTGAGTGCCACGTGCCCTTGATCGGTGAACAACATGAGAGCCGCCGGCCGGCCGGGAGGTGTCGCCGTGCTGGTAACGAGCGTGCCGCGCGCACCGTTTTCGAAGAGAAGGATTGCCTGGCAGAAATCCTCGCTGCCACCTGCGCGTCCGGCCATGTTCGTGGCCTCTGCCGTGACGCTGGCGACGGGGCCGAAGAGCCAAAGCATCAGGTCGAGCGTGTGAATGCCCTGGTTGAAGAGCGATCCGCCGCCCTGCGCATCAAGCTTACGCCATGGCTTTTCATCGTAATATGCGTCGGCGCGATGCCAGTAGACCTGACCTTCGATGGCGATAGGCCGGCCGAGTTTGCCTGCATGCAAGCGGCGATGAATGTCCTGATGTTGGGCTTCCAACCGTCGTTGGGACATGGTCGAGCAAACGAGATCAGCGGCGATGGAGCGGCGATAAAGGTCGATTGCCTCTTCGAGATCGACCGCAAGCGGCTTTTCGACAACGACATGCAAGCCCTTGTCGAGCGCGGCACGGGCGGGGACATAGTGGGAGCCGCTCGGGGTCGCAATGACAATTGCATCCAGATCGGCATCGCCGATCATGGTCGATGCGTCGTCGAAGAATTGCACATCGGGTAACGTCCCGAATGCTGCCAATTCCTCCGCAGTCCCTCCGGCCACGGCGGTCAGCACCATTCCTTCCACGGCCGCGATCGCGTCGCGATGCACCCTGCCGATCGTTCCCGGCCCAACCAATCCGACTTTGATTGCCGTCACATCTATCTCCCTTGGTGCCGACTTTGTTGCACATTTATGCAACCGCTTTCATACGGATTGCAAGAGGATTCGAACGTAGACAGCATAAAAGGCAGCGACTTCTGCGTCATCACTGTAATGCTAATCTTAAGAAGTCGATATTTGGCCTATTGACTTATGCAATCGGTTGCAAATAGCTTGAAGCAACGACACAGGGAGCACAGCAAATGCCGCTTGCATGGCACACAGATCGTCTCGCCACCCAAAGCTATTCGTCCCGCGACGAAATGGCGGAAGCGGCAAGCCGCGATTTGGCCGCGGCCTTGCGCGACCTTCTTGCTAGAAAGACGCGCGTGAGCGTCATGTTCGCGGCTGCTCCGAGCCAGCAGGATACGCTCGCGCTTTTGCGCAATGCTGCGGATATCGACTGGAGCCGGATCACGGCGTTTCACATGGATGAATATATCGGCCTGGGCATTGATCATGCAGCGCGTTTCGCCAACTGGTTGGATCGCCATCTCTTTACGCTGGTCCCGTTTGGAAAAATCCACCGTATCGAGCCCCATGGCTTTTCTTCGCCGGAGGCCTGCGCGGCCGACTATGCCGGAAGGCTTGCGGAAGAGCCGCTCGATCTCGTTTGTCTCGGCGTCGGCATGAACGGACATCTTGCCTTCAACGACCCGCCGGACGCCCGTTTCGAGGATCGGCAGAGCGTCAAGGTCGTCACGCTCGCTGAGGACTGCCGCCTCCAGCAGGTGGAGGACGAATGTTTCGCAAGTCTGGCCGATGTGCCGCAACAGGCAATTACCGTAACGATCCCCGCTCTGCTGTCGGCCGGGCGAGTGATTTCCGTCGTCCCCGGTGCGCTGAAGAAGATCGCGGTCACACGGATGCTGACTGGGCCGATCACCGAGGATTGCCCGGCCAGTATTTTACGGCGACATCCGCAAGCCGTGCTCTATCTCGATGAGGCTTCCACGCCCGACGTCTTTCGGAGAGCGGCATGATCGTCGGACGGCACGCCATATCAGGAGATATCCTTGAGCTGACCGTGAGTGACGGCCGGATTGCCGCCGTCAAGAAGCTGGAAGGCTCGAACGGTGAAGACCTTCCCTGGCTGGCGCCTGGCCTGGTTGATCTGCAGGTCAACGGATGGGGCGGTCATGACTTCAACCGTGCCGATATCGACGAAGAAACAGTTTGTGCTGTTGCAAAGGGAATGCGGGAACAGGGCGTCAGGGCCTTTCTGCCGACCGTGATCACGGCTTCTCGCGAGGCGATCTGCAACGCGCTTTCCGTTATTGCCGGTGCGCGCCGGAAGCATGCCTGGCTCGCCGGCATGATACCCGGCATCCATGTCGAGGGGCCGTTCATCTCGTCGCAGGACGGCGCGCGTGGTGCGCATCCGCGTGACCATGTCCGCGAACCCTCATGCGACGAGTTCGACCAATGGCAGCAGGCATCCGGCAATCTGGTTAAATTGGTAACGCTGTGCCCGGCTGCAGAAGGCGCGGATGCCTTCATTCGCCACGCCCGCGCAGGAGGATGCCTTGTCTCCATTGGGCACTCCGCGGCCGACACGACTGACATCGCCAGGGCTGCGCAGGCCGGTGCAGGCTTCAGCACGCATCTCGGCAACGGCATTGCCTCGACACTGCCCCGCCACCCCAATCTCCTATGGGCGCAACTGGCAAATTTGAAGTTGCAGGCGATGTTCATCGCCGATGGCCATCATCTCGATCGCGAAACGCTGACCGCGATGCTGAGAGCAAAAGGCGTGGAGCGGTCGATCCTCGTCAGCGATATGGTTGCGCTCGCCGGAATGGCGCCTGGCCGCTATCGCCAGCCCATCGGCGGTGACGTCGAGCTGTCGGCTGATGGACGCCTGTCGATGGTGGGAATGGCGACGCTTGCAGGCGCCGCGACGCCGCTTGCCGATGGCGTTGCTCTGGCAGCAAGCCTCGAAGGCTTCAGCCTCGGCGATGCGGTCACCATGGCGGCGGTCAACCCGGCGAGGGCGCTTGGTCTGGAAACGGGCTTCGTCGAGGGCGCGGCAGCCGATTTCATCGCTTTCCATTGGGTGCCGGGAGATCGTCACTTGCGTCTGTGTGCAACGGTATCGGGAGCGGACTTTGCCGCTTCGCCCAAGAAGACACCAGGGGAATAAGCATGGCACGCGTCGAAATCCGCAAACTGCATAAACATTACGGCGACTTTCATGCGTTGCGCGATCTGGAAATCACCATGGAGGATGGTGAGTTCGTCGTGCTCGTCGGACCATCGGGCTGCGGCAAGTCTACCTTGCTGCGCATGATCGCCGGATTGGAGGACGTCTCCGATGGGGAAATCCTGATCGACGGACGGGTGATCAACGAGGTCGATTCCAAGGACCGCGATATCGCGATGGTTTTCCAGAACTATGCGCTCTATCCGCACATGACCGTGCACGACAACATGGCTTTCTCTATGAAACTGCGTCGGGCTCCGGCGGATCAGATCCGCAGGGAGGTGGAGGCGGCGGCAGCCACCCTCGGCCTGAGCGATCATCTCAAGCGCTATCCGAAGCAGCTTTCCGGCGGGCAGCGCCAGCGTGTCGCCATGGGGCGTGCGATCGTGCGCAAGCCGAAAGTCTTCCTGTTCGACGAACCGCTGTCCAATCTCGATGCCAAGCTGCGCGTGAAAATGCGCTCGGAGATCAGGTCCCTGCATCGCCGCCTTGGCAATACGATGATCTATGTCACCCACGATCAGGTGGAAGCGCTGACCATGGCGGACAGGATCGTTGTCATGCAGGGTGGCGTGGTCGAACAGATCGGCTCGCCGCTGGAGCTTTACGATCGCCCGGCCAATGTCTTCGTTGCCGGCTTCATCGGCTCCCCGTCGATGAATATCCTGGCGGGTAGCATTACGGGATCCGCCTTCATTACGCAGGACGGCACCGCCATCCCGCTTCCGCAAAACTTGCCCCGACCCGCCGGAGGGTTGCTGCTCGGCATTCGTCCCGAGGCGCTGGAACTTTGCGACCCCGCCGATCCGTCCGCCGTGACGGCGACGCTTGTTTCGGTCGAGCCGACCGGCGCGGAAAGCCATGTGAGCCTGACGCTTGGCGGTGAGGAAATCGTCGCCGTCATTCGGGAGCGCCTAGCCGACAAGCCCGGTACGGCGCTGAGTTTGAAGCTCTCGGCCGCCGGCGCGCATCTGTTCGACAAGGCAACCGGCGCAAGGGTGCCGGACAATATCCAATAATAATCGACCACGAAGGTCCAATTCGTGAAGAGGAGAACTGAAATGGCATCGCACTTTCTGAAGACAGTCTCGCTCGCCGCAATGCTCGCCGGTCTTGCCTGTTCGGTACAGGCTCAGACCTTGACCCTTTGGGGCGGCTCTCCCGAGCTCGAGCCTTTTTATAATCACGTTGCGGCCGAGATGAAGGCGTCTCATCCGGATTTCGAATTGAAGGTGGAAACGATCAGCCTGCGGGAGCATGAGAAGCGGCTTGCTTTCGCGTTGCCGGCAGGCTCGGCGGCCGACATCGTCGAAATGCAGTCGGAGGCGCCGCGATATGTGCAGTCCGGGCTGCTGGCGCCTGCGCCGGAAGCAGTCACCGCTTTTGTGAAGGACCCGAAGAACTTCAGCCCGGTCTATATCGCGGCGGTTTCCGACAGCGAGCATGTCTATGGCGTGCCGCTCTATCACGGCCAATCAGCCCTCTACTACAACACGGAGAAATTCGCCAAAGCCGGGCTTTCCGGCCCGCCGAAGACGCCAGACGACTATTCGCAATATGCCGCGAAGCTGACCGAGCGCGATGCCTCGGGCAATCCTACCATCAGCGGCTGGTCGTTGCGCCTGTCCGGCGGCGGCCAGGGGATCAGCGAGAAGTTCTGGATCAATCTGCACCAGTTCGGCGGCAAGCTCGTCGAGCGGGATGGCGAGGGATGGAAGGCTGCCATTGCCAACGAGGCCGGGCGCAAAGCTCTCAAGCAGTATCTGGATCAGCTGTTCGTCGCCAAGACAGTCAGCCCGCAGATGAAGGCAGATGCCGAGGCTTTCGAGCTGGGGCAGACGGCGATGTTCATTCGCGAATCCTGGGTCATCGGCGATATCGCCAAGAAGGCGCCCAATCTGAAATACGCGACTGCGCCGCTGCCGGCGGGGTCTCTGGTCGTGCCGGCATCGCTTTTCGTGCCTGTTGATAACGACAAGAGCAAGCTTGCCTGGGAATTCGTTCAGAAGACCAACGAGCCCGAAAATCTGCAATGGCTTCTTTACAATGTCGGCTGGTTGCCTTCGCGCAGCAATGTCGATTTCTCCGCCATCATCGCCAAGAAGCCGGTTCTCGAAGCCTTCGTCGCGCCGCCGGCCGATTATACCTATTTCAGCCTGCCGCCGATTGCACCATCCAGTGAGATCCTGACCCGCTTTGCCGCTCGCCTGGAGGCCGCTTTCGCCAATCCGGCCTTGGCCAAGGATGATGCCGCCATCGATGCGGTGCTCAAGGATGCCGCTGCCGAGATCGACAACACCCTCAAGCGTGAAGGTCTTCTGGCGCAGTAGGCGCCGGCTGAGGCTGGGAAGCGAGGGGATGGGTACTCCCGCCTCCGCAAGGGAAGGATTGTTGGATGAAAAAGCGCAGGCAATTGGGATTCGTGATAAGCGCACTGGCCGTGCCGCTGACGCTCTTCGTTCTGGTCAGAGTCGTGCCCATCTTCGAGACGCTGCGGCTCAGCCTGTTCAAATGGGATATCATTTCCAAAAACAAGCCGTTCATCGGCCTGGCCAATTTTCAGGAGTTGGCCAGCGACCCCCTCTTTCTCGAGGCGTTGCGAAACACCACGATCATAGCCTTTGGCGTGCTGGCTCTGACGATTCCCTTGGCACTCGGCCTGGCGGCGCTTATCCAGCACCGCTTCGGCAGCGCGCTCGCCGGCTTCTATGAAACCAGCCTGTTCATACCGCATATCGTCTCGCTCGTTCCAGCCGCCATGGCCTGGAAATGGGTGTTCGATGCGCAGCTCGGGCCGCTGAATGCTTTTCTCGGGATCTTCGGCATCCCGGCGCAGGCGTGGCTTTTTCATCCTGTCTGGTCCATCGTCTGCATCATCGTACTCTGCTCATGGCAGGCGCTCGGATATGCCGTGCTGATATTTCTGATCGGGCTGCGCAACATCTCCACTTCGCTCTATGAGGCGGCACGACTCGACGGAGCCACCGCATGGGAGTGCTTCCGCTATATTTCCGTACCGCAATTGAGGCCGGTCACGCTTTATGTCTCAGTCGTCACCATGATCGCCGCCTTCAACATCTACGGCCAGGCCTTCGTGCTTGCCTCGGATTCGCAGGGCGCGCCGGGCAAGCTGGTGCGAGTTCTGGTGCTCGATATGCTCGAAAACAGTTTTCGCAACTATCGTGTTGGCTATGCCGCCGCCGAGGCCGTGGTCCTTCTGGCCATCGTTCTCGCCCTGACGGCCGGTCAATTCGTTTTCTTCCGCGACAAGGCGGCACGCCGATGAGCACGACACCGAGCAAGAAGAGCGGGGAACGCTATTCCCTTTCCAAATTCGCCATCGATTGCGTGCTGACTGTCTTCGGGATCTTGATGATCCTGCCGCTGATCATGCTCACGGCGAACGCTTTCAAGACGCCCGCCGAGTTGCTGGCATGGCCACCGCGCCTAATCCCGCAATCGCCGACGCTCGACAATTTTTCCTCGGTTCTGAGCGACACACCACTACTGACATGGATGGGCAATAGTCTTGCATTCGCAGCGATCTCGACGATGGCGATCGTCCTGACATCATCGATCACGGGCTATGTACTGGCGAAGTTCCGTTTTCCCGGCGTCAATCTCATCTTTGTCGGGGTGCTGGCGACCGCCATCGTTCCCTTCGAAGTCTATATGATTCCGCTCTATCTCGGCGTGAAGCAGTTGGGACTGCTGAACTCGATCGGTGGACTCCTCGCCGGCTATCTCGTGATGAGCTTCGGCATATTCCTTGTCCGGCAATATGCCTTGACGTCGATTCCCGACGAATTGCTGGAAGCCGCACGTATGGACGGCGCCGGCGAATGGTGGATTTTCTTTCGCATCGTGTTGCCGCTGATGCGCGGTCCGATCGGGACGCTGACCGTCCTTGCTTTCTTCCAGGCGTGGACCACATTCGCCTGGCCCATGATCGTCAACACGGCACGGGACAAATATGTCCTAGAGGTCGGACTGGCCCTGTTCCAGACCGGATTCACCGTCGATCTTGGACGTCTCAGTGCCGCCGCCGCTTTGTCGCTCATTCCGAGTGTCATCTTCTTCGGCGCGATGCGGCGCAATTTCGTCAAAGGTGTCGCGACGAGCGGCATGAAGGAATAGGCTGGACGAGACTTCGATTCCCCCAATTTACCAAACAGCATATGCACTGAAGAAAGGGACAGATGATGCGGCAGACTTGGCGTTGGTTCGGCCCGTCCGATCCGGTATCGATCGACGACATGCTACAGGCGGGCGTGGAAGGCGTGGTCACCGCGCTTCATCATCGCGCTCCCGGCGAGGTGTGGACGCCGGAGGATATTGCCGCCCGTCAGCGCGAACTCTCGGTCATGAGTGATGGCAGTGCGTCCGGATTGGGCTGGGATGTGGTCGAAAGCCTGCCGGTCTCGGAAGACGTCAAACGCCAGAGCGGGCCGTGGCGGGAGCATATCGACAGCTGGAAGACGAGCCTTCGCCATCTCGCCGATGCCGGGGTGCGGACGATTTGCTACAACTTCATGCCTGTCCTCGACTGGACGCGCACCGATCTCGCCTTTCGCCTGCCAAACGGTGCGACATGCATGCGTTTCGATGCGGTGGATTTCGCCGCTTTCGATCTGTTCCTGCTGCAACGCCCAGCGGCGCGGGAGGAACTTGAGCCAGAGGTCGTCGAGGCCGCGCAGCGCCGCTTTTCCGAAATGGACGACGCGCGCAAGCGCCAGCTCGTCGCCAACATCGTTTCCGGCCTGCCGGGTGCCGCGATCCATATGACCATCGACGAGGTGAAGGATCATCTCGCGCAGTATAATGGCCTGTCAGCCGAAAGGCTGAAGGCGCACCTCATCGATTTCCTGGGCGAAGTCGCACCGCTCGCGCAGGAGCTGGGCATGCTGCTCTGCTGCCATCCGGACGATCCGCCGTTTCCGCTGCTGGGGCTGCCGCGCATCATGTCCACCGAAGCCGATTACCGCGCCATGGTTGAGGCTGTCGATATTCCGGCCAATGGCATCACGCTTTGCACCGGCTCGCTTGGCGCGCGGCGCGACAACGACTTGCCGGGCATGATGGCAAGGCTCGGCGACCGCGTCCATTTCCTGCATCTGCGCAACGTTGCGCTGGAAGACAACCGGCATGGCGGTTCGTTCCACGAGGCGGCGCATCTCGAGGGTAATACCGACATGGTGGCGGTGATTGCCGCCGTGCTTGCCGAAGAGACCAGACGAAAAGGTCAGGGCCGCAAAGACTGGCAAATCCCTTTCCGTCCCGATCACGGCCAGAATATTCTCGACGATCATATCAGGCAGACGCGTCCCGGTTATCCGGCGATCGGTCGCCTCAAGGGGCTGGCGGAATTGCGCGGCATCATGACGGCCCTGTCGCATCCGATTGTTGCCGGCGGCAAGATATGAGCAGGCTGAGCGCTTCAAGCGTACCATCGTCGGGAAAGACGGCCAAATGGCCTCCCTACAGGCCGCAGGATCATGGCTCGGGCATTGTTCATCTCGGTATCGGCAATTTCGCCCGCGCTCACCTGTTGTCCTATACTGATGATGCGCTTGCAGCTGATGGCGGCGACTGGCGGGTCGTCGGCGCATCATTGCGCGGCTCGCCGCTTGCCGACCTTCTGGAGCCTCAGGACTATCGGTATACCCTTGTGGAAAGAGGTGTGGAAACGAAGGCGTCGGTCATCGGCGCCCTTCATTCCGTGGTCTCCGGGCGGGAGCGCATTCCAGATGTGCTCGCGTTGATGGCGGCGTCGGCGTGCCGCATCGTCAGCCTGACCGTGACGGAAAAAGGCTATGGCCTGACCGGCACGGGAAAGCTCGACGCGGCTCATCCGGACATCGCGCAGGATCTTGCGCAGCCGCAATCTCCGCAAGGCGTGGTGGGATTGATCGCGGCCGCCTTGGCATTGCGGCAGCAGAAAGGGCTTCCCGCCTTTACCGTCCTCAGCTGCGACAATCTTCCTCAGAACGGCCGCCGACTGAGAGAGGCTGCGCTGGAGTTTGCCGCGCTTGTGCACGATCCATCGCTCGTGCGCTTCATCGAGGCTCATGCGGCCTTCCCCTCGGGCGTTGTTGACCGTATCACGCCTGTTCCGGGCCAGGAGGTGTTCGAGCTGGCGCGGGCCGAGACGGGTTATGACGACGTGGCGGCCATCGAGACCGAGCCGTTTCGCCAGTGGATATTGGAGGACAGTTTCTCTGCCGGTCGTCCCGCATGGGAGGCGGCTGGCGCGCTCTTCGTGCCCGATATAACGGACTATGAGCGCATGAAGCTATGGATGCTGAACGGCACCCATTCGCTGATAGCCTGCACCGGCTGTCTTTATGGCAAAGCCTTCGTCAGGGATGTCATGGCCGACCCGCGCTTGAGCGAAATGGTATCACGGCATCTGCAGGCTGCCTCCATGGCGATAGGGCAACTCGGTATTGATCTCGAAACCTATGCTGAGACTTTGAAGGCACGTTTCTCCAATCCCGCGATTGCCCATGCGACGGCGCAGATTGCGATGGACGGCACGCAAAAGCTGCCGCAGCGAATAACCGCTCCCGCCTTCGCCGCGCTGAAGCGCGGAACGGATTTCGAGGCCTTCGCCTTTGCGATCGCAGTCTGGATCGCCTATGTGGAGCGCTGGGCAAAGGGTCTAGCGGCCTATGAAGTCAGCGATCCGCAACGTGCGGTCCTGCGCGAAGCGCTATCGAAGACGTCGAGCGATGTGGATCTCCTGCGGGCGGCCAGTGCTGCCTGCCCGCATGTTCTTCCAGCCGAGCTGCTCGATGGAAAGTTCGGCGCCGCCTTGCTGCGGCACATCGGGACCGTGCGAGCCTGAGCTCCATTGGAAGCTCTGGGGATGCAGCGTTGCAGTTTCTTGTGGCCGAGGTCGGTCTTACGACAGCTGATAGGGCGTCGTCTCTCTGACATTGTGATCCACGGAGATGCTGCGGCGCAAAGGCGGAACGGCCCGGCTGGCGCAATTGTTTCGCTCGCATATGCGACAGGATATGCCGATCGGTTCGAAGGCTGATTTGTCGGTAACGTTGAGATCGTCGGCATAGACGAAGGCGCTGGCATAGGAAATCTCGCAGCCCAGCGCCAGCGCATGGCTGGACCGTTGCGTGCGAAACCCGCCGACGCCCTTGCTTACATGGGTAGCAAGACAGAGATAGCGGGCGCCATCCGGCGTCTCGGCGAGCTGGCGGATGAAGCGGCCCGGTGTCTCGAAGGCCTGGTGTGCGTTCCAGAGCGGACAGGCGGCTCCGAAGCGTGCGAATTGCAGCTTGGTGGCACTGTGGCGCTTGGTAATGTTGCCGGCGCGGTCGATGCGGGCAAAGAAGATCGGTATCCCTTTCATGCCCGGGCGCTGCAGGGTCGATAGCCGATGGCAGACCTGCTCCAGCGACGTCCCGAACCGGGCAGCCAGCAACTCGATGTCGTGCCTAAGGTCGCGGGCGGTTTTCAGAAAGCTTTGATAGGGCATGAGAAGCGCGCCGGCGAAATAATTGTGCAGGCCGATGCGACAGACCTCGCTGGCTTCTTCGCTGCGAAAGCCTGCCTGGCGAACGATGCTTTCCACGACTTCGCTGGCGTAGAGCTGCGCCGTTTGTACCGCCATCTGGAACGTTCGGGTTTCAGCTGGGGCGTAAGGGTTGAGGGTCAGCACGCGCCCCGCCGGATCGTAGCGGCGCACCGCATTCATGGCGGATGGTCCGTGCACAACGCGAATACCGAATTGACTGTCCAGATAGTCCGTCAGGATCGGCTGGCCATCTCCGCCTTGCAGCCCGAGCTTTCCGGCGAGCGCTTCGGCCATGGTGTCGAGTTCCTGCACGTAGTTGTCGACATAGTGAAAGAAGTCGCGAACCTCGTCATAGGGCGTCGCTTCGAGGGCTGCGGCACGACCGAGCCGGTCGTCGAGGCTGGCAAGCTGTTCGCTATTGCGCCGATAGGCCTGGTGGCAGCTGACAAGCGCGCGGGCAAATCCTGGCGCATTCTGCGCGATCAGTTTCAGCTCCTGCAAGGTCGGCGAATAGGATTCGAACAAGGGATCACCGAGCGCTTCGGTGAGTGCCGACATCAGCCGATCGGTTTCGCCGGTAGAGAGCTCGGCAATATCCAGTCCGTACTTGTCCGCCAAGGCCAGCAGGACGGCGGCTGATACGGGGCGCTGATTGTTCTCGATCTGGTTGAGATAGCTGAGCGAGATGCCGAGACGTTCGGCAAACTGGCTTTGTGTCGCATCGTGTTCCAGACGCAGTTCCCGGACTTTTCGCCCGATGAAGAGTTTCCCGATGGCCATCTTTGCAACTTCGCAATTGTTAATTTGAATTTTTATAAGTCCGCATATCTGCGCGTTCAATGATTTTCTCGCAGGCGGACCCTCGCTATGACTTCGGCATATCGAGGGAGGCATCATGCAGACGATATTGGATCAGCTCGAAGCACGCCGCGCCGAGGCGCGGCAGGGTGGTGGCGAGCGCAGAATCGCGGCCCAGCACGGAAAGGGCAAGCTGACTGCGCGCGAGCGCATCGAAGTGCTTCTCGATGAAGACTCCTTCGAAGAATACGACATGTATGTCACTCACCGCGCGACCGATTTCGGTATGGCGGAGCAGAAGATCGCGGGTGATGGCGCCGTGACCGGATGGGGAACGATCAATGGCCGCCAGGTCTATATCTTCTCCCAGGATTTCACCGTGCTCGGTGGATCCCTGTCGGAGACCCACGCGCAGAAGATATGCAAGATCATGGACATGGCCATGCGGAACGGTGCGCCGGTCATCGGCCTCAACGATTCCGGTGGCGCACGCATTCAGGAAGGCGTGGATTCGCTTGCCGGCTATGCCGAAGTGTTCAAGCGCAACGTCGAGGCCTCCGGCGTCGTGCCGCAGATTTCCGTCATCATGGGACCATGCGCGGGCGGCGCCGTCTATTCGCCTGCCATGACGGATTTCATCTTCATGGTGCGGGATTCCTCCTACATGTTCGTCACCGGCCCCGACGTGGTTAAGACGGTAACGAATGAGATCGTCACAGCGGAGGAGCTTGGCGGAGCGCGCACCCATACCTCGAAATCCTCGGTGGCCGATGGCGCCTTCGACGATGATATCGATACGCTCGAACATGTCAGGCTGCTCTTCGACTTCCTGCCGCTGAACAATCGCGAGAAGCCGCCGGTAAGGCCATTCCACGACGATCCGGCGCGGCTGGAAAATCGGCTCGACACGCTGATACCCGATAGCTCGAACAAGCCCTATGACATGAAGGAGCTGATCCACGCCCTTGCCGATGAGGGTGAATTCTTCGAGCTGCAGGCGGCTTTTGCACGCAACATCATCACCGGCTTCATGCGCATGGAAGGACAGACGGTTGGTGTCGTCGCCAATCAGCCGATGGTGCTGGCCGGCTGTCTCGACATCGACTCCTCGCGCAAGGCTGCGCGTTTCGTTCGCTTTTGCGACGCCTTCAATATTCCGATCCTGACCTTGGTCGACGTGCCCGGCTTTCTTCCCGGCACGGCGCAGGAATATGGCGGGGTGATCAAGCATGGCGCCAAGCTCTTGTTTGCCTACTCCCAGGCCACGGTGCCGATGGTGACGCTCATCACGCGCAAAGCCTATGGCGGTGCCTATGACGTGATGGCATCGAAGCATATCGGCGCGGATGTGAACTACGCTTGGCCAAGCGCTGAAATCGCAGTCATGGGCGCCAAGGGCGCGACGGAAATCCTCCATCGAGCCGATTTGGCTGATCCGGAAAAAATTGCCGCGCGAACCCGCGAATACGAGGAGCGCTTCGCCAATCCCTTCGTCGCAGCCGAGCGCGGCTTCATTGACGAGGTCATCATGCCGCATTCATCCCGTCGTCGCATCGCCCGTGCCTTCGCCTCGCTTCGCAACAAGCAGGTGGACGCGCGCTGGAAGAAGCACGACACGATACCTCTCTGACAGGCCATTCCAATGATCAAGAAAATCCTGATCGCCAATCGCGGCGAAATCGCCTGCCGAGTCATCAAGACCGCCAGGCGCCTCGGCATCTCGACAGTCGCCGTCTATTCCGATGCGGATCGCAACGCCCTGCATGTGTCCATGGCGGACGAAGCCGTGCATATCGGCCCGTCACCATCGAACCAGTCCTACATCGTCATCGACCGGATCATCGATGCCGTGCGCAAGAGCGGTGCCGACGCAGTGCACCCAGGCTACGGGTTCCTTTCCGAGAACGCGCATTTCGCCGCCGCGCTTGAGTGTGAAGGCGTGACGTTTATCGGGCCTCCCGTCGGTGCGATCGAGGCTATGGGGGACAAGATCACCTCCAAGCAGCTGGCGGCTCGCGCGGGCGTCTCGACGGTGCCAGGACATATGGGGCTGATCGACAATGCCGACGAAGCGGTGCTGATCGCGAATGAGATCGGCTATCCTGTGATGATCAAAGCATCCGCGGGCGGTGGCGGCAAAGGCATGCGCATCGCGCACAATGCCGAAGAGGCGCGCGAAGGCTTTCAGGCATCGCGCAACGAGGCAAAAAACTCCTTCGGCGACGACCGCATTTTCATCGAGAAGTTCATCACCGAACCGCGCCATATCGAAATCCAGGTGCTCGGCGACAAACACGGCAATGTCCTTTATCTCGGCGAGAGGGAATGCTCCATCCAGCGGCGCAATCAGAAGGTCATAGAGGAAGCGCCGTCACCCTTCCTTGACGAAGCGACCCGCAAAGCCATGGGGGAACAGGCCGTCGCGCTCGCCAAGGCCGTCGGCTATCATTCCGCAGGAACGGTGGAATTCATCGTCGATGGCAAGCAGAACAAATTCTATTTCCTTGAAATGAACACGCGCCTGCAGGTCGAGCATCCAGTAACCGAGCTGGTGACCGGCCTCGATCTGGTAGAGGAGATGATCAGGGTTGCGTCCGGCGAACCTCTGTCTTTTGGTCAGGCCGACGTAAAGCTCAATGGTTGGGCCATCGAAAGCCGCCTCTATGCCGAAGATCCCTATCGTAATTTCCTGCCTTCGATTGGAAGGTTGACGCGATACCGTCCGCCCGCCGAAGGCCCGACGAGCGCTGGCGCCATCCTGCGCAACGACACCGGCGTCTATGAGGGTGGCGAAATCTCCATGTACTATGACCCCATGGTCGCCAAACTCTGTGCCTGGGCACCGAGCCGCGAAGAGGCGATCGATGCGATGAGCGATGCGCTCGACGATTTCGAGGTCGAAGGGATCGGTCACAACTTGCCCTTCCTGTCCGCTGTCATGAACCAGGAGCGCTTCCGTTCCGGTCAGCTGACAACAGGTTACATTGCCGAAGAATTCCCCGAAGGCTTCCATGGCGTCGAACCTGACCAGGCGTCGGCCCGAAAGCTTGCAGCGATCGCAGTCACGATCAATCAGGCTGTGCAAAGGCGCGCTGCGGATATTTCCGGCACGATCGGCAATCATCGCCGCAAGATCGGCCGGGATTGGATCGTTGGCTTCAGCCAGTGGCGCTTCGAGACTTCCGTGGAAGCGATGGATGGTGATCTTAACGTATCGTTTGCCGACGGTGACATGCTGCGTGTGAAGAGCGACTGGCTGCCTGGCAAAACGCACTGCGCTTTTTCGGTCGGCTCCGATATACTGGGCGTCAAGGTCGATCTGGTGGGGTCGGCGATCCGCCTGCGCTGGCGGGGGACGGAGATCGTTGCCCGTGTCCGCTCGCCACGCGTTGCGGAGCTTGCCCGCCTGATGCCGGTCAAGGTGGCGGCGGATACGTCGAAGCTTCTGTTGTGCCCGATGCCGGGAGTGCTTACCTCTCTCTCCGTCGAGGCGGGCAGTATCGTCGAAGCGGGTCAGACGCTGGCCGTTGTTGAGGCCATGAAGATGGAAAATGCCTTGAAGGCGGAACGTAAGGGCGTCGTTAAACGTATCGAAGCGAAAGTAGGGCATAGCCTTGCGGTCGACGAGCTGATTCTGGAGTTCGAATGATGGTTGAACGATCCCTAGAGGAATGGGCTTCTCTGGCCGAGAAGGAGCTCAAGGCATCGCCTGAGACACTCACCTGGGAAACGCCCGAGGGAATAGCGGTCAAGCCGCTCTATACCGAAGCGGATACGGCAGACCTGCCGCACCTCTCATCTCTGCCCGGCTTTGCACCGTTCACGAGAGGCCCGCGCGCCACCATGTATGCCGGCCGTCCCTGGACGATCCGCCAATATGCCGGCTTCTCCACCGCCGAGGCCTCCAACGCCTTCTATCGCAAGGCGCTCGCCGCCGGTCAGCAGGGTGTCTCCGTCGCCTTCGATCTTGCCACTCATCGCGGCTATGACAGCGATCATCCGCGAGTGGTCGGGGACGTCGGCAAGGCCGGTGTGGCGATCGATTCCGTCGAGGACATGAAGATCCTCTTCGACGGCATACCGTTGGAGAAGGTCTCCGTCTCGATGACCATGAACGGGGCCGTCATCCCGATCCTGGCAAATTTCATCGTTGCCGGCGAGGAGCAGGGCGTGCCGCGTGCCGCACTTTCGGGCACGATTCAGAATGATATTCTGAAGGAGTTCATGGTCCGCAACACCTACATCTACCCGCCCGAGCCCTCGATGCGGATAGTTGCCGACATTATCGAATATACGGCCAAGGAGATGCCGAAGTTCAATTCCATCTCGATCTCCGGCTATCACATGCAGGAGGCCGGAGCGACGCTGGTGCAGGAGCTAGCCTTCACGCTCGCCGACGGACGCGAATATGTGCGCGCGGCGCTGGCCAAAGGGCTGAATGTCGACGATTTCGCCGGCCGCCTGTCCTTCTTCTTCGCCATCGGCATGAATTTCTTCATGGAGGCAGCAAAGTTGCGGGCGGCGCGCCTGCTCTGGACGCGCATCATGGAAGAATTCAAGCCGGCCAAGCCATCGTCGCTAATGCTGCGAACGCACTGCCAGACATCAGGCGTCTCGCTGCAGGAACAGGACCCATACAACAACATCATTCGTACCGCCTTCGAGGCCATGTCCGCGGTGCTTGGCGGCACGCAGTCCCTGCACACCAACTCCTTCGACGAGGCGATTGCCCTGCCGACGGAATTTTCGGCGCGCATCGCCCGCAACACCCAGCTCATCCTTCAGCATGAGACAGGCGTGACGAATGTCGTGGATCCGCTCGCAGGCTCCTATTACGTCGAAAGCCTCACCAACGAACTGGCCGACAAGGCCTGGGCGCTGATCGAGGAGGTGGAAGCGCTGGGCGGCATGACCAAGGCCGTCAACGACGGCTTACCGAAGCGGCTGATCGAGGAGGCGGCGACGCGGCGTCAGGCGGCCGTCGACCGGGGCGATGAAGTCATCGTCGGCGTCAACAAGTATCGGCTGGAAACGGAGGAGGAGATCGAGATCCTGGCGATCGACAACGCCGCCGTCCGCAGTGCCCAGATCAAGCGCATTGAAGAGACGCGCAGGCGCCGGGATAGCGTCGAGGTCGGGCAGGCTCTCGAGCGTCTGAAGACAGTCGCAGCGACGGGCGAAGGCAATATCCTGGAGGCCGCCGTCGATGCGGCCCGCGCCCGCGCGACCGTCGGCGAGATTTCCGACGCCATGCGTACCGTTTTCGGGGATCACTCAGCCGTCCCCCAGGTTGTCAGCGATATCTATGGCGCCGCCTATGCCGGCGATCCTGAACTGGTGACGCTCAGCAACCGCCTCTCCTATGTCGCCGCATCGCTCGGCCGCAAGCCGAAGATCATGGTGGCAAAGCTCGGGCAGGATGGTCATGATCGCGGCGCGAAGGTCATTGCTTCGGCCTTCGGCGACGTCGGCTTCGACGTGGTGGCCGGCCCGCTGTTCCAGACGCCGGACGAAGCCGCAGACCTTGCTGTCAAGGAAAAGGTTCAGGTGATCGGCATGTCCTCGCTTGCCGCCGGGCATAAGACGCTTGCGCCCCAACTCGTCGAAGCGTTGAAGGAGAAGGGCGCCGATCAGGTCATCGTCGTGGTCGGCGGCGTCATTCCGCGCCAGGACTACGATTTCCTGCTCGAGCATGGCGTGAGTGCGGTTTTTGGTCCCGGCACGAATGTGCTCCATGCCGCAAACTCTATCCTCGACCTTCTGGAAGGCAAGCGCAGGAACGCGTGATGCTGTCCTGCAGGGGCGCTCTATTGCACGCAGATGGTGTCGGCGGTTGCCGGCAGGGGCATGACGGCGATTGAATGCCGTTCGGCTTCACAGCCGAATGCATGCGGCATCAAGCCCGCGATCTCCAGCACGAGCTTTCGCCGCATCGCGGTCGCGTAGTCCTCGATGCGGTGCGGGGCGATCACGAAGGAACCGGGGCCACCAATTACTTCCCGCCGATAATAGTCCGGAAGATCGTCTGCAATTCCGGGTTCGCTGGGCGCAATGGCGATGGCATTGATGATATAGCCTTTTTCCAGCGCAGCCTGACGCCTTGGAGCTACTGGCGAACCATCGTTGTTGGTGCCGTTGGAGGATAAGTCGATGACTTTCCTCCTGGCATGCTCGGGCGAGCGCTCGAGCAGGAATGCGCTGATATCGATGGCAAATGAGAGAGAGGTCCTGCCGCGACCTTTGCGCTGAAAACCATTGTCGCCGCCACGAAGAATGACATCGGCTGCAGCGTCCAGATCCGATGCGTTGCACAGTTTGGTCCATGGCAAGACTGTATTCAGCTCGCCTATCCCAGCCCATTCGACATAGGTGACGACAATGCAGCCGGTCATGCCATTTTCGATTGCGGCGCGGACTTCACTGGATCGTAGTGCCGCCGCATGCCCTTCGCGCTGGAAGTCGGCTTGAGCCGGGTCGACCGAGGCGGAAGTATCGACCGCCAGTACGATTGCCGCGTCTAGGGTTGCCGGCTCCGCCGTGGAGGCGTTGCTCCGCTCGGCAGAAGCGCCGATTGTTATGATGATGGCAGCAAACGATACCACGCCTGTCCGGACAAGAGGATACCTCTTTGTACGGACCGGCGAGCCAGCACGGGACGCCTCAAGGAGATTTGGCCACCGCATCATGCCGCAACTCCTTCCTATTCGATCACGCATGCTGCCTTGCCAAGGCAAAGCCGAGGACAATCAGAATGGAACCGCAGGTTCTCGGCATTAGTTTCCCGCCGCCGACATTGGCAAATCGGCCAAGCGTGAGGGATGCCACGCCGACCGCCGCTACGTCCGCCGCAGAGAGCACGATGTTGACGATGACACCGAGGACAAGAAACTGCATGGAAATCGGCATGGTCGCGCCTGGATCCACGAATTGCGGCAGGAATGTCAGAAAGAAGAGCGCTGTCTTGGGGTTGAGAACCTCGACGAAAACGCTGTCGCGAAGCACGGCAGATTTTCTATCTATGGTTTCGGTCGAATGCTTGTTGCATCCCAAGAGCATCGTGGCTCCGAGCCAGATCAGATAAGCGGCTCCCACAAGCTTGATGATCGCATAGACTGCCGGAGCCTCGTCGAGGAGAGCTGCGAGGCCGACGGCGGCGACGACGATGTGAAAATAGCAGCCGAGATGAATACCGAGCGCCGCCTTCAGGCCGGCGCGTGTTCCGTGCGCCAGGGTTTGTGCGGTCATGTAAAGCATTGCGGGACCAGGCATGCAGGCGAAGAGAACCGTCGCGATGGCAAACGAGGTCCAGTGTTCCAATGATGGCATGGCGTATCCTCCGCTTTGGCAGACCGCTCTCCTCTACCGGAGCGACCTAAGCGGATAGCCAAGGCACCGCTTGCTCAGGGAACTACTCTTGAGCGATATCGCGGCATATACGACGCTTGCCGTATTTCAGCGCGGCCAGACAGCCGCGTATGTGGTTCCCGTCAGGAAAACGCACAGACGAGAACCGCGCGGGAGAGAAATGTGCAAATTTCAGCCAGCCGGCATGCCGAGGCGGACAGCGTAGGCCGTGACTTCGGCGGAGCTGTGGAGATCGAGTTTGCGCATCAGGTTTTCCCGGTGCTTGCGAGCCGTCAGGACGCTGATGCCGAGACGTTCCGCCATCTGTCGGGCGGTTTGACCCTGTGCCGACAAAAGCAGGATCTGTTTCTCTCTCAAGGTCAGCGGAATGGGCGAGACGATTTCTTCAGCCGTCGGCGCCTTGTTCCGCCGCTCCGGTTGATCGACCGCAAATCTGATCGACTTTGCCAGATAAGTTCCGCCGCTTCGCACCGCATCGATGGCGGCTGCGATTTCCTCAGGGTCGCCGTCCTTGGTCAGATAGCCGCTGGCACCGGCATCGAGCGCAGCGCGCACGGTTCGCGGCTCTATATTCGCCGTCAGCATCAGGATCTTCAGGCGAGGCGCAAGCTCTCTGATGGTGGAAATAAAGTGAATGCCCACCACCCCCGGCATGCCGAGATCAAGGACCAATACATCGGCACGAGCATCTTGCAAAAGCCCAAGGAGGGCCTCGCCGTTGGCTGCTTCGCCGACAACCGCAACGTTTTCGACGGTCGAGATGAGCAGCTTCAGCCCTTCGCGCACGATCGCATGGTCGTCGGCTATGATGACTTTAGTTGTGCGGTTCATTCTGTTGCTACTCTCGGATGGCGCCTGGCACTCTTGGCCGCTAGTTAATGTGAAACAGGTTACCTATAAATCAACCCTGCCGGGAAAAATCCGCTTATGGAGCAACTCGGTAAAGCGGAGGGACGCATGCAGGAAGACAAGATACGCCGGGCTCTGGTCGAGCTCCTGTATCGCAACTCCTATGGGGTTGTTATCTCCAACATCGCTATTTCGCTTGCCGCCGTTTACATTCTGAAATCGGCTGTTTCCTCGGGCTGGCTGTTCGGCTGGCTGGGCGCCCTGTATTTCTTGACCGGTATTCGTGTCATCGCCTCCCGCCGCTTCTTTCGCCGGGCACGAAACGACAGCCGGTCGATATTGCGATGGGCATGGCTTGCGGCTGCCTTTTCCTGGATCTCGGGTCTGCTGTGGGGGCTTCTTGGCTGGGTCGGCTTTCTTCCGGAGTCGCCGATCGTGCTTTCCTTCACCGTTATCGTTCTGACGGGTCTGGTCTGCGGTACGGTGCCGTCGCTCTCCGCCTTTCCACCGGCGCTCGTCGGCTCGATTTTGATCACTGTGGTGCCGATAGGGTTGCGTTGCATCATCGGTGAAAGCGAGATGGCAGGTGCATTCCTGTTCCTGCTCGTTTCCCTTGTGATAATCAACCTCAATTACTGCCGCATCACCTACCGCATGCTTCGCGAGACCGTCGCGTTGCGATTGGAAAATGAAGAATTGGTCGAGCATCTTCAAGAGGAGCGCGACAAGGCGCAGACGGCGGACAGGGCGAAGACGCGTTTCCTCGCAGCCGCCAGCCACGATCTGCGCCAACCGACACATGCTCTCAGCCTGCTCGTATCCACGCTCTCCATCTTGGGTCGACGCGGTGATGTGCAGGCCAAGGATGCACGCAACCTCGCCGACAGGGCAAAATCCATCGTCGGCAATCTCAGCGGACTGCTCGATGCCTTGCTCGATATTTCGCGGCTTGATGCCGGCGTCGTCGTCGTCGCGAAGGAACCGGTTTCTCTCAGGAAGCTTTTCGCCGATCTTCGCGATGAATTCGGCGGCATTGCAAAAGAGAGGAACCTGGGATGGCGGGTGGTCGATAGCGATCGATGGATTGACAGCGATCCGATTACGCTGAAGCGCATCCTCGCCAATCTCCTTTCGAACGCGTTTCGATATACCGCGAAAGGACATGTTCTGCTTGGTTGTCGTCGTCGTGGCGCCGCGGTGGAAATTCAGGTTTGGGATACCGGGGCCGGTATTCCTGCGGATCAGCAGAAAGTTGTGTTCGAGGAGTTCGTTCAGCTGCAAAATCCGGCCCGTGATCGCGCTCAGGGGCTTGGATTGGGGCTTGCGATCGTGCGCCGTACGGCTCAACTTCTCGAGCATCCGCTAAGGATGATCTCGAGGGAGGGGCAAGGGTCGATGTTTTCCATCACCGTGCCGATAGCGGTTTCCGCCAATGCTCACATTGCAATCGATGTCGATCGGGGTGACGAAGATGGATCGATTGGGATCGCTGTGATTGACGACGAGCGTGACGGTCTTGAAGCGATCAGCCTTCTGTTGAGGACTTTGGGTTACCGGGTCTATCCTGGACGTTCGGCGGCGGAAGCATGTTTCGCGCATGCGGTGGGGGGAAGTGACCATGCGCCGATCGATCTCATCATTACCGACTATCGGCTGGAAGCCGGCACGACCGGATTGGATGCAATCAAGCAGATGCGCTTGCATCTCGGCCGATCCGTGCCAGCGGTGATCCTTACGGGCGATACCTCGCCGGAGCGGCTCAAGGACGTTGCGGCAAGCGGCCATCTGCTGTTGCACAAGCCTGTCGATGTCGAACAGGTGCGCCAGGCAATCATTCAGCTTTGTCCCTCGGAAATGCCGGCGACCTCCATTTCGGGTCATTGACGAAGTGCGAGATGCCGATGGCTATCTGCTGGCGAGCCGTATGTTTCGATAGAGCTTCTCAGAGCCTAAAAAATACCCATCAGCTTCCGACGATGTCAAAGGAATGCGCATTTCGCATAGGTGCAGTGCGGGATTGTTGCTTTTTTAAATCGATTGAATGTCCTATATTTCAATCATCGAAACGACGCCGGACCAAGAGAGGTTGCCGACGTCAGAAAGCCCTCAGGAAAGGGGATTATCATGAACGTCGCACGCTCTTTCAACAACTGGCGCAAGTTCCGTCAGACCGTAGCTGAACTCGATCGCATGTCCAGCCGCGAATTGCAGGACCTCGGTATCGCTCGCGCTGATATCCGCAGCGTTGCTCGCGCCGCAATGGGCCGCTAATAGCATAGCATTCAGTCATCTTGACTACCGGACGCCCGCTGAGAATGCGGGCGTTTTGCGTTTGCGGACCATGTTTTACGCGCATTTGCCGCCAGCTCAGCGCTGTTGTTCTTCAGGATTGCATTTTTTGCATAGCTGCAGTGCAGCATAAGTTCTGGAAGTTTTCGCGGGTGCGAGTATAACAACACTCATTGAAGCGCTGCACCTCCTCCCGCGGCGCTTCGAATTCAGACGGCCCACTCCTCCTCCCAGGGACGTCTGTAGGAACAGCGGCACTCCTCCTCCCAGTCGCTGTTCGGTTTTCGAAAAGCCTGCCGCACCTCCTCCCGCGGCAGGCTTTTTTCGTTTCGGCTGACGCCCTTCCTGCACCTATCGCTGTGGATCGCGCCGGAGACTACCTGATGGGTGGATCAGCTATTTGATAAAGCCATGCCATGATCGCGGCCGCGATCCAAAACGCGGTGCGGCTTATCGCGCCGATGCCTGCATCCGCGCGATAAGCCATCGGTTGGTCAACCTGTTTGCCAAATTGTGCGAGGACGCTCACACCACGGCGAAGCTCACCGACGGTTCGTCAGGCCGAATACGGCCAAGGAAAACGCCATTTTCATATGATTTCCAAATTGCCCGAGCGAGCGCGCTATCGATTTTGCTCGCCCGGTAATTGATGGTGCCGAGAGCCTATCGCGGCAGATATGGGTGCATTCTATTTCAGCGACCCATGAAGCCCTCTCCGAACGCGGGAACGCCATCTCTGCGAAGTATCAATCGCAGGGCATCATCCGTGAAACCAATGGCTCGGCGAGGCGACCAAAAATGTCGTGTGTCTCTACTTGTTCTTCAGAAGCCAGATCTTGCCGGCCATGGTTATGGTGTAGGCATCTTTTCCGGCATCCTCGTTGAGGTTGAGGCGCTCCAGAAGGCCAAGCTCCTTCAGTTCCTCCAGCGTCTTATCGCTTATGAACTTGATTTTCTGCGGGCGTTCTTTCCAACGGTCCGTTTTTGCATATGTCACGGTCGCGTTCTGGTGCGTCCATTTCTTCGCCGATTGCGGATAGAGGTCTCCCTGGTGCGCAAGTTTCAGTCCGGCGATCTTTGATGGTGTCAGTTCAATCATGAGTGCGAGAAGTCTCCGTCGCTGTCTTAAAGGGGCGCACTTAACACAAAAAAGCTGGTGTATTCATAAAATATCTAACCAGCTTTGTCGTCTGCCCTTAGCAAATGAGATTTTCTTGCGCGTATGGCTGAAGAATAGCAACCTTCGGTTTATAGAGGGTCTATATGTCAAGACATCCTGCCCGTCTTCCCCCGACACGTCGATCTAAAGCGCGTCGCGATCTTTCAGTTTCGCTTCACGCGCTTTAGCTCTTTGATTTCACGCATGTCGCAGTCGCAAAACCGCTGCACACTTTTGCGCGACATGCTCTAATCTGCCCAGATGCGTTTCGGAGCGATGAGGTGAGAGACTGGATTTCCCTGTGGCACGCTGCGGAAATCGGGAAAAGGCTCAGCCGGGCTGTGTCTCTTAGCGTTCGATGGTAAACAGCTCTAATGCCTCAGTGAAACCTTTCAGTTGTCGAGGCCCAATGGAGACCGCATCGATGATCTCGGCCTTCTCGCGGAAGCTGCCGGACATCAACAGCGCCTTGCCTGTGTCACTGCACACGCCTTGTATACGGCTAACGATATTCACGTCAGGGCCGATGAGCGTGAAATCGAGCCGATTGCCGGCGCCGACATTGCCGTAGCTGACTTCGCCATAGTGCAATGCAATGCCCACCTTGATGCGGATGCCGTAATGTTGGAAGCTCTCCACATCATCGAGAATTGCTCTTGCGGCCGTCAATGCGGCATTGCAGGCCCCGGCGGGATCGACGCCGGGAAAGAAGGCAAGAACGGCATCTCCCATGAACTTCAGCACCTCGCCGCCGCCCAGCGCGATGACGGGCACGACTTTGTCGAAATAAGCGTTCAAAAGGCCGAGCACGACGTCGCCCGGCAGTTGGTTGGAAAGCTCGGTGAAGCCGCGCAGATCGCAGAGCAGAAGAGCCGTGTTCATCGACTCTATTTCGCCGCGACGGATATGCCCGGCCAGGATTCTGCTCGCCGTCATGGGGCCGATATAGGTGTCGAGCAGGCTGAGCTCGCATTGCCGGAGAACGCGCAACTCACTGGCGGTGCGCAGCGCCGGCAGAATGCGCGTGAGCACCTGCTGCTCGGCTGGCGTGAAGCCGCCCGGTCGCCGGGTGCCGAAGGCTGCGGAACTGATCGGCCCGTCGGCATTGCAGAGCGGCGCTATCATCAGCTGAACAAGCCCGCGACCGGCAAAGACGTCGATGTGCTGCCAGTGGCCATGCTGGCTCTCGCCGGGGCCGACGAGCAACGTTTCACGCATTTCCAACGCCTTTCGAAGCGGCGTGTTGGCAATGGTCTGGAGCCTGCCGTGCTCGCGATCATGGATCTCGATCGGTTCGCCCGGCGCCCAGGCGAAAGTGCGGCCGCTAAGCTCGGGATGCAGGGTCATCAGATGCAGTGTCAGTCGATCGACTGGAACGCCTAACGCCTGCAAACGGCGGCCCAGCCCGGAGACGAGGCCGACCTCATCCAGGGCGTGGCACTCGTCTCCGGTCAGCCATTCGATCAGGTTGAGCGTAGCGGCCGTACTGACGCCGATCTGGGCAGCTTTGGGACCCGGCGTCGTGGTTCGAGGTGTGTCCAGCAGCATGGTCATGACTATCTCCTTTCTGTTTCAGGTGCAGCGGCTAGTGCGCGCCGGCACCGGAGAGGTGACCGGATTTCTTGAGGAACAGGCTGGCAAGCAGGGCGACGACAAGCGCAACGCCGAGCAGGTAGAACGTATCGCTGAAGGCCATGATGTTGGCCTGTTTGCGCAGGCTGCCGGCAATGGCGACGATGGCCTTATGGGTGGCAAGCGCCTGATCGCTGACCCCATGGTTCAGGAAGTAGTTCGTCAGTCGGGCGATGCGGTCGCGGGTGGCGTCTTCGAACATGGAGACCGAATTCGTCAAAATGTTCGAGTGGAACTGCTCGCGCTTGGTGAGGAAGGTCTGCAGGGCCGCAATGCCGACCGCGCCGCCCAGATTGCGCATCATGTTGAAGAGCGCGGAGGCCGAGCCGGCATTTTCCTGCTCGATGCCGGCAGTGGCAATGGCCGTGAGCGGAGTGAAGGCCAATGCCTGGCCAATGGCGCGGACGATGTTCGGCCAGAAGAGCTGGTCGCTGGCATAGTCGCCGGTCATGTAGACATTCATGAAGTTCGAGGCGGCAAAGAGCGCAAAGCCGACGATGATCAGCAGTCGGGCATCGAAGCGCTTCATCAGCCGTGGCACGAGCGGGATCAGGATCAACTGTGGAATGCCGGTCCAGGCGAGCACCAGGCCGATTTGTTCGGAATTATAGCCTTGAATGCGCGTGAGATAGATCGGCAGGATGAACACCGAACCATAGAGCGCGATGCCAAGCAGGAAATTGGCGAGCATGCCGAAGCCGAAATTGCGGCGCACGAGCAAGCGAAGATTGAGCAGCGGATGATCAGCGCGAAGCTCGATGATCAGGAAGAGCGTCAACGACACTGCGGCGATGATCGACAGACGAACGATGAACGGCGAACTGAACCAATCGTCCTTATTGCCCTCTTCGAGCACGGTTTGCAGGGCGGCAAGACCGATCGCCATGGTAATGATCCCCGGCCAGTCGCCTTTTGCCAGCAGCGAAAGGTTCATCGGCGAGCGATCGAGCGATACCCAAAGCATGGCTACCATGAGAATGCCGGGCACAAGATTGACGTAGAAAATATACTGCCAGCCCCAGCTTTCGGTGAGGTAGCCGCCGATGGTCGGACCGATGGCCGGCGCAAAGGTCGCGGAAAGCGCAAAAAGCGCAAGGCCCATCGGCTGCTTGGGTTTCGGCAGCAGCGTGATGATGATGGTGAAGGCCATCGGAATAAGTACGCCGCCGGAAAAGCCCTGGATGGCACGCAACACGATCATCTGCTGAAGGTTTGCGGCAAAGGCGCAGCCGACCGAGAAAACCAGGAACAGAATGGCATTGGTCAGCAGATAGATGCGGACCGAGAAGACGCGGGCGAGCCAGGCGCTAAGGGGGATGACGACGATCTCGGCGATCAGGTACGAGGTCGAAATCCAGCCGCCGTCATCGGTTCCGGCGCCGATTGCGCCCTGGATATCGGCAAGCGACGCGTTGACGATCTGGATGTTGAGGACGGCCATGAAGGCGCCGAGCGTGGAGCCGATGACGGCGATCCACATGCGCAGCGGGCTCATGGCGGGCTTTGCGGCCGCAGCGGGTGCGGCAGCGGCCGGCCCGGCGGAATTGTTGTTTGCGGCGATCTGAAGAGTGGCCATGATGCGGCTCCTTCCGGCTCATGCCGGAATAATCTCATGACAGTGTTGGGGCGATAATCGACGAAGGATTGGAAGGATCATCCAGCGTGGCCGGATAATCCTCCTGCGCTGGCGGTCGATGTCTGGGCGGCCTTGGTATCGATTTCAGGCTCGACCGACATGCCGGAGCGCAACAGGCCAGCCAGCCGCTCGTCATCGATGACGATCTTGACCGGAATGCGCTGGACGATCTTGGTGAAGTTGCCGGTGGCATTGTCCGGCGGCAGCAACGAGAATTCCAGGCCGCTTGCTGGCGAGAGGCTGTCGACATGCCCCTTGATTGCCACGTCCGGGAAGCTGTCGACCTTGATCTCGACCGACTGGCCGGGACGCACATAGGTCAACTGCGTCTCCTTGAAATTGGCGACCACATAGACCGAATGCAACGGCACGACCGCCATCAGCTGCGTGCCCGATGTGACATACTGACCGACGCGGATCGAGCGGGCGCCGACCGTACCGTCGACGGCCGCGACGATATCCGTATAGGAGAGATTGAGTTCCGCTTGCTGGACGGTTGCCGCGGCCCGATCGCGTTGGGCGGCGGCCTGATCGCGTTGGGTCTGCAGCACCGGCACCTTGTTTTGGGCGGCAACGATGGCGGCTTGATCACGCTCGACGGCGGCAGCAGCCTGATCGCGAGCCGATTGGGTCTGTTCTGCTTGCGATTGACTGCCGACGCCGTTGGAGTTCAGCCGGGCCGAGCGAGCGGCATCGGACTTTGCGAAGACGAGCGAAGCCTGAGAAGCCGCTTCGGTTGCTTTGGCCTGCTCGATCAGCGATTGCTGCAGCAGGATCTGCGCATCGATATTGGCAATCGCCGCATCCGCAGCCTTCAGATCGGCTCTTGCCTGCGAGAGCGTGGCCTGAAAGTCCCGGTCATCGATGCGGGCAAGCACCTGGCCGGCCTTGACGGTGTCGTTGTCGTTGACCAGCACTTCCTTGATGTAGCCGGCAACCTTTGGGGCGATCGCGGTGTAGTCAGCCTTAACATAGGCGTCATCGGTCGATTCAATGAAGCGGCCGACCGTCCAATAATGATAGCCGAAGTCGGCGGCAAAGGCTGCACCGGCCAGTAGGGCGGCGACGAGCAGCCCACGCTTGATGGTTTTGCGGCTTGTCCCTGGGGTCTTTGCAACGCTGGAAGCGGGGGCTTCGGCAATCGGCGCTTGCGGCGCTTCGGCGCCGGGTGACTTGGTCACGTCACCGGCTGGCGCAACCTCGGCCTGACTTGCGTTCTTGAATACCTCGTTGCGGGGTAGTTCGACCATTTGTCCTTCTCCTTCAATATCGCGGCCTGCGTGCGAGGGCCATTTTGTTGAGGTGAAGATGCGTCCGATTGGTCTTTCTGATAATCTCCTCGAATCTGGAAGGATCATCAATTCAGAGTGGATAATCCGAGGACGATATGGATCGGCTGACCAGCCTTACAGTTTTTGGCCGGGTGGTGGAGTGCGGCGGCTTCTCCGCCGCGGCGCGCCGTCTCAACATGTCCGTCACCATGGTGGGCAACCATGTGCAATCGCTGGAAGATCGCCTCGGCGTGCGGCTTTTGAACCGCACCACACGCAAGGTCAGCCTGACGGAAACGGGGAAATATTATTATGAGCGTTCCTCACAGATCCTGGCGGATCTCGAGGAGATCGACCGGGCAGCAGGCGCGCTCAACACCATGCCGCGCGGCACGCTGAAAATCTACACCAGCGGTGCCATCGTTCGCTTCCTGCTCCCTGTCGTCAATGAGTTCATGACGCAATATCCGGCAATCTCCCTGGATTTCAATGTCGGCGAGCGCGCGATCGACATGATCGAGGAGGGCTACGATCTGATGATCCGCACGCTGCCTGCGCAGGAATCGACCCTTGTCGCGCGCAAGCTTACTCCGTGGCGTCACATGCTGGTTTGCTCGCCCGAATATCGCGACACGCACCCCATGCCGAAGGTGCCGGCTGATCTCGTGGAACACAATTGCCTGCAATATACCTACTATCCCTATGGTGACGAATGGCGCTTCGAGGATGCAGGCGGTCATCAGGTAGGCGTCAAGATTTCGGGCAATGTCGTTTCCAACAGTGCCGAGACGTTGCGATTTCTGCTGGCAAGCGGCCAAGGCATATTCCTCGCCCCGAGCTTCATCGTCTTCGAAGATGTTGCGGCTGGGCGGCTCATACCCGTAATGCCTGACTACAAGGCGGTGGAGTTCATCATCAGCGCGATGTATCCGAACCGCAGCCATTTGCCGACCAAGGTGCGGCTGTTCATCGATCTCTTGGTTGAACGCTTCGCCGAGCATCGAAAATGGATGACATGAGCATCTGTCATGATATCCGGCGGAATCCGCTTGTGGTTTGCAGACTGCTGCATCCGGTACCGCTTTTCGGAAAGTCCGATGGGTAGATTCAAGAGGTTAGAGCGACCTTGAGCGGCGCAACGAATGGGAAGGGAATGAATGGCTATCGACACTGAGCGCGCCGCCGCCGATCTATCGGTCGCCCCGGCGTTTTTCGAACTGTTGACCGGCAGCTTTCGCCGGATTGTCGGAACTTCGCTTGTTGCCGAAGGGTTAGGGCCTAACTGGCTCTATCACGAGGCCCCATTCGCGGTCGTGGCCCATAATACCGACCCCGATCCGCGCTTTGTCTTTGCCAACAAAGCAGCCCAGAAATGCTTCGAATATCCCTGGGACGAATTTATCACCTTGCCGTCGCGGCTTTCGGCGGAGCTTCCCAATCGCGCGGAGCGGCAGCGCTTGCTGGATGCCGTCACGAGCAACGGCTTCATTGCCGATTATCGCGGCTTGAGGATTGCAAAGTCCGGGCGCCGCTTCTGGATCGAAGACGGTATTGTCTGGCAGCTCATCGACAATGATGGAAAGCACTGCGGGCAGGCAGCGACGTTTTCCGCCTGGAAAGACGCCTGAGGCGGGACGTCGATCTCCATCCCTTTGTGCAGATGCGCGCCAACAGAGACATCAGGTTGCCGCAAAGCGCATCGAATGAAAGTGCAGACCCCGGCGGCACAGGCACCCCGGGGTCTGCTGCTATATCACTTCGGCTTGACGTCCATCGCCAACGTGTCTTCGTCGGAGCGCGGCGTGTAGGAGATCTTGTCCTTCTTCACGCCCCATGCCGATACGTTCACGGCAAGCGGGAGATCGGGCCTGTCAGTGGAAACGAGAAGGTTTGCCTTTTCGAGAAGATCGCGGCGCTTGGCTTCGTCCATTTCGCTGGCGGCATCCTCGATCAGCTTGTCCATCTCCGGGTTGGAATATCCGCGGGTGTTGAACGCGCCGAGCGACTTGGCGCTGTCGTTGGTATGCATCAGCGACGACAGCATGTAGTTGGATTCACCGGTCAGCGTGCCCCACGACGCCATGTATAGCGAATATTCGCCGCGGGTCTTGGCGGGATTGAACACGGCCGCAGGAACGCCGCTTACATCGACCTGAACATTGATTGCAGCGAGCAATTGAGCGACGGTCGGCCCCAGTTCCGTTGGCATGCGGTCGTTTGCGTAGTTCAGCGAGACCTTGAAGCCGTTGGGATAACCGGCATCGGCCATCAGCTTGGCCGCCTTTGCCACGTCAAAAGCGCTGGGCTTGATATCGCTGTTGTATCCGAAGATGTTCGAGGCAACCATTTGCGTGGGAACCTTGCCCATGTCCTCAAGTGCGACTTCGGTGATCGTCTGGCGATCGACGGCAAGGTCGAACGCTTCGCGTACGCGCGGATCGAGGAAGGGGTTCTTTTCCAGCTTCTTTCCGGATTTATCCCAGACCATCGGAGTTTCCTTGCGGAAGTCGAACTCCAGATAGGGGATGTAGACCGACTCGTCCTTGACCACTGCGAGCTTGGAATCGGATTCCAGCGCCGCAAGGTCCGTCGACGGAACCTTCGAAATCAAATCGACCTGGCCGGCCTTCAGCTGTGCGACGCGGGCTGCGTCATTCGGGATTTCCTTGCGAACGACATGATCCCAAGGCTGAGCGCCGCCCCAGTAGCCGTCAAACTTCTCAAGAACGAGGTCCTGCGTGGGGGCCCATTTGACGAACTTGTAGGGCCCGGTGCCGATCGTCGCCTTGCCAGAATTGAAACCGTCTGCGGCCGTTTCCTTGGTCGAATAGGCGGCGGCTGCCTTATGAGACACGATGAACAGACGAACGAAATCGTTGGGGAGTGTCGGGGCAGGCCCAAGGGTCTTGACGCGAACCGTGTGAGGATCGACGACCTCTACGCTCTTCACCCTGCGGACATAGATCGTCGAGGGATTTGGACCGGTAACGTTCGGAATGCGCTCGATCGAGAACTTCACGTCCTCGGCAGTGAAGTCAGAGCCGTCGTGGAATTTTACGCCTTCGCGCAGCTTGAATTCCCAGGTGGTGTCGTCGATCGGCTTCCAGCTGACGGCAAGCGACGGCTCGACCTCAAGCTTGTTGCCCGACTTCAGCAGCGTATCGAAGACATGCTTGGTCGCTTCGGCATTGGCCGATGTTGCCGTAAAATGCGGGTCCATCGAGGCCGGGCCGGACTTGGTGGCGATGACCAGGTCTGCAGCCATCGCCGACAGCGGCATCATGATGGTCGTGGCCAGCAATGCGGCCTTGAAAACGGAGCGTATTGTCATGTGTTCCCTTGTTTCTTTCTCATGGGCAAGAACGGCTTGCCGCCGGTTGTTTGCACCTGGTTGTCAGGAGATCTCGTCTCCATCCTCTTCAGGCTCAAGGTCAGGAACCAGTTGTTGTGGCCAGCTTTCGGAAGCCACCACAAGCTTGGTCAGGATTTCGGAGAGGTTCAGGCGTTCCGCGGGCGACAGGCATTCGAGCATCGTCCGCTCGTAGCTCATCATCTTCTCTTCGACGGCCTCGACCGCGGCGCGGCCCTTTTCCGTCAACTTGAGTGCGACGCGCCGCTGATCGATCCGGTCGAGCTCGCGGCTGATCATGCCGAGCGTGTCCAATTTGGTGACGGCGCGGCTCAAAGTGTTTTTCGGGAAGCCTGAGGAGCGGACGACCTCGGTCAAGGTGAGTTCATCGCTCAGATAGAGCGACCAGAGCACCACGAATTCGGGTCGAAGCAGGCCCAGCTGCTGCTGGATCAACCCATAAACCGGATTGTTGAATTGCAATGCCAGGTAGTTAAGGCGGAATGAAAACCAACAGGGATTCCGCCAAAGTTTGGGGTAGAGCGGATCGTCTTCCGAGAGGCTCGAAAGCCCCGGCTCCTCTCTCCCGGCTCTCCCTTCATATAGGGCAGTGCGCAACAGTTCATCCATCGACAAAACCCGATCAGATTTTCCAATTAGTACTATTTGGGACGATATTTAAAAAATTTGTTGCGTCAACTCCATTTTTTCGTTCCTAATGGAACCGAATTAGAAAACAAATAAAATGCGGAGATGCTCGTCGCACTGGGCTCTTCGTGAGGGGTTAGTGCGTCCAGCCGGCTGATCCCCCATCATTGCAGGAGACGAAAATGCGCATTCAGGACATGCATTGGTCGCAGGTCGAGGCCCGTGTGAAGGAAGACGATCGCTGCATCGTTCCAATCGGATCGGTTGAGCAGCACGCCTATCTGAGCCTTGCGACCGACATGATCCTGGCCGAGCGTGTTTCGGTCGATGCAGCGGAGCCGACGGGCGTCCCGGTCTTCCCGTGCCTGCCCTATGGCATGGCCTCCGGCTTTGCGGATTTCCCCGGAACGGTGACGCTCTCGCTTCGCACCTATATCAACGTCATCGAGGACATACTCGACAGCGTCTATCATGCCGGGTTCCGACGGATCCTCATCGTCAACGGCCATGGCGGCAACACTCCGATCAACCCGCTTTTGTCGGAATGGATGAACAGTCATCGCGATACGTCGGTCAAACTTCATGACTGGTGGCGGGCTCCGAAGACCATGGCAAAGGTGCTGGAAATCGATTCCGCCGCCAGCCATGCAAGCTGGATGGAAAATTTTCCGTGGACGCGCCTCGAAGGCGCGCCGGTTCCGAACTTCAAGAAGGATCGCATCGACTTTGCCGCTGCCGCGCGCGTCGACGCGGGGCGGAAGCGCGAGCGCATCGCAGAAGGCAATTATCACGGCGTATTCCAGCGGCCGGATCAGGACATGTTGGAAATCTGGAAGGTCGCGGTCGAAGAGACGCGCCACGAAATCGAACATGACTGGCACTGAGACGTCAGGGTTACCCTTTTAACGCATCGTCCCCTGCGTAATCGCGAGGGACGCACCGAGAGAGAAGCACATGGCTTCATTCATTCTACGCAGATCGGGACAAGCGCTCATTGTCCTGGTCGTCATGTCCATTCTCGTCTTCATTGGTGTCTACGTCATTGGTAACCCTATCGACGTGCTCATTTCTCCTGACGTTACCCAGGAGATTCGCCAGCGAGTTATCGAGGAATACGGGCTCAACCAGCCTCTATGGAAGCAATACATCGATTTCGTCCTCAAGACGGTTGGTGGCGATTTTGGCAGGTCATTCGTATTCAACATGCCAGTCGACGAACTGATTGCGCAGCGGCTGCCGGCAACGTTGGAACTTGCGGTCATTGCAGTGCTGCTCGCTTCGCTGATCGGCGTGCCGTTGGGTGTCTATGCCGGCTATCGGCCGGACGGGTTTCTGCCGAAGCTGATCATGGCGGGTTCGATCCTCGGATTTTCCGTTCCAACTTTTTGGATCGGCCTCATGCTCATCATGGTTTTTGCCGTGCAGCTGGGCATTTTGCCGGCTGGCGGGCGTGGAGCAACGGTTGATCTTTTCGGCGTTCCATTCTCTTTCCTGACAAGGGATGGATGGATGCATCTCGCGCTGCCTGTTCTTAATCTCGCATTGTTCAAGATGGCGATGATGTGCAGATTGGCAGCAGCAGGGACGCGCGAGGTCATGACCACCGATACCATCAAGTTTGCCCGCGCTGCCGGAATTCCCGAAGGCACGATCCTGCGCAAACATGTGCTGAAGCTGATCTCTATACCGCTCGTAACCGTATTCGGTCTTGAGCTTGGCTCCACGCTTGCTTTTGCGCTGGTCACCGAAACCATTTTCAACTGGCCCGGCCTCGGCAAGCTTATTGTCGACTCCATCGCCTCGTTGGATCGACCCGTAATGGTCGCTTATCTCATGATGGTTGCCGTTCTGTTCGTCGTCATCAATCTCTGCGTCGATCTGGCCTATGCCCTGCTCGATCCGCGCCTGCGTCAGAAAGGTCGTTGAGATGGCGGCTTCCAATCAGATCAGTGTTCCACACCAAGGCCGATCGCCTTTGATGGAGTTCTGGCGCGCCTTCAGAAAGAACAAGGTCGCGGTTGTCGCTCTGGTGGTCGTGACTATCATCGTCTTTCTGGCAATATTTGCCCCGTGGATAACGCCACAAGATCCCTATGATCTCAAATCGCTGGTGCTGCGCGACGCTCGCAAACCGCCGGGGTACGTGAGTGCCAATGGCATCCACTACTGGCTCGGCTCGGATAGCCAGGGTAGGGATCTTCTCTCCGCGATGATCTACGGGCTGCGCATTTCGCTCGAGATGGGGCTGATTGCCGGCGCGATTGCATTCAGTCTCGGTGCGATTGTCGGGTGCTTTGCAGCCTATCGCGGCGGCCGCATCGAGACATTCATCATGCGCCTTGTTGACGTTCAGCTGTCCTTTCCCGCCATTCTCCTTGCCTTCGTCGTTGCGGCTCTGCTCGGGCAGGGAAAGTCGCAGTTGATTCTGGCGCTCGTCTTTGCGCAATATGCCTATTTCGTCAGAACCGCTCATGGTGCCGCCTCGGCTGAGCGGCAGAAGGATTATGTGCAGGCCGCCCTTTCGATACCGATGAGCGGCTGGCATGTCGTGACGCGGCATATTCTACCGAACTCGCTGCCGCCCCTGATCGTTGTCGCAACGGTCCAGGTCGCATCGGCAATCTCGCTTGAGGCGACGCTCTCATTCCTCGGTGTCGGGCTGCCTCCGACCGAGCCTTCGCTTGGCATGCTGATTGCCAACGGTTTCCAATATCTGCTTTCCGGGCGTTACTGGATTTCCATCTATCCCGGCGTCGCGCTGATCATCCTGATCATGGCGATCAACCTCATGGGCGATCAGATCAGGGACATATTGAATCCGAGGTTGCGCAAATGACCGCTCTCCTGCAAGTCGATAATCTTCGCACCTATTTCGAAACCGAGCGTGGCACGGTCAAGTCCGTCGATGGCATTTCGTTCGATGTCGAGAAGGGGCAGATTCTGGGGCTGGTTGGCGAATCCGGCTCTGGCAAGTCCATCACCGGCTTTTCGCTGATTGGATTGCTGGACAAGCCGGGCAGCATCCAGTCGGGCAGTTCGATCCGTTTCGAAGGCCGAGAATTGGTCGGATTGTCAGAGGGCGCACTGCGCAGCATTCGCGGCCGGGAAATCTCGATGGTCTTCCAGGACCCGATGATGACCCTCAATCCGGTTCTCAAGGTTATCGACCAGATTGCCATGGCGATCCGTGCGCACGAAAAAGTATCTGATGCCGAGGTAAGGCGCAGGGCGATCGATGCTCTGGCGCGTGTGCGCATCGTCGAGCCGGAGAAGAAAGTCGATCAATATCCGCATCAGTTTTCCGGCGGTATGCGCCAGCGCGTCGCGATCGCCATCGCCCTGTTGCACAAGCCCAAGCTGGTGATTGCCGATGAGCCGACGACGGCGCTCGATGTCTCCGTGCAGGCGGAAATTCTGAAAGAGGTGAAGGCGCTCGTCGCCGAACTCGGTATTTCGATGATCTGGATCAGCCACGATCTGGCAACGGTCGCATCGATATCGCAGAAGATTGCGGTCATGCGGCTGGGTAAAATCGTCGAGATGGGATCCGTGCCCGAAGTATTGGGATCGCCGAAGCATCCCTATACGCGAGGATTGCTCGATGCATTGCCGTCGAGAAAACGGCCCGGGGAGTTGCTGACCTCGAGCGCCACGGAAAATGCCGAACAGTTTTCGGTTTCAGAGGGTGAACAGGGTAAATCGATCGACGCGAACCCGCAATTCGTCAGCGTCCAAGACGTCAACATGGTGTTCCAGAAGCCGGTGGGATCGACGGGCCGTTTTGCACAGCGGCTAGGTCTTGCTAAGCCGCCCCACGTCAATCATGCCGTTCAATCGGCAAGCCTGACGATTGCGCGCGGCGAGGTGCTGGGGCTGGTGGGTGAATCCGGCTCCGGCAAATCCACGCTGGGACGGATCATCTGCGGCATCTACACGCCGACCTCGGGCAATGTCCTCGTCGATGGCCGCAAGGTGCGGGAAAACGACAACAAGATCGGGACCTCGGTCCAGATGATCTTTCAGGATCCCTTTGCATCGCTTGATCCCCGGCGCACGATATTTCAATCAGTCGCGGACGGGCCGATCGCGCACAGGCTCTGCACGAAGAAGGATGCGCGCAGCTACGTCAACCGGTGGCTCAAGGCGGTCGCTTTCGATCCGGCTCTGGCAGACCGCTATCCGCATCAGTTTTCCGGCGGACAGAGGCAGCGTATCGCCATCGCACGCGCGCTTGCTATGCAGCCGGAACTGATTGTCTGCGACGAGCCCGTGGCATCTCTCGACGTGTCCATTCAGGCGCAGGTCATCAACCTTCTGCTTGAGCTGAAGCGCAGCCTCAATCTGACGCTGCTTTTCATCAGCCATGATCTATCCGTGGTCCGACATCTGTGCGACCGCGTTGTCGTCATGCATCACGGAAAGATCGTCGAGGAAGGTTCGGTCTCGCATATCTTCGCTGAGCCAAAGCAGCCTTATACACGAATGTTGCTGGACGCAGTTCCGAAGCTTGCCTGGTAATGGAACGGATCGGCAAGCCGTAAGTAAGTTACGGCTGCCGAAATTCATTCATTCGATATCGAGACGTAAGTCAGCCCTTAGTTCTGCCGATTTGTCTCGCGCTCAGTGCGCCTCCGCCTTGGGCGCATTGCGAAGTGCAATGAAGACCAAGGCAGACAGCAGAGCGATCATCGCCGCGACCAGTACCAAGACCGAGCCATGTGCCTCCGCGAACGCCGCTTTGGCGGCCACCGCAATTTCCAGACCATCGCTCCCGCCGATTTCGCGAGCGGCTGTCATGGCCTCGCTGATGGAATTGGAGACGCCATCGGCGGCGACGGGATTGGTGAAGGCCGAGCGGTAAATGGAGTTCACGAGTACGCCGAAGATCGTGATACCTAGACCCCCGCCCAGTTCATACCCGGTGCTTTCGAGCGCGCCAGCCGCTCCGGCCTTTTCCGCGGGTGCGCTTCCCATGATCGCGATGGACGATGCCAGAAGCCCGACGCCAAGTGCGAAGCCGAGGACGACGAGGAGGACAGCGACGATATAGGCATTTTCGACAAGGTCGGACAGCGAGATTGCGAATAAGGCGAGCGCCGCTGCCGCCATCGACGACGAGGCAACGGCTCGAAGGCCATATCGATTGGCGAGCTGACCGCCCACCGGTCCACCGATCGCTGCGGCAACGACCAGGGGAAGCATGAAGACGCCTGCTTCAAGGGGCGTCTTGTCGAGCACGAACTGAAGCTCCTGCGCCAGCACAAGCTCGAACCCGGCAAGCGAGCCACTGGCCACGAATGCCATCATCAGTCCGACGGCAATCGCCGGTTTCGTCAGCAAGGACAGATCGAGCATCGGGTTTTCGGAGGAGATCTGTATGCGGGAAAACCATGCAAGCAGGCCCACGCCAACGAAGAGCGTCACAGCGGTCTCAACGCTAAGCCCTGTCTTGAACCCGGATTTGACGCCGTAGACGGTCAGGATCAACCCGGCCACCAGGATCAACGCCTGCCCGGGCTTCCATGTTGCTTGCGAATTGCCCGATGACGACGGGACGAGGCGCCAAACGACGGGAATGACGATCAGCATGATCGGCACGTTGACGAGGAAGACCGAACCCCACCAGAAATGCTCCAGCAGCGCGCCGCCGACGAGAGGGCCAATCGCGGCGCCGGCCATGCTGACTACGCTCCAGATACCAAGAGCCGTCGCGCGTTCCGCATCGTCTTCGAAGGTCTGCCGGATGAGGGCGAGAACGCAGGGCATGATCATCGACGAGCCGATGCCGAGCAACGCACGTGCGACGATCAGCATCGGCGCCGATGTCGAGAACGCGGCGGCGATCGAGGCTGCCCCGAAGACGCCGAGTCCGATCAGAACTATCCGGCGATAGCCGATCCTGTCCGCTAACGTCCCCATCGGCACGAGCAGGCCGGCCATGACGAGAGGATAGATATCGATGATCCACAGGACCTCATTTCCCGAGGCTCCCAATGCGACCGCGAGGGAGGGGATAGCGATGTGAAGGATCGTCATGTCCACGACAACAGGCGTGAATGCCATCATGACGGCGACGAGGATAAACCAGCGGCTCGAATGCATTAAGGCACCTGCGCAGATAGTTTTCGAACGGTCGTTTTCTCAACAACTGAGTTTCACATACGAGCGTTCGCAACATTAACGGGGGCGACCGGAGACATCGAAAAGGCAGACCGCGTGATTGCGATTGCCGCCCGTGTCTCCGGGCCGGAGGAGCAAGGCCCTAAGGCCGTGCTGGCGCAAGACGCGGCAAACCGTGACGGCGGACAGCATCTTGCAAGGACACCTGCATGGACGACGGCGGATGAAGCAGAGTGACGTTCGCAGGCATTTCGGTTCCTTTGAAAGAGCGGAGATCTGCCGCCCATCCGGTCAGGGATGGGCTGACGTTGTCGATTTGGAGACTTCCTCGCCGGCTTGGTCCTCAACCGGTCTCTTCGTCCGCAACACCTTGAGAACGAAGACGAAGAATGCCGGAACGAAGAAAACAGCAAGGACTGTGGCCGAGATCATGCCGCCGAGCACGCCTGTGCCGATTGCGTTCTGGCTGGCGGCGCTCGGACCGGTGGCGATCGCCAGCGGAACGACGCCGAGGGTAAAGGCGAGCGATGTCATGACGATCGGCCGGAACCGGACCCGCGCCGCTTCGATGGCTGAATCCAGCAGCGATTTGCCTTGCCCGTAATAGTCCTTGGCGAACTCCACGATGAGAATGGCATTCTTGGCGGAAAGCCCGATGATCGCGATCAAGCCGACCTTGAAGTAAAGATCGTTCGGCATGTCTCGCAGGATCATCGCCAGCACGCAACCGATGATGCCGAGCGGCACCACCAGCATCACAGAAAGCGGGATAGACCAGCTTTCATAGAGGCCTGCCAGCAGAAGGAATACGAACAGGATCGAGAGGCCGAACAGTATCGGAGCCTGTGCGCCCGATGCGATTTCTTCTCTCGACTGCCCGGACCACTCGTAGCCGAAACCGCTCGGCAGTTCCCCTGCCAGACGCTCCATTTCGGCGATCGCCGCGCCGGAAGATTGACCCGCAGCGGCTTCGCCGGTGATGCGGATCGTGGGATAGCCGTTGTAGCCGACGATCTGTGGGTTGCCCTTGCGCCAGGTCGCAGTTGCGAAGGACGCCAGGGGGACCATGCCGCCGCTTGCATTGCGAACATTCAGCTTCATCATGTCCTCCACCTGCATGCGGCTGCGACCCTCGGCCTGGACGATCACCTGTTGCATCCGTCCCGCATTGGGGTGGTCGTTGATGTAGGAGGATCCGAGGTTGGCGGTGATTGTGTCGTTGATCTCGGCGAAGCCAACACCAAAGGTATTGGCCTTCTCGCGATCGATTTGAAGGATGACCTGCGCGGCTTCGGGCATCCCTTCGGTGCGGACGTTGGTGAGGATGCTGCTCTTTGCAGCCTTCTCCATCAACTCGGCGCCGGCATTCTTGAGGGCTTCCAGCCCGCGCCCGGCGCGATCCTGAAGCCTGAACGAGAAGCCGCTCGTGGTTCCGAAGCCGTCGATGGCGGGAGGCGAGAGTGCGAAGGACGTCGCATCCTTCAATGTCGACAGCTTCTGGTTCACGCGCGCCGCGACCTCATCGGCGGAGCTGCCCTTGGGCCGCTCGCTCCAATCCTTGAGCGTGACGAAGGCGAGCGCCGCATTCGCGCCGCTGCCGGAGAAGCTGAAGCCCTGAACGGCGAAGACGTCCCTGACGGCCGGTTCGGCCTTGAAAATGGCTTCCACCTGCTTCAGCGAAGCGATCGTGCGATTGGCACTTGCTTCCGGCGGCCCCTGGATATCGACGATGAGAATACCCTGGTCTTCCTGCGGCACGAACGAGCCTGGCAGGTTGACGAAGAGATAGCCAAGACCGATCACGAGCGCGAGATAGACCACCATCATGCGGCCGGATCGGCGCGCCATTCCGGTGGCCGTCCGGGCATAGCCAGCCGTGAGGCTGCTGAACTTGCGGTTAAACCAGCCGCCGGGGCCGCCCTTCTCGTGATGCCCCTCTTTGATAGGCTTCAGGAATGTGGCGCAGAGCGCTGGTGTCAGCGATAGCGCAAGGAAGGCCGAAAAGAGGATCGACACGACCATGGTCAGCGAGAACTGACGATAGATGATGCCGGATGCACCGGGGAAGAATGCCATCGGGATGAAGACGCAGGACAGCACCAGGGTGATGCCGAGGATCGCCCCGGTAATCTGGCTCATCGCCTTCTGGGTCGCAGCCTTCGGGGAAAGGCCTTCTTCGGCCATGATGCGCTCGACGTTTTCGACCACGACAATGGCGTCGTCGACGAGAATGCCGATGGCCAGCACCATGGCGAACATGGTCAGCACGTTGATGGAGAAGCCCGTTGCGTACATCACCGCGCAGGTTCCGAGAAGCGCGACGGGGACGACGAGCGTCGGAATGACCGTGTAGCGGAAGTTCTGCAGGAACACGAACATAACGATGAAGACAAGCGCGATGGCCTCGAGCAGCGTGTGCACGACCTTCTCGATCGAAGCCTTCACGAAGGGGCTCGTGTCGTAGGGAATGGAGTATTCGACGCCCTTGGGGAAGAACTTCGACAGTTCGTCCATCTTCGTCTTGATCGCGCTGGAAACGGCGACGGCGTTGCCTGTCGAGGTCAGCTGGATCGCAAGACCGGCGCTCGGCTGGCCGTTGAGCCGGCTCGTCGTCGAATAGTTTTCCGCGCCGTCGTCGATACGGGCTACGTCGCGCAGCCGTACGGTCGAGCCGTCCGAATTGGCGCGCAGGATGATGTCGCCGAACTGCTCGGCGGTCTTCAATTGTCCCTCGACGATAACGGTAGCGGTCAGGTCCTGGCTGACGGGGTTCGGCGTCGCACCGATCTGGCCCGCTGCGACCTGGGCATTCTGTGCGACGATCGCGGCATTGATATCAGCGCTCGTCAGATGCAGTCCGACCATCTTGTCCGGATCGATCCAGACGCGCAATGCGCGCTGCGACGCAAAGACCTGCGCACGTCCCACGCCCGGCAGTCGACGGAGTTCACCGAGAACGTTCCTGTTGATGTAGTCGCCAAGAGCGATCTCGTCCATCGAGCCGTCGGTCGAGGTCAGGGCTGCGATCAAGAGGAAGCCGGAGCTGGCTTCCTCCACTGAAATACCCTGCGTGCGTACAGCGGCCGGCAGGCGCGATTCCACGCGCCGAACAGCGTTCTGCACGTCGACGGTCGCCTTGCCGATATCGGTTCCGGTGGTGAAGGTCGCGCTGATGCTGACCGAGCCGGAATTGTCGGATGTCGATTCGAAATAGACCAGTCCGTGGACGCCGTTCAATTCCTCCTCGATCTGCCGGGTGACGCCCTGGTAGATCTCCTGCGGCGAGGCGCCTGGATAGGAGGCTGAAATCGACAGCTGCGGCGGCGCCACATTGGGATACTGGGCAACCGGCAGCATGGGGATCGTGATGATCCCCGCTATCATGATGAAGAAAGCGCAAACCCATGCGAGGACGGGCCGCCTGATGAATAATTGTGCCATGTTCGTATTACTTCGCGGCCTGAATGGGAGTGCTGGGATCGGCGGCGTCGGGCTTCCATGCCTCGGCGTTCACCTTTGCTCCGGGCTGGACCTTCTGGACTCCGTCGGCGATCACCTTCTCGCCTTCCTTCAATCCGGAGAGAACGATCCATTCCGAGCCGAGGGAGGTGCCGAGCGAGACATCACGCACCTGCGCGGTGCCATCGGCCGCGAGGACGAACACTTGGGGTTTACCCTCCGAGGTCCTGGTGACGGCGCGTTGCGGGATCGTGAGACCGGCCTGTTGGACCGCTTGCTCAATGCGTACGCGGACATACATGCCCGGTAGGAGATCGCCCTTTGGATTGGCGAACTCTGCCCGCAGCGTGACTTGGCCGGTGTTCGGATCGACGTTGGCATTCGAGAACAACAGCTTGCCGGGTAGCGAGTAAACCTTGCCGCCGTCGAAGACGAGTTCGACGCGCGCTTGGCCGGGTGCCGGGCTCTCGAGCTTGCCTTCGCTTACCGCCTGCTTGAGCGCAAGAAGTTGCTGCGCCGACTGCGTGAAGTCGGCATAGACGGGATCGACCTGCTGAATGAGCGCCAGATTGGAGGTGCTGTCCGCCGTCACCAGCGTTCCTTCGGTGGCAAGGGCGCCGCCGATGACGCCGGTGATCGGCGCCCGCACCTCGGTGTAACCGAGGTTGATCTTGGCCTCGTCGAGCACGGCTTGCTGAGAAGCGACATCGGCCTCGGCCTGATCGAGATTGACGGCGGCTGTGTCGTAGTCCACCGCGCTGACAACATTGCGTTCTTTGAGCGTGCGTTGGCGTTCGAGCTGCTGCTTGGCATTGGCCTGAACCGCCTTCGCCTTCTTGAGTGCCGCTTCGGCGCTGGCGACGCGAACCTCGAACAGGCGTGGATCGATCCGGTACAAGACGTCGTCTTTGTGGACCAGGCTGCCTTGCTCGAAGACGCGCTCCTGCAATATGCCCGAGACCCTGGCCCTCACTTCCGAAACCCTGGTCGCCGCGATGCGGCCGGGAAGCTCGCTCATCACGGGAACGGCATGCGCCTTCAATTCAACGACACCCACGGCGGGCGTCGGCATCTGGCCTTCTTCCTGGGAGGATACCTGGCCTGCGACCAGCGCGAGCATAGCCGTAACCGTCAGCAGCACCTTTCGCCCACGCAGTCCCTTGTTCATCAGCATTGATGGCTTCCTGTCTGGACCGAAGGGTGAGGATTTTCCGGACGTGGCGTCACGCCATCTCACCGCTTCGATTCTATTTTCGAACGTTCGTGTCTAGTCTTATGGTTCACGCCGGAGCCGTCGGAGGATTTCGAGAAATCCTCCGACGGCTCCGGGGCTACTGTCTTCATGCGATTCCGGGCGGAAAACCGCTGCGCACTTTTCCGGGAATTGCTCTGCCTAGCACCAAACAGGAGAAGCGTTGCGGTTCGATGGAGTATATGTGGAGGTTTCGTGGAGACGCGAAATGAATGTTGACGGCCAGCGTCGCGCGGCCTTTTCTCAAGGCTGGAGGTGCGAATGGAAAACGCTCTTGTACTGATCATTGAGGATGAGCCGGAAATATCCGATATCCTCGAACGCTATTTCGAACGTGAGGGATTTCGCGTTCTGACTGCATCGGACGGCGAGATAGGGCTTTCCCATCACCAGCGTCTCAGGCCCGATCTGGTCGTGCTCGATGTCAAGCTACCCAAGCTTGACGGTTATGCCGTGCTCGCCGCGATCCATAAGCGCGGAACCACGCCGGTCATCATGGTGACCGCGCTTGCCGATGATGTGGACAGGCTGCAGGGCTTGCGGGCGGGTGCCGACGATTATGTCGTGAAACCGTTCAACCCCGCCGAGGTCGTGGCGCGCGCCCGCGCGATCCTCAGGCGGTCGGTCAGCGGCGGTATGGCGAACAAGGTTTTGCGGATCGGGAGGCTCTCGATCGATTCGGTTGCGCATGTGGCATCGGTCGACAACGGCGATCGTCGGATTGTTTTACCCTTGACCCGGACGGAGTTTCGGATTCTCGAGTTCATGGCCGGCTATCCCAACCGGGCCTTCGAAAGAGGCGAGATCATCGACGCCTGCCTTCCGGAAGGTGATGCACTCGACAGGACGGTCGACAGCCATATGAGCAAGCTTCGCAAGAAGCTCGATGCGGTTGGCGTCGGCAACCTTCTCAACGGGGTCAGGGGAGTGGGCTACCGCCTTGGCGACCTTGGTTAAAAATAGCCTCAATCGGCAGATCGTCTGGTCGACAACGATCGTCGCGTTCGTATCCCTGTCGGTCATGTTCTTCGGCTTCCTGATCTATGGTTGGGTCTGGGATTGGCTTTTCCCGGAACCTGCCGCAGCGGAAGAATGGGCGCCGACCGACTTCGTGGTTCTTGCCATCAATGTCGCGATCGGTCAGGCCGTGGGTGCCTATGTCGGTTGGCGGCTCGCCCGGCGACTGGTCAAGCCGCTCATCGCGGTCGCCGAAACTGCCCGGACTATCGCCGAGGGGGACTTCACCGGCCGCGCCACGGGGCAGGGCACATTCGGAGAGGCAGACCGGTTGATCGAAGATTTCAACCAGATGGCGGAGAAGCTCCAGCGAGCCGAAAAAGAACTGATATACTCGAATTCTGCCATCGCACATGAGCTTCGCACGCCGTTGACGATCCTTCGGGGGCGCATGCAGGGGCTTGCCGACGGCGTCTTCGAGCCGAGCCAGGATGTGTTTCTCGGCCTGGTCAAGCATATCGATTCCCTCACCCGGATCGTCGACGATCTCAAGACCCTCTCGCTGATGAATGCGGGCCGGATGGAACTTCAGGTCTCGCGCTTCGATTTGGCGGCGGATGTCGGCGACACCGTCGATACGATGAGACCGGCGCTGGCGGCGCAACGATTGGAAATCGCCACTGACTTGCGCAACGCGCCGATCATCGCGGATCGGGCGCGGCTTCGGCAGGTCGTTCTCGCCTTGATGGACAATGTCGCGCGCTATGCGCCGGGTTCGCGGCTGGAGGTCAAGACTTTCATGAAGGGCGGATTTGCCATTCTGCAGATTTCGGACACCGGGCCGGGGATGACCCCTTTGGAGCAGGAATACGCCTTCGAGCGCTTCTGGAGAGCTGACGAAGCGCGGAGCAGAAGGGCCGGAGGATCCGGGCTCGGCCTATCCGTGGTCAAGGCGATCGCCGAGGCACATGGCGGCAAGGCGACGATCGAAAGCCGCAAGGGTGGCGGGACGACCGTACGCTTCACTGTCCCGCGTTACTGAGCCTGGGACATTCCGGAGCGCATCCGCCTCTCTTTGGATCGCGAACGACCTCCGTCTTCTTGGCCTTGCGCATTCCCGGCGGAAAACCGCTCCCTCTTTTTCTGGAAAGGCTCCCAGGCATCCGGCGATATCATAAAATCTTGACGCCACCTCGACGCGATCTTCACACAGCTTCGTCAGAACGATTGCCTTAAAGGATCGTTCTCGCTTTAAGGACGGGCTGAAGGAAGATGAAGCCAGAAACCGGTTCCGACATGTTGGAACTCCTCGACGCCATCCATCGCAAAGGCCCGTTGGAGTTCTCCGGCAATCGCACCCCGGATACTGAAACGGGATTGCTATTGAAACACGCCCTTGAATCTTCGCTCATTCGCGCAGGCGACGCCAACGGCCAGTTCGGTCTCAGCTTCGTATTGACGGGAAAAGGGCGTCACGCTCTCGGCTTGAAAGCCGATGCCCGAGAGAGCGATGCTGCGGATAAGCCATTCGCCAGTGGTTCGAGGCAAAGACAGATCTTCGCTGCTCTCATCCGCCTCACGCCCGCAATATGCTTCATTGCCGTGCTTTGCGGGATCGTTCTCTCGCTACTCGTCGTCAGGAGATAGGCCCGGTGTTTCCCAGAGGTCATATAAGCATGCTGAGGCAATGCTTTTTCAAATTGGCCAGGAGGACGCCGTTGCGGTCGCGAGGCCGCGGGAGCGCCACGTCGATGGTTTCGCGTATTCGGCCGGGATTGGGCTCCATGACGATGACACGATCAGCAAGATAAAGGGCTTCCTCGACATCATGCGTGACAATGACGATCGAGACCTGGTTTTTCTCCCAGATCGACAGCAACTCGTCCTGCAGGCGCATTCGCAGGATTGAGTCGAGCGCGCCGAAAGGCTCGTCCATGAGAAGAATATCGGGTTCCTGAGCGAGTGCGCGCGCGATTGCGGCTCGCTGCGCCATCCCTCCCGATAGCTGACGCGGGTAGGCTTTCGAGAATTCGGCGAGCCCGACCAGTTCGATATAATGCTTGGCTTTTTCCTGACGCTGGCGGGCAGGAAGATCGCTATTGTCGAAGGCGAGGGCGACATTTCCCTCAACGGTAAGCCACGGAAAGAGACGATGGTCCTGGAATACCATGCCGACCTTGGTTCGGGATGCTGTCTGTGTGTTGCTGACGATCGATCCTCGAAAATCGCTATCAAGGCCAACGATGAGACGCAGCAAGGTTGACTTGCCGCATCCCGATGCGCCGACCATTGCAACGATCTCGTTGCGGCGCACGGTGAAATTGATGTCCTTCAGGACCGGCCGCGCAACGCCATCAAGGGAATAGGCCTTGCTGACATGTTCAATCGATAGCGCATTCATCGCTGTTCTTTCGTCCAGGGAGAGAGGGATGCCGCAATGAGACGGACCGAATAGGAGAGCAGGAGGCCGCCGACCGCGAGCGCGATGACGCCGACGAGGACGATATCCATCCTGAACTGGTCGCGCGCGCTTGCCAGATAGCTGCCGAGCCCACGCCCGTTACCCACGGCATATTCCGCACCGATTGTTCCGATCCAGGCAGAGAGTATGGCGATCTGCAGGCCGAGATAGATGCTGGGGAGGGCGGCGGGGAAATAGAGCTGCCGGATTCGCGTGCCGCGACGCAGGTTCAGGACATCAGCGACGTCGATCAGCGCCGGAGGAACTTGTCGGACGCCCTGCTCCGTCGCAAGAAAAAGCGGGAAGAAGGTGGAGAGAACGGTAAAGACGATCTTCGTGCCTTCACCATTGCCGAACCACGCGGTCAACAGAGGGATCCAGGCGAAGAGCGCGACCTGTCTGACCGTATGGATGCCGGGCGACAGACTCAATGCTGCGGCGCGGTATGTCCCTGCCAAATAGCCGAGGGCGATCCCGATTACACTGCCGATCACGCTTCCGATCAGTACGCGCAACAGGCTTGCAAGCAGGGAGAACCAGAGTTCGCGCCCCGAAGGATCCAGAAGCGGCACCTCTAATACCCGCAGAGGCGTCACGGCCATCGGACCGGACAGAAAGCCCGCCGCTGCCGATGCCCACCAGATGAGAGCCGCCGCCAAGGGAATGAGAGCCCCGCGCGGGATCCACGCCGGAAGCCTGAGGCTTTCAGACATTGGCGGCACTCCCTTTGCGCACGGCGCGCTCGGCCTTTCTCAGCAGCAGGTCCAGTCCGAAGCCGAAGGCGCCGACGACGATCATGCCGACAATTACGATATCGAGCTGGAACAGCGTTCGCCCCCAGACCATCATGTAGCCGAGGCCGTCTGTTCCGGCGAGCATTTCGACGACGATCAGAGAGACGAAGGCCTGGCTGAGGGAGAGCCTTACACCGCTTGCGATGAATGGCGCCATTGCCGGCATTACCAGCTTGAAGAAGCGGGTTCTGGCGCGAAGGCCGAGTACGTCGGCGACCTCGCTCAATCCTGTCGGAATGTTCCTTGCGCCCTCGGCCGTGCTGATGGCCATGGGCACGAAGCAGGCCTTCGCCAGGATGACGATCTTCAGGCTTTCCTCTATCCCGAGCAGAAGTATGAGGATCGGCAACCAACCGAGGGACGGCACGGCAGCCAATGCCCGGAAGGATGGCCCGAGATAGGCATTGGCCGTCGCGGATCGGCCAATAAAAAGGCCGAAGAGAAAGCCGAGCGAGGCCCCGATCAGGAAACCTTCGGCGATGCGTTGGAAGCTGATGAGGGCGGCCGTGAGAATGTCGCCGCTCGCCAAAAGCTCGAGAAATGTCCGGAACACCAGATCCGGTGATGGCAACACTTGCGGCGAGACCCATCCCTCCGCAGCGCTGATCCACCAGAAAGAGAGGACAAGCGCCGGAGCAGTGAGAACGAGCGACACTGTGCCTGCCGTTCGATACCAATCCGGCCGCCATGGGCCCGGTCGAACGTCCGAGGCATTTCCCGAAAGGGAAAGATCATCCTGCGCTTCGAACGTTGCCATGATCTGCTCCCGTCAGTTTTCGAGGCTGCCGGAGGCAGAGCGATCAGGCCAGAGAGCCTGAAGCTTGAGCGATGCGACGGCATTGTCGATGAAGCTGCGGTCGACCCAGGCTCTGAGATCGATGTCGCGGCGAATGAGCTTCTGCTCGCGGTCGAAGGCAATCCCGCTTTGATAGCGAGACACGAAGAAATCATCGAGACGTGGGTTATACTTCTGTCCGAGCGGGCCGCCGGCGTTGGATTTGCGGAGCACTTCGATGGGTGTGCCGGCGCGCGACCAGATCTGATAGGCCTCGTCGCGGTTCTTGTCGTCGGCAAGCCACTGAGCTGCCTTGACGAAGCCGGTCACGACTTTCTGTGTGGCCTCAGGATAGGCCTTGCGAAACTTGTCGGTCACGAGAAATGCACCGAAGCCTTCTCCGCCAACACCTGCATCGGAAGACTTGTAGAAGATCTTCGCGATGCCCTTGTCCTCAAGCGGAAGCAGGAAGTCCGCTCCAAACACCGCATCGACGCTCTTGGCTGCGATGGCTGCGAGCTGATCGGCATTCTTCAGGTCGACGATGGTGACGTCCTTTTCGGAGAGCCCGGCATTCTTCAGCGCCGTAATCAGCCCCCAATGAATGATGGTGGCCTTCTGGATCGCGACCTTCTTGCCCTTGAGATCCGCGATCGATTTGATGTCGAGGTCGGGTCGTGCCGCGCCGAAGATGGCGGTGCCGCCATAGGAGGCGAGAATGACGGTGTCCAGCCCATTCGCCTTGCCGATGATGTTCGGCACGGCACCATAGGAGGCAAAATCGAGCTGTCCGTTGGAGAGCGCTTCGTTGATGGCCGGGCCGGTGCCTGTGAAATAGGTGAACTCGACCTTGGTGGGCGTGCCTTTGAATTCATCGGCGATAAAGCCCTTGGCATCGGCGATCGCCTGCAGGCCCACGCCAAACGGGGTGCCGAATCCAAAACCTACATCACCGAAACGAATGTTGGCCGGTGCATCCTCTGCCTGCGATGGCGCTGCGCTCAAGGCGACCGCGGCTGCGAGCAGTAGGGACGAAAAAAGTCTTCGCATAGTTTTCTCCAGTCCGAGCATGATGCCCGAAAGTGTTAGCGGTTTTCGGGCGAAGTCATGTTGTAAGTATTTGATTATATGGAGGATCATGATGTTATTTCGCCTCGACCTAACATCGTCCGGCTCTAGGGAATGATCGTGCCGGCCTCGAAGATTCGGTAACTCATGTCGCCAGCCGTTCCGCGTGGCTTTGCGTTCTTCCATCCCATCTCGCGGCGGAAGCTGCCCATGATGCCGCGCGTCACGAGATCCGCTTCCGTTGCGCCTTCGATGCTTTCGGAAAGTGGGGAGACGTAAAGTGCATCGGTCGGGCAGAAAAGCTCGCAGAGAAAGCATGTCTGGCAATCCGCCTGGCGCGCGATGACAGGCACTCCGTCCGCAACCGCATCGAACACATTGTCCGGGCAGGCCTCCACGCAAAGATCACATTTGACGCAGCGGTCTGCGCTCACGATTTCGATCATGATGCTTCACTCATTACTTGGATGTCGGTCTGAAAGGCTGCCCATAGGCCATCGGTGCCGCCGGTCTCGATCGTGCGCAGCAGGGTCGGGTCTTCACTCGGAAAGTCCGGCCGGCGCTGAAGACCGCGGCTTTCCCTGCGCAGAAGCGCGCTTTCGGTCGACCATCGTGCCGTGGCGATAAACGCCTCGGCTTCTCGTGACCGGGCATTTCCAGCCAAGCGCCAGCTGCGATCGTCCCAAAGCGCGCGCAGATTTTCCGATGCTGTTTCCAACGTCGACTGGGTTCTGAAGAACCCGCCATCGAGAGGAAGAATGTGGCGTTTGGCCACCTCGATCACTGTCAGGACATCCGAGGGGCCGCCAGACGCCTTCTCGCCGGTAGGGCTGGTGACGCGGGAGACGCGCCGCGTTCGCCAGTTTCTGCCCAGCGCGCGAACGAACCTTGCCGCGTCTTCGCCGGCCCAGGAGCCCGTCGCCATCGCCCAGCTGGAATTCGGCCCGCCACCTCCCGAGGTCGCACCGGACATTCCTTGCCGGTTTGCCGCATCCCCGGCGGCAAAAAGGCCCGGAATCGTCGTTGTCGACCTATCATTGATCTTGAGGCCGCCGGTCCCGCGAACGGTTCCTTCGTGACGCAGAGTAATTGGAAACCGTTCGGTGAACGGATCGATACCCATTCTGTCGAACGGGACGAAGATATTGGGCTGGCCGCGGCGAAAACCCTCCTGGAGCCGGGGTGGGGCCTTGTCGAGTACAGCATAGACGGGCCCCTTGATGAGCTCGCGCGCGACGACGCTCTGGCGGTCGCCGCTCGACCCAAGAACATTTCCTTGCTCGTCGCTGAATGTCCCCCAGAAATAGACTACGCCTTTCGTCACGCTGGAATAGGCAGGAGAGATGCCGTACTGGGCGGAAAACTCCATTCCCGACAGAACAGCACCTGCCTCTGCGGCCATCAGATAGCCGTCGCCAGTCAGATTGTTGGTGCCGAGCGCCCCGCTGAGGAAGGCGCAGCCGCCCGTCGCGATGACGACGGCTCCAGCCCTGATCTCCAAGGTTTCTCCGGAGCGACGAAATCGAGCGAGCGCGCCGGCCGCGATCCCGTCGGATATCAGCAGCTCTTCCGCTGGACAGTGGTCGATGACCTTCACACCGGCCTTGATAAGCTTCTGGCGCATGAAACGAAGATAGTCCGGTCCGCGCAGCATGCCGCGATAAGGCCGTCCGTCTTCGTATTGAGGGAAGTCGTATCCCCATTCGGCAAGCAGATTGAGATTCTCGAAGGTGCGGTCGAGAACACGTTCGATCCGTTCGGGCTCGGAAAATCCATGACCGAGCCTGAGCCGCTGGGCGACCGTGGCGGCCCGCTCGGACGTGCCTCGTTTGGTGTAGATCGTCGTGGTATTGCCAGCAGCGGTCGCGCCGCTCGTGCCGACATAGCCCTTTTCGATCAGAACGACGTTTGCGCCGCTCGATACCGCGTTCCACGCAGCCCAGCATCCTGCCGGGCCGCCGCCAATGACAAGAACATCGGTATCCAAATGCAATGCTGTAACGGCCATGGTCCCTCTCTTTCTATTTAAGCTATTAAATTGATAGAGTTTATCTAGAAAGTTTTGTGCCGAAGGACGGCTCAGGAGGAGAAAATTATCCTAAACGACGGCACGCCGAGGGTGTTGGGCGCCAACATCAAGAAATAGAAGGACATTCTTGCGTAGGCACTGGCTGACGTTATTGGGGGCATTGCCCCGGCTCGCCAGATTTACGGAGAGGAACATGCGCAATCATCCCTAGCGGTGCGATCGATCAATCGGGTTTGCTCGGATCAGAATGCCGTGAAAGTCGGCAACGATTGGCCGCGCCGACTTTCACCATACGGCAAATGCCGAATTTATTCGGCGATGCGCACGATCAGCTTGCCAAAGTTCTTTCCTTCCAGGAGACCGAAGAAGGCTTCTGGCGCATTTTCAAGTCCGTCCACGATATCCTCTTTGTATCTAAGACGGCCCTCGGAAATCCATTTCGTCGCCTCTCGATAGAAGTCGGGGCGCTGATCAACGAATTCGCGCTGTATGAAGCCTCTGATCGTCAGGCTCTGGCGAAGAACAGCGCGCATGACGGTGGGGAGTTGATTGTGCCCTTCGGAAGCCTCGGCCCCGTCATTGTAGTGGGCGATCAACCCACAAACGGGGACGCGTGCGAAGTCGTTCAGCAGCGGGAAGACTGCATTCCAGACATGGCCGCCAACGTTCTCGAAATAGATATCGATTCCATTCGGGCAGGCGACTGCGAGCTGGCTGGCGAAATCGCCCGAGCGGTGGTCGATGGCAGCATCGAAGCCGAACTCATTGCGAATGTAATCGCATTTGTCTGCGCCGCCGGCGATCCCGACGACCCGTGCGCCGAAGATCTTGGCGATCTGGCCGACCGCGGAACCAACGGCGCCGCTTGCCGCCGCAACCACCAGCGTTTCGCCGGCTTTTGGCTTGCCGATGTTACGAAGCCCCGTATAGGCGGTGAAGCCCGGCATTCCGAGAATGCCGAGAGCCGCAGTGATGGGGGCTGCATCCGGATCGAGTTTACGCAGTGTTGCGCCGTCCGCGATCGCATGGGTTTGCCAGCCGGAATGCGAGAGCACGATATCGCCCGGCTTGAATGCCGCATCGCGACTGCTGACGACGCGCGCAACGGTCCCGCCTTCCATGACGCCACCGATTTCGACCGCCTTCGCATAGGATTTTGCATCGTCCATGCGGCCGCGCATATAGGGATCAAGCGAAAGATAGAGGATCTGGAGAAGAACTTCGCCATCGGCGAGATCGCGAACTTCCTCGCGCTCAAGCCGGAAGTTTGCCGCAACCGGCTTGCCGGACGGACGCGACGCAAGGACGATGCGCGAGGAGGTGGGTTTACTGGTCATGCCTGTGGTTCCTGCTTGCTAGTATCGGAATTCTAACCTTTGACGGGGAGTTCGCCAGCGCAATCGGTGGCGAACTACTGCTTGAACCAGAGCGCAACGCCGTTGGCCGCTTCGGCATCGACGAGCAAGCCGCCTTCGAAAGGCCTGGGTGAAAAGCCTCCACGGGCCAAGGCATCTGCTGCAGCCTCCAGCGAGCGGACCGTCATTCCGAGCGCCACCTTGCGCTCGTTGCCGTTAAAGTTCTGCGGGATGGCCGATCCGAAACGAGAATTCGCGCGCTCTTCGGATAGAATGCGAAGAACGGCCGTACCTGCCGGGATGGTGATGCCAGCATCGGTCGCTTCTGGCGTTGCTGACGGAAAGCCGTCGAGCAGTTCGATGATCGTTTGTGGTGTGCGGCTCACGATGAAGACATCGCTGATATTCAAGACGCCGTTCGGATGATTTTGATCGGCCGCGCGCCACACAAGCTCAGGCGTGTTGTGCTGGCAGAAGAAGAAGCGGCCACTGGAAAGCACCTCCGCGCCGATCTGGAACGTGCGGAAGCTCGCCGGCTTCTGCACTCCGTCCACCTCGACGGGGCGCGAGAAATCCTTCCAGTCCGTGACTGGCTTTCCCGCGCTCGCCAATTCGCGCTGTAGGGTTGCGGCATCGGTGGTGCGAAGGGCAAGGCCGTTGAGGCCGGGCGGATAGGACCAGAGATCTGCTCGCTTCTTTTCGCCCTCCGATGGAAAGCCGAGAAGTTCCAGATAGTTATCGCCGAAGATGGCAAGATGATTGATCGAGCCGAGAGTGTGGTAGCCGCGTGGGGTCAGCGCGAAGCCGAGCTTGCGATAGACATCGGCAGCGGTATCAAGCTTATCGTGTACGCCGATAACCGCGTGATCGAGAATGAGTGGCTGAGCCGTGGCGGGCATGACGAAGGTCTCCGAGCAAAGGGTCTGTTGGATGGCACCGATCTGGTCGAGGCGGCCTTGAGATCGGGCCGCATATCGGCGGCAAAATGAGAATCTTTAGTCTACTAATTTTGTAATCTATATAGCGCGGGAATTTTGGTGGCGATTCCGATTGATTCCAAAAGAGCCCCGGAACCGTGGAAAAGAATTCCAACCAGCATACGCATTGGCATTGGCGGCTTTAGGGATTTCGCCTCTTCCATTACCGGAATCTCGGATCAGCAGGACTTTTCAGGGATCGGTCAATTTCAGCAATATTCTTCGCCTTATGCCGACAAATAATCTATAAATTTTATCGACTAATAGCGTGTCCGGCGGCTATAAATTGACCGCATATCTGCTCTGGATCGTAGCAAGGGCGGCAGACGGAACCGATAGGCTGGAGGTAGACGACAATGACAACCCTGAATGAGTATCTCGGGCAGAAGCGGGCAGCTCTGTTGAACCGGCGCGAGCGCGTGAAATCGGGAGAGCTCGGCGCGGTTACATTGACGGCGAGCGCAAGCGCCGAGGGACGCAGCGGCGTGCGCCGGATCAGAATCCGGGATTTTCAGGTGATTTCCGACAGCCCGCCCGACTTTGCCGGCTACAATCTGGGGCCGTCGTCGCCGGAGCTGCTGCTGGGCTCGCTTTCCAGCTGTCTCACTCATACCTACCTGATCCATGCCTCCGATCAGGGCATACCGTTGGAGTCGCTTGATGCGGAAGTCACGGCCGCGATCGATGCCCGCGCCGGTGCCGAAGGCCACGAGAACGTGCCGGTCTATCCTCAGGATATCAGCTATCTGGTCACGCTGGTTTCTTCCGCAAGCGCCGAGGATATCGCCCGGTTGCAAGCGACTGTGGAGAAGCTATGCCCGATTCTCAACTTGCTGAAACGTGGAAACGAAGTGCATGGTCGGGTCGATCATCAACGGCCCGGCGCTTGAAGAGATGGGGAGGTGTCGTCGCTATGAGGTGAGCCGCCGGCGACCGGCGGCAACTCAATAGGCGGCAAGGAGATTCGTGCCGAAATCCGGTTCGACGCCGAGGATCGGTGCCGCGCGGCCGATGATGTCGTGAACCATCGGCGCCGCGGTTTCGGCGGCGAGGTTCAGGTTGTGTACCCCCGTCAGCGGCTGGTCGATGAAAGCCAGAACCACATATTTGGGGTTCTTCATGGGAAAGGCGGCCAGGAACGAATTGAAGCTGAGCTTATGCGAATAGACGCCGTGAATCACCTTGTTTGCGGTGCCAGTCTTTCCGCCGACGTGATAGCCAGGGACGTCGGCCATTCTGCCGGTGCCCTGCTCACCGTTCAACTGGAACAGGTAGCGGATGATATCGCTGGTGCTCTTCTTGACGATAAGCGTTTCCGTTTTTTCTGCCTCTTCCTGCGTGCGCGGAAGGAAAGTAGGCTCGATCAGCTTGCCGCCGTCAATCAGGGCTGCGCCTGCAACGGCGGTCTGCATGGGCGTGGTGGCGACGCCATGGCCGAACGCTATGGTAATGGAGTTGAGTTTTTTCCAAACTTTCGGCTGACTGGGCGTTTTCACCTCAGGCAGTTCCGTCTGCATCTTCGACAACAGTCCGAAGCGCGTCAAATAGGCCTTCTGATCGCTCATGCCCACCTTCTCCATCATCTTGGCGGTGCCGATGTTGGACGAATAGCGGAAGATTTCCGGGATCGACAGGACACGCCGGGGCACGTCACGGTCGTCATGGATGGTGAAGCCGCCGAAATGCAGGGGAGCGCTGGCGTCGAATGTGTCCGACAGCTTGACCGTACCCGTGTCGATGGCCAGCGCGATCGAGAAGGTCTTGAATACCGAGCCCATCTCGTCCGTGCCGTTCGACATCCGGTTCAGCCAACCCTTGTCGCCGTCCGCCTGCGGATCGTTCGGATCGAAATCGGGCGCGGAGGCCATGGCCAGCACTTCGCCGGTGTGGATGTCGAGAATGACGGCGCCTGCCGCCTGGCTCTGATAGCGGCCGATCGCATCCGACACGACATCATGGACGATGCTCTGGACACGCAGATCGACTGAAAGTTTGACGGGCTGCAGCGTATCCTGGCTCGTCAGGCCGGTGGAGTCGAGGTCCGACAGGCCCTGCATGTCGAGATACTTCTCCATTCCGGCCACGCCATGATTGTCGATATCGACATAGCCGAGAATGTGCGCGGCGGTGCGTCCGCCGGGGTAGAAGCGTTTGACCTCAGGCCGGAAGCCGATTGCCGGAATGCCGAGAGCCAGAATTTGGCTTTGCTGCTTCGGTGTCAGCTGGCGGCGTAGCCAGGCGAAGTGCGAGCGGTGATCGGCAAGCTTTTTAAAGAGGGATTTGCGGTCGATATCGGGAAAGACCGTCGCAATCTTCTCAACCGCTTCGTCGGGGTCGACGACGCGGTTCGGCTCTGCGAACATCGAGACGGTGCGGATGTCCGTTGCCATCAACTCGCCGTTTCTGTCGACGATATCGGGCCGGGCGGCGGTCACGCGTTCGGGCGGGATCGATGACGTGTCGTCTCTCGGCGCCATGCCGAACAAGGTCAGTCTGGCGAAGATCACGGCGTAGACCATGATCAGGCCGCCGCTAAGGATGACGATGCGCGTTTTTGCAAGCTTGCTTTGGCCCGTCGCCTGCATCGGCGGACGCCCGCGCGATCCCGGACCGAAGGTGAGCCTGACGAGGCGGCCGCTATTTGCGCTTAAAGCATGAATGATCGACATTATCGACTTATTCGCATGAGCTGGAAAAGCGGGCGTGCCTTTCGATCAAAGATTCATACGGCCAAGATGGTTAACAGGACCCTAATATTAAGGGAGCCTTTCCATTCATTCTGCAGGCATTGGCCAGCTCCCGCCTGATTTCGTCAAACGATGTTCAAGCGTACGGCATCAGTTCACATAGGCGCTCCGCCAGTCGCTCACTGCGCCGATGACTGATCCTTGTTCGTCAAAGAGATGGACGAAGGTTTCGCGGATAGCGGCGGGAACCCAGTCGCCAGCTCGCGCCCGACTAATGCCCCTTTGCGCAATCGTGAATGGCTGTCCATTCGCAGTCTCGGCGTGAATGATCGTTTCCGATCCCAAAACCTCGGTACTGTTGACGGCGACCTTAAAGGCGCTCTCGCCGACTTCCGCATGTTCGGGACGGATGCCGAGTGTCACAGGCGCTCCATCAGCCAGCTCGATCCTCCGTTCGCGAGCCAGCGAAACGTGCATGCCGCCGTCGAGGTCTATACCGATCTGGTCGCCGCGGCGCGCCACCTTTCCCGGCAACAGGTTCATCGGTGGCGCGCCGAGAAAGCGTGCGACGAAGAGATTCTTCGGGCGCGCATAGAGTTCCATCGGCGGCCCGACCTGCTCGACCCGCCCCGAGTTCAGGACGACGATCTGGTCGGCCATGGTCATCGCCTCCACCTGATCGTGGGTGACGTAAATCATGGTCGAGCCGAGCCGCCGGTGCAGGGCCGTGAGTTCGCCACGCATCTTGACGCGCAATTCGGCGTCGAGATTGCTGAGCGGTTCGTCGAAGAGGAAAGCTTTCGGCTCCTTGACGATCGCCCGGCCGATGGCGACGCGCTGGCTTTGCCCACCTGAAAGCTGGCTGGGACGTCGGGAAAGCAGATGTTCGATCTGCAGGATTTCTGCCGCCTTGGCGACGCGGGCGCCGATTTCCGCTTTCGCCAATCTTTGGTTCTCCAGGCCGAAGCGCAAGTTCTGCTCGACGCTCATATGCGGATAGAGGGCGTATGATTGGAACACCATCGCCATGCCACGGGCAGACGGAAGCAGATGATCGCAACGGTTGCCATCGATGCGGATTTCGCCCGAGGTCACTTCTTCCAAGCCTGCCATCATCCGCAACAAGGTCGATTTTCCGCAGCCTGAAGGACCGACGAAAACGGTAAAGGAACCATCGGCTACCGCCAGATCGATGCCATGGATGACCTCAAGGCTCTGGAAGGCCTTGCGGACCGATTTCAGTTCGATGCCTGCCATTATCCCATTGCTCCGATTTCGATCGACTGGCCTGCCGCAATGTGGCGGCGGTCGCCGAGTTGCCGGACGTGGTCACCGACTGCGATTTCACCGATGTCGAGGCTGCCGCCGAGAACGTTCAGACTGACCGCCCCGCTCCGCCGCGTCAACGTGCCGAATCCCGTTCCGGCCGACCAGAACAGGCGATAGTCGCCGTCAACCTTTGGTTTGAAGGTTACCCGGCCTGAAACCATGTCGGCCTGCAGGCCGGAAAATGCATTGACAAGCTGCCAGGCAGACATCGAACGCGCATAATAGGAGCCGCACTCTATGTCGTTCCATGGATTGCGTTTGCTCCCATCGTGGCGATCGCGCGCGCCGCGCACGATGTCCAGTCCTTCTTTGATCAACCCATGCATGATCATGTGCGAGGCGGACATATATTCAATGCCTGTCCAGACCTCCTCAGCGTAAGGGGCCGCTACCATCGGCTGGCGGATGCCCTCGGGATAGGTTGCGATCAGCAAGCCGGCCTCGTCCTCGAAGGCGTAGTTGCGGCAGGGGTTGAAATGATCCCTGAGCGTCGGGCGGAAATTATTGGCGTGGACAGACGAGAGTGCCGTCTGCACCTTGCCCGCATCGAGGAAGCCGCCGATCCCGGCCACTTCCGCATGCCATTGCCCAAGGATCTGGTCGGAGATGCAGCCTTCGCCCATCTGATATTTGAGTTCGGAAAACTCTTCCGACCAATAGGTCTCCATGAAACCATCCGCGAGCACGCCGGCCGCACGGCCAACATCGAAGGGGATCAGGACGCCTTTATCGGACAGATCGATTTTCTGAACGAACCAGCGGCCATTGAAGAGCGCATCGTCGATATAGGCGGCGCCGGCCTTGCCCATGCGTCCAGTCTTTTCCGAAAGGTCGGTATCGCCCAGAGCGGCCGCCATTTCAGACGTGGCGAGAAGGGCGGCGACATATATCGTGCCGAGCCAGGAATTCGGCCCGAACAGTTCCATGTCCAGTGTCTGGTGCTGCCTGCCCGACAGGATGCCCGTCGCATCGGGATCCCACCGGTCCGGATTGGCCGGCGACCAGGCATATTCGATGGCGCGTTTGACGTTCGGCCAGTAGCGACGCAGCCAGTCTGTGTCACCGGAAAGCTTCCAATCGCGATAGGTCTTGACGATCGCGCCGAAATGGCCGTCGGCGCAGGGGCCGATAATATCGAAGCCGGAACCGAGCGGCAGTTTCTGACGGAAGGTGAGGCCGCCCGTCGGCAGCTGGTTGTAGGTAAATTCCGTTTCCCGAAGCGTGCGCTCGATTGCGGGGAAAAGATGGGCGAGCGCCTGCTGGTAGTTCCAGACATGCGTGCAGGATCCCTCGCAGGAGCCGTCATTGGTGTGCTGCCCTTCCCAGGCCCAAAGCTCGCCGTTTTCGAGACGAATGCAGGTCGCGGTGCGCAGGAGCGCAAGCGTTGCGCTGGCCGCGTCCTTCACTTCTGCCGGCAATGTGGTGTCGAAAAGGCCATCTCGGAAAGAGGTTGTTGCCGCGGCTAATGCGCCCCAGCGCTTGAGCGCATCGCGGGCGCTGGCGTTCGAGTCCGGCCATTGTGTCGCGTGGTAGTTTTTCCAGCTCGGCGTCTGCCGTTCGGGAATGATGCCGTCCGGCTTGTCGCGATAGGCCCAGTAGATATCGCCCTCCGGAAAGCTCCAGGAAATCACAAATCGTACCGTCTTGCGGCCACCTGGCGGGACGGTTACGCGCACGCCGAGCGTGCCGTGTTCCGGCTGCTGGCTCATGTGTTTGGATGTTCTCGGATCGTCGTAGTGCCGTTTCGGCAGGCGGCCGGGCCGGGCGAACTCTTTCCAGTAGACCGCGAGATCGTCAAACCACTGGCCGCGATAGTGATGATCGGTGTGATCGACATCTTCGGCGTCCGTCGCGATCGTCAGGTCGCCGCGTTGCGTTGGCGGGAGGTCTTTGTCGGAAGACGTCAGATGCAGGCTGCTGATACCGTCCTGCTGCCGGAAATTGTGCGTGCCGCTATTGGCGCCGTAATTGCCGAGCGTGCCAGCAAGTGTGTAGGTGAGCGTGTCGGCGGTGTCGTTGACGATCTCGAATTCGAACATCGCGACCGGCATCGAGGAATCGCGGTCGTTATGCGGAATGAACGGGCTGAGAGCCGTCATCCGCACGCCGCCTGGGAAGCGTTCGTCGCTGAAGACCAGATCGGCAGTCGGGAAGCGACCGTAGAAATCGACCTTGCTGAAATGCGGGACGCCGACCAGGGTTTGCCGATTGGCACCGTGGCCGAAGCCGTCGAACATTTTGCGGATACCAGGTGCACCGGAAGGGTTGAGATCATAGGGACCGTTCAGCACCCGCGCATCGACGAGGACGCCATCCTTCTCGGCCTTGATCGCAAAATGCGAATAGCCGTTATAGCCTTGCAGAGCCGGCCGGTTGCGGATCGACCAGTCGATCAGCCGGCCGCTGCCGGAAATGGAAAAGCCACCGGAACCGATGCCGCCGAGCGGGAAGGCGATGTAGCGCGTGCGTTCGCCCTGATAGGCAAAACGCGGTTCGATGGAAGCAAGGTCGTCCCACATCATAAGCAAATCCCTCGATGTTAATTCTTGATGCCGCTCATCGTGATGCCTTCGATCACGAATTTCTGGGCGATGAGAAAGAGAAGCACGACGGGCAGGACCGACATGCTCATGGCCGCCATGACGACCGAAAGATTGCCCGAGCCCATGTAGCCGCGCAGGACATCCATCGCGACCGGAAGGGTGAGGGACTCGTTGGAACTCAGCAGCACCTTGGCCTGGAAATAATAGTTCCAGGTCTGGGTGAAGGTGATTATGCCAAGGGCTGACAAAGCCGGCCGAAGCTGCGGCAGCGATATACGCCAGAAGATCTTGAGATAGCCGGCGCCATCCATCAGGGCCGCTTCCTCGAGCGCCTTGGGCTGGCTCAGCATGAACTGGCGAACGAGGAAGACGCCGAAGCTGGATGTCAGATACATCAGCGCCAGGCCGATCGGACGATCGAGCAGACCAAGCTGCGCATAGCCTATATAGATCGGCAGGATGGTGACCTGTGCTGGGAACATGAGCCCGCAGAGCAGGATGAAAAACAGCGTGTCGCGGCCGCGGAACCGCAGTCGGGCAAAGGCAAACGCCGCAAGCGTGCAGGTGACGAGCTGGCCGACGGTGACGATGACGGCGATCATGACCGAATTGAAATAGATCTCCAGGAACGGCACGCGCGATGCAAGCACAGCCCGGTAGTTGGTGAGGTCGAAACTGGGCGGCAGGAAGCTTGGCGGCAGCTTGTAGGCTTCGCCGACCGGGCGAAACGACATGGAGAACAGCCACAGGAACGGCAGCAGCATGCCGAGCGCAAGGGCCAGCATGACGGCGATGATTGCCCAATCGATCCAGCGCTTTGCAGCGCGCGTTTCCATCGCGCCCATCATTGCTGCACCCATTGGCGCGAGACGATCTGCTGGATGGCCGTGATGATCAGGATGATGACGGTCATGACCACGGAGATCGATGCGGCATAGCCGATCTGGAAGCTGCCGAAGCCCTCCTCGACGATCAGGATGGACAGCGAGCGGGTGGAGTCTCCGGGCCCGCCCTGGGTCAGGATCACGATGGATTCGAAGACCTGCAGCGCGCCGATCGAGGCATAGACGATGCAGAAGAACACGACGGGCGATATGAAGGGTAGGGTGATGCGGAAGAATTGCCGCCATGCCGGCGTGCCGTCCATGACGGCTGCTTCGAGGATGTTTTTCGGTACACCCTGAAGGGCAGCGATGAAGATAATCATGAAGAAGCCGGTGTTCTTCCAGACATCCATGATGATGATCGACGTCATCGCATGATTGGCGTCCGTCAGCCAGCGCACGCCGGGCAGGCCGATCAGGCGCAAATAGTAATTTATCACCCCGAGATCATCGCCATAGAAATAGCTCCAGACGATCGACACGAAAGCGGCAGCGATGATGACGGGCAGGAAGAAGGCAAGCCGGAAAAAGTAGCGCAGCCAGCCCGGCATCGTCCGGTTGAGCGCCAATGCCAGGATAAGGCCGACCGAGACGTTGAAGGTCACGGCGAAGAAGGCGAAGCGCAGCGTGTTCCACAGGATTTGAAGTGACCGCTGGTCGGTAAAGAAGCGCGTGAAATTGTCGAGGCCGACCCATTGCGAACCGAGCATCGGATCATAGTAGGAGAAGGCGAGAATGACGGTCACGATGACAGGTGCGATGACGAAGGTCAGATAAAGCACCGTCGTCGGCAGAACGAAGAGATAGGCTGCGCGCGCCTGGGCACGGCTTAGGTCGGAAGGGCGGCGTCTTTCTGCGATCACACTCATAAGGACGTTGCTCGAAAGAGTTGAGGAGATTGATTGGCACGCTTCGGAAATCCCGCGGGCGCCGATCCACGGCGCCGCACAGTCATTGAGTGGAAGCGTCGATGCTCGACGGCTAAGCCTTCAGCCGCCCATCCGCTTCTTCAACCGTTCGAACGAGGCGTTGAGCTCGGCATCGGCTTGCTTGACGCCATCGGCAATCGAGGTCTCACCTGCCATCATCGCCGTGTAGTAGCGGATGAAGATTTTCTCGACCTCCTGGAAGTTGGCCGGCGACGGCACTGCCTTGGTGTCAGGCAGCGTTTGGTAATAAAGGGCAGCGCTTGGCGGGAAACTCAGGAAGGCTTGCGTTTCCGCTGCCGACTTGCGCCCCGGCACGCCGCCGCCCTTTTCTCCCTCTTCCTTCTGCGTCGCTTCGCTGGTGAGTTCGAGGATCAGAGCCTTGGCAAGATCGACCTGCTTCGTGGTCTTTGCAATCGCGTAGCCGCCGAACCCGATCACCGTCGTATCGCTGACTTTCCGCGGCGGAATGGCCACGTCCATGTTCAGCTTGTTCGTCTTGGCGCTCTGGATGATCCAATGGCCGCGGCTGATCATGGCGACTTGGCCGGCCATGAACTGATTGTCCATCGTATCCTTGCCGGGGATCGGCGAAACGCCGTCGACATGGATCAGATCGTACAGGAACTGAAGGCTCTCCGAGACTTTCGGATCGAGCATGTTGGAAGCCGTCCAGTCGTCATTGATGACGCCGGTTCCGTTCGAGAAGAACCAGGGCTGGATGAAGAAATTTTGGTTGGGCACCTCGTAGCCGAACTGCTTGACGTTGCCCGATGCATCCTTGACCGTGAGCTTTTTCGCAACGTCGCGAAATTCGTCCCAGGTCCACTTGCCATCTTTCGGATAGGCAATACTGGCCTTGTCGAACAGATCACGATTGTAATTGATCATGATGTTGTTCCAGCCGATCGGAATGTAGTTGATATTACCCTTATAGGTCGACTGCTTGAACAGGCTCGGGGCAAAGTCGGAAAAATCCGGATTGGCGGCCACGAAATCATTGAGCGGCAGGAAGAGGCCGCGCGAAGAGAAGCTCTGGAAGGTCTCGATGGCGGTGCCGTAAACATCCGCCTGCTGCCCGGAATTGAACTGGCCAAAGACCTTGGTGACATAGTCTCCCCAGCCGGTCGAGATCGGGTCGACAGACAGCTCGACCTTGACGTTCGGGTACTTCTTGTTGAAACGCGCAATGGCGTTGGTCATCGCCGCGAGTTCCGCGTCGCCGCCGAATCCCTGCATCTTGAGCGTTGCTGTAACATCCGATTGAGCAAAGGCGCGTCCGATGCCTGCGCCGAGAGCCAGAGCCGCAGACGAAATCAGCAGCGACCGCCGCGATAGTTCATGCATGTGATCCTCCCTTGCGCTTCCTCCAGCGCGTTCCCTTCGTCCGATCATAGCAGTCGAAACGTTTCGTTTCTGATTTCAAAAATGCCGCGAACCTTGATCCTCCCAGGTTCTGTAGCACCGTATTTGCCAAGTCGAAACGTTTCGTATAACAGCATCTCAGAGCCTCATTGGCAAGAGGGTCTGATAAAATGCGAGCGGAGGAAGCATGGCCACCATCAAGGATGTGGCGAAACGGGCAGGGGTGGCGATCTCGACGGCTTCGGCTGCGATCAATCGATCGGCGCCCGTCAGCGACGAGGTCATCGCCAAGGTCGAGGCCGCCGTTCGTGACATCGGCTACGTGCCCCATGGCGGCGCCCGCAGTCTGCGAATGGGGCATTCAAGGCTCATCGGGTTGATCTTGCCCGATATTACCAACCCGCATTTTGCCAGGGTCGCCAAGGTGGTCGAATCCGCCTGCTTGAATGCCGGCTACATGGTTGCGGTTTATTCGACCGGTGAGGATCACGCCCGCGAGCAGCAGATATTGACGATGATGCGGATGCAGCGGGTCGACGGGTTGATCATCATCCCGACACGATCCGACGCGAAACATGGCGCCCGGATTGTCGACCAGATCCATGTTCCGACGATCCTGCTCGACAGTTTCGTCGAGGGATTGCCCTATGATGTGGTCAAGCTCGACAATATTGCTGCAGGCCGCATCGCCACCGAACATCTGATCGAGCTCGGTCATCGGCGGATTGCCGTCACGATCGGTCGTGACAATATCGTCACCGGCGAGCATCGCCTGGAAGGTTATAGGCAAGCATTGGCAGCACATGGCTTACCGATCGAGCAGGATCTGTTGCTGCCTGGCCGCTTCGATCAGTCCGTCGCCCATGACGGCGTGTTCGCGCGAATGCAGCAGCCCGATCCGCCGACTGCCATCTTCGCGCTGTCGAACATGATGATGCTCGGCACGTTGAACGCCCTGCACGAACTCGGTCTTTCCGTTCCTGAAGACGTGTCCGTCATCAGCATCGACGATTTCGACTTTGCCAACATCATGAACCCGCCACCGACCGTGGTCGCAGCGCCTGTCCTCGAAATGGCGCAAACAGCCATTTCAGCACTTCTGGACGAGCTTGCTAACAAACGCCTGCCGAGCGGATCGCAGACCGTCTTTGAGCCGAGATTGGTCGTCCGCAAGTCCTGCGCGCCGCATCTTGCCGCCGCAGCAGCAAAATGATCAGCGGCCAGGAAAAGCTTGGTTCAGCAGGACCGCCTGCGTGTCGATCCTCGCATCCTCGATTTCGATGATGCGATAGCCGAAGGCCTCGACATCTGCGTGGAGTTCGCCGGACTGCTTGACGATTTGATATGAGACCGCCGGGGAGACGAATTGGCGGATATTCGCGTCGCGGGTCTCGTCTACCATATGGTAATGGCCCGAAATAATCGTGACATCGCAATCGACGCCGCTCAGAAGTGACCGGACCTTGTCTCGATCCCGCAAGGCAGCGCCACTTCGATCGACAGGCGTATGCACTGCCAGGATCGGATGATGTACGAAGATGACGGCGCTGTGCGCGCCATCGAGTTCGCGCTGAAGCCAGGCGTGCTGGCTGTCTCCCAGCATGTTGTCCGATGTATCGAGAAAGATGCGCTTCAGATGCCTGTCGGCGTAGGAATAGCAGAGCTTTCCGTTGACCGCACCGTCGCCGGCAAACCAATATCGCTTGATATCATCGTAGGTATCGTGATTGCCGAGAATGACGGACGTGTTGAAATCATAGCCCTTCAGGATCTCGAAAAAGCCCGACACAGACTGCGCGGTGCCGATATCGCCTCCAAAGACGATATCCGCGATCCCCCTACGTGAGATGTCGTCGAGAACCAGTCGGAGGCGATCTTCGTGCTGCTCGGGCTCACTATCGTATCGCATCTTGCCGCCGGCCACTTCCGTGTTCACGACCAGCCTCTGACCGAGATGGGTGTCGGTGAGAAAGGCTATTGTTGTCTTTGTCATTCTTGGGTTCCGTCCTGAAGAAGTGCTGGCCCTTCTTAGCTCGCCGGGGAGATGAAATGCTTCGACGCGTGTCGAAACATGCCGGCAGCCTTCATGCTATTCTGACGTCCGAAACGGGGAGTCCCAGCTATGAATTCACAGCCGAATATCGCCTCCGCGGCCGCGCTGATCGCCGATCCTGCACGCGCCGTCATGCTGGTTGCCTTGCTGGATGGTCGGGCACGACCTGCCGGCGAGTTGGCCTATGCTGCCGGCGTGACCGCACAGACGGCCAGTTCACATCTTGGCAAACTGCTGGCCGGAGGTCTGCTGACCGTCGAAACCGAGGGGCGGCATCGTTATTATCGCCTCGCCGGTCCTCATGTGGCATTGGCCCTTGAAAATCTGGCGTCGATAGGACCGATGGTGATCACGCGGAAAAAGGCATTGACCCGTGAGGCGCAGAAACTGCAATTCGCTCGCTGCTGCTATGACCATTTGGCCGGCCGCCTCGGGGTTGCCGTTACCAAGGGAATGCTCGAAAAAGGGCTTCTCGTCGCTGCCGACAATAAGCGATTTGAGGTGACGCCCATCGGGGCCGAGTGGTTTTCAAGCATGGGTCTCGATTTGACGAAAATCAAACCGGCTCGCGCAGGGCTCGCACGGCAGTGTCTTGATTGGACGGAGCGGCAACATCACCTCGCCGGCCCGCTTGGCGTGCACCTCACCAGTCTGCTTTGCAATGAGGGTTGGATACGGAGGCAGAAATCATCGCGCGTTGTCGAAGTGACGCCGATGGGATGGCGGAAATTCGAAGATCATTTCGGCATCCAGGAACAGGTCCTGATGGAGCGCAATCATAAGGAAGCGTGACAGCGCACGGGAGCGCGCGCCATCAATCGCGGCAGGCAAAGAGCGTGGCTCAACGTTTGAGTGCTCGGTCTTCTCTTGTAAAAAGCGCAAGCCATGGTCCCAGATGAAACAGGCTCATCAGCAGATACATCACCACCATTCCGCCTGACATCGAGCCGCCCTGCGCCGAGCAGATCATGTCGGCCGCCGTATCCTGCGCCGTCAGCAGTGCCATAGTGGCGAAAACCGGCGCTGCGGCCAGGTGCAACCAGCGCCCTGTGCCGGGAATTCGCAGCAGGCCGGCGGCGCGCGCGCCGGCCCTTTCACGGATTTCGGACAGTTTCGACATCAGAGCGCTCCGTAGCGGTCGTGATGGCGCCACCAGACGCCGGTCTCGTTGCGGCCGAGCGGTGCGCGGTCGAGCCACTGATACATGCCCCAAACACCGTCCAATCCACGGGCATAGGACGAATAGGTGTGATAGATCTCGCCGCCCTGCAGGGCGAAGGCGCTCACGCCTGGCCGATCGCGCGTGTAGGTCGCGACATCCGTTCCTGTGATCGACGCCATCAGTTCGACCGGTCCCTCGCTGCCGCGCAGCTCCCATTGCTGCATCGTCTTGCCCGCTTGAGCGTCCGGCATTGGCGGCTCACGGCGGTAATTGTACTCGATATCGCCGTTGCGCTGCTCGTCCGGGGTGAACCAGACATTGAAGTCGTGATTGAAGTCGCTGTCTGCAGATGATGCCCAATTGAAGGTCCAACCCATGCGGCGTTTGAACTCCTGCAGTTTCGCGAGTGGCGCGCGTGATACTGCGGAAAAGGCGACGTCATGGTTTTCGAGATGCACCGCAATCCCGTTAAAGCCATCCGCGATCGACGAGCAAGACGGGCATCCCACCGTATAATCCGGCCCGAACATGAAGTGATAGACGAGCAGCTGGGACCGTCCGTCGAAGAGTGCCGAGAGAGGGACCAAGCCCTTCTCCGTTTCGAGTCGGTAGTCCTTCTCTACCTTCACCCAAGGCAACTGCTGGCGGTCAGCTGCAATTTCATCGCTGCGGCGCGTCAGTTCCTTTTCCTGCTCCAGCAGGGCAAGCCGCGCCGAAAGCCACTCGTTGCGTGTACCGGTTCTATGCATTGTCATGGTTCATCTCCTTGATTGGCTGAATTTGCCATCGCCGACCGGCGTCTTGCCTGCCGATAGGGAATAACTTACCGCTGGAAGCTCAAGGGGTGGGAGTTACAAGTGTGACGGGATTTCGATGGACTCGTTAATCGTCGCGGCCGCGCAGGCGCTTGCTGCCGGCGATGCACTCGGAGCGATGAAGCGTGTGGCGTTGCGCGACGATCCTCCCGCGCTTGCCCTTCGCGGTATTGCCATGGCCCAGCTTGGCGATCTTGATCGAGCCAAGGTACTGCTGAAGAGCGCAGCCCGTGGCTTCGGTCCGCGCGAAACGGTCGCCCGTGCCCGCTGCATTGTCGCACAGGCGGAAATTGCCCTTGTCTCGCGTGATCTCGGATGGCCGGAAAAGGCACTGGAGACGGCACGCACCGTCCTTGATAAGCACGGCGATCGCATCAACGCGGCGCATGCCCGCAATTTGCAGATACGCCGTCTGCTTCTCGTTGGTCATCTCGATGAGGCCGAGAGATTGCTCGCAAAGCTCGATCCCTCGCCATTGCCTCCTGCGGCAAGAGCAAGCCACGAGCTTGTAGTGGCCGGGATCGCGATCCGTCGTCTGCGTACCGAGCCGGCGCGCACCGCATTGGCAAGAGCCGCACTAGCTGCGAGGCGGGCCGACATTCCTGCGCTCGATGTTGAAGTGGAAGATGCTGCTCGTGTTCTTGATGCACCCGTTGCGCGGCTGATTTCGCAAGGCAAGGAGCGTCTGCTTTCCCTTGGTGAGGTCGAGAACCTGCTTGCCTCAGGAACTCTGGTCGTAGATGCTTGCCGCAACGTCGTGCGACGCGGGAGCGATCTCGTATCGCTGGCGAGCCGGCCGGTGCTGTTTGTGCTGGCGCGGGTCTTGGCCGAGGCGGCCCCGGCGGACGCGTCGCGCGCCGACTTGCTTTCCCGCGCGTTCCGCGCCCGTCACGCCGACGAGTCCCACAGGGCGCGGCTCAGAGTCGAGATCGGAAGGTTGCGCGCTGCTCTGGAAACATTTGCCGATATCGAAGCGACCCCGCAAGGTTTCGCACTCTCGCTGCGCGGAAAAGGCGATATTGCAGTGCTGGTGCCGCCTTTGGAGACCGAGCACGCTTTTCTGCTGGCCTTGCTGACAGATGGTGAGGCCTGGTCGAGTTCGGCACTGGCGATCGCGCTTTCGACAAGCCCGCGGACGGTCCAGCGTGCGCTTGACGCTCTTGCCGCGACCGGCAAGGTCCAGAGTGTCGGTAACGGCCGTGCCCGCCGCTGGATGATGCCGCCGGTCGTCGGCTTCCCGACAACATTGTTACTCCCGGGGCCGCTGCCGAGCGACTAGGATCATAGCCATCGAATTCCACAACAAAGCTGACTGGAGTGCAGGGCAATGAAAAAATCTCAAGCCGAGATCATTCGCGAATATGGTCCGTTCGAAGACGCGCCTCGCATCAATGGCGTCACTTTCGACGGGCGGCATGTCTGGTTCGCCGCCGGCGAGAAGCTGCACGCGCTCGATCCGGAGAGCGGCGCGCGGGTGCGCTCGATCGACGTGGAATCGCATGCGGGCACGGCTTTCGACGGGCACTATCTTTACCAGATCGCCGAGGACAGAATTCACAAGATCGACCCGGAAAGCGGCAAGGTGCTGTCGACCATCCCGGCGCCTGGCAATGGCGGCGATTCTGGCCTTGCCTGGTGCGAAGGAAGCCTATGGGTCGGCCAGCATCGCGGCCGCAGGATCCACGAGATCGACCCGGAGACCGGTGCTATCCGCCGCACCATCGAATCGAACCGCATCGTGACCGGTGTCACATGGGTCGATGGCGAGCTGTGGCACGGGACCTGGGAGGGTGACGAAAGCGACATTCGCCGTATCGATCCGGTGACGGGCGAGGTACTGGAACGCCTGGAAATGCCCGAGGGCGTTGGCGTTTCGGGCCTCGAATCCGATGGGAAGGATCGGTTCTATGCGGGTAGCGGCGGCGGCGGCAAGTTGCGGGCGGTCCGCCGACCGCGTTGATGAGCGTCTTTTCAACTCGTTGATTGTGCTGCATAAGGGAGGTCGCCATTGCGACCTCCCTTATGCTTTTTGGTGCCGCCGCTTCTTAATGCCGGAGGTACTGGCGCTTCGGACATCTTGTCGTGCAAGGTTGGACTGCTGTCGTCACAGCGCCGTTGATTTACCGGGCATGCCCCTTTATTTCTCACGCTGAAAGAAGAGGTCAGCCAGCCATGGATAATGAAACAAGCCTGCGGAACGAGCGCAAACGCGGCTCCGGCGTCAAGGTGGTCTACGATATCTTGCGCGACGAGATTCTGCACCTGGAGCTGCCGCCAGGCAGCCCCATCGACGAAGTGCAGCTCTCCGAGCGCTTCGGCATGTCGCGCACCCCGATCCGCGAAGCGCTGGTGAGGCTTGCCGGCGAAGGGTTGATCGATACGCTGCCCAATCGCTCGACGATGGTGTCGCAGATCGACTTCCTCAACATGCACAGCTATTTCGATGCGTTGGTGCTGATGTATCGCGTCACGACGCAGCTTGCGGCGAGATATCACCGGCGGGAGGATCTTGAGATTGTCCGGGCGCGGCAGGCGGAGTTTGCTGCTGCCGTCGAGGCGCAGGATGCGCTCGCCATGATCTCGACCAATGCCGAGCTGCATCTCGCGATCGCCGAAGCCGGCCGCAACCCTTATTTCACAGCTCTCTTCAGTCGACTGCTCAACGAGGGTCGGCGAATTCTCCGTCTCTACTACCAATCCTACAATGACCGGCTGCCCCGTCGCTTCGTCGAGGAGCACGATGAAATGATTGCCGCCATTGCCGCGCGCGATACGGATCTTGCCGAGAGCCTCGCGCGCCTGCATGCGGAACAGATCGTGGCGCAGGTGCAGAAGCTTTTGGTGCGGGGGGATCGCCTGGATGTGAAGCTCTGAAATTTCGGAGTTTCGAATCCGACTGTCTTGCATATTTCTTGTCGACAAATTGAATACAAAGCTGTATTGCAGTTGTTGAGCGGGTGACGAGCGGCCGGTGAGATCGGCTGGGCATCGTTGCCGATGCGATGCAGTTCCAGCCCAAAAGGCCAAGCCCAAGAGGACAGACAGATGACAGCAAGCATTTTCTCCGGCGTGATCCCGGCCCTGATGACCCCGTGCAAGTCGGACCGCAGCCCGGATTTCGAGGCGCTCGTCAGGAAGGGCAAGGAGCTGATCGCTCAGGGCATGTCGGCCGTGGTCTATTGCGGCTCGATGGGCGACTGGCCACTTCTGACCGATGCCGAGCGCATGGAAGGCGTCGAGCAGCTGGTCAAGGCCGGCGTGCCGGTCATCGTCGGCACCGGTGCGGTCAACACCGCCTCGGCGGTTGCCCATGCGGCCCATGCCCAGAAGGTCGGCGCCAAGGGCCTGATGGTCATCCCCCGCGTTCTGTCGCGCGGTTCGGTGATTGCAGCCCAGAAGGCGCATTTCAAGGCGATCCTGTCGGCAGCACCTGATCTTCCGGCCGTCATCTACAACAGCCCCTATTACGGCTTTGCCACGCGCGCCGACCTGTTCTTCGCGCTGAGGGCCGAGCATGGCAATCTCGTCGGCTTCAAGGAGTTCGGCGGTCCGGACGACATGCGTTATGCGGCCGAGAACATCACCAGCCGCGATGACGAGGTCTCGCTGATGATCGGCGTCGACACGGCGGTGTTCCACGGCTTCGTCAACTGCGGTGCGACGGGTGCGATCACCGGCATCGGCAATGTGCTGCCGAAGGAAGTGATCCATCTGTGCAAGCTCTCCCAGGCCGCCGCCAAGGGCGATGCCGATGCGCGTCAGCGGGCACTCGAGCTCGAGCAGGCACTGGCCGTTCTGTCATCCTTCGACGAGGGTCCGGATCTGGTTCTCTACTTCAAGCACATGATGGTGCTGAAGGGCGACGAGGAATATGCCTTGAACTTCAACGAGAGCGATGTTCTGTCGGAGAGCCAGCGCGGCTATGTCGAGGCGCAGTTCACGCTGTTCAACCGCTGGTACGGCGAGTGGAGCAAGCTGCCCGGCGCCGTCCAGACACACAAAGCCTGAAGGCGGGCGGAGAAGGCTGCCGACCTTTGTCCGGATATGGCAAGCCACCAACCCTGTGCATGGAATCAAAAGGCCCCAAACGGGGCCTTTTGTCGTTCTATATGGTTCAGCTTTACTCTGCCTACAGTCGCTCAAGCGACAGCGTCAAGGCCGTGTTCCAACAGGTGGTCGAGCTGGCGGATTTCCTCAGCGGTCAGCGGGATACCGTCTTTTTCCGCGCGAGCGCGGGCGGCGAAGCGGCGCTGTGAGGGAAGGCGGGCGCCCTGGCCGGCAATCGCCTCGAAGAGAGCTTCGGCCCGCACCAGCGGATTGCCGGGCCGACCGGCTGAGAAGGCTTCCGGAGAAAAGGCAACGATGAGTTCGCCGTGCCGCGGTGCAAAAGCCGTGGAGCCGAGATAATCGAGCGCTTCCCGACTGGTGAAGTCACCGATCATGACGCCGGCGAGAAGCTCGATCATCGTGCCGATGGCAGATCCCTTGTGGCCGCCGAAAGGCAGCATTGCGCCGGCAAGCGCCGCTTCCGGATCGGTCGTCGGCTGGCCGTTGGCGTCTATGGCCCAGCCCTCGGGCAAAGGCTTGCCGGCGCGGCGGTGCAGCTCGATCTCGCCACGCGCAGCAACCGAGGTCGCGAAATCGAAGACATATGGCGAGTTGTCGAGGCGCGGCCAGCCGAAGGCAAAGGGGTTCGTGCCGAGCAGCGGCGCAGTGCCGCCGGCGGGCGCGACCGTGGAGTAGCTCGGGCACATGGCGAAGGCAGCTAGGCCACGATCCGTCAGGGCTTCCACTTCCGGCCAGAGGGCGGCAAAATGCGTGCAATCATTGATGGCGAGCGCGGCGATGCCGAAATTGCGGGCACGCTCGGCGAGCACCGGCACGCCAAGCTCGAAGGCGGCATTGGAAAAGCCGCTCTTGGCGTCGACCTTGACGATGGCGGACGCATCGCTTTGTTCCAGCACCGGTACGGCATCAGGCCGCGCCTTGCCGGCCTTCACCGCACGCAGAACACCTTCGATGCGATAGATGCCGTGCGATTTGCAAGCGTCGCGTTCGCCGGCGACAATGACGCGCGCGATCGCCGCTGCCTGCAGCGCATTGAGGCCCGCCTTCGAAAGGATCGCCAGGACGCGGCTATGAAGTGCGTCTGTTGTCAGGGTGGTGATGTCGCTCATCTGATTCTCCAGAGTTCCTTTGTTCTCACTATAGAGGTTGAAATTATAAATACATAAAGTATACAAAAAATCGACATGAAAACAGCAAAGCCGCACAGCGTTTCTGACGCTTCTGCGAAGGAAAGGGAAGACCAATGGAATTCACCCCTCACGGAAAGCATCTCATCGCCGGCGAATGGCTTGAAGGAACGGGGCACTTTGCCTCCTCGCCGGCGCATGGGCAGGCGCATAATTTCTCCATCGGCACCGTTGAACTGGTCGCTCGCGCTTGCGAGGCGGCGGAGGATGCCTTCTGGAGCTATGGCTATTCCGCGCGCAGCACACGCGCCGCGTTCCTGCGGGCGATCGCGGAGGAAATCGAGGCACGCGCCGCTGCCATTACCATGATCGGCAGCCAGGAAACCGGACTGCCGGAAGCGCGCTTGGAAGGCGAACGCGGCCGCACGGTTGGCCAGCTCCGCCTGTTCGCAGATCATATCGAAAAGGGTGATTATCTCGATCGGCGCTTCGATGCGGCTTTGCCGGATCGCAAGCCTGCACCGCGTCCGGAAATCCGCCTGCTTCAGCGCCCGATCGGCCCCGTGGCGGTTTTCGGCGCCTCGAATTTCCCGCTCGCTTTCTCGACCGCAGGCGGCGATACGGCAGCGGCACTTGCGGCCGGCTGCCCCGTCGTGGTCAAGGGCCATTCCGCTCATCCTGGCACTGGCGAGATCATCGCCGAGGCGATCAATGCGGCCATCCGTAAGACCGGCATGCATCCGGGGGTCTTCTCGCTGATCCAGGGCGGCAGCCGTGACGTCGGCTATGCGCTCGTGCGGCATCCGATGATCAAGGCCGTCGGGTTTACCGGTTCACTGGCCGGCGGCCGTGCGCTGTTCGATCTCTGCGCGGCGCGCCCCGAACCCATTCCCTTCTTCGGCGAGCTTGGCTCGGTGAATCCGATGTTTGTGCTGCCGCATGCCATGCAGGCACGCGCCGAAACCATGGGGCAGGGTTGGGCGGGTTCACTCGCGATGGGTGCCGGTCAGTTCTGCACCAATCCCGGTATTGCGGTTGTGCTTGACGGCCCCGATGCCGACCGTTTCGTCAAGGCCGCGGTGGAGGCGCTTGCGAGCGTCGCGCCGCAAACCATGTTGACGGACGGCATCGCCAAGGCCTATCGCGACGGCCAGCAGCGCTTCGTTTCCCGCGAAGGGGTTGAGCCGCTCCTCGTCACCGAACAATCCGGACGCAACGCCGCTCCCAATCTGTTCGAGACGACGGGCGCGGCCTTCCTGGCAGATCACCTTCTGGGTGAGGAAGTCTTTGGTCCGCTCGGGCTGGTCGTTCGCGTCGGTTCTCTCAACGAGATGGAAAATCTTGCCCGCCATTTCGCCGGTCAGCTGACCGTGACTTTGCACATGGACGGAGACGATACCGATGCTGCCCGCCGCCTTCTGCCCGTGCTGGAGCGCAAGGCCGGACGCGTGCTGGTCAATGGCTTTCCGACCGGCGTCGAAGTGGTGGATTCGATGGTTCACGGCGGCCCATATCCTGCTTCGACCAACTTCGGCGCAACCAGCGTCGGCACGCTATCGATCCGCCGCTTCCTGCGTCCGGTCTCCTATCAGAACATGCCGGCCGGCCTGCTCCCCGACGATCTGGCGGGCTGAGCCCTACTTCCCAACGACTTTCTAGCGTGCCCGAACGCCGCCGACCACAGGTTGGCGGCGTTTGCACATGTTGTCTCTCAGCGTGTGTTGGAGACGGCCGGTCGCCGCCAATCCTATGGTAGGATGAAATTCTTTTTGTATACTATTTGTATTTTAGATTTGCTTTACGCCTGCAAAAAGCGTTTATTGGCCGCGGCCGTAAATGGTCGACCAAACTGGGAGAACAGAATCTAATGAAAAAGACAGTCATCGCACTTGGCCTTCTTGCCACCGCCTTCGCCATCACGCCGGCCAAGGCCGATAAGCTTGATGATATCATCTCCTCGGGAACGCTCCGTTGCGCCGTCGTGCTCGACTTCCCGCCCATGGGCTCGCGCGACGCGAACAACAATCCGATTGGCTTCGACGTCGACTACTGCAACGACCTGGCCAAGGCGCTCGGCGTCACCGCCGAGATCGTCGAAACGCCGTTCCCTGAGCGCATTCCAGCCCTGATGTCCGGCCGCGTCGATATCGGCGTCGCCTCCACGTCGGATACGCTGGAGCGTGCCAAGACCGTCGGCATGACCGTTCCTTATTTCGCCTTCGAAATGGCCGTTACGTCCAACGACAAGTCCGGCATCAAGTCCTTCGAGGACATGAAGGGCAAGACCGTCGGCGCGACCGCCGGCACGTTTGAGGCGATTGCGCTTGAAAAGCAGGTCAAGGAATGGGGCACCGGCGAGTTTCGTCCCTATCAGACGCAGGCCGACGTCTTCCTGGCGCTGAGCCAGGGCCAGCTCGACGCGACCGTTTCCACCTCGACCGTCGCTCAGGCGACCGTGAAGTCGGGCAAGTTCCCCGGCATCTCGGTTGTCGGCAAGGCACCGTTCCAGACCGATTACGTCGCGCTCTTCACCAATCGCGAAGAATACGGCCTCATCAACTATCTCAACCTGTTCATCAACCAGCAGGTCCGCACGGGCCGCTATGCCGAGCTCTACGAAAAGTGGGTTGGCGGCGCGCTCCCGTCCCTGACCGTGAACAGCGTCTATCGCTAATCGGATCGATTTCAACAACGGCGTGGCCATGATGGCCACGCCGTTTGACCTTCCGAAAGGTGGACGTTCATGTTCAGCTACACCTTCCACTGGAACCAGGCCTTCAAGGTATTGCCGCAGCTGCTCGATGGCGCGGTGGTCACCCTGCAGATTGCTGTTATGTCGATGGCGATCGGCCTTGTCTGCGCCCTGGTGCTCACGCTTTTCAGGCTTACCGGCAACCGCGTGCTTTCCGGCATCGCTTCGACCTGGGTGGAAATCGCCCGCAATACGCCGGCGCTCTTTCAGATTTACATGGCCCATTTCGGGCTCGGTAATTTCGGCATCCATCTCAGCCCATTTACGGCGCTGCTTGTTGGTATCGCCTTCAACAATGCCGGTTATCTCGCCGAGAACTTCCGCGGGGCGCTAAAAGCAATTCCCGATACGCAGACGCGCGCCGGCCGTTCCCTCGGCATGACGTCGCTGCAGGCCTTCCGGCTGATCGTTCTGCCGCAGATGCTGCGCATCGCCTTCCTGCCGATCACCAACCAAATGGTCTGGGCGATCCTGATGACGTCGCTCGGCGTGACCGTCGGCATGAACACCGATCTCGCGGGGGTCACGCAGGAACTCAATGCACGTTCGTTCCGTACCTTCGAATTCTTCGCGCTGGCCGCGGTGATCTACTATCTGATCGCCAAGCTCGTCACGCTCCTAGCCCGGCTCGCCGCCTGGCGCATGTTCCGCTACTGAGAGGGGTGAGAGATGTTTGATACTGCACTCACCTGGAATGACCTCCTTTTCCTCGCCAAGGGCGCCTGGATGACGCTCGTGGTCACGGGCGTATCCGTTGCCGCAGGCACGATCCTCGGCGTCGTCTTCGGAGTGATCCGCGTCCAGGCCGGCCCGATCTGGTCGGCGCCGCTGACCTTCCTGCTCGACGTGTTTCGTTCGGTGCCGCTGCTCATTCAGCTGGTTCTCGGCAATGCGCTGCAGGCGATCCTGAAGCTCGGCTGGGCACCGTTCACCACGTCCTGCGTGGTGCTTTCGCTCTATACAGCTGCCTATTGCACCGAAATCGTGCGCGGTGGCATTGCCGCTGTTCCGCCGAGTACCCGCCGCGCTGCTCGCTCGCTTGGCATGAGCTGGCGGCAGGACATGTGCTACATCGTGGCGCCGCTTGCCACGCGCGTCGCGCTGCCTTCCTGGATCGGTCTTTCGCTCGGCGTCATGAAGGATTCCGCGCTAGTCCTGTGGCTGGGACTGATCGAGCTGCTGCGCGCCTCGCAGGTATTGGTAACCCGCCTGCACGAGCCGCTGCTGATCCTGACGATCTGCGGCGTCATCTACTTCATCATCAGCTTCCCGATCGCCCGCCTTGGCGGTTATCTCGAAAAACGGTGGTCCCCCAATGATTGAGATCGAAAATGTCCGCAAGTCCTTCGGCCAGCTCGAAGTGCTGAAGGGGATCAACCTCACCGTCAACAAGGGCGAGGTGGTCACCATTATCGGCGGTTCGGGTTCCGGCAAGTCGACCCTCCTGACCTGCATCAATGGTCTGGAGCCCATCGATTCCGGCCGCATCCGCATCGACGGCACGGAGGTGCATGCGAAGTCGACTGATCTTAACAAGCTGCGCCGCAAGGTTGGCATCGTCTTCCAGCAATGGAATGCGTTCCCGCATCTCACCGTGCTGGAAAACGTCATGCTGGCGCCGCGCAAGGTGCTCGGCATTAGTCGGCAGCAGGCGGAGGAGATCGCGGTCAAGCAGCTCACGCATGTCGGCCTTGCCGAAAAGCTCTCGGTCTACCCGACGCGGATGTCGGGCGGTCAGCAGCAGCGCATGGCGATTGCAAGAGCGCTTGCCATGTCGCCGGAATATATGCTGTTTGACGAAGTGACGTCCGCACTCGACCCCATGCTGGTCGGAGAAGTGCTGGACACGCTGAAGATGCTGGCGGAGGAAGGAATGACCATGATCTGCGTGACGCATGAAATGGCGTTCGCACGCGATGTCTCGGATCGCGTCGCCTATTTCCATCAGGGCGTCATGGCCGAGATCGGCAAGCCCGAACAGATCTTCGGTGCGCCGCAGCATCCGGAAACGCAGAAATTCCTCGCGAGCGTGCGTTGATGTCGAGGCCGGATGTTATCGTCATCGGGGCCGGCGTCGTCGGCCTTTCCGCCGCGATCGCGGCGCAGTCGCGCGGCCTGAATGTCATGGTCGTCGACCGCGAGGGACCGGCCGCCGGCGCTTCTGCCGGCAATGCCGGCGCTTTCGCCTTCACGGATATCCTGCCGCTTGCCTCGCCCGGCATTCTGAAGAAGGCGCCGAAATGGCTGCTTGATCCGCTCGGGCCGCTTTCTGTGCCGCCCGCCTATGCGCTTCAGATCGCGCCCTGGATGTTTCGCTTCTGGCGGGCTTGCCAGCCTTCGCGCGTTGCCCACTCGACGGCCGCCCAGACAAGCCTGATGGATCTTGCCAAGGCGGAGCTTGAACCCTTTCTTGCCGCTACGGACACACTCTCCATGCTACGCAAGGAGGGCAATCTCCAGGTCTATGAAAGCGACGCGGAATTCCGCGCTTCGTTGCCCGGCTGGGAGGTTCGTCGCAATCACGGCATCGAATTCCGGCACGTGAAGGCCGGCGAGATGGCTGCGATCCAGCCGGGACTGGCATCGCGCTTCGTGCTCGGCACCTTCACGCCCGGCTGGTATTCCATTGCCGACCCCAAGCTTTACACGCTGGCACTGGCTGAGCATTTCCGCAGTCGGGGCGGTGTCATCGAAAGCGCCGAGATTGCGTCGCTTCGCGCGATTCCTAATGGGGTCGATGTGGTCGCAGCGGACGGAAAGTTGCTCCAGGCCGGCAAGGCCGTTCTGGCCGCCGGCGCCTTTTCGCACCGGATCGCCAAATCGCTTGGTGAACGCATCCCGCTCGAAACCGAACGCGGCTACAACACGACGCTTCCATCCAATGCCTTCGATCTGCGTACGCAGGTAACTTTCGGGGGCCATGGCTTCGTCGTCAGCAGGCTCTCGACGGGCATTCGCGTCGGTGGTGCCGTGGAGTTGGGCGGACTGGCGCTGCCGCCGAACTTCAAACGATCCGAAGCCATGCTGCAGAAGGCCCGCACCTTCCTGACCGGACTTAATCCGGAGGGGGGAACGCAATGGATGGGTTTCCGGCCGTCGCTGCCCGACAGCCTGCCTGCGATCGGCCGCGCGCGAGCGACACCGGATGTGATCTATGCCTTTGGTCACGGCCATCTCGGCTTGACCCAGTCTGCCGGCACGGCGCGCATCGTTGCCGATCTCCTGACGGAGCAAGCCCCACCTATCGATCTCACGCCATTTTCGCCACAACGCTTCTGACGGAAACCGCAAGGTCGAGCTCGCCTTCTTTTCCATCGGCGAGCATGACCCGCTTGCACATGGACTCAATGACATGAACCACACGGCACCTGCTCGCAGCATCATGGGAGGCACGGCAGAAGGCCGGGTCGTCGCCACACAGGAGGCGCTCAGCTTCTGGGGAGGGGTCGATCCCGCGAGCGGCAAGGTGATCGATATTCATCATCCCTTGCATGGCGAATGTCTGACCGGTGCAGTGTTGATGATGCCGTCGAGCCGGGGCTCCTGCACCGGATCCGGCGTGCTGCTCGATCTGGCACTGACGGGCCGCGCGCCGGCTGCTCTGATTTTTTGCGAGGCCGAGGATGTGCTGACGCTCGGCGCGCTTGTCGCTGCCGAAATGTTCGGCAAGCAATTGCCGGTCGTGCGGCTTCAGCCTGAAGTCTTTGCGCGCCTGTCACAGGCAAAGGCCATCCGGATCGAAGCCGCCGCCGTTGTGGCGGATGGCGAAGCAATCTCCCTTCTGCCGCCTGCCACTTCGACGCTGTCCTTGACGGAGGCGGACCGGTCCATGCTCGAGGGCGGCGAAGGCGTTGCAGTTGCACAAGCCATGCGGATATTGACTGCCATGGCGGCACAGCAAGGTGCGGCCTCTCTGATCGATGTCACGCAGGCCCATATCGACGGATGTATCTATGCAAGCCCGGCCAATCTGACCTTTGCGGAAAAGATGGCCGAGCTTGGCGGGCGCGTACGCGTGCCCACGACCATGAACGCCATTTCTGTCGATCGCGCCAACTGGCGCGCGCAAGGCGTGCCGGAGGATTTCGGCGATCCGGCCGCGCGGCTGGCGGACGCCTATGTGCGCATGGGCTGCCGCCCGACTTTTACCTGTTCGCCCTATCTGCTCGACAGCGCGCCGGGCGCCGGCGAGGCGATCGGCTGGGCTGAATCAAACGCAGTCATTTTCGCCAACAGTGTTCTTGGCGCACGCACGGCCAAGCATCCCGATTTCCTCGATCTTTGCATCGCCTTGACGGGTCGCGCTCCGCTTTCCGGCGTGTACCTGGATGAAAATCGCAAGGCGACCCGTATCCTCGACGTCGAGCTGCCCGAAGGTCGCGACGATGCCTTCTGGCCGCTGATCGGATATCTCGCCGGCAAGGCTTCGCCGGATCGCATTCCGCTGCTGCGCGGCCTTGCTGCGGGAAGCCCGTCCCGCGACGATCTGAAGGCGCTTTGCGCCGCTTTCGGCACGACGTCTGCAGCGCCTATGCTGCATGTCGAGGGTGCAACGCCGGAGGCGGCCGACGCCGAGCATCCCAATGCGGATCGCCGCACCATTATGCGCGCGGACATGGCTGCCGCCTGGAAGATGCTGAACGAAGGACCGGAAGAGGTCGAGCTTGTGGCCATCGGCGGTCCACACGCCTCGCTTGACGAGTGCCGTGCACTTGCAGACGCATTTTCGGGTCGGCATCGTCTGCCGGGAGTGATGGTCATCGTCACGGCCGGGCGCGACGTCATTGCCGCTGCCGAGACCGATGGGACGCTCGGAAGGTTGCGCGACAGCGGCGTGCAGGTTCTGCCGGATCTCTGCTGGTGCTCCATCTCCGAGCCGGTCTTTCCGCCCGGAACACGCGCGGTCATGACCAATTCGGGCAAGTATGCCCATTACGGACCAGGCCTCAGCGGACGCGTCGTACGCTTCGGCAGCCTTGCCAACTGTGTGGAGGCAGCGGTGACTGGACGTGTTCCGGCCGGCTTGCCGAACTGGATCTGACAAAAAAGCAGGTGAAGCCGGTCCGACGCGGATGAACTCTGCGTCGGACGGCAATTGAGCGTTTCAGCGCTCTGCGATCGGCCGCGTATGCCAGAGTAGATAGTACTGGGTCTCCCCGTCGACCCTGTCCAAAAGCGCCGTGCGGACTTGCGCGTGGTAATCGTCAAGAAACGCGATTTCCGCCGTCGTCAGACTGTCGAGCTTGGCCATGCGGAGATCGATAGGTGCCAGCGTCAGACTATCGAAGCGGCAGAAGCCCGGTCTGTCGGCGACGACCTCTACCTGGTTCTCGATCCGGATTCCAAAGACGTCCGCTTTGTAATAGCCGGGCTCGACGGTCATGATCGTGCCGGGTTCCAGATTGTGAAGATTGGGCTTTTTCGCAAAACGATGCGGGTATTCGTGAATCAGCAGATTATGGCCGACGCCATGTCCCGTTCCGTGGTCGTAGTCGAGCCCCATGTCCCATAGCGGACGACGCGCCAGCGCATCGAGCTGATGGCCCTGTGTTCCAACCGGGAAGCGCGCGGTCAGCAGCGAGATGAAACCCTTCAGGACCGCGGTGTATGTTTCCCGCATTTCATCGTTAGCCTCGCCAAACAGAACGGTGCGCGTCACATCGGTCGTTCCGTTGGCATACTGGCCGCCGGAATCGATCAGGTAGAAGCTGTTCTCTTCAATGGCGGCGTTCGTGTCGGGTAGGGCGTGATAATGGCACATGGCCGCATTGCCGCCGGCGGCCGAAATCGTGCGGAAGCTCGGTTCGAAATAGCCGGCGTGTCTGGCGCGAAAGGCGATCAGCTGCTCCTCTGCGTCCAGTTCCGTCAAAGGCAGATCCGCCGCTTGCCGGCGAGGCCATTCGCTGTCGAGCCAGGCCAGGAAATTGGTAAGTGCGATCCCGTCCTCGACATGGCAGGCGCGAAAGCCATCCAGCTCCGTGACATTCTTAGTGGCCTTGGCGCTTGCGAGAAGGCTCGTTTGCTCGATCGTCTGGCCGCCAGCCGTCTTAATACGGGCACGGACCGCTTGCGGCGCAAAGTCGGGGTCGATTAGCGTCGTCTTGCCCGCCGCCGTCTTTCCCACCGCCCCGAGAAAATCAGAGGGATCGGCGATCGTGACATCGGACAATTCGAATGCGGCGCGATCGTTGCCGAGCTTGCGATGATCCACGAACCATTGCGCTTGATTGTCGGCATCGAGCAACAGAAAGGAATGCGGCACCGGGTCCATGGCGACATCCGAACCGCGCACATTCAGGAGCCATGCGATATTGTCGGGCGAGGTTTCTATAAGCTGGTCCGCACCCAACGCCTTCAGCTTGCTTGCGATCCGGTTGCGCTTGCTGGCGGATGTCTCGCCGGAAACAGCAGGCGGCATCGCCCGGATGAGGCCGACCGGACGAGGCGGCCGGTCAATCCATATGTCGTCGAAGGGATCGGCGTCGAGCGCGATCAGTTCGACGCCCGCCGCTTTGCATCCCGCCAGCAGCCTTTCATAGAGGGCGCCGCTGATCAGCAGGGTGTGAATGCCGATCCGCCAGCCGGGCTTTCCATGGCGCTTCAGCCAGAGATCGAGCGGGTCGTCATGGAGGTGGTGTACGGCAAAGGCGGATAGATCCACCTCATTGCGCACCTGCACCTGATAGCGTCCGTCGACAAAGATCAGCGCCTGCTCCGGCTGCACGAGCGCCAGACCGGCGGAGCCGGTGAAGCCGCTGATATACTCCAGGCAATTGTCGTGCTCTGCCGTGACTTCGCTCTGGTGGGCGTCCGTTCGAGGAACAATCAGGCCGTCCAGCTTCGCCCGCGCAAGCCAGGAGCGCACGTTGGCAAGCTTGCTGGTATTGTCAGTTCTGCTCATCGTCATCCCCACAATCATTCTGCCGCAAGCGGCCCGCCTTTTTCGGCGACAAGGGCGGCCAGCCGTTCGAACACCGATGCCGACTGGCGAATGCCGTCATGCTCGAATTCATTGGTGATCCAGAAATCCAGATTGCCGACTGCGCGAGCGGTTTGCAGCGAAAGGCCGGCATCGACATACATGTCGTCATGATAGATCGCCGCAGCGATCGGGATTTCGTTGGCGGCGAGACGATCGCGATCGTAGAGCACGCTGTGATGCGGGCGGTGAGCCAGCGCTTCGGCAGCCGCCCTGAACGGCTTGAGGGAGGAAATTTCCTCGAACATCCACGGATAGATCATCTCGCCGGTAAACAGCAAAGGCCGGGCGGCAGGATCGAATTCGGGGAAGTCTGCCCGCAGCCGTTCGGCGGACCAGGCCGTCGCGCCGTCACCCTCGCCATAGATTGCCTCATGGATGGCCGCAAAAAGCGGGCCGCTATGATAGGAGGTCAGGTTCATCACCGAGGCCAGGAAATGGTCTGAAAGTCTGTCTTGCCCGCTGTTCGCAAAGGCCTCGTCCACCAGCCAGTGAATGTTCTCGAAGCCATGCGCCATGCCAAAATCGAGGCCAACGGTCTGAAGGCGCCGCACCGTCAACCGGTCGCCATCAGGCAGGCGGATATCATTGCCATCGATGCAATCGGCGATCTTGCCGACGAGCGCGACGTCGCCCGGATAGCGCCTGTAGTAAGCGGCATTCTTGGCCCGCACGCGGGGATAGGTGTGGCGATAGACCTCGTCGGCGTCAGGCGTGAGGCTGGGAATGCCGCCGGCGATATAGCAGGCGGACAGGCCCTCGGGTGCCTGGCTGAGATAGGTGAGGGTAATAAACCCGCCATAGCTCTGGCCAAGCGTTCGCCAGCGGCGGCCGTCAAGCACCGTTTTGCGGAAATGCTCCAGATCCTTGACGATGGAATCCGCGCGGAAGCAGGCGAGATAGTCCGCGCCTGCTTCACCGTCGAGCTGGCTGATCGTCGCCGTGTCGACCGGAGTGGAGCGTCCTGTGCCGCGCTGGTCCGGCAGGATGACACGATGCGTTTTCAAGGCCTCGGCCAGCCATGAAGGCCCGCCGCGTGTGGGGCGGGGTGATTTGCCGCCGGGGCCGCCTTGCAGGAAGCAGAGGACCGGAAGTGTTTCGGCCTTGCGGACGGGATCGACCACCTCGCGCGCGAAAAACTCGATGGTCTTGCCCGATGGGGCGGACCAGTCGAGCGGCACGGTGAGGACGTGATCGCGGATATGCATTCCGGGGATGGTGTATTCGGAAACGATCATGATGATGTTCTCTCAGCGGACTCGGGGGTCGAGCAACACATAGAAGAGGTCGACGACGATATTGGATATGACGATGAACACGCCGCCGAGCAATACGACACCGATGATGATGGGACGGTCTTGATTGGCGACGGCCTGAACGGCGAGCGCTCCCACGCCCTGCAGCCCGTAAACCTGCTCGATGATGATGACGCCGCCAAGCAGCATGGCGATGTCAGCTCCGAGCTGGGTGACAAGCGGCGTCAGCACGGCGCGCAGACCATGTTTCCAGACCACGCGTCGTTCGCTGAGACCCTTGGCGCGGGCGGTGCGTATATAGTCCTCCCCCATCACATCGAGCATCTGGCCGCGCGTCAGCCGGGCATAGACCGCGGCCATGGTCAAAGCGAGTGTGGTCCAGGGCAGGACGAGATGCCATGCCCAAAGCAGTGGCTGGGTCGTCAGCGCCTTGTATCCGCCGGGAGGAAAGAGAGTGAATCCTGCCTGCTTGGGGATGAAATAAAGGAGATAGAGCGACATCATGCCAAGCACGAAGGTCGGAAAGCTCAAACCCATGAGGATGAAGGCTTGCCCGATGCGGTCACGCAGGCCGCCGGCATATCGTGCCGACATGATCCCCATCGGGATGCCGATGGCGAGCCAGAGCAGCGCCCCACCCAGAACGAGAGAGAGGGTCACGGGAATTCGTCGAACGATGATCGGCGCGACCGGCTGCTGGTTGCGGTAGGAAAAGCCGAGGTCGCCTGACAGTGCCTTCTGCATGAAGGCGCCGTATTGCACGATGATCGGCCGGTCGACGCCGAGATTCTTGCGGATCTGTTCGAGCTGGCTCTCGGTCGCTTTGTCGCCAGCGATCATGCGGGCGGGGTCGCCCGGTGCGACGAAGAACAAAAAGAACACGAAGGCGGAGAGCATCAGAAGGACGCCCGCGCCAAAGATCAGGCGCTGGGTAAGAAATCGGATCATCGCTTGGACGCTCCCTTGGATTGCAGCCTGAAACGACGGACGGTGCGTGCACTCTTCGGATCGAGCGCGTCGCGCAGGCCGTCACCGAGAATGTTGAAGGCGAGCGTCGTCAAAAGCAGCGCCGTACCGGGCACGAAGACCAGCCACCACGCGACGAGGTAGAGGGAGTTTGACGACGCGTCCGCCAGCATTCCGCCCCAGCTCGGCGTCGGTGGGACGATCCCCATGCCGAGAAATGACAGGGTCGCCTCGAAGACGATCGAACTTGGGATCTGCATGGTGGTGTAGACGATGATGGGGGCCGCGAGATTGGGCAGGATGTCGACGACCATGATCGAGAGTGGCCCCGCGCCGAGCGAACGGCTCGCCTGCACGAAATCCTGCTTGCGCAGCGAGATCACCTGACCGCGAATGACGCGCGCCATGGGAGCCCAGCTGAAGAAGACGATCACGCAGACGCTGAGCGTCAGGCTGGGACCGAAGGCCGATACGAGCGCGAGTGCGCAGAGCAGGAAAGGGACGCTCATGACGAGGTCCATCAGCCGGCTGAGCACGATATCGGTCAGACCGCCATGGTAGCCGGCCGTCGTGCCAACCATCACGGCGATCGTCGATGCCAGCACCGAGGCGAATACCCCGACCAGCAAGGAGATGCGGGCGCCGTAGGCGAGCCGCACCAGCACGTCGCGGCCCAGCTGGTCGGTGCCGAGCCAGAATTGTTCGCCTGGACCGACCGGGATGCCAGCTGGCGACAGGCCGATATCGCGGAACTGCTCGATGGGCGAATGCCCCGTCAAAGCGGCGATCCACGGCGCGGTGATGGCGAGCACGACGACTGCGACAATGACGCCGAGAGCGATCATGCTTGCCGTGTCACGCCGTAGGCGGCGCAGCGTCAGCTCGAGCGAGCCGCGCTGCACCACGTCCGTCTGTGTCGAAGCATCCGGTGTTGCGACCTCGTTCATGCTGTCACCTGTCTCGTCTCGATCAACGACCTCGGGGGCTCGCCGTCGTCGGTGATGGAAAGTATTTTTGATGCGGATAACAATGTGCGGGTATAGGGATGCCGCGGATCGGCGAAGAGCCGCTCGGCCGTCGCCAACTCGACGATCTTGCCACCTTGCATGACGGCAATCCGATCGCAGATGTGGCGCACGACGGACAGATCGTGCGAAATGAACAGATAGGTCAACCCCAGTTCCTGCTGCAGCTCCTTGAGCAGATTGAGAACCTGGGCCTGGATCGATACGTCCAGCGCCGATACAGGCTCGTCGCAGATGATGAGCGCCGGATTGAGGGCCAGGGCGCGGGCAATACCGATCCTCTGGCGCTGACCGCCGGAGAATTCGGCCGGAAAGCGGTTATAGTGCTCGGGGTTGAGGCCGACCATCTCCATCAGATGCCGCACCTTTTCGCGACGTTCCTCTCCCGATGCGACGCCGTGTAGGCGGAAGGGATCGCCGATAATCGCGCCAACGCGGCGGCGCGGATTGAGCGAGCCGAAGGGGTCCTGGAAAACAAGCTGGATTTGCCGGCGCATCTCGCGCCATTCGCGACCCTTGAGATGGTTCATATCGTGGCCAAGCACGTTGATCTTGCCCGACGTCGCCGGCGTCAGCCCGGCGACGATGCGCGCCAGGGTCGATTTTCCGCAACCGCTTTCGCCGACGAGGCCAACCGTCTCTCCGCGCGCAATCGTCAGGTCGATGCCCTTCAATACGTCAAGGGTGCGTTTCTGACCGAAGAAGCTGCCGATATGATAGGTGAGATGAACGTTTTCGATGTTGGCGATCTGTTCGGAGCCGGCGGCCTTGGGCTCGGCTTTCTCGAGCGGTGCTGCGACCGAAGGCGGTAAAGCCTTCGGTTCCAGCAGACAGAGGGATTGGACGCCGTCGCTGTAGACGCGCAAGGGTGGAACCCGTTTCGTACAGTCGGCGAGCTGCTCGCTGCAGCGCGGAGCGAAGATGCATCCGGCAGGTGTTGCCAAAAGGCTCGGCGGACGCCCCTTAATCGGAACCAGTTGCGTGCCGGGCGCGTAGCTTGCGGGCGTCGATCGCAGCAATCCCGCCGTATAGGGATGGGCCGGTGAGCGGAACACGCTGCGGGCGGGACCATATTCGAGCCGATTTCCGGCATACATGACCATCACATCGTCGGCGACGCTCGACAGCAGGCCGAGATCGTGTGTGATCAGGATGATGGTGGTGCCAAAATCGCGCCGCATGGTGTCGAGCAGATCGATGATCTGGGCTTGGACGGTGACATCGAGCGCGGTGGTCGGCTCGTCGGCAATGATCAGTGCGGGATTGAGGATCAGCGCCATGGCGATCATGACGCGCTGGCGCATTCCGCCTGAAAATTGGTGCGGGTAGCTGTCGAAACGTTCGGCAGGCGACGGGATGCCGACCTTGCCAAGCATGTCAATCACGCGAGCGCGGGCGGTTTCGCGATCGATCGCTTCATGTGTATGCAGGACCTCGGCAATCTGCGATCCAATTGTGTAGAAGGGATGCAGGCTCGATAACGGATCCTGAAATACCATGCCGATACGGCCGCCCCGCAGGCGGCGCATGTCCGACTGCGGCAGCGTGAGAAGATTCCGGCCTTCGAACCAGACCTCGCCGCGAACATCGGCATTGGGCAGGAGCCCCATGACGGCCTGCGTCAGTACGCTCTTTCCCGAGCCGGATTCGCCTGCAATGCCGAAAATCGAACCGGGCCTGATCGAGAAGGAGACGTTGCGTACGGCATGTACGACGCCATCCTCGGTCGGGATGTCGACCGTCAGTCCCTTTGCTTCCAGAATGGTCAAGGGTAACTCGCATTTTATTCGAGGTTGCGTTCAGGCGCCGCAGCGATGCTGCGGCGCCGGCACGAAAGTGTGAGATCAGCGTTCGATCCAGAGGTTCGTCCAATCGCCTTCCACGCCCAGAGCGTAGGGTTGGAAGTTCTTCACCGCTTCGCTGCGATAACGCGGGTTCTTGTTGGCGATCAGTGGAACCACTGGCGCGTCGGCCATGACCATTTCGTCGACTTCGGCCCACAGTTTACCGGTTTCCTCCGGCGTGGTGGCGTTGATTGCTTTCGCCGCAGTCTCGTTGGCTTTCGGGTTGTTGTAGTCGGTGTAGTTATAGGTCTGGTGCGTGCCGTTGAAGGTGAACTGCGGCTGGAAGACGGAGCGCGCTGCGCCGCCGACCCAATCCGGCGTCCAGCCCACCGGCGCGATGTCCCAGGTGCCGTTCTTCGTGTTCACCGGATTGGTCATGAACTTCGAGTAGTAGTCGGCAGCAGTTACCGGCGCGAGTTCAAGCTTGATGCCTGCGCGCGCCATGCTGGCCTGGATGGTGGCGGCTGTTGCCACTTCCAGATCCTTGTTGCGATAGGGCATCTTCAGCGTGATGCCGTTCGGGAAGCCGGCCTCGGCCAGCAGGGCCTTGGCCTTTTCCGGATCGCCCTTGGATTCCGGCGAGGGATAAAGGTCGAATTTGTGATGTCCGAGGACGCCAAGACCGAAAATGCCGGTCGCGGGTTCCGCCACCTTCGGGCCGCCCCATTGCTGCACGATCGCGGCCTTGTCTATGGCATATTCCAGCGCCTTGCGGACGCGGATGTCCTTGAGTGCACCCTTGTTGTTGTCGGAAACGGTGTTGATGAACAGGAAGTTCGTGTTGCCGGCCGAAAGTGCCGTCAGCTTTTCGTCGCCATTGGCGGCAAGTGTCGCCAGGATGGCGGTGGGGACATTGATGTCATAGGCAAGATCGGCATCGCCCGACTGCAACTGCTGCATGATGGCGTCGGCCTGCAGCCCCATGGTGATCTCTATGTTGTCCACATAAGCCTTGCGCAACGGATCGCTCTCTGCCTTCCAGGCGGGATTGCGCACCAGCTTCAGGCTGGTATCCGGCGTATATTCGCCGATTGTATAGGGGCCGCTGCCGACGAAATGCGTGCGGTATTCGGGGCTGTCGGGAAGATAGTCGAGCACCTCGATCGGCGCTGGAGCCGGCATAGGCAGCGAAAGCATATAGATGAAGTCGCCGGCGCGCTCCTTGAGCTTGAAGACGACGGTCTGGTCGTCGGGCGTCTCGATGCCCTTCACGTCGTTTTCTTCCGCATATTTCTTCATATCGGCGGCGGTTGGGGGCACCTTGGCAAAGCCGTCGCAGAATTCGCTCAGACCGGAGATGAGCGCCGTGAAATAGGTCAGCGTCGACGCCTGCATGTGTGGATTGCAAAGCCGCTTGAAGCCGCGCTTCACGTCTGCCGAGGTAATCTGGCGTGCGCCGGAAGGTGCATTCCACATGGCGCCCTGGCGCAGCTTGAACGTATAGGTCAGTCCGTTATCCGTAGGCTGCGGGACTTCCGTCGCGAGATCGCCGACCGGTTTGATCGCAATATCCGGGTCGTTTGACGCTTCGTAGCTGACTAGCTGCCGCGATATGGCGCGCAGCAGATTGTTGGTGTTCACCATGCCTGCCAGCGCAGGGTCGATATGATCAGGCTCGCCAGTGGCGAGAATCCGGAGCGTGCCGCCCGTGACAGGCTCATCGGCCAAGGCGAGGCCCGGCAGCGAAAGAGCGATGAGCAGAGATGCGGCCGATACGGTCGACTTCCATGAAGTGCGCATGTTTATCCTCCCAATTATTTGCGTTTGTTTCTGGTCGCGGGGAAGGCATCCCTCCGAATGCCTTCCCCGCGATGAGGCAGTTTTCCTTTAGAGGTCCATCGGCCAGGTGTCCGACAACCGGTATCCGGCCGGGAATGGATCTGCAGGATCCACCATCAGCTGGTGCGTACCCACGATCCAAGCGCGACCGGAAATGATCGGGCTGATGGCAGATTTGCCATTGAGATCAACAGCGCTGTCGATGCTGCAATGGAATTCCGTGTCAATGAGCGATGTGCCGACGAACTTGTCCCCCACCTTCATCTGACCTTTCGCATGCAGAACCGCCATGCGTGCCGAGCATCCGGTTCCGGTCGGCGAGCGATCGATCTTGCCTGGGCGGATGGCGACGGCGTTCTTCCCCCAGAGGACACCATCCTTCATGCGAACCGGATCGGTGATCTGGCAGAAGGAAATATGGTTCCAGTCGTTGACGGGGTGGCTGAAGCCCAGTTGCTCGTTGGCGGCCTGGGTGATCTTCACGCCGAGACGGGCGATGTCGCGGGCCTGATCCGGCTGCAGGCTGAGGCCGAGCGAAGCTGCGTCCACGAGCACGAAGCTGTCGCCGCCATAGGCGGTATCCACGGTAATGGTGCCGATGCCTTCCACTTCGAGTTTGGCATCGAGCTTGTCGGCAAAGGACGGGACGTTGCGTACATGAATGCGCTCGGCCTTGCCGTTGCTGCATTCCGCCTTGACCTCGATCAGGCCGCCCGGCGCCTCCAGCACCATACGGGTGATCGGCTCCTGCATCGGGATGATGCCCGTGTCGAGCAGAACAGTCGATACACAGATCGAGTTCGATCCGGACATGGGCGGTGTATCCGCCGGCTCCATGATGATCCAGGCCATCTGTGCCTTGGGATCCTTCGGCGGGACCAGCAGGTTCACATGCCGGAAGACGCCGCCGCGCGGCTCGTTGAGAACGAAATTCCGCAGGGTCTCGTCTTCCGCGATCCAGCGCGACTGTTCCCAGACGGTGGCGCCGGGAGGAGGGGCAACTCCGCCGACGATCACGTCGCCGACTTCTCCTTCCGCATGACAGCTGACGACATGGACGACTTTCGATGTACGCATTTCCGCTTCAGTCCCTTTCGAATGCGGGGAGGGAGGCACGAACGGTTGCTGCCCGAAAAGCCGACATTTGGTGTTCCTCCCTTGATAGTCAAGATCGTATACGTTATCTTGAAATTTCGGATAACGTATACGATTTGCGAAGCGCGTCAAGCGCTATTGAGTGGGGGAAAATGCCAAGAGTTCCGTTAGTTGCGCAGGCGGCAAGCGCTCTTGCGTCGCCGAACGAGATCACTGTATTTAGGGGGGATTGCGATCTCCAATCCCCTGCCAACCTTGCGTCTTAATCCCGGGAACGACCACTGAATGCCGCTCAACATTGATCAGATCCCCAATCTGGGTAAGGCACCAAGCACGTCCGATGTGATCCTGAAATTCATCCGAGATTCCATCGCGGACGGTTCGCTCGACGAGGGAGAGCCCATCCGGCAGGATGATGTTGCGCGCCTCTTCAATGTCAGCAAGATTCCGGTTCGCGAGGCGCTGAAGAGGCTTGAGGCCGAGGGGCTGGTTGAGTTCCATCGCAACAAGGGTGCGATCGTCACCACCGTTTCGGAACCGGAAATTGTCCAGATTTTCGAGGTGCGGGCCATTCTGGAAGCCAGCGCTCTCAAACTCTCCATTCCTTTCATGACGGAAAAGACCTTTGATAAGGCACAGGCCTACTGCGATGCTTTTGCGCAGGAGGCCGATGTGGCGCGCTGGTCGGAATTGAACTGGCAATTCCACAGCTGTCTCTATGAAGACGCTCAGCGGCCGTATCTTGTCAGCACCATCCGCTCCATCAACGACCGGCTGGAGCGTTACTTGCGGATCCAGCTCACTCTGTCACGCGGTCTGGAAACGGCTGATCGTGAACATCGCCAGCTATTGGCACTGTGTCGGGCAGGCGATGCGGAAAAGGCGGCCGATTTTCTGACCGCTCATATGATGCGCGCCTGCCAGTCTCTGCTGCATCATCTTCCCGGTCGGCGGCTTTGACAGCCCTTTGACGCCGATATCGGACGGTTGTGACAATGGTTGAGCCTTGACTGTCAGCCTTGACTGTCATCCGTGAGCGAACATGCCGGACGGTTGTCTTCCCGGCATGTCACGCTTGATCGGCGACTTTATACGCCGGCAATCCTTCTAAGATCGTCGATCGCGCCGGGGCCGGCGGCAAGGACGACGGATCCCTTCGTCAAACGCTCACCTTCGATCGGGAAGGGGTGATACCAGCCGCCGGCTTCCTTGACGAGGCAATAGCCGGCCAGGCAATCCCATGCGTGCATATAGGGTTCGTAGTAGCCGACGAGCCGGCCGGCTGCGACATAAGCGAGCATCAGGGCGCCCGATCCGTTGCGAATGAAGTTGCCCTCGGCTTCGAGGATCTGCTGGACCATGTTGGCAACGAAAGCCGGTGACACATGATTGTTGGCGCCGATGCCGGTGAGAGCGTTGCGGATGTTGCGCGTCGAATCCAGTTTCAGCGCTTTGCCGTTGAGCGTGGCACCCTTTCTGGCCGCTGCCACATAAAGCTCGTCGTGGCAGGGCGCCGAGATGACGCCGATGACCGGAACGCCATCGTGCAATACGGCGATGGAAACGCACCAGTTTGGCATGCCGTTGACGAAGGGGCTCGTGCCGTCGATGGGATCGACGACCCAGGTAAAGCCGGAGGTTCCGCCTTCCAGGCCATATTCCTCGCCGAGGATGCTGTCGGCCGGATGGGCATGGTGAATGCGGTTGCGGATCAGGTTTTCCACTTCGCGGTCGGCGATCGAAACGACATCCTGGAGATCGCGCTTGGTCTCGATGATCAGAGTTTCGCGGCGTTTGAAGTAGTCGAGGGCAAGCTTTCCGGCTTCGCGACCCATGGCTTCTGCGAGCGCCAGGCGTGCGTCGAGGTCGGCAAGAATGGGGGATGTCATGCAATGGTCCTTCATGGTCAAGTGGTTGACGGCGTTCAGCCGCCGATAACGGCGATGCCGCGATCCTTGAACGAGATCGTGACATCCGTATGAGGAGGGAGTGCGGCGTCAACCGTCGCGTCAACAACGAAAAGCGAACCGGCGCCGGTTTGCACTTCATATTCGACATGGTCGCCGAGATAGGCGGAATGTGTGATCCGGCCATGGAAGGGTGCATCCGCCGTCTTCGGCGTCAGCGTAATCGCATTCGGCCGGACGGCGAGCTGCGCCGGACCGGGCTTGACCGATCGGCCGGCAACCCGATGACGGAGGCCCTCGACGGAGATCATCGCGCTCTCGCCGTCGATACCGATGACATCGCAGAGCATGACGTTGGCTTCACCCATGAAATCGGCGATGAAGGCCGAGGCGGGAGTGTCGTAGAGTTCGCGCGGTGCACCCTGTTGGGCGATGCCACCGTCCTTCATAACAATGATGCGGTCTGAAACGGCCAGCGCCTCGTCCTGATCATGGGTTACGTAGACGGCGGTGAAGCCGAGGCGCTGTTGCAACTCGCGGATTTCGGTCCTGACACGCCGCCGCAGGCGGGCGTCGAGATTGGAGAGAGGCTCGTCAAGCAGCAGAACCTGAGGTTCGACGACGAGCGCGCGGGCAACGGCGACACGTTGCTGCTGGCCGCCGGACAATTCGGCCGGCAGCCGAAGACCCATTCCCGCCAGCCCCACCAGCTTCAGCGCTTCTTCGGCCCTTTCACGCGCTTCCTTCCGTTTCATGCCCGAGGATTCAAGGCCGTAGGCGACGTTGTCGAGCGACGTCATATGCGGAAACAGGGCGTAGCTCTGGAAAACCATCGAGACATCGCGCTCATTGGCCGGAAGCATGGTGACATCCTTGCCGCCGATGAGGATACGCCCCGCTGAGGGATGTTCGAGGCCGGCCAGCATGCGAAGCGTCGTGGTCTTGCCGCACCCGGAAGGGCCGAGCAACGTGACGAGCGTTCCGGGCTCGATGGTGAGCGACAGGTCCGGAATTGCGTTGAAAGCGCCAAAGGTTTTGCGGACATTCTCGAAGACGACGGAGCCGGGAGCTTTCAGGTTCATGCGGTTTTCTCCTGAGCAAGGGATGCGGGTGCTGATGTTGACGAATGCGTTGCGACGCGGTTCACGCGCCGCAGCCGCCGCTCTCCGACCAGCAGCTGGAAGCCGGCAATGACGGTAATCATAACGACGATGAGGGCAGACGAGTAAGCGATCGCGACCCCATATTCGCCATTCTCGACGAGGCCGACGATATAAGCCGTTGACATGTTGTACTGAGCGCTGACGAGGAAGATCACTGCGCTGATCGAGGTGATGGCGCGCACGAAGGAATAGACCAGCGCGGCGTTGATGGCCGGCCGCAGCAGCGGCAAGATCACCTTGCGGATCGTTCGCAGGCTGTCGGCGCGGAGCGTCAGGGACGCCTCGTCCAGGCTCTTGTCGAGCTGGCTCATGGCGGCGACACCGCCGCGCACGCCGACCGGCATGTTGCGGAAGACGAAGCAGGCGACGAGGATCAAAGCCGTGCCCGTCATCTCGAGCGGCGGCAGGTTGAAAGCCATGATGTAGCTGATGCCGATGACGGTGCCGGGGATGGCGAAGCTCATCATCAGCGCGAATTCGAACAGGCCACGACCGACGAATTTCTGCCGCACGATCAGATAGGCTGTCAGCAAGCCAACGGCAGCCGTCAGCGGCGCCGAGATCAGCGCGATTTCCATTGTCGTCCAGAAGGAATTCCAGGCAACGCCGGTCCAGGCGAGGCCGCCGTCGTCCCGCAAGCCGATCGAGAAGGCCTTGATGTAGTGCTCGACGGTGAGGCTGTTGTCGAGGCCCCAGGTGCGCACGAAGCCGCCGAAGACGATCATGACGTAGACGACGATGGTGAATAGCATCCACGGAATGACGAGCGCGTGAACCGCAATCGAAAGGCCGCGCGGCAACGCGATGTGCGCGCCGGAATCACCCTTGCCGGTCACGGTCGCGAAACTCTTGCCTTGTAGCCAGAGGCGCTGTGCAAGAAAGGCGCTCAAAGTGAAGACGAGGAGAACCATTGCGAGGACGGCGGCACGAGATGGATCGTTCTGCGCGCCGACAACGCTGAAGAATATCTCGGTCGACAGCACACCATGGCTGCCGCCCAGAACCATCGGGTTGCCGAAATCGGCCATGCTCTCGATGAAACCGATCAGGAACGCGTTTGCCAGGCCTGGCTTCATCAACGGCAAGGATACGCGCCAGAAGGTGCGCCAGCGGTTGGCGCGCAGCGTCTGCGAGGCCTCCTCCATGGACGGGCTGACGCCTTCGACGACGCCGATCAGAACGAGGAAGGAAATCGGCGTGAAGGACAGTACCTGCGCGATCCAAATGCCCGTCAGCCCATAGAGCCAACGGCCAGGCTCGGTGCCGAAGAGAGAAGCGAAGGCTTCGGTGACGACACCTGCGCGGCCGAAGAGCAGAGTGAGCGCCAGTCCCACCACGAATGGCGGTGTGATGATCGGCAGGATCGTCAGGAGGCGTAATCCCTTCTTGAAGGGGAATTGCGTGCGGGTCGCGACGAGTGCAAAACACAAGCCGAGCAGCGTTGAGCCGCCGGCCGTCATGATAGCAAGCCATAGGGTGCGCCAGGCAAGACCACAGCGATCGCCGCCCACCACGCAGCTGAGGCTCCAAAGAGAAGGATCCTGAATGTTTGCGATGAAGCCATCCGGATTGAACGATCCGTCGAAGGACTGGAAGGCGCCGACGAACATGCTGCCAACGGGATAGAAGACGAAGATCGCGACGAGGACGATCAGCAGGGTAATGGCGCTGACGACGAAGGCATCGCCCTTCATGACTCCGCGTTCCGCAAGGCCGAAGGAAAAGAGCAGTACGAAGACGATACCGAGCGTGACGGCGCCGGCACCCATTGCCGGCTGGCCATCCGCAAGTGCGCCGAAAAGCTTTTCGCCGATCGCCCAGGTCCAACCCGAAGAGGTGATTGCAAGCCCCTGCAGCGCGAGAAAGACAAAGCCCAACGCGCCTGCCCATGCCATGAGCGCGCCGCGTCGCATAGGATTGTCGATCAAGCGCGCGACGCCGCCGAGCAGGAAAAGCCCGGCGGCGATCGCGAGCCACCATCGGCCAAAGCTGAATATTTCCAGGATTCCCGGCGCTGTGGAGGGGTCGCTAGGAAAGCTGCTCAACCAGCTAAAGCCGAAGAAGCCGCCTTCGATGCGATACCATGGGAGTAGTATCACGGCGGCCGTGCCGAAGATGAGCGCAAGATCCAGCCGGCGTTTGCTATGGGTCATGGTCGGACAAGCATCCTGTTCAGCAGAGTTCGTGCAAGGCGCGGACCGGGCTCAGTCGATCCCGATCCGCGGAGATGAAGACGGGCGATCAATTGGCCTTCGCGCCGATTTCCTTGTCCCAGCGGGCAAGCAGAGCTTTGCGGACAGTGGGGTCGCCGTATTTCTTGAAGTCGTAGTCGATCAGCTTGATGTCCTCGAACTTCGGCGCTTCCTTCGGGACGGCAGCCGATTTGTTGGAGGGCAGCTGGTAGGACTTGGCATCCTTCATGTGCGATTGCGCATCGGCACTGAGTGCCCAATCATACCATTTCTTGGCATTCTCGAGGTTCCGTGCGCCCTTGATGATCGACATGGAACCGATCTCGTAGCCGGTGCCCTCGCAAGGTGCGACCGCCCTGATGGGGAAGCCTTCGACGGTTTGTGCAACGGCGTCATGCATGAAGACGATGCCGATCGTCGATTCCCCGCGAGCAGCCGCCTTTACGGGAGCGGAGCCGGATTTGGTGTATTGCGACACGTTCGCATTCAGCTTGGAAAGATAGTCGAAGGCCTTGTCTTCGCCCATGATCTGCACGAGCGTTGCCAAGGTGTTGTAAGATGTTCCGGATGAATTCGGATTGGCGATCTGGATTTCACCCTTGTAGGACGTATCAAGCAGATCGGCCCAGCATTTGGGTTCCTTCAACCCTTTTTTCTTCAGGATATCGGTGTTGTAGCCCCAGCCGAGCGCACCTGCATAAACGCCGACAGTGCGAAATTTGGCGCTTTCGGCCTGCTTCTTGGCCCAGTCCTGCAGCTGGTCGAAGAGCGGAGACTTGTATTCAAGGGTAAGGCTCTCTGTTGCCGCCTGCAGGTGAGGATCGCCGGTTCCCGCCCACCAGATGTCCGTCTTCGGATTGCGCGCTTCGGCACGGATCTTGGCATAGGTTTCGCCGGCAGAAAGCCGGACCATGTTGACCTTGATGTCGCTCTGCTTTTCGAAAAGACCTTTCATCAGGTCGCAGACCTCGGGGTCTGCCGAGCAGATTACGTTGAGATCGCCTGCCGCGTGTGCCGACCAGGCAATAGAAGATATCCCCGCGGCAAGGGCTGCCGCGGCCAAATTGACCAATCTCATGATGTCCTCCTGCTTTTGCGGCGCCTCCACGCCGAGCGCTTTTTGCAAGCGTGTGCAAATGCTGCATTGGTTATCCTGGCTTGTCAACCATGGCTGTCATAAAAGATTCACAAAACTGACATGATCGGCATATTGCACGCGCTTGCAAATCATGATGAACTTCGGTGCAACAGGGGAGGAAACTGTGTCGCAGCGAGATTTTGTCAGCGCGGATGAGGTGGCGCGACGGGCAGGCGTTTCACGCTCGGCCGTGTCGCGGGCCTTTACGCCGGGCGCCAGCGTATCGGACGCCACCCGGCAAAAAGTTCTGCAGGCGGCGGAAGAGCTTGGATATCAGGTCAATCATCTTGCACGCGGATTGATGCGCAATGAGAGCGGCATCGTCTGTCTGATCGTTTCGGACGTAGCGACACCGTATCGGTCGACCTTGCTGCGCGAATTGACTTTGCAGCTGCAGCTCGCGGGAAAGGTCGCGATGCTGATCAATACGGACCGTTCCGATGGCAGCGTCAACAGGGCGCTCGAGCAGGCGATCCGATACCGGGCGGATGCCTCCGTGATCCTTTCGGGACTGCCCGACAAGTCGATTACGGAGCTGTGCCTGCGAAGCGGCCAGCGGCTTGTCCTGATCAATCGCGATGAGGATCAGTCAGGCGCGCTTCACATCAATCTCGACGATTGGGAGGCTGCCAGTCGCGTCGTGACGGCGTTCATGCGGGCGGGATGCTCAAGGCTTGCATTTGCGAATTCGGAAGCCGGAACGCCGAGCCTGATGGCGCGCGAAGAAGGCTTCATCGCCGCGGCGAGAGAGCATGGGCTGGATGTGATCGTGGAGCGGCACGGCTCGACCGGATACGAGGCCGGCCGTGTGGTGGCGCAGCGTTTGCTGACCAGGAAGGAACGTCCCGATGCCGTCTTTTGTGCCACCGATTTGCTGGCGTGCGGCCTGCTGGATGCGGCCCGGCATCAATTTTCGCTCTCCATTCCACAGCAGCTTTGCATTGTCGGCTTCGATGATATCGAGCAAGCATCCTGGTCGTCCTACCGGCTGACGACGTTTGCTCAGCCGATAGGAGCGATCGCGCGCGAGGCCGTGGCCTGGCTCTCGCAGGGCGGGGTCGCAGATGGGCGATCGTTGACATTGCAGGCGGATCTGATTTGGCGTGATTCCGTCAGGGGCGGTTAGCGCTCCGCTCTTTATGACAAAGATATGGATCCGCTATCATGTTGCTATCAAAAGGAAATATCTTTTTCAAAACGTTTATATGACAATACCTCTTGCAAAGAGTATCAAGTGAGTAAAGCATAGTCGGCTAATGAGTCTGGCGCATTGTGACTGGGTTGCCCGATCAAAATCGGGCAGCGACTGCTGAGGGAGGAGTACATGCCGGCTACCGGAGAACCCATCATATTGGGAGGTCATCATCCATCGCCCTTGCGAGACATGCGCGAGACACGATCGGCTGCGCAGGCAGCCACGATTGCACATAGATGACGAAGAAGACCTATCTCAGACATCTGGCGGGCGAAGCTGACAAGCTCTTCAATGGCCAGGCAATCGAGCAATATGCCGCTATCTGCTACCGGCGGCAGACCGGCGGTCAGGATTTGGAAGTGCTGTTGATCACGTCGCGCGAAAGCGGCCGATGGGTCATTCCCAAGGGATGGCCGATGGACAGGAAGCTGCCGCACCAGGTCGCCGAGCGTGAGGCGTGGGAGGAGGCGGGGGTCAAGGGAAAGGCCAGGAAGAAGAGTTTCGGCTACTACACCTATCTGAAATCGCTCGATACCGGCACAACTGTGCCGTCGATGGTGCAGGTCCATCTTCTTGAAGTCAGTTCCATGAGCGCGCAATTTCCGGAGCACGGTCAGCGGCGGCTGCAGTGGTTTTCTCCAAGCGAAGCGGCCGCACAGGTGCGGGAGCCGGAATTGAAGGGGCTCCTGCGCATGATTGAGGGTGCGCTTGCAAAGGAGGCGAAGACAAGAGGAGCGACCCCGAAATAAAGATCGCTCGCAAATGTGCGCAGACGGCCGCTCTTGGCGATACAGCGTGCGCCCGTCACTAACATATGCACGCCTGCCGAGGCCTGGCAAATTGACGACTTATCTATGGTTTGGCTTCCAGCAGCGGTAAACCTGCCTGGTACTCGCCATCGCCGTGGGAGGGTGGGTTCACACCCTTCGAGCCAACCGTGCCGCCAATGCGGCTCTCACATCCTCTTCGGCCTGATCAAGCAGCGTGATCAAGGCTTTACTTGCAGCATCCGGATCCCGCGCCGCAATGCTCTCCACCACGTTTCGATGCAGCGGCAGGGAGTGATGCTGGCCGTGCGGATTGTCGTCGGTAAGCCGGAAGCTGATGACCAGCGCCGTCTCGATCAAGGCGGCAAGCGAGCCGATGAGTTCGTTACCGGACATGCGCAGGATGGCTTGATGGAAGGCGAGATCCGGTATGGCAAAACGTTCGCCATCGTCGCCGGCCTTCTCCATTTCGACAAGCAGGGACCGTAGCTCGGAGACTTGCTGCTCTGTCGCACGCTGTGCCGCCAAGGCGCCTGCCGTCGGTTCGATCGCGCGCCGCAGCTCAAAGAGGGAGCGCGCCTCTTCGATCGTGGTTCTCGATCCATAGCGCCACACCAGCACATCGGGATCAAGGAAGTTCCAGTCTTTGCGAGGCCGCACACGGGTTCCCGTCCTTGGCCTCGATTCCACCATGCCCTTGCCGGCGAGAACCTTGATCGCCTCGCGAAGCACGGTGCGGCTTACGCCGTAGGAGGCGCTCCAATCATCCGCATTGGGCAATTGGTCGCCCGGCAAAAAATCGCCACGTACGATGCTTTGGCCAATCTCATTGAGCACTCTGCCATGGAGACTGATGCCCGCAGATCCCTCCATGCGGGGGGCTCCCATCAATGTTTTCAACAGCCCGCGCTCATTCTTCATACTATTCATATTATTGTCACTTCACTCTTTTATTTATCCTATTATTGAACATGCGTTTTACGGAAACGTCAATGAGCGGCAGACTTACGTGCGAAATATATTTTCGTTCGGAACTGTAGTTACTCAGAAGAATTTAAATAATTCCGCGATTTCTAAATTATATATGAGTGTAAATTCTAATAATATTTACGGAGCTGAATTTATATTAAAGTCAATATTTAAAAATCTGGCGAACTGATAGCCAAATAGAACTTGGTCCTGTTCACAGGGCAAGCAAGTAAAATCTCCCATTGTGCGCCATCAACACATGTTTTGAGGCGACTGGATCCTGCCTCTTGGCCCGGCATTCGACGGGCTGCCCTCGCCATCGCTGCATGTTCCGCCGCCGATCTCTCCTGCATCGGAGGCATTCGTGCGGCCATTCAAAATTCATGAAAAGGAAGCTTAGAAATGCCCCTGAAGATCGAAGAATGCGCACGCAAATCGAAGGCTCGGATAGCTGCGCGACGGGAAGCCGTCGTTACCTCGCTCATTTTGCTGTCGAGCATGGCGTGCCTGGTATCGGCTCCGGCCCACGCTGCCGAGCCCTGGATCATGGTCGAAAAGCGAAGCTTCACAGACAATCCGATCCCCTATCGCGGCCAGGGGGTGACGACGGACGGAACGAACTGGTATTTTTCCGGCACGAACGCGTTGGATAAAACCAACGCAAATTTCGAGACCAGCCTGAAGACGTCCTCGGCCATTGCGGCAGCTTTGGCAAACCCGTCTGCGGTGGCTCCCAAGGGTCTCAACCATATCGGTGATATCGACTACGCCAATGGCCTGCTCTACATATCCTTGGATTCCAGCCGCCGCGATCCAGTCACTGGCGCCAAATACAACACGCCGGTCTTTGCGATCTACAATGCGAGCGACCTCAGCTTTACGGGTCAGGCCTTTGCGCTGAACCCGCCGCACGGCAAGCAGGATATTGCCAGCTGGGTTGCCGTAGACGCCAAAAACGGCGTTGGCTACGGCATGGCTTACGACAATGCCAAGGAGATCGCAGTCTACAATCTCTCGGACTGGACCTTTAAGAAATACATCCCTCTGTCGCAGACAATCGATCAGGCTCAGGGCGGGAAGATCCTCGATGGCTGGATGTATTTCTCCACCGACAACGATTCGAAGACCATCTATCGCGCCAATCTGGCGACCGGCCAGGTGGAAGTATTGGGGAACCTCAAGATCGACGGCGAGCAGGAAGTCGAAGGCCTGTCGTTCGGCCAGACCAAGGATGGATGGTCGCTCTATATCTTGAACAGAGAAGCAATCGGCACAACCGGCACCGATGGGATCGGCTTCTACCGTTACCTGCGCCCTTATGGGAACGCCCTGTCCGGGGAAATCCATGCCAGCGTCAAGGGCACGTTCATAACCGATAGCGCCTACCTGCGCGATACCGTCAGCAACCGCATCCGCACGGCTTTCGACAACGTCGGTGCGTCGTCGTCGATGGTGACGACCTATGACGAAAAAGGCATGCACCAGGCCACCGGCAGCACCGAAGGCATCGCCATCTGGAGCGAAGCGTTCGGCTCGAAAAGCAAGGCAGACGGCGAGGGATATGCCGCGGGCATAGATCATTCGACGGGAGGATTTCTTGTTGGAGCCGATGCCGCTGCCGGAACATGGCGGTTCGGCTTGGTCGGAGGATATAGCAACACCAGCTTCGACGTCGACGCCCGTTCCTCGTCCGGCTCCAGCGACAACTATCATTTCGGTCTTTATGGCGGATCGCAATGGGATGCGATCGGTTTCAGAACCGGCGTGTTCTATTCGGCGCACAGCCTAAACACCATGCGCCACGTCGTTTTCCCGGCTTTCAACGAAACGCTTTCCGCCGACTACGATGCCCGCACGACCCAAGCCTTTGCGGAACTCGGCTACAAGGTCAATCTGAGCGCTGTCGCCTTCGAGCCCTTTGCCAATCTCGCTTACGTTCACTTGAAGAGCGACGGCTTTTCGGAAACCGGGGGAACAATTGCCGCGCTATCGAGCGACGGAAATTCGACCAATGCCACCTTCACGACAATCGGCCTGCGTGCGTCCACCGATATTCCTCTGGCGGACACGAAGGTGAAGGCGCGCGGAATGGTTGGCTGGAAGCATGCTTATGGCGACGTGACGCCAAATTCCGAGTTTGCTTTCAAATCGGGTGCCAGTTTCGGCATAGACGGTGCGCCGATCGCCAAAGACGCATTGGCCTTGGAGGCGGGTCTCGACTTTGCCGTTTCGCAGAACGCGGCCATCAGCGCTTCCTATACCGGTCAGGTTGCGCGCAATAGCACGGACCATACATTCAAGCTGAATGTCGGTATGAAATTCTAAGCGGAGTAGCAGCCCTCCGCTGAACAGCAGACAGGAAATTCATGGGAAGACGGTCGCTCAATGGCGGCCGTCTTTTTTGACGCTATCATTATCGCGCTGCGCGCAGACGGATCTTTCCGGCTCTCTTCGAGTGATCCGGAGCCGGCGTCCGGAACCCGCCCATTGCAATCGATGGTGTTTTGCTCTGAAATGGCATCGGGAGGAGGGCCCAATGACCAATAACCATCAGACGCTGTATCGTGAACGCCTGCGGTCTGCAAAGGAGGCCGTCGCTTTAATCCCGTCAGGCGCGAAGGTCGCAATGCCGATCGCCGCCGGACAGCCGCCCGCCATTCTCGCGGCATTGGCCGAACAGGCCCGAGCGGGAGCCATAGACAAGGTGCGGCTTCATTATCTGCTTTGCACCGGGGTCGCGGGCACGAGCGTATTCGATTTCGACCTGCGCGACACCATCATTCCCATAAGCTACTTCCACGGCGGGGTGGAGCGTGCGTTGGACAAAAAGCGATTGGCTGAGGCATTGCCGGCGGTCGACCTGGTTCCCTGCCACTTCAGCCAGGTGCCGCGCTCGCTGGTCGAGCATGTCGGGGTCGATACGCTGATTGCGACCGTTTCGCCTATGGATGCCGAAGGCAATTTCAGCCTCGGCGCCAGCACGGACTACGCGCTGACGGTTTCACGGAAACCGGGAATCCGGATCATCCTCGAAGTCAATGCCAAGATGCCCTATGTGCGCGGCGACTGCATGATCCCTCTGTCGAGCGTGACGGCGGTTGTCGAGAACAATGTAAGCCTGCCACTCTTGCCCGTTGCGCCGCGTAACGAGGTCGACGATGTCATCGGTGCGATCGTTGCGGGTCTCGTGGAAGACGGCGATTGCCTCCAGATGGGTATCGGCGCCTTGCCGGACGCTGTCTGCTCGCGGCTTTCGCACCATCGTCATGTCGGCATCCACACGGAAATGATGACGACCGGCCTTGCCAATCTGATCAAGGCGGGCGTGGTGGACAACAGCCGCAAACAGACCCATGTCGGACGGTCGATCTTCACCTTCGCACTGGGGGATCAGGCTCTCTACGATTTTCTGGGCAACAACCCGGATGTCGAGGCGCACCCCGTCGACTACGTAAACAATCCTTTCGTCATTGCCCGCAACGACCGTGCCGTGTCGGTCAACGCCACCATGCAGATAGACCTCAACGGCGCCTGCAACTCGGAATTCGTCAACGGAAGGCAGTTCAGCGCATCCGGCGGCCAGGTGGATTTCGTGCGCGGCGCCTATGCCTCGCGCGGGGGGCGATCGATCATCGCCTGTCATTCGACGGCGGCGAAGGGGACGTTGTCGCGCATCGTGCCGGCGCTGTCCGGTCCGGTGACGACATCGCGCAACGACACGCATATCGTGGTCACCGAATATGGATGGACCAATCTCAAGGGAAAGTCGGTCGCAGAGCGAGCAAAGGCGCTAATCTCGCTGGCGCACCCGGATTTCCGCGAGGAGCTTGATCGGGGTGCGCATGCGGCGGGACTTTACGCGCCAGGTTGACGACTTGGATGAAGGTCTTCCCGGGCTCTTCGCCAGGGATTGGGAGGCCCCACAGGTTTCGGACGGACTGATCCTGAGACGATTTGAAAGGAGACTGCGCGTTCCGTTTCCGGGAAGGCGCGCTTTCAGCACGTTCAATTTATAGGGTGCCCGATTGCAGGGAAAATCATTCCTTTAATGCACTAATTTTATAGATAATATCAAAATAAGAACACGTAATCGTGCGGGCCTTTTGCCCCGAAGTAACGATCAGCGGATGCCTTGTCTGGAGCCTTCATGGACACTGTTGTTTATCTCGCCTCTCTTGCAACCCGCCCCGCCGTGGTGACGGGCAAACGTTTCTGGCCGGCCGTTCAACATCTGCTGGCGGCGCTGATGGTGTTCGTCTCGTTCCTCCTGCTCGTGCATGCCATCTGCGGAGCTTGAGGTTGAGCCTATCCGAGCTGGCTTTCAAACCGTCTCGTTCGACAAGAGGAGAGTTGAATGACGAGAATATACAATAGTTTCTCGGAGCTCATTGGCAATACACCGCTTCTGGAGCTGCACAATTACCGCAGAAACCGTCGCCTCGACGCGCGTATCCTCGCCAAAGTCGAATACTTCAACCCGGCCGGCAGTATCAAGGATCGCATCGCCTGGGGGATCATAAAGGAGGCTGAGGATGCAGGCAAGATCCGTCCCGGCGATCTGCTTGTCGATGTCACAAGCGGTAATACGGGGATTGGATTGGCCGCCGTTGCCGCATCGCGCGGCTACCGGACAAAATTCTATTTGAGCGACAATATAAGTCAGGACAAGGTGAAGCTGCTGCGCCTGTTCGGTGCAGAGCTTGTCATCGTGAAGAACGAGTTCTTCCTGGACCCGGAGGCGCTGGACAAGATCACCGCCCGTGTGCGGGATGAGAATCCAACCGCATTTTTCACGGATCAGCTCGCCAACCCGGCAAATCCGCGCACCCATTTCGAAACGACCGGACCGGAAATCTGGCGTGATACGGAAGGCACGGTGGATATCTTCGTTGGCGGCGTCGGCACCGGCGGAACGATTTCGGGTGCCGGCAAGTTTCTGCGATCGAAGAAACCGGACGTAAAAATCATCATCGCAGAACCTGCACTGGAATCGCTGCCGACGGAGGAAAATCCCTATCCGGATGAGATCGACGGTGTTCATAAGGTGAGCGAAGTGCCGCCCGAACAGCTGCCGCGCAATTTCGACACGGCGATCGCCGATGAGGTCATTCCACTTAATACGGCCGATGCGCGAGCCACGGCACGCGCTCTTGCCGCCGAAGAGGGCATATTTGCCGGAACATCGTCGGGAGCGGTGCTCTGGGCTGCGACGCAGCTCGCCGTGAAGCCGGAAAATGCCGGCAAGGTCATCGTCGCGGTCCTGCCCGATACGGGGGAGCGCTATCTGTCAACTGCGTCAACGGAGGAGATTGCGTGAGCGAGAAAGGCGATCGGCAGAATGCAAGTGGCCCTAACACACAACTCGTCAGGGCAGGGTACGATCCGTTCGATTATCACGGCTTTATCAATCCGCCGACCGTGCATGCTTCGACCGTCCTGTTCCCGGACGCGCAGACGATGGCTCGGCACGGCCAGAAATACACCTACGCGACGCGCGGAACGCCGACCACCGATGCGCTCTGCAATGCTATCAACGAGCTGGAGGGAGCGGCCGGCACCATCCTCGTGCCCTCTGGACTTGCTGCCGTCACCATTGCTTTCCTCGCCTACCTCTCGCCCGGCGACCATGCGCTCGTCGTCGATTCCGTTTATGGCAACGTCCGGCATTTCTGCGATACGATGCTTGGGCGGTTCGGAATTGAGGTCGAGTATTACGATCCGGCCATCGGCGCTGATGTCGAGGCTTTGTTCCGCAGCAACACCAGGCTTGTACACACCGAAGCCCCCGGCTCGAATACGTTCGAGATGCAGGATATTCCGGCTATCGCCGAGGTGGCGCACCGGCATAATGCTGTGGTGACCATGGACAATACCTGGGCAACGCCGCTCTATTTCAAACCCTTGGATTTCGGCGTCGACGTATCCATTCAGGCCTCGACGAAATATCCGGCGGGTCATGCCGATGTGTTGATGGGGACCATCTCCGCCAATGCCGGACATTGGCGGCAATTGAAACATGCCAATGGAGCGCTCGGCCTATGCGGAACGCCTGACGACGCCTATCAGGTTCTTCGCGGCCTCCGCACGATGGGCATCCGGCTGGAGCGACACCAGGCAAACGCCTTGGCTGTGGCGAGGTGGCTCGAGCAGCGACGTGATGTCGAGCGCGTTCTTTTTCCGGCATTGGAGAGCTTTCCCGGCCATGAAATCTGGAAGCGCGATTTCAAGGGGGCCGGAGGCGTCCTTTCATTCGTGCTCGCGGCCGACGGTCAGCAGGATTTCAGTTTGAGGGCACAGAAGTTTCTCGACGGACTGTCGCTTTTCGGTCTCGGCTACTCCTGGGGCGGATATCAGAGTCTGGCGCTGGTGGTTGATCTCGGCGACCGCCGAATCCTGCAGCCGCCGCAGGAAGGGCCGCTTGTCCGGTTGCAGATCGGCCTTGAAGATGTCGGGGATCTGCTCGCCGATCTTGAGCGAGCGTTTGCCGCAAGCACTGCTGGATGAGCCATAGAGCCGCCGTCCAGCAGAGGTAGCAAGGATGTCGCCCAAGGGCGGCTCGATTGAGCTCGAATACCAAAGCTGCCCCCTCCAGTGTCCGAGCGCGAGCGCCAAGCCGAAAAAGGGCGTATTCGCGCAAAAGCCGCACAATCTTTAGGGGCGAACAAAACCACTATATAAGCACTGGCGAAACAGCTACGCCCGCTCCATATTCTTCAATGTGGCCCGCGCCGAGCAAATCGGTTATCTTTGCTGGATCGCCGCACTTGCGCGCAATCGGAATGGAGGCTCGCCAATGAGGTTTGACTGGTCCGACTTGCGCGAGAACGATCGAGATCGGCATGCAGTCGACCCTGCCGGATTTTGTCGCTCGCCGTTACAGCCGTTGTCCGGGCGACCATACCATTCCATGCGTTCCCACAGGCATTCTCCTTAAGATGCGCCGGAGCTCGCGCTATCGAATTTTCTATCGATCCATCCCTGAAAAGTAGAGTCTGTCGTCATGATAAAACGCATGATCATCATGCTGGTCATCATAGGCCTGATCCTAGGCGGGATCTTCGGCTTCCAGGCATTCAAGAACCGCATGATCGCGGCCTATCTGGCTAATCTCAAATCGCCGCCACAGACAGTCTCGACAATTACCGCGGCGATGAGCCCCTGGCAGACGACGCTGCAGTCCATCGGCAGTTTCAATGCGGTCGAAGGCGCCAATCTTTCGGCACAGGTCCCGGGCATCGTCCAGAAGATCGGTTTCGAGGATGGGCAGGACGTCAAGAAGGGTGATCTTATCGTTCAATTGCTTGCCGATCAGCAGATCGCGACGCTGGAGCAGTACAAGGCGACGATGGCGAATGCGCAGATTGCCTATGATCGCGATTCCAAGCTGATCAAGGCGAACACCATCGCGCAAAGCCAGGTCGACAGCGATCTGGCCAACTGGAAGGCGGCGCAGGCGCAAGTCGCATCGCAGCAGGCTCTGATCGATCAATATTCGATCCGCGCCCCCTTCGATGGCCACCTCGGTATCAGGCTGGTGAGCCTCGGCCAGTATCTGTCGGCGGGAACCGCGGTCGTGACCTTGCAGTCGCTCGATCCGATCCAGTTCGATTTCTCGATGCCGCAGCAGGCCCTGTCGCAGTTGAAGGTCGGGCAGGCGGTGACGGCGACGGTCGACGCCTATGGAAACCAGACATTCTCCGGTAAAATTACGGCAATCAGCCCGTTGGTGGATAGCCAGAGCCGCAATATCACCATCCGAGCGACATTCCCCAATCCGGATCGGAAGCTGCTGCCCGGTATGTTCGGCAATGTGGTCGTGGTCGTCGGCGAGCCGAAGGATTACATTTCCTTGCCGCAGACCGCCGTTACGATCAACCCATACGGCAATGTCGTCTATGTCGTGATCGACAAAGGCAATGGGCCGGATGGAAAGCCGCAACACGTCGCCAATCAGAAGTTCGTCAGCACGGGGCAAGCCCGCGGCGACCAGATCTCGGTGACGAAGGGGCTGAATGCAGGCGAAGTGGTCGTGACTGCCGGTCAGTTGAAACTCAACAATGGCTCGCCTGTCATCATCAACAATGCGGTGCAGCCGTCGAACGATCCCAACGCGGCGCCGGCAAACCCCAATTGAGGTGTGACGATGAATATCACAGATATCTTCATCCGACGCCCCGTTCTCGCCCTTGTGGTGAGCGCGTTGATCATCGTGATCGGCTACCAGTCGTTCCGCTCGCTGACGGTGCGCCAGTATCCGCAAACGCAGAACGCCGTCGTTACCGTAACAACGACCTATCCCGGTGCAGCGCCTGACGTCATCGCGGGCTTCATTACGACGCCGTTGGAAAATGCCATCGCGCAGGCCAACGGCATCGATTACATGACCTCGTCGAGCACCAGCGGTACGTCGGTCATCACCGTCAACCTGCGCCTCAACTACAGCGCCGACGCGGCCATGACGGAAATCAACGCCAAGGTATCCTCGGTTCTCAATCAGCTGCCGACCGGCACGCAGCAGCCCATCATGTCCGTCTCGATCGGCCAGTCGATCGATGCCATGTATATCGGCTTCCGCAGCGATGTTCTGGCCAGCAACCAGATCACCGACTACCTGACGCGCGTGGTTCAACCGAAGCTGCAGGCGGTGAACGGCGTTCAGACGGCGGAAATCCTCGGCGCGCGAACGTTCGCGCTGAGAGCGTGGTTGCAGCCAGACAAGCTTGCCGCCTACGGCTTGACGGCCGGCGATGTGTGGACGGCGCTTGCAAGCAACAACTATATCTCCGGTATCGGCACCACGCGCAGCCAGATGACGCAAACCGTGCTGACGGCGCAGACCGATCTGCATTCGGCCGACGAATTCAGAGAGATGGTCGTCAAACAGATCGGCACCTCGATCGTGCGCCTGAAGGATGTCGCCACCGTCGCGCTCGGTTCTCAAAATCCCGACGTCCAGATCGGATTCGACGGGCAGGACGGCGTGTTCATGGGCATCCAGATCGCACCGACGGCCAATCTGCTCGATGTGATCGCGGGTGTACGCGCGGTATTTCCAGACATCCAGGCGCAGCTGCCGCAGGGGCTCGAGGGCTACATCGTCTATGATTCCAGCACCTTCGTGACGACGTCGATCAACGAAGTCGTGAAGAGCCTTGTCGAGGCGCTGGTCATCGTCATTTTCGTGGTCTTCGCCTTTCTCGGCTCGCCGCGGTCGGTCGCCATTCCCATCGTCGCCATTCCGCTATCGCTGGTGGGCACCTTCGCGATGATGCTGATCTTCGGCTTCTCGATCAATCTTCTGACATTGCTTGCCCTCGTGCTGGCGATCGGTCTCGTGGTCGACGATGCCATCATCGTGGTGGAGAATGTCAATCGCCATATCGAGGAGGGCTCGACGCCCATGAGGGCGGCGCTGGACGCGGCGCATGAGCTGGTCGGGCCGATCCTGGCCATGACCGTCGTGCTGATCGCCGTCTATGTGCCGATCGGATTCCAGGGCGGCCTGACCGGTGCGCTATTTACGGAGTTCGCGTTTACGCTGGTCGGCGCCGTCACCGTTTCCATGATCATAGCGTTGACGCTGACGCCGATGATGTGCTCGCGCATCCTGAAGCCACATCTGACCGACCGCAGCGGCTGGGAAGAGCGTGTATCCGATTTCATCGACCGTCGCTTCTCGGAAATCCATCGGCCATACGTGCGCATGCTGCATGGCAGCCTGAACACGGTGCCGGTGGCGTTGGTCTTTGCCGCAATCGTGCTGGGCAGCATCTATTTCCTCTACACCAGCGCAAAGAGCGAACTGGCCCCCAATGAAGACCAGGGTTTCCTGGCCGCGCAGGTAACGAATCCCCCCAATGCGACGCTTCAGCAAAAGCTGCTCAGCTCCGATCAGGTCACCAAAATCTTCCGCAGTTTCCCGGAAACGGACAAGACGCTGCAGGTCGAGGTGCCGGGGACCTCTTTCGAGGGTATGGTTCTGAAACCATGGGATCAGCGCACCAGAACGGCGGATCAGCTGCAGCCTTTGGTGCAGGCCGACCTGGCGCAGATCGCCGGCGGGCAGTCCGTTGTGTTCCAGATACCGCCGCTGCCGGGCGCCAGCGGCCTGCCCGTGCAATTCGCCATCGGCAGTACCGGCGGCTTCGACCAGCTCAACGAAGTGTCCAGTTCCTTCCTGCAGGAAGCGCAGAAATCCGGCCAGTTCATCTTCATCATGAAGGATCTCTACGTCGATAATCCGCAATATTCGATCCAGATCGATCGCAGCAAGGCCTCGGCGCTTGGCCTGTCCATGAACAATGTCGGCTCGGCGCTCGCTGCCATGCTGGGCGGCGGCTATGTCAACTATTTCAGCATCGACAACCGCTCATATCAGGTCATTCCACAGGTGGAGCAGCGCTCACGCCAGACCATCGATCAGATCCTGAATTATCCGATCGCCAATGTGAACGGCTCGAAGATCCCTCTTTCGGCGATTGCGACGGCGAAACTCCAGGCAACCCCACGCTCGGTCGCGCACTTCCAGCAATTGAACTCTGCCACGATCGCCGGCGTGCCAGCACCGGGCGTCGCCGTTGGCGATGCGCTGAATACCCTGAAATCGATCGCGGCACGCACCTTGCCGCAGGGTTACTCCGTCGACTACGGTGGGCAGTCGCGCCAATACGTGCAGGAATCGAGCGGTATGGCGACGACGTTTGCGCTCGCGCTGATTATCGTGTTCCTTGCGCTGTCGGCACAATTCAACAGCTTCCGCGACCCGCTGATCATTCTCGTGTCCGTGCCGATGTCGATCGCAGGTGCGCTCGCCTTCATCAGCTTGGGCATCGGTGGCGCAACGATGAACATCTATACGCAGGTCGGCCTGGTGACATTGATGGGGTTGATCAGCAAGCACGGCATTCTGATCGTCGAAGTGGCGAATACCCTGCAGGCTGAAGGTAAGACCAAACGCGAAGCGATCGAAGGCGCCTGCGGCATCCGCTTGCGCCCGATCCTGATGACGACAGGTGCCATGGTTCTGGGCGTTGTGCCGTTGATCCTGGCGACCGGTGCGGGTGCCGCTGCCCGCTTCAACATGGGCCTGGTGATCGCCACCGGTCTTGCCATCGGTACGCTGTTCACGCTCTTCGTCGTGCCTGCGGTCTACATGCTGCTGGCTGCAGATCACCACAAGCAGAACGCCTCGGAGGAGGAACCGGCGCCGGCGCATTGACACGGTTGGACGCCTAAGGCCTCGGGGCGTTCCCGTCACCACAAATAGCGACTTCAATGGGTCGCAGCCGGCCCCGCTGCGGGGCCGCTCTTGTCGAGCGCGATGGCCGTAGCGTATGTCTTCGCAGGAAGACACAAAACGGGTGCGTCGCGCATATCCTGCCGGCGGAGGGGAGAATGACTTCATGACGCAGAACCATCTCGGCAAGTCGATCGCGCAACTATCGGTGCTGATCCAGTCCGGCAATCTCGGCCCGGTGGAGCTGGTCGACGAGAGCCTGGAAGCGATCCGTTCGCACAAGGATCAGGCGATTTTCTCGAGATTGCTCGAAGATCGCGCCAAGGACGAGGCGGCAGCCTCATCGAAAAGGTTGCGGGAAGGGCGTTCGCGAGGGTTGCTCGAAGGCATACCGGTCGCCTGGAAAGACCTCTTCGACATCGCGGGACTGCCAACGACGGCGGGATCGATCGTGCTCGCCGATGCACCGCCGGCGCAAGAGGATGCGGATGTCGTGAAAGCGCTGAAGGCCGCGGGCATGATCGCCATCGGCCGGGTGAATATGAGCGAATTTGCCTTTTCCGGCCTCGGCCTCAATCCGCATTATGGAACGCCGCTCAATCCAACGGCCTCGGATACCTCTAGGATACCGGGTGGCTCGTCCTCGGGCTCCGCTGTTGCGGTGGCGTCCGGGCTGGTGCCGGTCTCGATCGGTACGGACACCGGCGGTTCGGTGCGCATTCCATCGGCCTTCAACGGTCTCGTCGGCTACAAGGCAAGCCGTGGTCGCTACAGCATGGCCGGGGTCTTTCCGCTCGCAACCAGCCTGGATTCGCTCGGTCCGTTGTGCCGCAGCGTTCAAGACGCCATTTGGGTCGACGCCGCGATGCGGGGTCACACGGCGCCGGATGTTGTCCGTGCGAGCCATGCGGGGCTCTCGCTTGTTGTGCCGACCACCATTGTCATGGACGATGCGGAGAGTGGTGTCGTGCAAGCGTTCGAGGCAGCACTCGCCCGGCTGAACGCTGCCGGCATCAAGATGCGCCGGCAGTCGTTTCCAGCATTCGAGAAGCTTTTCGAGGTGATGGCCGAATATGGACCTCTCGTAACGGCCGAGGCCTTCGCGCTTCATCATCGCCGCTTGGCCGGCCCCGAAGCCGCACGCATGGATCACCGCGTTGTTGCGCGTACGCGTCTCGGCGAAAGGACAACGCTGGTTGGCTATCTTGAAATATTGAAGGTTCGCGAGCAGCTGATCCGGGAAGTGAATGGCATGCTTGGCGCGAACGAGTTCCTCGCTTACCCCACCGTGGCCCATGTCGCGCCGGCGCTTGCGCCGCTGGAGGCGGACGACGAGTTGTTCGTCAAGGTCAACGGCAGGACCTTGCGCAATACGCTGATCGGCAACTTCCTCGATTGGTGTGGCGTTTCGCTTCCTTGCGGTACAGGAAATGCAGGCATGCCGGTCGGCCTCCTGCTGTCGGCTCCAAAAGGTCAGGATGAGCGGCTGTTGACGGCGGCGCTGGCTTTGGAGGACATTGTCGCGGAGTAGTCGGTCCTATCCTCGCGGCTTGCGTTGGAGCAGCGGCCCGACTAGGGGCGAACATCCGGCCAACTTTGAGCGACGGGAGATCCGCTTCATCGATTGCAGGAGGAAATCTTGCCTGGCACGACGAGTGAGCTCATGGCCTTGAACATCAGTTGGCTGGATATCGCATTGCGGCTGGTTCTGGTCATTGCCGCGGGAGCGCTGATCGGCATCAATCGTCAGATCGGCGGCCATGCCGCCGGCTTCAGAACCACGATACTCGTCGGGCTTGCCGCATGCCTGATGATGATCCAGGCCAATCTGCTGCTTTCCGCCTCCGGCAGATCGCCACAATCATTTTCATCCATGGACATCCTGCGCTTTCCGCTCGGTGTGTTGACGGGTGTCGGTTTCATCGGCGGCGGCGCCATTCTGAGGCGCGGCGACTTGGTAACGGGCGTCACGACGGCGGCAACATTGTGGATTATGACCGCTATCGGTCTCTGCATCGGCGGCGGGCAGCTTACTGTCGGTTGTGCCGGGGCAGCGATTGCATTTCTCGTGCTGTCACCGCTCAAGTGGTTCGACAGGCGAATACCGCGGCGGCAAAGGGCGCATGTCGTCATTGAGTTGCCGCGCGAGACCGGCGCCGTCATTCCCTTGATTGAGGCGCCCCTCGAGCCAGCCAGATATCTTTTCCGCTTTGTCGGCAAGACGATGGGACCGACTTCCGTCGTCGATTACATCTCCTATGATGTCCACTGGCAGCATGCCGGTGACGATAGCGGTGGAACTCGGTTGCTGACCTTCCTGCAGGAGCGATACACGATCGTTTCGTTCGAGGTGCAAAGTACCGGAATTTGAAAACATGCGCCGAGGTTCGAAAAATTTCCAGCGCCGGGGGATAGCGAAAACGTGATGCTTCCGTTCCCATCTGGAATGCTATCGATGATTCTCCCACAGAAGGACAAGGAACCGGCATGACCAAAGCAGCCTGGCGCGCAGATCCGTTAACCTGGGGTCATGGCCCGCGCGTCTTCGAAGTTTTCCTTGAGCCGACCTGCCCGTTTTCGGTCAAGGCGTTCAACAAACTTGATGCGCTCCTCGGTCAGGCCGGTGAGGATAGGATTACCATCAAGATCCGGTTGCAATCGCAGCCTTGGCATATGTATTCCGGCGTTCTGGTGCGATGCATTCTCGCTGCGTCGACGCTTGCCGGCGGCAGGGAGACGGCTAAGACGGTGATGGCTGCGATTGGGGCGCATCGCGAGGAGTTCGAGTTCGCGCATCATGCTGGCGGGCCGAATATGGATGTGACGCCGAACCAACTGATCGAACGTCTGGAGCGCTATAGCGACATTCGATTGAAGGATGCGTTCTCGATCCCGGATCTCGACCGCGAAATAAAGTGGCACAGCAAATATGCCCGTCAGAACGGAATTCACGTTTCTCCGACCTTCATGATCGACGGACTGGTGCAGGCCGATATGAGCAGCGGTGATGAGGTCGAGGCCTGGGTCAGGAAGCTGACCGCCGCCTGACCCCGCGCGCTGATGTCATCAGCCATTCGGCGCAGCGTTGTCGTTGTTTGAGATGCTCATTCCGCCGGCTGCCGGACGTCAACTTGTCGGGCGGCCGACACCAGGGTCCGTTGCGCGCGAATTGCGCTCCATTGTTGGTCGATCAGCACGCCGATCAGGATCACCCCACCCATGACGGCGAAGTTGAGCGAGGAGGGGATGCCGAGGAGGTTGACGAGATTCTGCAGCTCCTGCAGCAGGATCGTGCCGAGCACCACACCGATGAGCGAACCTTCGCCGCCGCGCAACGAAAAGCCGCCGAGCACCGCCGCAGCGATTGCATAGAGTTCGTAGAACTGTCCGTGGCTCGCTGGCGAGATCGAGCGGGTGTACATGGCAAAATAGATTGCTGAAAGCGCTGTCAGCACGCCGCATATGACATAGGAAATCATCACCATTTTCGAGGTGCGGATACCGGAATATTTCGCGGCTTCCTCATTCTTGCCGATGGCGTAGAGATACCGTCCATAAACCGAGCGATGGAGGACGATCCACATCACCGCCGCGATGATGACAAGCGCTATGAATGTGTTCGGCACGCCGTAAAAACGGCCGGCAGTCAGAAACTCAAGGGAAGGGAAATTCTGACCGAAGGCGAAGCCGGCGGTGCCGTCTGCCGTGTAGAACCGCGCCGCGCCACGGTAGATCAGCAAGCCGCAGAGCGTGACGACAAAAGGCTGCAGGTTGAGCCGCGTAATCAGCCAGCCGTGGATCGCGCCCAGGACGCCGCCGAGGATCAGGATAAGGGGAAGCGCGACGGCCCAAGGCATGTTCTGGACCGCAATGAAGTCGATGAACAGCACCCCGAGCAGGGCGACCAGCGAACCGACCGATAGTTCGATGCCGCCGGTGATGATGACGAAGGCTTGGCCGATCGACAATATCCCGAAAAGCCCGATGAGATTGGAGGTATTGGCGAGGTTGATCGGCAGAAGGAAGCGTGGGTTGATGATCGTGACGACGATGCCGACCACGATGATCAACAGGAGCAGGCCCAGGTCTTTCTTAGTCATCGATCTCAATTCCCATTGGCTGCGGCCGTTAGAGCAAATCCAGCAAAAGTGCGCAGCGGTTTTGCGTCCGGCATTGCGTAAAAACAAAGAGATAGAGCATTTCTGCCGCTCCGTTCGGGGTAGAAATGCTCTAGTGTAGCGTTTTGCCGACGGCGAGCAAAAGCACGTTTTCCTGACTGAACTGGTCCTTGTCGAGAATGCCGGCGATCTGTCCCTCGTGCATGACCGCAATACGGTCGGAAACGCCGATTACCTCTTCCATGTCGCTTGAAATCATCAGGATCGCGACGCCGGCATCGGCGAGCTTGCGCATCAGGCTATAGATTTCATTCTTGGCGCCGATATCGATGCCGCGCGTCGGCTCATCGAAGATCAGGACCTTCGGGCGCATCGACAGCCATTTGGCCAGAACGACCTTCTGCTGATTCCCCCCGGAAAGCGTCCCGGTTCGGGTCGAGATGGAAGGGGCCTTGATGCTGAGCTGGCGGCGCTGGGTTTCGGCGGCAGCGTCCTCCAGTACCGTCGATACCATGGAGCGGCGCGCATAGGCCGGAAGGTTGGGCAGCGATATGTTCTGCGCGATCGGTAAATCCAGCAGGATACCGTTGAGCTTGCGGTCTTCCGGGATCAGGAAGATGCCGTTTGCGACCGCCTGCCTAGCGGAATTCAGCTTGATATTTTGTCCATCAAGCACGATTGCGCCGCCGCCATAGCTTCTGTCGATCCCGAAGAGGACGCGCGCTAGTTCGGTCCGGCCCGATCCGACAAGGCCGGCGAGCCCGAGGATTTCGCCATATCGGATATCGAGATCGACCGGCCGCGTCGGATAGGCGGCAGTGCGGATGGCCGATATTTTCAGTGCGACATTGCCCGGCGGGCGCGCTGGCTCGGCATCGCGAGCGCTCAAGGCGCGGCCGATCATCAGCTTGACCATGCGGTCATGATCGATCGAGTCCCTGGGCAATGTGCCGACAAGCGTACCGTCGCGGAGTACGATGACGCGATCGGCAACGCGCTCGACTTCGTGCAGGCGATGGGAAATGAAAATGACGCTGATGCCTTCCGCCTTCAGCGACGATATGACGGTCAGCAGTTTCTCGGTTTCGGCAAGGGGCAGGCTGGACGTCGGTTCATCGAGAATGACAAGGCGCGCATTGATCGAGAGCGCCTTGGCGATCTCGACCATCTGTTGCTGCGCCAGCGACAGCGAAGCCACCGGCGTATCCGGAGAGAAGTTCGCGCCGACCCGCTTGAGCAAGGGGGTGACCATGTCGCGCAGGCGGCTTCTGTCGACAAGTTTGAGAACGCCGCCACGCAACGGTTCGCGACCCAGGAAAATATTCGCCGCGACGTCGAGATTGTCAAACAGGTTAAGCTCTTGATGGACGAAGGCGATCCCCGACGCGATGCTGCTTTCTACGGTAAAAGCGCCGTGTTCGGTTCCATCCAGTCGAATGGCTCCGCGGTCGGGCTTAACGACGCCTCCAAGTATTTTCATCAGGGTCGATTTGCCGGCGCCATTCTCGCCGACGAGACCGATCACCTCACCGGGGCTGACATCCATCGAAAAATTGTCGAGCGCCACGACACCGGGATAGGTCTTGCCAATTCCCGAAAGGCTGAGAAATGGCGCCGTGACTTCCGTTGATGTCAATGTATCAGATCTCTGATTCATACGAGTATTGCGCCTGTACGATGTGACTTCAAAAGTCTCTGCGTCGTGTGCAACTGCATTCGAGCAGCGCCGGTCCCCGCAACCGGCGCCGCTGCAGGCTGGCCTTAATTGCCGGCCATCGCCTTCAGGTTTGCAGCATAAGCGTCCACGTCATCCTTGCCGATGATCTTCGTCGGGATAATGATCAGCTTGTTGGCAGGAATGCCCGACTTGTCGCCCTTCAGGTAGGCGGCCATCAGCTTCATGCCCTGATAGGCCCAGAGGTAGGGCTGCTGGACCACAGTGGCGGCAATCGTGCCTTCCTTGACGCCGCCGAGCGTGATCGGATCGTCATCGAAGCCGACGACGGTGATCTGGCCGAGCTTGCCTGCTTCACGCAGCGCTTCATAGATGCGCGGCGTGTTGTAGGAATAGAAGCCGACCATGCAGGTGACGTCGGGGCTTGCGACGAGCGCGTCTTCGACGTTCTTCTTCGCTCTGGTCTGATCGATATCGTCGCCGCGCACGTCGGTCAGCTCGATCTTCGTGCCCGCCAGGCCGTCCTTCATGCCCTGAATGCGTTCCTTGGCATTGTCTGCACCGAGCAGCCCCACGAAGCCGATGCACTTGCCCCCGTTCGGCATGGCTTTCTTGGCGATTTCGGCAGCTTGTTTGCCGGCGTCGACGTTGGAGGAGCCGATATAGGCGACACGGTTCGTATCCGGAGCATCGCTATCGGTGGTGAACAATGCGGTTTCGGAGCCGATCTTGTTCAGCCCGTCGGTAGAGGTCTTGGGATCGACAGCGGAAACCATGATGCCTTTGACGCCGGCCGAAACCAGATCCTCCATCAGCCGCTGTTGGATCGCGACCGACGATTGCTCGGGATATTTCAGTTCCATGTTGAAGTCCGGCAGTTCCGCCTGGGCCTTCTTCACACCGGCTTCGGCAGCCTTCCAGAAGTCGGATGCGCCGTTGACGACAAAGGCCAGCGTCGGCTTGTCGGCGGCATAAGTCGCTGTTGCATAGCTTAGCATCAGCCCTGCCGCAAAGACGGCAGCGCCCCTTGTTAGGTGCTTCATGACAATCCTCCCATAGACCCGTGTCGGGATCTGGTTGCAAGTCGCGGCAGATCGTCCGGGACCCCCTCCTAGGGCCTCTCGCCAAGCGAGATACGGCACGTCCAACCACGAGAATGACGGTATACGACTAATTTCGATTAGTAAATAGAATTAGTAATACAATATGCCGCTAAACGAGTGCCGAGAGAATGAAAATGCCGCATTCTGCAATGGTTTCGTGCCTTTAAGCCTTGAGCAATTGTGGACGATCATCCCATTCGCGTTCGGACCAGTTGCCGAACCTGCTTCAATGATGGTAATAAATATTAGCGACCGGGGAGGGCTGTGGGGATTTGGCCGGCTCCGCAATAGGGAGAAGAGACGCCATCATGAAGAAGATACCGGCCGCAAATGGCAACCTGACGGACGAAGACCGCAGGCCATCGAAGCGAAACGGACGTCGTCCGGGCAACAGGGTGACGATGACCGATATAGCCAAGGCCGCCGGATGCTCGCAGACCGCGGTGTCTTTCGTGCTTAACAACACTCCCGGCATGCGTCTGTCGCAGCAAACCCGCGAGAAGGTCATTGAAGCGGCGCGCCAGCTTGGCTATGTCGCGCCGGTACTGTCGACGCCGCCCGCGCTTCTTTCACCTGCGAAGCTGGACGGCATTATCGGCTTTGCCGTCGACCAGCTCGCGACTAGCCCAGAGGCGGTCGTTGCGATCGAAGGCGCCCGTCAGGCCTCATGGAATGCCGGAAACGTTCTCCTCGTTGCGCAGACCATGAGCGACCCGATTATGGAGCCGAGAGCGATCAAGGCGCTCAGCAATAGCGGGATTTCGGCTCTGATCTACATGACCATATTCACTCGTGAAGTCGAGGTGCCTGATTATCTCTATGATCTCAATATTCCGATCGTGCTTCTGAATTGCTACACTTCCGACTACGCATTTCCCGCGGTCGTCCCCAGCGAGATCGCCGGGGGGCAGACCGCGACCCGGCATTTGATATCGCACGGACACCATAGGATCGCGACGATCACCGGCGAGCCCTGGATGCAGGCCGCCCAGGATCGATTGACGGGCTATCGCCGTGCCTTGGCGACGGCCGACATTCCCTTTGACCCGGAACTGGTCATAGAGGGCGATTGGTCGGCGAGTGCCGGCTACTCCGCGACGATGAAGCTGCTTTCTCTCGCCGAACGTCCGACGGCCATCTTCTGCCAGAACGACCGCACTGCCATCGGTTGCTACGAGGCATTGAAGGAGGCGGGGCTTCACATTCCCGGGGATATGTCCGTCATGGGCTATGACGATGAGGACATTTGCCGTCATCTCGTGCCGCCTTTGAGCACGTCGGTTCTACCGCATATGGCCATGGGACAATGGGCGATTGAACATCTGGAAACGGCAGTCCTGCCGCGGGAGCGCCGCTATCAGATTACCAAGCTGGAATGCTCGCTCGTGAAGCGGGCGTCCGTTGCCCCTCCGGCCGGAACAAAGGTCGGGGGGCGGAAAGCTCGCAAGGCCTAACGCGAGCTAGCCTCTGTCTATTCGATGCTTGCCGCCACCCCCGCCGCACCCGAGCGCCAGCCTTGTGGCGATAGACATCTCCAGCGACGAATTTCGAGCGGCCAGCGGTCAGAATGAGATCGAGCCTGCGATTGCAAAGCGCAGGCTCGATCTCATTCGGTTCGGCGGCCTCGGCTCGCAGCGACTAATCGACCACCTCCGGCACGATCGGCGGCGCACCGCGCAATGGTCGGCGGAAGATTTCGGCGCTGGCGACACCGATCAAGGCAAGGCCGCCGCCTATGATATGATAGCTGTGCACAGGTTCGCCAAGCATCGTTATGGCGCCGATTGCGGTGAAGACCGGCAGAAGATTGATGACGGCTGCACACCGGCTGGGTCCGAGGATCTGGACGCCGCGGATCCACAAGAAGGGCAGAACGACCGAAGCCATACCGCCGGCATAGGCGATGAGCGGCAGCGTATCGGCATTCAGGGATCGCATCGTTGCGGGAGTTGCCAGGAATGCGGGGAACATGATCGTCAGGGCGCAGATCGCCTGCATATAGGTTGATTGCCAGCCTGCGACCGGAAGGTTCCAGCGCTTCAGCAGAACGCCGTAAAGCGCATAAACCATGGCAGCTATCAGCATCAGCGGATCGCCGAGATGCACGCCGTTTTCCACAATGGTCGCCGGATTGCCGCCGCTGACGAGATAGACAAGCCCGACTAGCGAGAGGACGCCGCCGCCGACCATTCCAACCGTCGGGGTATCCTTCAGGACGATGGCGCTCAAGGCAACCGTCAGCAGCGGCGCCAACGCCGTGAAGATCGCCATGTTGGTCGCCGTGGTGGATTCGGCCGCCAGGTAGGACAGGCTCTGGAACAGGCACATCGCCAGGAAGCCGAGAATGGCGAATTTTCCGATGTGGGGCCAGATGACGGCGCGATTTCGCCACGCGGGAGCGGCGACGAAGGTGCTCATCAGAAGAACGGCAAACAGCAGGCGATAGAAGGTGATCGCCTCGGGCCCGATCGTGTGCGCGGACATTCTGGAAACGATGACGTTTCCGGACCAGAGGATGATCGCGAAGAGAGGATAGAGAAATGCGAGTTTGTTTTTCATGATCGATAACCGTGAACTTTCATTGAGACCCACGGTTATCGTTTCCAGTTTGGTCCGTATCACTCTATACTGAATATAATTGTAGAGATTGGGACATGCAGGACGATCCGACTCGAAAGCATCTCGACTTTCACGATACGCATCGCGCCATGGCGGCAATGGACATCAACTATCCCGACGGGTCTTCGACGGGATGGCATTCGCATCCGCGCGGCCAACTGCTCTATGCGATAGAGGGCGTAATGATCGTGCGCTCGGCGGAGGGATCTTGGGTCGTGCCGCCGAGCCGGGCGTTGTGGCTGGCCGCCGGCCTGGAACACGATGTAAGAATGTCGGGCGAGGTCAAGATCCGCACCGTCTTCATCGATGCGACGGCGATCCGGCATCTGCCTGCACGAAGCTGCGTCATCGAGGTTTCGCCGCTGCTGCGCGAGCTCGTTGTCGCTGCCGTTCACGTGCCGCGAGATTATGAGGAGGGTAGCCGGGACGATCGTCTCATGCGGCTGGTTGCCGATGAAGTGCGGGTTTCCGACATATTGCCCGTCCATCTTCCCATGCCGGCAGATGCCCGTATCAAACTGATTTGCGAGGCCGTCAGCGAAGACCCTTCGGATAGCTCGACGGTCGGGCAATGGGCCGAACGGCTCGGCGTTACCGCCAAGACCATCCATCGGCTGTTCAGCAAGGAAACGGGTATGAGCTTCGGGAGATGGCGCGAGCAGGCGAGGCTGCTATTTGCCTTGCGGCGGCTTGCAAGCGGCGAGCGCGTCATCGATATCGCCTTCGATTGCGGCTATGCCAGCCAGAGTGCCTTTACGGCGATGTTTCGCCGGCATTTCGGAAAGCCACCGTCCGAATTCTATCGCTAGATCAGATGAACAGCACCGCTATCGCCATGCATAGGGATGGCCGCGTTCAGTCCCTTTTGATCAACAGTCCCTCGAGAAAAGTGCGGAAAGCTGCGACTGCCCGTTTCGAGGTAGCTTCCGGATTATCCGAATTGGCGATCCACTGCGCGGCGCTGCTGCTTGCCGCATTGATGAGGCGAGCTCCGGCTTCCGGATCAATATCGACGATGGTTCCTTCCTCGCGAAGGCTGCGAAGACTTTGGGTAATGGTGGTGATACAGCCGTTCGCGCTTGGCCATCCAGAGGGGTCGCCCAACACCGCCGGCCCGTCGCGAAACATGATACGCTGGATCTCTGGCTCCAGTGCCATCTCCACATAGCCGACGTTCTCGTCCACGAAGCCTTGCCAGCGCGATGACGCTTGAGCCGAAATGCCGCAAAGCCTTCCTGCCATTTCGGCATCGATTTCGTTGATAACGGCCTGCAGCAATCCTTTTTTGTCGCCGAAATGATGGTAGAGCGCACCGCGCGTCAGCCCGGCAGCGGCCGTGAAATCGTCCATGGAGGCTTCGGCGTATCCAACGTTTCCGAACGCCTCGCGGCCGGCGGCCAGTAGCTTTGCCCGCGTCTCGGCAATCATTTCGCTGCGGGGCTTGCGCATCATATCTCCGTTCATGCTTCCACAATAATTGACATACGCCGCGTATGATAGTTGACATACGTCGCGTATGCAATTATCTCATTCACATACGCCACGTATGTATTAGGCGCCTTCGATCAGTCAAGGAGCATTGCGATGTCCAATCCATATAAAGAGATTTTTCAGGTTCCGGGCGCCAAGGGTTTTGCGGCCGCCGGCTTCTTCGCCCGCCTTCCGTTTGCGATGGCTCCCATCGGCATCATCGCCATGCTTTCGCAGACGCGCGGGGAGTATTGGCTTGCAGGCGCCGTTTCCGCGACCTTTGCACTCACCAATGCGCTCGTCTCGCCACAGATTTCCAGGTTTGTCGATCGGCTCGGCCAACGTGCCGTTGTTGCGCCCGCTACACTCGTCTCCGTGATCGCCTTTGCCGCTCTCATCATTGCTGCGAGGCAGGGTTGGCCGGCGTGGACGCTATTCGCTGCCGCCTTCTTCTCGGCTGTCATGCCCAGCATGCCGGCCATGGTGCGCGCCCGCTGGACGGAGATCTTTCGCGGTCGGCCGGAGCTGAACACGGCCTTTGCCTTCGAATCCGCTGCCGACGAGCTTGTCTATATTTCCGGCGCGTCTCTTTCGGTCGGTCTTGCCGTTTCGCTGTTTCCGGAAGCAGGAATGGTCGTTAGCACCGCGTCCCTTGCGCTCGGGACAATCGCATTTCTGCTACAGCGGTCGACCGAGCCGAAGGTGCGTGTATCGGGCTCCGAAGGTCGCCAGCGTTCGGCAATCTGGCATCGTCCGGTCCAGATCATCACGACGGCCCTGATTTTCGTGGGGGCGACCTTCGCGACTGCAGAAGTCAGCGCTGTTGCCATCACCAAGGAACTGGGTCAGCCCGAGGCGGCAAGCATCGTGATCGGCGTCTACGCCATCGGCTCCTTTCTCGTCGGTCTGGCGATCGGCGCATTGAATCTCAAGATGCCGCTCCAACGTCAGCTGCTGGTCGCCGTCAGTGTGCTTGCAGTAACGGCTCTGCCACTCCTTGTTGCCGGCTCATCCGTCGCTCTGCTTGCCTTCGCGGTTTTCCTGAGCGGCGTCGCGATCTCGCCGACCTTCATCACCGCCTTCGGCCTGATCGAGCGGCGCGTGCCGGAATCGATGCTGACTGAAGGCGTGACCTGGGTGATGACCGGCATCGGTATCGGCATGGCACTCGGCGCTTTTATCTCCGGTCTGGTGGTCGACAATTTCGGCCCGACGAACGGATTTTGGGTCTCCGTCGCAGCCAGCCTGATAACCGTTGTCATCGTGGCGCTTGGACAAGCCAGCCTGGCGGGAGAACCTTCGTCCTCCGATGTTGCATCCGTCACCCAGGCGGCAGAGTGAGATCCACGACCTGGCGTTTTCTTACCGGGAGCAGCTGTGCGGCATTAGCGACGCAGCTGTTTTCTGCCGGTGAAGCGGCCGGAGCTGAAAATGAGATCCGCGAAGCGTTCACCCATCAGCCGATGGGTTTCAGCATCCGGATGCAGTTCGTCCGGCAAGGGGAGGCGTGCGTTGTCCGCCTCTCCGTAAAGCTCAAGGCCGTCCAGGTAGTGAATATTGCCGTCGCTTTGTGATCTTCGCTCGACGACCGCTCGGAGCCGATCGCGGATAACGGTGAGCGTCAACTTGCCTTGCCTTACTTCGTCGGCATTGCCCCCGGCCTGAAACAGCAGGCGTCCTCGCCGCAATGCGGAGAGATCGGCCTGGCTCGGTCCGGGTATCGTTTCGTGTATCGGGCAGAAAACGGACGATACGACGAGCAAAGGTGTCGTCGGATGCCCCTCCCTGATGGTGTCCAAAAAGCCATGGACTGCAGCGCCGAAGGCGCGTAGCCGCATGAGGTCGGTATTGACCAGATTGATCCCGATCTTCAGGCTTATGAAATCCGCCGGCGCATCCCGGATCGCGCGTGCCACGAAGGGATCCAGCAGCGCATTACCACTGAAGCCAAGGTTGACGAGTTCCATGTCCGCCCGATCTGCCGCGATCGCCGGCCAGATGCCTGTCGGCGACGCCGCATTCGAGCCCTGGCTGATCGAGCTGCCATGGTGAAGCCAGACGGGTTTCCCGGTTGCCGCGATCGGCGCAATGGGCGCATCCGAGCGCAGGGCGATGAGTTCGGTTGCCTCGTCATGCGGCAGCCAGATATCGATGGTTTTCATGCCCGCTGGAAGATCTGTGAAGCACAGTGTCTGCTGCTTGCCCGGCTCAATGGCCGTAGTTCCCGTCGCCATGTTAATCCGCAGAATTCTTCCGTTCGAAACGCTTTCCTGCCTTTCCAGCCGCCCATTCACGCGCAGATCGTAGACGCCGGCGGGGCGAGGAGGCATCCCCACATAGTCGCGCTTGGTGGCGAGGACGTCTAACTCGACTGTTGTCGCGGATGTCTGAAATGCGACCCGAACGCCAGATGGCTGCGCTTCGACCATCAAGAACTGCGCCTCGTCGCATTGGGCGCGGGCCCAAGAAGGTAGACGATGCGGAATGAGGCCGATATCCGTGCGTTCTGCTTCAAGCGCGCCGAAGAGCAGATCGGGCGTGATTGGCGTCGTTATCGAGGTAAGTTTCATGGACATTTCTAAGCTCGATCAGGTCGGGAGAATGGGGGATTGGCCGGCGCTTGAGATAGCCCAGCCTTTCAGGAGCGCATCGAGCGCATCAAGGCTTCGCAACCAGGACACCCCGGCCTCAGGCTGGCTGTGGGAGAAGCTCCCGGCCAACTCCAGCACAGAAAAGCCCAGGAAGAAGCTGCCCAACAAGCGTATGGCGTGAATGCAATCCGCTTCCACCAGCGAATAGCCACGCACGACCGCCTGCATGCTCCGCGATAGCCGGACGCCGCCGCTTGTGGCGGCGGTTGCGCTATCGACTGGGAACCGTGCTGCTTGAAATAGACCGGGATGCTCGCGTGCGAATATGCGGTGAACATCGGCCAGAGCAATCAGCGCATCTTTGCCCGCGCGTCCGGCTATGGCTTCGTCTGCACGGTCGGCCAGTTTCGAGAGGGCGAGCAATGCCACGCCGGCTTTGAGGTCGTCCGAGCTCTTCACATGCGAATAGAGGCTTGCCAGTTTCACATCGAATTGGCGGGCGAGTGCGGCCAGGGTCAGGAAATCGAATCCGTGTTCATCCGCAAATTTCGCCGCCGCTTCGACAAGTCTTTCTCGTGTTAAGCCGGCCCGCGCCATTCTGTATCCCTAGTGATATTAGTTTTTTGCCTAATATAGTTAGGTTTTGGGAATGGCAATCCCTTCTAACAATTGGGGCCGCAAATTTCTGCCGGATCGGCGGTTCCTTCGATGCCAATCGTGATGGTCCCGGAACGCTTTGCTGGATATAGAGTGGCAACGACATACGGTTCGGGAGAATTGACGTGCCTGAGATCAGTGACAGGGAATATTGGATCGAAAGCCCGGGAGGGCAGCTTTTTGCCAAGTCCTGGACGCCCATCGATCCAGGTTCAACCACACCGCTGATTCTGTTTCACGATTCGCTCGGATGCGTCGCGCTCTGGCGGCAGTTTCCGCATTTGCTGGCGAAGACCCTCAATCGGCAGGTCATCGCCTACGACCGTTTGGGCTTTGGTCGCTCCGACCGCCGCACCGATATATTGAGCGGGGATTTCGTTGCGACGGAGGCGGAGCAATATGTTCCGCTCCTCTGCGAGAGGCTGTCGGTCAACGAGTTCATCGCCTGCGGACATAGCGTCGGCGGCGGCATGGCCGTTTGGGCGGGGGCAAGCCTGCCGCGGCAATGCAAGGGCGTCATCACCATAGCGGCCCAGGCATTCGTGGAAGACCGCACCCTGGCGGGAATAAGGGTTGCGGAACAGGAATTCGAGACGGCAGATAACATGAGCCGCCTGGCCAAATATCACGGCGACAAGGCCGAGTGGGTTCTCCACGCCTGGATCGACACATGGCAGGACCCGGCCTTTGTCGACTGGAGCCTCGATGCTGCGCTTCGGTTGCTCCGCTGTCCGCAGCTTACGATACATGGCGAGCATGATGAGTTTGGCTCCCTCGAGCATCCCCGCCGGATAGCAGGGACGCACGGAGAACCCCGGATCCTCTCCGGCATCGGGCACAATCCACATAGGGAATCTCCGGAACTGCTTGTCGAGATTATCGAAGACTGGCTCTCTTCGCCAAGCTCGGCATCGGCGAAGATACCCGCCGATCGCTGAGATCCAGAAGAGCTGGCGATCGATCGACCAAAACAGTTTCAGGAACGCCGTTGCGCCCTTGCTGGATTTGTCTAGCAGTCGGGCGCCTGCGGCGGCCGGATCGGTTCGCTAAACGTGCGCTGCAGCTTGCCCCAGCCCGGATCGTGCATATGGGCATGCAGCCCCGCCCGATCGGCAAGGGCGAGCGCTTCGCGCTGGCCGAAATCGAGCGCTGCATCGACATCTGTCGTCAAGACCTTGCCTCCTTCCATCAGCACCTTGCCGTCGACGATCACGGTGTCGACGTCGCTGCCGAGGACTTGATGGATGAGGCGGTGGATGGGCATCCAGGTCGGCATCAGATGCGGTTTGCGCATATCGATGATGGCGATATCAGCCTTTTTGCCTACTTCCAACGAACCGATCTCATGCTCCATTCCGAGGACCCTTGCGGCATCGATTGTGATCATCTCGAAGACCTTGCCCGGCGGCAGCAGGTAGCGGTCGTGATTGTGCAGGATATGTTGGGTGGATTGAAACAGTCGGGCGGTTTGCAGCATGTCGAAATGGCGGCTCGGAGAAACGCCGTCCGTGGTGACGGCCAGCGAGATGCCCCTTGCCATCATCTCCAGCACCGGTGTCGATCGACCGGGCGGCGCGTGGGTAACGTGCGTGCCCGTCTCCGCCAGGATATCCATTTCCTCATGGGAAATGCCCCAGCAATGCTGCAGATGGATGTCCGGTCCGAGAAGCGCATTTTCCTTGTCCTGGAATGCCATGCGGATCTGCCCGGCGAAGGCGTCGGAATGGATGCGCACGCCCCATTTGCGCGCGGTTTCGCGGACACGGCGAGCCTGCATCCGGTCGGCATCCGTCAGGTTGACGGCCTGATCCGGCGTTGAGGCGTTGGAAGGCTCCACCGAGGGCACGATGGTGAACGGTGTCAGAAAGACGCTGATGCGACCATCCGCGCTGCCGTTCAGCGTCTGGATCACCGCCTCAGAACCCTCGATCATCTCTTCGAAGGCAATGCTGCGCCGCTCGGGCTTGCCGCTTTCCCAACGGGTGACGGGGTGCGGCCAAGGCAGGCCAGACGGGCCGACGCAGACGATCTCGCGCAGGCCGAGTTCGGTATAGGCACGTGCATGGTTGATGGCGAACAACGGGTCGTCGGCGCGCGGCATCGAGGTGATGATGCTTGCGCCCGTCGTCACCCCGGCGCGAAGTCGCTCCAGGCCAGAAACCAGTCCATCCGCATACCAGAAGTCACGGGTGACGTAGTGATAGTAGGTGGGTGTCACCACCCGCATCCACAGGGCGTTGGTGTCGGCGGCTATACTGCGGATCAGCGCATGGCCCGCATGGCCGTGTGCATCGATGAGGCCCGGAATGATCATCTTGCCACGGCAATCGATCACCTTCTTGTCGGCATGACGTGGCGCCAGTTCGGCAGCCGTGCCGATCTCGACGATCCGGTCTCCCGAAATTGCCAGCGCGCCATCCTCGATAATCCGGCGCTCCGGATCGACCGTTACGAGCGTTCCATGCAGCAGAAGCAGATCTTCCATATTTTCCTCCCATGTTTCAGTTGTTCGGCTTGGCGCCGATCGAACTGATTTTTGCGTACGATAATTGTCAACAATTTAATTGACAATAGTGTAGGCCGCATCGATACTCCCGGCCAACTGAGGCGAGCCTTCGGACTGGGTCGCCTTCAAATAACCGAGGGGAGAAACAATGCTTGGTTTGAAGAAGATCATCATCGCCGCATTGGCAACGGCCGCACTGGCTGCGCCGGTCGATGCCGCAACTGTGCGCTGGGGTAGCCGGGCGGACATCTATTCGCTGGACCCGGATTCCGTTCCGTCCACGTCGAACCTCGCCTTCCTCAACCACATTTACGAAGGCCTCGTTCGCTATGACGCGAACTTCAAGATTGAGCCGGCGCTCGCTACCGAATGGAAGCTGGTCGACAACAAGCACTGGCGCTTTACTCTGCGCAAGGGCGTGAAGTTCCATGACGGGGCTGATTTTACCGCCGATGATGTGGTCGCTTCGTTCAAGCGCGCCTCGGATCCGGCTTCGCCGCTGCGTGGCAATATTCCGCTCTACGTCGGCATTCAGAAGGTTGACGATCACACCGTCGACATCGAAGTTTCCGCGCCCACTTCGTTGTTCCTCAACGACATCACCAACATCTTCATGTTCAACGCCAAGTGGTTGAAGGACAACAACAGCGAGAAGCCGACGGATTTCGCATCCAAGGTCGAGGGCTATACGACCATGCACACCAACGGCACCGGGCCGTTCAAGCTCGACAGCCGCGTGCCCGATGCCAAGACGGTGCTGGTTGCCAATAGCGGTTGGTGGGATCAGAAGAAGCACAATCTCGATCGTATCGAGTTCGTGCCGATCGCTTCTGCTGCAACACGCGTTGCCGCCCTTCTGTCTGGCGAGATCGATTTCATCGACTCCGCGCCGATCCAGGATCTGCCGCGTCTTGAGTCAACGCCGAATATCTCGGTGAAGAAGCGCACCGAACTGCGGACCGTCTTTGTTGCCTTCAATCGCAAGGAAAAACTGGAAGATGGTCGCCCCAATCCGTTCAACGATCTTCGTGTACGCCAGGCCTTCGAGGCCTCCATCGACCGCGATCTGATCAACAAGAAGGTGATGCGTGGCCTCGCTCGCCCGTCCGGTTCGCTGATCGCCCCGGAAATCTCCGGCTACGTCAAGGATCTCGACACCTATAAGCAGGCTGACCCCAAAGCCGCGCAGAAGCTCCTGGAAGATGCCGGTCAGAAGAACCTCGCCTTCACCTATACGTGCATGAATGACGAAAGCATCAACGAAGAAGATGTTTGCTCGGGCATCGCCAACATGCTGAAGCGCAGCGGCTTCCAGCCGAGTATCGATATCGGCCCACGCGCCGTGCAGACGCCGAAGCGTAGCAACGGCAAGGCCGATGTCTTCAACCTGAGCTGGGCCAACGAGCCGACGCTCGATGCCTACTCGCTGTTGTCGCAGGTTCTGTCCACCCGCAAGGGCTCCATGGGCGTTTCCAACTATGGTGGTTGGTCGAATCCCGATCTCGATAAGCTGGTGGAACAGGCGGCTCAGGAGCCGGACAGCGAAAAGCGGCTCGCCATCGAGGCTCAGGCACTGAAGATCGCCAAGGATCAGGTCATGCTTATCCCGCTTCATCAGCAGCCGATCGCTTGGGCAGTGTTGAGCAAGGTCAAGAGCATCGACTTCCGCGCCGACAACAAGCCTCGCCTGTGGCTGACGCAAATGGCCGAGTGACGATCGGGTCTCTGCAATATCGAAATTCGAGAGAGCGCCTTGCGATGCCGCGAGGCGCTCTTTTCCTTTGCTGACCTCTGTTCAACATTAATGTCCGATATTGTCGACAATCGCGTTGACAACTTCGAATTATCTGCGTTAATGGCTGTCAAAGGGAGTGAAGGAGGAGGTTCGCAGCGAGCAATGCTTATGCTGCGACGACCGTCGAAAGCGACGGTTTGAGGTAGTATGCGGCAGGCATTCGAACCGCTCGCCGCCGCCGATTTCCCCGCCGCCACTGAATTTGAATTTCGCCGGGCATTCTTACAGGCCTGGCGGAGACCGAAGCGAAGCCTAGAGGTCCTCATGCTGGTTTTCATCATCAAGCGTCTCGGGAATGCAATCCTGGTCATGCTTGCCGTTGCCTTGCTGGCATTTCTGATCTTCCGGCTTGCGGGCGATCCTGTGGAGTTGATGGTCGGCGAGCAGACGTCTCAGGCGGACCGTGCGGCGCTGCGCGAGCGGTTGGGTCTCAACGACAGCCTGCCGACGCAGTATATTCGGTTCGTCGTCAATGCGGCGGAAGGCGATTTCGGCGTCTCTTATCGCAACGGCCAGAAAGTGCTGCCGCTGATTGCCGAGCGTTTTCCCGCCACCTTGGAGCTCGTCTTCGTCGCAACATTGATCTCGCTGGTATTCGGCATTCCCCTCGGCGTGCTCACAGCGATCAAGCGCGGCAAATGGTATACGGAGGGGTTGCAGTTTCTTTCTATTGTCGGTGTCTCGCTGCCGAGCTTCGTCGTCGGCATTCTGCTCATCCTCGGCTTTTCGGTCAATTTGGGGTGGTTGCCGGCTTTCGGACGCGGTGATGTCGTACAGATCGGCTGGTGGTCGACAGGGTTTCTGACATCGTCGGGCCGCGCCGCGCTCATCCTCCCGTCGATTGCGCTGTCGCTCTATCAGATCACGCTCGTCATGCGTCTGGTGCGTGCCGAAATGCTTGAGGTGCTGCGCTCCGATTATATCAAGTTCGCCCGCGCCCGTGGCATCCCGCGTTGGCGCATCTACTTCCGCCATGCGCTGCGCAACTGTCTGATGCCGGTGGTCACCATGACGGCGATGAATGTCGGGGCGCTGATCGCTTTCGCACTGATCACCGAGACGGTGTTCCAGTGGCCGGGCATGGGTATGCTGTTCATCCAGGCGGTCACTTTCCTCGATATTCCAGTCATGGCCGCCTATCTCTGCATCATCTCCTTCATCTTTGTCGTTCTCAACACGTTGGTGGACATCGCCTATGCGGTGATCGATCCCCGCCTGCGCACTGCACGCTGATCGAAACCAGGAGCCTGTTCGATGACCATGGAACTGTCCGAAACGTCGAAACCGGAAAAGCCCTTGCGCCCGTCGCTCTTCAAGCGCCTACGCAATAGCGACCTCTGGTGGTCTTTTACCCATAGCAAGACAGCGATCTTCGGCGCGACGATCCTTGCTATCTTGATCCTGACGGCGTTGCTGGCGCCGCTGATCGCGCCGCAAAATCCCTATGACGGCGCGCAGCTGGATATGTGGAAGGCGGAGCTGCCGCCGATCTGGCACGACGGCGGCGAGATGCCCTATCTCCTCGGCACTGACACGCAAGGGCGAGACATGCTGTCCGCCGTCCTTTACGGCACGCGCATTTCCATCGTTATCGGCGTCGCCTCCGTCGTCCTGTCGCTGTTGATCGGACTGGTCGCCGGCCTTGTCGCCGGTTTCTTCGGTGGTTTCATCGACAATCTGCTGATGCGCATCGGCGACGTCATGCTGTCCATACCCACCATTCTCGTCGCAATTCTGGTGTCCACGGTCGTGCGGCAGATGCTGCCGGAAAGCCTGCGGGAGATCGGTGCCTCAGCCGTGCTTGTCTTTGCCATCGCGCTATCGAGCTGGGTGCAATATGCCCGCACGGTGCGTGCGCAGGCGATCGTCGAGGCCGGCAAGGATTATGTGCAGGCGGCAAGGCTGATCGGCGTGCCTGCCCGTCGCATCATGGGCAAACATATCCTGCCGAACACGCTGACGCCGATCATGGTCGCGGCGACGCTCAATTTCGGCATGGCGATCCTCACGGAGGCCACGCTGTCCTTCCTTGGCATCGGCATGCCGCCGAGCCAGCCTTCGCTCGGCACGCTCATCCGCATCGGTAACCAGTTCCTGTTTGCCGGTTCCTGGTGGATCGTGCTGTTTCCCGTCATCCAGCTTTGCCTGCTGGTCGTGGCCGTCAACCTGCTTGGCGACTGGCTGCGCGATGCTCTTAATCCCAAACTGAGGTAAGTTCATGAACGATCTTCTGCTCCGCAATGTCAGGCCGATGGCTGGTGACACCTGCGATATCCTCATCCGCGACGGAAAGATTGCAGGCTTTGGAAAGTTCGAAGCCGAACCGGGCGTGCCGGTCGAAGACGGCGGCAATGCGATCGCGGCGCCCGGTCTGATCGACGCACATACCCACCTAGACAAGACCACCTGGGGCATGCCGTGGCATGTCAATAATCGCGCTGCAGTCCTGCGCGAACGGATCGATTTCGAGCGCGAGCATCGTCTGGAAATCGGCATCGATCCGCATCGTCAGTCCATGCGCCACGCGATCGGTCTTGCTGCGCATGGCGGCACGCATATCCGCAGCCATGTCGACATAGATCCCACTCACGGTTTGCGGCTCGTCGAAGGCGTTTGGGAAACCCGCGAGAAGCTCAAGGGCATCATCGATATCGAAATCGTCGCTTTCCCGCAGTCGGGCGTAATGGTCATGCCCGGGACGGTAGAATTGCTTGACGAGGCGCTGCGCCAGGGCTGTGAAGTCCTTGGCGGCATCGATCCTTGCGGCATTGACCGCGATCCCAAGGGCCAGCTCGACATCCTGTTTGACCTTGCCACTAAGCATGGCGTTCCGATCGACATCCACCTGCACGAAGCCGGCGAACTTGGTGCCTTCACGATGGAGATGATGTTCGAGCGCATCCGCGCCAACGGCATGCAGGGCAAGGTGGCGATCAGCCATGCCTTTGCGCTCGGCATGAACGATTATCTCCGTGTCAGCAAGCTGATCGACGAGATTGCGAAACTGGATGTGGCGATCCTCACCACCGGCGCGCCTTCGGCGGCCGTGCCTTCGATCATGCGTCTCAAGGAAGCAGGCGTTCGCGTCGGCGGCGGCTGTGACGGCATCCGTGATACCTGGGGTCCTTGGGGCCACCCGGACATGCTCGATCGCGCCCAGGTCATCGGTATGAAGAACGGACTGCGCTCCGACCGCGATCTGGAACACGTCCTCCATGTCGTGTCGCAGGGCGGCGCCGATGTCATGCAGATCGAGAATTACGGCCTGAAGGTCGGTTGTGACGCCGATTTCACCCTGCTGGCCGGTGAAACGCTTGCTCACGCCGTCGTCGATATCGCGCCCCGCCCGCTCGTGGTCAAGGCTGGCCGTGTGACGGCACGCGGCGGCCAAGCCGTGGTGGAGATGCCCTGATGGCACATGCAATGGAAAGTCTCTCGCTCGGCCAGCGCCCGGAAGGGCGCACGCTGATCACCGCGAGCTGGGTCGTCGGCCACAAGGAAGGCAGCCACAGGCTGCTCCGCAACGGCCAGGTCGTGTTCGAAAACGGCGCCATTCTCTTCGTTGGCCACAACTTTTCCGGCGAAGTCGTGCGCAGCATCGATTTCGGCAATGCTGTTATCAGCCCCGGCTTGATCGACCTCGATGCCCTGTCCGATCTCGATACCACCATCCTCGGCATCGACTGCCATCCCGGTTGGGCCAAGGGACGCGTCTGGCCGCGCAGCTATGTGGAAGCTGGCCCCTACGAGATGTATTCGCAGGAAGAGCTGGCGTTCCAGAAGCGTTTTGCCTTCGGACAGCTCCTGCTGAACGGCATCACCACCGCCGCTCCGATCGCCTCGCTGTTCTATCGCGAATGGGGCGAGACCGTCGCCGAGTTCGATGCTGCTGCCGAGGCTGCCGGCGATCTTGGCTTGCGCGTCTATCTCAGCCCCGCCTACCGCTCGGGCGGCATGGTGCTGGAAGCGCCAGGCAAGATGGTTCCGGTCTTCGATGAAGAGCGCGGCTTTCAGGGCCTGAAGGACGCCGTCGCCTATATCGAGCGGCAGAATGGTCGGCATGGCGATCTCGTGCGCGGCCTTCTGGCGCCGGATCGGGTGGAGACGTCGACGCTTGCCCTTCTGCAGCGCACCGATGCTGCCGCGCGTGATCTCGGCTGCAAGTTCCGCCTGCATATGGCGCAGGGTACGATGGAAGTCGACACGGTGCGCATGTTGCATGGTTCGACCGCTCCCGTCTGGCTCGCCAAGCATAGGCTGCTGAGCGAGCGGATGATTGCTCCTCATGCGACGAATGCCACGGAAGAAGATCTCGGGCTTTATGCCGAAAATGGCGTCTCCATCGTGCATTGCCCGCTGGTTTCCGCCCGCAGCGGTTCGATCCTCAATTCCTTCTCCAGCTGCCGCAAGCGCGGCATCAACATCGCAATGGGCACCGATACGACGCCGCCGGATATGCTGATGAACCTGCTTACAGGCCTCATCACCTGCCGCATAAGCGATCATGCGCCCGACCAGGTGCGCTCCGCTGATCTGTTCGACGCGGCAACGCTCGGCGGCGCCAAGGCACTCGGTCGCTCGGATCTCGGCCATCTGTCGGCCGGAGCCCGTGCCGATATTGCCGTCTTCAGCCTGGACGACGCGATCATGGCACCATCGGTCGATCCGATTACGACCCTGGTCGTTGGCGGTTCCGGCAAGGTGACGCGCGCTGTCTTCGTTGACGGCCGGGTATCCATGCTGGATCGACAATTGGCCGGTTTCGATATGGAAAAGGCGCGCATCCAGGCGCAGGCCCAATATGACGGCCTGATTGCGAAGTATCCGGAGCGCAGCTGGAACCATCCGCCTGTTTCTGAAATCTTCCCGCCAAGCTATCCGATCGAGGTGGAGAGCCATGGTTGAGGCACAGCAGCCGGTCATCGACGTCCGGAACCTCAAGGTGGAGTTCCCGAGCCGCCGGGGCACCGTCACGGCGCTATCGGATATCAGCCTGTCCATTCGGGCCGGTGAAATCCTCGGCGTCGTCGGGGAGTCCGGTGCGGGAAAATCCATGACCGGCCTTGCCATCCAGGGGCTTCTCGAGCGTCCCGGCCGCATCGCCGGTGGCGAAATCTGGCTCGGCAAGCAACGAATCGATGCGCTGGACGATCGGGCGATGGAGCGCGTTCGCGGTCGCGAGATCGGCGCGATCTTTCAGGATCCGCTGACCTCGCTCAATCCGCTGTTCACCGTCGGCGCGCAGCTTTCGGAAACGATCCGGCAGCATCTGTCGCTCGGCAAGGCCGAGGCAAAGGCGCGCGCCGTACAGCTATTGCGGGATGTCGGCATTCCCTCGCCGGAGGAGCGGGTCAATCACTATCCGCACCAGTTTTCCGGCGGCATGCGCCAGCGCGTCGTCATTGCCCTTGCGCTTGCGGCCTCGCCCAAATTGATCATCGCCGACGAGCCGACCACGGCGCTCGATGTATCGATCCAGGCGCAGATCATTTCGCTGCTCCGTCGGCTGTGCAAGGAAAAGCAGGCGGCGGTGATGCTGGTGACCCACGATATGGGCGTGATTGCAGAGGCTGCGGACCGTGTGGCTGTGCTTTACGCAGGCAGGCTCATTGAAATCGGCGAGGTCGAGCAGGTGCTTCATGCGCCGCGCCATCCCTATACGCAGGGGCTGATGGCTTCCATTCCCTCGCTTGGAGCGCGGGTAAAGAAGCTGAACCAGATCGATGGCTCGATGCCGCGGCTCGACGCGATCCCGCAAGGATGCGCTTTCAATCCACGCTGCAAATCCGCTGGTCCGCGCTGTCGGCGCGAGCGTCCCGAACTGATGCCGGCCGGCAATGGCTTAAGCGCCTGCTGGCTTAACGCGGGAGGCACCGCATGACGACTTCCTCTCGAAATGTGGCCGCCCTGACCGTCAACGGGCTGGGCAAGACGTTCGACGTTTCCGCTCCGTGGCTCAACCGGGTTGTGGAACGCAAGCCGCGCCAGTTTCTTCAGGCCGTCAACGACATCAGCTTTACCGTGCCGGCGGGCGGCTGCCTCAGCATCGTCGGCGAAAGCGGCTGTGGCAAATCCACGGTGGCGCGGCTGGTGACTGGCCTATACGCTCCGACGGGCGGCGAAGTCCGCTTTGCGCCGGGACGCAGCGGCGCGCCGCTCTCTGCCCAGATGATCTTTCAGGATCCCTACGCCTCGCTCAATCCGCGCTGGCGGGTGAAGAACATTATTGCCGAACCGCTGCGCGAGCTGAAATTGCGCAAAACCGCAGCTGAGATCACCGAGCGGGTCGAGGAATTGCTGGTGACCGTCGGTCTTTCCGTCTCCGATGGCGAGAAGTTCCCGCATGAGTTTTCCGGCGGGCAGCGTCAGCGCATATCGATTGCCCGCGCGCTTGCCAGCGAGCCGGAATTCCTCGTCTGCGACGAGCCGACATCCGCGCTCGACGTTTCGGTGCAGGCGCAGGTCCTGAACCTCATGCGCCGGCTGCAGGACGAATTGGGCCTGACCTATCTCTTCATCAGCCACGACATGAGCGTCGTGCGGCACATGTCCGACCGCATCGCCGTCATGTATCTGGGCCGGATCGTTGAGGAGGGGGATACGGAAGAGCTCTTCGCCCGTCCGCGCCACCCCTACACCCAGCTTCTGCTGCAAACCATCCCCAGCATCGACGCCCCCAAGCGCGATCAGGAACTGGTGGGCGGCGAGGTACCTAGCCCCCTGAAGCCACCATCGGGCTGCACCTTCCATCCAAGGTGCCCGCTGGCCACCGTAAGGTGTTCGGCGGAGGTGCCTGAGGTTCGCAGGCTCTCGAATGGAACGAGGGTGGCGTGCCATCTGGTGGCGGAGGCGTGATCGATGCGGATGCCTCGGCCGCCTCAGGCCAGGGCGGCACGCAGGTCGTGCGAGAGGTCGCGGATCTCGGTCAGGTCGAGTTCCGATTCGACATGTTCGAGGTGGTGAGCCATCAGATGGGTGGCTCTATCCGCATCGTTGCCAACAATGGCCTCGACGATCTCGGCATGTTCGTCGGGACCGCAATTGAAGCGGTTGGTGTTGCGGTAGACGGCGGTGATCAGCGAGGAGCGGGAGATCAGGTCGCGCATGGTGGCGAAGAGGAAATCCGAGCCGACCGTCTCCGCCAACAGCAGATGGAAGCCACCGGAAAGCTTGATGATATCGGTGGTGATGTCCTGCGTATTGGCGATCCGCTCCTTGGCGACATGGTCGCGCAGGCGCTTGATGTCGGCCTTGGAGATTCCCTTGCAGAGTCGCTCGACCACGCAGCGTTCGACTGTGCGGCGAACGAAGAAGACGTCGCGGGCCTCCTCGACGGAAGGTTTGCACACGAAGGCGCCACGATTGGGGATGATGGCGACGAGACCGTCGCGCTGCAACAGTGCCAGAGCCTGGCGAATGCGTGCGCGGCTGACGTTGAAGATGGTGGCCATCTGCTCTTCCTTGAGCTGGACACCGGGTCTCAGCCGTCGTTCGGCAATAGACAGCCAGACTTTCTCGACAATCTGCTGAACAGAGACCCCTGTTTGGTCGGTCATGAATCTCACTCCTCGTTGCGGCTAGAGAAGCGCGAAGCGAGGGGAAAAGTCAATCACAACAATCGGTTTTTGATTGCAAAATTGTCTACAATATGGAATGACATTGTCAATCATAATGAATCCGCAGGATGGCGCAATGGAATTCGACTTTGCCGAACTTGAGCCTCAGAGCCGATATCGGCTTCTGACGAACTTCATCGGACCTCGGCCGATCGCGCTGGTCACGACGCGTTCGCCGGCCGGTCACAACAATGCGGCCCCGATGAGCTTCTTCAATGTGTTCTCGCACGATCCGCCGATTGTGGTTCTGGGTATCCAGCCGCGCCTGAGCGGCGAGGAAAAGGACACGCTCGCTAATATAAGGCGCACCCAGGAATTCGCCGTCAACATGGTCGATATGGGGATCTCGCAGCAGATGCTTGTCTGCGGTCTGGGCTTCGACAGCGAGTTCGACGAACTCGCTATGGCCGGTCTCACGCCGTCCGCCTGCCGCAAGATCGATGCATCCTTCGTCCAGGAGGCTCCCTGCGTCTTCGAGTGCCGGGTAGAACGCCTGATCGACTATCCGCGCCGAACGCTGGTGCTGGGTGAGGTCGTCCACATGCATGTGCGGCGCAATTGTCTCGACGCGGAGGGGCATTACGTAGACCCGGAACACTATCAGCCGATAGCCCGCCTGCATGCCGACAACTACATCGTTTCGGATCGCCAGTTCGTCCTCAAGGCTCCGCCAATCACAGATTTCATCAAGCCGCAGCGCGATTAAGGATGGATGAAAGGTCCCCCCTCATGCATATTCGTCTCATCAATCCCAATTCCACGGCTTCCATGACGTCACAGGCGCTGGACAGCGCATTGCGGGTCAAGCAGCAGGACACCAAAGTATCGGCGGTCAACCCTCTGGATACGCCGGTCAGCATCGAAGGCGGTGCGGACGAAGCGGCTGCCGTGCCGGGAATGCTTGCCGAAATCCTGAAAGGCGAGATGCTCGGGGTTGACGCCTATGTCGTTGCCTGCTTCGACGATCCCGGTCTTCACGCCGCCCGCGAAGTCGCCCGCGGACCCGTCATCGGCATTTGCCAGGCAGCCGTACAGGTGGCCATGACCATCAGCCGCCGGTTTTCGATCATCACGACGCTGCCGCGTTCGATCCCGATTATAGAGGACTTGGTTAGCGACTACGGCGCCGAACGCCATTGCCGCAATGTCCGTGCGATCGATCTCCCGGTTCTCGGTCTTGAGGAGGACCCGGTGGAGGCCGAGCGGCTGCTGGTCGCCGAGATCGAAAGAGCCAAGCGTGAAGATCGCGCTGAAGCCATCATTCTCGGTTGCGCCGGCATGTCCTCGCTTTGTGATCGATTGCAGGCGACAACCGGCGTGCCGGTGATTGACGGTGTTACAGCTGCCATCAAGCTTGCGGAAGCGCTTGTCGGCGCGGGCTATACTACGTCGAAGGTCAACGCCTATGATTATCCCCGCGTCAAGGAAATGCCGCGTCGCAACTGCGCCTAGAGCGTCGTGCTTCCTTTCGGAAGCACAAAGACGCTCTATCTCCGTGAAACTACGCATCAGGCTTTCCGAAAATCGATTCCGATTTTCGGGCCGATGCTGTAGCCGATCGTCAACGAGGAGCTTTCATTCCGAATGAACCGGGTCTCGGATATTCGTTTTGCGCTGTCGCCGGCTTTGATCGCGGCGTGGCTCCTCGTGGCGGTTCTCCACCTTCCTCTCCTTGCTAATGGTAATTCCATGGATACTCGATTGCACAATGCAGCTGCGGCGGACGATGTCGCGGCGATCCATCGGCTTCTCTCGAGCGGTGCCAATATCGACGCGCGGGATGAAAGCGGTGCCACTGCCTTGCTCGTCGCCACGCACGGCGACAAGGTGAATGCCGCCCGCGCGCTGATCGAGGCCGGCGCCGACGTCAATGCCAAGGACGATATTCAGGACAGCCCCTACCTCTATTCTGGCGCCCGTGGTCACCTGGAAGTTCTCAAGCTGACGCTTACCCATGGAGCGGATCTTGCGAGCGTAAACCGCTATGGCGGCACCGCGCTCATTCCCGCATCCGAGCGCGGCCATGTGGAGACTGTGGATACGCTGATCAAGGCCGGGATCAATCTCGATCACGTCAATCGGCTTGGCTGGACCGCACTGCTGGAAGCGATCATTCTCAGCGATGGCGGCCCGCGCCATCTGCGAATCGTCGAGTTGCTGATCAATGCCGGGGCAAATGTCAATATCGCAGATCATGAAGGTGTGACACCGTTGCAGCATGCTCGTGGCCGCAGTTACGACAAGATCGCGGCATTGTTGGAAAAAGCGGGAGCGAAGTGACGCGGTATTAAGGCTTTACGGCCATCCAATAGTGCGATGGAGGTAAACGCTGGTGCCTCCCGGGAAATACTGAGAACGAAGGGCGAGACGATGCAAAGAATCTATTATTCCTCTCTTGGTGGCCATCCGCCTCAAAGCGATTTGCTGACGGGACGAGCCGTTTTCACCGAGGCCTATGCGGTCATTCCCAAAGGTGTCATGCAGGATATCGTCACCAGCTTCCTGCCGTTCTGGAACGATACGCGCTGCTGGGTCATCGCCCGCCCGCTCTCCGGCTTTGCCGAGACCTTCTCGCAATATGTCATGGAAGTCGCGCCCGGGGGCGGCAGCGACCGGCCGGAGCAGGATCCGGAGGCCGAAGGCGTGCTCTTTGTGGTCGACGGCGAGATCGAACTGACGCTGCCGACCGGCAAGCACCTTCTTCAGCCGGGTGGCTATGCCTTCCTGCCGCCGGGCCTGAAATGGTCGCTGCGCAACCGCTCGGGCGCCCATGCCCGCTTCCACTGGATCCGCAAGGCCTATGAGGCCGTTGACGGATTGGCTCATCCCGAGCCGCTGATCCTCAACGAAAAGGATATAGCACCCTCAGTGATGCCGGACACGGATGGGCGGTGGGCGACGACGCGTTTCGTCGATCCGAACGATCTGCGCCACGACATGCATGTGACGATCGTCACTTTGCAGCCGGGCGCCGTCATTCCCTTTGCTGAGACCCATGTGATGGAGCACGGCCTTTACGTGCTACAGGGAAAGGCGGTCTATCGCCTGAACCAGGATTGGGTCGAGGTGGAAGCCGGCGACTTCATGTGGCTGCGCGCCTTCTGCCCGCAGGCGTGCTATGCCGGAGGCCCAGGGCCGTTCCGCTATCTGCTCTACAAGGACGTCAATCGCCATATGACGCTCCGCCCCTTCGGCGCGCGCCGATAAGCAGAGCAGATTCAAGCGGGATAGTTCCTCGCAAGCTCGCGCCCTGCCGGCGCGGGCTTTTGCAGTGTGGCGTAAGGCCGCCAATCAAAGTACCGCCAGCCACGGATGCTTTGGATGAGCCAGATCAAGCCAGTGTCGAAGCCGCTTCCTTTCGGCGAAATCGAGCCGGGGCAGGGCGCGCTTGAAATCTTCCTCATCCTTTTCCCGAAGATATTTGGCCTTGAACAGCAACACCGCGGCGGGTGTCAGGTAGGGTATTCCGTCATCATTGAGCCGGACCATTTCGGAACGTGGTGCCTGGATGGCGGGATCGCGCTTGTAGATCCAGGTCGATGACGTTCCCCCTTCGAGCATCATGTCGACCCGCCAACATGCGCTGAGGGTGTCCATGCCCCACAGTTGCCAGACATGCGGTGGCGGGGATTGGGCCGGGGCGAGATGTTCGATGACGCCGGAATTTACGGTGAAGAAATCCAGTTCGCCGAGCATCTCGCGAAATTCCTGCACGCTCCCGGGCAGGACCGCAAACTCCAGATCCTCGTGTTCGCGCGTTTGAATGCCATGCCAAAGGTCCAAGGCCCATCCGCCGACCACATACCAAACGCCGGCAGCGTGCTTCAACCGGCTTGCAAGCTCGGAAGGCAGCCATGGCGACCAGGCATCGTCGGAGATCGGGTTCATTGGGTGTTCAGCTCGTGTGGAAGGCATGACGTTGTCTGTCGCGCAATACAGGTGAGGCTTGGCGGCGGCAAGTCGATATCATGGCTGTCAGCCATCGAGAGGCAGCTCTCCTTCGCACCGTTCAGCGTCTGGCATTGGCGTTGACATGCATATGTGCCTGGAAGATAGAGGCTCTATGACAGAGAAAACACCGGCGGGCATGCGGTCAGAAGACGGACCGGCCATCGATCGAGGTGCCTGGAATGACAGCGGGATACCCCTGAACGATGTTTGATCTTGCAGCTTACTTCGGCCTGTTCGTGGCGGCGCTTGCCGCCGCAACGATCCTGCCCATGCAATCCGAAGCCGTGCTTGTCGGCATGTTGCTAACGGAGACTTATTCCACCTTTATGCTTGTTGCCGTCGCGAGCTTCGGCAATGTCCTTGGTTCGATAGCGAATTGGGGTCTGGGGCGATGGATCGAGCGCTTCCGCAATCGCCGGTGGTTTCCGGTCGGCAACGATGCCATGGAGCGGGCACAAGGCTGGTATCGCCGTTATGGGCGATGGTCGCTGCTGGCGAGTTGGCTTCCCATTGTTGGAGATCCGATCACGGTCGTCGCGGGTACTCTGCGGGAACCATTGCCGACGTTTCTCTTGCTCGTCGCCATCGCCAAGATCGGTCGTTATGCCGTGCTGGCATTTGCGACCACGAGCCTCGTGTCGTGACGCGCCGGTCGATTGAGCGCCTATAGAACTCTGGATGCCGCCTAGCTTCTTGAAGTCGCTTGGCCGCTTGCATAGGGAAATTCGATCTTTATATATTCCTTGTCGACAAATTGAATACAAAGCTGTATTGCAGTTGTTGAGCGGGTGACGAGCGGCCGGTGAGTTCGGCTGGGCATCGTTGCCGATGCAGTTCCAGCCCAAAAGGCCAAGCCCAAGAGGACAGACAGATGACTTCAAGCATTTTCTCCGGCGTGATCCCGGCCCTGATGACCCCGTGCAAGACGGACCGCAGCCCGGATTTCGAGGCGCTCGTCAGGAAGGGCAAGGAGCTGATCGCTCAGGGCATGTCGGCCGTGGTCTATTGCGGCTCGATGGGCGACTGGCCGCTTCTGACCGATGCCGAGCGCATGGAAGGCGTCGAGCGGCTGGTCAAGGCCGGCGTGCCGGTCATCGTCGGCACCGGTGCGGTCAACACCGCCTCGGCGGTTGCCCATGCGGCCCATGCCCAGAAGGTCGGCGCCAAGGGCCTGATGGTCATCCCCCGCGTTCTGTCGCGCGGTTCGGTGATTGCGGCCCAGAAGGCGCATTTCAAGGCGATCCTGTCGGCAGCGCCGGATCTTCCGGCCGTCATCTACAACAGCCCCTATTACGGCTTTGCCACGCGCGCCGACCTGTTCTTCGCGCTGAGGGCCGAGCATGGCAATCTCGTCGGCTTCAAGGAGTTCGGCGGTCCGGACGACATGCGCTATGCGGCCGAGAACATCACCAGCCGCGATGACGAGGTCTCGCTGATGATCGGCGTCGACACGGCGGTGTTCCACGGCTTCGTCAATTGCGGTGCGACGGGTGCGATCACCGGCATCGGCAATGTGCTGCCGAAGGAAGTGATCCATCTGTGCAAGCTCTCCCAGGCAGCCGCCAAGGGCGATGCCGATGCGCGTCAGCGGGCGCTGGAGCTCGAGCAGGCATTGGCCGTTCTGTCATCCTTCGACGAGGGTCCGGATCTGGTTCTCTACTTCAAGCACATGATGGTGCTGAAGGGCGACGAGGAATATGCCTTGAACTTCAACGAGAGCGATGTTCTGTCGGAGAGCCAGCGCGGCTATGTCGAGGCGCAGTTCACGCTGTTCAACCGCTGGTACGGCGAGTGGAGCAAGCTGCCCGGCGCCGTCCAGACACACAAAGCCTGAAGGCGGGCCACGGGCTTCCGATTTTCGAAACCCGATGGCGATTTGATATGCAAACGCAGAGGCCCCCATTTGGGGGCCTTTTTCCATTTCGGAGCCCTGATCGGCGAGGATAATGGCAGAGCGCGCCAACTCCCCATTTCTCCTTGTTAAATATATGACTTGATTAATCGCGCGTTCATTTAGAAGCCGCTATTGAGAAGCGTTAACGGTTTCCACTATGTCATGTCTGAACACAGCTATTTTCCCTACAAGCCTATGAATAGCCCGAACATGCAACTCTAGCGCCCCCTGCGCATTTTGTTTGGTTAGGATACTCAGTCGGATATGAATTCAACAGAAGAGCAGATGCTATGGTGTCTCAAAATTTAGCGGGCGGTTCGACCGCACAGGCCAACTCGCCCCAAACGGATCCGGATTTCGGAATCCGTGCCACTCTTCTGTCGAATGATCAGCTGCGAGCAAGGGCCGCTCGGTTTGCGGAAAGCCGGCAGCTTGACGTCACGAGTTTCGGAAATTTCGATTTCTTCCAAAGACATCGCGAAAACGAAAGCGAGATCCTGCGGGTCTACAAATCCGCAGCGGCAGACGTCGATGCGGGCGAAAGCATCACGCCGGCGACGGAATGGCTGCTCGACAACCACTACATCGTCGAAGAGGCGATCCAGGAAGTCCGTCGTGACTTCCGGAAAAAATTCTATCGCGAACTGCGCACGATCAAGCTGAACGGGGTTGATGTCCCCCGTACCCTGGCGCTCGCCTGGCTATATATGGCGCATGCCCACAGCAATATCAGCAATGCCGGCATGGCGGCCGTGACCGAGGGCTTTCAGGACGTCCAAACCCTGCATATCGGCGAGCTCTGGGCTATGCCGTCGCTCGTTCGCTACGTGCTGATCGACAATCTCAGGCGCGTTGCAACGCGGATCGACAAGAGCCGCGAGATGCGCGGCATCGCCAACGACGCTGCCAACAAGGTAATTACGCTCGGCGATGCCAAATCGGCGGAATTCCTTGAGGCCTTCGCGGCCAATCTTGGCGATTCCACTTTTGTTACTCAGCTGCACTACCGCCTGCGCAACGCCCTTGAGCCAACCGAGGCTGCTATCGGCTGGTTGGAGGCGAAGCTTGCCGCAAACGGCACGGATGCCGAAACCGTCCTGTCGGTAGAGCAGAGCCGGCTTGCCGCCGCCAATACGTTGATGGGCAGCATCATCAAGAGCCTCAGGGAGATCAACGATACCGATTGGTCGACCTGGGTCGAAGAGGTCAGCAAGATCGACAAGCTTCTGTGGAAGCAGACCGATTATGCCGAACTCGATTCCGGCTCGCGCAACTCCTATCGCCGCCAGATCGAGAAGCTTGCAAAGCGCAGTGAGAAGACGGAACTCGATATCGCCGAGGCAGCGATCAAGCTCGCCGAGCGCGCCAGCACGGCTGGAAAGGATGCTCCGGCCGCCGCCGCCAATGTCGGCTATTTTCTGGTGGGCGCCGGACGTCCGGCGCTGGAAGCTGAGATCGGCTTCCGCAAGCCGCTCGGTGTACGCTTCATGCGGGCGATCCGTCGGCTGAACTGGCTTGCGATTGCAGTGCCCGTCCTTACCCTCACACTTCTGGCGCTGATCGCCGTCGGCGACGTTTTCGTCAGCACGGGCGTTCCTCTTTTCGCGACGATCATTCTGCTGCTGGCATTCGCGCTTCCGGCTTCGGAAGGCGCAACAGGCCTATTCAACTTCTTCGCAACCTTCTTCATCGCTCCCGATCGCCTGATCGGCTACGAATTCAAGAAGGGCTTGCCGGCCGAGGCCCGCACGCTTGTCACAATCCCGAGCCTCATCGGCAAGCGCGAGCATGTGGATGAATTGCTCCGCAATCTCGAAGTTCACTATCTCGCCAACCCGCGCGGTGAAATCTACTACGCGCTGCTCAGCGACTGGCCAGACAGTCAGGAAGAGCAGAATGCGCGCGATCTCGAGGTCCTCGATTACGCACGTCGACAGATGGCCAATCTGGATGCGCGCTACGCCGAGAACGGCAAGCAGCGCTTCTACCTCCTGCACCGTCGTCGCCTTTATAATGAGGCTGAAGGTGCCTGGATGGGCTGGGAACGCAAGCGCGGTAAGCTGCATGAGCTGAACATGCTGCTGCGCGGCGATCCGAATACCACCTTCCTTCCCGGCGCCGACACTGTGCCGCAGGGCGTGAAATACGTCATGACGCTGGACAGTGATACGCGCATCATTCGCGACACCGTGACCAAGCTGGTTGGCAAGCTGCATCATCCGATAAATCGTCCGGTTTTCGATGAGAAGAGCCAGCGCGTCGTCGACGGCTACAGCGTTCTGCAGCCGCGCGTCACACCGTCGCTGACGACGGGCAAGGATGCATCCGCCTTCCAGCGCATCTTCTCGGTCAATCGCGGTCTCGACCCTTATGTCTTTGCCGTCTCCGACGTCTATCAGGACATCACGGGCGAAGGCACCTTCACGGGCAAAGGTCTCTATCACGTTGACGCTTTCGAAGCCTCGCTCAAGGGCAGGATCGCGGAAAACTCGGTGCTGAGCCATGATTTGCTCGAAGGCTCCATGGCGCGCTGCGCCCTGGTAACCGACTGCGAACTCGTCGAGGATTTCCCGATCCGCTACGAAGTGGAAGTCTCGCGCCAGCATCGCTGGGCCCGCGGCGACTGGCAGCTGCTTCCCTATATCTTCGATCCGAAGCGCGGCGTGACGGCGCTTGGCCGCTGGAAGATGGCCGACAACCTGCGTCGTTCCCTGACGCCGATCGCCTGGTTCCTGGCGTCCGCCCTCGGCTGGTACTGGATGAGCCCGCTCGGCGCGCTCCTCTGGCAGATCGTGCTGATCTTCAGCCTGTTCGTGGCGCCGACGCTGTCGTTGATCAACGGCATCATTCCCCGCACGAGCGACATCATCCTGGGTGCGCATCTGCATATGGTCTGGACCGACATCCAGAATGCCAATGCCCAGGTCGCGTTGCGTGTCGTCTTCATTGCCGACAGTGCCTGCGTCATGGCCGATGCCATCCTACGGTCGCTCTATCGTCTCTTCGTCAGCCACAAGCTGATGCTGCAATGGCGCACCGCCGCAAGCGCGCAGGCCTCGGCACAGACCACGATCCTTGGTCACTACAAGGTCATGTGGCGCGCTCCGGTGCTTGCCATCCTCGCGCTGCTGTTCGCCATGTATTCCGGGGACAGCGCCTATCTGGTCGGTGTACCCTTCATCATTCTCTGGGTCCTGTCACCGATGATCGCCTGGATCGTCAGCCAGACGGCGGAGACCGAAGACCGGCTGGTCGTTCCCGACAAGGTCAGAAGCGAGCTGCGCAAGATCGCGCGGCGGACCTGGCGCTACTTCGACAATTTCGTCGTACCCGGCCAGCACTATCTGCCGCCTGATAACGTGCAGCAGACGCCGCATGCGGTCGTTGCCATGCGGACGTCGCCGACCAATATCGGCGTCTATCTCTTGTCGGTGATCTCGGCGCGCCAGTTCGGCTGGATTTCGTTCGAAGAGGCGGTCAAGCGCATCGAGCAGACGATCGACACCACCGAGAAGCTCGAGAAATACCGTGGCCACCTCTTCAACTGGTATCATACCGATACGCTGAAGCCGCTCGGCCGCAAATATGTTTCGTCTGTCGATAGCGGCAATCTCGCCGGCCATCTGATCGCGGTCGGTTCCGCCTGCCGCAGTTGGGCACAGTTGCCTACGGCTCAACTTCACGGCAGTCTCGATGGTATCGGTGATATTGTCGGTATTCTTCGCGAAGTTCTTGCCGAGCTTGCGGACGACAACAAGATAAGTCGCGACTTTCGGGACCGGGTCGACGAGCGGATCGCAGCTCTCGAAAACACGCTTGCCGCTGCCAAGCAGAAGAAGGAATTCTCTCTGGCCGCCATCGAGCGGCTGGTGGAGGACGCCCGTGAGATCGGCAAGCGCGCCGCCGATCTCGACCAGCAGGTCAAGACCGCGCGGAGTGAGGAAGTCGTCTATTGGGCCGGCAGGCTCGTGGCGACCTGCGAGCTTCATCTGGTCGACAATGCGCTTGATCAGGCGAAGATCGACGCCATCTCCGAAAGGCTGATTGCCGTCGGCGCCCGCGCCCGCGATATCGCCTTTGCCATGGATTTCAGCTTCCTCTTCCGTCCGGAGCGTCGCCTGCTGTCGATCGGCTTCCGGGTCGAGACCGAAGAGGTCGATGCCGCCTGTTATGACTTGCTTGCATCCGAGGCCCGCCTGACCAGCCTCTTTGCCGTTGCGAAGGGCGATCTGCCGACCGAACATTGGTACAAGCTCGGACGCCATGTCGTTCCCGTGGGGCCGCGCGGCGCGCTGGTCTCCTGGTCGGGTTCGATGTTCGAATACCTGATGCCGCCGCTCGTCATGCAGGAACGCCAGGGCGGTATCCTCAATCAGACCAACAATCTGATCGTCCAGGAACAGATGAATTACGCCAAGCGCCTCGGTGTTGGCATCCCGTGGGGCATCTCGGAAGCGGCGTTCAATGCCCGCGACCACCAGATGAATTATCAGTACAGCAATTTCGGCGTACCGACGCTCGGTCTGAAGCGCGGTCTCGGCCAGAATGCTGTTATTGCGCCCTACGCTTCGCTGCTTGCAAGCCAGTACAATCCGATTGCCGCGCTTGAGAACCTTGAAAAGCTAAAGGCCGTCGGTGCGCTCGGCATGTACGGCTTCCACGATGCCGTTGATTTCACGCCGAGCCGCGTGCCCGAAGGCAAGAAGTGTGCGGTCGTCTACAACTACTATGCCCACCACCATGGCATGTCGATCGCCGCCGTCGCCAACGTCGCTTTCGACGGGCTGCTGCGCGAACTCTTCCATGCCGACCCGGTGATCGAGGCGGCGGAGCTGCTGCTGCAGGAAAAGGCGCCGCGCGATATCCCGGTCATGGCCTCCAAGCACGAGACCGACGCTCCGGCAAACATCCAGGGCGACCTGATGCGTCCGGAAGTGCGCCGTGTCGAGGATCCGGCATCGCGCGAGCGGGAACTGCTGCTGCTGTCCAACGGCCGCTATTCGACCATGTTGACGGCGACCGGTGCGGGTTACACGCGCTGGAACAACCTGTCGATCAACCGTTGGCGCGCCGATCCGACCGAAGATCGCTGGGGTTCCTTCCTCCTCTTGCGGGACATGGCTTCGCATGAATGGTGGTCTGCGACGGCTGAGCCGCGCTCCATCGCCAACGAGCACGTCCGCGTCACCTTCAGTGACGACAAGGCCGAATTCGTCAAGACCGTCGGCGAACTCACCAGCGAGATGGAAGTCTTCATCGCCAGCGATCACGATGCGGAAGGCCGTCGTCTGACGATCACCAATTCCGGCACGGAAGATCGGGTGATTGAAGTCACCTCCTATATGGAGCCGGTCGCCACGCTCGACGTCGTCGATACCGGACACCCGGTCTTTGCCCGAATGTTCGTGCATACCGAGATTGCCGGTCGTGGCGACGCCATCTTTGTCGAGCGCCGCAAGCGCGGCCTGACGGATCCTGAAGTTGCAATTGCACAGCTTGTCGTTGATGGCAGCGGCGGTGATGGCCCAACCCAGTTCGAAACCGACCGCATGCGGTTCCTTGGCAGGGGGCGCACCTTGACGGAAGCCGCTGCCTTCGATGAGGGCGCTACGCTTTCGGGCACCGATGGCTTCACCATGGATGCCTGCGTGTCGCTGCGCCGTGTCGTGCGCGTTCCCGCTGGCCAGAAAGTCAGCCTGACCTTCTGGACCATTGCGGCCGGAAGCCGGGCAGAGCTTGACACCGCCGTCGAGCACTATCGTCAGCCGGATAGCTTTGCCCAGGGTCTGGTGCAGGCCTGGACGAGAACCCAGAAGCAGTTGCGCCAGATCGGCGTCAACTCCAAGGAGGCGGCCGCTTATCAGCGCTTTGCGCGCTATATCGTCTATCCCGAGATGTCGCTCCGCGCAGACAGCAAGGCGGTTCGCGCCGGCCTGAAATCCCAATCGGTTCTTTGGGGCGCCACCCTCTCCGGCGATGCGCCGCTCATCACCTTGCGCATCACGGACGAGCTCGGCACCGATCTGGTCAAGGAGCTGCTTCGTGCACAGGGCTTCCTGCAATCGCGTGGCGTCGAGGTTGATCTCGTGCTCTTCAACGAGCGCACCGGTGAGGAAGCCTCGGAAATGCAGCGGACGATCGATCAGCTTTGCGATGGCGCACGTCACGCGAGCGAGGCGGCCGGCATCCAGCGCAACATCTATGTCATCCGCAAGGATCTCACCCCGCCCGACGTGTACGACGCTATCATCGCTTCGTCGCGCGTCGTGCTGCGCGGACGCGAAGGGAGCTTGAACGATCAGCTCGAGCGCGCCCGCTCGGTCGCAGGATCGCCGGCCTTGCTCGGTCAGTGGGGTGATTCCACGCTCGTGCCGAGAATGACGCGCAGCAAGGCTGCAACGTCGGCCGTCGACGGCAGTGACCTGGCATTCTGGAATGGCTATGGCGGCTTTGCAGCCGACGGCAGCGAATATGTGGTGCGCCTTTCGGGCGGCGAGCAGACGCCGCATCCGTGGGTCAACATCATGGCCAATGAAAGCTTCGGCTTCCATGTCTCGGCTGAAGGTGCTGCCTTCACCTGGAGCCAGAACTCCCGCGACCATCAGCTGACGCCGTGGACCAACGACATGGTCACAAACCGGCCGGGCGAGGCCTTCTATCTCAAGGATCTCGATCGTGGCTCGGTGATCGTGCCCTATGCTGCCCTGGCGCAGAATTCGGATACGAGCTTCGAGGTTCGTCACGGCCTGGGCTACTCGGTCTTCTCCACCGTCCAGGATGAGATTACGCTGGAAGTCACCCAGACCCTCCATATGGAAAAGCCAGTCAAGCTGACCCAACTGCGCATCCGCAATGCGGCAAGCGTCGCGCGCAAGCTGCGGCTTTACGGCTATGCCGAATGGATCCTCGGTAACAACCCGACCAAGAGCAAACCCTTCATCGTCTCCGAATTCGACAAGGAGACCGGGGTACTCTTTGCAAGCAACCCGTTCAGCGTCGATTTCGGAACGCGCGTTGCGTCGTTTGCAGCCAGCGAGAAGCCGTCCAGCGTCTCCGGCAGTCGCCGGGAATTCATCGGCCGCCATGGAACGATCCAGCAACCTCGCAAGGTTTCGGCAGGTGCGCGCCTGTCGGATGCAGTCGAGCTCGACGGCGATCCGGCAGCGGCAATGGCGTTCGATCTGACGATCGAACCGGGCGCGGTGCACGATATCTGCTTCTACATGGGCGACGCGGGCTCCCGCGAGGAATCCGCCGCTCTCATCGCCGATATCCGCTCAATCTCCTTCGAGGATGTGCTTGGCAAAACCCGCGATTTCTGGAGGACGTTTACGGGTAAAGCCCGCGTTTCGACCCCGGACAAGCGCTTCGACTTCATGGTCAATAACTGGCTGCCTTATCAGACGCTCAGCTGCCGCATCATGGCGCGCACTGCCTTTTATCAGTCTAGCGGCGCCTGGGGATTGCGCGATCAGCTGCAGGATTCGCTCGCCTTCCTGCTGCATTCGCCTGAGATCGCTCGCAGGCAAATCCTCAATACTGGCCGTCGCCAGTTTGCCAAGGGTGACTTCCAGCACTGGTGGTTGGCCGATAGCGGCGCTGGCGTCAGAACCAATATCTCCGACGATCCGGTCTGGCTCGCCTATGCGGTCGACCAATATTGCACGGCGACGGGCGATACCGCGATCTTCGATGAGATGCTGCCCTTCGTCGAAGGGGCTGAGCTTAGCCCGGGCCAGTACGACGCATTCCTCGTGCCGCGCGTCTCCGCCGAAAACGCATCGCTCTACGAGCATGCAGCCCTTGGTCTCGACCTGGCGATCAAACGCTCGGGCGTGAACGGCCTGCCGCTGATGATGAGCGGCGACTGGTGTGACAAGATGGACCGCGTCGGCATCGATGGCCGCGGCGAGAGCGTCTGGCTCGGCTGGTTCCTTGCCGGAGCGCTTCGCCAGTTCATCGGCTATGCCGAGGCGCGAGGCGACACGCAGCGCGTCAGCCGCTGGTCGGAACATCTGAACAAGCTGAAGGAAGCACTCGAAACTGCCGGCTGGGATGGCGATTATTATCGTCGTGGCTACTACGATAACGGCGCGCCGCTCGGCTCCAGCCAGTCCGATCAGGCAAAGATCGACTCCATCGCCCAGTCGTGGAGCGTTCTGTCCGGCGAGGGCAATCCGGAGCGCAGCGAGATGGCGATGAATGCCGTACTCGAAAAGCTGGCGGATAAGGAAGGCGGCTTCATTCGCTTGCTGACACCGCCCTTTACCAACCCGGCCAACGATCCCGGCGCCATCAAGGCCTATCCCCCGGGCGTTCGCGAAAATGGCGGACAGTACACCCATGCTGCCGTGTGGACCACGCTCGCCTTCGCGCGCATGGGCCGGTCGGAAGACGCTTGGCGCTGCTTTGAAATGCTCAATCCGATCAATCATTCGCTCGATAAGTCTGCGGCGGATGTCTACCGGGTCGAGCCTTACGTGATTGCCGGCGACGTTTATGGCGAAGGCGCTCTTAAGGGCCGCGGCGGCTGGAGCTGGTACACCGGCTCGGGTGGCTGGCTCTATCGCACGGCGATCGAGGGTATCCTCGGCGTTCGCGTCGAAAATGGCCACCTCTATGTGAAGCCCTCGTTGCCTGCAAAGTGGGATAACTTCTCGGCGGATCTCGACTTGCCGAGTGGAAAGTACCAGGTGTCCGTTTCCAGGGATGCTGCGGGAGATCGATACGCAGTGACTGTCAACGGCGTCGCGCTTGATTATCTCAACGCGGGATATCGTCTCGGCGGGCACTGATGTTACGTCTGACAAAGGGCCGCCAGGTGAAAGCCTGGCGGCCCTTTGTATTTGAGGATTGATAGCTCGGCGGACACTGCAATCGCGGACGAACATGATTGTTCGTCACCTGCCTTCAGGTTGCCTACATGTCATGGCGTCATGCCGAAGCGCGAAGCGAAAAGCGATTTCAGCCGCGTGACATCCTGCGGCGCAATCGAGGCGTCGGTCAGGGATATCCAGCTGTCTATATAGTGCTGCGGCGCGTAGATATGCCCATAGCCGACCGGCGATGTCGTGGCGATCATCATGTCGAAAAGCAGCTGCAGCATCGTCACCACAGGTATCCAGGTGAGCTGAGGCGAAACGTCAGGCCCACGGGGCGCCTTCATCCATCCCGGCTCGCGGAACGCGGACGATGCGTCGAAGAAGACCACCGGGTCGCTGGCATATTGAAGATAGATGACGCGAAGAGGACCCCAGGGAGCGGCATATTGCTCTGGCGGGTGTTCCTGATTGGCGAACCGGATCACCGATCCGTCGCGGAACTTTGGCAACCATTCCGGCGTGCCGGGATTGCGGGCTGCGGTCGCCGCCATCCACCGGGCGCTGCGGAAGGGAGGTCCGCTCCACAAGGCGCCATTCACCGGGTCGCCGATGACATTGTAGATATCGAGCGAGAGCTGCGAATTCAGCGCTCCAAGGCTTAATCCATGCAGATAGAGCTTCGGGCGCTTGTCGCGTGGGAGTGTTGACCAGTAGCCATAAACGGCATCGAAGAGGTCGACGGCCGTTTCTTCGCCTTCCCTTGGCTCGAACAGAAGCGACATCCAGCTTGTCAGGTAGGAGTATTGCACAGCGACGCTGGCGACATCGCCGCGCTCCAGATATTCGAGCGTATCCATGGCGGCGGGGTCAATCCAGCCGGTTCCCGTCGGGACGATTACGACCAGAAGCGATCGATCGAAAGCGCCCTGCCGTATCAGCTCTTTCAGGGCAAGCGCCGCGCGCTCCTTGCTCGTTTCGGCGTTGTTCAATCCGACATAGACACGAAGCGGCTCCCGCGATTTCATATTCCAGAAGCTGGAGATTTCACTTGCGGTCGGGCCGGAGGCAACGAAGTGCCGTCCTTGCCGGCCGAGGCCCTGCCATTCGACAAGCGAGGCGTAGCTGCCGGTTTTCGTCGCATCCTGTGGGCTTGGCTGATCAACTTCTATCAGTGCGTCCGCCTGCTGAAAGGATGCATCCGCCGCGTCAAGCGCAAGGCGAAGCAATATTCCCTGGCCGATCGACCAGAACAGCGCGATGGCGAGCAGAGCGCCCACGACCTTCGACAATCGGCTTGGCACCATGCGCGAAAGCCAATTCGAAAAGACCAAGCAGGCCAGACGAAACAATCGCCCGATGACGAGTGCCGCCAAAAAGGTCGCCGCGGCCACCGCTGCTAGCCAGTATGGCTCCGCACTGGCGATCGCCGGCATCTTCCACAGAAGGCGGATCGAGTTCTGCCAGAATGTGGCATGCCAGAGCGCGGCAAGGCAGAGGACCAGACATGCAAGCCCAATTGTCCATCGCAGCGGTTTCAATGACTTATCCGGGGTGGGCAGCTGGAGATAGAACCAAAGCCAGGTGAGGGCGGTTCCAATCATGTAGCCGACGCCCGCGCTGACGCCCGAGAGCGCGCCCTGGACGAGATAGGAGCGTGGCATTAGGCTCGGTGTCAGCGACGCCGCGAAGAAGATAAGCCCCATGACCATGCCAAGGAGCGAAAGGGAGTGGAACATCTCCTTGTCCAGACGACTCATGGCGATCCTTTACGCTGCGTTACAAATATGCCGGCAGGATTTGCCCGCCGGATGAGTGCGACTGCGAGCAGATGCTACGCAATCATCCCCTGAATGCCAAGAAATGTCGGTGACGAGATCGACGCACGCTCGCTCACATGCGCTCGCCTGGCAGCTTGCTCGCCTGTTTTACCCAGTCGACAAATTGCGTTTCGTCAATCACATCGTTTTCGCGGATGTTGAGATAGCGCGTATCCTGGCTCTTGGATTCTCCAGGCGGAATCGGTTGCAGAGATGCTCCGCGAAAGAAGGCGACCTTGATGTATTTTGCAAAGCAATGAATGCCGAGAAACCAGCCGTCGTCTTCGAGGCCGTAAAGCGGCGAGTTCCATTTCACTGCTTTTTGCACATTGGGAACGGTTTGCCCGATCAGCGTATCGAGCCGGCGGCCGATCTCACTTTTCCAACCAGGCATGGCGGCGATGTAGGCCTGTACGGGTTCGTCGCCATACCCTTTGGCGATTTGCGGATTGCCGCCGGAAAGCAGTCTGGGTTCACCTGTTACTCCTTCGGACTTCGTTTTCGTCGTTGGTTTGGGCGTTCTGGTCGCCATTGCATTTCCCCTCGGTCGCTATCCATCCTATAATGTCAGGCTTATTTGATGCTTGATCCACGTTGTTCCAGAGATGCGATATGGGCGACGGGTCAACGATGGCGGCGTTCGCCGGCGTCGAAGCACAGCGAGCCGAAATGGAGTTTGAAATTGAGCACCGCGTTCATGAAGGAAGAAAGTGCGGAAACGGCGGCGGAAACCCTGCTACCCGACCGGATCATTTCTCCCCATCCGAACCTCGTGACCGAGGCGGGGCTGAAGGCGCTCGAGCAGCAGCTCCAGCAGGCGCGGGAAGCCTACGAGGCGACCACCGGAGTTGAGGATGTCAACGAGCGCCGACGGCAAGGGGCGATCCCTCTGCGCGATGTACGTTACCTCGTTGAACGCGTGCGGACCGCCGAGGTCATGCCGGCGCCAATCTCCTCCGACGTCGTCGCCTTCGGTAGCACGGTCACCTACAGCCGCGAAGACGGCCGGGTGCAGAAGTATCGTATCGTCGGAGAGGACGAAGCCGATCCGAAAGCCGGGTCGATTTCCTATGTCTCACCCGTGGCAAGGCTCGTGATGGGCAAAGCAGTTGGCGACTTCGTGAGCCTCGGCAATGACGAGCTGGAGATCACTGCGATCGAATAGAGCATTGCAAGTGATGGTTCGCAATGTGGCGATGGCTCGCGTCATAGCTGCCCCTTGTCCTCTCGGTATGCGCTGTTTTAGCAACACAATATATGTACGCGCCGTCACATTTTGTCACATTTCATGAGTGTCGTTGTAAGAGAGCAGCCCCGGTCGCATCTTGCCGTCGAAAGGCGGAGCATCATGCTTCGAGAATGGCAATGAGACTTGCCGCAGAACGGGCTTTTGAGCTCCGCCGCTTCGCGCAGGTTCATCTCGAAAACGGAGTTACCATGAACATCAAGAGCTTGCTTATCGGCTCGGCTGCTGCGTTCAGCGTAGTATCCGGTGCTCACGCGGCTGACGCCATTGTCGCCGCTGAACCGGAACCATTGGAATATGTTCGCATCTGCGATGCTTTCGGTGCCGGTTATTTCTTCATTCCGGGCACGGAAACCTGCCTCAGAGTGGGCGGCAAGGTGCGCACGGAAGGTCAATGGAAAGACCCCTACAATCGAACCAGCAGCTTTGGTACAAAATGGCATACCCGCGCTGAGCTGAACCTCAATACCGCGACTGACACCGAATACGGCCCGTTGAAGACCGAGACCATCGTCCGTTGGGATTGGAATGACGGCAATGCCACGACAACGAACCTTCTCTGGGCCTATATCACCCTCGGAGGCTTCACGGTCGGTAAGACAGACTCTCAGTACAACCAGTTCATCGGCTATGCCGGCGACGTGATCCAGGACGACGTCATCTATGACGGTCCATACGAACTCAACCAGCTGACATATAACTACGACAGCGGCACGGGTTTTACCGGCGTCATTTCGCTTGAAGACAGCAATTCCGGGACCACGACCAGTGCTTATGGCGGAAGCTGGCAGTTGTCGGAAACAAATCACTACGCGCCGAACGTTGTTGCCGGCCTTGGCTACAAGGCAGGTGCATGGCAGTTCCGTGTTGTCGGCGGCTATGACTCCATCGTCGAGGAAGGTGCCATCAAGGCTCGCATCGATGCCGATTTCGGCGTGTTCTCCGCCTTCCTGATGGGTGGTTGGAACACCAACGGTGACAAGCTCAACCAGTATGCGGGATCGAACCAGAACGTCTCGGCTTGCACCACCTCTTCTGGCGTCGTTCATGGTGCAGATTGCGGTTGGGGTGATTGGGCTGTCTGGGGCGGCGTCGGCGTTCCGATCAATGACAAGCTGAAATGGAACGTGCAGCTCGCCTATACAGACTCGAAGATCTTCGAGGCGACCACCAACCTCAAGTTCAATCCCGTCAAGAACCTCCTGATCGAGCCGGAAGTGACCTATGTTCACTACGATCTGCCGGGCGACGATACCTTCTCGGGCATTCTCCGTTTCGAGCGGACTTTCTGATGCCGGCGGGGTCAGATTGACCCTGCTGTGCAACAGGGCTCGGTATTCTTCGCATCGAGCCCTGTTTATCTCATCCCAGGCGATCAAGCCTCATCTCGCCCTGCATTGTGCTTAAGCGCATCATGCGGTTGAGACGGTATTGAATTCGTCTGCGTTCGGACGACGAACTCGCAGGCATCGCGCACACGGTTGGGATCTGCTCTGCCGACAAAGGGAAGTCGGCTCACTGTCATAAATGTGATGCTAATGAAGAACTATGTGATCCTCACTAGCGCTATCTGGTGCCATCAAAGGAAGCCCCATGAAGACGATCATCATACTAGCGGCAATCGGAATGATATCCACGAACGCGATGGCCATGTCGGCCTACAATTCGAAGTCGATGACCTGCGCAACCGTGCATGAAAAGATAGCTCGGGAAGGGTCAATCGTGCTGCGTTACCCGTCTCATCATCCGGGCATGATGATGTATAGCCGCACAGTCTCAAATTCGATGTCGTGCCTCGGCCAGGGTTCTATGGCGAGTGCCAGCGTGCCGACGAGTGACGACCCAAGCTGCAAGATCAAGACTTGCAGCTTTTCCACCGGCAAGGGGCCGAACAAAAACCACTGAATTGATGCGGCAGGTTCCCGTTCCGCCTGGAATGATGAAACCGCATCCTTTCCATCGTTGTGATAGTGCCGTCAGGAATGATACCGCCCGGTCAGGCCGGGCGGTATCGCGTAACCTGTGTTCAGGCCGCAGTTCCAGGCAGTGGGGTTTGATAGACAACAATCCGCGCATGATACGGAACACGCTCGTAGAGGTCGATGGCATCCTGGTTGATAAGCCGGACGCAGCCTGAAGACGTCGCCTTTCCGATTGATCGCCAATCCGGTGTCCCGTGCAGGCGGTAAAGCGTGTCCTTGCCATTCTGGAAGATGTAAAGCGCGCGCGCGCCCAGAGGATTCTTCAAGCCCGGTGCCATGCCGCCATTGGCGACGGAGAATTGCGCGAGGCGCGGCTGGCGGGCGATCATGTCGGTCGGCGGCTTCCAGCGCGGCCAGTGCTGACGCCAGTGAATGATGCCTTCTCCCTTCCAGGCAAAGCCTTCGCGGCCGATGCCAACGCCGTAGCGCAGCGCCTTGCCGCCCGGCTGCACCAGGTAGAGGAAGCGCGAAGCCGTGTCGACGACGACGGTGCCGGCTGGCTCGCCTGTCGGATCAGCGACCTGCTGGCGATAATATTTGGGGTCGATTTTCTCGTAAGGGATTGCAGGGATGGTGAAGGCGCCATCCTGGAGCTGCGCATAACGAGCGGCGATTTCGGGAGAGGCAGTCGGAGCGGGAGCAACGACTTCCGGCTCGACGACTGGCTTGACCGCCGGAACCGCCGGCAATGGCGCCCGCATCGCTTGTTCGCCGGGGCCTTCCTTGGCACCGGGTACGGTAGAGCAGCCGGCCAGCGTTGCTGAAGCGGCCAGTGAACCAAAAATGAAAGTTCGGCGGGATAGAGATGGTAAAATACGGCTCATGGGGATCGCAGTGATGTTGTTAACAAATAAGGCGGACGGGTGAATCTTTCGGGCGACCCGTAGATTTGGTTTGTGGCCGGATTAGACCGGGGCAAGGTGGAATAGCAAGTCGTTAACAACTTTTAGGCAAGGTGTGACATTGTGAACACTGGCTGGATGTGCCGGATCGCTTGTCCAGCCCAAACGTTCAGCCGTTGTCCAGTCGAAATCGACTGGATCTCCGCTTGCGCCCATATCGGACGGCGGCATGTAATGTATATGCAATCTTTTCCGTGTCAGTGAGCGCGGGGGCGGCGAGGCGCTGTCCTCCTTAGGAGAGGCTATTGCGGATCTTGCTGCTCGAGGATGAGCCCGAAATGGCTCAGGCTTTGCTTGAGGCGCTGCGGCGTCGCGATGTGCTGGCCGATCATGTCCGCACCATCGCCGACGCGGACGCGATGGCGCGCGTCGGCACCTATGATGTTCTGGTGCTGGACCGCCGTTTGCCGGATGGCGAAGGCCTGGATCTCGTCGCGGCACTTCGCCAGCGCAAACATCCAGTGCCGATTCTCGTTCTGACGGCACTTGGCAGCGTCGATCACCGCGTCGATGGGCTCGACAGCGGCGCCGACGATTACCTCGCGAAGCCTTTCGCCATCGAGGAGCTGCTTGCAAGGCTGCGGGCGCTTCAGCGGCGAGGTCCCACTATTTCTGACAAGTATCTCGATTTCGGCAATCTGAGCGTCGACCCCCGCAGCAATGAAGTCTCCATAGCGGGATCGGTGATCGAGTTCCCGCGACGGGAATATCTGGTGATCGAGGCATTGATGCGCCGGCCGAACCGTATCGTCACGAGATCCAACCTGATCGAGTCGGTTTACGCACTGGAAGACGAAATCGGCTCGAATGCGCTCGACGCTCATATTTCCCGGATTCGAAAGAAGCTGGCTCTCGCCGGGGCTGCCGTCGAAATAAGAGCCGTGCGAAACATCGGTTATCTGATCCGGGCCAAGGCATGAGGTCAGAGCGCCGCCGGTCCTTGCGATGGGGGCTGATAAGACGCCTGATCCCGTTGCAGGCATTTCTTCTGGTTCTTTTTGTCGTTCTTCTTGTCGGCTGGATCTGGGTCATCAATCCAGAGCTTGAGGATGCCAATGAACAGGCTGTCCGCATCGTTGCGGAACATGTGGTCAGGGATGCCGACGGCCGGTTGCAGGTAAACGATGTGCCCGCGATCACCGAGCTGAAGCGTCGTTCTCCAGAGCTATGGTTCGTTATCCGCGACACCGATGGATACACCGTCCAATATGGAGAGGCGCCGGTGGCGGCCCTCAAGGAGAGTTTTCCCCGGACGATCGACCGGGCACGGGTGGAGGTCGGCAACGGAACCCATGCCACGCTCGAAAACCGCGACACACCGGTTGGCAGGCTTCAATTCGTCGCCGCGACCGAACGAGGTTTCCCCAATGAAGGTCTCAACGTGTGGATCAACATTCGCGTCGACGTCGCCAAGGATGCCAACGGGCAGACGCCCTGGCTGACGGTCTTGCCGGCTGTAGGATTCATCATCCTCATTGTCGTTGTTCCCATGCTGGCGCTGACCGGGGTGGCAACGTTGCTGGTGACGCCGCGCGCCGTCGGTCGATCATTGAGCTGGCTGGTGGACACGGCCAGGCAGGCGCAGACGATCGATTTCGAGACACGCTCGGCCCGGCTCGACCGTTCCAAGGTGCCGACCGAGATTATTCCTCTGGTCGATGCCTTCAATCACGCTCTCTCCAAGCTCGACGAAGGCTATAACCGGCACAATCGCTTCCTCGCCGACGCGGCTCACGAACTGAGGACACCCATCGCGATCGCGCGAACCCGAGCCGATCTGCTTCCGGAGGTCGAAGTTAGCCAGCAGCTTCGCGGCGATATTGATCGCCTCTCGCGCGTAGCCCATCAGCTTCTGGAGATGCAGGCTGTCGGCGCCGTAGAATTGCGCGCGGAACGAAAAGACCTGAACATGCTGGTCGAGAACATCGCTGCCGACCTTGCGCCGATCGCGATGGACGCCGGTTACGACTTCGATTTCGAGCCGGCCCCGCAGGAGGCCTTCTTTATCATCCAGACATCGACGATCGAAATGGCCGTCGTGAATCTCATTCGAAACGCAATCGATCATGCTGGCGGGAAGGGCGCGATTGTCGTGCGGGTCGGCGCGGCGGGTACCATCGATGTCTGCGACCAGGGGCCTGGCATTCCACCGCACGAGCGCGATCGTGCTTTTGAGCCATTTCGCCGTATCAATACCAGCTCTTCTGGAGCGGGCCTGGGCTTGAACCTGGTCAAGAGAGCGGCCGAAATTCACGGTGGAAGAGTGCTGTTCCTTGATACGAGCGAAGGCTTCTGCGTGCGGCTCGAGATCGGCTCGATCGCGCCATCGGTCGTTGCGGAAGCGGATCGGCGGGGCGGTAAGGCCAAGCGTTAAGCGCCCGACACGCGCGTTCGGCCGAATGGACGAGGGAGCGCAAAACCTCTTGTCGAAAGTGCAGCCACGAAAGCCTGTTTTTCATTGGAATGGTTGCGGCAAAGGATATTGTTGACCTCGAACATGATTCAGGTCGCGGAGGGTGTCGATTAAAGCCATGGCTCAGCTCGATCGTCCCGTTTTCCTTGCTTGATGTAGATCCCGATGCTTTTCATCCCGCTTCCCTTTGTCATTGCCATCCTGCTCCTCATTCTTTTTGCCGTGATGGCGAAGGGGAGCGACCAGACTTCTTTGAAAGAGGCCCCCCGCAACCTCCCGTTTCTGGCGCTTATATTGATAAGCGCCTTTCAAGGTTTTCTCGGCGGCTTGCGTTGGGGATACGGCATCGAAGCGGTCATCTATATGATGCCGGTCAGTGCCGCGCTCATCCCGCCACTGGCCTATCTGGGAGTGCGCAAGCTCACGCGCAAAAGCGCTGAGCTACCTTCCTGGCGAATAGGATTGTATGTCCTTCCGGCCGTCATGATCGTTCTTCTGATGTCGATATCGCGCTATGCCATCGACGTGGCGCTCCCCATGATCTTCATCGGCTATGCGGTCGCGATCCTGCTCCTGATGCGCGCAGGGACGGATGCGCTGAGGATGACGTCTTTCGAAAGCACGTCGCCGGTTTTTCGCGCTCTTGTCTTCACCGCCTTTACCCTGCTTCTGTCGGCTCTGCTCGACATCTTCGTCGCTCTCGATTTCGCCTGGACGCAAGGCCGGCACGCCATCACCCTAATCACATTCGGCAATCTGGCGGCGCTGGTCATTCTGTCGATCGCGGGTGCCGTCGCCAGCCGTGGGCGCAGCTTTCCGGAGATGGCTGAGCCTGCTCCGCAATTCGATATGGCCGCAGACAAGGACACGATAGCGGCGATCCAGTCGCTGTTGGAAGCGAAACGCGTCTATCGGGATCCGGACCTCAATCTGGATCGCCTCGCTCGCAAGGCCGGCATCCCGGCCCGGCAAATCTCGACGGCGATCAATCGCACGACTGCCAAGAACGTCTCGCAATATGTCAACGAGTTCCGGGTTGCCGAGGCATGCAGCCTGCTCGAGAAAACGAAGAGACCCGTGACGGACATCATGTTCGAGGTGGGTTTCCAGACCAAATCCAACTTCAACCGCGAGTTCCGCCGCGTCACTGACATGACCCCGCTGCAATGGCGGGAGCGGAAGGAAAATCCGGCCTGACTCCGCAGGCTGAGTGCGAAATCGCGATCGAGGACGTCAAAAACATGTTTGAGGTCGAGTTACCGGCCTGATCGGTCATGCTGTCGGCATGAACACCATCACCGAACCCGACCGCAAACTTGCCGAAGCGCTCAAGTCGCTCTCCCTTGCGCCAGCAACGGAAACCACCTCATCCGGATCGCCGCGAAAAATCGCGCGGCGGTGCGCTCTCGCCTCGATCATCCTTGCTTCGATTGCCGCACCCATCGCCTGCATTTTCATGTGGTCGAATGTGGCGAGCAGTGTAGGTGCCCTGCTTCCTGAGCCACAAGGGGTGGAGGCAGCAGTCTCCGAAAAGGTGGCGACGAGCACTATAGCCGTCAAGGCAAAAAAGCCGGAAGCATTCTCCGGCAGGCAGACTACCTCGGCATCGACTCGCGAAATCACCGGATCGGGGTATGTCGTCGCGCCGCGCTCGACCGCAGTCTTTTCCAAATACGAAGGCAGGATTACCGGCATTGCGGTCGAAGCGGGCGATCGTGTCGACGCGGGTCAGGTCCTGGTCACGCTCGACGATGCGAGCGCCCGCTTTGCGCTTGAGCAGGCGGAGGCGGCTAGGGTCTCCGCCGATCTCGCTCTCTCGGCACGGACTATCGAGCTGACCCAGGCGAATGCCTCGCTACGACGCATCGAGACGCTGGCGACCCGCGCAGCAACGCCCCAAAAGGATCTTGAGGCAGCCCAGACAGCTTCGCAGAGCGCCTCCAACGCGGTGGCGCAGGCGCGTCAGGATATCGATCGGGCTGAAATTGCCGTCCGCATTGCCGGGGAGCAGCTGAATGAACTGACCGTGAGGGCGCCATTTGCCGGCACCGTTGCGAAGGTTGGAGCACACATCGGCGATACGGTGCTCGCACGCGTCGACAGCATTCGGGAAAATCAGAGCCTGCTGACGCTGATCGATATGGGCAGCATGGTGATCGATGCGGACGTGGCCGAGACGAACATCGCCATGATCCACGCTGGCATGCGCGGGGAGGCGGTCCTCGACGGGTTCCCCGACAAGCCTTTCACTATCGACCTTGCCAAGATCGCGCCCATCGCTTCGGCCGAAAAGGGCACGATCGCGCTTCGCTTTTCCCTGATCGATCCGCCGATCGGGATTCGTCCGAACATGGCCGCACGCATTCGCATCGCCGCACCCAATTTCCAGGAACTATCAGGAGAGATTAACCGATGACCGAAGATCCCAAGGAAGAGCCGTACGTTGTTTTGAGAGCCATACAGAAGGGATATCGCCTGGGCGGCGAAGTGCTTCCCATTTTCAGCGGTCTCGATCTGACTATCCCGAAAGGCGATTTCGTCGCGATCATGGGGCCGTCCGGATCCGGAAAATCAACGCTTCTCAACATGCTGGCCGGTATCGATCGCCCGGATGCAGGAGAGCTGCGCATCGGCAGCGCCCGGCTCGATCAGATGGGAGAGGCGGCGCGCTCTTCCTGGCGCGCGCACAATATGGGTATCGTTTTCCAGTTCTATAATCTGCTGCCCATGCTCAATGCGGCGGAGAATGTGGAGCTGCCGCTTCTGCTCAAGCCGATTTCCGCCAGGGAACGGCGCGCTCGGGTCGAAAAAGTTCTGGATCTCGTCGGGCTTGGCGGCCGTGGCAAGCAATATCCGGCCTCTATGTCCGGCGGGCAGCAGCAACGTGTCGGTATTGCGCGAGCCATCATCGCAGATCCGGATCTGCTGCTCTGCGACGAGCCGACCGGGGATCTAGACAGGAAATCGGCCGACGAAGTGCTCGACATGCTCGTCTTCCTCAATCGGGAGATGGGCAAGACCATCGTCATGGTCACGCATGATCAGCAAGCCGCACGTCATGCCAGGCACGTGCTGCATCTCGACAAGGGGCATTTCGTCGAAGAGAGGAGGGTTGCGTGATGAGTTTCCTGCGTCTTGCCGGAAAGAATGCGTGGCGCAAGCCGCTGCGTACGGTTTTGTTGATCTTCTGCGTCGCCGTGGCTTTCCTGATCTACGGGCTGACGGCGAGTTTCACGAACGGCTCGCAGGGCTCGGCCGGCGCCAGCGAAAGCATTCTCGGCGTCATGAATGCCGCCGGGCGCAACCAGCCGCTGCCGATGGCCTACATGTCGCGCATCGCCGCAGTGCCGGGTGTATCCTCCGTCGCCTATATGGCGCGCTTGCGCGGCTTCGTCGGCACGGAGAAGAATGTCATGGCCGTCAGTGCCGTCGAGCCGCAGCTGCTTGCGGATGTCAACGGTAAGGAGCTTGCGCTGACGGTCGATCTCGTCAAATCGCTCTCTGCCGGGCGCGATCGCGTGCTTGTCGGCCGGGCTTTGATGGAGGCCCAGGGTTGGACCATCGGCCAGCGCATTACCCTGACCTCATTCCAAACCGCAGCAAAAGACGGCAGTCGCGACTGGCGTTTTGAGATTGCCGGCGTTTTCGACGGCGAGACCGCAAGCGCCGATACCTACTTCATCATTGCTCGCTACGATTACATCAACGCTGTCCGCGAGCGGAACGCCGATACGGTGGACGCTTTTATCATACGGCCGCAGGCGGGTATCTCTTCTGGTGAATTGGCGGTTCGCATCGATGCCCTGTTTGCCAATTCTGCGTTGCCGACGCGGACGCAGTCGGAGAAGCAATTTCTTGAAGCTTTCCTTCGTCAGTACGCCGACATAGGTCTGATCGTAAACCTCGTCGTCGGTGCGGCTTTTACGACCCTGTTGATGATCGTCGTCAATACCATGGTCTTTGCCGTCCGAGAGCGCACCTTTGAAATCGGCGTTCTGAAGACGCTTGGCTTTTCGCGCAGGCGGATTCTGGGGCTCGTTCTCGGCGAGACGATGCTGATCTTCATTATCGGGGGCTTCGCCGGGCTTTTCCTGGCGAAGCTCGCCTCTATAGCCGCCGGGCCGCTTCTCGGCCTCGTCTTTTCGACCGCAGCGTTCGCAAAGGCGATTTGCCTCATCATGCTCCTTGGAGTTGCGAGCGGGATGCTGCCGGCGATCAATGCCATGCGCGCGCCCGTCGCCAAAGCACTCAGAGCGAGATAATTCCATGTCCTCCAGTATCAAGCAAATACTAGTGATGATCCGGGCCAGCCTTTTCAGCCTGCCTCGCCGGCTGGCGATCTCGATCTCCATGGCGCTGTCCATCGCGCTCGTCGTCGGGGTTCTCGCTGGCTTCCTCTCCATGGCCGCCGGCTTCGAGGCGGCCTTGCGGGCGGCGGGCTCTCCCACCGTTGCCGTTGTTCTTGGCGGTGGGACCAATCAGGAAATGGGTTCCGATATTCCGGCTAGCGTCATTCGAACCTTGGAGGCAATGCGTGGCGATATGGGAACCACGCGCGATGCGGCCGGAAATCTGGTCTATTCCCGTGAAATCGTCGTTCCGGTCGAAGTTCGGCAAGAGGGAAGCGAAACTGCCAAGATGCTGGCCCTGCGCGGCATGGATTCGACGGGACCGTCGCTGCGAGACGGCGTTACTCTTTCAGCCGGCCGCTATCCCCGGGTCGGCTCGCGTGACATCGTCGTCGGCGATCGCCTTGCGAAGGGAGCCCGCTCCCTCGCCATTGGGCAACAAGTCCGGCTAGGCCCGGTCGAATGGATGGTGGTCGGCCATTTTTCCGCAAATGGAAGCGCTTTCGAATCGGAAATTTGGGGTGATCTCGATGCTGTTCGCTCGGCATTCGATCGACAGGGAGAGGTTCAGAGCATGAGGCTCAGGCTTATCGAACCGAGTTCGATTCGACAGTTGCAGGCAGCGCTTGGCGGTATCACGGTCTCGCCCCTGGTCGCAGTATCCGAGGTTGATCTCTACTCGGCACAATCTTCGGGTACGGCCAATCTCATTCGCATGTTCGGATGGCCGATCGCGCTCTTGATGGCGCTGGGCGCCACGGCGGGTGCGCTCAACACGATGATGAGTTCCGTCTCGGATCGTGCCGTCGAGATTGCCACGGTGCGAGCTCTCGGATTCAGCCGGCTTTCCGCTTTTGTTGCGACCTGGGTCGAAGCGATCCTGCTTTCGGCAATGGGGGCCATGATCGGCGTTGCCGCTTCGTGGATCCTTTTCAATGGCTGGCAAGCCAGCACGATCGGTGCAAACAATACCAGCATGGCATTTCAATTGACGGTGGACAGAGGAGTGATTGCCATCGCCGGTCTTTTGGGGTTGGCCATCGGCGTAATCGGCGGCGCGCTGCCTGCTCTTTCCGCCACGCGTCTCCCGCTGACGGCTGCCTTGCGTGCCCGAGGATAATCCTTTCATCCGGCGTATCGGTAACGATGCGTCGGGTCACCGCTCTCACCGCAACCTATTATAGGGGATGGGCTCTTCGCAGCCTTGGCATGAGGTTGAATGCCCGGTTCCATGTGCCTGCCGATCCGCCATGGACGAATCTCGTCGTTTCCAATGCAACCCTGGAGTAACTCGAAAGTAAGCTTTGTTGGCCAAGCTATTTCCCATCTCGCCTGTGGGTCCCGCAGGAGGCAGTCGCGGACGGGAAGCGCCATGCCATCGATCGATATCATCGTTCCAAAAGCCGCTCCGCGCTTGTGGCAGCAGGTCATGGTTCAGCGACTTCAGGCTGATGGATACGATATCGCCATCTCGCACGATGCCGGGGCGACAGCCTGGCCTGCCATCGTCAATATTGCCTTGGCGCTCGAACGTCGCGTCTTCCGCAGGAGCGGCCCCGCTCTTGTCTCTCCCGTGTCGGAGATTCCGACAAAGGTTCGTCAGGAGCCCCCAACGCTGCGGCTGGACCTTACCGGCAATGCCGCCCTATCGCCTGTCCCTACCATCGCGCTCCGGTTCGACGGATCTCCGTTGGATAGTGCGGTCGCAACGGCAGTTGCGTCCGGCACTCTGCCTGTGATCGAGGCCGTGCTTGATGGAAAGACCGTGGTGGGAAGGGCCATGCCGATGGTCGACAGGCGTGAGTCTGCAGCGCTCGGCCTTGAAGACGTGCTTGCTCGCGCCATCACACTTGCCCTTTCGGTTGTGCGGGCTTTCATCGAAAATCGATCGGTCGTCCAAGATCTGCGGCCAGAGCCGACTTTGAGCGCTAGTGACGCAGCGAAGGGTTTTGTTTCAACCTATCTGACGGGAGCCCTGCCTCGGCTCGGCAGCGAGGCCATGCGGCGAGTGCGCTTCCGTCATGCCCATTGGCGCGTCGGCTATCGCTTCATCGATGGAGACGGGGTAGCGGCGACATCCAAGCTCGGCAATGGTTGGTCTGTCTTGCCGGACGCCGGGGATCATTTCTATGCCGATCCCTTTGTTTTCCATTGGCGGGACGAAGACTTCCTGTTCGTGGAAGACTATCCGCACGCAACGCGAAAGGCTGTTATCTCGGTCGTGCGTTTCGATGCCGATGGCAAGCCTCAGGCGCCGCGATGCGTCCTGGAAGAGCCGTATCATCTCTCTTATCCGCAGGTCTTTGAGCGGGATGGCGCGATCTGGATGCTGCCCGAGGCCAGCGCGAGCGGAAAACTCACGCTCTATCGCTCCGTGGAGTTCCCCGACCGTTGGGTTCCGGAGGCAGTGCTCCTAGACGGTGAAATTTCCGACGCGACATTGCTCGAACATGGCGGGCGGCTTTGGCTCTTTGCCACGAACCGCGACGGCTACGGCAGTACTTCCGATACGCTGGTGATTTTCCACGCCGAGAAACTTGCAGGTCCCTGGAGGCCGCATCCGCTGAACCCGGTGCTCATCGATCGGCGGATGGCCCGACCCGGAGGGGCCTTTATTCGTGACAACGGCAATCGCATCTTCCTGCCAATGCAGGATGGTACGCTCGGTTATGGGGGCGGTCTCGGTCTCTGCGAATTGCTGGAGTTGGACGAGCAGACTGTTCGTTTGTCCGCACCTCGGCCCATCGATGCGGTTGGCGATTGGCCCTATCCACAGATCCACACACTCAATCGCTCAGGCCGATTGGAGGTGATCGATGGGATTGCGGCCGTGCGAAAATGATTGAGCCGAGAGCAGCGCTTCATAGCCTGCGCACATTCTGGCTGGAGAGTACTGTTCTTTAAGTCGCTGCCCGGCGGCGGCGAGACTGGCCGCAAGCTGAGGCTTCGCCATGATCTCGGAAAGACCCTGCACCATGCCCGCTGTACTAGCCTCAACGAAGAGTGCTGCCGGTTCACCATCCTCCGTCGTCAGCACTTCCTGCATGACCGGTAGGGCGCTGGTCACGACGGGCAGTCCGGAGATGGCTGCTTCGACGGCGGCGAGACCGAACGTTTCCGTGGTCGACGCAAAAGCATAAACGTCGCCCGCCGCAAGAAACTCAAAAATGCGGCTGGGCGGAACTTCCCCTATGAGATGTAGCCTGTCCCTGACATGCTGGTTTTCCGCAAGTGTTATAATCGCGTCCCACTCTGGTCCGGCTCCGGCGATCGCGAGATGCATGTCGGGCAGATGTGCGAGCGCCCCGACGAGTGCGACCTGGTTCTTGGAGGGCGCCATGCGGCCGGACGAGACGGCAAGCCAGGCATGCTCCGGCAGGCCGAAGGCTGCCCGCGCAGTCGCCCTTTCGATTTGATGCAATGGCGTGGCGACGCCATGGTCGATCCGCAGGGTCCGCCGTCGGTAAGCCCCAGGGAATGCCGCGAATTGGGCCTCGGTCCAGCTCGAGTTGACGACATTGGCATGATAGAGGCCGAGGGTGCCCATAAGCTTGTCGATCTGCGTAAGGAGACCCCTCACACCTCTGGTTTGCGGGGCGCCGCTCTGGTTCGCGATGATCCGGCCCGCTCCCGCGAGACGCGCGCCGATCGTGCCGAAAATATTGCCATAGTGCTGGAAGGTAATGACTGCGTCCGGACGCTCGCGGCGCAGATAGTGAGCAAGGCCGCTAGCGGCCTTCATCTGACCGAGCAGGCCGTGCGGTGGTTCGGTCAGAATGAAATCCGCGTAGGGATCCCGATCATAGACATCCGTCTTCCGATACATGAACACCGTGCGTATCTGATGGCCGCGGGCGCGCAGGCCTTCGCCCACCATATCGGAAATGCGCTGCGCTCCGCCTGCCTCCGCCTGCGTCTGTACCTGGATGATTTTCATGTGCGACCTTTCAGAAAGGAGCGGGCGGCGAGCGCATCTTCTCCGGCGAAGAAGCCGAAAATGGATGGATTGATGCCTATGCTGCGCCGGGCGATGAACACGGCAGTAACGCACCAGACGCTGATGGTGCCGGCAATGCTCAAGGCTGCGCCGATCGGTCCGAGCAGATAGGTCAGAGCCGCTGTTGCGCACAGCCCAAGCACGTTGACGACGACGAGCAGCTTGAAAAGCGCGTGTTGCAGGCCGGTCAGCTGCATGAGGATTTCGGTCGGGCCGCAGGCCGTCCCGATCGTCGCACCAACGCCGAAGATGATCAGCGTCACCTGCATGGTCGGCGTGGCATAGGCTGGATTGAAAACCGATAGGATCAGATTCCCGAAGACGACGAAGACGACCAGCACGGACAGTGCGATGGCGAAGCCCGCGAGGGCGGCAAGGCTGGTGATGCGCTGAACATGCGGCCTGTCGCCGCTATGAAAGGCGCCAGAGATTTGTGGGGCAAGCGCCTGATTGATGCCGTTGAGGGCCAACACCACGAGACGCATGGTCCGGTCGGCGACGAAAATCGCTCCGGCGGCCTCCGGGCCAAGGATGGCAGCAACAAGCAGCGTGCTCGCCTGACTGAGCGCAGGCGGCAGCGCCGTTACACCCCAAAGGCCGAGCGTAACGGTCTTGAACTCCCGCTTCTGCTCCGGGCTCAATGGCCCGCGTTTCATGCGGATCGTATCGCGAAACAGGACGATCGTTTGTGGAGCGATCGAAAGAAGCAATAAGCCAGCCGTCAGATAGGTTGCGGTCACAGCGCTCATTTTTATCTGCATGAAATGAGCGAACACGAAGACCGGGATCGCAATCGCGCGCCATATGACATCGCGCGGTAGCAGGGCGAATATGAGGGCGTTTTTGGCGCGCAGGGCGCAGGCCACGAATTCCGACCAGCCGAGGGCAAAAGCAAGCACGCTTGCCGCTATGCAGATCGATCGCCATTCCGGCATGTCGGCGCTGGTCAATGGCAGGAATGCGATCACGACGATGACGAAGCTGAATCCGACGAGCCCGGCCAAGGCGACAAGGATGGATCGTGCCATCATGCCGTTTGCAGAGTTGAGGTCGTTGTTTCCGGCATATTGCGGCCAGAAGCGAAGGACCGCGCTATGCTGTCCAATCAGCGAAAAAAACGAGGTGAGACTCGCTCCGGCATAGGCGGCGCTGTAGAGGCCGAATTGCCGTCCGTCCGTCGTCATGGCGACGGCCACGAACATCAGGAACGACAGGCCCGCGCTTACAAGCTTGATGATGCTGGCGACCGCGCCGCTCTTGGCGAGCGCGCCCACCGACAAGCGCAGGTTGTCCGCAGGAGAAGCTGCTGCGGCCGATAAAGCGTCACGGCTGCTCGTTTTGTCGCCCAATATCGTGATCCTGCGTCGTCCGGTCCTGGCTTCAGGGCCTGAAAGTCCGAGAATAGAATGTATCTCTAATATCGTAAGTTCTTATGCTGGAGCCAGAACGAACTCGTAACATGGTTACTTGCGAATACCGGTTCGGATCACACGCTGGGGTGTAAATTCAACGGATGATTAATATTATTCACTAATACTGCATTTAGTGATGTGCGATGCGCCGAAAGCTGCGGCTGCGAAGAGGGACTAGATGAAGCCGTTTAGCATTGACGAGCGCACACTTCCGCCGCTGTTCGATGTCGGGGCCGTATGGACCATCCTCTGGCAACGCAAGATGACCGTTCTGGCAAGCACATGCCTGCTGCTCCTGCTGACTGTCGCATATCTCGCCGTCGCCAAGCCGAGCTATACGGCGACCGCCTCGATCATGATCGACCCCCGCGATTCCCACGCCACAAACTTGAACAGCGTGCTGCCCGGAATCGGCAGCGATAGCGCCGCTATTGCAAGTCAGGTCTTCGTCATCGAATCGCGCGATCTGTTGATGAAAGTCTTCGAAAGCGAAGGCATCGCGAATGATCCGGAATTTTCCGGTGGTGGTCTGCTGTCGCTCGTCGGATTGGGCGGTGGTGCGCCAACAAAAGATGAGATCTTCCGGCGATTTCAGCGCGGCGTCACCGTCGAGCGAGCGGGGCTTACTTACGTTATCGATGTCAATTTCGTATCCCGATACGCCGATAAGGCTGCCCGGATCGCCAACGCCATCGTCAGTCGCTACAAGGCCGGCCTTTCCGGAGAGCGGGAGACCGCCAACAGCGACGTGAACTCCCTGCTTGCCGACAAGATCGGCGGCCTTCAGAAAAACGTCAGCGATTCCGAGCACGAAGTTGCCGAGTTCAAGATCACGCACAAGATCCTCGATGCTTCCGCCGGGGGCACGCTGCAGTCGCAGATCGATAAACTCACCGACCAATTGATCGCTGCGCGCAGCGACGCCGATCAGGCCAAGGATAAATACAATCAGGCGGTTGCCGCCGGCACGTCGCCCGCGGGCCTTGCCAAGCTATCCGAGATCCTTTCCTCCGAAGCAACCGTGAAGCTGCGCGAAAATTACAACCAACGCGCCTCGGATCTTGCCAATTATGAAGCCATGTACCAGCCGCGCCATCCGCTGATCAAAAGGCTTCGGTCCGAGCTGGACAGGATGCAGGGGCTGATGGCTGTGGAGGCGCAGCGGATCACGCAGGAGCTGAAGGCGAAATCCGATCTGGCTGCCCAAAACGTCCGGACGCTTCAGGCGAAGCTTGATGCGCTGCGTCAGCAGCTGGAAGGATCCGACGTCGCGCAGGTGCAGTTGCGGCGATTGGAGGCGAGGGCGCAGGCGGCTCGAACCGTACTTGACGATTTCCTGAAGCGCGCCGAGGAGACCTCTCAGATGCAGGGTCTCCAATTGCAGGAGGCCCGGGTGATAAGCTCCGCAGCGCCGCCGGTGCAGCCGACCTGGCCGAAGCCTTTGCTGCTGTTACCGGTCAGCGCTCTGCTCGGCCTCATCGTCGGATGCGGCGTTGCCCTGTTGCGCGGGCCGAAAAGCCAAAAGGAGAGCGATCCGACGACACCCATACGCAGCAGCCTGCTGGAGGTTGGATCTGAGAAGGAGGGTATGCTGGAGAAAGGGCGCTCCGAGCCCGTCCCAATCAGTTTTGGGGAGTACCATTTGCCGAGCGTGACCGGAGTTGGGGCTTACTCCAGCATTCGCGCGATGCGACGACGGTTTTTCCAGGCCGGAAATGAAGCCTTCTCGCGTGATGTGCTGCAGCTGATGCGACGCATCATTGGTCACCTCGAGGAGCACCCGAAGCCTTATATTCTGCTGATATCCTCGCTTCATACCCCGCTCACGGCACGGCTTGCCGGCGCCATGGTGGGTATTGGTCTTCAGCAGGCTGAACAGAAGGTGCTTGTGGTGGAATTTGGCAGCCAGCCGGGTCTGGAAACGCCGACGCGAAACGGCAATGGGGTCTTTGTCAGCGGCGCAAGCGGCCTTCGCACCGTCGTCTACAACATTGCCGCCGAGAAGAGCGCGGTATCGCCACCGCGTCTTACGATCGATGACATATTGGCTGAGGCGGGAGCTTACGACTTCGTCCTTCTGATGGCCCCTTCATTAGTCGGCGAGGGTTGGGAACCAGCTCTGTTTGCCGAGGCGGATCTTATGCTTTTCGCGCTCAGCCCCAGCGAAGACACGTCGGAAGTCGGAAACATGCTTCGGCAACGCCTTGACGTCGATCAGATCGAACGCAGCGCGACGCTTGTGATCGCACGGGATCCGGTTGGCGTCGCGGAAAGCCAGGTGGTGCAAGCCATTCGGCCTGAAGGCGATGGGAAGCAGGGCGGCAGGATCGTTGCGAGGCGGTAGGCATGGCAATCGGTCCAGGATCGGCGATGATGTCACGCAGGCGTGCCCTTGCATTGGCGGGCAGCTCGGTAATTGCGGCTCTTTCCATTCCCTCATCGGCAGTAGCGCAGACGGCGGGTAAACGTGCCGTTCCATCGCGCGGGTTCAATCTGCCCGGCTGGCTGGATAGAAGCGACGGCAGCGAGCCGAGCGAGGCAGTACTCGAAAAACTTCGTCATTTGGGTTTCGAGACCGTCCGGCTGCCCGTCAATGGCGATCTCATCGCAGGCGGAGATGCACCGGCGCTCCGCCGTATTCGAGACGGAGTGACGGAGCTCGTGCAGCACGGCTTCGCCGTCATTGTCGACATGCATCCTTCGGAAAATCTTCACGCCGCCTTGCGCCTTGATTTCGATGCCGGAGCTGAACGCGCCTCGCAGGCATGGACGGCCCTTCGCACCGTCGTTGCCGACCTGCCTGCAGCTTCGGTTTATCCGGAACTTCTGAACGAACCGCCGATGGAGAGCGAGGCCTGGCTCGGATTGCGCGATCGCCTTGCGGAGATTGTCCGATCCGGGTGCCCGCAGCATACTCTCGTTTGGGGGCCGTCTCCCTCGCAGGGCATATGGGAGATAGGTCAGACGCCTCCGCTTGCCGACGATAACCAGATTGCCGCCATTCACTTCTATGCGCCGACAGCCTTCACCCATCAATGCGAAACATGGGATGCGTCCCCTCTCGCGCGAATTTCGAACCTGCCCTTCCCGGCAACGAAGGAAACCCCAGCAGTCCAGGAGCGCATCAGGGCGCTTCGAGCGTCAGGCGACAAGCAGGCCTCGGCGCTGATCGAGGAACAGTTGTCGACGCCGTGGAGCGAAGCGGCGGTCGCTTCAGAGTTTACGAGGCTAAAACATTGGTCCGAGACGCATGAGTGTCCGGTCCTCATGAACGAGTTTGGTGTGCTGAATTTCTGCGTCGATGCCGAAAGTCGCGCGGCGTGGACTAGCGCCGTGCGCCGCGCCGCGGAAGCGCACCAGGTTGGCTGGGTCTATTGGGAGCTCGATCAAGGCTTCGGCTTCATCAAAAACAGGCGCAGTACCGATGGTTTTGACCCCATGATGACGGCGGCATTGCTCGGCAGCGATGGTGGTGGGTGAGATGTGGGCGGGGTGTCGTATCGCAAAGCGTCAACGAGCGCTGATGGATGGGAGCTGGCAATGAGCATTGCAGGTGGCCATGCCGGCGTTGAAACAGGTGCGGTGAGGGCGCTGCGCTCGGATGCCATGTTTCATCTGCTCGTCGCGTTGCTTGCTGTCGTCGCGTCGGTATCCGCCTTTGCGGTGTGGACGCCGTTCGGTGTTGCGGCCACCTTTCTTCTGACATTGGTGCTATCGGTCGCATTGCCCGGCTGCATACCGGTCGTGATCGCCTGCTCCTTTCTCTACCAAAATCTCGTGGTCGCGTGGTTCACGCCTTTCGTGCCCGATCACAACACGTTCGATGCGTTGCGCGGTGCCAACTTCGTCATTCTCATGACTGCCTTCGGCATTTTCCTGGCTGCTTCGTTCCAGTATCGCGTGCGCGCGTTGACGGAGTTGCGTCCGTGGCTGCTGTTCAGCTTCGCCTTATGCGCGACCGTTTCTTTCTACTTTGTGCTCGGTGCCGTTCATGGAGGCCCGAAGGACGCCGTCATCTACTTCCGCAATACGCTCACGCCGCTTGCCTGCTTCCACATCGCAATTCTGGCCGCGGCTCTCTATCCGATCGATTTGCGCAAGGCCATCTTCTGGCTCTGTGTCGGCGCGATTGCCTATGGCTATCTGGAGCAGATCTTCCGTATGGATTTCCTGAGCTTGTTCCATGGCGATCTCTATGTCCAGCGTGGCCTCAAGGCGCAGATCGAGTCCGGGATCTGGGAAAAGAGGCTCAGGGAAACCGGCTTCGTGCTCCGCGGCCTCGAAGATACGATGATGACGACATTCTTCAACATCAAGCTGTTGAGCGACCTGCTTCCGCCGATCTTCCGCAACGGCGGCCCGAATTTCCATCCGATCAGCTATGCCTATGGCCTCAGCATCATGTCCGCCTGGCTTCTGTTCAGGGGACGTTGGGTCGTACCCATTGTCGCGCTTCCGCTGCTGCTGGTCATCGGCTCGAAGGGGGCAACATTCATGCTGATTGTCGCACTCGGCGCGCAGCTGATGTTTCGCCCGTCGCGGGCGGAACTCACACTCACGACCGTGGTCGCACTGGCTGTGGTGTGGACCGTCGCCGCTATCGTTTTTGGTGCGACGCATGGCGACTATCACGTCCTGGGCTTGATCGCCGGCGTTCGTGAATTCCTGCACAACCCGTTCGGACAGGGGTTGGGGATCGGCGGCAATCTATCGAGCACCAGCCTCAATCTGGATTGGGATAGGGCTCAAGGCGAGGGTGTCGCTTCGATCCCGGTGGAGAGTGCCGTTGGCGTGATGCTCTATCAGATGGGATTAGGCAGTATCGTCTTCTTCGGCTTTCTGGTGGCACTCGCGATATCGGCGCGTCGCCAGCTGATCGCGACCGGCGACCCGGATTTTCTCTTCGCCTTCGTAGCCATCGTCACGATCACATCCAATGCCGTATTGCAGGAGGAGGCGTTCTTTTCGCCTCTCGCCCTCGGTTTCTGCCTTCTTCTCGTTGGCGTTTCGTTCGGCACGCGATGGCGCGCACTTGCGCTGGCGCGGGACATGCATGGCGGACACGGCGCCACGACGCAGTAGTCACTGCTTTGAACTGCGGCACAACAAATATTTGTTAATGATGATGTAGTAATATCTCCTATAACTTGGGTTATAGACCACAGTATCGGCAATATTCCGGAGTTTATCGTGGCTGTTTTAGGTGCTTATCCCCCTGGACTTGCTTGCAGGCCGATTGAGGACAGCGATTGGGAAGGCATCATCGAATGCCTCGGCAGGAATTTCCCGACGCGCCCGCGCAGCTACTGGGAGCGGGCCGTCGCCCGCATGGAGAAGAGGCCCGTCGTTCCAGACCTGCCGAAATATGGTTTTGTTCTGGATATGTCAGGGCGTATCGTCGGCGTTCTGCTGGCGCTCTATTTTCTGCATCAGGGACAGGAAGGTGATGAGATCCGTTGCAATCTCTCCAGCTGGTCGGTCGATCCGGAATACCGCGCCTTCGCCGGGAAGATGGTGATCGCGGTCCTGAGAAAGAAGAACGTCACATACATCAATGTATCGCCGGCGCCGGGAACGGAAAAGGTTAACGAGGCGCTTGGCTTCCGCCGCTATTCGGAGGGGCAGCTTGGCTTTTTCCCGCTGCTCAGTTCGGCGCGACGCGGCTACCGTGTGCTCGAGGCCCGCTCCGACCTGCCCGAGATGTCGATGCTCTCGCAGGGAGATAGGGATATCCTGCTCCAGCACGCCTCACTTGATTGCCTGTCGCTGATCTGTGTGGGTGAGGGGAAAGCATTCCCTTTCGTGTTCAAGACGCGCCGCGTGTTCCACGGGATGGTTCCCTGTGCCCAGGTTATCTATTGCCGATCGCAGGAGGAGCTAAGCCAGTGCGCCGGTGTGCTCGGCCGCTACCTGCTGCGCAAGGGCGCCTTGCTCTGCGTTGTCGACGCCAACGGGCCGGTGCGTGGGCTGACGGGCCGGTATTTTGCCGGAAGCGGCGCGAAATACTTCAGGGGGCCGAAGCCTCCGCCGCTTGGCGATCTGACATTCACCGAAGTCGTCATATTCGGATTCTGAACGCGGTGCTTGCAGTTGCGAGCTTGCGCCCCGCAGAAATTGCCGTCATCTTTACTAAAGCGCGTCGCGATCTCTAAGATTCGCTTTACGCGCTTTAGCTCTTTGATTTCACGCATGTCGTAGCCGCAAAACCGCTGCACACTTTTGTGCGACATGCTCTAGGCAGGTGAGCGGGCTGGAGATTTGACATATCTTGCCGCAAGACGATGCAATTTCGTCGCAAGTGCAGGGCTCAGGTTCGCGACCGCATGCACTGCGCGCCGCCGCAGAAAATGGATCTGGCGGCGCGTGCGCCAGCGCAAATCCGTATTGGTTGCGAGATCGCGGCGGAGCGCGGCCAATTGCAGCGCGAGGGCGTCGCTTTCCTGCTTGTAAGGATCGCCGTAATAGGCCGCGATCTTAGCGCGATCGAAGGCGGATGCGGCCATCCATTGCGGTATATGGACCGTGCATAGCCGCTCCACATCCGTCAGCAAGCGACTGACCCCAATCTCGGTTGCCGGACAGGAGGACTGAAAGGCATCCCCGATCAGGACGACGCCATCCTGCTGGCAGTTGTCGGCAATGGTGACGTCTGTAAGCCAGCTGTCGACCGTACCGACGATCTCGAAATCACCGATGGTCTCGCTGAGGAATGGGAAGGCTGTCACGAGCGTGTCCTTCGGGCTCTCGTGAAGCGATTTGATCCACGGGTCACACGGATCGCGGAAAACGAAGAGATTGGCGCGTGTCCCGCCGGGGACGGGAAACAGGTTCATATGATCGATGCCGTCCGCGACCCCGTGATAGGTAAGGGCGGCATGACGGAAACTCTTTGCTCCAACCGGACGAAGATTGAAGCCGAAAGCGAGCGAGCGCTTTTCGGCAACGGATCTGCGCGAAATTCCGAGATCCCGGTGCAATAGGTCACCCATGCCCGTGGCGAGTACGAGAAGCCGCGCCGTAATCTCATCGTGTCCAAGGATTGCAATGCGCTGGCGCGCGGCACCTGTCTGCACCCCATGCACCTGACCGAAGATCAAGCTCACATTTGCAGGCAATGCAGTTCGGAGCGCGGAGACAAGCTTGTTGTAAAGGAATCCAAAGTGGCGACCGTTCGTCCGATCCAACACGCGTCCCTTATGCATGTGGACCACGTCGTCAAACGCAACAGCTGCGGCGGACACCGGTCCGAGAAGTCGAAGCCGTTGCAGCGTCTCGACCTGGTCGCCGCTTATCTTCTCGACGCGAAATTCCTCGGGGATGATGCGGTGGCGGTCGATGAGTGTCACGCGATAGCCTGCCCGGCCGAGTATGCAGGCAGCGAGAGTACCGGAGAGCCCTCCACCGACGATGGCTATGTCCGTATCGGTTTCAGTGGCAGGTCGCCCAAAGGATTGCTTGATGGTCATTTCGAGAACCTCAGGATCGCGTAAATGGCATAGGGATTGGTCGTGAAGTACCGCCAGAAAAGCCTGCGCGGCTCCATCAGCACGCGCCAGCACCACTCGAAGCCGGCTTTTTGCACCCAGAGCGGCGCTCGCCTGGTTTTCTGCGCGAGATGATCGAAAAGGCCGCCTGATGTCTTGATGACCCCGACATTTGCAAGCCGGGCGGCAAAGTCGTGTACGAAGATCTGCTCTCGCGGAACGCCAAGGCCGAGCCACAATATATCGGGAGCGAGCGCATTGATTTCGTCGAGCTTCCGCTCCAGGTCCTCCCCGGAAAGATAGCCGTGGCAATGGCCGGCGATGCGCAGGTTCGGATAGCTCTCGCGCGTGGCGGTCACAGCTTTCTGGTTCTCCGTTTCCGAGGCCCCCAGCAGATAGAAGCTGACGCCTTCCTTCTGCGCGAGCTCGGCGACGTCGTGGAACAGGTCCGTCGTCGCCACGCGCTCGGGTAGCCTCCGACTGCAGAGCCATCGCGAAGCCATGACAAGCGGTTGGCCGTCGGCAAGAATCTGATCGGCCTCGCGGAAGAGCCTGGCAATGTTTTCGTCCGCATGAACACGGGCGACGACCTCGCCATTGGCGGAGGTGAAATAGTGTGGTCGATTATCGCTACGGCGATTCCGCGCGACTTCGATCATAAATGAAGCGGCACTGCGTCGATCGACGACGGTGATGGGCAACCCCCCTATCTGGACGCTTGGGAAGGCGAGGGCCTGCTGTCGCAACGGATAGGCCGATCCATATTGATTTGCGTCTATAATTTGCATCTTGCCTTCCTTATCGAAAATGGCTTCTGAGGAGGCAGGGCTTCTGACGGACGCTTGTTCGCCACCGAGATACGACATGTCGTCGCCATCAAAGGTTGCAGAGACGGTGTCTGGCTGTTTTGGGATGCTTGTATCAATATTGCCCACGATCATTACCCCTTGCTTGAGTAATGGGTAGCTAATATTCGGCCGCGAGTTAAGTTGTTTATTAGTATTTAGTTAATGTCTAAAGTTCTAACAAAATAACATGCGTATATAATGATATTGTATGCGACGATGCCTGTAGGTGGGTGAGAAAATTACAGAATGAATACATGTAGTTAGATTTTGAACCGACGCCGTTCAAAATCGATGTTCGTCTGTTGCTGGGATTGCCCGCGCTGGCCGAACAGAATCAGGTAACGGTGCCATTGCTTTCGCGCTGAAGGTGCTGCGTGCCGGATTCAGACAGCACAAGGTCCAGTATTGGCATAAACGGGATCAATCGCGTGAGGTCGCCCCTCGCCAAGTCGATGGTCGGGCGATCGATACAACCAGCTTGGCAATTTTGCCGCGCCTGATCACGGAAGATCCTAGCCTGTAGAATTCGGGGGGCCGAGGCTCCTGTTTCAGGAAGGATTTAGCAAAGCCTGCAATCCGGCAAGCTGATAACGCCAGAACACAGCAACCGCTTGCTGGATGGCTATCGGCTCTCGATGCGCCTCAAGAATATCGGCGATCATGTCGACCGTGCGGGCAAAAACCCTGTGCAAAACAAATCTTGCGGGAGAGGGAAGGGCGCCGCTTCCTCCTCGTTTCTGTGCATAGGCGGAGGCCAGCCGTTCCATTTCATGGATCATCATAGTCCTCACGCGTTCGTAGCGGGTTCCGTGAGAGCCGCGCAGAAGGATGAGGACGGCCGGGCGGTGTTCTATCCAGAATGCGAGCAGCGCGCGCGCAGCGTCGGAGCCGCTTGCCGTCGCACGCTCCCAATCATCCAGCCTTTCGAATTCTCTCAGGCGAATCCGCAAGAGCCGCAGCAGTTGCGCGGCGATGGGCGCAGTGACGATGGCGTTGAACAGGCTCTCCTTGTCGTCGAAGTATTTGTAGATGTTGCCGGTGCTGATCCCGGCTCTCACCGCCACGTCGGCGAGTCTTGCGGCCGTGAAACCCCTTTCGGCAAAAATGGCGCCCGCGGCTTCGATGATGCGATCGCGCACGTCGTCCTTCAGCTTCTGCGGCATGCCGTCACCTCTGGCAGAGCGATGAGATCGGCGAACCAGGGAGCGGCCTCTTCGAGCTGGAGCGCTAACGAAAAGAGGAGGTCGTCCCGATCTTTGGCCGCGGCGAAATGGCACCCGATCGGCAGGCCGTTTGGCGCGCGATAAAGAGGAACCGACATTGCCGGCCATCCCGCCAGCGATGCAACAACCGTATACCCCGCAAGCTTGGAGATGAATGCATCCGCTTCCGCCGATGCCTGGTTGGGACCATGCAAGCCGAGCGGAAAGGCCGGCATCGCGACAGTCGGGGACAGCAAAACGTCGATATGCGTGAGTGAGGCATCGGCATCGCGCTCGGCTAGATGAAGCGCCTCGACCAACCGCGTAAGGGATTGAGGCGAGACGCTCTCGGCCCGGCGGGCCAACTCAAGCGTATATGGCTCGAACAAATCCGGATTGAAATTGCCGCCCAGCATGTGTCGCAGTTGGTTCAGCAACTGGCCGATGCCATAACCGGTAAGGGTGAAAAAAGCCTCGCCGGTTGACCGCGTATCAATCGCCGGCCCCTTGACCTCGATCACATCGTGGCCCAGGAGCTGGCAGAGTGAGATCGCCTTTTCAAGCGCGGCCTCGGCATCCGCGGACGGTGCCACGCCGAAGCAATCTGGCCGATAGGCGCCAATCCGCAATCGCTTCCGTTGTGACGCCTTCAAGTCGGATAGCGATGGCAGGGTGTCTTTTCGATCTTTTCGCTCGGTGGCAACCAACCAGTGATAGCTGTCGCGAACAGAGCGGCTGACGCAGTGTTCGGCGATCAAGCGTGTCGTTGGCATGTCGGTCGGCATGCCGTTCGATACCGTGCGTCCACGGCTGGGCTTGAAGCCGAAAAGCCCGGTGAAGGAGGATGGCCCTCGAATTGAACCGCCGCCATCAGACGCATGCGCGACTGGCACCATACCGGCGGCAACGGCGGCGACTGCCCCGCCCGAAGATCCGCCTGGCGATCGTGAGACATCCCAAGGGTTACGCGTTGCCCCATTGCTGAGGGTTTCGGTCGTGCCGAGCAGGCCGAACTCGGAGGTCGCGCTCTTGCCGAGAACAATAAGACCGGCAGCGTCGAGTGCCTCCGTATAAGGTGAACCCGCCGGAGATTTCTGGCCTGCGAACATGCGCGTCCCGAATGCGGTCGCGTGGCCAGGATAGGGCATCAAGTCCTTGATCACCGTGGGAACGCCGGCAAATGGGCCAGTTGTTGCGCATTCGGCTGCGCGCTTGCGAGCAAGATCGAAATCCACGGATGCCAGCGCGTTCAGCTGCGGATTGACCCGCTCGAGCCGCGCAATTGCCGCTTCGACGAGTTCAAGAGGCGTGATCTCACCGCGCCGAACGAGTTCCGCCTGGGCGGTGGCATCGAGCAATGTAAATTCGTCGGGCATATGGATTGGGGTTGCGGCGTCAGCATGGTTCATGATTTCGCTCCTAAAAACAAATAGAGAATTTACTATTCATTATTTGGAGTCAAGGTCGTCTGAGAGATTGAGCTTTGGAAAATCGGTGAGCTTGACTCGTATGCGACTGAGTAGCATCTTGTGGGGCAAAGGAGCACGCCGAATGAGTGTCAAATCATCGATCTCGCTGACCGAACAGCAGGATGCTTTCGCCCGTTCGTTGGTGGAGACAGGGCGTTATTCGAGCTTGAGTTCGGTTCTGCAACAGGGCCTGGAGCTCCTGCGCCAGAAGACCGAGGCGGAGGCGGCCGAGACGGAAGCCCTTCGCGCCTTGATCCAACGCCGATTGGAGGGGCCGAAGATTTCTGCTGCCGACATGGAAGGGCGTATCGAGGATATGATAGAGCGAAAGCAGCGAGCCTTGCGTGTGGGCAGTTGAGTATTCCCGCGCTGCCATCCGCGATTTCGACTTGATCTTCGATCATCTGCTGGCTGCCTATGGCGGCCTCGGCGACGCCTCGGAAGAGGCCTGGGCGCGTGCGGCCGACCGATTGCGCCGGCTTCGCTCTGATATCGACCGATTGGTCGATACGCCCCACATCGGCACACTGCGGCCGGACATTCATCCCGGCATCCGCTTCCTGCGGCGCGACAGGGCCGCTATTTGGTTTTTACCCGACGAGGCGCGGCAAGTGATTGTCGTTGCTGCCGTTTTCTTCGGTGGCCAGGATCATATCAGGCACATGCTGGCGCGGATGCTGGAAGAATAGGCTGCAATGGCAGCCTCGTTGCGGCAGCCTAATTCGTCATGCTCGCCACGACAGTCGGCTTCTGGATGATGTCGACCCAACGGCCGGTATCGTTGATCGCCTGCCGCTTCAGGTAATGATAGGGCGTCTGCGTCCAGTTTTTCACCTGATCGGTCAGGTTGTCGAGGATGAAGTCGCCGCGATCGGTGCGCACTGTGACGATGGCGTGTCCCTCTCCATCAGGAAGACGCACCACCGTGATCAGCAGGTTGGCAAGCGATATGCCCTTGTTCATCAATTCGCGGCGCTTTTCCAGAGCATAGTGTTCGCAATTGCCCATGCCGTCGTCAGGGTAGTTCCAATATTGCACCACGCCGTAGTGATCGAGATCGCTGACGGGCTTGACCCACTTGTTAACTGAGGTGTTGACCTCGACGATTTCGTCCCAGGTCTTCTGCGTGATCTTGATGGGGCGCAGATCGCTCGGGTGGATCGAGCATTCGTCGGGACGCCGCTGGCAGAAATCATAGTGCCCGATCGGCTGAGACGTGATCGACCCCGTCGACATGACCGGACTTGGAGCCGCCGAGGCGCCCATTTCCCAGGCCAGGATCGTTGTTGCAAAAATCAAGGCGGAAAGAATGCTCTTTCCTGCGGAAAGCAGGCTGGTTGGCCGGACGACGCAAAACATACAAACGCCTTTGCCCAAAGGAACTGTGTTAACGAATCGTTAAATTTTTAGCTTTCCTGAGTCAATTTGACTCGTCGCGGAACGGCCGCAAATCTTAACAGATGGTTAACGCCGTGGGCGTGGCTAGAAAGGCATGGTCAATCCGGTTTGCAGGGGGAAGGGGCTTGTCTCACGACCCGAAGCCCAGCACACCCGGGCTGTGCTGGGGTAGTCTCCTAGATGAAAGGTCGGGGTTTCACTCAGCGCATGGTGTAGCCGCCGTCGCAGAAGAGCGTGCTGCCGGTCATGTTGGTGTTGTCGAGAAGGAAGAGGGCTGCATGGGCCTGCTCTTCGACCGTGGCCGGTCGTTGCGTTAGGGAGATCTTGCTCCAGTAGTCGTAAGCCGGTCCCCTGACATCATCGGGGCGATTGCGCCACAATTCGCTATCCGTCGTCCCGGGGGAGAGGCAATTCACCCGGATCGGATTGAGTTCGAGCGCGAGACCTCGCGCGAGCCCCTCAAGCGCCGCATTGCAGGCCGCATAGGCCGGCGCGCCGACCGGCCTTGCCGAAGCGGCGCCCGACATCAGCACCACAGACGCATCGGCGCGCAGACGCGGCAGAGCCGCATGAACGGCGCGAAACTGCCCCCAGAACTTGGCTTCGAACAAGCCTTCGTTGGTTTCCAGGTTGCCGTCTCGAAAGGTGCCGGTCTTATAGGAAGCGGCAGGGGTAAACAGGCCGGACAATTCCGATGCCTCGGCAAAGAAGTGATCGAGCGAGCTACGGTCGGTGATTTCGACGGTGCGTCCCGATGCGGCTGGACCCAGGGCGGACAAGGCTTTGGCGAGGTTTTCGGGAGAGCGGCCACCGATGAGCAGGCGGTCTCCCCGTTTTGCGAGTGCATGGGCAAGCGCCAGTCCAATGCCTGACGTTCCCCCGATGATGGCGTAGATGCGAATATTGCTCATGAGGCGACAGTATTCACGCTTGTTTCGCTGTTAAAGCGACAAATAATCCTTATATTGCCGAACAGAATTCGTGAATGGCAATCATGCGACATCAATCGGGCGATGATATCGGGGTTTTTCTGGCCGTCTGCGAGGCGGGGAGCTTCGTTGCTGCCTCGGCGCGGCTGCGACTTTCCGCTTCCGCGGTCGCCAAGGCGATCGGGCGCATCGAACAACGGCTGAATGTCAGGCTTTTCAAACGGACGACACGCAGCCTGCAGCTGACGGCAGAGGGCGCCGCCTATCGCGATGTCTGTGGGGCCGCCTGGCGCGATGTTCATCGGGTCGAAACGATGCTCACAGGTCTTTCCGACGAGCCCGCTGGCATCCTCAATATCAGCCTGCCGCCGCTTTTCGGCGCTCAAATCGTGACCCCCGCCCTCTATCCGCTCTCACGCAAATGGCCACGGCTGACACTCAACATCGACAGTTCCATCGAGCAGCTTGATCTTTCCAATGGCGAAGTCGATCTCGCTGTTCGCATTGGTGAACTGCCGAACACCGGCGGTCTGGTTGCCCGCCGTCTGGGATTGCAACATCTGGTCCTTTGCGGCTCCTGCGACTATTTCACTGGCCGCAAACGGCCGGAGACTGTCGACGATCTCATCACGCACGATCTGATCGCCGGATCGACAAGAGGGCGGCCGGCGCCGTGGCAGTTCCTGCAGCCGGACGGGGGATTGTCGACATGGCATCCGAAGGCGCGCCTCCTGCTCGAAGGCAGCCTCCTGACACTTTCGGCAATCAGATCCGGAGAGGGAATTGGCCTGGTGCCCTATTGGCTGGTGCGAGACGAGATTGCGGATGGCCGCCTCATATCGGTTCTGCAGGAGCGCGTCGCCGGCCATTTGCCTGTGCATGTCGTCTGGCCGGCAGCGCCCTTCCTCCTGCCTCGCCTTCGGGCGGCGATCGATGCGATCGTCGAAGCTGTTGTGCCCGCATTGAACAACGGTGCGGAAGAGATGAGCCAGCACCTCACTGCCCTTCGGCGTTAGAGACTGGCTACGGTCTTTCCGCTGGGCGCTTGGAATTTCCTCGCCCGCAGCCAATCTCTCGCCGCAATCGGCAAGCAAAAGCGTCGCTTCCTGCAGGTGCGGCCTGCGTGGAATGCAGGACCGGGCGCGGAAGCGTTCCAATACGAGGAGCGAACCCCCTTTCGCGGGCCGGTCCTGTTTTTCCAGTAAGTAACGTCGGACGGCAAAATGGAGAGCTTCGACCTCTCCTCGAATTGCCTCAGACGGCGTTCTTTGCGGTAAGAAAGCGGGCCGGCGATACCGGCCATCTTGCGGCGAAGCCGCAAAGCCACCCGATAAGATCGCAAAGACGTCATCAATCTCAAAGCCGCCGTTGACGGAGATCCAATAAGCGCTTATATAACTGGATATATAACTAGTTATGTATATAATTGGAGAGCCACATTGGTAGAAGATGTCGTCAGATCACTCGGCTTCCTTTGCCTGGGCAGCCGCCTGCGTCGCATTGGAGAGCGATTGCAAGCCGATACCCAGCAGATCATGGAGGAGTGTGGCGTCTCCCTTCAGGCTGCACAATATCCGTTTCTCGCAGCGCTTGACCGTGCAGGTCCATTGACGATCGGCGAACTCGCGCAGGCGGTCGGTATCACGCAGCCGGGCGCGACGCGCACTGTCTCCCAACTGTTGGAGACGGGCCATGTCGACATGCAAACCTCGCCGGAAGACCAGCGGCGGAGGCTGGTTTCATTGACATCTAAGGGGCAGGACTTGGTGGACTATTCCAGGCAGTCGGTGTGGCCGCTCGTCGAGCAGGCTGTCGCCGAGCTTTGCGGCGATTTCTCGGGGCCGATCCTGCAACACCTTGCCAACATCGAAGACGGACTTGCCGCTGTTCCGCTTGCCAGGCGGGTCAATCCAAACAAGGAGCGGAAATCATGAGCCACATTCTCGATCGTCCAGTCTGGAGCGCTCTTCGAACCGCCCATGCAGCACTGGCCGAAGGCGGTGAAGATGCGCGACGCTATCCGCCTTCGATCGTGCCTTTTGCCGCTTCTGCCGATAATTCTGCCGGAAGTCTCAAAGCGCTTGAAGACCTGCCTGCCTCGGGTGAGGTCATGGCACTTGTCGAGGCCGAACCGATTGCAGCCTTGCCGGAATTGACGACCGTTTCCGACGCCAAGCTCGTGCAGATGATTGCTGAACGGCCCTATCCTCGGATTGTCGACAGCGGCATCATGCCACTGACGGAGACCGACGCGGAGGACATGCTTGCGCTTGCCACATTGACCAAGCCGGGGCCATTTACGTTACGCGCCCAGAGCCTGGGCGCCTTCTGGGGCATGAAGATCGATGGTCGGTTGGTCGCCATGGCCGGCCAGCGCATGCGCCAGACTGGTTTTGCCGAACTCAGTGGCCTTTGCACCCATCCGGATTTTCAGGGGCGTGGCTTCGGCAAGCTGTTGTTCCGATTTGTCGCGGGCGAGATTTCGGCAAGAGATGAGACGGCTTATCTGCACGCCTATGCTGCGAACAGTTCCGCCATCTCGCTCTACACCGCTCTCGGTTTCCGCCTGCGCGCCGAGATGAACTTCCGTATCGTCAAACGCGATGGCTGAACGAGATCCTCGCGCCATCGGCAAGGGCCTTTTTCAAGGCCCTTGAAGTATTCAATCTTCGACGTTCGGCAGCAGGATGGTCAAGAGACCGATCAGTGGCAGGAACGCGCAGAGTTCGAACACAAATTCGATGCTTGTCCTGTCGGCCAGAGCTCCAAGGGCTGCGGCACCAATGCCGCCCATGCCGAAGGCGAAGCCGAAGAACAGGCCCGAGACCATGCCGACGCGGCCGGGCATCAGTTCCTGCGCATAGACGACGATTGCCGAGAATGCCGATGCAATGACCGTGCCGATGATGGCGCTGAGGACGATGGTGACCTCCAGGCTCGCATGCGGCAGGACGATCGTGAACGGCAAGATGCCGAGGATCGAACCCCAGATGACCTTCTTGCGTCCGATGCGATCGCCCACCGGGCCGCCGATCATCGTGCCGAAAGCGACTGCTGCGAAAAACACGAATTGGCAGAGCTGCGCCGAGCGCTCGGAAAGGCCGAACCGGTCCATCAGGTAAAAATTGTAATAGCTGGTGAAGCTTGCGAGGTAGAAGTACTTCGAGAAGATCAATGCGATCAACACGGCAATGGCGACGCCGACACGGGTACGCGACAGGGTCAGGGCCTTGTGCTTCCTGCCGGATTTGGCCGGTGCGCGAAGGTTTTGCCCATTCGTCTGATACCAACGTCCAAGGCCGCTCAGAATGAGAATGCCGAAGAAGGCGAGGATGGCAAGGAAGGCCATGCCGCGCTGTCCATGCGGCAGGATGAAGAAGGCAGCCAGCAGTGGGCCGAGCGATGTACCGAAATTGCCGCCAACCTGAAACACGGATTGCGCGAAACCATGTTTGCCGCCGGATGCGAGGCGGGCAATGCGCGATGCTTCCGGGTGGAAGATCGACGAGCCAAATCCGAGGAGAACGGCGCCCATGACCAGAACCCAATAGTTCGGCGCCAGCCCCAGCGTCACCATGCCTGCGCAACTGCAGGCCATGCCGAAGGGAAGAGAATAGGGCTGCGGCTTGCCGTCGGTGTACCATCCGACGAACGGTTGCAGGATCGAGGCGGTCACCTGATAAACGAATGTCAGCACGCCGAGTTGAGCGAAGCTCAGGCCGAAACCGGCCTTCAGTACTGGATAGCTTGCAGGCAGCAATGATTGCGTCACGTCATTGATAAAATGGCCGAGACTGGCGACCAGCAGGATCGGGTATATGGTGGTAGCCGCGCGGGGCGCGTTGATGACCTGGCTCATGGCACTCGCTTTCAATTCGTCTTCCGCGCTGATACTGAAAGAACAGATCGCCCGCCACCGCGATTAGGCGAAATTGTTACGAGACTGGGCCAAGATGGTCAGGAACAGCCGGATTGATGCTTTCATCGACGTCGAGCGACCGCTCGTCGCGCTCGGCAATGAGTATGAAGATGGACATCGCGTCGAGCCGCATCAGCATCGTCGTGCCCAGCTGCTCTACGGCTTTTCCGGCGTAGTATTGGCGACCACGCCGGACGGCACACTCGTCATGCCGCCGGAACGAGGAATGTGGATTCCTCCGGGCGTTGTCCATAGCGTCCGCATGCTCGGCAGTGTCAGCATGCGGAGCGTCTACATCGAGCCGCACGCCATCGAGACGATGCCGGATCATTGCCAGGTCGTGGAGATATCGCCGCTGCTTCGGGCCTTGATCGCCGAGGCCGTCGATATTCCGGTCGAGTACGATAGGAATGATCGGTCCGGCGCGCTGATGACCCTGCTTCTGCACGAGTTGGCACGATTGAAGCCATTGCCGCTTTCGTTGCCCTTACCGCGCAATCCGGTGCTTGCCCAGAAGTGCCAGGATTTCCTCCTTCATCCGACCGCCCACGATACGATCGACTCGTGGGCGAGCCGGCTGAGCATGAGCCGCCGTGCCTTCACGCGGATGTTTCGCCTGGAAACGGGATTGAGCTTCGTCGAATGGCGCCAGCAAGCCTGTCTACATGCGGCTCTTCCGAGATTGGTTGCCGGCACTCCCGTCACCACGATCGCGCTGGATCTCGGCTACAAGAACCCTGCCGCCTTCACATCCATGTTCAAGCGTGCCTTCGGTTACGCCCCGCGTGAGATCGCCCGCCAGCAGCTTCCCATTGATAGCTTGCGAGATGGCCGTCGCTGAGCGGCGTTATTGCTGCTGGAGTGCAAGCCGCAGACCGAGGGCCACATAGATCGTACCGATGACCTTTCCCTGCCAGCGGCCAATGCTGCGGTTTTGGCGTAGCCAGCAGCCGATCGTGCCGGCTCCCACAGCCAAAAGCGATGTCACGCATATGCTGAGCCCGACGAAGATGGCGCCGAGCAAGGCAAGTTGCACGACGACCGGGCCGCTTTCGGGGTGAATGAACTGCGGCAGGAACGCCAGGAAAAACAACGCCGTCTTGGGGTTGAGTATCTCAGTAAAAAAGCCCTGTCGAAATGCGCGCATGGGCGTGATTGCCTGTGTTACTGGCATGTCCAGACTTTGGGCCTTCTCGCGGAAGGCCTTGAATCCGAGATAGATCAGATAGGCGACGCCGGCATACTTGACGATCTCGAACGCCAACGCCGATGTGGCCAGCAGCGCGGACAATCCGAACGTCGCCATCATCGTGTGGAAGAGATCACCGAAAGCAATGCCCAGACCCGTCGCGAGCCCGGTGCGCTTGCCACCACTGACGGCTCGCGCCAAGGTCAGAAGAGTGGCTGGTCCCGGGATGACCATCAGCCCCAGTACAACGACGACATAGGTTGTCAAAACACCGAGGCTGATCATCGTTTTCCCTCAATCCGGCATCGCGCAAACGGCGGCGCTCCTGCACAGATTAGTGGCGAATGCAGGAGCTCGCAAGAAGCGATAGGCGGCTGAGGGCAGGCGTTCGCCCCGTCAGTTTGACTTGGGGCAGGCTTTTTGTGCCGGTGTGCCCTTGAACCGATCCTCGAACCACGCCGGTAAGGCCGCGGCGGCGACAGGTACGATGGTCTCGTGGTCCAATCCTTCGCTTTCCCGGTAATCGACCGCAACTCCCTGCTCGCACAGGTCGGCTGCGACCTTGCGGGTCAACTGCACCGGGACCGCGTCGTCCTTATCGCCCTGGAAAAAGACAAAAGGCACATTCTTGACGGGCAGGAAGGCGTCGTTCTTTTCGAGCAATTCGCGCCACGGCTTGCCCGGTTTCAGCCCTTCCTGATTTGCGAATAGCGTGGTCGGCTTGCCCTGGGTCTTGTCGGCAATCGCCCAGCAGCCGGCGCTGAGGTTTTCCAGGGCCTCGAGGCCGTCGACGGAGAGCACGTCCCGCAGCTTCAATTCGGGATGGCCAACATGCAGCCCAACCATGCGCGAGATGTAATAGCCGCCGGTAATGGTTGTCGTGAGGTCGTACTCGGTAAGATCCCAGTGTCGGGATGCGGGAGCAATTTCGCCTACGCCGAGAAGCTGAAGTTCGGGCGCATAGCTTTCCTGCAGATGGGCAAGCCACAGGGAGGTCTGTCCCCCTTGCGACCAGCCATAGGCGGTGAACTTCTGTCCGACATTTGCACCGGGAAAGGTCTGAGCGAACCTGACCGCGTCCAGCGATGCCTGTGCCTGGGCCGCACCGTTCAGATAGGATGTCGCGCCAGGGGTGCCGAGTCCCTGATAGTCGCTCGTTACGACCGCGAAGCCATTTTTCAGCAGATCTTCTATGGCTGGAACGCGAACGCCCCACTTGTCGACCAGGCTCCGGCGCGACGGCGCGCAGCTATCCTCCATGCCGGCGGTTTCGTGGTTCCAGAGGACGAGCGGGCGTTGACCGGACGGAGCCTGATCCGGCAGGTAGATCTCGCCGGAAACATAGGTCAGTTTCTCGCCGACGCCGGCGGTCACGTAGATGACGTCCCAGCCTTTCGAGCCCTTCGGAGCATCGGAGCGCTGCTTGGCCCAATAGATCTCGCCGGGCTTGGCGCCGTCGGGAACCTGCGTGGGTATGTCGTCCCAGAATGCCGATCCCTGCGGCACGTCCTTGTTGGTGGGCGAAAAACTCTGCGCGGATGCATGTGGCGCCGTCAGGTCGACGGACAGCAAGAGCAGCGCTGTTGCCAGCACTTGTCTCGATGAAAGCTTCATTCCTTCCTCCCAAGGCATTTGGCGACGATCGAGTCATCGCGTGCAGCAACCTAAGAGGCCGGCGGGAAGTGCGACAAATGATATGTTTTGTGTTGGATATAAACAAATGGTTATGAAATGAGGCTATTGCGCCGCATCATATAACTGGTTTTAGGGCGCCCGGAGGTTCGTGGTCCCCGCTTGCGTCTCTCATCAGGATAAACGCAAGGCGGGAACCGTCTGTCTTGGAGTGTCGCCGTTCAGTGCGAGCGGCTGCTGCCAACCGTCGGCTCGGCGTCGGCGATCCATTTACGGTGTGACCCAAGAGCCATGAGGAGCACGACCGACAGGAAGCAGCAGCCGGCGAGGATGTAGAATCCGACATCGCCATTGCCGGTGGTGGCATCGACATAGGCCTTGATCTGCGGCGAGGCGAAGCTGCCGAGATTGCCGAGCGAGACGATGAAGGCAATGCCGCTTGCGGCACCGACGCCGCCCAGATAACGCGTCGGCAGGCTCCAGAACACCGGTTGCGAGGATGCAAGCCCCGGGACAGCGATACAGGCGGCAATGACCATCACCCAAGGGTTCATGGTCAGTCCGATAGTCGCGAGTGCGATGGTGCCGATGGTCAGCATGGAAATGCAGACGATACGATGATTGTCGTGCTTGTCGGCATAGACGGTGAAGACACGCGTTGCGATCAGAGCGCAGAACCAGGGTAGACCGAGCAATACACCGACCCAAGTATTGATGCCGCCGCCCATGGCCTGCGCCAGTCGTGCCGGAAGATAGAAGGTGATCGGGCCGACACCGATCTGGATGAACAGATAAATGCCGATGAAAGCCAGAACGCGCCAATCCTTCAGAACGCTGAAGACAGAGTGCTTCACCTCGGAGAGTTTGCTGCGCTCTTCTGCTTCGATGACCGCGGTCAATGCATTCTTCTCCTCTTTCGTCAGCCATTTTGCCTCGCCAGGGCGGCTCGTCAGGAAGAAAAGCGCAAAAATGCCGACAACCGTGGCCGACAGGCCTTCGACGGCAAACATCCATTGCCAGTTGGTGAGGCCGAGGACGTCATGATGGGTGAGCAGCCAGCCGGAGAGCGGTGCGCCGATCACCAGCGACAGAGGCACGCCCAGATAGAATAGGCCTGTAGCGCGCGCACGCTGCTTGGCGGGAAACCAATAGGTGAGGTAGAGCAGGACGCCCGGATAGAATCCTGCTTCGCAGACGCCGAGCAGGAAGCGGACGATATAGTAGCTCGTTGCCGTATGGGCAAAGACCATGCAGGCCGAGACGATCCCCCAGGTGATCATGATGCGGCTGAGCCAAAGGCGGGCGCCGACGCGCTGCATGATGAGGTTGCTCGGCACTTCGAATGTCGCATAGCCCAGATAGAGAATGCCGGCGCCGAAGGCATATGCCGCGTCCGAAATGCCGGTATCAGCCTGATAGGCCGTCTTGGCGAAGCCAACATTGGAGCGATCTAGAAAATTCAGGATCAGCATCAAGCCCAGAAAGGGCAAAAGGCGAATAGTCGCCTTGCGCACGGCGCTTTGCACCGCCGGATTATCGTCAGTCATTTCACTCCTCCCGAACGATGGATTTCTCGAGGCGGCAGATACTCCGCTTGAGTTCGCCTCCGTCCTTGCCGGCTCTCTCTCCGGCTCATTCGCAGATGATCGGGGCTGATCATCTCTGCATATAAGAATATTGTATTTATTTATGAAGGTGTCAATAGCGGCGGCGATAGCCTTCACAGGCCGAGACCTGCCCGCTGGAGGTGGCGACTTCAGCGAAGACTTTCTCAGAGTGCGTAAGCATCTTTACAAATGACCGACGGTCAGTCATAAAATGGTTGCCGGGATCCGGTTTGGAGATAGCAAATGGTTGCTCGTGTTCATGGCGTGGAGGCTGCTGCGCGCGTACCTGCGACGGCAAGTGCTTTCGTCGCCATGTTGACTACGGACAGCCATGTCGCTCAGGGCGTTCAGCTTATGTGGCTCCTGGCGGGCGTTCTGTCCGCCGAGCGGACTGCGCGGCCATTCTTCCTTGTCTTTTTGCCGACCGCAGACGTCATTCTGCGCGGCGCCTCGCTATGGGCATCGGCGCTCCTGGCGCAATCCAGTGCACAGGCGATAGAGAGAAACCCTGCTCGTGCACCTTCGACCGGCGCGCCCATCCTCGTTGGCCATCGACCATCGACGATCCGTAGCGCAGGCCGCATTCTGATTCCGGGGAATGGTCGCATCGTCGAGCGGGGGGCGCACCATAGGCTCATCGCGCCGCGCACCCCATGTTCCCGTCTCATCACATCGGAGGAAACCTTCTGATGATCCGCCACGATCTCACTCATTGGCCGCTTGTGCTTTCCGCTATGCACGGCTCGATGTCGCCAGAAGAGCAGCTTGGTTTCTTTTCCGACTGGACGGCGTGGCTGGATCGCGGCGAGGCCTTCGCAACCCTGCGCGTTTTCACCGATATGGACGCTCTCAGGCGTCCGGAAGGCGGCGCAAGGGAGGCGAAGGCTTGGCTTCAGTTCAACGGCGAACGGATCAGGCAGCTCGTCATCGGCATGGCGACCGTCGTCCCGACGGCTGCGTTGGAGGAGACGAGCCGGATGAATGCGGAAAAGCTGTTTGGCGTTCCCGCCCGGACATTCGACGATGTCAACGAGGCAACCCTGTGGCTTGCGTCTCTGTCGGCATCGCGAGGGAGGCCGCTGACCGTGGGGCATGTGCTGCGGAGCTTGGGCACAATATGCAAATCGCGATGAGAATGGACGCTGCGATCCCACTGGATTGCGATGAAACGCATTGGCCGCTCGCCATTCTGGTCGCGGAAGCGGCGATGAATGTCGAGGATATCCGATCAGGCTTCGATCGGCTGGAAAACTGGCTGTCGCACGGCGAGCCTTTTGCGCTACTCCTCATCGTCGCCTGCAATCCCGTGTTTCTATGGGAGGCAACGATGCTTCAGATGGCGGCCCAACGGATTGTGGCTGTCCGCGAGGCACTTCATCAGTCGCTTCTCGGGATCGCGATCGTCGCTCCTACCAAGATAACCGATGCGGCTCGGCAAAGTCTTGCTCGTCTTCCGCTTGATATGCCGCTAGAAATCTTCGAGAGGAGCCCTCGCGCGGTGGAGTGGTTGCGCCAAACCATTCTCGCGCCAGCCGGCCTTGCCGTCGACAGCCTGTGAACAAGGAGAGCTCGTGACCGTCTCAGAACGCCAGCGCCCACGCACCAAACCGCCGGAAGTCCGCCGCGAAGAATTGATGGATGCCGCGCAGCGACTGTTTCTGGAGAAAGGCTTTTTTGCGACCAGCGTGGCGGAAATCGTGAATGCCGCTGACGTGGCAAAAGGCACGTTCTATCTCTACTTTCAGACGAAGGACGACGTGCTCGGTGCTCTGCAGGCTCGTTTCGTCGAGCGTTTTTGCCAGAAAACCGATGCGGCGGTTGCCGCTGCCTCGTCCGGTAGCTGGGTACGGCGCCTGGATGTGTGGATGCAGGCTTGCGTCGAAGCCTATCTGGATGATGTCGCGCTGCATGACCTTGTTTTTCACCAGTTTCAGCCGGCAACGCGGGGCATGAAACGCGCCAATCCGGTTGTCGACCAGCTGTCTTCCTTCCTCGCTGAAGGCTGCTCCGAGGGCGCGTTTGTCTTTAGCGATGTCCGGCTTACCGCTGTCATGCTGTTCAATGCCATGCACGGCGCTGTGGACGACTGTCTCGCTGAAGGTGCGCCGATCGACCGGCAAAAATTGGTCGGCGTCGTCGCCGACTTTTGTCGACGCGCCGTCGGCTCGTAGACCGGCGTGAGCGCCGGGCGCGCGAAATGCGCCTCATTCGAACCACGGAACATGTCTTGTTGGGAGCTTCGCGTCCTTTTCGAAGTGTGGTTCCAGGCCGCCATAACAGTAAGATTTCCTTATTAAAATTATAGGCAATAACTATCGTAATGTAACTGAAATAGTCATTTATTATAAATTTGCTCGCGCCGTTTGCGTTAGCCCGCCTCCGTGCCGGCTGGGGTCAAGTCATTGAGCAAAGGAAATATCATGAGAACGAAATCCATTTTTGCGCTTGCCGGCCTTCTGGCCTCGGTCGCGCTACCGGCCATGGCGGCAGACAATGTCGTAACCATCTATAGCGCCGACGGCCTTCATGACGGCACGCCGAGCTGGTACGGCAATGAGTTCGATGCCTTCACCAAGGCAACCGGCATCAAGGTCCAATATGTCGAAGCAGGTTCGAGCGGTGTGGTCGACAGGCTCTCGAAGGAAAAGTCCAATACCCAAGCCGACGTTCTCGTAACGCTACCGCCTTTCGTGCAGAAGGCGGCAAGCGAAGGCCTGCTCGAAGCCTACAAGTCCGCAGCTGCAGACAAGATCGAGGCGCGCGACAAGGATCCGAAGGGTTTCTACGTTGCGATGATCAACAACTATCCGAATTTCATCTACAACAGTTCGGTCCTCAAGACGCCGCCGGCCACCTACAAGGACCTGCTCGACCCCAAATTCAAGCAGAAGATCCAGTATTCCACGCCCGGTCAGGCAGGTGACGGCACTGCCCTGATGCTGCAGGCATTCCACGCTTTCGGCGGCAAGGATGCCGGTCTTGATTATCTCAAGCAGTTGCAGGTCAACAATCTCGGCCCATCCGCCTCGACGGGCAAGCTCACCGCGCTCGTCAACAAGGGTGAGCTTTATGTCGCCAACGGCGACCTGCAGATGAACCTGGCGCAGCAGACTGACAATCCGAACATCAAGATTTTCTTTCCGGCCGGCCCGGACGGCAAAAAGACCGCCTTCTCGCTGCCTTACTATATCGCTCTCGTTTCCAGTGCTCCGCATTCGGAAAACGGCAAGAAGCTCATCGACTTCCTGCTCAGCGAAGCAGCCCAGAAGGATGTCAGCGCCGTCGCTCAAGGTCTTCCGGTTCGCACCGACGTCCATCCGACGGACGAAAATTTTGCAAAGCTGCATGCCATCATGGAGGGCATCGAGATCTGGACGCCGGACTGGAACAAGGTGCTTGCTGACCTGAAGCAGGACGTCGATGCCTACGGCAAGGCGATCGCGAGCAACTGATGGCGGTGGCGAACACAAAGCCATCCGAAAGCGGGCGGCCGACGAAAACGTCGGCCGCATCAGCCAAACGGATCGCCTTCGAGAATGTCTCGGTCGCCTATAATGGCCTGACGGTTCTCGACTCGTTGAACCTGACGGTCAATCCGGGCGAAATCGTCGCCCTGATCGGTCCGTCCGGATCTGGAAAGACGACCGCGCTGCGCGCAGTGGCAGGATTCGTGCGCCCGTCGGCCGGCCGCATCATGATCGGCGACCGCGATGTCACCAATCTCGCGCCCTATGATCGCGATATCGGCATGGTCGTACAGAACTATGCGCTCTTTCCGCATATGCGCGTTGAGGAGAATGTTGCCTTCGGGCTTCGCGCGCGCCACACACCGGAAGAGATCATACGCGCCCGTGTCCCGGAAGCGCTGACGATGGTCGGCATGGCCGCCTATGCGAAGCGTTATCCTCGCGAACTTTCCGGTGGCCAGCAGCAGCGTGTCGCGATTGCCCGCGCCATTGCCATTCGTCCGCAGGTGCTGCTGCTCGACGAGCCACTTTCGGCTCTCGACGCGCAGATCCGTCGGTCGATGGTCGATGAACTCGCAAGGTTGCATCGCGAATTGCCATCACTGACTGTGCTGTATGTCACTCACGATCAATCGGAAGCGCTGACGCTTGCCAATCACATCGGCATCATGCGTGACGGAAAGCTCAGAGCCTTCGGTGATGCCCAATCCTTGTTCCGCTATCCACCGAACCGTTTCGCAGCCGAGTTCCTCGGTCGCGCCAACCTTCTCGAGGTCAAGAGCCTTCAGCCATTGGAGAACGGCCACGCCCAGGTCCGATTCGGAGATCAGGTTCTGATCGCGCGCAATCATTATCGTCTTCCGACGGGCAGCGATTGCCTTTTGTGTGCCAGGCCACATGATTTTCGCCTCGACGCGCAGCAGGGCGAGAGCAATCGGCTGACCGGCGTCGTCCGCAGCGTTCAATGGCAGGGCGATACCCATAACGTCACGCTGGAGGTTGCCGGTCAGGAGGTTAGAATGTCTTCTGCGCCGATGAGCGCACCCCCGGCCCTTGGCGCCATGCTGACGCTCCATCTCAACCCTGGTGATGTCACGCTTGTGCCGGAGGATGCGCGCAATGGCTGACGCCGTGGCAGCAACGACAACATCCGGCTACGAGCCCCGCTGGGACCGCTTCTGGACAGCTCCGCCGCTTCTCATCCTTGCGGTATTGTTCTTCTATCCTTTGGGTCTCATTATCCGGCAATCGCTTGGCGACCCCGGCACCGTGTCGCTTGCGGCCTTTGCCGAGGTGCTGTCCTCCCGCGAGTTCCATGAAGGGCTTCAGCATACGGTCGTCATCGCACTGGGCTCGACAGCCGGATGCCTTGTCTTCGGCTTCGTGTTTTCGCTTGTCATCGCCTTCGTTCCCTTTCCGGGCGCAAAGTTCTGCGGGCGATTGATCGATACCTTTATCGCTCTGCCGACTTTTCTGGTGACGCTTGCCTTCACCTTCATCTACGGCTCGGCCGGTCTTTTGAACGAAAGCCTGATGCGGCTGATGCACATCGACTTGCCGCCGATCGATTTCCTTTATTCGCAGTGGGGCGTGATCCTGGCGGAAACAACTGTTTATACGCCGTTCGTCATGCGGCCACTCCTTGCTACCTTTTCACAAATCGACCAGGCCCAGATCGAGGTTGCCAGCAGCCTTGGCGCAAAGCCGTGGCGCATCGTGCGGCAGATCATCCTGCCGGCCGCGATGCCCGCTCTCATTGCCGGCGGCAGCCTCTGCCTGCTGCTGACGGTCAATGAGTTCGGCATTGTCCTGTTCATCGGCGCAAAGGGGGTCATTACGCTGCCGGTGCTCATCTACGCCAAGGCGATCCAGGAGTTCGACTATACGACGGCCTGTGTCATCGCCGTGGTCAATGTCGCACTGTCGCTCGGTCTTTATAGTCTCTATCGGGCTGTCATCGCCCATTTCGGGAGCAAACGTGCTGGTCTGGTCTAAATCCGGTCGGCTGCTGGTCTGGGCAGTCGCCATTCCATTGTTCGTCATCATTTACGGCCTGCCGATCGCGGTGATCGCGCTGGCGAGCGTCAGTGGCCAATGGAACGACATTCTTCCGCGCAATCTAACGCTGGTTCATTATGCCAATGCCTTTCGCAGCGAGTCTTTTGATAGTCTGACGGCGAGTATTCTCACCGGCGCAATAGCCAGCGTCGCCGCACTTGTCAGCGGCACCTGGGCAGCGTTGGCCTTGCGCAAATTGAAGCCTTTGCGCAAACGCGTCCTCGATCTCGTCTTCTTTGTGCCAAGCGCCGTTCCATCGGTCTCTATCGGCCTTGGCCTGCTGGTTGCCTTCAGCCAGCCGCCGCTATTGTTGAACGGAACGCGGTTGATCGTCTTGATTGCGCATTTCGTGCTCATCTCTGCATTCACTTACGGCAATGTCTCTGCCGGCCTTGCGCGCCTGCCTGTCGAATGCGAGCAGATCGCCGAGAGCCTGGGCGCGCGCCCATTCTATCGATTGCGGCGGATCACGCTGCCATTGTTGATGCCCTATCTGGTCGCTGCTTTCAGCCTCAGTTTTGCGCTGTCGATGGGCGAACTGGGCGCAACGGTCATGATTTATCCTCCGGGTTGGGTCACCCTGCCGGTCAATATCTTCGCGCTTTCGGATCGCGGTGCCATCTTCGATGCGGCAACGCTGACGATGATCCTCGGCGCGGCGACGCTGATCGTGCTTTGGGGATTGTCGCGTCTCTCGAATAGGTCTGTGCTGCGCTGATGTCGCGTCGCTGACATGTTTTACGTTCAATGGAAGCGAGTTGCCACGGTGGGGTCGGCGACCTATTGAAGAGTAACGCTGCAATTTCAGGGTAGGATCGTCGCAAATGCCGTCTGTTACGCTTGCGCAGATGAGGGCCGTCGAGGCGCTGGCGCGCACGGGAAAGTTTTCGCGCGCGGCCGAGGATCTGGGGATCAGCCAGCCTTCGGTCTCCACGCAGATTCAATCCTTCGAGGAATTGTGCCGCACGCGCGTCTTTATCCGTGATGGTCACAACGTCAGCGTCGCGCCGTCGGCGTTGGATCTGATCGCGAAGATCAGGGTGACGCTGAAGTGCCTCGGGGAGGTCGATCGCGTCATTGCCGATACGACATCGCTGAATACCGGCACGATCTCGATCGGTTTCAGCGCACACCGGCTCGTAATGCCTGTGTTGACTGCGTTCGTGCGGCAATATCCGGCTCTGCGCCTGACGACACGCGGCGGACCCTCGTTGGAGCTTGCGGACGCGGTGCTGCGCGGCGAGCTTGATGTCGCCACGATCTCCCAGGTGGCGCCGGACAGCCGCTTCGCGTCGCTGCTGCTGCACGAATCTCGCGTCGCGATCTACGGCCGCAGGGGAGATCCGATGCTGGAGAAGGGCCGATTGACCCTCGCCGATCTCGACGGCCGCGATATGGTGCTCTGGAACAAATCCTCCGGCACGCGCACGTTGCTGGAAGAGGCCGCCAGCAAGGAGGGCGTCAGGCTGAAGCCTGTTCTCGAGGTGGCGACGCTCGATGTTGCCTATGCCGCCGCTGCCGCCGGTATCGGTTTGGCAATCTCCATCGAAGGCGAAGTCCGCCCCGACGATCATATCGACGTCGTTCCGCTCGTCGAGCCCGAACTGGCGATCGGCCACTATCTCGTCACCCTGCCGGAATGCCGTGACCATGCGGCGATCCAGGCATTCTTCGAGGTTGCGAAGGACCATGCACTCGAAATGGACGGCGGCCTGCCGTTCAATTGATGCAAACTATAGGCTATGAATATAGTTTTGAAGAATTTATAATTCTGTCATATGGTTTCGCTATCATTCACCCCATAAGCTGCAGCCGGAACTGAGGCTGGCTGAGAAAGGGCAGAATAATGGCGGTTGGATATGATCTCGCGGTGGTCGGCGCCGGCATCGTGGGCCTTGGCGCCGCGCTGGCTGCGGTGCGGCAGGGCAAGAAGGTCGTCGTCATCGAGCGCAATGCGAGGGCCGTGGGCGCCTCCATCCGCAATTTCGGCTTTGTGACCGTTTCCGGACAGAAAGCAGGCGCCCATTGGGAGCGCGCCATGCGTGCTCGCGACATTTGGGCTGAAATCGTTGATGAGGCCGGCATCGCCGTCGTGCATCGTGGTCTGGTCATGCCGGCACGTCGCCCGGAAGCCGCCGCCGTGGTTGAAGCCTTTCTCGAAACCCCGATGGGAGAGAGGTGCCGCCTCGTAACGAAAGCTGAGGCAGGCGAGATCGTGCCGAGCCTGCGCCTTGAGGACGTCCAGTCGACCCTTTACAGCCCACATGAACTGCGCGTCGAATCTTCCCAAGCGCTGCCAAAACTGGCCGCATGGCTCGAAGCCAGGCACAAGGTGGACTTCCGTTGGAATACCGCCGTTCGCTCAATCGACGGAACGCGGATCGAGACAAGCCACGGGCCAATCGAGGCGGATGCGGTTGTCGTGTGCCCCGGCGATGATTTTTCCACGCTCTTCCCGGATGTCATCGGCAAACATGAGCTGACGATCTGCACGCTGCAGATGCTGCGCGTTTCGCCCGGCCGGCCGAGCCGGTTCGGCGCCGCCGTCATGTCGGACATGAGCCTTGCGCGCTATGAAGGCTTTGCGGCCCTGCCGGAAGCGGAAGCGCTTGGAAGGCGGCTTGAGATCGAAGAGGCAGAGAGCCGCGCCGCCGGTATCCACCTGATTGCTGTTCAATCGGCCGATGGTTCACTCGTTGTCGGCGACAGTCACGTCTATGGCAACGCGCAGCAACCGTTTGCCAGCGACCGGTTCGATCAACTCATTCTCGATGAATTCGACCGCGTGTTCGACCTTCCGGAGCGTCACGTCGTCAATCGCTGGATCGGCACCTATGCCTCTTCCAGGGAGCGGACGGTGCTCGTGGAGCGCCCGGCCGATCATATCCGCCTGGTCATGGTGACGGGCGGAACCGGCGCTTCGACCGGTTTCGCGCTCGGCGAACAGGTCATCGACGATCTCTACAGTTCAACATCGCGTTCATGGGAGACAGACCAATGAGCCAACTCAAAGCCGTGGTATTCGACTGGGCGGGAACCGTCATCGATTTCGGCTCCTTTGCTCCGATGGGCGTGTTCGTCGAGGCGTTCAGCCGCCTTGGCATCGAGGTCACCATCGCGGAAGCGCGAGAACCGATGGGCCGCCCGAAATGGGACCATATCGACGCGATGCTGAAGCAGCCGCGCATTCGCGAGCTATGGGCCGAACGTCACGGCAAGGCGCCGGCGGCCGCAGATGTTGACGCCGTCTACGAAGTCTTCGTTCCGATGAACGAGGAGGTTGTGCACAAATTCGCCGATCTGGTGCCCGGCACCACCGAAATCGTCGGCACATTGCGCCAGCGCGGAATGAAGATCGGTTCGACGACAGGTTATACCCGCTCGATCATGGCGCGCGTCCTGCCGCTTGCCAAGAAGCAGGGCTATGAGGTTGACAATCTCGTCTGCGCCGGTGATCTGCCCCACGGCCGGCCGACGCCGATGAATATGTATAAGTGCTTTCTGGATCTCGATGTCTGGCCTGCAAGCGCCGTGGTCAAGGTCGATGACACCGGCGTCGGCATCGACGAAGGCGTTGCGGCTGGCTGCTGGACGGTCGGCGTTGCCGTGAGCGGCAACGAAGCGGGCCTGACGCCGGACGAGGTCTCCGCCATGGCGCCAGAGGCGCTTGCCGCGGTTCGCGAGCGGGCATCCGGCGAACTCAGGAAGCACGGCGCTCACTACATCATCGATACGGTCGCCGACCTGTTGCCTGTGATCGATGATATCGAGCGCCGGATGGCCGCTGGGGAACGTCCCTGATCGTATTCGCATCCGCTTTCCGGCTGCGATGCTTTCGAACGACGTTGGATGGTGATTATTCGCCGGCAGGATTGAAGCTCACGTCTTCTGCTGTCGGCGTCGGATGGAGCTGTATCTTTCTGCTCCGGAACGGCCGGAGCAGAAATTCCCTGAAATTCTGCGGCTCGCGGATGTTTGGCAGGCCGACATCAGGCCACTCGTCTGGCTTGGGGTAATACGCCGTGCCGAACAATATGTCCCAGATCGCAGACCCGCTGCCGAAATTCCTGTTGAAGTGCTGCCGCTCCACCGAATGATGGATGCGGTGAAAGCGGTTGTCGGGAAACAGATAACGCATCCAGCCAAGGTGCAGGCGGGTTGAACTGTGCTCGAAATAGCCCTGCCAGCGAACGAGGAAAACCCAGATCCACGGGACATATCCCTGTTCGAAGCTGAACAGCAATGAGACAGGGACGATCAGGAAGGGAATCCGGAATATCTCCTCGCTGAAGTGATGATTGCTATTGAAGGCGCTCATCTCTTCCAGCGAATGGTGCTCGGCGTGAAAACGCCAGAAGAACCTGTTGCTGTGTTGAAGCCGATGAAACCAGTAATAGAAGAACTCGCTGGCCTGCAGCACGATCAAGGACGCAACGACCCCGCCGAGGGCCTGCAGCATCCAGAAATTGGAAAACTCCGATAGAAATCTGAGGTCGATGCGCAACAGCGGGCTAACCCCGATTTCTTCCCACAGCCTGTAGAAAAGCGTCAGGCTGACCTTCGTTATGACGATGTTGGTGGCGCAGAAAACGGCGCCGCGGATATGGGACATGACTGTATATTTGGATTTTGGGAAAATAAATTCCGCGGCAAGCAATGTCAGCGCGACAGGAAGAATTTTCCCCGCGTATTCTTCGGTAAAAGCCAGAATGTGAGTTATTGTTTCAGTATTCAATTGGCTATCCGGCAGAAATACGATTTATCAAGTTCTACCTACATTGGGACCGGTCGCGCTTCAATTTAAACGTTAAAAATTGGTTAAGGCCGAGGCTTGCCGGGCCGCTTCGCCAGCGCGCTGTGCCGGATTTAGTGGGTGATCTGTCGCAACCTGTGCGCGGCAATGTCGGTGCAGATGCCGATCGAGCCCGCTTTCGTGGCAGGGTTCCCGGTATTTTTGCCCATGCCGTAGCGCGTTGCAGAGGGTGCCGATCAACGGCGACCCGCAAAGTTTTCATGACCGTTGTGTGAAACATATTGACAAGCGACAATTCATTCTGACAAATGTCAATCATGGCTGGCAATAATCAAATTGCCGGCCTGCCGCGGGGGCGGCTGACCTGTCTGAGGCGCTGAAGCATCTCATAAGTGGGAGGGAAAGACGTGTCGCCATTTAGGCTGGATCGACAGACGCTCTTTTTGGCGTTGATAAACTGTGTTGTTCTGGTTGCCGGTGGTCTGCTGGCCGGTGCGACTTTCTTGGATAGCTATAACCTGCAGTCCATGGCATCGCAGGTGCCTGAGTTGGGCCTGCTGGCCTTGGGTGTCATGCTGGCCATGATTTCCGGCAACGGCGGCATCGATCTGTCCGGTATTGCTCTGGCGAATCTCGCAGGCATCATTGCCTTTCTGATAACGCGCCAAATCATTCCTGTTGCCGATAGCCCGCTTCTGTTTGCTTGGGTTTTCGCCGGTCTCGCTCTTGCGGTCGGTTTGATAGGCGGCTTGGTGAATGGCATCGTTATTGCTTATGCGCGGCTGACTCCTCTGATTGCAACATTAGGTACGCAGCTTCTGTTCACCGGTATTGCAGTTTTCTTGACAAATGGCTCGGCTGTCAGCATGGGCTATATCGAGCCGCTCGATGACTTCGGCAATATGCCCATTCTTGGAATACCGATGTGCTTTGCCTTGTTTCTTGCAATTGCGGCGGTGCTGGCATTCCTTCTGAAGTATACGCCATTCGGCGTGAAGCTGATGCTGCTCGGCAGCAATGCAAAGGCTGCGCGTTACGGGGGCATCAATGAAAAGCGCATGCTGCTTGTCACCTATACGCTGTGCGGCGTGCTCGCCTCCGTCGCAGGCATCATCATTGCCGCACGTAATTCGTCTGTGAAGTGGGATTACGGTGGTTCATACGTTCTGATTGCCATTCTGATTGCGGTGCTTGGCGGAGTGAAGCCGGAAGGCGGATACGGAAAGGTGATCTGTGTGCTCTTTGCTGCAACCGCGCTTCAGATCCTCTCGAGCCTCTTCAATTTCATGAATATTTCGAATTTCTTTCGGGATCTTGCCTGGGGTGTCCTGCTGTTGGCCTTGCTGGCGTCGGCTCGGGTCCATCTAGGCTACTGGCTGCAGCCGAAACGGCGATAGCGGCACACGATATCGACCTAGAGCCGATGATTTAGCGGCTCGGTCCGAGCAATCACCAAAGACCAATTTGCTTATATCAAAGGAGGAAAAATATGAGCAGAATTTCCAAACTCGCAGCCGGCACGATGCTGGCCGTCGCAGTTGTCGCAGGTGTGGCAATTGCCAAGGACAAACCGTCCATCGTGACGGTGGTCAAGGTCACCGGCGAAAACTGGTTCATTCGCATGAATGAAGGTGTCGATAATTACGGCAAGGACAACGCCAGCGTCAGCACCAGCCAGATTGGCCCCGGCAAGGCTGATGCAGCCCAGCAGACGCGTCTCGTCGAAGACCTTGTTGCAAAGAATGTCTCCGCGATTGCAGTCGTCCCGATGGATCCCTCTGCATTGGAAGGCGTTCTGCGGCGCGCCTCGCAGCGCGGTATCAAGGTCATCACTCATGAGGGTGACAGCCTGGTGAACACCGATGTCGATATCGAAGCCTTCGACAACAAGGCTTTCGGTGCCCGCATCAATGAGAAGCTCTCGGAATGCATGGGCAAATCGGGCAAGTGGACGACGTTTGTCGGTTCGCTTGGCAGCCTGACCCACAATCAGTGGGTCGATGCGGCGGCCGAGAATGCCAAGAAATATCCGGGCATGGAGCTCGTCTCAGCGAAGAACGAGTCCTTCAACGATGCCAACCGCGCCTATGAAAAGGCCAAGGAAATCCTGCGTAAGTACCCTGACATCAAGGGCTTTCAGGGATCGTCCGCCATCGACGTCATCGGCATCGGCCGCGCCGTCGAGGAAGCCGGCCTGCAGGGCAAGACCTGCGTCTACGGTCTCGGCCTGCCGAAAGATACCGGACCTTATCTGGAAAGCGGTGCCGTCAACCAGATCTTCTTCTGGGATCCGAAGGACGCCGGCTACGTCATGAACAAGGTCGCGGACATGGTCCTGAAGGGCGAGGAGATCAAGGACGGCGCGAACCTCGGCGTACCGGGCTATGAGAAGATGACGGTCATCAAGGGACCGGGCAAGGGGATCGTCATTCAGGGTCAGGCCTGGGTAGACGCCGACAAGTCCAACTACAAGAAGTTCCCGTTCTGATAGAGAGAGCATAACTCGTCAGGCCGTCTTCCGGGGGCGTGTGCACCACCACCGCCTCCGGAAGAGAAGGCCTGAGAGCGTCAGGAATTCACCATGAGCACGACCGATGCCCTGCCTAACGCCCCGCCGTTTCTCGAGGTTCGAAACGTCAAGAAATCCTTCGGAGGCGTCAAGGCGCTGAAAGAGGTTAGCCTCGTCATCGAGGCTGGACAGATCTATCACCTGATGGGTGAAAATGGCTGTGGCAAAAGCACGCTCATCAAAATTCTTTCGGGTGCGCAGCTTGCTGACGAAGGCCAAATTCTCATCGACGGCAAACCGGCCGGCGAACGAGCCGGCGATTTGGGGGCGATCGGCGCGTTGCGCGCCGGCATCGAGACGGTTTACCAGGATCTGTCGCTTCTTCCCAATCTCTCGGTTGCCGAGAATGTTGCGTTTACCGAGCAACTCGTCGAAGCGTCAGGCCGTCTGGCTCGCAGGTTGGATGTCGCCGCGCTCCATGCGACGGCACGCCGTGCTCTTGCCGAGGTGCATCTGCCGACCGACCGCGCCTTTCTGACCCGACGAACCGACACTTTGCCGCTTGCGACGCGGCAGTTGATCGCAATTGCCCGCACCGTTGCCTCGGAGGCGCGGCTGGTCATCATGGACGAGCCGACGACGTCGCTTACACGCCAGGAGGTCGAGAACCTGCTTGCAGTCGTTGCGCGGCTGCGCAGCAAAGGTGTGGCCGTGTTGTTCGTCACACACAAGCTTGACGAGTGCAAATCGCTGGGCGGCCGGGCAATCATCATGCGCGACGGCTTGAAGGTGACCGAACTCGATGTCGCCAATCACAGCAAGGCGGAATTCAGTCGCTGGATGACGGGCCGGGAGATTAGCGAGACGAGATATCGTACCGATCCGAAGCTCGGGGAGGTTATGCTCGAAGTCGAGAAGCTCGATGGCGGCCATGCCTTTCACGACATTTCGCTCAGTTTGAGAAAAGGCGAGATACTCGGTATCACCGGGCTGCTCGATTCCGGCCGCAACGAACTTGCACTCGCGCTTGCCGGGGTCAGGCCAGCGATGAGCGGCGTGATACGCCTGAATGGCGAGGAAATTTCGCCGCGATCGGCTGCTGAGGCGATTCAACATGGCATCGGTTATGTCCCCGAAGACAGGCTTACCGAAGGGCTGTTTCTGGAAAAGCCGATACAGGACAACATAACGCTGCCGATCCTCGGCCGCCTACGCAATGCATTCGGCATGATCAGTTCTCGGAAAGCACGCCAGCGCGCCGAGAAAAGCGTCGCTGATCTGCAGATCGTCGCGCCTGACGTGACGATCCCTGTCCAGTCGCTTTCCGGCGGCAATCAGCAGCGCGTCTTGATCGGTCGCTGGCTGACGATCAATCCCAAGCTGCTCATCCTGCATGGGCCGACCGTGGGCGTCGATGTCGGATCAAAGGACACGATCTTCCGCATCATCCAGCGTCTGGCCGATGACGGCATGGGTGTTGTCATCATTAGCGACGACCTTCCGGAGTTGCTTCAGAATTGTGACCGGGTTCTCGTCATGCGTCAGGGCCGCATCGTGGCAGCGCACAAGGCGGACGGCCTGACCGAAGACGCAATCTATCAATCCATGGCCAGCACATCGAAGGAGATCGCGCAATGAGCGAGATCGCATCCGCGACCACTTTCAGCACACAGCGCAAAGGATTTGGTCCGCGCCTGTGGGACCTGATGGGACGCCGGCCGGAGTTCTTCACGCTGTTTCTGACGGTCTTGACTTGCCTTGTCGTCATCGCCGCCAATCCCGATTTTCTACAGATGAGCAATGTCGTCGACATTCTGCGCGCTTCCGTGGTGCGCGGGCTGTTTGCCATGGGTGTGCTCGTGGTCTTGGCGTCCGGCGGGATCGATGTTTCGTTTACGGCAATTGCGGCCTTCGTGATGTATGTATTGACCATGCTCGTCACGAACTGGTTCCCGGCCACGCCGATGACGATCGTTCTGATCCTCGCGGCTCTCGGTGGCGCTGCCTTCGGCGCGCTCAACGGTCTTCTGGTGCAGAAGTTGCAGGCGCCGTCGCTGATCGTCACCATCGGCACGCAATATGTCATCCGCAGCTTTCTGCTGACCTTCGTCGGCACTGCGCTGTTCATGAATATCCCATCGGCGATGGATGCTTTCGGCAAGGCCTCACTCTTCACACATCATGCGTCGAACGGTGTTGTATCTGTCCTGCCTGCCTCCGTGCTTGTGTTGGCTGCTGCCGCTCTCGTGACATGGTTCATTCTCGAGCGCACGCTCATGGGGCGCGCCATCTTCGCGGTCGGTGGCAACCCATCTATCGCCGAGCGCCTCGGCATCAACCTTTTTCGAGTGCGGATCTTCGTCTTCGCTTATGCGGGCTTGCTCGCCGGCATTGCCGGAGTGGTTCACGTATCGAGCAATCGCCTCGCCAACCCATTCGATCTTGCCGGCATGGAGCTCGAGATCATAGCCGCCGTCGTGTTGGGCGGCGCGCGCATCACCGGTGGCTCCGGGTCGGTGATCGGAACGCTGCTGGGAGTGCTCCTCATAACGCTGGTCAGCAACGTGTTGATCTTCGTGGGCATTCCGAGCACGTTGCAGCTTGCCATCATCGGTATCTTCATTCTTCTGGCCGGGGCGACATTCGCCCTGCGCGAGCGCAGCTAGTCAAATATCGGTCCTGCTACGCCGTAAAAGATGACGGCAGCATGATCACGTGCAGTCTTTTGGGAGGTCTCTATGTCTCATGATGTCTCGGTGGTGGGGCTCTATATTCTCGATGTGCTTGGTCGGCCGGTGGATGCCATCCCACCTGGCGGCAATGTCGAGTTCATCGACGAAATCAGGTTGACGGTTGCCGGCACGGCGGGCGGAACCGTGGTGGATCTTGCCAAGCTCGGTTTGAACTGCCTGGCGGTTGGCGCCGTCGGCGATGATGAGAAGGCGGATTTCGTGCTCGCGACGCTGCAGCGCTTCGGCGTCGATACCGCGCAGATGCAGCGGTTGAAGGGCGTGCCAACTTCGTCAACCATTCTCAATATCCGCCGCAACGGCGATCGCCCCGCACTTCATGCCCGTGGCGCATCCGATCATTTCGAGATTGCCGATAGCGCCCTCGATGCCGTTCTTGCGCCGCCGATCGTTCACCTGGGCGGCACTGGATTGCTGGCCAAGCTCGATGGCGAGCCAAGCCGTAAATTGCTTGCCGAGGCCAAGGCGCGAGGGCGCACGACCACCTTCGACCTACTCGGCGCAAATGATGGCACCCTTGATCTCATTGCGCCTCTGTTTCCGCACATCGACTATTTCATGCCGTCGATCGAGGAGGCACGCCAGATTTCCGGCGCCGCTGACGTGGAAGGCGCCAGCCGCTTCTTCCTGGATCGTGGGGTCAAGCATTGCGTCTTCACGCTTGGCGGTGATGGCGTATGCTTTGCCGATGCTTCCGGCGAGATCGTGCGGCAGCCGGCGTTCCAGATCGAGGTGGTGGACACGACGGGGTGCGGCGACGCATTCGACGCTGGTTTCATCACGGCACTGCATCGCAAGATGGACCTGAAAACCGCTTTGAACTTCGCACAGGCATCGGCCGCGCTTGTTGCGACGGGTCTCGGCTCGGATGCAGGCATCCGCTCGTTCGAAGATACGCTGGCGTTCATGAATACGGCGCCCATCAAGCGCTGATCGAAGGCGGTGCGGGCCGGGGTCGTCCGGCCCGGCCTTTTCATTCGGCCAGCAGCTGCTCTGCGACCTCTATGTCGGTCACGAGATGCGTCGCATATCCACCCGCGAGAACGGCGCGGATCGCGTCGACCTTCTGTGTGCCACCCGCGACGCAGAGCCTGCGCGGTAGGCTGCGCAGCCCATTCAGCTCTATGCCGATGACGCGCTTGTCGAAATCGCGAACGATTTGCTTGCCATGCTGATCGAGGAAGCGGCAGATCAGCACCGCAACCGCGCCTTCCTGTGCATAGGCGTCGATCTCCTCGTCGCTGGTCACATCGGCAAGGCGCATCGTGCTTTCGGCAGCAAGGCCGCCGACGCCGAAGACGATCATGTCGGCCTTGCCGATCCGCTCGAATTGCCGTTGGAGCACCGGCTCGCCCATCAGAGCGTCGCGAAGTCCAGGCGTGCTGAGCACTGTGGGTGCCATCATGTTGATGCTGGCGGCTCCCATGTTGCGGGCCATGATCGACGCACAAAGCTCCGCTGAAAATTCGCGAGTCCCGCTTGACGAGCCCGTCACCTGAACCACGGAAAGCCCCTCCAGCGGCCGGGGCAAGGCAATGGCGTCGGCAATCGCCAGAACGGTGCGTCCCCACGAAACGCAGATCGTATCCCCAGGTGAAACCATGCGTTCTATCAGCCGCGCTCCGCCCGCTCCCAGAGCTTTCAGGCGCGCATCCGGCGTGGCGGATATTTCCGTCGGAATGACAAGCGCTTCCGCCAGGCCGAACTTGGCCGCCAGTTTGCGGGCTATATTGGTGCGGGTGACGATTTCGGGGTTCATCAGGATCCGGACGACGCCCTTCTGCCGTGCCTCCTGCAGATAATTGACGATGGTGGCGCGCGAAACGCCGATCATCGCCGCGATCTCATTCTGCGTGAGCTGGTTCTCGTAATAGAGCCAGGCCGCCCAGACGATGGCGTCGTCGAACTCTGCTGGGATGGCATGCGTAGACGGCGTCAAATCGTCCGAGGTCATACTCGATTCCTGATGTCTGCGATGTGCCTGAGTTGCACAGAAAAAGCTTTTAATCAACAAGTCGCTCATTGATGTTGACGAATGTCAATCAATGGTGTCAATTGTTTTAGGCGCGAGGGGGAACCTCTGGAAGTCTTTGTTATACCACAGGAAAGTAGAATTTTCTGTGAATGTATCCTCATGTCTGCGTGCGGCGGCCGCAGCTTGTCAGCTAAGGAAATGGCAGATGAAATCTAAATGGTCAGAAGCGGACTTCGCCACGGTTGTCGGCGCCTATGAGAAAGCCGGGGTTAGTCGCGATGTCGCAATCCGCACCTACACAACGCGCCTGCTTGGCTCCGAGCCGAAGCTGGTCCTTCATGGCGGCGGCAACACCTCGGTCAAGACGACGTTGATCGACCATGACGGCAGCGCCGTAGAGGTGCTTTGTGTAAAGGGTAGCGGCTGGGATATGGGCAAGATCGAGCCTGCCGGCCTGCCGGCGCTGCATCTTGAGCCGCTGAAAGCCATGGTGAATTACGAGTTCCTCTCGGACGATGACATGGTGATGCTGCAGCGCAGGCTCTTGCTTGATCCGGCGTCACCCAACCCGTCTGTCGAGGCCATTCTTCACGCCATTCTGCCTTTCAAGCATGTCGACCATACGCACGCCAATGCCATCGTCGCGCTGACCAACCAGCCTCGCGGCGAGGAGATCATTCGAGAGCTTTTCCCGGAAATGATCATCGTGCCTTATGTCATGCCCGGCTTCGATCTGTCGAAGGCCTGCTTAAGGGCATTTTCCGCTCGGCCTGACGCACCGGGGATGATCTTGCTGAAGCATGGTATCTTCACTTGGTCGGATGATCCGCGCGAAGCCTATGAGAATATGATTGCGGCGATCGACCGGGCCGAGAAGCGCATCGCAGAAGGGCGGGCTCGTCCCTTCGGATCGGCAAGCGCCAAGCCGGTTACCGCGACACTTGCCTCCGCTGCCGATATCGCTCCCATCCTGCGCGGTGCGATAGCGCTTCCCGGCAAGGGGGAGGGGCGTCCGCGCCGCTTTGTGATCGAGCATCGCGCGAACGACGATATTCTCGATTTCTGCGGGGCCTCCAATGTGGCTGATCTCGTTCGCCGTGGAAATGCGACGCCGGAGCATGTCATTCACATCAAGCGCTACGGTATTGCCCTCCCGCCACCAAGGGTGGACGATATCGAAGGTTGGGCCGAAACGGTCAAGGCCGCAGTGGCCTCGTATGCCGCAGATTACAAAGCCTATTTCGAGCGCAACAACGCCCGCGTCGGCGCCGGTAAGACGATGCTCGACCCCATGCCGCGCGTCTTCTATGTGGATGGTATCGGTTTGTTCGCCGCGGCTGCGACGCAGAAATCGGCGCGCATATGCGCTGATGTCGCAGAGGCGACCATCGAGGTCATTCGCGGCGCCGAGGGTATCGACCGTTTCGAGGCGCTTTCGGAAGAAGATCTGTTCGATATCGAATATTGGTCTCTGGAGCAGGTGAAGCTTACCAAGCAGACGGAAAAGCCGCTGACGCGGCAGGTGGCGGCAGTGACGGGCGGCGCAGGCGGCCTTGGCCTTGCCATAGCCGCGCTTCTGAAAAGCCAGGGTGCTGAAGTTGCCTTGATCGATATCGACGGCGAACGGGTCGCAGCTGAGGCCAAACGCTTGGGCGCATTCGCTGTCGCATGCGATTTGACGGATCCTTCAGCGGCGGAAAGCGCACTTGCCCGGATAGCCGCAGAGTTCGGCGGCGTCGATATCCTGGTGTCAAATGCCGGCGCCGCTTTCCAGGGCGCGTTGACGGCGGTGGACGACGCCTTGTTCAAAGCAGCTTTCGACCTGAACTTCTGGAGCCACCATTATATCGCCCGTGCGGCGATCAAGGTGATGCGGCGTCAGGGCACGGGCGGTTCGCTCGTCTTCAACGTGAGCAAGCAGGCCGTAAACCCGGGGCCGGACTTTGGCCCATATGGGACGTCGAAAGCGGCGCTGATGGCGCTGATGCGGCAATATGCTCTTGAGCATGCCGGCGATGGCATCACGGTCAATGCGGTCAATCCGGACCGGATAAGGACCGGGCTGATGACGGATGAAATGGTCGAGGAACGAGCCCGGGCGCGTGGTGTCACGCCGGAAGTCTATATGCGCGGCAACCTCTTGAAGCGCGAGGTATCATCGGAAGATGTCGCCGAGGCCGTGCTGCATCTTGTGCAGGCAAGGACGTCCACCGGGGCAGTGGTCACCGTCGACGGTGGCAATGTCGCGGCAATGATGCGCTGATATCGCTGAAGGCCGCGTACAAGTGATGCAGGTGAGCCGCCGGGCAGGATTGCGCGGCGGCTCACAATGATGACATTTGATGGCGAATACTCGCCCCGATCATGCGCCTGAGTTCAGGCGCCCAAAAGGCTCTCTATCGATCCATCGGACCAAACCGTCCGTCCACCCCGGATCGTGCTGCGCAGGCGCGGCACCCGACCGCGTTCCGCAATCACGAGATCGGCGCGCATCCCCTTGGCGATGCTGCCGCGATCATGAAGGCCCAGTGCCTTTGCCGGATTTGCGCTTGCCAATGCGACCGAAGCGGCAAGGCCGCCTTCGCCGATTTCTGCCAAAGCCACGACTGCGGGCAGAATGGCGGAGGGGTGATAGTCGCTCGCCAGTATGTCCAGCACGCCGGCCTCGTAGGCCTCGCGCGCCGAGAGATTGCCGGAATAGGACAGTCCTCGTAGCGCGTTCGGCGCGCCCATGGCGGTCGCCAATCCCAAACGCTTGGCTTCCGCGGCTGCGGCGACATTGATCGGGAATTCGCTGATGACGGCGCCGAGGCCGTGCAGAAGCACTACCTTCTCGATGGTATCGTCGTCATGGGATGCCAGTACGACATCACTCTCTCGCGCCAGCTCCGCCAGCCCGTTGATGATCTCCATGCTGTCACCGTGCTCGGAGCGGGCGGCCATGCGTTGCCTCACCAGTTCCGCCGCTTGGGTCTCGCTGATCTTCTTGACCTTTGCCGTGTTGGCGATGTGCAGCTCGATATCCCGATATTGCCCCTGGCCCGGCGTGTGGTCCATGAGTGAAATCAGGTGGAGCGCCCCGGCATCGATCAAGGCTCTCGCTTCCTCAACGGCGGGCAGGAAGGTCACTTCGAAACGACCATGGACCCGATGGTCTATCAGCAACTCGTCCCGCATGGCGGCGAGTGTCTCTATCATCGCGCGGGTGTTGGCAACCGAGCGGACATGGCCGTAGGTGGCGGGCGTGAAGGCGACCGCCGCATAGGCAGTCGTGACGCCGCAGGCGGCGAGCTTCTTGTCGAGGTCGTACACGCCGAGTTCGATGGGCATGCGGACATTGACGCGAGGCTCGACGTCTTTCTCGATCATATCGCCATGCATGTCGACGAAACCGGGAAGCAGAAGCCGGCCGCGGCCATCTATTTCTGCCTCTTCGACCGGCCTTTCGCTGATGTCAGCGATCAGCCCATCCTCGATCCTGACGGCGCCACGCTCGATAACGCGATCCTGCAATACAATCTCAAAATTACTCAGCCACATCGTCTTGCTCGTCCTCGATCTTGATGGCTTCCAGATGCAATTCTCGGTCGATCAAAGCCCTTACATCGTCCGGGTGGTGAAAGACACCGATCATCGCAACGCCGGATGCCTTGAGCTGCGCCAATCTTTCGACCAGTGCGCGGCGGGCGGCATGGTCGAGCGATGCCGTCGGTTCGTCGAGCAGCAGCAGGCGCTGCGGCAGGATGAGCGCGCGCGCAAGATTGACTTTCTGCTGCTCGCCACCGGAGAAGGTCGAGGGATAGGCCGACCAAAGCTGCCTTTTCACGCCGAAGGCATCGAGCCAACGTCGGGCTTCGGCTAAAGCGTCACCATGCGCCGAGCCGGCAAGTCTCAGCGGCTCGGCGACGATCTCTTCGGCCGCAACGCGCGGGCGGGCGTTGAGGAACTGCGTGACGAAGCCGATCTCCCGGCGTCGTAGTACGGCGATATCGACGTCGGCGGCGGTCGCAAGATCGATGATGCCTTCCTGCGTGTGATAATAGACGTGGCCCGCGCGCGGCAGATAGGAGCGATAGAGCGTACGCAGCAGCGTCGATTTGCCCGCACCGTTCTCGCCCTTCAGCAGAATGAACTCACCCGCATTCAACTCGAAATCGATATTCTCGAAGGCGAACAGCGTGCGTTTGAGGTGATGCATCTCGAACTGCTTCGAAAGGCCTTCGACGCGCAGCACCGTCGGTTTGGTCTGACGGGCGGAAACCTGGATATTCATCTTTCTCTCCCTGTCAAAGCTTGGCGTGAACGAGCTGTTGCGTGTAGGCGTGCTGCGGATCCTGGAAGATCTGGTCGGCGAGACCCTGTTCCACGACCATGCCACGGCGCATGACCATAACCCGGTCTGCCATCGTACGGATGACACCAAGATCATGCGATACCAACACCATGGTGATGGAACGCTCTCGCTGCAGCCGCTTCAGCGTATCGAGAACCAGCGCCTGAACGCTGACATCGAGGCCGGTCGTCGGTTCGTCGAGCAGCAGAACGGCCGGTTCGAGCGCAATCGCCTTGGCGAGCTGCACGCGTTGCTGCATGCCGCCGGACAGCTCGTTCGGCCTGGCATCCATACGCGCGATCGGAAACTCGGATGCGTTGAGCGACTGGCGCGCTCGTTCGCGCAGCTCGGCGAAGTTGCGATTGCCGGCGATCAGCAATCGCTCAGCCACGTTGCCGCTGCTGGTATGGTTCATCAGCAGGCCAAGATGCGGATTCTGATAGACGATGCCGATATGATGGGCGCGCAGCATTCGCCGCTCGAAGCGATCGAGCGTGAAGAGGTTGCGGCCCTCATGGCCGGGAAGGGCGAGATTGTAGGTGCCCGTATCCGGCGTATCCTCAAGGTTCATCATTCTCAGAAGGGTCGACTTGCCGGAGCCGGATTCGCCGACGATGCCAAGGACTTCGCCCGGATAGACCGTAACGTCGACGCCGCCGAGTGCGGTGACGTCACCATAGTTGCGGGCTATGCCGCGCATGGTCAGGATGGGCTGCGCCATCATCAGTCGGGGCGGCTGGCGGGTCAACTCTGTTGATTGAGTGGGATCAAGTGTGACCATTAGTCCATCTTTCCATTGTTGTACCAGGTTTCGCCGATCGCGACCGGTTCTGCTTCCGATTTTCGGATGTGCTTGACGCCGAAGTGGCTGTCGGACAGCTCGTATTGCGAAGAGCCGTCGTCCTGTGGAAGCTCGTTCATGAAGAAGCCTGTGACATTGCTGCGGTAGCAGGTCTTGTCCTGGTGATCTTCGACGCGGTAGGGCACATCGTCGAAGACAAGCGGTTCGACGCTTGTATAGGGCGGCACGGCAAAGATGCGCTTTTCGCGCCCGGCCGACAGGATCGTCAGATGATCAGCCTGATTGAGCTTCGGCACGTCCCAGCGCGGAATGGGCGACGGCGTCATGACGTGGCGGCTGTTGACCATGCTTGGATAGCTCGATCCCTGCATGATACGCCCCGATTTGACGAGCTGTTCGTAGAGCACGAGCCATAGTTGCCCGTAGTCGGCATCGCCATGCATTTCGCGGGCGACGGACAGGTCCGGCTGGACGGCGCGCAACGGTTCCGGGTCCGGAACCTGCAACACGAGGATCTGGTCTTCGCGCAGTTTTTCTTCCGGGATGCGGTGGCGGGACTGGATGATGGTGGCCGCCATCGTGTCTTCGGTCTCGACCGCTCCGCCAACGCGCCCAACGAATTTGCGGATGCTGCTGGCATTGACGGAATCGTCAGACCCCTGGTCGATGACCTTGACCACCGAGGTCGGCTTTAGAAGTGTCAGCGTCACCTGCAGGCCGCCGGTTCCCCAGCCGCGGGCAATCGGCACCTCGCGGCTGGCATAGGGCACCTGATAGCCAGGCACCGCAATCGCTTTCAGAATGCGGCGGCGCATTTCGCGCTTGGCGGATTCATCGAGAAAGCCGTAGTTGAAAGCCACCCAAGGCTTCGTGAGTTCCTGAAGCTTCATAGTGCGACCTCCTCCTGCCGGGCGGCAGGTTTCTCGTTAACGGCAGTCTTGGCTGCATCAGCGCTCTTGTCCGCCTTGACGCGACGAAGCGCATCCAGGCTCGACTGGAACGTGACGTAGTGCGGAAGCTTGAAGTGGATGCAGAAGCCCGAGCTCTCGACCGGTTCGGTGTGATATAGGACGAATTCCTCGTTGGCCGCCGGATGCGGATTAGGCTGGCTGGAGGCGAGATCGAGCGTCGCAGCCGCAATCACCTTCACCTCGTTCCAACCGAAGGTGGCGGAGAAGCCCAGCTCCAGTTCTCTCGCCTTGGATATGACCTCGGTCTGGCTGACGCGGACGCGGCCGGCGCTGAAGATGGTGCCGCAGGGGTGACGCATCCGGACCGGTGCTTCGGCCAGACGCAATTCGTTGACCGTTGGATGCACGGAACTGTAGCCGCGCATCGTGGCATAGCCGAGCGCCAGGGTTCCCCCGGTGTCGGAGCGCGCGAGGCTCTGCAGCTTATGTGCCCTATGCGCTGGGAAAAGCAGCGGCTCGCGTGTCAAATCGGGAATGTCGTCAGGCGCAACGTCTTGGGCTACGTGCTCGGGAATGAGCCCCTGCGCCTTCTGCCAGCTGGTCAGAGACGGTTGGGTCGCCGGAGCTGGCTTTGCTGCCGGAATAACCGGTTCCGGCACATAGTCTTCGCCCTTCAACACGTCGACCTGCAGCAAGCGGTGCGAATAGTCGAGGGTCGGCCCGAGGATCTGGCCGCCTGGGATGTCCTTGAAGGCGGCCGAGATGCGGCGCACGGTAAAAAGATCGGTCTGGCCAACCGGCTCGGCGACGGCAATGCGCGGCTGCGTCGTGCGATAGGCACGCAGCAGAAGGATGGCTTCGTAGAGGTCGCCGCCCGCTTGCGCCAGCGCCAGCGCTGCGAGATCGGGGTCATAGAGCGATGCCTCACCCATGACGCGATCGATGAGATAGGGAAGGCCTGTTCGAACGGCCTCGACGCGCTCGCGAGTAATCGGACCGAGATCGCTGCGGAAAAGTCTTTCGGCCTGCTCGATGGCATATTCGCCGCCGCGGGTTGCTACATAAGCCATCACAGCACCTCGATTTTCGTTGAACGGGGAATGCCGAGCAGACGCTTGCCATCGACCAGATAGAGATCCCAGCCGAGGGGATAGCGGATCGCTTTTGCGCGCATCTGCCAGAAGGCGGGATCGACGCCATCAATATCGATCGTGATGCTATCCCTAATACCCGGGCCGGAAAGACGCAGCTGCTGTCCGGAACCAAGTCGCGCCGGGGCAAACAGGGTTGCTGCATCGTCCGGATAGGCGAGGTTGCCGATGCGCAACGAAGATAGGGCTTTGACTTTCTCGGCGGAGTCGATTGCCGCGAAGACATAATCCGCCTCGGCAAGCGGCGTCGAGCGGGCGCCCGTTGCGGTCAGCATGGAGCTCAAAGAGGCGTCGTTTTCGCAATGAAAGCTGCATTCACGATCGAGCAGGCTCTCCGCGAGACCCCAGAAACCTTCTCCCGACATCTCGCGCGGCTGGCCGGGTCGGCTCAGAGCCCACATGAGATCTTCGAAGGTGGCATTGGTACGGGTATCGTCCGCGGTTGGTAACAGGGAGTGTACCATGGTCAGAATGTCTCCATCTGCACGCGGGTCGCTTCGACTTTTCGCAGCAACTGGCGGTCGTCTTCCCGCTGGCGGTCGCCTTCGGCATTTAAAAGCTCAAGGATGATGTCGGTACGATGGTTGCTGGCGATGGCTGCATCGATGATCGCCATTGCCATGGCATGCTCGAGATCGCGGCCGACGATCGCGCCGTAGCCTTCGACGGATCGTCCAGGCACTCGGATATGCGCTTCGGATACGAGCACTTCGCCCAGATGAAAGGCGGTGCCCTGGACGGTATCCGTCAACGGAAGCATCACGAGGCCGGTACGATTAACGACAACGTCGACGTCGCCAAGCGTGTCGAGCAGCTCTTCGGCGGAGGCCTTGATGTTTGTCGGACGGCTCGCGGCGAGAATTTCCAGGGCCCGCGCATGGGCATAGGATGCGCCGACCGGATCACCAGTCTTCTCCTCAGTCATCATCTTTTCCTTGGCACTTAGGGATCGTTCAGGAATGGTGGCAGCCCACCAGAAACATTCGAATGATTACTATATTCATCCGGATGAATTGTCCATCTCGTTTTGCGTTGAGAGACGAGATTCCTCGACCCGCTCGAAGCGGCTCAGTCGGCACGCCGGCGCAGCCATTCGGCTGTGATGCGGCTTGCTTCCCACGCGGCGGCCGCCGGCGTCTGCCCTTGCAGCAAAGCGAACAAAAAAGCGCCTGCGAACCGGTCGCCCGCGCCGATCGTGTTTGCCGTAGCGACCCTCTCGGCCGGTTCGACCTCTAATGCGCCTGAACCGTCGAACAACGTGATTGGGCGCGGGCCATCGGTAAGGACGAGCATCTTGAGGCGTCGGCCGGCGACCTCGGCAGCGCGCCGCCAAGCGAGGGTGAGATCGTCGGAAACATCGTCGCGAGAAGAGATGACATAGTCTGCCGGGCGATGCGTCGCGGGCTTGAGCGGAAATTGTGATACGACAAGTGGCTGGGCATCGATCTGATCGACGAGGTTGCCATCAAGAGCAAGGGCATTGATATAGACGCCTGCGCTCGACAGTTTCCCCGCAGCCGTTAAGGGAAGCGCCCGGCCTGCCGGTGCGATGATCGTCCGCTCGCCGTTGGGCTCCAGGAAAATTTCCAGCGGTGCGGTTTCTCCGGAGGTCATCATTATATGGTCGGTGTCGAAACCGGCGGAGGAAAGCGACGTGAGCGTGGCTTGCCCTTGCTCGTCCTGCATCAACCGCGAGACGAGTGCGACGTCGGCTCCCAGTTCCAGAAGCTGCTGGCCGGTATAGTAGGCGCCGCCGCCAAGCCGGGTTGTCCGGGATGAAAACTGCATCCGGCCACCCCGGACCAACGGGGCATCCAATTGCCAAATGCGGTCGTGATTTACCGATCCGATTACGATTACTCGGGGCATGCTTTGCCTATCTGTCGTCAATGCCTGGTGCCAACGCGTCCACAATGAAACGCTGCGCCAGTAGGAAGATCAAGAGAACGGGAACGATCGATAACAGGCTTGTCGCCATCAACGGACCCCAGGCTCGCTCGGAGCCTTCGAGATCGGCAAAGACGGCAATGCCTGTCGTGAGCGTCTTCTTGAAGGCGTCGTCCAGCACGAGCTGGCCCCAGAGATAAATGTTCCAGGCGCCCATGAAGGAAATTACCGAGAGAGCCGCAATTGCCGGGATGACGTTTGGAACGCCGATCTCGAAAAATTGCCGCCACAGGCCGCTCCCATCGATCCGGGCCGCCTCGAACATCGAGCCCGGCAGCGAACGGAAGGCCTGGCGCATATAGAAGACGTAGAAACCGATATAGGGAATCGACGGGATGATCATCGCCCCATAGGTATCGACCGCCTGGAGCTTGACCACCGCAATATAGGTCGGGATGATCGCCAGCACGTTCGGAAAGGACATGGTCGCGATGACGAACCAGAACAGTGTCTGCTTTCCCTTGAACTCGAGCCGCCCGAAGGCGAAGCCCGCGGGGACTGCGAGAACAAGCTTTCCCGCGGTGATAAGGGTTGCCGTGAGGATGGAGTTCCAAAGCCACATCCAGATGGGATGACGGCTTGCGGCAATGGTGAAGTTTGCCAGCGTCGGGCTTTCGGGCCAGAGCCGCACGGCCTTTGCCATGATAAGGTCGTTCGGCGTGAAAGCCGCGGACACCATCCAGACAAGCGGGAACACGGTGACGATGCAGATTGCCATCAGCGCGGAGTGCAGCAGCAACCTGTGAAGTTTATGACCGATATCGCTCATCTGTAATGCACCCGCTTTTCGTTGACGCGGAACTGCAGCCACGTGATGACAAGCACGAGAACGATGATGATGACGGCGACGGCGCTTGCCGGTCCGAACTGGAAGAACATTAGGCCCTGTTGCCACAGGAAATAAAGGAGGCTCGAACTTCTGCCCGCCGGTCCGCCATGGGTCAGGACATCGATGATGCCGACGATATCGTCGAGGACATGGAAAAAGGTCGTGACGCTGATGAAGAAGGCGGTCGGTGTCATCAGCGGCAGGCTGATGTTGAAGAAATGTCGTGTGGAGCCAGCACCATCGAGCTGTGACGCCTCCCGCAATTGTTTCGGCAGATTTGCCAGCGCCGCCAGCCATAGGAGCATGTTGAGGCCGAAGGTCTTCCAGAAGGTCACGAGGCTGACGCAAAACAACGCAAGGTTCGGATCCGTGTGCCAGCGCGACGGCGGAAAGCCGAAATATCCGAGTACTTCGTTGAAGAGACCGTTGACCGGGTTGAACAGCCAGGACCACGCAACACCGGCAACGGAGTAGGCGACGATCGTTGGCAGGAACAGGCTACCGCGATAAAGCCCCTGCAAGGGATTCTTGCGCACCGCATGCAGCATGACGGCGAAAATCAGCGGGATGACGATCTCGGCAGGGATGAGAACGATGCAATAGAGCAGCGTGTTCCAGGCGGCCATGCGGAAGTCGGGATTGTCGAAAATCGATGCGTAGTTATCGGCGCCGACAAAGCGAATATCTGCCGACAGCAGATTCCAGTCGACCACCGATAGCAACATCGAGGCTACGAGCGGACCGTAGAGAAATATCGCCACGGCAAGCACGGCCGGCCCCACGAACAAATAGGGGGCCAGCGATTTGAAACGAAATGGCATGATGCGAGGCCTATGCCGAAATCAGTCCTGCGAGCTCGTCATGAGCGCCCTTGATGCCGTCGGCAACCGTCGTTTCCTTGAGCAGCATGCGCGAAACCCATTTGCGCCATACGGCCTGACCTTCGAGACCGCGCTTGCCCGGCCAGATCGTTTCTGCGGTCAAACCGTCCGCCAGCTGTGCGGCTGCGGGCTTCATGAACTCGTTGATCAGCGGAATGTCGTGCTGGGACGTGTTGAGATAGCCGGTCTGGGACCACAGCGCCTGCCCCTCCTTCGAAGCGCAGAATTCGAGGAAGGCGAGCGAAGCTTCCGCCTGCTCCTTGTTGCGCGTGTAGACGGCGAGAAAATTGCCGCCGCTGTTCATCTTGCGTGGATGCCCGGAAAGACCGGGGAACTTCGTCGTGATGGCCTTCGCAGCACCGAACGGGAAGGTGATGGCCGATGTCGAGCTCGTCGTGCAGATGGCCAGCGCGCCCGACTGGAAGGCAGCGACCTGCTCCTTGTCGCTGACGGGCAGCCAAAGGCCCTCATGGGCGGGAGCGCAATATTCGCTCATGCCGGCAATTGCTTCCGGGCTGTTCAGAGCAAGCTTGCCATCGGGATTGATGATGAAGCCGCCGGCGTTCTGGATGAAGGACTGGCTCGTCCATTCGTTGTTGGACAGCGAAATCGGTGAACGGTAGGTCGGATGCTTTCCTTTCAGGGCCGCATCGAGCTTGCGTGCGCTCTCGTAGAGCCACTTTGTATCCGGCGTTTCCGGCAGGTTTGGATCGAGGCCAGCTGCCTTCCACATCTCGCTGTTGATATAGGTGATCGGCGTCGACATGGCCCAGGGCAGGCCGATAACTGCGCCGTCGATTGTGACCAGCGGCAACACGGACGGACGAAAATTGGCGAGGATCGCCTCTGCCTTCGCAGCATTGATCTCGCGCAGATCGCGTGCGCCGAGCGTGCGCTTGGCGAAATAGCCAAACTTCCAGCCGGTGATCATCATGGCTGGCGGGCGACCGGCCGCGACGCTGGCGACCGCCTTGGCGGTGACGGCTTCATAGTCGCCGTCGAACCGGTTGGTGACGGTTACGCCGAGATTCTTTGCATTGAATGCGTCGACGACTTTCTGGAAGGGCTTGTCGGCGCCCCATGTGCTCGATATTTCGATCGCGGCGTCGGCTGACCGCGCCTTGCCGGCCATTGCGATGGATGTGCCGATGACTGCGGTCGTACCCGCGATGAATTGCCGACGATTAAGCGCTACCATTATATCCTCAATATTCGAATGATTAATAAAACATCCGAATATTCATCTAGTGGCGGTGGGTGACACTCATGTGAAGATCTGGTGGCCTAACTATAAAATATGAGAGGGAAATTCGGCTTTGATAATCCTATTCCAGATATCGATCGCCGGACAGTGATTGAAAATCAATGCTGGAGCCGATATATGACATTCGAATGACATCATAGAATCCGGATGGGCGCGCATGGAAAAAAAACTGCTGCATGGGCAATGGCAACAGGTCGAGAGCGATATCGCCGAGGATATTCTGACCGGCCGCCTGTCACCCAAGGCGCAGCTTCCCACCGAGGCGGATCTGATGGAACGCTTCGGTGTCGGTCGCCACACGATCCGGCGGGCGATTTCACGGCTGGAAAGCCGAGGGCTCGTGTTGGTGGAGCAGGGCCGTGGAACTTTCGTGAGGGACAGCCGCCTCGACTACCGCCTGTCCGAGCGCACTCGGTTTTCCCAGAATCTGCTCGATCAGGGCAGGGAGCCGCTTGGGCAAGCGATCCATGAGGAGGTGGTTCCCGCCTCGGAACTAATTGCGGAGGCCTTGCGGCTTCCCCACGGCGAGCCGGTCTATCATATCGTCAGACGCGGTTTTGCCGATGAAGAGCCGATAAACTATTCGCACGCCTATTTTCCTGTACGCCGTTTTCCCGGTTTCGATGAGGCGCGGCGCAGCGGGCGAAGCGTGACGCTTATTCTGGCTGAGTACGGCATCCCCGATTATATCCGCCTGCGCACGGATATCATCGTGCGCTTGCCGACGAGTGAGGAAGCAAAGCAACTAAATCAGTCTGCGTCGCAGCCGGTGGTCGCGCTCAGGAAGGTGGACGTGGACCTCAAGGGCACGCCGATTTCCTATTCCGAATCCATATGGCCGGGGGAACGTGTGCAGTTTTCCATCGACAATACCAGCCAGCTTCTGGATGTGCTCGCACGCGGCGAGGCGAGCTGAATCGCATTCCGTCCGTTGGCCAAAAGGTTCGGGGAATTCTCCCGCCGATAGCTTGTTTTCGCAGCATTCGACTGTGCTTAACGGAAGAGTAACCATACTTTCAAGCAAAGCCGCCGATTTATACGCACGGCGAACAGTTGTTATATCGTGTGAGGTACGGAATAGAGATCCAAGGGAGTAAATACTGGGATTTCTGGTGGAGCCTTCTCGAAAAATACCTGGTAGTCGCGCCGCCGGCACCGAATCCGGCAATCCTTCTCGCGTGATTTCCAATCTCCAGGTCCTGCGTGCGCTGGCCGCCTCGTCCGTCGTGGTTGCCCATGCTATGCATGAGACCGCAAGCCTGTCCGATACGGCGGGTCGCCTGCCGATTGACGGCGCCATCAATTGGAACCTCGGCTTCGGGGTGGACATATTCTTCGTGCTATCGGGTTTCATCATGACCCATACCGCCGCTGCCGAGTTCGGCAAAAGCGGTGCCCCGCTAAATTTCTTCTTGCGGCGGTGTGCGCGGGTGGTTCCGCTTTACTGGTTGTTGACCAGCGTGCTGTTGCTCGGTGCCGCTATTGCGCCGTCGTTGCTCAACGTGCCGATCGGCAATGTCTCGCATATATTGGCATCCTATTTCTTCATTCCTTCCGGCCGTGGGATTGATGAGATCAGACCCGTGCTCGCTCTTGGCTGGACGTTGAACTACGAGATGTTGTTCTACGTATTCTTCGGGCTGGCGCTCATGTTGCCGATCCGGCTTGGAATCTTCTGGCTCTCGGTGCTGATGGCGGGGTTGGCACTCATCGGTAATCTGGTTTCTGCACAGCAGGTGCAACTGGCTTTCTGGACGAACCCCATCATTCTGGAATTCCTGTTCGGCGTCTATGTTGCGTTGATCTTTCGTAGCGGCCTGCGGATCGGCATCTGGCCGGCTCTAGGCTTGATGGCGATTGGCCTTCTCGGCTTCGTGCGATTTTCCACCGGCTGGGACGATGGAACCTTGCCGCAATTCCTGCGAAGCGGATTGCCGGCGGCACTGTTCGTCCTCGCCGCCGCGATCGGTCCCGCCCTGCCGTCCGGGAAGATCGTGCTATGGGGCGTCGCGCTCGGTGACGCCTCCTACAGCCTCTACCTGTCTCACCCTTTCATCTTGCGGCCGCTGCGCGCGGTCTGGGAAAAACTCGTCGGAGATCAGCTTCCGCTCGGCCTCTTCGTCCTTTGCGGCACTATCGCCGCAGCGTTATTCGCTCTTGCGCTCTGCAAGTTCGTCGAAAAACCGCTCACGGCCTATGCGCAGGGTCTCGCGCGCCGCTTGGGACGGTCGAAGGCGGCGAGACCTGCGGGCGCGCCAGGTGCCGACACCGAAAGCGCATAGCGCCGACGCGCTCATGTCTTTCATCGCGACGCTGCAACGCGTCGGCGTGTCGTGCGATATGCGGAAGCGGCGAGAACCAGCGTTGCGACGAGGCTAAGCGCGCCCGCGACCGCGGCTGCTGCAGCAAAGCCGTGCGTGGAGGCGTCTCTCAGCAAGCTCTGGAAGGTTTCGGGAGCGATGGAAAGACCGGCTGGCATCTCGTGCCGTTGCACGGCGACGATGGCGAGCGTGGCGGCACGATCGTTACCGGAGCGCGTCAACGCTCCTTCCAGAGATGCGGACGCACGGGCGCTCATGATCGTGCCCAGAAGGGCGATGCCAATGGTCATGCCTCCCTGGCGCAGGGCGTTCATCGTTGCCGAAGCGGCGCCGGTTCGCTCACGCGGAGCACTGCCCATCGCGGCGGCACCGGTCGCCGGGACGGTTACTCCCAAGGCGATGCCGAGCAAGGCAAATGCCGGCGCGACAACCCAGTAGGGGGTCATTGGCGTGAATGAGGTCATGGCCAGCATGGATCCGCCGAGGATGATATAGCCGGCGATCATGAGCCGGTTCATTCCGAAGCGTCGCGTCAACTTACCGAAGACGGACGAGGCAATCAGCATGGCAGCGAAGACCGGGGCCATGCGCCAGCCAGCGTCCGTCGCCGTCCAGCCCTGTCCCTGTTGAAGGAAGAGCGAGAACAGAAAAAGGCTGGTGTAACCGGAAAAGCCAAGCACGAGCGACGCGAAATTGGCCGATGCGAATGGTGCTTGGCGGAAGAGATCGACCGGAAAAACCGGACGCGACGCACGCAGTTCCACGACGATGAAGAGGACGAGAGCGATCGCCGAAGCAAGGAATGAAAAAATCGTTTCACGCGCATTCCAGCCGGCGTGCCCCGCATTGATCAATGAGAAGGTCAGGGACCCAAGAAAGACGATGCTCAGGAACTGGCCAGCGGGATCAAGCGCGGCATGGTCGGGATTGGCGCTTTCCTCGATGCCCCAGAGGCCGAGTACGATTGTTAACAAGCCGATGGGCAGATTGACCAGGAAGATGCTGGCCCAGCCTGCGTGGTCGACCAGAAGGCCACCGAGCATCGGCCCGAGGATGAGAGAGACCGCGCTGAATGACGACCAGCCGCCAATAACATGAGCCCGCTCGGCGGGGTCCGGAAAGGCCTGCGTCAATATCGACAGCGCGCCGGGAATCACCAGTGCGCCTGCAACGCCCTGTAGCGCGCATCCTGCAATCAGCACCTCCAGGCTATGCGCTGATGCGCAGATGGCCGAACCGACTGTAAACAGCGCCACGCCGACAAGCCAAATCCGCTTGCGGCCATAGCGATCCGCCAAGGGGCCTGCAGACAGCATGAAGGCCGAGAGGCACAGCGTATAGGTGCCTACGACCCATTGCAGGCCTGAAAGGCTGGTGCCGAGATCGGATTGAATTGCGGGCAGCGCGACGCTGACGATGCTGATTGCAAGCGAAGCCATGAATGTGCCGAGATAGACGGCGGCGGCGGCAATGGATCTGCGATTTAACGTCATTTCATAAGAGCCTACATAGATGATATGAATACATTAATGCAATCAGACCGACCGTCGGTCAATAGGCGTCAGTCTTCCAAAGGCGCAATGGATGTGTCATCACTCGACTCACCAGCGAAACAAGGGAAGGACGGTAGAAATGGCAATCGGGCCGCGATCCGCGAGAATTGGACAAACTCCACGGCCGCGGAAACGATTGATGCTTCCGGCGGAAGTGCGCATCGACGATCTGATGACGGCGGCGGCAGACCTTTTTATCGCCAAAGGCATCGAGGCAACGACGGTCAACGATATCGTGGAACTCGCGGGTGTCGGCAAAGGTACATTCTACCATTATTTCGCGACCAAGGAGGATGTCATCCTCGCTCTGCGCGAGCGCTTTTCGCGAGACTTCACGAACAAGGTCGCCGCCGCTCTGGCGGAATGTCCGGGCGACGATCATCGGGCTTGTTTTGCGACATGGCTTCGCGGAACTGTCGAAGCCTATATCGCCAATTATGAGCTTCACGACGTGGTCTTCCACGAGTTCCGCCATAGCAGCAGGAACTCGAAGGAAAAGGAGATCGTCATCGCCCAGCTTTCGGCTCTACTGGCTGAAGGAGCGAAAGCAGGCGCCTGGTCATTGCCGGACGTGCGTGCGGCAGCCATCGCTATTTATGACGGCATGCACGGTGTCGTCGATGATGCCATCGTTGCCGGCAACGGCGATGCCGGAGCAATCTGCGAAAAATTGTCCTTGCTCTTCGATCGGATTCTTATTGCCTGACCTGCCTGTCGCCAAAAAGTGTAGGTCGTACCCCGACAGGATGCGCCCTGGAGGCGATCGCTTGCATCATTCCGCCCATTCGAGATCGGTGGTGAACGCGATCGTCAGCCAGCGGTCCGGGCTTTCGTCGCCGATTGCTTCGCCAATCTCGTCGCGGATGCGATCCCATTCTTCCAGTTTTTTCGCTGGTTCATCCTTCGGCACGATGAAGTAAAGCTCGATTTGCTTGCCGCGGCCGACGCGGGCGACATAGGAGCGATAGGATTCGAAATTGTAGCGGCGCACAACGTCGGCGGCGACGCGATCGACATGCTCTCGCAACGCGACCGGCGTCACGAGCAGGATGTCGGCAAAGGCCTGTTTGATCGTTCCGAGTGGCATGGGGATGACGACGAGGCACACGATGGCCAGCGCCAGCGGATCGACATAAGGCGACATCCATTCCAGCGTCGTGCCTTGAATGGCGAAACCGAATATGAAGGCAAGGAGCAGGGCTGCGCTAAGGCTGCCGGTCATGACCCAGGCTTTCGCATCCAGCGCAATGAAGTTGGATTTGAGCGCCACGTTGGCCCGTCTGGCGTAGGCGGCCATGAGAAAGGCAATGATCATCGTCAGCACCGCATAAATGATGGCGTGGTCGAAGGAGAGGTGTCTGCCGCCCGCCATGATACTGCCGATCGCATTGATCAGCGCATAGATTGCCGCGCCGGTCAGCAGGATGCCGTTGAGGCCGAGGACCATGGGCTCCAGATGCCAGAAACCCATGGTGAAATGCTTGATGAACCTGCCGGTGTTCGCGCTATTGCTTGCGGCAGTAATAATCAGATTGGAGACGATCAATGCGACGATCGTCATGATCGCATCCGTCAGGGCATAGACGCCGTCGAAAACGATGGCATAGGAACCGGACAAAAGCCCAAAGACGATGCCTGCGGCCGCAAGAACGAACGTTATGATGATGGAAATGCGCAATACGCTTTGTTCAGTGGTCATTCTTCAATCCTCCGGAAGGATATCTGGCATGGATTTCGAGCAAGATCACAACATACAGTGGGCCTAATGCCCTCACACAATTGAGACGATCGGCGCGAGCCGGCTGATCCGTGATCGTGCGCGTCGGCGGTGTTTGATGAACTATCAAGAGGCATGCCGCCTTGCGCTATGCCCCTGCTGTCTGAATTCGCTGGGCGTAACGCCAGCCAGCTTCTTGAAGTCGCGTGCGAAGTGAAAGGGGTCGGGATAGCCGCATTTGGTGGCGATGGCCCCGATCTTCTCATCGGTTACGACAAGGAGCCGCTTTGCGGCACTGACACGCTCGTGGCGCAGCCAATCGAGCGGCGTCGTCCCCATTCTCTGCCGGAAGCGGCGAAAGAGCTGTGCCTGGCTCAAATTGGCGGCGGCCGCAAGGTCCGCCACGCTCCAGGGGTGCGGGAGGTTGGCTCGCACGGTTTCCACCACCCGCTGCAACCGCTGCACCGCGCTGCTGAGATCGTCCCCGTCCGCTCGTTCGGACACCAGAATTGAGACGAGTTGGGCAAGCAAGGCAAAGCATCGGCTCTCGGCCAGAAAGCTGCCGGTCTCCACCTCGCGGAGAATGCTTTCGAACAATGGTCGCAGATCGTGCTGCTGGGCTGTCTCGAAGACGGGATTGGCACCTACGCCGAGATTGTCGAACAGCGTGTCCAGCCCGTGCCCGACGAATCCGAGCCAGAGATACGACCAGTGAGAAGAGCGAGGCTCGCAGCCATGTGAATACAGCATCGAGGAGTCGAGCCAGGCCACCGTTCCCGCTTGTAGGTAGCTCGATTGCCCGTTGATATCGAGCATACCTTTGCCGCTGAGAGTAAGGATCAGCGTGTGCTGATTGAAACGATGGGCAATGGGTGTTTCCGAAGGTGCACAGACCCGGCGCCCGGCGGCGAGAAGGGAATAGGGCAGGGCACGCGACAGCCGCCCCGGCGTCTGAAAGAAGACTTCGTCGAGGACATCAGGTTTTGCCGAGGTTGGTTCATCGGTCATGATCCGCGGATCATATCGGAGGATGAGAGTTTTATCCATATCACTGCGGCTCGCATCCATGTCTTTCCGTCGCGCAGGCAGGTATTCTGTGAGGATCGACCGGAATAGAGGAGGTCCAGGTGGTAACGGCGTCCCCCGCATTTGATCCGCTTTCGCAGGCATTCGCAGACAATCCCTATGCATCCTACAGCGAGCTGCGCGCCTATCCCGGCCCGGTCTATTACGAGCATTTCGATATATGGCTGCTGTCGCGCTATCAGGATGTGGCCGCGGCGGCTGCCGACAAGACGCTTGTCCGCTCCATGGAATATTTCCTGTCGCCCAAGGAGATCGAAGAGGAGAAGGTGCGTCTGAACTGGCATGATATGCCGAACCATTCGCGCTTCGTGCAGTTCAGCCTGCTCGATTCAGATGGCGAAACTCATGACCGTCTGCGCCGCAAGGTCTTTCGCGAGTTCACGCCTGCCCTCGTTGCGCGTCAGCGCGGCATGATCCAGGATTTCGTCGACAAGCTGCTCGACAGATTGCTCGAGGCGGGAACGATCGACTTCGTCGAGGATCTCGCTTCCGAGGTTCCCGGCCATATTATCGGCTCGGTGCTGGGCGTGCCGGATGAATATGCCGGACAGTTGCGCAAGTGGTCCGAGCAGGTTGTGCAATATTTCGATGTCGACCGCAGCGAAGAGCGCAAGGCGATCGCCGAGCGTGCAACGACCGAGTTCTACGAACTGCTCAAGGAACTCATCGCCGATCGCGTGCGCAATCCGCGCGAAGACCTCCTCTGTCGGCTGACGCAGGCTTACACAAGCGGCGAGATGACGGAGGACGAGCTGGTCTCCACCTGCATGCTGATCCTGATGGCGGGTCACGGCTCGACGATCGACGTGCTCGGCAGCGGAATGCATGCGCTTTTGCAGTATCCCGACGCATTGGCGAAGCTCAAAGAGACGCCGGCCGCCATGCCGACCGCGATTCAGGAAATGTTCCGGTTCGAATCGCCGCTGCCGTTCTTCCATCGCTATCTGACCGAAGAGACGGTCATTGCTGGAAAGAGCCTGCCGAAGGGCACCAAGGTCGGCTTGCTCTACGGTGCGGCCAACCGCGATCCTGAGCAATTCGAATCGCCCGACCGCTTCAATATAGAGCGCACGCCCAACCGGCATGTGGCGTTCGGCGGTGGTGCACATTTCTGTCTCGGCAATCATCTTGCGCGGCTGGACATGGAGATCATCTTCTCGACGCTGCTGCAGCGGACCCGTTCCATCGAGTTGCTGGACGAGCGCCCTGCCTACAAGCGCGGGTTATCGGTTCGCGGGCCGCAGCGCCTCAACATCCGCCTTGTTCCCGCTTGAACCGGATGCGCAGCGGTTTTCCGCCCGGAATGCCTACAGCATCGGCCCGAAAATATGACACGATTTTCGGAAAGCCTGATGCGTAGATTCAAAAAGTTGGAGCGTCCTTTGTGCTTCCGAAAGGAAGCACGGCGCTCCAAGGAAACAATAGGATGGAGCGACTTCGCCAATTGGAGAAAAGCGAAGATGTTCTGTCGAAAGCATGGAGAATGCAATGAGTGAAGTCGTGTTCGTCGATTCCGCCGGTCGGGAGACGCGCGTGAATGCTAGTGATGGCGAGACGCTGATGGCCGTCGCCGTCAGAAGCGGTATCGATGGTATCGTCGCGCAATGCGGCGGAGCCTTGGCCTGCGGCACCTGTCATTGCTATATCGACGAGGCTCATCTCGACCTCTTGCCTCCGCCTTCACAGGAAGAGGCTGATATGATCGAATTCGTGATGGAGCCGAAGCCAAATAGCCGCCTCAGCTGTCAGCTCCTGATGAGCGCTGCCACCGACGGCATGCGCGTCATCGTTCCCGATAACCAGCACTGATCTTGAAGTATTCGGGCAAGCCGAGACAATCTTTCCGAATTCGACATTGCCTTGAGGATGGCGCCGGCAATGATGTCGGCGTTTCTCGTCTCGCTATGACTGGATTGCCTGCGGCGATCCCTGGCGTGCCTGCCGATAGTGAGCTGGATCCGGTATCGGAACGGCAGCCATCAGGTTTCGCGTGTAATCGTCGCTCGGATTTTCGAATACCTGCCGGCGCGTGCCCATCTCCACAATGCGACCGCCGCGCATGACGGCGACGTGATGCGACATCTTCTCGATGACGGCCATGTCGTGCGAAATGAAGAGATAGGCGAGCCCCATCTGCTCCTGCAGCTCAAGCATGAGGTCAAGAACGCGTGCGCGTACTGAAACGTCGAGTGCGGCCACGCTTTCGTCGGCAACAATCAGCTTCGGTTCGAGCGCCAGCGCCCGCGCAATGCAGATGCGCTGACGTTGGCCACCGGAGAATTCGTGCGGATAGCGGCTTGCGGCGTCCGGTGTCAGCCCGACGCGTTTCAACAGCGCCGAGACGCGATCCTTGCGCTCGGATGCATTCCCGACATTGTGTATGACGAGCGGCTCGGCGATCGCTGAGCCCACGCTCATGCGGGGATCGAGCGAGGCGTAGGGATCCTGAAAGATCATCTGCGCCGCGCGGCGCACCGGCTGCATTTTCGTGGCGGAAAGCCCATGAACCTCCCGTCCCCAGATTTTCACGCTGCCGGTAAAACCGATGAGATTGAGGATGGCCTTGCCCGTCGTTGATTTGCCCGATCCGCTCTCGCCCACCAGCCCGAGCGTCTGACCGGCCTGGATCGAGAAGGATACGTCGTTGACCGTGGGGGCGCTGGCTTTCCCCTTGCCAAACAATCCCGCCTTGCCACCATAGGTCACGCTCAGTTCCTTGACCTCGACGATTGGCGTAGCCGGCGCAGCCATGGCGGGAGCACTCGAAATGCGCGGTGGCGCGTCCGTACCAGCATGCGTGCCAAGGCGCGGGACGGCAGCCAGCAGTTCACGCGTATAGGCCTGGCTGGGTTTGCCGAAGACATCAAGCGCATCGCCCTGTTCCACGATGCGGCCATGCTGCATGATCGCGACACGATCGGCCATCTCGGCGACGACGCCCATGTCATGGGTAATCAGCAGGATAGACGTATTGAATTCGTCGCGAAGCTCGCGCATCAGCGTCAGGATCTGCGCTTGCACGGTCACATCGAGCGCCGTGGTCGGCTCGTCGGCGATCAGCACTTTCGGACGGCATGACAGGGCCATGGCAATCATGACGCGCTGGCGCATGCCACCGGAAAGCTCATAAGGGTATTGCGTCAGGCGCTTGGCGGCGTCGTTGATATGGACGGCATCGAGCATCGACTTTGCGACCTGCGTGGCATCGCCTGTAGCGTCAGCCTGATGTTCGCGGATGGCCTCGATCAGCTGTGCCCCGATCGTCATGACCGGATTGAGCGAGGTCATCGGTTCCTGGAAGATCATCGCCACTTCTCCGCCACGGATCTGGCGAAGGGCGCGGTTGGGGATGCCGAGGATATTGCGCCCCTCCAGCAGGATCTCGCCCGATGCGACCTTCAGCGAAGCCTTGGGGAGCAAGCCCATGATCGAGAGGGACGTCACCGATTTCCCGGATCCGGACTCGCCTGCAAGGCAAAGCGTCCTGCCGGGCTCGAGGTCGAAGCTTACATCATCGAGGATGCGCTTCAACCCTTCCGGCGTTCTGGCATCGACGCTCAGGTTGCGGACGGAGAGAACCGCTGAACGGGCGCTTTGATTGCTCACGCGAAGACAATCCTTGGGAAATAGAAGGAAACGACCCAGTTGGGCATATCGACGATTTCGCTGATCCTCAGATCTCCGCAAACCGAGCAGAGCATGTAAGCATCGACCGGATTAAGGCCATGCTCGGCCGCAAGCAGGTCGATCATGCGCATCACGGCTTCCTTTGCCCCCGTCATCAGATCCGGGCCGATGCCTGTGGTGACTTCGTAGCCGGCGCCGTCGAGATGTCGCGTGACAGGTTCCGTGGTCGTAAAGCGCGGGCTCTGAAGGTTGGCGCCCTTAACCAGATCGAGTGTCAATTCAACATTCATCTGGCTTTCGATGGCCGTGCCGCAAACTTCGCCGTCTCCCTGCGCCGCGTGTGTGTCGCCGACAGAGAAAAGCGCGCCTTCCGTTTCGATCGGCAGATAGAGCGTGACGCCCGCAGTCAGATCACGGATGTCCAGGTTGCCGCCGACGCGACGGGGCGGAAGAACAGAGTGGAGGCCGGGTTCCGCCGGCGCAACGCCGATCGTGCCGGTAAATGGCTTCAGGGGCACACGACCGCCCGGGCCGAATGCTGAAGGCGCCATGGTGACGCTGTCATACTTCCAGACATGCAGTGCCGGGTCCTTGAAGTGGTCGGCGAGAAGGCCGAAGCCCGGAATATTTGCCGTCCAGCCGTGGCCGATCGGGTGGAATTTGCGAATGGTGACTTTGAGGGCGTCGCCGGGCTTTGCGCCTTCCACATAGACGGGACCGGAGACGGGGTTGATCTTGGCGAAATCCAGATTGACGAGCGTCTCCAGCGTCGCATCGGCGCCCATCTGGCCGCCTGATGAATCCATGCATTCGAACAGGATGGTTTCGCCAGGTTTTGCCGTCAGCGCCGGCGGAAACTCCCTGTTCCAGCCGAAATGATGCTGCGCGCGATGAATGGTGTGGGTGCAGGCGATGCACATAATGGTCTCCGAGTTCAATTCCGCTGGCATTTGGCCCACCTCCCTCGCGCGGCGAGGGAGGTGGATTGTTGGTCTGGGCTTATTGCTTCACGAAGATCGCGTCGTAGTTGATCACGCGGGTCGGATCGACATAGATGTTGCCCGAGCCGCCCATGCGCAGCGACTTCGCGACGACGCGGCGCTCGTTGATCACAGGCACCCAGGGGGCATCGGCCATGATGTCGGTGAAGATCTTGCCCCAGGCGGCCTGACGCTCCGCGACCTTGGCCGGGTCCGACATGGCGTCGGCGGCTACGGCGCGCTCGTCGAGTGCCTTGTTGCAGTACCACGACCAGTTCCAGCCACCGGGAACGGCACCGGAGCAACCGAGGATCGGGCCATAGAAGTTGGACGGATCCGGGAAGTCGGCGATCCAGGCCATCCCGCCCGACCAGATCATCGGTGCTTCACCTTCCGTTCCACCGGCGGAGATGACGTTGGCCTGTGCAAGCGCGCGGACCTCAGCCTTGATGCCGATTGCCGCCAGATCCTGCTGGATCGACTGGGCAATGCGCGGCTGCGGGTCGGTGTTGGTCGAGTAGAGCACGGTCGAGAAGCCGTCAGGGAAGCCGGCCTCAGCGAGAAGAGCCTTGGCCTTCTTGACGTCATAGGCAAAGCCCTGGAACGACTTGTCGTATCCCGGCATCAACGGCGGCAGGATCTGATTTGCCTGTGTCGCGCGGCCGTTCAGGATGCGCGTGATGCGATCCTTGTTGACAGCCATGTTGACGGCTTCGCGGACTTTCAGATTATCGAACGGCTTCACCTTGGTGTTGAGCGTGATGTAGCCGGTATGCAGCTGCTCACCGTCGACGATCATGTTCGCACCGTCGGGGGAATTCTTGATCTCCAGGAATTTTGCCGGCGGAATGCCGTCGCCGACGATGTCGACTTCGCCCTTCTGCAGGCGCAGCAGCGCCACGAGCGGCTCCTGGCCAACTTCGACGGTGAAGCTGTCGACATGCGGAACGCCCTTGGCGAAGTAGTCCTTGTTGCGCTCAAATACGAGCTTTTGACCGATGGTCCAGTCCTTCAGGATGAAGGTGCCGGAACCGACCGGCTTCTTGCCGAAATCGCCGTTTGCAGCCTCTACGGCTTCCTTCGGCACGACGGAGGCGAAGTTGATCGCCAGCACATGCAGGAAGGTCGCATCGGGGCGGCTCAGATGAAAGACGACCGTGTCTGCGTCGGGGGCTTCGATGCCCGGGAGATTGTCGGCCTTGCCTGCGGCCATGTCGTCATAGCCCTTGATCGCTCCAAAGAAGCCGGCGCCGGGTCCCTGCGTCTTCGGATTGACTGCGCGCTCGATCGAATATTTGACGTCGGAGGCGACGATCTCGCGGCCGTTTGAGAACTTTACGCCCTTGTGCAGCTTGAAGGTGTAGGTCAGGCCGTCCGGGGAGACGGTGAAGCTTTCAGCGAGCGAGGGGACGAGCTTTGCCGTGCCTGGTTCGTAATCCATCAGACGGGAAAACAGGCTCTTGATCATCGACCAGTTCACCCAGTCGTAGCCGATGGCCGGATCCAGAGTGGTGATGTCGTCCTTGTAGGTGACGGTGACGCTGCCGCCCTGCGTCGGCTGATCGGCTGCGTGGCCTGCCAGCGGCATGAAGGCCAGCATGGCAGCCGTCGTCGTTCTGAGTAACCAGCTTTTGAACATAGGTTAGTTCCCCTTCTTGGTGTGATTCAATGCGAACGAATGCGTGGATCGATAAGCGGCGCGATAAGGTCGGCCGCCAGATTGCCGAGAATGATGGCGAGCGCGGAGGTGAGCGTGACACCCATGATGATCGGGATGTCCACTTGCTGGATTGCCTGCCAGGCCAATTGGCCGATGCCCGGCCAGCCGTAGACGGCCTCCACCACCACGACGCCGCCCATGAACTGGCCGATATCGATGCCGATCATGGCAATGATCGGCAGGATGGCATTCGGCAGGGCATGACGCAGGATAATGCGCCGCCCGGAGAGGCCTTTGGCCCGAGCCGTGCGGATGAAATCCTGGTTCAGTACGTCGATCATGGCTGAGCGAACCATGCGGGCATACCAACCGGCGCCGAGAAGGCCGAGCGTGGCCGCTGGCAGCACGATATTGGAAAAGCTGCCATAGCCGCTCATCGGGAACCAGCCGAGCGTGGCCGCGAAGAGATAGAGCAGCAGCAGCGCGACGACGAATTGCGGGGCGGAGACGCCGACGAAGGCGGACGCCATGACAAGCCGGTCGGTCGGGCCGCCGCGATCGAGCGCTGCGATGATACCGAGCGTCAGGCCAAGCAGCACTTCCACGAAGATACCTGCTGCCATCAAGGTGATCGTCGCTGGCAGGCGGGCCACGATGAGGGTCATGACCTCAGTTTTTTGAGCATAGGAGCGGCCGAGGTCGCCATGCAGCAGGCCGTTCAGATAATGCATGAATTGCGCCAGCAGCGGCTGATCGAGACCGAGCTCGCGCCGGATATTGTCTACCGTCTGCGGTGTGGCGCTGCGGCCGGCGATCATGCGCGCGGGATCGGCGGGCAGCGCGTAGAGCAGGATGAAAGTGATAGCGGCGACGCCCAAAAGGATGAGCGCCGATTGAACGAGGCGCTTGGCAAAAACGTTCAGCATCAGCCCCTGCCTCTCTGGGTCGGATCGAGAATGTCGCGCAGCGCGTCACCGACGAGGTTAAAAGCGAGGGCCGTCAGCAGAATGACCGCGCCGGGGAAGAAGACGAGCCAAGGGGCCGCCTGGAAATAGCTCTGGCTTTCGAAGATGATATTGCCCCAGGAGGGTTGCGGTGGCTGCACCCCGACGCCGAGGAAGGACAGCGTCGCTTCCAGGAGAACCGTGGTTGCAATGCCAAGCGTTCCCCAGACGATGGCTGTGGGAACCAGATGCGGCAATATATGGAGGACGACGATGCGGGCATGGCCGGCGCCTAGCGCCCGCTCGGCCATGATGAAGTCTCGTTCCACCAGCGCGCGCGTTTCGGTGTAGACGATGCGAGCCACCTGCACCCAGTTCACGAGCGCAATGACCATGGCGACGATCCAAAGACTGGGCTTGAGGATTGCGGCAAGCACGATGGCGAGCAAAAGGGCAGGGAAGGCCATCATCAGGTCGGTGAAGCGCATCAGCACACTGCCGGCCCAGCCGCGCAGATAGCCCGCCATGATGCCGACGAACAGGCCGATCGTCACGGCGACGCCATTGGCGACGAGGCCAATGATCAGCGACGTCCTTGCGCCGAACAGCAGCCGCGAAAGCAGGTCGCGCCCGAGCGTGTCAGTGCCGAGCAGGAACTGCCCGCCCGGCGGGATGGGTGCGCCTTCCAGCGTCAGGCCGTCGAACATCTGGTTGTCGGGGTCGAAGGGCGCTAGCCACGGCGCTGCAATCGCCATGGCAACGACCGCAACAACAATGATGAGGCCGAACAACCCTGCGGGCTGTCGGCAAAGTTCCTTGAGTACCCGCATCAGCCGACCTCGGAGAGTGTTTCGGAGCCGACCAGGAAGAAGGCGGCGATTTGTTCGACCGGAAGACGCCGGCGCATGGCGCAATTTCTCAAGATTGCATAGGCGCCTTCGTCATCGACCTTGCGCTCGGCCTTGAGCCGTTCGATTGCGGTGAAGACGACGGGGCGCAATTTGAGGCGCTCTTCCAGATGCTCGATACGTCTTGCCGTGGCCAAGCGCTCCTCATGAATGGAGACTGCCAGCACAAGGGCCGGAAAGACGGCAGAGGCCGTCACCGGCTTCTGAATGATCGCGCCGGCGCCCTGGCGCATGGCCCAGGCGATGCGGCCGGGCGCTTCCGAACCGAGCACGGCAACGACGGGCCGCAGCGGCTTGTCGCCGCTCCATGGGATCAGCTCGTCCCAACCACGATCGACGTCGACGACGACCAGATCCGGCAGGTCGTTGACCGGGATGGGTTTCCATTGGCGGTTCACCCGCATGCCGAGAACGACAAGCTGGCGGGTTAGCCTTTCGGTGTTGGTGTCGTCCTCTGCAAGCAGCGTGACATGCCAGCCGGCGAAGTTGGGCGTGCCGTTCATGATTGTACCACCCGCAGATGCCGAGTGGGCTTCTGTCTGCTCGTGATCAGATAGGGATCGGCGGGGATGGCCGCTTCCGAGGCGATCAGATCGAACCCCTGTTCCGCATTGATGCGGCCGAGATAGAAGGGCAGTGCCGCATGGTTCGTCGTCGGGTCGACCACGAGGTCGCCAAGCACCGATGGCCACGACCGGGAGACCACCTCCTGTCGCACCATTACTGGATCCTCGGTGCCCGACGCTTCGATCGCGGCAATACAAAGCGCGACGGCCGTGTAGGAGCTTGCGAAGATGGTGGAGACCTTGCCGATGTCGGGCCGCCATGCCTTGAGGCGGGACTTGAAGGCGATGTTTTCGCTGGTTTCCAGGCCGTCGAAATAGGAAAGCGCAGAAAGCTGACCGACGGCTCCACCCACAATATCCGTCAACTCGCATTCCGTCAGGTCGCAACTGGCGACCGGGCAATTTTCCGGCAGAAACGCCGGGTCGCGTTTTCCGAGTTCGGCGATTGCAGCCAGGAAAGCATAGCTCGAGGGGCCGATCAGATTGTTGAGGATGAAGCTCGGCCGCTTCTCGGCAATATCGGCGACGATGCGCTCGACCGCGGTTTCCTCAAGCGGCAAGTAGCGTTCGCCAAGGATGGTTCCGCCGGCGTTGACGATCAGCTCGCGAGCGAGCCGGTTCATCTCCCAGCCCCAGACATAGTTGGCGCCCACGAGATAAGGGCGCGGTCCGTGACGAGGGATCAGGTGTTCGAACAGCGGTATGAGATGCTGGTTGGGACAGGCGCCGATGTAGATGACGTTTTCATTCGCCTCGAACCCCTCGTAGGGGCACATGTACCAGAGCAGGCCATCATGTTTCTCGACGAGCGGAATGACTTCCTTGCGGGCCGCCGAGGTGATCGTGCCGACGATATGACGGCAACCGCTGTCGCGCATCAGGCTGCGCGCGCCTTCGAGATAGGCGGCCAGATCCGCATGCGGATTGAAGAAGACAAGTTCCGCTTTCCGGCCACCATTGAGGCGATAGTCGTGAAGTGCAAATTCGGCGCCGAGCTGAGCTTCGCGCCCCAGCGAGCCGTATGGCCCGGTGGTCGAGTAGAGAATGCCGATCTTCACAGCGGCCTGCATCAGACCTCCCCAAAACAAAAAAACCCACAACGCATATCCCGGAAACCGGGGCGTTGTGGGGCGCTGTTGCCCTCTGGCAAACGATATCATGTCAGGAAGACAAGGCGTTTGCTCATATCTTGAGCGTGATTAAAATACGGTCATTTCGGGTTTGTCAAGGCACGAGCGGGCCGAATTGGGAGCTTCAAGATAGATCCTGCTAGCCGCGAAGATCCCTCGCACGGGCTGCTTCGGTCAGGATGTCATCGTCGATATGCTGATGCAGCGGAGCCCATGATCTTCGATGAACGATACCATCTCCATCAATCTCCAGGTCAAAACAATGCCGGGAGGCACCTTGCTCATTCGCAAACGCTCGATCAGGTAAGTTTTTCATGAGTATTGTAGTAGACATTTTTGTTGCCTATAGGTTGTGCCTTGTCACCTGAATGGCCTCTGCAGGAGCATGGAAAACAATATCCATGCTTGAGGTTAGACTCGCCGCTTCACAGATCAGGGTATTTTCGATGGCAGAAAAAACCAGCGTTCTTGAACCTATTTCCGAAATTCTACAGGCCTATTGGAAGTCCGATCGCTGGATGCTCTTGATCGGCATCGCGGTCGTGCTTCTCGCAAGCGTGAGCAGCGTTGCCGCGCCCTACATTTTTTCGCGAATTATCGATCGCTTGCCGCAGGACGGCGCTGTCCGTGGTGTCGTACTGGGGTTGATGATCTATGCGGTGCTAGTCGGCATTGCCGCGGCGCTCCAGCATATGGTGCAGTATCTTTCATTCATGAGTTCGGAAAACCTTGGCTTCATAGCACGAACGCGCTTCTTCGAACGCATCCTCAAGAAAACCACGGCCTTTTTCGTCGAGCATAGCCCGACCGAAATTCAAACTGCCAGTGCGAGCGGAAGCAGCGCGTTGACGACGCTTGTTCAGCTTGGCCTTATCGTATTCATACCCGGTGTTGTGCAAATTCTGCTCACACTGACGACTCTGGGCGCCCTGATTGATCTGCAGGTTATGATCATCGTCATACTCTATGGCGCGATGACCATTGCGTTGACGGTAATTTCTGTTCGTCGCGCCAGGGTTTACCTGGACAAGGCGATTAGCGCAGGTCAAGAAAATGCGCGTTTCGTCGGAAATGCCATGAACGCGATGGAAACATTGCGCCACTTCGGCAGTCATGACTGGATGAAGCGGCGTTTCGCAACCAAGGCAGGGGAAGTGCGGGACGCCTGGCGCGGCTATGTGCTGCAGCGGGTTGGTTACATAGCAATACTTGGATTCGGGCTTTCGGTGCAGTTTGCCGTAACCTTCCTGTTGCTGCTACCACGCTACAGCACAGGCGAGGTGACAGTCGGCGATATCGTTCTGTTCAATACACTTCTATTGCAACTCAACATGCCGTTCGAGATGATTGCGCATGCGATCGACGATGTGGCCCGGTCCCGCTCGACGCTCGCACCATTGGCAGGAATGTGGCAAGCGCCCGAGGAGCGTCAGGTCTCGCAGGCGACGTCCTTTGTAACGCAGAACGGCCGTCTTGTATTTGATCGCATCGGCCACGCTTATGACAATGGCCGTGGCGTCAGGGATATCAGCTTCGAGGCCCAGCGCGGCGGTATGACATTCCTCGTTGGCGAAACCGGCTCGGGCAAATCCACCATTTTCAAGCTGGCTTTGAAGTCGATCGAGCCGGATTCAGGGCGTATCCTTGTCGACGGGATCGATCTTGCCTCGGTCGACCGGGCAGACTGGTATTCTGCAGTTGCGGTCGTTCCGCAGGATGCCATTCTGTTGAACGAGAGCCTTGCGGACAATATCCTCCTCGGTCGGCCACGGGATGAGCAGCGTCTGCGGCTTGCAGCCGAAAAGGCCGCGATCCTGCCATTCATCGACGCACTGTCCGATGGGTTCGAGACGAAGGTTGGCGAGCGCGGTCTGAAGCTGTCCGGAGGCGAGCGTCAGCGGGTCGCCATCGCGCGCGCTCTTTATGGCAATCCGGCTGTCCTCTTTCTCGATGAGGCAAGTTCGGCGTTGGATGAAGCGACGGAGCGTGACATCATGGAGCACATTCGCGCGCTTGCTCGCGATGTCACTGTGCTTGCGATTACACACCGGCGCTCCGTCATCGGGAGGGCAGACAAGGTGGTCGATATGAACCAGCTAGGTGAAGCCGTGGCGATTGATTTGTTGTGATCGCCTACTCCGAGACCAGCAGTTCAGCATAGTGGGCGCGCGCGACGTCCGGATGCGACCGTAGCCGGCTCTTCAGCTGGTTCTGGCCGACTTCGCGGAAGATCGGGTTGAGAGGATCGACCGATATGCCGCGTTCGGCGCGCTTCAAATCTTCCGGAAGGTCGATGACGGGAATTGTTGCGTCCGGGCGAGAGCCGAGGAAGAAGGCTACCGAAAATCGTTCGACGCCCGCGGGAGGAGCGACGACGTCATGCACATCGGCGCGGACAAAGCCGTTCGTCGCAAGCTCGAGCAATTCGCCGGTGTTGATGACGAAGGTACCCGGAACCGGCGGCGCGTCGATCCATACGCCTTCTTCCGTGCGCACGCGCAGACCCGGCGTGGTATCCTGAAGCAGTACGGTGACGAAGCCGCCGTCCTTATGGGCACCGACCCCCTGGTCGGTTTCCGCTACATCCCGGCCCGGGTAGCGGATGATCTTCAACAGCTGAGACGGCTGGGGCTGGTATATGTCGGCAAATACATTTTCCGGCTGACCGAGCGCTGCGGCGATTGCTTTCAGCACGTCGATGCCGATCCGCGTGACTTCTGCCTGGTAGGCGAGCAACAATGGCTTGAGTTCCGGCAGGGCTTCGGGCCACTGGTTCGGTCCCTGCAGGCGCCGCCATGCCGGACTATCCGGGTCAATCTTGGCCGGTTCTTCTTCCGTGTTGATATCGAGCTGCTCGCGCCAGTCCTGCTCGCCGCGCGTGCGTTCCTGACCGGCACGATTATAGCCGCGAAAATGCGGCGACTTCACCATTTCGATCTCGAGCTTCTTCTCCAGAGGAAGCGAGAAGAAGCGTTTTGCCGTCGCCACCACGTCGCTGATCAGCTTTGGATCGACGCCATGGCCGGTCAAATAGAAAAAGCCGTGATCGTGGAGCACCTTGCGCAATTCGGCGACGAAAGCCTGCCGCTCTTGCGCGGAGGCATAGAAGCGGGAGAGGTCCAGGGTCGGCAACGCTGCCTCGGCCGGCGTGATGTGAATGGTCAACGATGGTTTCCTTTTCAAATGCCGTTGCCACCTCTTTCGAGACGTTCATGAGACTGTCGCCGGCGCGCAACGCGCATCCGATGCTCATGAAACCGCCGAGTGGGCAAGGACGTCCAATGGTTGAGGCAACGCTATGGCCCATCCTTTGCGGAAGCAAACAAGATCATCTCAAAGATTGTGCATCTCTTGGAATGGTTTTTTGTCGTCACTGCCGCGCCGCCCGTCCAGCGAGGAGCGAGCTCAAGCCGTGTTCCGATGCTCATTCGCGCCTTGCTTTCAGCTACCGAAGCAGAGTGGCGACGCGGTCCGCAATCATTGCCAAAGAGACCGCGCCGGGATCCGGATGGCCAAGGCTTTTTTCCGCAAGCGGACGTGCGCGACCGAGCTTGGGAAGCAATTCCGCCGTTGCGTCTGCAGCAAGTTTTGCTGCCGAGGCTGCTTGCCTCCAGGCGGTGGAAAGCGACCCGCTTTCGGCGAAGCTCCTTTCCAGCGTATCGACGAATGGAGAGAAGGCATCGACGAGGGTCTTGTCGCCGATCTTGGCGCCACCGAGGCGTACCACGCCATCGAGAGCCTGCCGCGCGCCCGTGACGACGGCACGATCATCGATAGGACCATTGTCGCTGAGTGTGGTGCTCCAGGACCGGAGGAGAAGCCCCCAGATCGCGCCCGATGTGCCGCCGGCGCGGTCCGCCCAGGCATCGGCGGCCGCAGCCAGTACGCTTGCCGATCCCGCCCCCGCAGCGCTTGCTATCTTGGCTGCTTCCAGAGCCGCCGTTACACCGCGGGCCATGCCCTGTCCGTGATCGCCGTCGCCCGCGTAGGCGTCGATCCGGCCCAGTTGCTCCTCCGCCTCGTGGAGCAAAAGTGAAATCTCCGAGAAGATGCGGGCGATGCAGGCGCCGCCGCGTTGACCTTCGTCATCGGCGGAAGGATAGGTCGCCAGCATGTCTTCATCAGCCAGATCGTCGGTTGCCGGTGTCGTGGGGATCGTCGTGCCGCGGCGCAGGACCGGGCTATCACATGGCGCTATCCAATATTTCTCCAACTCGTCGTCGAGGAAGATCAGGGTCAGCGAACACCCCTGCATATCCAGGCTGGTCACGAACTCACCCGCCTCCGGTGCGATGATTTCCAGGTGGGCTTGTTGCAGTCTGGCCGAAACGGACGTCCAGAGGACGAATAGCTCTTCATATTTCGTGGCGCCGAGGCCGTTGAGAATGACGCCGACCTTCCGCGTGTCTTTGGCGCGCTCCGGCAGGAGCTTATTCGTGAGCAGAGTTGCGAGTTCGTCAGCACTGACGATCGCTTCTTCGCTGATGCCGGGTTCGCCGTGGATGCCGAGGCCGAGCGCCATCTTGCCGTTCGGTACGGTGAAGAGAGGGCCTGCGGAGCCGGGCAAGGTACAGCCGTCGAAAGCGACACCGAAGGATACGGTGCGGGCATTGGCATGCCGCGCGATACGCTCCACCTCGTCGAGGGGCAGGCCGGCTTCCGCTGCCGCTCCGGCAATCTTGAAAACCACGAGATCACCGGCAACGCCGCGGCGCTTCGAAATGGTTTCGGCAGGCGCACTGGCGACATCGTCCGTCACTGCGACGATGCGGACGTCGATGCCTTCGGCACGCAGACGTTCGGCGGCGACGCCGAAGTTCAAGACGTCGCCCGCATAGTTGCCGAAGCTGAGCAGGATGCCGCCACCGTGATGGGCCTTGCGGCATACTCTGGCGACCGCCGCTGTCGAGGGGGATGCGAAGATATCGCCTGCGACGGCTGCATCGACAAAACCCGGTCCGACATAGCCTGCAAAGGCGGGGTAGTGGCCGGAACCGCCACCGACGACAACCGAGACCTTGCCCTCCGGTACCGATGTGGAACGGACAACCCCACCCTTTACCAGCCGAACAAATCGCGGATGAAGCGCCGCAAAGCCGGCAAGGGCCGTGGTTGCGAAGTCTTCCGGAGCGTCGAAGATTTTGGTCATGCGTTCAATCCTTCTTCCTGGTCTTCTTCCTGCCGAAACGCATGATCCTGCATTTCCAACCGAGCCTCGATACCAGACTCGCCAGCATGTTGGCCGACGGTGTTATGACGCGCAACCGTCTTTTGCCGCTGGGGTCAACCGTTCCAGCTCATCGACGCTGCGAATGCGGACCAGCGTCTTGCCGGCCCTCTCGGCATCGTCGCACAAGCTCCTAATACCGGGCATCCAGTCCCGGTCTATGTCCCATATGGTTCGAAAAAGATCGCGCGTCGGCGGCATGGCGGAGAGGCCGCCCGGAGCGTGCTGCAATTCGCCGGAAGACCAGGCAATCTGCCTTTCCGCGGCGAGCCAGAAATGCATCCAGAGCGGCATGTCGATGAGGATGATATCGGTGGCGCGGTCTATGCGAGGCGTGACGGAATCGCGGAGCCCAAGCCCGTCGACGATCCAATTGTCGCTCGATATGATCTGTCGATGCTGCTCGGAATAACTCTCGACGGGAGCCGGGATCCAGCCTTCCTGCCAAAGATACTTGTCGATTTCGAAATGGATGAGGCCATGCCTTTTGGCCAATCTGCGGGCGAGAGTGGATTTGCCGCCGCCGGCATTTCCCAGAATGACAATCCGCGACATCACATGAACGACCTGAAATTTCGAGCATTGGATAATGCGACGAAATGGATTGCACGGCAGAGCCGTAGTCAAGCGCATCTTCTATTCTAAAGCGGTCTGTTTTCTCATCCAGCAACATTTCGGCGGATGACGTGTTGAACTCCGGCGGGCATGGCTTCGATAAGACCATGCAAGGGAGCAGGCTTCAGATCGAATTGCTCCAAGATAGCTCGCGTCGGCCGCGCCCAGCGAAATTCGAGGTCGGCATTCCCGTCCCTCACGCGGTGGATGATTTCAGTCTCATGAAATGGCAGTGGACGCGACAATTCCGCGTCGTAGTAGAAACCGATTTCATGAACCCTTCGCCCGCCGAGTTCGAAGAAGTTCTCGATGACGAAGCGGAGTGGTCCGATGCTCGCGCCACAGCCAATTTCCTCCTCGATTTCCCGCGCGAGCGTTTCCGAGCCCGCTTCGTGAAACTCCACCCGCCCCCCAGGTAGAACCCAGAAAGGATCGCCGGCGGCGCGATGAATGAGGAGGTGGTCGTTGCAACGGATCAACGCTCCGGCCCTCAGTTGGAACCGCGAGTTTCCTTCGTCCATGACGATCATGGTGCGTGCATCATTCGTCATCGAGCAGTCCTCCAAATGGGCCGAGCCAAGGCGGCGATCTTTCGAGAATTGACATCGCTCCGGTATCCAGAAACGATGAGATGGTCGGAAATGCATGTTTCCGACGCCATTTGGAAGGCCGCTTTGTCTTGGCCCGTCGTTGTCAGTGGGGCAGGTTGCATGCGTTTCGTCAATCCGATCCCTTTCGTCAGGGATATCGAGTGCTCCAAGGCGTTCTATCGTGACATTATGGGCCTTGAGATCCTCAGCGATTTCGGGAGTTTCGTTCTCTTTGAGAGCGGCTTTGCAATTCACGAAGGCAAATCACTCGAACAGACTGTCTGGAAAACAAGCACTGAAACGCTGGAGCCCTATGGCCGTCGAAATATACTGCTTTATTTCGAACACGACGATATCGATACGGCTTTCGAAAAAATCGCAGGGAATGTCGTCCTCATCCATCCCGTCGAACGGCAGCATTGGGGGCAGCGCGTCTTTCGCTTCTACGATCCGGACGGCCATGCCGTAGAGGTCGGTGAGCCGCAGTAAGACGGTGCCATTCGGGAGGGTGTCGGACGCTCAGAGCATGTCGAGAATGGCCGATGCGAGTATGACTTCCGTTCCCGCCAAGCCAACCGAGCAGAACAATGTCGTGTCGTCAGGCGATGTCCGGCCAGGGATCGCCTGGACAACAATATCGGCGAGCTCGCGCATACGATGCTCGTTACGGGATCCGGCGAGAAAAAAGGGAAAGCGGTAGGCGCATGTCTGATCGAGCGAGTCGGTGACGATCACGCTGGCGACATCTGCTATGTCGAGACTGATCTCATGTCCGGAAAGCGTTTTGGGGCCGACGGTATTGATGTGCGCTCCAGCTTTCAGATCGGACGCATGGATTACCGGCATATTGCTGCTCGTGGCGCAAAGGACGATGTCGGCATCCGCGACAGCCCGGGCGACGTTGTCAACCGGTTCCACATTAAGGTCCAGCTGGCGCTGCATGCTTTCAGCGAAGGCCACGCGATTTCGTCGGTCGCGGCTGAAGATGCGAATGGTCGATATGTTCCTTACGGCTGCGGCGGCAAGCAGTTGCGTTCGCGCATGGGGCCCGCTCCCCAAAACGCCAACGGTTCTGGCACTGGGGGAACTGAGGTGACGAATAGCCAGACCTCCGATGGCTCCGGTTCGAAGCTGACCCAATCGTTCACCCAGAACAATGCCTTTAAGCTGCGCATTATCGGCAGACCAAACCGCGACGATTTGCGAGTGCTCCTTTCCGTTAAATGTTTCATAGGCGCGAAAGCCGGCGAGAGGCTGTCGGCCAAGAACACCGCCAATCGTAAAGACGAGGTCGCCATGGTCCGGAAACGAGACATGATGCCGAGGTGGGGCGATCAAGTTGCCCGCTGCTTTCGCTCGGAAAGCGGTTTCCATGACATCGATTGCAAGGGGCATCGATGCAATGCGATCCAAGTCCACATCCCGCAGTATTCTCATCGCCAATAGCCTTCTGTGTAGGGTCATCGTGCAACCTCAAGTGCAGTTAAGGTCAAGCCCCAGGAGCCAGGTGATGCAAAATGGATGCGTTTTTGCGTGGTGTTCCGACACTAGTGCCGGTCATTAAACGGCGGTAAAGGGGCAAATAGCTTGATTTGGCGGCTGCCGATCAGCATCAGCGACAATAGCAACGGGTTTCAGCATGCACGATGACATTGCGCCGGGAGAGGACGTTATTCAGCAGCTGCTGTCGGAGAAGACGCCGCAATGGGCAGATCTTCCCATACGGCGCCTGGCATCCTCGGGCACAGACAATGCGATTTATCGCATAGGGGAGGGGTTGCTCTTGCGCCTGCCCCGTCGCGAAGACGCCGTGCGCCTGATCGACAAGGAGCTCGATTGGTTGCCTCGGTTTGCCGGTCTGCCGCTCGATGTGCCGAGATTGCGTTTCCGTGGAAGCGCGGAGCTTGGCTTGAAATGCGATTTCGGCATTTTCGACTGGATGGAGGGGGAGGTAGCTTCTTCGGCAAATATCGCCGATCCAACCGCCGCTGCCCTGGCGCTGGCGGAGTTTCTGAAGGCGCTGCATCGGGTCGGCACGAAAGACGCACCGCTTGCCGGAGATCTCAACCATCGTCGCGGGGTGGAACTGGACGTTCTGTCCTCGGTTACCTTGCCGGCGATCGACATTCTGGCCGATGAGATTGATGCTCCTGCGGCACGTAATCTATGGCAACGGGCTTGTTCTACCGCGCATCGGGGAGCGCCTGTATGGCTGCACGGCGATCTCAAGGCGGATAATCTGATAGCCCGGGCTGGCCGGTTGATCGGGGTGATCGACTGGGGTCTTTGCGCCATCGGCGATCCCGCTGCCGATTATGCGGCGGCGTGGTCCTGGGTCGATCCTTCCGCTCGCGATGGCTTTCGCGTGGCTTGCGAGGTGGATGATTCCGATTGGCTGCGAGCCGAGGGATGGGCGCTCTACGGCGCGGTCATAGCCCTCAGCTACTATCGCGGCGGGCTGAACGAAGCCCTGTGCGAACAGTCGCGCCTGACCTTATCGCGCCTCGGCATGCGGTAGCCGCCGGCGGATTTGCCGGCTCCGGCCCGAGCGTTTCCGCGTTATTTGAGTCGCGGAAACGCCTCCCTTGTCTTTTTTCTTTCGCATTCCGGAAAACTGTCGCGCACTTTGCTGGGTGTGCTCCGTCGGCCGTTACAGCATACGCTTGAGCACTTCGTCCCGGCGAAAGAAGTGATGCCAGAGCGCTGCGAGAATATGCACGCTCACAATGACATATAGGCAGTAGGCACCGTATTCGTGGATTTCGGCGGCAGTTCTTTCAAGTGCCTTGTCGAGAGGCAACAGGTTCGGCCATTGGAAAAGACCGAACCAGGGCAGGTCGTGGCCCCCTGCCGCGGAGGTCGTATAACCGGCAATCGGCATCAGGATCATCAGTGCGTAGAGCAGAATGTGCGCGCTGCGGGCCGCATAATGGTTGAGAGTATCGAGCGGCTGCTCATATCCAGGCTCGCCGAGTGAGAGCCGGAGCGGCAGGCGGATCGCGATCAGGATGAGCGCCGTCATGCCAAGCGATTTGTGCACGTCGAGAAGCGCGCGGCGCAAAGGTATGCCCGGTGAGAGATACGAGCAGTAGAGACCGATAATGAGCGCTGAAATGATCACAATGGCCATAAGCCAATGCAGGAGGCGCTGTGATGGTCGGTATCGGGTGGCTGACGTGTCGGCTGCGGTGGCGGTCGTGGCGGACATAGGGGTCTCTCCGGTCGTCTGGGGGATACGGCGCGGAGGCGGTCATCGGTCGAAATATGGCTGATTTGAGGGCTCGCCTGTTCACCTTCTCGCGAGCGGGACGCTGATGGGACGATGGGGCCGAAGTCAGGAAAGACGATCGCAGATGCCCATGACTTCGGAGGACCTGCCAATCATTGACACTTGGAGACAAGCGTCATTGCCCGGTCTTTCGTGTTGTCTGAGCATTGTCGCCCAGCATGGACAGGATTTCGCAGCTTTCCGTATGTGCCGGGGCGAGAGCATCTGTGGTAGGAGTCTTCAGGCAGATTCCGATCTCGTGTCCGTGGATGCGAAGGAAGACAATGCCCCCGGTTTCGAGGGCCAGTCGCAGTTGCGCTTCCGTTGCCCGGTGCAGGCTATGGCGATCGCCTTCATAGTCGCGGATCGTGCTGCGGGACACACCCGAGCGGTCGGCGAGGTCCATCTGGGTCCAGTCGAGAAAGCCTCGGGCCGCTCGACAGAGCGCTGGTGTTAAAATCATCGCCATCTTACCTTGACGCGCAGTGCCAAACTGCCCATATTGGTCAATATCTATCATATAGGACATATTAAGCCGGTTTGCTAGAGGTGTTCGCCGCTGTGGCGGCTGAGGTGATCCGGCCGAACGAAGGAACAACGTTTTGGGATAACCAGCGGGCCCATCCTCATTCTAGCACTTTTGGCTCTGCCGTTTATCGGAAGTCTTCTCTCCGTATGTCTGCTGCGCACACAGTCGCGCCGCACGCCGGCCTGGATCGCCGGCTCCGTAACGTTTCTTGCGCTGTTGATCTCGATCAGTTCATACCCAGCGGTCGCTGACGGGGGCGTGATCCGGTACAGTATCGAGTGGTTGCCGCAGCTTGGGCTTGATTTCAGCCTGCGAATGGACGGCTTTTCCTGGCTCTTCTCCGTGGTCATCACGGCCATCGGCTTCCTCGTCATCGTCTATGCCCGATATTATATGTCGGAAGAGGATCCCGTTCCTCGCTTTTTCTCTTTCCTGCTTGCCTTCATGGGGGCGATGCTCGGTATCGTGCTCTCGGGCAATGTCATCCTGCTCTCGATATTCTGGGAGCTGACGAGCATTTTCTCCTTCCTGCTGATCAGCTACTGGCATAACAGCGCCGCCGCCCGCGATGGAGCGCGCATGGCGTTGACGATCACCGGTATCGGCGGCTTCTGCCTGCTGATCGGCGTGATCCTGCTCGGCCGCATCGTCGGCAGCTACGATCTCGACAAGATTCTGGCGTCTGGCGACCTTATCCGCAATCACCCGCTCTATACGCCTACTCTCGTGCTGATCCTGTTGGGCGCGCTGACGAAGAGCGCGCAGTTCCCCTTCCATTTCTGGCTTCCGAACGCGATGGCCGCTCCGACGCCCGTCTCCGCCTATTTGCATTCCGCCACCTTGGTAAAGGCCGGTGTGTTCCTGTTGGCGCGGTTCTGGCCAGTTCTGGCGGGTACGGACGAATGGTTCTATATCGTCGGCGCGGCAGGAATCACCACGCTGTTGCTGGGCGCCTATTTTGCGATGTTCCAGCAGGACCTCAAAGGACTGCTCGCCTATTCGACGATCAGCCACCTCGGCCTCATCACGACACTGCTCAGCCTCGGCAGCCCGCTTGCGACAGTCGCTGCCATCTTCCACATGTTGAACCATGCGACCTTCAAGGCATCGCTGTTCATGGCGGCAGGCATCATCGATCATGAAACCGGTACGCGCGACATGCGCCGCTTGAGCGGTTTGTTCCGATACCTTCCGTTCACCGGTGCACTCGCGATCGTTGCAAGCGCTGCGATGGCCGGCGTTCCCCTGCTGAACGGCTTCCTGTCAAAGGAGATGTTTTTCGCGGAAGCCATCGAGACGCATGCCGATTCGATTCTCGACCGGATCCTGCCCTATGTGGCGACCCTGGCGAGCGCCTTCAGCGTCGCCTATTCGCTGCGCTTCATTCAAACGGTTTTCTTCGGTCCCGCGCCGACAGACCTGCCGATCGCCAAGCCGCATGAGCCACCGCGCTGGATGCGCTTCCCGATCGAATTGCTTGTCATCGTGTGCCTGATCGTCGGTATCGTACCGGCTATCTCCGTCGCTCCCTTCCTGCAGGCCGCCGTCGTCAGTGTTTTGCATGCAGACACACCGCAATACAGCCTTTCGCTTTGGCATGGTCTCAATCTGCCACTCGTCATGAGCGTCATCGCGCTCGTCGGCGGAACCGTGTTCTATTTTGTCTTCAAGGATTATCTGTCTCGATGCGAGGACGGTCCACCGCTGTTTCGCGGCCTCAAGGGGCAGCGCATCTTCGAGCGCGTTCTGGTCGAGGTTTCCTGGAATTGGGCCAGAAATGCCGAAAAGCGGATCGGTACGCGCAACCTGCAGCCACAGCTTCGCTGGGTGGTCGTGACCGGCTTTGCGGCTGGCCTGCTCCCGCTTTATCTGTCCGGCTTTGAGTCACCCCATTTCGCCTTTTCGGGCGCCGATCCGGTCTTCGCATCGGTTTGGGCGATCGGTATCTGCCTTGCGATCGGCACCGCTTTCCTCGCCAAATATCACCGGCTCGCAGCGCTCGTCATGCTTGGCGGTGTCGGTCTCATCGTCTGCATGACCTTCGTCTGGCTGTCTGCGCCGGACCTCGCGATCACGCAGCTTCTTGTCGAGATCGTCACGACGGTTCTCATCCTGCTTGGTTTGCGCTGGCTGCCGAAGCGGACGGAAGGGGGCGATGACACCGTGGAGTTGCGCGCCCGTTTCCGTCGCTTTCGCGACCTTGCGCTCGCGGTTGCCTGCGGCATCGGCATGGTCTTCATATCCTATGCGGTCATGACCATGCCGGCACCCGACGCCATTGCGAATTATTTCCTTGAAAACGCCTATTCCAAGGGCGGCGGTCAGAATGTCGTCAATGTCATTCTGGTCGATTTCCGCGGCTTCGATACCCTGGGGGAGATCGCGGTTCTCGGCGTCGTCGCGCTGACCGTCTATGCGCTCTTGCGTCGTTTCCGCCCGGCACCCGACAGTATGGAGATGCCGGAGCAGCAGCAGATCCAGAACCAGTTCGATGAGGAGCGGCCGGAGCGTTCCGCAGGGGATACCGTGCGTGACTATCTGCTCGTCCCGTCGGTGATCATGCAATGGATGTTCCCCTTCGTGATCACCTTGTCGGTCTATATCTTCATGCGCGGGCACGATCTGCCCGGCGGCGGTTTTTCGGCGGGGCTGACGCTGTCGATCGCGTTTCTGTTGCAGTATCTGGCTGGCGGCACGCGCTGGGCGGAGGACCGCATACGCATTCTGCCGTTGCGCTGGATGGGGGCGGGCCTGCTCGTAGCGACCGCGACGGGCGCCGGCGCCTGGTTCTTTGGCTATCCCTTCCTCACCTCGCATTTCCAGTATCTGGACGTGCCGCTGATCGGGAAAGTGCCGGCCGCGAGCGCGCTGCTCTTCGACCTCGGCGTCTTCCTGCTCGTCGTCGGCTCAACTGTCCTGATCCTTGTCGCGCTTGCGCACCAGTCGATCCGTATCAATCGCCTTCGCGCCATCGAGGCGGACAAGGCAAAGGGGGATTGATGGAACTCATCTTGTCCGTTGCTATCGGCGTCATGACGGCCTGCGGTGTCTGGCTGATCCTGCGTCCGCGCACCTATCAGGTCATTATTGGCCTTTCGCTGCTGTCTTACGCCGTCAATCTCTTCATTTTCGGCGTCGGTGGCGTGAAGACGAACATGCCGCCGCTGTTGTCCAGCAGCGTGCCGACATCGACGCTGGCCGATCCGGTGCCGCAGGCACTGGTGCTGACGGCGATCGTCATCGGCTTTGCGACCACCGCGCTCTTCCTGGTGGTGTTGCTTGCCTCGCGCGGGTTGACCGGCACCGACCATGTCGACGGAAGGAGCGACCGGAAATGACAGGCTGGTCGCACCACCTCATCATTGCTCCCATCCTGCTGCCGCTGGTCGCCGGTGCCGTTCTTCTGTTCATCGATGAGCGCGATCGCACCTTGAAGGCGCTCGTCAGCCTGGCCGCCACGCTGTTGCTCGTTGGTATTGCGTTGACGCTGTTTCGCGCCGAAAGCGGATCGGCAGGCCGGGAGCAGGCTTATCTTCTCGGAAACTGGAGTGCGCCTTTCGGCATCGTGCTGGTGCTCGATAGTCTTTCGGCGCTTATGCTTCTGCTGACGTCGATTGTCGCTGTCGCCGCATTGATCTTCTCGCTTGCACGCTGGCATGCGGTCGGCGCCCATTTCCATACAATGTTCCAATTGCTGCTCATGGGCGTCAATGGCGCGTTTCTGACCGGCGATCTCTTCAATCTCTTCGTCTTCTTCGAAGTGATGCTGGCCGCCTCCTACGGCCTGTTGCTGCATGGCTCTGGGCCGCTTCGCGTCAAGGCAGGGCTGCACTACATAGCGGTCAATCTCGCGGCGGCGCTGCTCTTTCTCATCGGCGTCAGCCTGATTTACGGCACGGCGGGAACGCTCAATATGGCGGATCTGGCTGTGCGCATTCCCGAAATGACCGCTGACCGCCGCATGCTCATGCAGGCAGGCGCCGGCGTGCTTGGCATCGCCTTCCTGATCAAGGCCGGCATGTGGCCGCTCTGCTTCTGGCTGCCGACGGCTTATAGCGCCGCATCAGCACCCGTGGCTGGCATATTCGCCATTCTGAGCAAGCTCGGCATCTACGTCATCCTGCGACTGACCATGCTTCTCTTCGCGCAAGGTCCCTCGGCCGGATTCGGCTCGACCATGCTTCTCTACGGCGGCATGGCGACGCTGATCTTTGGCATCATCGGTGTACTGGCATCCCAGGCGCTCGGCCGGCTGGCCGGCTTTTCCGTGCTGGTGTCGTCTGGAACCCTGCTGATGGTGATCGGTATCAATGATGGCTCCATCTCCGCGGGCGCTTTGATGTATCTCGTCAGTTCGACGCTCACGATCAGTGCCTTCTTCATGCTGATTGAGCTCGTCGAGCGCGGACAGGATGCGGGCGCCAGCGTTCTTGCCGTCACCATGGAAGCCTATGGGGATGCCGAGGAGAAGGAGCCGGAGGCAGGCGAAGGTGTCACCATGCCCGGCACCATGGCGATGCTTGGAATCTGCTTTGCCGCCTGCGCGATTCTGCTCGCTGGCCTGCCGCCGCTTTCGGGCTTCGTCGCCAAGTTTGCAATGCTCTCTGCCATGATGGGCACAGGTGCGATCGGCGTGCCGCCGAGTGCTTCCGTCTGGGCGCTCATCCTGCTGGTGATCCTGTCGGGCATCGCTGCGCTGATTTCCATGACGCGTGCAGGTATACGCACATTCTGGAGCTCGCTTGAGGGCACGGTCCCGCGGGTGCTCGTGATTGAGATCTTGCCGGTCATGGGCCTGCTTGCCCTGACGCTGGCGCTGACCATCTGGGCAGGCCCGGTCATGCAATATATGGAGGCGACGATTCGCACGCTCAGCGATCCCGGCATCTACGTCGATGCGGTCCGCAAGGCGGCAGTCGTGTCGAGCAAGGCGGGAGGTTCGTGATGCTGCCGTATCCGCTCTTGACCCTTGTCTTGATCCTGGTCTGGCTCCTGTTGAACGGCTTCACGCTCGGCCATCTTCTTCTTGGAATCGTCGTCGCTGTCTTTGCCTCCTGGGCCATGGCGTCGCTGCGTCCCGAAAAGCCGAAGCTCAAAAAGTGGTATCTGCTGCCCAAGCTGTTTTTCCGTGTCGTCTATGACGTACTGAAATCGAACGTGCAGGTGGCCTGGATCATCCTGCGGGGCCGCACGCGAAACACAACGCCGGGCTTCGTTACCCTGGAACTTCGGGTGAGGGACCAGATCTCCCTTGCGCTGCTTGCCGTTATCCTCACCAGCACGCCGGGTTCCGCTTGGTTGGAATATGATTCCAACGACAACACCGTGTTGCTCCATGTGCTTGATCTCGAGAATGAGGTGGTGTGGCGCGACACCGTCGCCAACCGCTATGAAAGCCTGTTGATGGAGATATTCGCATGAGCGCGATGATCATCCAAATATCTGTCGCGGCAGCCCAGTTGATGATTGTGGCTGCCATGGCGATCTCGTCTATCCGCATGTTTCGCGGACCTCGCGCCCAGGATCGCATCATTGCGCTCGATACGCTGTATGTGAACGCGATGCTGTTGCTGCTGACCTTCGGGATCAGTACGGGGCGGGTCGTCTATTTCGAGGCCGCGTTGGTTATCGGCATGCTTGGCTTCGTCGCGACCGTTGCGCTTGCAAAATTTCTGATGCGCGGGGAGGTGATCGAATGAGCACCCCATTCGAAAGCGTGCCGCTCTGGGCCGCAATTCCCATCGGCGGCCTGCTTGTGGTCGGCGCTTTTCTAACGCTCGTTGGCGCTATCGGCTTCCTGAAAATGGGAACCTTCTACGAGCGTATTCATGCTCCGACATTGGGAACGAGTGGCGGCATCGGCGCGATCATGGTGGCGTCGATGATCTTCTTTTCGACCTCGATGCATTCTCTCGTCATTCATGAACTCCTGATCGGCATCTTCGTAACGGTGACGACACCCATCACCTTCATGCTGCTCGCACGAGCGGCGCTCCATCGTGATCGCGCCGAGCAGAATGGCAATGTTCCGCCCAAGAGCGCACAAGCCGAGCCATCGACCGAGCAGCCCTCGCCATAAGGTGAGCATGCATTGGCGTCGAAGCCACCCGGCAGCGGCACCTATTATACCAAGGTATTGGTTGATCCTTTTTCCTAGCGGCGTATACACCGATATATCCCGAATGTTTTCATTCCGGGATGTTCGGCATAGCCGGACGAGTAACGTCACAGAGGACCACATGAACCCGCGATCTAGTAGCCAGCAAACGGAATGCGACAGTCGACGCTTGTCGAACGTCCTTGCCGCCGTGCTGACCCAGCGCCCGGGCAGACCATGTGACCGTGAGGGCCTTCGCCGCCGGCGTTGACCCGCGGCACTGGCCTCCCGGGTTCGAGCAACGTCGAACCAGGAGGAGGTCAGTTTTATGACCACCATCTTCAAACTCGCCGCCATGGCCGGCGGCTCGATCGTCCTATTCTCGCGCTATCGCGTTGAATGGTGGCCCGGCATATTCGCCTGGCCAATCAACACGCGGATCGGGTCCGTATTCCGGTCGCGTCTCCAACAGCAATCGCCCGCCATCTCAACCGATTCATCGGATTGAGCCGCGCGGCCGGATTGCTGCCGGAGATGCTCGCTTAGGCCGCCCGCAGGCGGCTTCCCCCAGGTAATCGATGAAGACGTCGCGATCCGTCGCACGGGAGTAAGACTATGGATAATTTGAACACAAACGGCGCAGCATCGGCTGTCCTCGACACAGCGCATGTCGGCGACATCCGCGGCGCACTCGGCACAATCAACCACGGCGACGTTGCCGCCCGCACCACCTGGCGGGCACGTCTCATGACGCTTCTGGCCATTATCGGACCCGGCCTGATCGTTATGGTCGGTGACAATGACGCCGGCGCCTTTGCCACCTATACCCAGGCCGGACAAAACTACGGCACGTCGCTTCTTTGGACGTTGCTGCTCCTCGTGCCGGTGCTCTATGTCAATCAGGAGATGGTGCTGCGTCTGGGCGCAGTCACGGGTGTTGGCCATGCGCGCCTCATTCTCGAGCGTTTCGGCAAGTTCTGGGGCGCCTTCAGCGTCATCGATCTGTTCATCCTCAACGGGCTGACCATTGTCACCGAATTCATAGGCATCAGCCTGGCGCTCGACTACCTCGGCGTGTCGAAAATCGCCGGCGTTGCCATCGCTGCGGCGCTAACCATGATTGCCGCCAGCACGGGCAGCTTCCGCCGCTTCGAGCGCTTCGCGCTGATGCTGTGCCTCGGCAGCCTTCTGCTCGTACCGATCGTGCTGGCCGTGCATGTTCCGGCGCATCAGATCCTCCGCGATCTGACGATCCCCAACCTGCCTGAAGGCAAGCTGTCCGACATCCTCCTGCTCATCATCGGGATCGTTGGTACGACGGTGGCTCCCTGGCAGCTGTTTTTCCAGCAGAGCTATGTGATCGACAAGCGCATCACGCCGCGTTTCATCGGCTATGAAAAGGCGGATCTTTGGCTTGGTATCGTCATGGTCATGATCGGCGCTGTGGCAATGATCGTATTCTGTGCAGCCATCTTTCAGGGGCAGCCTGAATTTGGCAACTTCACCGACGCTGGTGGCATTGCCGCAGGGCTGGATAAATATGTAAGCCCGACAATGGGCGTATTGTTTGCCATTGCTTTGATCGATGCGGCAATCATCGGTGCTGCCGCCGTATCGCTCGCAACTGCCTATGCGATCGGCGATGTTCTATCCCTCAATCACTCGCTGCACCGCAAGGCGAGCGAAGCCAAGGGATTCTATCTGGTCTATTGCGGCTTGATCGCTGCTGCTGCGGCTCTCGTGCTCATTCCTGGTTCGCCGCTCGGTCTGATTACGCTTGCCGTACAGACGCTCGCCGGCGTGTTGTTGCCCAGCGCCACCGTATTTCTGCTGCTGCTGTGCAATGACAGGGCCGTGCTTGGCCCCTGGGTCAATGGCAAGGCGATGAACCTGTTCACGGGTGCTGTCATCGCAGTGCTGGTGATGCTGTCAATCATTCTGACGGCCTCCGTTCTCTATCCGGAGATCACCGGCGAGCAGATAGTCTGGATCCTTGCGGGCGGAACCGTAATCGGCCTTGCCGGTCTGGTTGTCACCGGGATGCTGAAAAGTCGATCCGCCGATCGTGGCGAAATTCGGCAGCTCGTCAAAGACCGGTCGCTGCGGCTCACTTGGCGTATGCCGCCGCTCTCCGCTCTGGAGCCTATCCAGCTCTCGCTCTCCAGGCGAGTGTGGATGGCCGTGCTGCGCGGTTATCTTGTCGTCGCTGTTGGCATGGTGCTTGTGCGTGTGATCCAGCTGGCGCTCAGCCAGGGCTAAACCCACTCATGGCGATCATGCCATGCCACGCAACCAACGACGTCCGGCGGGTCGACCGCCGGCGTCTTGCTTCCGAACGTTCTCACCTTCAACCGGATATATGCAATGACCGGCAGCCTCGTCATTCTGGAACTCATGGGGCACGTTGCGCTTCTCCTTTGGGGCATGCGCATGGTGCAGAGCGGCATAGAGCGGGCGTTCGGTTCGGATCTGAGGCGCGTGCTTGGCCGCGCCCTGCGCAATCGCCTGGTTGCCGTCGCTGCGGGCGCAGGGGTCACGATGCTGCTTCAAAGCAGCACCGCGACCGTCATGATGGTCACCTCCTTTGCTGCGCGCGGCGCCGTCGCTCTCGTTCCTGCTCTGGCCGTCATGCTGGGCGCGAATGTCGGGACGGCGCTGATCGTCAAGGCGCTCTCCTTCGATGTTTCATTCATTTCACCGCTGCTGCTGCTGGCCGGTTATGTTGCGTTCAAGCGCGGCCCGAAGGGGCGCGTTCGGCATCTGGGACGTGTCTGCATCGGTCTTGGCTTGATGTTGCTCGCCCTGCATGGCCTGGTGCAGGCAATCCAGCCGGTGAGCACAGCTCCCGTGCTGCGCAGCATTCTCGACGCCATCACCGGCGACCCGGTGCTCGACGTATTGTTGGCAGCGGCGCTGACATTCGCCGCTCACTCCAGCGTTGCCGTGATGTTGCTGCTCGTTGGGCTCGCGGCCGGCGACGTCGTGTCGCCGATTACCGGTCTCGCATTGGTTCTCGGCGCAAATCTTGGCGGTGCGCTGCCGCCTGTATTCGAGACCAGCGGCACCAATCCCGCCAACCGCCGTGTTCCGGTCGGCAATCTCCTGTTTCGTGCGATCGGCTGCATCGCCGTGCTGCCGTTCCTGCATCCGCTGACGGACCTCCTGCAGAAGGGTGGAGCCGATCTGGCGTCGGTGCTCACGAACTTCCACGTCGCCTTCAACGTCGTTCTGGCAGTCGTCTGCCTTGGCCTGTTGGGGCCGGCGCAATCGCTACTGATCAAGCTTTATCCCGAAAAGATCAAATCGGCTGGAGAGGCCGCGCGTCCGCTTTTTCTCGACAAGTCGGTGCTGGAGACCCCTTACCTGGCGCTTGCCAGCGCTGCGCGTGAAATCCTGCGCATGGGCGATCTGGTTGATGCGTTGTTGCGTCTGGTTCCGGCCGATCTCTCCAAGCTGGACAAGCAGGCGACCTCAAAGGCGGTTCGGCTTGGGCAGGAGCTGGATATGCTACACGGCGCCGTCAAGGCCTATCTGGCGCGCCTGGAGCCATCGGAGCTTACCGATCGCGATGCCAGCCGCTTGTCCGATGTCATCGAATTTGCCGTCAATCTCGGGCACGCCGGCGATATTCTCGAGCGCTGCCTCGAACAGGTCACGCGGCGTGCCGAGGGTTCGATCAACCCGGCCGACCAGGCGGCCTTGCAAACGATTCAAGCCGAAGTCGGAGCCGATCTTCGACTGGCGCTGTCGACCTTGACGACGGAAGATCCGCGCTCGGCCCAGGAGTTGGTGGATGCGAAGCGCCATCTCAACGAAGCGGAGCGCACGGCGGCGAGGGACCATCTTACGCGTCTTGGCGGCGCCAATTCTTCCGCCTTGCTCGGTTCGAGCAGTCTGTTTCTGGCAACATTGCGCGATCTCAAACTGGTGAACTCCCATTTCGCGAGCATCGGCTATGCTGTTCTTGGAGCCGAGGATAGCGGGGCGAGCCGCGCACTGCAGGAGCAGACCAACAAGGCCCCTCTGGTTTGACGTTGCCGAAAAACCGACCGACTGCCCGGTTGGATCAGAGCCAGCCGAGGGCTGTCGCGGCACGGATTGCCTCCGCCCGACGGCGACAGCCAAGCTTGCGAAATAGATTTCCGAGGTGAAACTTCACGGTCACTTCGGAAATGCTGAGCGTATTGGCGATGCGCTTATTGGACATGCCGCTGGCAATCAATTGCAACATCTGCGTCTCGCGTTGCGATAGGCCACCTTGTAGTGCCCGGGCCTGTGGCGAATTCACGGAAGCGGCAAAGAGCGAGAGTGCGGTGCGGACATCGGATGATGTCTCGATGAAGCCGCGAATACGCTCGTTCTTCAAAAGCGGGGAGAGAAAGATGCGCTCTTCGGAGAGCACGCCGTGACACCCGAGGCGGGTCGACGCTTCGAGTGCGGACAGGAGGTGGGCACGGGTCGCCGCCCGGTCGCGGCGCTGGTAGGCGGCATAGCTCTGCCAAAGTTGCAGTGCGACTTTCTCGCGGTTCGTCACCTTGGGGTTGGCGATCAGCGCGTCGATCTGACGTGAGAGATAGAGACGGGGCGTCGCAAGGCGGACAGCATCGCGCAGCCAGGCCATTGTGTAGGAAATTTCGTCGCGCCTCGTCAGGCGCGTCAGCTCCTCATGCGCGCTCTCGACCCAGTTGCGGCCGATCCGCATGCGGACTGCGGAAAGCGTGACGGCAGCGTCGCCCCAGCGATCGGCATTCTGATAGGCGATGGCGGTTCGGATTTCCATCATGGCGTGGAACTGCAGTCCCTCCGATAGATGAATCCAAAGTCCATCGAGAAATCCTGGCCGGATCGCCATCGGGAAATGGTCGGCTAGAATCTGTGAGGCATAGTGAAGGGCAAATTGCATGAGGCTGGGCCAGATTTCGGCGGCGGCGAAATTGTCGAATTCGTCCTGAACGAATTGGAGGAGATCGCGCGGCTGGCCTGCTTCATAGGCGACGCAAGCTTCCATCAGGCGTAACATGCGAAATTCCGCCTCCGCCATGTGCGGCACCTGCTCAAGCTTGTGACGGGCATCTCTTGCGGCGCGCCTTGCGAACAGCGCATCGCCGCTCATCAACCGCAACACCGTCTGATGCAGGTGGATGAAGAATTCGAGCAGTGGCTGGCCGCCCATGTGGCCGAGATAGATCAGCGCCCGCGCGGCAGCTGCTTCAGCTTCCCGAAAGTTTCGGCGGCGGATTTCGAATTCGAGCAGCGCGTTATAATAGGCAGCCCATTTGCCGTGGTCGCCCATGGGGTAGTCGGCCATGAATTCCCCGAGGCGGGTGATCATGGCATCGGTCGGCACGAGGTCCTCGGAAATCATGAGGTTCAGCCTGAAGGTTCGCGCCGCAAAGGAAAATCGCGATCCGCGTAGCAAGACCTTGAGCGGGTCGAGATAGTCCGAGCCCAGATGTTTGCCGACGAGATGGCGGACACGCTGCAGCTCTCCGAGTTTCAACAGCATGCGGGCGAGTGCGAAAAGCACGATCTCGTTGGTCGCGATCATTTCGTGAGAAAAGCGCATGATGATGTCACGGAACGCATCAAGGCTGTTTCTGTAAATCAGCTCCAGCCCTCGGGATCGTTCCAGAATTTGCGCCGCATGTGCCTCGTGCCCGTGGTCGAGAAGCAGGGTCATGGCCGCCAGTGCCCGCCCGGCTTTCTCGAAGGCAGACGCGACCTCGATCACGGCGACGGTGTTCTCGAACGTCGCGAGACGCTCCTTGACGGCAATGATGAGAAGCTGGCGCAGCTCGATGTGCTTGTCCGGCTCGTGGATGAGGAGGGGCGGCAGCAAGCCGGCCCAATCCGCATTGGCCGTTGGCATCGGGGCTTCAAGCCAGATCGAGAGTGTGGCGGTTTGCGCCGGTGAAAGATGAGCCAGAAAATTCTCGCGCAAATAATCGACAGCCAGGCGTGGGGCTCTGGAGCGGGTCAACGGCAGAAAGGCGGGCCAGCCGGCATAATGCTCAAGAAGGCTGCGCGCCTCCTCCACGGGCAATCCGCTCAATTCCTCCGGCAAGAAGGTCAACTCGTCCGCATGGATCGTCGCCGAGCCGCGATGAAGAATGAGCCGCGCCAGGCCGCTGATGCGCTGGTCGGGACGGCAGGCAATGACCAGTACGTCCATGTTTTCCAGCAATTGTGCGGAGAGACGCGCCGACCGGGCCGAAACCGGCACGTCCCAGAAAAGCCACCCGTCCTCGATGTCGCTCAGGCGAGGTTGCTGCAAGTTGCACACATGTTTGCCCATCGCGTCGGCGGCCATAGCAAGCGTTACGGTCTTTCCTGCCCCGGCAGGGGCTCGCAGGAAGATGACGCCGGCTCGTTGGCCGGTGATGCGATGGCAAAGGCGTTGGCGAGGGATCGGCATATCCATGTCGCTTTGTAAGCGATGACGGATCGATAACCTATACCATAAGGCTGAAAAACTATACTTTTGAGCGGTTGTTCGCCGCCCACAGATGAGGATTGTTGTCTGTCAGTTAGCTGGCGAACAAGGAACCTCCCGTCGATGCAGCAACATCCATTGGTCGCCATCCTGACGCGGCTCGGCACTTTCGTGCTGGTCATGATCGCGCTCTCAATCATGATTTTCGCGCTTGCGCGCGTCGTGCCGGGCGATCCGGCGCGCATGGCTCTCGGCCCGGCGGCAACGCAGGAACAGGTCGATGCGCTGCGCGTGCAGATGGGTTTGGATAAGCCGCTGCCGGTGCAATATGCCGAGTATGTCGGAAAGGCGCTGCGTGGCGACCTTGGCATGTCTCTGGTCTCGCAGCGCCCAGTCACGACTGACCTCGAACAGACGGTGCCCGCCACGGTCGAGTTGGTTCTCGTTTCCGTAATCTTCATGTTCGTGGTGGCTATCCCGCTTGGTGTGATAACAGCCCATTTTCGCGATCGCGCGTTGGATCACATCGGCCGTATCCTGTCGCTGACCGGCGTCACCATTCCAAGCTTCCTGTTTGCGATCAGTCTGCAATTGCTGGCGGCTCGCTGTCTGCCGAGCTGGCCGATCATTGGCCGCCTTGATCATTCACTGAGCTTTCAGGCCGGCCCGACCGGCTTCCTGTTGATCGACAGCCTGTTGGCCGGACGTCTGGACGTGTTTCTCGATGCGCTCCAACATCTCATCCTGCCGGCATTTGCGCTTGCTATGGCCGGCATCGGGCAGATTACCCGCATCACCCGGTCCTCCATGCTGGAGAACCAGCGCAAGGATCACGTTCTGACCTTGCAGAGCTTCGGCGTGCCGGAGCGAGTCATCATCTTCCGCTATCTCCTCAAGCTGTCGTCGATCGCACCGCTGACGATCATGGGGCTCGAATTCGCCTCGCTCATCGGCAATGCCTTCGTCATCGAGATGGTATTCGCTTGGGGCGGCTTTGCCTCCTATGGGCTGAACGCCATCCTGCAGAAAGATCTCAATGCCGTGACCGCCGTGGTGCTGGTCGCCGGCCTGTTTTTCATCGTTGCGAACCTGGTCGTGGATGTCCTGATCTCGATCATCGACCCGCGCCAGCGCCGCAGGGAGGCACGCTGATGGCCGATATGAAGATGCTTGATGCCTCCGATCGCGCACTGAGCACGGGCTACATGATGTGGTATCGCTTCAGCCGCAACCCGGCTGCGGTGATCGGCACGCTGATCCTGGTTTCCGTCGTCGTGCTTGCGGTCTTTGCGCCGTGGCTTACTCCGTTTCCGAAGCACGTCGGCGCAGTCGTCGATTTCCGCGCGCGGCATGTCGCGCCGGACGCCACCCATTGGTTCGGCACCGACAAGGTGGGCCGGGATATCTTTTCCCGTACCGTCTTCGGCATGCGTGTTTCCCTGCTTCTGGTGATCGGTGTGCTCGGCATTTCCGTGCCCATCGGCACGGTACTCGGCCTGGTCGCCGGATATTTCGGCGGCTGGGTCGAAAAGATCATCACCGGGCTCACCAATGTGATGCTTGCGATGCCACCGCTGGTCATGGCGCTCGCCGTCTCGAACCTGCTTGAGCCGAACTTGATGAACGCGATGATCGCGATCACGCTGCTGTGGTGGACGTGGCATGCGCGGCTGATCTATTCGGTTTCCAAGTCCATCGCATCCGAGGACTATATCGAAGCCGCTCGCCTTGCCGGTGCGGGGCCGATGCACATCCTCTTCCGTGAGATCCTGCCGAATTGTGTCGCCGTTATTTCCGTCAAGACGACGCTCGATGCGGCTTTCGTTATCCTGTTCGGCGCCACCCTCAGCTTCCTCGGTTTCGGCGTGAAGCCGCCCATTCCCGACCTCGGTTCCATGGTCGCCGATGGCCGCCAATTCATGCCCAGCTATTGGTGGGAAGTCGTTTGCCCCGGTGCCGCGGTTTTTTACGTGACGCTTGGGTTCAATCTCCTGGGCGACGGCTTGCGCGACATGTTTGATGTGGAGGGCTGATCCATGACAGAGCCGCTTCTCAAGATCGACGCTCTCAACGTCTCTTTCACGACCTACGGTCGCACCCGTCAGGTATTGCGCGATATCGCCCTGACTGTCGCGGCAGGCGAACGTGTCGCACTCATCGGCGAAACCGGATCGGGCAAGTCGGTGACGGCAAAGGCAATCATCGGCACTTTGCCGAAGAACGCCACCATCAGTTCCGGTACCATCTCGGTCGCGGGTCGCGATGTTCTGAAAATGCAGCGACGGGAGCGTGAGGCGCTGAAAGGCACGGCCTTTTCTTTGATCATGCAGGACCCGCTTTCTTCCTTTAACCCGGTCTTCAAGATCGGGACGCATCTCGACGATGTCATGCGTTTTGCGGACAAGCGCGATGGCGTCCGTTCGTCGAAGGCCGAGCGACGTACGCGCATTGCAGCCGTCTTGCGGCGCGTGCAGCTTGCCGATGGCGAACGTGTGATGAATGCCTATCCGTCCGAACTTTCGGGCGGTATGCGCCAGCGCGTATTGATCGGGCTTGCACTGTTGCACCAGCCGAAGCTCTTGATCGCTGACGAACCCGGCACGGCGCTCGACGTGACGACGCAGGACGAGATCCTCAATCTCATCAACCAGCTGGTGATCGAGGAGAACATGGCGCTCCTCATGATCACCCACAATCTCGGCGTCGTGCGCAAGGTCGCGGATCGCGTGGTGGTCATGCATCACGGCGATATCGTCGAGGCAGGCCCTTGCCGGGAGATCCTGACCAATCCGCGCGAGGCCTATACCAAGGCGCTTCTCGATGCCGTACCGCCGCTTTATGGCGACCGCGTCACCGATCTGCCGCAGAGCGATCATGCTCCGATCGTCAAGGTGGAGGGCCTGAACAAGATTTACGGCAGGAAGCCCGGCTTCCATGCCGTTCGCGACGTCAATCTCACACTGCGTCAGGGTGAAATCTTCGGACTGGCGGGCGAGTCCGGCTCGGGCAAGACGTCGGTCGCGCGCATTATCATGGAGTTGTCGCGCCCGACGTCGGGCAGCGTCACCATCGATGCGACGGCTCCTGGCCGTGGCAAGCGGCTGACGCAGATCGTCTATCAAAACCCCGGCACCTCGCTCAATCCGAAGCGCAACGTTCAGCAGACGCTTGCGCTGCCCTTGAAATCCATCGGCATGGATAGGCCGGCTCGCGAAGCGCGGATGAAGCAGCTCATGGATCTCGTGCGCCTGCCGCAATCCTATCTGGCGAAGTACCCGCACGAGCTTTCAGGCGGCCAGAAGCAGCGTGTGGCGATTGCACGTGCGCTCGCTGCCGAGCCGAAGATCCTGATCCTGGACGAGCCGACGGCAGCGCTTGACGTGTCGGTGCAGAAAACCGTGATCGAGCTGCTGTTGCAGCTGCGCGAAGAACTTGGTCTCACCTATCTGATGATCTCGCATGACCTGTCGCTGATGCGCAATTTCTGCTCGCGCATCGCCATCATGCTGCGAGGCGAAATTGTCGAGGAAGGACCGACGCCGGCGGTCTTTGCCGCACCCAATCACCCCTACACACGCGCGCTGATAGCCGCAATTCCCGTCGTCACCGACGAAGAAGAGCGCCTGAAGCCCATCGTGAGCGAGGAAGAGCGCACGCGCTTCCTCGTCAAAACCACAGACTGATCGAAGAGGAGCCTAACGTGTATCGCGTTGGAATTGACGTCGGCGGCACCAATACGGATGCTGTCGTCCTGGAGGGAAAGACTGTTCTGGCGGGGGTCAAGGCCTCGACGACAGAAGACGTGACGTCGGGCGTGATCGAGGCGCTGGAGAAGGTCATCGAGGCCTCCGGCATTGATCGTACCCGCATCGCAGCCGTCATGATCGGCACAACGCATTTCACCAATGCGGTGATCGAGCGCCGTCACATGGATGAAGTCGCGGCCATTCGGCTGAGCTTGCCGTCCGGCGCCGGCCTGCCGCCGATGGTGGACTGGCCCGATGATCTGCGCGAGATCGTCGGCAATCACGGCTATCAGGTCAAAGGCGGCTACGAGTTCGATGGCCGCGAACTTTCGCCGCTCGACGAGGATGCCATTGTGCGCATCGCCGGTGAAATCCGGGCGAAGGGGCTGAAGGCGGCTGCCGTCACCTGCGTTTTCAGCGGCATCAACGATGCCATGGAGCTGCGAGCCAAGGAAATCCTGCAGCAGCATTGCCCAGGGCTGCCTGTCGTCATGTCGAAGGATATAGGCCGTCACGGCCTGCTGGCCCGTGAAAGTGCCGCGATCATGAATGCGAGCCTCCTGTCGCTTGCGGATCGCACCGTCGCTGCTTTCGGCAAGGCGCTTGTGGCTGCCGGCATCCCATGCCCGTTCTACATCACGCAGAACGACGGCACGCTGATGGCAGCCGATGTCGTGCGCGCTTTCCCGGTGCTGACCTTTGCTTCCGGTCCGACCAATTCCATGCGCGGCGCGGCGTTCCTGACCGGCTTGAAGGACGCCGTCGTCGTAGATGTCGGCGGCACGACTTCGGATGTCGGCTCCCTCTCGCACGGCTTCCCGCGACAGGCCTCCACGACAGTCGATATCGGCGGCGTTCGCACCAACTTCCGTATGCCCGACGTCTTCTCGATCGGCCTGGGTGGCGGTTCGCTTGTGGTCAAAAACGATACTGGCATGTCAGTCGGACCGAAGTCGGTTGGCTATCGCGTTCGCAAGGAAGCGCTCTGCTTCGGCGGATCGACGCTGACCGCCACCGATATCGCGGTTGCCGCGGGCAAGGCCGATATTGGCGATCGGGCGCTGCTTGCCAATCTCGACAAGGGTCTGGTCGATGCAGCAGTCGCAAAGATCAACGCCATGCTGGAAGCCTGTGTCGAGCGGAGCCGTATTTCCTCGACGCCGGTGCCGGTTATCGCAGTCGGCGGCGGCTCGATTCTGATGCCTGATCGCATCGGCGATCTCCAGGTGATCATGCCGGAAAATTTTGCCGTCGCAAACGCCGTTGGCGCCGCCATCGCCCAGATCAGCGGCGAGACGGATCGGGTCTTCTCGCTTGTCGACGGTCGCACGCGCGAGAGCGCGCTTGCAGAGGCCGAAGCCGAAGCGCGTGAAAAGGCAATCGCTGCCGGCGCCCTTGCGGAAACCCTTGAAGTTATCGAGCGCGAGGACACGCCGCTTGCCTACCTGCCAGGCAACGCCACGCGCATTCACGTCAAAGTCGTCGGTGAAATGGGAGGCCATCATGCCTGAGACGCGCAAGCAGAAATACGATGATGCCGCTCTGCGCCGGCTGACGCCCGAGGATCTCGATGCGCTGGAAATCGGCGCGGGCATACTCGGCACCGGCGGTGGCGGCAATCCCTATCAGGGCAGGCTCCTCGTCCTCGAAGCCATGAAGGCCGGTTACGAGATGAAGGTTCTCGCGACCGATGCCATCGAGCCGGACGCGCTTTGCATGTCGATCGGCGGCATTGGCGCGCCTGTCGTCGGCGTCGAGCGCATTCGCGAGGGGCGTGAAGGATTGCGCTGCCTGCGGGCGATGGAAGAGCTTATCCGCACGCCGATCGATGCCATCGTCTGCGAGGAAATCGGCGGCGCGAATTCGATGAACCCGCTTGTCACGGCTGCGCTCGGCGGCTTGCCCATCCTCGATTGCGACGGGATGGGCCGGGCCTTCCCGGAAATGCAGATGACGACCTTTTCGATCTATGGCCACAGTTCGACGCCGTCTGTCATGTGCGATCTGCATGGCAATGCAGTGATCTTCAGCCACGCCGTATCGGAGGTCTGGCACGAGCGCATGGCGCGTGCCTGCGTTGTGGCACAGGGCGGCGGCGCCATGCTGGCGACCGCGCCGATGCAGGCCCATTATGTCCATCAGTACGGCATCCCGAAGAGCTTCACCAAGGCGATCGCGCTTGGCGAAGCGGTGATCCGTGCGCGCAAGGCACAGGAAGATCCGATCGCCGCGGTTTGTGCGCTGGAAGGCGGGCGGCGAGTGTTCAACGGCAAGATCACCGACCTAAAGCGTCATCTGCGCGGCGGCTTCGTCATCGGCGACATGGAACTGGCCGGCTTCGACGATTGCAACGGCCAGACGGCGAACGTGGCGATCCAGAACGAGTTTCTGGTCTTCCGTCGTGACGGCGTGATCGAAGTTTGCGTGCCGGATCTCATCGTGCTGCTCGACGTCGATACAGGCTATCCGATCACCACCGAAATGCTGCGCTACGGCCAGCGCGTCGCCGTTGTCGCCATTCCCTGCCACGAGCTGTTGCGCAGCGCGCGTGCGCTCGATGTCGTTGGCCCGGCGGCGTTCGGATATCCGGAGATCACCTATTCCCCGTTGCCAGCCCCAGGGCAGAAGGCAGCGTAACCATAAGCGGGGCAGTTCCCGCACAAAGAGGAGAACTTAAATGAAGATGGGTTCCAACGGTCTGCGTCTTTCGGCACTTCTGCTTGCCGGTGCCATGGCATCGCCGCTGACCTCGGTCGCGGCATCGGCAGCCGACAAGGTGTCGATTGCCGTCAACACGATGCAGATTTTCAGCTCACTCGATCCGGCGAAGGTCACCGACTACACGGGCTACATGGCCATCGTGAACATGTATGATGCCCTGACGACGGTCAGCCCCACCGGCGAGATCGTGCCGCATCTGGCCAAATCATGGGAGATCTCCCAGGACGGCCTGACCTATACGTTCCATCTTCGCGACGATGCCAAGTTCCAGGACGGCAAGCCCGTCAAAGCCTCCGACTTCGTCTGGTCTATTCAGCGCCTGATCGGCATCAACAAGGGCCCATCCAATCTCGTCGTCGGTCTCGTGAAGCCTGAAAACGTCACCGCACCGGATGAGAAGACCGTCGTCGTCAAACTAGATCGCCAGTTCTCGCCGTTCATGGCCGTCACGCCGCTGATGATGGCGCTGAACGAGAAGCTGATCGAAGCCAACTCCAAGCCGGATGACAAATGGGGCGAAGCCTATGTGGGCGAGCACTCCGCCGGCTCCGGCCCCTACAAGCTCGTCAGCTACAATCGCTCCGCCGATATGGTGATCGCTCGCAACGCCGATTATTTCCTCGGCTGGACCAAGGGCACGCCGATCGACGAAGTGCGCTTCGTTCAGACGAGCGACGATGCGACCGTCAAGGCGCTGGCGGAAAAGGGCGAGCTCGGTCTCTCCTCGCATGGCCTCGGCAATGATACCTATGAAACGATCGGCAAAATGCCGGGCTACAAGCTGCTCCAGTCGGCGACGGCCGGCGGCTTTGTCATCAAGCTGAACAGCAAGGTCTATCCAACCGACGATGTGCACGTGCGCCGGGCGATCGCCTATGCCACCGACTACAAAACTATTCAGGAGGCAATCTATCCGGGCTTCGACATGACTGGCCCGCTTTCGACCGTCTTCAAGGACGCCCATAACGACGACATCCAGCCTGGCGTCTTCGATCTCGAAAAGGCGAAGGAAGAGCTCGCGAAATCGAAATATGCCGGCCAGAAGATCACGCTGGTCAACAGCTACGTCGCCTCGCTTGCCTTCGAATCCGAGGTCGCGCTGTTGATGCAGGCCAATCTCGAGCAGATCGGCATTACGCTCGATATCAAGCCCGAGCCTTGGAACCGCATCGTCGAACTCTCGTCCAAGCCCGAGACCACACCGGCATCGACGCAGGTCAACATCTCGCCCAACTACCCGTCGCCCGACGCGATCTTCTACAACCAATATCACTCCAAGGCTTCCGGCACCTGGATGTCGATGGAATGGCTGCAAAATCCCGAGGTCGATGCGCTCATCGACAAGGCGAGAGCGACCACCGACATCAAGGAGCAGAATGCGACCTACAAGGAGCTGCAGACAAAGCTTGCCGAACTGCAGCCTGACGTATGGGCCGTATCGCCGAACCGGCGCTACGCGGCGAACAAGTGCCTGCAGGGCTACGAATTTATTCCCATGCAGAGCTGGGATCTGAACTTCTCGAATTTCCACTGGGACTGCAAGGCGAACTGATCCTCGCTTGCACAAGAGATAGACCCGGCCCCGTTTGGGGGTCGGGCAGCCATTGCCGAAGGTGAAACATGCTTCAGGAATTTTCCGAAGAAAATATCGAGCCGCTCGCAACGGGAGCCTGGATCCTGGGAACCGGAGGCGGTGGCAATCCCTATATTTCGACCCTCAATCTGCGAAGGCTCTATGCCGAGGGCCGTCGCGTGCAAGTGATGGATCCGATGACCCTCGACGACGACGACATGGTGGCCGTCGTCTCGAAAATGGGGGCGCCGCTTGTGGGACAGGAACGCCTCAGCGATCCAGTGCACCTGGCGCGTGCGGTTGAGGTCATGGAAGACTACCTCGGCAAGCCCTTCCGCGCGATCATGAGCGTCGAGATCGGCGGCTCGAATGCGCTGTCCTCCTTCCTCGCCGCAGCGATGCTGGGCAGGCCTGTTGTCAACGCCGATGCCATGGGGCGTGCCTATCCCGAGGCGCAGATGACCTCTTTCGCCATCGGCAATCTGCCAATGTATCCGCTTTCTCTCGTCGATGTGCGTGACAACGAGGTCATCGTCACCAAGGCTGCGTCCTGGAAGTGGATGGAGCGGATTTCGCGCAAGGTCTGCACTGAAGTCGGCTCGACCGCCGCCACCTGCAAGGCGCCGCGGACTGGCCGTGAGGTAAAGGACTGGGGCATTCACTACACCATCACCAAGGCGACGGAGCTTGGCCGTGCCGTCATAAAGGCGCGCGCGCGTCATGACGATCCGGTCAAGGCGGTTCTCGATCACGAGGGCGGCAAGCAATTGTTCCGCGGCAAGGTGATCGATGTAGCGCGTGAAACCACCGGCGGCTTCCTGCGTGGGCGCACCGTGATTGAAGGCATCGATGCAGACAGAGGTTCGCGCATGGAGCTTGCCTTCCAGAACGAGTGGGCCGTCGCCTTCCGCGATGGCGAGCCGGTGGCAATGACGCCGGATCTCCTCTGCCTCCTCGACACGATTTCCGGCAGCGCTATTGGCACCGAGTCTGTGCGCTATGGCCAACGCGTGACCGTGGTGGCATTGCCCGCGCCAGAGCTTTTGACCTCGCCTGCAGGGATCGCTGCGGTCGGCCCGCGTGCTTTTGGCTATGACATTGATTTCAGATCGGTATTCGCATGAAACGCATCGGCATTGACGTTGGCGGCACCAATACGGATGCCGTTCTGATCGACGGTGAGAAGATCATCGCTTCCATCAAGGTTCCCACGACGCAGGACGTGATGTCCGGCGTAAAGGCGGCCCTGACCCATGTCGCCGGCCATGCCGGCGCATCCGGCCGGCCGATCGACGCCGTGATGATCGGCACCACGCATTTCACCAATGCCGTCGTCGAGCGGGCGCGGCTGGAACGTGTGGCGGCGATCCGCATTGCGCTGCCGACCGGCGCGTCCCTGCCGCCGATGTGCGATTGGCCGGAGGATTTGCGCGCGGCCGTTGATCCGCTCATCTTCATGGTTCACGGCGGCCACGAATATGACGGCAGCCCGCTCGTACCCATGATTCCGGATGAAATCCGTGAAGCTGCGATGAAGATCCGCGATGCCGGTATCACATCGATCGCGATATCGGCGACCTTTTCGCCGCTGACAACGGAATGCGAGGTCAGGGCCGCCGAGATCGTCCGTTCGGTGATCCCCGATGCAAGGATCACGCTGTCGCACACGCTTGGACGGATCGGTTTGCTCGAGCGTGAAAATGTCGCGCTTCTCAATGCGGCACTGCAGTCGCTCGGCAGGACCACCGTGCAGGCGTTCTCGGACGCGCTGCGCGAAGCAGGCATTGCCGCTCCCTTTTATCTGACGCAAAACGACGGAACTGTCGCGCTTGCAGATGTCGCCGCGGCCAATCCGGTTCACAGTTTTGCCTCCGGCCCGACGAATTCGATGCGCGGCGCGGCTTTCCTGACAGGCTTGAGCGATGCCATGGTTGTCGATGTCGGCGGCACGACCTCTGATATCGGCTGCCTGGTCGGCGGCTTCCCGCGCGAGGCCAATAACATCGTCCATATCGGTGGCGTGCGCACGCTGTTCCGCATGCCAGATCTTCTGCCGATCGCGCTTGGCGGCGGCACGATCATCGATCCGGAAACGGGAAAGATCGGCCCCCGTTCTGTTGGCTACCGCATCCTGACGGAGGCGCGCGTCTTTGGCGGCAATACGCTGACGACGTCGGATGTCGCCGTCGCCGCCGGCCTGATCGAGATGGGCAACAAAGATCGCGTTCGCAATCTCGATCCGGCCTTCGTCAAGGCGAGCCTCGAGCGCATCCGCGATATGGTGACGGATAGCTTCGATCAGATGAAGACCTCGGCGGAGGATGTGCCGCTGATTGCTGTCGGTGGCGGCGCCTTCCTGATTCCCGAAAAGATCGCGGGAGCGTCGGAGGTTCTTCGCGTCGAGAATGCCGGCGTCGCCAACGCGCTGGGTGCGGCGATGGCGCAGGTGTCGGGCGAAGTCGACCAGGTATTCTCCGGGCTGAGCCGTGACGAGGCGATCACCAAGGCTGAGGCCGAGGCTCAGGACGGCGCCGTTGCTTCCGGAGCAAGCCGCGCCAGCCTGAAAACGCTTGAGGTCGAAGACATTCCGATCGCTTATCTGCCTGGCGGTGCGCGCCGCGTCAGAGTAAGGGTCATCGGCGATATCGCCTTCAATTGAATCGTGTTGCCCGATCTTCTGGATTGGACACCACTCATGGAAGTGGCGTTCGGCGAACAGGATATGCCGATGCCGGATCGGAGCAGGAAATGACGAAAATTGCGCTGGCCATTCATGGCGGTTGCGGTGTCATGCCGGAAGATAGCATGACACCGGAGGAATGGGAGGGAGCGCGACGCGATCTCGGTGCGGCTCTGCGTGCAGGCTATGCGCTGCTCAAGGCAGGCGGCAGCTCGGTCGATGCCGTCGAAGCCGCTGTCGTTGTCATGGAAGACAGCCCGCATTTCAATGCCGGTCATGGTGCGGCCCTCAACGAAAAAGGCGTGCACGAACTCGACGCATCGATCATGGACGGCGCGACGTTGGAAGCGGGTGCCATCAGCGCATCGCATGCGATCCGCAATCCGGTCAAGGCAGCCCGTCTGTTGATGGAGGATGGTCGCGCGGTTTATATGACCGGTCCCGCGGCAGATCGCTTCGCCGAGGAAAAGGGCCTCCCGGTCGAGCCGCAATCCTATTTCACCACGCAGAAGCGGGTTGATGCGCTGCAAGCCATGAAACGGCACGCCGCTGCCGGCACTGAAGGGACAGAAAACGAAAAACACGGCACCGTCGGCGCCGTGGCCCTAGACGCCGCCGGCCATCTCGCCGCTGCAACGTCGACCGGCGGCTATACAAACAAGCCTGACGGACGGGTGGGCGACAGCCCGGTCATCGGCGCGGGCACTTACGCGCGCGACGGCGTCTGTGCAGTTTCCGGCACAGGCAAGGGTGAGTTCTTCATCCGCTATGTCGTTGGACACGAGATCGCATCTCGGATGGCCTATCTCAAGCAGGATATCGCGGTCGCGACGGACGGGCTCATCAACCACGATCTGGCCCCGCATCAGATCGGTGCGGGATTGGTAGCCCTGGATGCTGAGGGTATTGTCGCTGCGCCCTACAATACGCCTGGAATGTTTCGGGGCTGGGTGACGCCCGAAGGCAGGGCCTTCGTTGCGACGCACGAGCAGGTCTACGAAGTCGAGCTCTAAAAGGAGCCGGCTGAGCAAGGATGCGGCTGCTTTCGATGCGGAGAGCTGGCCGTATCCAGGCCCCTAGCGCGCCAGGATATAGCGGCACTGGAGGATGGTTTCGCCGCGTGATCGTGAAAAAAGCTCTCTGCTGTCAATCTGGGTGAAGCCCAGTTTCGTCAGTACGTGACCGGATGCCGGGTTATCGGCGGCGCGACCGGAAACGAGGCTCGATAATCCCACTTCGGAAAAGGCGAATCCGATCAGCGCCTGGGCGGCTTCGAAGGCGTAGCCCTGGCCCCAGGCGGCTCTTTCGAGCCAATAGCCGAGGCTGCCTTCATCAGCCGCAATGCCGTCGACATCGACGATCCCGATCATTCTTCCTTCTCGCTCGATAGCGAAGCGATAAGCGGTCCCCTCGGCCCATTCCTGCTCATGGCTCGCAAACCAGTTCTCCATATCCTTCCTGTCGGCAGGGTAGGTAGCATTGGCCAACATACGTGCCACATCCCAGTCGCTCTGGATTTCCAAAGCCCTTTGTGAATCCGACGAGGATGTCGGCCGCAGGTTGAGCCGGGCCGTCCGGATATGCGAGCGGGGGATGGATCTTGCGGTCATGGTGGGGCGCCCTCGAGGATTGAACATCAAATGCCAGATCGCGATTAAATTGCAATCCTCTCTCCTGCGGGTATTTAATCCGGCTGAGGTGCCGCCGTCGTTTCGCCCTCGGCAAGTTCGCAGGCAAACAGGATCGGATCGTCTACGCTCGGCACCGGTCGCTCGTTCAGGAGAACGGCCACGGCCGCCGCTGCGATCTTCTGAATTGGCTGCTTCACTGTGGTCAGCCGCGGAATGGTCATGTTCGAGAGAGGAATGCCGTCGAAGCCGACGATGGAAAGCGCTGCGGGGATCGGGATGCCGAGATCATAAGCCGCCCTCATGCAGCCGATCGCCTGCTGATCCGAGCTTGCAAAAATGGCGGTCGGCCGCTCGTGGCGGGCACGTGCGAGGAGATAGTTTCCGGCCGAGCGCCCGCTTTCATAATCGAAACCTGCCTCGGCGATCAATGGAGGTTCGGCCAAGCGTCCGCCATCACCGGCCTGCTTCATTGCATCGAGGTAACCCTTGAGGCGGTCATTGGCGGGAACCGAACGCTCCGGGCCTGAGATGAAGCCGATGCGACGGTGGCCGAGTTCCAGAAGATAGTCGATGCCAAGCCTCACCCCGCTGCGATGATCCGACGCTATCCCGGAATATCCGGGCATAAGGCGGTCGACGACCACGATCGGCAACCCCTTCGGCAGTTTCAGCGTATGAAAATCGTTGCTGGGAACGAGGATGATGCCGTCGACCTTCCGGCTCGTCAGTTGCCCGATCCGGTCCGCCTCCTTTGCGGGGTGATCGAAGGAGGTCATGACGATGATGTTGTAGCCATGCCTCGCTGCGGCTTGTTCCGCATATTGAACCAGTTCCGAGAAGAAGGGATTGGTGAGATCAGGAATGACGATGCCGATAAGGCGGCTGACCTTGCTGCGCATGCTCCTTGCGGATGGGTCAGGCATATAGCCGAGTTCTTTGATGATGCCGCTGACGCGCTCTCTCACTTCCTGTGTGACGGAAGGATGCTCATTCAAGACTCTCGAAACGGTTCCGGTGGAAACCCCTGCGAGTTTGGCGACGTCTCGAATTCCGACTTTTGGCATAACGGAAACACATGTCCTTCATCTTCAGCAGCAAAGGACCCCTGATCCAAGCTCGCTGCCAACGGTCTCTAGCGCCTTCGTCGCGGCGTCGCATCCCAAATTTGACGGCTGTTGCGGCCATACAAAGAAAACAGCAAAGCGCCTTATGGAAACGGTTCAATCGGTATTGTGCAATATCTTTGGATAATTGCAATCCATACCGATTTTCAGGGTGTTTCCGCCACCTTGACAATCCTTGGAGGCATTGCTACCCAATAGATGTTTGGAAACGGTTCATTGCCGCAGGCAACTCAGGTGGAGCTGAGCTCAGGGCCGTTCGGGAGGAGAGAAATGTCAAATTCCAATAAGCATGAATCCATCTTGATCAGTGCTCCGCGCCGCACGGCGTTGAAGCTCGGCCTGGCAGGCACGTTGGTGCTTGCCCTGTCCTGCGGCGTCTCGCCGGCCTTTGCCGCCGGCAAGCCCAAGGTGGGTCTGATCATGAAGTCCTTGTCCAATGAGTTCTTCAAGCAGATGAAGGCCGGTGCCGACAAATATGCGGCCGAGAACAAGGACAAGTTTGACTTTAAGGCCGTCGGCATGAAGGACGAACGTGACTTCGCCTCACAGGTCGATGCGGTCGAAAACTTCGTGACACAGAAATACGACATTATCGTCGTCGCGCCGGCAGACTCGAAGGCCATGGCGACGCCGCTTGCAAAGGCGGTGAAAGCCGGCGTCAAGGTCATCAACATCGACGTGCCGCTGGATGCGGACGCCAAGAAGGCGGCCGGTATCGATCTGGCTTTCTTCGGGCCTGACAACACCGAGGGTGCCAAGCTCGCAGGCGACGCGCTCGCCAAGGATCTGGGTCCCGGCGCAAAGGTCGTGATCCTGGAAGGCAACCCCGAGGCTGACAACGCCAAGGAGCGCAAGGTCGGCTTCATGAACTCCATCAAGGCCGGCAAGCTCGATCTTCTCGATAGCAAGACGGCGCATTGGGAGACTGAGGAAGCCAATACCGTCATGACGAATTTCCTGACCAAGTATAAGGATATTCAGGGCGTCATGGCAGCCAATGACTCCATGGCTCTCGGTGTCGTGAAGGCGCTCGATGCGTCTGGCCAGAGCGGCAAGATCAAGGTCGTCGGCTTCGATAATATTCCCTCCGTCAAGCCGCTGATCAAGGATGGCAAGATGCTTGCAACGGTCGAACAGTATGGCGCGGAAATGGCTGCCATGGGCATCAAGTACGGCCTTCGCGAATATGCCGGCGAGAAGTTCACCGGCTGGGTCAAGACGGACGTGACGCTCATCACGGCCAAGGACATCAAGTAGTCAGAACCCTTGGCTTCCTCGTTGAAGAAAGCGCCGGCTTTTGGCCGGCGCTGACCAATAGAGCATTTCCAGGAAAAGTGCGCAGCGGTTTTCCGTTTGGAATGCGTAAAAAACAAAGAGATAGAGCGTTTTCGCGATTCTAAAGAAAAACGTAAACGCTCTAGGCGATCGCTATCCCGTCGAATACCCGTCAAAGCTCGGCTTTGAGCTATCTTGGCGCAGGTAGCGGACGGCTCGCCATTTCCAATTCGACATAGAACATGCACGAGGTGGACGTGTCAGGCACAGATGATGATTTCATCCTGAAGCTGGAAGGAATAGGCAAACGTTTCCCAGGCGTTGTCGCGCTAAGAGACGTGTCCATGCAGATTGGTCGCGGCAAGGGCCACATTTTGCTTGGCGAGAACGGCGCTGGAAAGTCCACGCTGATTAATCTTCTCGGGGGCGTGTTCAAACCGGACGACGGTCAGATACTGTTCGATGGCAAGATCTATAGTCCGACATCGCCGCTTGAGGCATTCAGGGCGGGTATTCGCGTTATCCATCAGGAACTGCACCCTCTTTCCAATCTGACCGTCGCCGAAAATTTGCTCTTCGAGCATATTCCTCGCCGATATGGCCTGGTGAACTACAAGGAAATGAACGCCAGGGCGGCAGAGCTGCTGGCTGAGGTCGGGCTCGACGTCACGCCGACAACACTGGCAAGCCGCCTCAGCGTCGCCCAGCTGCAGTTGCTCGAGATCGCCAAGGCACTCTGCTACGAAAGCAAGCTTCTCGTTCTGGACGAACCCACGGCGACCTTGACCTCCAAGGAAGTCGATCGCCTTTTCGAGATTCTCAAACGGTTGAAAGGCCGAGGCGTCACGACCCTCTACATCTCGCATAGGCTTGAGGAGATCTTTGAAGTCGGCGACGATGTGACGGTGCTTCGGGACGGTCAGCATGTAATCACCCGCCCGCTGGCGGGGTTGGGTATTCCTGCGATCGTCGAGCTGATGGTCGGCAGAACGCTCTCCGACCACAACGCTTTTCGCGGTGACAGCGTTGTCTCCGGCGAGGCGCTTGGCGTGTCGGGTTTGAAGGTCACACGCAATAGCCCGGAACTGTCCTTTACCGTCGCCAAGGGCGAAATCGTCGGTATTGCCGGCCTGGTGGGGAGCGGTCGTACCGAAGCAGTGCGCGCGATATTCGGCGCCGATGTGAAGGCTGCCGGCGAAATTCGCATAAATGGCGAGCCGGTCGAGATCAATTCGCCGCAGGATGCCGTTGCTGCGGGGCTTTGCCTGGCAACCGAGGACCGCAAGATGCAGGGGCTGATGCTCGACATGAGCTGCGCCGAAAACACCACCATAACGGATCTCGGCAAGATCTCTCGCAACGGCCTGATCAGCCGTAAGGTCGAGGACGATTATGCGCAGCGCCTCGTGCGGGAGCTGCATATAAAAACGCCGTCCGTTCATCAGCTGGTCAGGACATTCTCCGGCGGCAATCAGCAGAAAGTTGTCATCGCGAAATGGCTATTCCGCGGTCCGAAGGTGTTGATCTTCGATGAGCCGACCCGCGGGATAGACGTGGGTGCGAAGGCCGAAATCTATGATCTCCTTTGGAAATTCGCCGCAGAAGAGAAGGGGGTTTTGGTCGTATCCTCCGATCTGCCCGAGCTGATTGGCATTTGCCACCGCATCATCGTCTTCTCCGATGGCAAGATCGCTGGAGAAATAGCCCGGGACCAATTTGAAGAGAGCAGGATCCTCTCCCTCGCCTACAAGGAGTACAGTCGTGTCCGGCAACATTGAAAACAAGACCGAGGCGAAAGAGAGCAGCGTCTGGGACAAGCTCATTCGGATATCGATGAAGGAGGCCGGCGTTGCCATCGCGCTTGTCATCATCCTGATATTTTTCTCGGCGACGGCGCCTTATTTCGCCACGCCGGAGAATTTTCTGAAAATCTTCGTGCAGATTGCCATCAACACCGTGCTGGCCTCAGGCATGACCTTCGTCATCCTGACGGGGGGAATCGACCTCTCGGTCGGCTCGCTGCTTGCCCTTTGCACCGTCATCGGCGCGACGATCATGATCGATCCGAGGTTCTCTCCCTGGCAGGCGATCATACTGGCATCGCTTGCCTCCATGGGCGCGGGCGCCATCCTTGGTGCGGTCAACGGGTGGGTGTGCGAGAAGTGGAAGCTCCCCTCCTTCATCGTCACGCTCGGCATGTTGAACGTCGCGAGCGGTCTCGCACGCGTCGTCAGCGACAACTCCACCATCACTGGCCTGCCGCAGCCTTTCGTCGATTTCGGCAATCTGATTTTCTGGGACATACTCCCATCGATCTTCCTGATTGCGATGGTCGTTGTCCTCATTGGTTGGTTTGTCCTGCGTTACACGGTGTTCGGTCGCTTCGTCTTCGCGGTCGGCACCAATGAGGAAGCGGTCCGTTTGTCGGGGCATGAGCCAAAAAAGATCAAAATTGCGGTCTTCACGATTTCCGGTTTGACGGCCGGCATTGCAGCTATGGTCTACCTGCTGCGCCTCAACGTCGGCAGCCCCGTCGCTGGTATTGGCTATGAGCTGAACGCCATTGCCGCCGTTATTATCGGTGGGACCAGCCTTTCAGGCGGCAAGGGATCGATCATCGGTACGCTGGTGGGCGCCTGCATCCTGCAGGTGCTGTCCACAGGGCTGCAGCTACTCGGTGCGGACGACAATATTAAGCCGATCGTCATCGGCGCAGTCATCGTGTTGGCTGTTATTCTCGATAGCTATCGTGGCCGCCTGATGCGGATACTCGAGACGCGCTGATAGGCAGCTTAGCCTGACGGGATAAGCCACGGCGCGAGGTTGGGCTCGCGCCGTGTCGTGGCTCTTGGCGTCCATCCGGAGCAACGCGCTATTTCAGAAAGCTCAAATATTTCCGGAGTTTCCGGTGTGCGACGTTGATGGCGCCAGGTGGCGGATTTCTGCAGCCATGCGGTCGTTGTATACGGAAAAATATAATGCTAGCGATTGGGATAGTCTCAGGAGAATCCCATGCTCAGCCGTCGCCATCTGCTATTTCTTGCGAAAATCTCTGTTCTCTTCGGCAGCCTGCTGTTTTCCGCGCCCGCCTGGGCCGATCGTGTCATCACCGATCAGATCGGTCGGCAGGTCCATGTGCCGGATACAGTGAACCGTGTTGTCATCCTGCAGCATCAGACGCTCAACATCGCAGTTCAGCTCGATGCGATGGATAAGGTGGTCGGTATTCTCGACGAGTGGAAGAAGCAGCTCGGCGCCAACTATGTGCGGCTTGCGCCGCAACTTCCCAAGCTGCCGATGCCGGGTGGTCTGACCAAGGTGAATATCGAAGAGCTTCTGAAGCTGAAGCCGGACGTCGTCTTTGTCACCAACTACGCGCCAGCCGACATGGTGAAGCAGATCGAGGATGCCGGGCTTCCCGTCGTGGCGATCTCGCTGTTAGATGTTCCTCCGGAGGAGGCGGTGAAACTCAATCCCTCCGTCAAGGATGAGCCGGCCGCGATCGATGCAGGCTTTGCGACCGGCGTGCGGCTCATCGCCGACGTTCTCGGCCGCAAGGACAAGGGTGAGGAACTGATTGCCGTCACCAAGAAGACGCGCAAGCTGATTGCCGACCGCCTTGCCGATATTCCGGAAGACAAGCGCGTGCCGGTCTACATGGCCAATCCTGACCTCACCACCTATGGCCGCGGCAAATATACCGGTCTGATGATGGAGCGCGCCGGGGCTCGCAACGTGGCCTATTCTATCAGCGGCTTCAAGCAGGTGACGATGGAGGACGTGCTGAAATGGGATCCGGCCGTCATCTTCGTCCAGGAGCGCTATCCCGCCGTCGTCGATGATATTAAGAAGGCCGCCTCCTGGCAGACGATCGATGCGGTGAAGAATGGCCGCATCTACCTGATGCCGGAATATGCCAAGGCCTGGGGTTACCCAATGCCGGAGGCTATGGCGCTTGGCGAACTCTGGATGGCGAAGGAGCTGTATCCCCAGCGTTTCAAGGATATCGACATGCAGAAGGAGGCCGACGCCTATTATAAGGAATTCTACCGCACCGATTATCGCGCGGTGCAATGAGCGCTCAAGTCGCTTCCCGGCACGCACCGCGGGTCACCATCGTCATGCTGGCGATCCTGCTTGCTGTCGCTGCAGTGATCTCGCTTGGAATGGGACGGTACGATATTCCGTTTCTGCGGGTGGTGGAAATTCTCTGGTCGCCAATCTCGGCGCCCACAATGCCCGTAACGGCGACCGAGGCCAATGTTGTCTTCACGGTGCGCATGCCGCGCATCCTGCTGGCGCTGCTGACGGGCGCTGGGCTTGCCCTCTCGGGCGCGACATTGCAGGGTGTATTCCGCAATCCTCTGGTTGGTCCGCAGGTCGTCGGCGTTTCCTCCGGCGCCGCCTTCGGCGGCACGCTTGCCATTCTCCTTAGTTTTTCGCGTTATGCCCTGCTCGGCTCGGCCTTCGCATTCGGGCTGTCTGCTCTCATCATCGTCTATGCGTTGAACGGTATCGTCGCGCGCCGCAATATTCTGGCGCTGGTGCTGGCTGGCGTTGTCGTCAGCGGGTTTTTTGGAGCGCTGGTGAGCCTTGTGCAGTATCTTGCCGATACGGAGGACAAGCTGCCGGCCATGGTCTTCTGGCTGCTTGGCAGTTTCGCCACTGCCAATTGGGAGAAATTCTCGTTGGTGGTCGGGCCGGTCTTCGTCGCGGGTCTGCTATTGCTGGGTTTGCGCTGGCGCATCAATCTCCTGTCGATCGGCGACGAGGATGCCCGTGCTCTGGGCGTCGACGTCGAGCCGCTGCGCTGGCTGATCCTGATACTCGTTTCCTGCATCGTCGCGGCGCAAGTCGCCGTCAGCGGCATCATCGGCTGGGTGGGGCTTGTCGTTCCGCATATGGCGCGCATGCTTGTCGGTCCGGATCATCGTGTGATGATGCCAGCCTCATTGCTGATCGGAGGACTCTATCTGCTTGTTATCGATACCGTTGCGCGCACCGTGACAGGCTCGGAAATTCCGCTCGGGATTCTGACCGCGCTGATTGGTACGCCCGTTTTCGCTCTTGTATTGCGGCAGACCCAGAGGGGTGGTCGTGGCTTCTGATCCGATCAGGCTGAAAATATCCGGCGCGAGCCAGTCCTACGACGGCGAGCGATGGCAGTTTCGCGATCTCGATTTCGAGCTGAATGCAGGCGAGATTGTTGCGATCCTGGGGCCGAATGGCCGTGGCAAATCGACCTTGCTGCGCGTCTTGGCCGGGCTTCAACGTCCAACCTCCGGCGCCATGCAGCTGAATGAACGCACCGGTTTCGTGCCGCAGGAGTTTGCCGGCTCCTTTCCCTATTCCGTCCTCGACGTCGTGTTGATGGGGCGTGCCCGCCACATCGGCCTCTTCCGGACACCGCGCAAGATCGATGTCGAGAAGGCGATGGATGCGCTCGCCGCCACCGGTATGGCTGACTACGCGCAGCGCAACATCGACGCCCTTTCCGGCGGCGAGCGTCAGCTTGTGCTGATTGCCCGCGCGCTGGCCGGCGAGAATGCCCTGTTGCTGCTCGATGAGCCGGCTTCAGCGCTCGATCTTAGAAATCAGGATGTGGTGCTTTCGCTGCTTGCCAGGCTGGCCGATCGTCAGGGGTTGGCCGTTGCCTTTACCACTCATCAGCCGAACCACGCTGTCGCCGTTGCCGACAAGGTCTTGCTCATGCTCGATCAGGCTGCGGCAATTTTCGGCGCCACGGTCGACGTGATGACCGAGGCCAACCTTGAAGCACTCTATGGTGTCCCGGTCCGCTCGACGGTGCTCGGAAGTGGCGAACTGATGGAGACGGCTTTCGTGCCGTTGTTCCGCCAAAGGAAACGGAAAGGAAATCGCCCGTGAGTGATGCAGTTCAGGTCCTGTCCGCCGGAAGTTTGCGCCATGCCTTCCCGGAGATCATCAAGGCTTTTCGTGAGGAAACCGGCTTTGCTGTAGCTCTGACGCTTGGACCGGCAGGGCTGTTGCGCGAACAGATCGAGGCGGGCGTGGGATTCGATCTTTTCGCTTCGGCCAATATGGCGCATCCGCGTCGCCTGGCTGCCGCTGGCCTAACGGAAAATGCCGTATGTATTGCCCGAAACAGACTGTGCGTGCTTGCCCGAGCCGATCTCGGCCTGAAGGCGGAAAACTTCCTCGCCATTCTGTCGGATCCGGAAGTCAGGATCGGCACGTCGACGCCCGGAGACGATCCTGGCGGCGACTACGCCTTCGAGGTTTTTGATCTCGTCGAGGCCCGTTATCCGGGAAGGGGGGAGGCGATGAAAAGCCGGTCGCACCAATTGGTCGGTGGTCGCAACTCGCCGCCGATGCCAGCAGGCAAGGGCGGTGGCTATCTGATCACCGACGGCAAGGTCGACCTCATGATGAGCTACTCTTCGAATGCGCGCTTGCTGGCGGCCGACCCGGCTTTCGCTGTCGTCGATATCCCCAGCGAGTTCCAGCCACGCATCGAATATGGTGTGGCCGTTCGCCGCAATGCGAATGTTGAAGCTGGGTTGCTGCAAGATTTCTTGTTGTCGGCTCGTGGGCAGGAAATTCTGGGCGAAGCAGGCTTTTCTCCAAGGGGCTAATCTGCCTCCGGAAATCAGCCTCTTGGAGGTGTACTGGCGCCTATGTAGGCTTCGGCCTCACTGTGTAGCCACTCACAGAAGAGAACCGACTTTCTGTTGCGCCGGGCACGGCGTAGCGCCACATATTCGTGACCGCTTTCGAGGAAGCCATAGGGCGCCATCAGCCGGCCGAAACGAATGTCGTCGCTCACATAGGGCCATGGTGCGACGCAAACGCCAAGACCCGCGCTGGCGGCTTCGAGCATGAAGTAGAAATGCTCGTATTCGACGCGCGGGCCGGCCGCGACCGATCTGCCGGAGCGAGCGAGCCAGTCTCCCCATGCGCGCAGCCGCGTGCGCGTGTGGAGTTGGGGCACGCCGTCGAATTCGGGCGTGGACTCGACAAAGACAGATGGGGCAAGCACCGCCCCTGTCTGCTCCGGAAACAGCGAAATGACATCCGCACCCTTGGGCCAAGGCGCCGTGCCGACGCGGATCGCGACATCGAAGCCGTCACGGCTGAAATCGACAGGCTTCGACGAGGCCGACAGGCGCACCTCTATGTTGGGATATTTTGCCTGGAAGCGATAAAGGCGCGGAATGAGCCACCGCATCGTGAAGGTGCCGGGGCAGGAGACGTCGAGCTGGCCATCTTCGGTATCGGCCACGGAACGCACGGACATGTCCATTTGATCGAATGCCGTCGTCAACCCCGAAAGCAGTGTTGCACCGCCTTCCGTCAGCCTTAACCTGTTCTTCGGCCCTTCGAACAGCGGAATACCAAGTACCTCTTCCAGATGTTGTATCTGCCGGCTGACTGCGCTGTGGGTCACGTTCAATTCCTCGGCCGCAAGCGTCATGCGGCCAAGCCGCCCGGCCGCCTCGAAGGCACGCAAGGCATTCAGGGAGGGGATACGTCTCGCCATGTGCATTTTCCGAACATTGAGTGTTCGATCATATCGATTTTCTTTCGCTGGAATAGTGTGTTTCTTGCCGTCGAAACGAACACAAGATGCGCTCAAAGAACAATGGCGTGATGGTGCGATATGCATTCTCACGTATGGCGAAGCTTTGCTCACACTGCGAGACGGAGAGATGGAATGACCAATAGACATCAGGATGGTAGCGCCGGCGACGCGAATTATGGCGTGATCGGAACCGGTTACACGCGCTACCGCCAGCCCGATCCCCATATCGCCGAATTCATTCGCCAGGCACTCGGCGAGGCGGAGACGGTCTTGAATGTCGGCGCAGGTGCCGGCTCCTACGAACCGGTAGATCGTGATGTCACCGCAGTCGAGCCGTCGGCTTCGATGCGTGCGCAGCGGCTGGCTCATCTTCCGGTCGCGATCGATGCCACGGCGGAAAGTCTTCCGTTCCCCGACCGGGCCTTTGATGCGGCCATGGCGACCTTCACGGTCCATCAATGGTCGAATCTGGAGCGCGGGCTCGGCGAGATGCGCCGTGTTACGCGCGGGCCTGTGCTCGTTCTGAGCTGTGACCCGGATCTGCTCGAACGCTCCTGGCTGCATGACTATGCGCCCGAGATGATCGCCGTCGAAGCGCGCCGCTATCCTTCCATGGCGGCGATCGTCAAGGGGCTAGGCGGCAATGCCGAGGTCAAGCCGGTGCCAATCCCGCTGAATTGCGTCGATGGCTTCGGCGAGGCTTATTACGGCCGGCCCGAACGCATGCTCGACCCTGGCGCGCGGCTTGCCAATTCCGCCTGGAGTTTCGTCGATGCATCGGTCGGGGAGCGTTTCGTCGCCGAGCTTGGCCGGGATCTGGCTGACGGAAGCTGGGATCGTCGCTATGGCGCGCTTCGCACGCAGCCCTTCTTCGAAGGCTCGCTGCGGCTCATCATCGCAAGGCCGTGAGGTGTATGATGAGGGATGAATTGCGTCTATTGGCATCGTTGGCGGGACCGTTTCCTGCCTTCGATATCGATCTCACTCCCGATGAGCCACGCCAGCTGTTCTCGGATTGGCTCCGTGACGCCATCGTGGCCGGCATCAAAGAGCCGCACGCGATGGTGCTTTCCACTGTCGATGAGAACGGCGGGCCAGATGCGCGTGTCCTTATTCTGAAGAACCTCGACCACAGGGGTTGGCACTTCGCGACGACAGGCAACGGGCCGAAGGGGCGGCAGATCGCGCTTAACCCCGCAGTTTCTCTGACCTTCTATTGGCCGGCGCTGGGGCGGCAAGTTCGACTGCGCGGAATGGCGCTGCAAGCCGAAGTCCATGAGCGCGATGCGGATTTTCGCGCACGAGCGCCAGGCGCAAAAGCGGTGGCGCTGACCGGGAGGCAAAGCGACGTCATGGGATCCAGACAAGAACTGGAGGATTCTCTGCGCGATCAGCATCGCCGGCTGGAAGACGAGCCTGCTCTTGTCGCGCCAAGCTGGGCGCTCTTCATCGTGATGCCGCATGAGGCCGAATTCTGGCAAGGCGACGGCGAGCGCCGCCACCATCGCTTGCGATACAGGCGCGAAAAGGCCGGTTGGGCCAAAGAGCAGCTTTGGCCCTGACAAGCGGACTTGCCTGAAGGCAGAAGACGCACTAGCGTAATATTCAGTGAAATATAACGCTAGTGCGGATATGTCAGTTCTGCTCAACCATAAACAACCGCTTCCGCTCACACTTCCGAACGCCATCAAACGCTTGGATGAGCGACCGGCTGTGGAGCAGGCGACGACAGTCAGAGCCCAGAAGTTAAAGACTTGGGATCTGGCACCGATGTTCCACTGCTCGATCGTCGGGACGTGCCTGACGACATCAGAGCTGCGGCAGGTCCTGGCCAAGGTTGGCGACATCGATGCGAAGGTGGCGAGTGAGCACGCCTTGCATAGCCGCGGTGTTCGGGCCGCCAGTCAGCGTGATGTCGCCGGCAAGCTGCTGAACAAGGCGCTCGACCGTCGTCATGAGCGGATCCTCAAACAGTTCTCCAGGCTCTCGACATCGTCAGAGATCAGGGCGCAGTGGAACCTAGCCGTCGATGAGGGGGACATATCGGGGGCTTATTGGGCTGTGATGAGCCATCCTGCGAGTGATCGCCCCTTGGTGCAGGACGTCTTCGGCGAAGTGCACATGCTCTCGCATCTGGTCGGCAGCTCAAGCCGTCTCGATCTCGCGCGCTTGCGCAAGCTGCAGCTCGATTTGGAAGCCAGCGACGAGAAGATTGCCCGACAGGAAGTGCGACTTCAGGCAGCAGCCAAGGATCATGCGCTTTTGCAGAGGCGGATCGATGATCTGGAAACAGACTTGTCGCGCAAGCAGGCCGTCGCCATCGAGCCCATGAACTATGATCAGCGATATGAGGCAAGATTGCTGCAGAGGCTGGAAGCGGCCGAGCGGCGGGCGGATGAATATGGCGGGCGCGTTGCGGCGCTGGAGGCGAAGCTTGTCGAAGCCGAAAGGCGTGCGACCGCTTTTGCCGACGAAAACAGCGCCCTGCAACGCGAGCTGGATATCCTTGAGGGCGCTTTGGCGATGCCGGATACCGCCGGCGCGGTCAGGATGCAGCCGATCGAGCCACATACGCTCCTTTATGTCGGTGGCCGCAAAAGCCTGTTTGAGCGGCTGCGCAAGCTGGCCGAGAGCCGGAACATAGATCTCGTGCTTCATGACGGCGGCGTTGAGGATAATCTCTCGCTGCTGCCGGCGATGGTTGGCCGCGTCTCTTGGGCGATCTTTCCGGTCGACTGCATCAGCCATTCGGCCGCTGACATGGTGAAGCGCCTGTGCCGAGAAAACGAAAAACCTTATCTGCCCCTCCGCTCGGCAAGTCTGGCCAGTTTTGCTGCAGCGATCGTGCAGCCGTTGGCGGCCGCCGAATGACGATCAATCACGTTTCGGTGTTTTCACCGGCATGTGTGTAACAGGATCGCATCCGCTCTCGTATCCCTAGCGGCAGGACATGGATGGCACCGGAAAGACGGGTGGCTCAAGCGTTCTGCGAACCGGCGGGTTTTCCGCCAAGGAGAAGAGTGCGATGCTGAACAGACGATTGTTGCTTCTTGCCGCCGCGCTTGGCGGCGTTGGTTTGCGTTTGGGTGTCGGCGGAACGACGGCGAAGGCAGCCGAGAGTTTTGCCGTGACGCACAGTGATGATGAATGGCAAAAGATCCTCACGCCGGACCAATATGCCGTACTCAGGGAAGAGGGAACGGAACGGCCATTTACGAGCGATTTGCTCAACGAACATGGCAAAGGAAACTTCGCCTGTGCCGGCTGCGATCAGGACGCCTTCTCTTCGACCACCAAGTTCGATAGCGGCACCGGCTGGCCAAGCTTCTGGGCACCACTCGATCACGCCGTGGCGACGTCGCGCGACTCCTCCTACGGCATGGTGCGCAATGAGGTGCATTGCAGCCGCTGCGGTGGCCATCTTGGCCACGTCTTCGATGATGGGCCAAAGCCGACCGGCCTGCGCTACTGCATGAACGGCGTTGCCATGAAATTCCATAGGGCTTCGGCCTGAAAATCAGAGACTGACCTATGATCCTGTTTATCCTAGCCTATCTCGGCGGCGTCCTGACGATTGTCAGCCCTTGCATCTTGCCGGTTTTACCGTTCGTTTTCGCACGGGCGGGGCAGCCCTTTCTGCGTAGCACGCTGCCCATGCTGATCGGCATGGCGGCGACCTTCGCGGCCGTCGCAACGCTTGCCGCACTCGGCGGCGGCTGGGCGGTCGAAGCCAATGAATATGGGCGCTATGCAGCACTGGTGTTGCTCGCGATTTTCGGCGTCATCCTCCTGTTCCCATCGCTTTCGGACCACCTGACACGCCCGCTGGTTTCGCTCGGTGCCCGTCTGTCGCAATCGGCCGATCGCTCGAGCCGCAGCGGTGGATCGGCGATCGCAGCCTCGCTGCTGCTCGGTGTCGCCACCGGGCTGCTGTGGGCGCCCTGCGCGGGACCTGTTCTCGGCCTTATTCTGACGGGTGCGGCCCTGCAGGGGGCAAGCGTCGGCACGACTCTGTTGCTGCTGGCTTATGCCCTGGGCGCCGCCACGTCGCTTGCTCTTGCGCTGCTCATTGGCGGACGCGTCTATCAGGCGATGAAGCGATCCCTTGGCGTTGGCGAATGGCTGCGGCGTGGCGTCGGAGTCGCCGTGCTGCTCGCCGTCGTGGCGATTGCGATGGGGCTTGATACGGGTCTGCTGACACAGGCCTCGCTCGCCAGCACCGCCTCGCTGGAGCAGGGTCTGGTCGATCGCTTCCATCCGCTGAACCAAGACAAGCCCTCGTCCGTGGTTATGAAGAGCGAGGGCGGCGCGATGATGAGTGCCACCAATACGATGATGATGAGCGCCAAACCCGATGCGGTAGCCGGGGCAGGAGGCGCCATGGCGATGACGGCGAAGCCTGCGGCCGAGCAATTGCCCGTCGAAGGTCATGTCCCGTCGCTTGACGGTGCGGTGCAATGGCTCAATTCGGAGCCGCTGACGGCTGCCGGGTTGAAGGGTAAAGTCGTCCTTGTCGATTTCTGGACCTATTCCTGCATCAACTGCCTGCGCGCTATCCCCTACGTCGAAGCCTGGGCGCAGAAGTATAAAGACCAGGGCCTTGTCGTCATCGGCGTGCATGCACCCGAATTCGCTTTCGAGAAGAATGTCGACAACGTCAAAAAGGCGATCGGCGATCTCGGCATCACCTATCCTGTCGCCATCGACAACAACTATGCCATCTGGCGCGCCTTCGACAACGAGTATTGGCCGGCTCATTATTTCATCGATGCGCAGGGTCAGGTACGCCATCATCACTTCGGCGAAGGCGATTATGACCAGTCTGAGCGGGTGATCCAGCAGCTCCTAGCGGAAGCCGGCAAGGCGCATGTTTCCAGCGACATCGTCAATGTGAAGGCAACGGGTGCCGAAGCCGCGGCCTCGGATGAGGCCGATGTCCAATCGCCGGAAACCTATGTCGGCTATCTGCGCTCGCAGAACTTCGTCGACGATGCCGGCACGGTAAACGACGCAGCTCATGATTATGTGGCGGCAACGCCGAAACTGAACGAATGGGGCCTTTCCGGCAACTGGACCGTTGGCGGGCAGGAGGCAACCTCCAACGGCGCCGATGCCAGCCTGTACTATCATTTCCATGCGCGTGATCTGCATCTGGTGCTTGGACCGGCGGCAGATGGAAAGCCCATCCGCTTCCAGATCACCATCGACGGCAAGCCGCCTGGAGATAGTCACGGGGTGGATACCGATGCAAACGGCAATGGTGTCGTGACAGGACAGCGGCTTTACCAGCTCGTTCGTACAAGTGGTGCCGTTGCGGATCATACGTTCGAGATCAAGTTCCTCGATCCCGGCGCGCAGGCCTATGCCTTTACATTTGGCTGACGGGTTTCCGCGCCTCCTTGCACGTCGGCCGGCACGATCAGAAGCTGGGCGGCGTGCAGGCACTGATGATTTCGCAAGGCACCGGCCCGACGCAACGGAACCGGTGCGGCCGTCGGCTTTCGAAATAGTAGGCGTCGCCCGGCCCCAGAATGCGCCTTTCGTCATCGACGGTTACTTCCAGGCGGCCTGACAGGACGATGCCGCCTTCTTCTCCTTCGTGCACCAGCGGTACTTTGCCGGTATCAGCCCCCGGCTGATAACATTCCTTTAGAATCTGAAGACTGCGGCCGAACAGATTGTCACCGATCTGGCGATAGGAAATCGGCCCTTTGCCGATCTCGACCAACTCTTCAGCTGCATAGAATGCTTTTTTCGGCGTCTCCGGCTCGAAGGCAAAGAATTCTGCGAGACCGATCGGGATGCCGTCGAGAATACGTTTGAGAGCGCCGACTGACGGATTGGCGGAGTTGGATTCGATCAAGGAAATCGTCGAATTGGTGACACCGGCGCGTTTGGCGAGCTCGCGCTGCGAAAGATTGCGTGCCAGTCGCAGATGGCGAAGGCGATTGCCGATATCGACAGACATTGTGATCTCGCGTTTCAGCTGTTCGAAATATCGAAAACTCTACATGCGTTGCAAATAATATCAATGGCTTAAATCGCAACAGAAAAGGACTTGTTACGCGCGAGGAAATCACTGATTTCAGTGTGAGCGCAATGGAGGCGACGATGGACAAGATTACCCACACCAACACCCCGGTTCTCGACAATTTCTGGATGCCGTTCACGGCAAACCGCCAGTTCAAGGCGGCGCCCCGTCTGTTGGCCGCCGCCGAGGGCATGTACTACACGGATGTCGACGGCAATAAGGTGCTCGACGGCACGGCCGGCCTCTGGTGCGTGAACGCCGGCCACGGCCGCAAGAAGATTACCCAGGCAGTCGAGCGTCAGCTTTCGACGATGGATTTTGCCCCGACCTTCCAGATGGGCCATCCGATCGCCTTCGACTTTGCCGCAAAACTTGCTGCACACGCACCCGGCGGCCCCAAGGCCGGGCTTGATCGCGTGTTCTTCACGGGCTCCGGCTCCGAGTCCGTTGATACCGCGCTGAAGATTGCCATCGCTTATCAGCGTGCGATCGGGCAGGGCACCCGTACCCGCATCATCGGCCGCGAAAAAGGCTATCATGGCGTCGGTTTCGGCGGCATCTCCGTCGGCGGCCTCGTCAACAACCGCCGCGTCTTCCCCCAGATTCCGGCCGACCATATGCGTCATACGCTTGACGTCGAGCGCAATGCTTTCAGCAAGGGATTGCCGGCGCACGGCATCGAGCTTGCGGAAGATCTGGAGCGGCTGGTCGCCCTTCATGGCGCAGAAACGATCGCGGCCGTCATCGTCGAGCCGATGTCCGGCTCCGCCGGCGTCATTCTGCCGCCGAGGGGCTATCTGGAGCGGCTGCGGGCGATCGCCGACAAGTATGGCATCCTGTTGATCTTCGATGAAGTCATCACCGGCTTTGGCCGTCTGGGGACGCCCTTTGCAACGGAATATTTCGGCGTCGTCCCCGATCTCGTCACGACGGCTAAAGGTATCACCAACGGTGCCATCCCGATGGGCGCGGTCTTCGCCAGCCGCAAGGTCTATGATGGCCTCATGACCGGCCCGGACAACCAGATCGAGCTGTTCCACGGCTATACCTATTCTGGCCACCCCGTCGCCTGCGCCGCCGGTCTGGCAACGATGGAAGTCTACGAGGAAGAAGGCCTTCTGACGCGCGCCAGCGAGCTGGCGGGCGATTGGGAAAATGCGCTGCATTCGCTGAAGGGCCTGCCGCATGTGGTCGACATCCGCAATCTCGGCCTTGTCGGTGCAATCGAGCTGGCACCACGCGACGGAGCACCGGGCACGCGCGCTTATGATGTGTTCGTCGATTGCTTCAACAAGGGGCTTTTGATCCGAGTGACCGGCGATATCATTGCGCTCTCGCCGCCGCTCATCATCGAGCGTGCCCAGATCGAGACAATCGTCTCCATTATCGGTGATGCACTGAAGCGTGCCGCCTGATAATCTTTGGCGTGGCCGGTGCTGGAATGCCGGCCATGTCATCTCTGGTGGGGCGTCTGCAATTGATCTGCAGGCGCCATATCGCCGTGGCGCTGACTGCCTCAATTTCCGGGCTCGAATGAAGAACCGGATCCCTTCACCCCCTCTGTTTCGCGCCTCATGTTGGCCCTGACCGCTGTCCCGTCTCGCAAGGGCGCGTTTGCACGTGCCGAGCGGCGCGGATTCTGCCAGCATGCCAATGATTGGGCGATGCATCAGATCCGAATGCCGACAAGGGGAACGAGAACTATCGTGTGGTATCGCGGAAAAGTTCTGTTCAGTTGCGGCGAGAAGCGGTATGGCGGAGAACTTCGAGGCAGTGTCGGGGGTAGGATTGCGGGACCGGGCCTTCGCCTGGACGTCGGCGGTCTATATCCTGCTGGCCGACGCCCTTAGAGCCGGATGATTTTAGGTCTGTTCGACCTAAAATCTGAATCCGTTCTAAAATCAAAGAAGTAGAGCGTGATGTCGTCCGAAAACCGCTTACACTTTTCGGCATCACGCTCTAGCCAGTCACAGTCGTAGCGAGCCGGACCGGATGCAGAGACCGACGATCAAGACCATCGCGCAGGAAACCGGCCTTTCGATTGCCACCGTGTCGAAGGCGCTGAAGAGTTCGCCGCAGGTGCGGCCGGAGACGCGGGCGATCGTCGTTGCCGCTGCCGAGCGCGTCGGCTATGAGCTGAACATGCATGGCGTGCAGCTGCGCACCGGCAAGACCTATCAGGTCGCCGCGATCATGACGGCACCCGGGCCGAAGCAGCAGGAATGGGAAGGCGTCGAATATGCCCAGCTCTTGAGCGGCATTTCCTGGGCGCTGGAGGACAGCCCCTATCGCGTCTCGCTTTATGCGGTGCGCAATTTCGAGGAGAGCCTGGCAACCATCCGGCAGATCGTCTCGCTGAAGAAGGCCGACGGCATCATCGTCTCGGGCACACGCGCCGACGATCCGCGCATCCGCATCATGCAGGCGGCGGATTTTCCCTTCGTCACCTATGGCACGACGATCGACAATGATGCGCATGCCTTCGTCGATGCCGACAACGAGCAGATGATCCGCCGGTCGGTGGCGCGGCTGGTCGAGCGTGGCCATCGCCGTATCGCGCTCATCAATCCGATGGCCGATCTGAGCTATGCCATCACCCGGCTTTTAGCCTATCGGCAGGCGCTCGATGTCGCCGGCCTTGCCTTCGATCCGGTGCTGGTGGCGCATGACCGGCTGACGCCGGCGTTCGGGCGCGAAAGCGTGCTTGTCATGTCGCGTCTGCCCGATCCGCCGACTGCCTATATCTGCGCCAACGAAGCCTCGGCGCTCGGCGCCTTCTCCGGCTTTCACGAGCGTGGTCTGGTGCATGGCCGCGATGCGGTGATCAACGCGACGGACGACCTGAATGTCAGCCAGTATTTCGCGCCGCCGATCACCACCTATTTCCTGCCGATCCACGAGCCGAGCGAGCTTCTGGGCAGCTACATCCTCAGGCGCATGGAAGGCGAGAAGCCGCAGGCACTGCAGGCCCTCATCATGCCCAAGCTCATCGAACGCTCCGACGATCGCATCACGCCAAAACGCTGATCAAAGCGACTTTCGGCATCTGCGCGATGGTACAGTTCCGTCGACGTTCAGGATCTAACCTGTTTTGACTGGGCTCTTGCACTGTCATCGTCCGCTGGTTGGTTAGCGATCGCTTGGGCGAAAAGAGCAGTTCCGACCTCCCGTTTGACGCCTGAGGTTCTCAACCTTCCGCAACACCTGTGCACGCGCGAACTCATCGCCCCCGTGCCGAATTTCGATGGGGCTCAGAACATCTTATCCGCTGCCGATTGGCGTATGCTGCGCGACGAGAGGTTACTCCGATCGCGCTTGCAGCCAGTCAAACGGTCAAATGCCGCCGGGCCTCCGGCGTGTCCAATGTCTCCGCCAGCCCCTCATGCACGATCTCGCCGCGGTCCATGATGTAGACGTAATCGGCAAGCTCGCGGCAGAAATCGAGATATTGCTCGACCAGCAGGATCGCCATGCCGGTGGAGTCTCGGAGATACCGGATCGCCCGGCCGATATCCTTGATGATCGAGGGCTGGATGCCCTCGGTCGGCTCGTCCAGCACCAGGATCTTCGGCCGTGTCACCATCGCCCGCCCGATTGCCAGCTGCTGTTGCTGGCCGCCCGACAGATCGCCGCCGCGTCGCGACAGCATGGATTTCAGCACCGGAAAGAGGCTGTAGATATCGTCGGGAATATTGCGATCACGGCGAGAGAGCGGCGCATATCCGCTCTCCAAATTCTCCTTGACGGTGAGCAGAGGAAAGATCTCACGGCCCTGCGGCACGTAGCCGATCCCTTGCTTGGCGCGGGCAAAGGGCGCCATGCCGTTCAGCGTCACGCCGTTGAAGGCAACCGTTCCCGCCGACAGCGCGTGCTGGCCGGTGACGGCACGCAAGAGCGAGCTCTTGCCGACGCCGTTACGCCCGAGCACGCAGGTGATCTTGCCCATCTCCGCCTTGATCGAGATGCCGCGCAGCGCCTGTGCGGCGCCATAATGCAGATTTGCGTTTTCGACTGTCAGCATCTCATCGCCCCAGATAATTCTCGATCACCTTCGGATCGCTGCTGACGAAATCGATTGAGCCCTCCGCCAGCACCGAGCCTTCGGCCAGGCATGTTACCTTGACGCCGAGGTCGCGGATGAAGCCCATGTCGTGCTCGACCACGACGACCGAACGCGTCTTGGCGATCTCCTTCAACAATAGAGCCGTCTCCGCCGTCTCGGCATCGGTCATGCCGGCGACGGGTTCGTCCACCAGCAGCAATTTCGGCTCCTGCGCGAGCAGCATGCCGATCTCCAGCCATTGCTTCTGGCCGTGGGAAAGATTGGCTGCCAACTCTTCCCGGCGATGCGACAGGCGCACCGTCTTAAGGATTTCGTCGATGCGATCACGATCTTCAGGCGTCAGCCGATAGAACAACGTCGCGAAGACGCCGCGATTGCGGTTGAGAGCCAGTTCGAGATTGTCCCAGACAGTATGACTCTCAAAGACGGTCGGTTTCTGGAATTTCCGACCGATGCCGAGCTGCGCAATGTCGGCCTCGTCCCTCTTGGTGAGGTCAATCTGGCCATTGAAGAACACCTCACCCTCGTCGGGCCGCGTCTTGCCGGTGATGATATCCATCATCGTGGTCTTGCCGGCGCCGTTCGGGCCGATGATGGCGCGAAGCTCTCCTGGTTCGATGACCATGGACAGCGAATTCAACGCCTTGAAGCCATCGAAGGAGACCGAGACATTATTGAGATAAAGCATGCTGTTGGGCTTGATATCCGGGATCATGATCTCACTCCGCCGCCTGTACGGGCTTGCTGGCTTCGTCTTCCGCGGCCTTGGGCTGCGGACTGGCCGGCTTTGGTTTCCTCGCAATATAAGGACCGATCGTTCCGACGATGCCCTTGGGCAGGAACAGCGTGACCGCGACGAACAGGCCACCGAGCGCAAACAACCAGAAGCTCGGAAACAGGCCGGTGAAAACAGTCTTGCCGCCGTTGACGAGGATGGCGCCGATAATCGGCCCGATCAGTGTTGCCCGACCGCCGACCGCCGTCCAGATGACGACTTCGATGGAATTGGCTGGCGCAAATTCACCGGGATTGATGATACCGATCTGCGGCACGTAGAGCGCGCCGGCAATACCCGCCATCATCGCCGACACCACGAAGACGAAGAGTTTCACATGCTCGACGCGATAGCCGAGGAAGCGCGTGCGGCTTTCGGCATCGCGCACGCCGACCAGCACCTTGCCGAATTTCGACCGCACAATGGCCGAGGACAGCATCAGCGCCAGCGCCAGGATCAGCGCAGTGATGGCAAAGAGCACGGCGCGCGTGCCATCGGCCTGGATGTTGAAGCCGAGTATATCCTTGAAGTCTGTCAGGCCGTTGTTACCGCCAAAGCCCATATCGTTGCGGAAGAAGGCAAGCAGCAGCGCATAGGTCATCGCCTGCGTGATGATCGACAGGTAGACGCCGTTGACGCGTGAGCGGAAGGCGAACCAGCCGAAGATGAAGGCAAGCAGGCCGGGTGCGACGAGCACCATCAGCATGGCGAACCAGAAGTTATCGAAGCCGTACCAGAACCACGGCAGATCCTTCCAGTTCAGGAACACCATGAAATCGGGCAGGAGCGGATTGCCGTAAGTGCCGCGCGAACCGATCTGCCGCATCAGGTACATGCCCATCGCATAGCCGCCGAGTGCAAAAAAGGCGGCGTGGCCGAGCGAGAGAATGCCGCAATAGCCCCAGACCAGATCAAGCGCCAAGGCGAGCAGCGCATAGGTCAGGTACTTGCCGAACAGCGACATCAGATAGGTCGGCACATGCAGAGCGCTGGTTTCCGGCAGAGCCAGGTTCGACAGTGGCACGAGAAAGGCGACGGCGAGCAATATCGCGATGGCGATGCTGATGCGGCGGTCAAGCGAGCGCAGGATAAAGGCGGTGATCATGCTTCCACCGCCCTTCCCTTGAGCGCGAAGAGCCCGCGCGGACGTTTCTGGATGAAGAGGATGATGAGAACGAGCACGAGGATCTTGCCGAGCACCGCTCCCGCATAGGGCTCAAGGAACTTGTTGAGAATGCCGAGAGAGAAGGCGCCGACCAGCGTCCCCCAGAGATTGCCGACGCCACCGAAGACCACGACCATGAAACTGTCGATGATGTAGCTCTGGCCGAGGTTCGGCGAGACGTTGTCGATCTGCGAGAGCGCGACGCCGGCCATGCCGGCGATGCCCGATCCGAGCGCAAAGGTGAAGGCATCGACCCAGGGCGTGCGAATGCCCATCGAAGAAGCCATCCGCCGGTTCTGCGTCACCGCCCGCATCTGCAGCCCGAAGGCGGAGCGCTTGAGCAGAAGCAGCAGCGCCACAAAGACGCCGAGCGAAAAGACGATGATCCAGAGACGATTCCAGGTGATGGAGAGATAGCCGAGATCGAAGGAACCGGACATCCACGAGGGGTTGCCGACTTCCTGGTTGGTCGGCCCGAAGATCGAGCGCACCGCCTGTTGCAGGATCAGCGAGATGCCCCAGGTGGCAAGCAGCGTCTCCAGCGGTCGACCATAGAGAAAACGAATGACGCCGCGCTCGATGACGAGGCCGACCGCACCGGTGACGATGAAGGCAACCGGCAGAGCGATCGCGAGCGACCAGTCGAACAGTTCCGGGTACGAATTGCGGATGACGCTCTGCACCATGAAGGTGGAATAGGCGCCGAGCATTACCATCTCGCCATGCGCCATGTTGATGATGCCCATAACCCCGAAGGTGATGGCAAGGCCGATGGCGGCCAACAGCAGCACCGAACCAAGCGACAAGCCGTACCAGACATTCTGCACCGCATCCCAGAATTTCAACTGGTCCTGAATACCGGCAATGGCGGCGGCAACATCCGGCTTGAGGCTGTCGTCGACGGAAACCGAGGAGAGGATGCCGATGGCATCCCGGCCGCCCTCGACCTTGATCGTCTCGATCGCGGCCTTCTTGTCTTCCAAGGGGCGGTCGGAGCCGAGCACGGCAACAGCTCGTGCCCGTTCGAGGACAGTGCGAATTTCTCCGTCTTTCTCGTTCTGCAGTGCCGTCTCGACGGTCTCCAGCGAGTCCGCGCTCGGCGATTTCAGCACCGATTGCGCTGCCTCGAGCCGGACACCGCGATCCGGGCTCATCAGCGTCAAACTGCCGAGAGCCGCACGAACGGCGCGGCGGAGACTATTGTTGATCTTGATCTTGCCGAGATTGTCCTGGGCTTCCTGCCCGGCCGCCTGTCCCGTGAGCGGGTCCATCAGTGCCATCGCATCGCCGGAGGATTTGGCGATGAAGACCTTGTTGTCGGATTTGCGGACATAGAGATCGCCATCGGAGAAGGCCTGCAGTGCCGGCACGACCTTGGTGTCGCCGGTCTTGGCAAGGCTCTGGACGATCGCAGCGGCCTGCTGGAAATTGGCCTGGCCAAGCGAATTGACGAGGCCGTGGGCATCTTCCTGGGCGCGTAGGCTAGTCGCCGTCAGCGCCAGCACGAGACAGAAGCCGGCGATGAGCACCAAGGCCATGCGGTAAGTGAATTTGTCGAACATTGGGCTTTGTCCCCTCAAGCTGCCGCGGGCAGAAAAGCCTGCCAGCGGCGGTCTTGCATTCAATCAGCTGATATCAGGAACCCTTGCCGCCGCACTTGCCGGTGGTGACGTTGAAGTTGCCGCAGTTCATCGGCATGCGCCAATCCGAGATCAGATCCTTGCTGTCAGGCAGGTAATTCGACCATTCCTTGCCGACCACCGCAGGAGTCTGCGAGACAACGTCAAACTGCCCGTTTTCCTGCACTTCGCCGATCAAGACCGGCTTGGTGATGTAGTGGTTCGGCATCATGGTGGCAGTGCCGCCGGTGAGGTTCGGAACGGAAACGCCAACGAGGGCGTCGATGACCTTATCCGGATCGGTGGTGCCGGCCTTCTCGACAGCCTTCACCCACATGTTGAAGCCGATATAGGCGGCTTCCATCGGGTCGTTGGTCACGCGCTTGTCGTTCTTGGTATAGGCGTGCCATTCCTTGATGAAGGCGGCATTGGCGGGCGTGTCGACGGACTGGAAGTAGTTCCAGGCGGCGAGATGCCCAACAAGTGGCTTGGTGTCGACGCCGGCCAGCTCCTCTTCGCCGACCGAGAAGGCGACGACTGGAATGTCTTCCGCCTTGACTCCCTGGTTGCCGAGTTCCTTGTAGAAGGGAACGTTGGCATCGCCGTTGATTGTGGAGACGACGGCGGTCTTCTTGCCGGCTGCACCGAAAGCCTTGATCTTTGAGACTTCCGTCTGCCAGTCGGAGAAGCCGAATGGCGTGTAGTTGATGATGATGTCCTCGTCCTTGACACCCTTGGACTTCAGATAGGCTTCGAGGATCTTGTTGGTCGTGCGCGGATAGACATAGTCGGTGCCTTCGAGCACCCAGCGCTGTACGCCTTCGTTCTTCATCAGATAGTCGACAGCCGGGATAGCCTGTTGGTTCGGAGCAGCACCCGTATAGAAGACGTTGCGCTCGGACTCTTCACCTTCGAACTGCACCGGATAGAACAGGATCGAGTTCAATTCCTTGAACACGGGTAGAACCGACTTGCGCGACACCGAGGTCCAGCAGCCGAATACGGCGGAAACCTTGTCCTTCTGGATCAGTTCGCGCGCCTTTTCGGCAAAGAGCGGCCAGTCGGAGGCGGGGTCGACGACGACAGGCTCGAGCTTCTTGCCGAGAACGCCGCCCTTCTTGTTCTGCTCGTCGATGAGCATCAGCATAGCATCCTTGAGCGTCGTTTCCGAAATCGCCATGGTGCCGGAAAGCGAATGCAGGACGCCGACCTTGATGGTGTCGTCGGCAGCGAAAGCGCCGTGGAATGCGCTCGTGGACATGATGGCGCCAAGCAGCGCGCCGGAGACGAGAGTCTTGAGTTTCATCCGTGGTTCCCCTCTTTTTGTCTGCCGCAACGGCCGGTAAAAGAAATTGGACCGTTGCCTGAGGTGACTATTCGGCAGCCCCCGAGGAAACCACATACGTAGAATGACGTAGGTGCCGGGGCGAAATCTGCAGCTTTGGCTGCCCTAGCGCCCTTAAGCGCAGCGCCGATCCATGTTACGACACCTCTGGACTGCCGGAGTGATCATGGCGGGACTGCTGAAGGGTAAGCATGGCGGCGCGGCAACGCATCATTCCTGTGAGACGCGAGTATAATCGCTGGGTCGCGAACCAGACGCTGGAAGACTATGCCTTGCGTTTCACCGCGAAGAGCGCGCGGCAATTCTCGTCGCAGCGTATCTCGCAAACGGCGATCGGCGCCATTTCCTTCCTCGCGCTGGAAGCGATCGGCGGCGCGATTACGCTCTCCTACGGCACCACCAACGCGTTCTACGCCATCATCGTTGCCAGTATCGTCATGCTGGCCGTGGGCTTGCCAATCAGCCGCTATGCCATCCGCCACGGCGTCGACATCGATCTCCTGACCCGCGGCGCGAGCTTCGGCTACATTGGCTCGACCATCACCTCGCTGATCTATGCCAGCTTCACCTTCATGCTGTTTGCGATCGAGGCGTCGATCATGTCGGGCGCACTGGAGCTGACGCTCGGCATACCCGTCTGGATCGGCTATATCATCAGTGCCGTCATGGTGATCCCGCTCGTCACCCATGGCGTGCGTCTCATCAGCCGGTTTCAGCTGCTGACTCAGCCCTTCTGGATCGTTCTCAACATCCTGCCCTTCGTCTTCATCGCCTTTGCCGATTGGGGCAAATTTGATCTCTGGCGGGCCTTTGCCGGCATTCATCACGCATCGAGTGCTCCCGGCAGTGCCGCCCCCTTCGATCTGGTGGAATTCGGCGCCGCTTCAGCGGTCATTCTGGCGCTGATGTCGCAGATCGGCGAACAGGCCGACTTCCTGCGCTTCCTGCCGCCGGACGGTCACCGCAAATGGCGCCACCGGTTGGCCGTCTTCTTGGCCGGACCGGGATGGGTCATCATCGGCGCGCCGAAGCTGCTTGCCGGTTCGTTCCTTGTTGTCCTGACGCTGACCTCGGGCGTGCCGGCCGATCACGCCGCCGATCCCGCCCAGATGTATCTGACGGCCTTCGGCTACATGATCCCCTGGCACAATGCCGCGCTGCTTCTCATGGTCGCTTTCGTGATGATCTCACAGCTGAAGATCAACGTCATGAATGCCTATGCCGGCTCGCTCGCATGGTCGAACTTCTTTTCGAGGCTGACGCATAGCCACCCCGGCCGCGTCATCTGGCTGATCTTCAATGTCGCCATCGCGCTTTTGTTGATGGAGCTCGGCATTTACCGCTTGCTTGAAGAGACGCTCGGCATTTTCTCTATCATCGCCATGGCATGGCTTTGCACCATCTCGGCTGATCTCTTCATCAACAAGCCGCTGGGGCTGGCGCCGCCAGGTATCGAATTCAAGCGCGCCCATCTCTATGATATCAATCCGGTCGGCCTCGGCGCGATGGCGATGTCGGCGACCGTCTCGCTGATTGCCCATTTCGGCGCATTCGGTGCGGTCGCCGCTTCGCTTGCGCCCTATATCACCCTCGTTGTGGCGCTCATCGCTTCGCCTTTCATCGCTTGGGCCACCAAGGGCAAATATTATCTTGCCCGCAAGCCGCGACAGAGCTGGAAGAACCTCAGCACCATTACCTGCTCGATCTGCGAACATCCCTTCGAGCCGGAGGACATGGCCTGGTGCCCGGCCTATGCCGCGCCGATCTGCTCGCTGTGCTGTTCACTCGACAGTCGCTGTCACGACATGTGTAAGCCGAAAGCGCGGCTCAATACGCAGGTAACCACCGTCGCCAAGACCTTGTTGCCGGAAAGCATCGTCGCGCGGCTTGCCACACGCCTCGGTCGCTATGGCATCGCTGTCGTCCTGGCGCTGACCGCCATGGGCGCCATTCTTGCGATGATCGCGCATCAGGTCGGCGCTGCCTCTCCTGAGACGGCCGCGGTCGTCGATCGAACGATCCTGATTGTCTTCTTTGTTTTTGCCGTCATCGCAGGTGTCGCCTGCTGGTTTTACGTGCTTGCCCATGACAGCCGTGTGGTCGCCGAGGAGGAATCCTCCCGTCAGAACACGCTGCTATTGAAAGAAATCGCCGCGCACAAGAAGACGGATGCCGCCCTGCAGGGCGCCAAGGAAGCGGCGGAGGCCGCAAACCGGGCCAAGAGCCGCTATGTCGTGGGCTTGAGCCACGAATTGCGCACGCCACTCAATGCCGTGCTCGGTTATGCCCAGATCCTCGAGCGCGACGAGACGATTCCGGCGCCGCGCCAATCCTCCCTGAAGGTCATTCGCCGCAGCGCCGAACATCTTTCCGGGCTGATCGATGGATTGCTCGATATTTCGAAGATCGAGGCAGGCCGATTGCAGGTCTATTCCAACGAGATCAATATCCAGGATTTCCTCGACCAGATCATCGACATGTTTCGTCCCCAGGCGCAGGCCAAAGGGCTGACTTTTGTCCATGAGCGCGCCGCCGCCTTGCCCGATTATGTCCGCACCGACGAGAAGCGGTTGCGCCAGATCCTCGTCAACCTGCTCTCCAACGCCATCAAGTTCACCGATATGGGCAGCGTTCGCTTTGAGGTGGGCTACCGCAATCAGGTTGCCACCTTCACGGTTTCCGATACGGGTCGCGGGATTGCCGAAAAGGACATCACGCGCATCTACGAGCCCTTCCAGCGCGGCGAAGCCGATAGCGTGAGGCCGATGCCAGGCCTCGGTCTTGGGCTGACCATCACACGGTTGCTGACCAATACGCTCGGCGGCGAAATCTCCGTTACAAGCGAGAAGGACATAGGGTCGACCTTCCGAGTGCGTCTGATGCTATCGGCGGTGATCCGCCCGATGAAGCCGCCGGCGCAGGAGCAGCGCATCGTCGGTTATGAGGGGCCGCGACGGACCCTTGTTGTCGTCGACGACAACGAAGACCATCGTGAACTGATGCGCGAGATCCTGTCGCCGCTCGACTTCATTGTGCTGACTGCCGCCGGCGGTCCCGACTGCCTGACGCTGATCGAAGGCATCAAGCCGGATCTTTTCCTGGTGGATATTTCCATGCCTGGGATGAATGGCTGGCAACTCGTCTCGCGGCTCCGGGAAAATGGTCAGATGGCGCCGATCCTGATGTTGTCGGCCAATATCGGCGATGCCGCCGCTGCAACCGACAGTGACGACAGCCATAATGATGCGATCGCCAAGCCCGTTGATATCCGTCAGCTGCGTGACAAGCTTGCGCTGCATCTCGCCCTGAAATGGATCTATATCGACGCCAGCAGCCCGGTCGCGCCGAAGCCGCCACCGGCACTGAAAAGCCCAGGACTAGAGCATGTTAGGGAGCTGATGCGGCTTGGCGAAATCGGCTATGTCAGGGGCATCGAGGCAAAGCTTGCGGACCTCGCCAGATTTGAGGAGAACAAGCCGTTTACCGACGCCTTGCGCGCTCGTGTTCAGGCCTTCGACCTGGATGGCTTTCTCATTATGCTGCGCACCTTCGACAGTGAAAAGGTAGAATAGATTGGCTGAGCCCAACCTTCCCCGCGACATAGTCTTGCTGGTGGACGATTCTCCCGAGGCGCTCGGCTTCCTCACGGACGCGCTCGAGCAATCCGGCTTCTCGGTGCTGATCGCCACATCCGGGTCGGCCGCATTGAACATCGTTGAGCGTATCACGCCCGATCTCATCCTTCTCGATGCCGTCATGCCTTTGATGGATGGCTTTGAGACCTGCCGTCGGCTGAAGGCCAATGCGGGCATGGCCCAGATCCCCGTCGTCTTCATGACCGGCCTGACCGAAACGGGACATGTCGTGCATGCGTTGGAATCCGGCGGTGTCGATTATCTTACCAAGCCGATCAACGTCGACGAATTGCGCGCCCGCATTCGCGTTCATCTTCGCAATGCCCGCTCTGCGCAAAGTGCAAGAGTGGCGCTCGATGCTGCGGGCCGGCATCTGCTTGCAGTCAAGGGAAACGGCTCGATCCATTGGTCGACCCCACAGGCAACCCGCCTCATCAATGCCGCTACCGGCAGCGACGACGGCCTCGATCTGGCGTCGAAACACATTGCTGCCTTCATGCTTGAACGTGAGCGGCTGGGCTCTGCTCGGGATAACCTTCTTTCGATCAGCAGTGGCGGGCAATCGGTCCTGCAATTCTCCTTTCTCGGTGCCATCGGCACAGACGAGTATCTCTTTCGGCTGACCGCCAGGGATCAGCGCCCTGACGATGACATACTGCGCCAGCATTTCTCGTTGACCCAGCGCGAGTCTGAGGTGCTGCTATGGCTTGCAAAGGGGAAATCGAACCGCGACATCGGTGAAATCCTCGGCCTTTCCGCGCGCACAGTGAACAAGCATCTAGAGCAGATCTACGTCAAACTCGGCGTCGAGAATCGGGCATCGGCCGCTGTGAAGGCCGCCCATGTCCTCCACAAAGCCTAAGTTTCAGAAACGCTCCATCTGCCTGCTTCTTCTCATGTCCCAGACGGAAACCTGCCGTGTATGTTCTGCGGGTTGCCTCATGAGAAGGCGGGCGCGCGACAGTTTTCAGGACCGGTCAGGCGCATATTTTGCCGAAGCGCGTTTGAGGGAGAACTGTTGTCGCAATAGGCAGCTACAACTTTTAACCGACGTCGCGCCAGCGGTGTAGCTTCCTGTTGTGCTTTGTGCACTGACGGCTGCTCGACATGGGATGATCAAACGGGGAAACCCGCAAAATCCGCAGCGTCGCGAGTTATTTTGTCTAGACATGAAAAAGTCGCGCACGCAATATGCTGCTGCCAAAAACGGCAGTATCGTCAGCTGCCTCAACAAAGAGCAGGGAACTTCACATCATGAAAAAGGCATTGTTTCTCGCCGCCTTTACGGCCCTGGCCGGCCTCTCGCAAGCACAGGCGGCAGACACGAAAGTATCGATCGGAATTTCGGGCTGGACTGGCTTTGCGCCGCTGACGCTTGCCAAGGAAGCCGGCATCTTCAAGAAACACGGGCTTGACGTCTCGGTGGTGAAAGTGCCGCAGGCAAGCCGCCACCTGGCCCTTGCCTCGGGCGATATCCAGTGCGCCGCAACGACCGTGGAAACATGGATTGTCTGGAATGCCGCCGGCGTTGCCACGACGCAATTGTTCCAGCTGGACGTTTCGCACGGAGCGGACGGCATTGCCGCAAAGCCGGGGATCGACAAGGTTGCCGATCTCAAGGGCAAGGCGGTCGCGGCATCTGCCCCGGGAACGTCGCCTTACTTCCTGCTCGCCTATATCCTTGTCAAGAACGGCATGAGCATGAAGGACGTCAAGGTCGTCAACATGGAGCCGGGTCCCGCCGCCCAGGCGCTGCTCGCCGGCCAGAATGACGCAGCCGTGACCTACGAGCCCTATCTCTCGGCAGTTCGCGCAGCGCCGGACAAAGGTAAGATCATCGCCACCACGGTCGACTATCCGGCCGTCATGGACACTTTCGGCTGCACGAACGCCTTCCTGAAGGATCATCCGGATGCCGCCAAGGCGCTGGCCGCGAGCTATTACGAAGCGCTCGAGATGATCAAGACGGACAAGGACAAGTCCTACGAGATCATGGGCAAGGACGTGAAGCAGTCCGGCAAGGAATTCGGCGAGTCCGCCGCGTATCTTGAATGGCAGGATAAGGCCGCGGCCAAGAAGTTCTTCGGCTCGACCTTCAAGACGTTCAGCGAGGAAGCTGCCCAGATCCTGCTCGACGCCGGCGTCATCAAGAACAAGCCGGATCTTTCGAAACTGGCTGATCCCTCCTTCATCGAGTAAGGCCAAAAGCAATTCCTGGGCGTGTCGAGCACCCGGCACGCCTTTCTCACGACAAGAGACACAATGCGCCCGCTCGAACCCATCAGCTCCGGCAGCCGGCTTCTATACGGCTTGCTTTTCTTCATTCTTTTCTTCGTCGGCTGGGGTTGCCTCACGCTCGGCGGCTTTGTTTCGAAGACCTTTCTTGCCGATCCGATCACCATGGTGAAGGACGGCTATGATCTGCTTGTCAATCAAGGCTTTGCCTTCGATATCGGCATGACGATCTGGCGCGTGCTCGGCGGTTTCGTCCTGTCGGCGCTGATCGCCGTGCCGCTTGGCATCCTCATGGGCGCCTACAAGCCGGTCGAGGCCCTTCTTGAGCCTTTCGTCTCGTTTGCCCGTTATTTGCCCGCTTCGGCCTTCGTGCCGCTGCTCATTCTTTGGGCTGGTATCGGGGAAACGCAAAAGCTGCTCGTCATCTTCATCGGTGCTGTATTCCAGATCATTCTGATGGTGGCCGTCTCGGTCGCCGGGACGCGGCGGGATCTGGTGGAGGCTGCCTATACGCTCGGAGCCTCCGATCGTGGCGTTGTCAGGCGCGTGCTGATCCCCGCCGCCGCGCCCGACATCGGCGAAACGCTTCGGCTCGTTCTCGGCTGGGCCTGGACCTATGTCATCGTTGCCGAGCTCATCGGTGCATCCTCGGGCATCGGCTATATGATCATCAACAGCCAGGCACTCCTTGCGACCGGCCAGATCATTTTCGGCATCATCGTCATCGGCCTGATCGGCCTTGTTTCTGATTTCGCTTTCAAGCGCGTGAACCGAAAGCTGTTTGCATGGAGGTTTGCATGAGTGTTCCCGGCGAACTTCGCATCAAGGATGTCAGCCGTACTTTCCCCGGCGTAAAGGGTGGCGCGCCAACTCTTGCTCTCCAGCCGACGACGCTGGATATCCCCCGCAATGATTTCGTCACCATCCTCGGCCCCTCGGGCTGCGGCAAATCCACGCTTTTGCGGATCATTGCCGGCCTCGATCGTCCGACATCAGGCACGGTGATGCTGGATGGCAAGGAAGTCACCGGTCCCAGCGCCGATCGCGGCATGGTGTTCCAGTCCTACACACTGTTTCCATGGTTGACGATCCGCGAGAATGTCGGCTTCGGCCTGCGCGAGCGCGGTATCGCCGAGAAGGAGCGGAACGATATCGTCGCGAGCTATATAGACAAGGTTGGTCTGCGCGGCTTCGAGGAGCATTGGCCGAAGCAACTGTCCGGCGGCATGCAACAGCGAACGGCGATCGCTCGTGCGCTTGCGAATGATCCAAAGATCCTGTTGCTGGACGAGCCGTTCGGCGCGCTCGACAACCAGACGCGCGGGCTGATGCAAGAGCTTCTGCTCGGCATATGGGAGCGCGAGCAGAAGACGGTAGTCTTCGTGACGCACGACATTGAGGAGGCGGTGTTCATGGCATCGCGCGTTGTGACGATGACGGCGCGCCCCGGCCGCATCAAGTCGATCACACCTGTGAACCTTCCTCATCCGCGCCACTACACGATCAAGGCAAGTCCGGAATTCTCGGAGTTGCGGTTGAAGTTGACGGAGGAGATCAGAGGCGAGGCAATCGCGGCGGCCACGCACGGATAAGCCGGCGGGAAATGTTTTGAAAGGTCGATTGCTATGTCGTCTGCATCTTCAGATGTTTCTCTGCCCGAAACGACAGACTCGCCAAGCGGATGGAGGGTGGTTGGCGGAGCGCATGCGCTGACCGCCGTCACTTTCGGTTCTGCCTACGGGTTCTCGGCCGTTTTTCCCGGCCTTTCCCAGGAGTTCGCGGCATCGCGTGGGGAAATTGCGCTCGTCTTTTCCATCTCGGCTTTCGTGTTCTACTCGTTGGGTGCGATTGCCGGCCCACTTGCTGATCGCTGGTCGTCTCGCGTCGTCATCGCAGCAGGTTTGCTGGCGATGATTATCGGCTATGCCGGAGGCAGCCGGGCGCAGTCCTTGGCCTCGCTTTATGTGTGGTATGGCGCAGGCGTGGGAGTTGGGATCGGCCTTTCCTACGTCCCGGCGCTTGGCGCCGTGCAGTCCTGGTTCATCCTCAAGCGAAGCCGTGCATCGGGCATTGCGACAGCCGGCATCGGCCTTGGTACGCTGCTGCTGCCATTTGCGATTGGTCAACTCATCCCGACGCTCGGCTGGCGGGGATGTTTCATCGGTTTGGCTGTCATCATTGCCGCAGTCGGTCTGCCGGCCGCAATGCTGGTGCGCAAGCGCCAGGACAACAGCGATCCGTCCGGGGCGAGAATTGCAGACCGGCCCAACCCTTTCACGGTCTGGCGCAACGGTCATTTCCGCCTGTTCTATCTCATGCTGCTCCTGGCCTCGTTCTGCACCTTCATTCCCTATGTCCATATTGTGCCGGCGGCGCACGATATGGGCCTGTCGCTCGAAAGCGGCACGATCCTCATCGCTCTGATCGGCATTGGAAATATCTTCGGGCGTTTCGTTCTGGCCGGCCTCGGTGATCGCATTGGTTCGGTGCGTCTTTTGGCAATTCTTACCTTTGGTGTTGCCGGCTCGTTTCTGCTGTGGTCCGTTGCCAATGGCATGACCATGCTGGTGCTTTTCACCCTGACGTTCGGCATGAGCTATGGCGGTTGCGTCGGGCTCTATCCGGCCGTTGCCGCTGACCTTTTCGGTACCCGCAATATCGGAACGATGCTGGGCTATCTCTATACGGCCGTCGGTGTGGCTGCCTTGCTGGGGCCGACAATGGCTGGGCTCGTCTTCGACAAAACCGGCAGCTATCTCGGACCAATCCTGTTCAGCATGGTCGCCGCTCTTGTTGCAGGTTTCCTGACGCTGCGGCTTCGACGGGAATAAACATGTCGCAAACGAGTGAAAAGAACGCTGAGGGCGGCTTTAACCGGCAATGCGCCGGCTTTCTTCACTGCACGTAAACGGGGATGACGGCCGAGGTTTCGTCGCGATAGGGCAGGCGGATCTGGAAACGGTGTTCGCCGCTCTGGATTGGCCAGAAAACCGGGCGGTCAGGATCCGTGACGGCAAAGGGCTGACCGTCGACATACCAGACGATCTGCGGCACATGAGGCTTCACCTCTGCCTTCAGGGCCAGGCGGTTGTATGCGGCCGGCTGCTCCGGGTTGCGCCAGATCTGGCTGTTGCGGGCAGGCGTCGAAATAGCGAGATGAATTTGCGGATCGCCGCCCTCGCGCCCGGCGAACAGGCCCTTCATGGAGGCCCCCGTCGTGGAGGCCAATGCGGTCACAGCGCCGCTGCTCGCAACCATATGCGGGGCAACCGTCGTCAATGCCGGCATTTCGCCGGGTTTCAGCCATTCGACGAGCGTCTGGCTACATGTCTTGTCGTTTGCTGCGCCATTGACGATGCAAAGATCCACGACTTTGCGCTCCGGCGGCGTTGGAAAACGGGCGTCGGCGAGGTCTCCGGGCTTGTTGCCATGGACGCGATCCATGATGGCGTGAACGAGGTGCGCGGCGCTGCCGGCTCCGGTCATCCTGTTCATGGTGCCGTTATCGCCGCGCCCGACCCACACGCCGACCACCACCTTCTGTGAATAGGCCATTGCCCAGGCATCGCGATATCCTTGCGATGTGCCGGTCTTGATCGCGACCGGAAACGGATATTCGAGCGATCCGTAGCGATGGAAGCTCGGGAGACGTGCCTGCGGATCGGACAGGAAGGATGTAATCAGACGCGCCGTATCAAGGGAAACGACCCGCACAGGTGGCGGCTGCGGCTGCTCGCTCGCCCAACGCAAGTTCTGCAATTGTCCGTCATTGGCGAGCGCGCGGTAGGCTCGCATCAGGCTGTCGAGGCGCGTCGGCAGCGAGCCAATCGCCATCGACAGGCCGAAATGATCGGCTGGAATCTCCAGATCGTGCAGGCCAAGATCGCGCAGAAAGTGGAAGGTTGTTTCAAGCCCGACGCTGCGTAGCAGGTTTGTCGCCGGTACATTGCGCGAGTTGGCAAGCGCCTGCCGCGGCAGCATGGGGCCAAGGAATTCGCGGTCGGCATCGCCAATGCCCGATGCTCCCTCCGGCAGGTCCAGCAGCATGTCGGTTGGCTTCAGCACCCCGCGCTCAAGGGCCAGCGCATAGACGAAAGGCTTCAGGGTGGACCCGGGGGACCGTTGTATCTGCGTGTAATCAAACGAGCCGGCATGCCTGCCATAGTAGTTGCTCGATCCCACCTGGGCCAAAACCTCGCCCGTCTCTCGCGATACGACCATGGCGGCAACCTGCAGGGCTCCGGCCGGTCGCCAGCTATCAAGGAAGCGTCTTGAGAGCGCCGTGACATCACGTTGCAGGGAGAGGTCGATCGTGGTGTGGATCAGCGGCGTGCTGGCGGAAGCAGGCGCTATCTGGCCGCTTGCGATAAGGCCGTGATAGCGCAAGATCACATGCAAAGCATCGGGGCGACGCGGCAGATCGGGCATCCGCAGCTCATTCAATTGACGATGTGCGATTTCCGCTTCATCGGTTCCGACGATCCTTTGCGCCTGCAGCACATCCAGCACCTGATGTCCGCGCTGGACCGCCCGGCGCAGCCCGTCGGGCCTGAGCGGGTTCATGCGCGTCGGCGATTGCGGGATGGCGGAGAGCAAGGCGATTTCCGCCCAGGACAGGTCGGCGACCGGCTTGTCGAAATAGAACCGCGCCGCATGGGCGATTCCATGGCTGCCATTGCCATAGGGAGCCAGCCGCAGATACTGATTCAATACGGCATCGTGACCATAGCGCAGGGTCAGCGCAATCCCGGTGCCGGCCTCCAGGATCTTGTGGACGAAGGTGCGTGCTTCCGGCTGCTGCATGCGCGCGACCTGCATGGCAATGGTGGATGCGCCGGAACGCCGCCTGACGGAGCTCAGATTTTGCCAGGCCGCGCGACCCACGGCATAGGGATCGACGCCGGCATGGCTGAAAAACCGCTTGTCCTCCAGGGCGAGCGTCGCCTTGACGAAGCGATCGGGCAGATCGTCAAGTGGCCAATAGCCATAGTCGATGCGTCCGCTGCCGTCGCTGTGGCCGATCTGCGCCAGGAAGGCTCCATTGCGATCGTATAGGATGGGAGTTGGCGCAGGTACGAGGAACTGTGCTCTTTGAGCGATGAGGTAGGTATAGGCAAGCACGCCGGCGGCGACCACCAGCATCGACAGAATCGTAAGTTTTGAGCGGCGTGTTCTCAACAATGCCATTGCTCGACTAGCCGGAGCCTCCGGCCAGAGTTCTCCCCTGTTCCATGCCGCTACTTTGCAACGACGATCTGAGTAGCAGCGCTCGTTCCCTCCACGCCTTTTCTATAGATCGTTTCTGCGAGCGCCTGAGGCTGGGTATATGTGCCCGGGATCAGGGCGCGCGTCCGGTAGGCGAATGTGTAATTGCCTTTCGGAAGCGTGTCATAGGCACAGAAGACCTGATCGTCGCCATAGGAAACCCAGTCCGCCGCCAAAGTCGGCGCTATCGACGGTGTGGCTTCGGCGGGTGCGGTCGCAATGTTTGGATTAAGGGGATCCAGCCCTGCGGCAAGCGGCAGTGTGAGGGCTACATGCGTACGATCTTCGGAGACGACCAGATCAACCCGCTCCTCCAGCACATCGCCGACCTTCAGTGCGATCGTGCCGTTGGCATCGGGGCTGAGCTTCTCCAGAGGTGCATTGCCGGCGGGGACGCGGTAGAGCGTGCGGGTGAGGGCGAAGCCTTCACTGCGGGCCTGTGCCTTGTAGCCGGGTTCGGCGGGCAGGTAGCTCGTCTCGACCAGCGCGAGCGCCGGCGCCGCTCCGCCGTTGCGGATGGTGACGCTGCCCGAATCCAGCGAAACCTGCCGCAAGACAGGCGTATTGGCGTCGAGCGTCAGGGACTGCGCGTTGCCGTTCTGCGTCATCGTCAATGGCAACGGCGCGGTTGGCCGCTGCCAAACGGTTGCGAGTGCACGGACCGCGGCGGCTGTTGCGTTGGTCGAACCCCAGCCGTCGCCTTCACCCAATTGCAGCAGGGCATTTTTCAGAGCGGGGTAACGCGGATCGCCTTCGGAGGTCAAAGCCGCCGCACGCACCATTTCGGCAAGACTGCGGGTTTCCGAGGGCAGGATGATGGGATTGCCGTCATCCTCGGTCTGGCCGTTGTAGACCAGCTGGCCATCGCGAGAGAGAATGCGCACGCGCGACCACATTGCATCGGCCAAACCGGCGACCAGGCGCGGATCGGCGTCCGCCGCCCTTGCCGCCGCAGCCGTCATTCGAGCAACGCTGACATTCGGCATCTGGGCCGCGGCGCGAGCGAACTCCGCAGCATAGGCCGGATCGAGTTTGCCGCCATCCGCAAGTGCCGTCAGCGCCTCGACACGCTCGCGGATTTCGTTGCCGGTCAGCAGGTGCGGATAGTCCGACCTCAGAGATAGTTTGAGCACATTGGCAAGACGCTCCGTCAGAGCCTTGTCCGTCGGCTCGCCGGCCTTGTCTGCGGCAACCAGAAACGAATAGGCCCATGCCGTCAGCGTGACATTGCCTTTGCTGTGGGGCCAGAAGCCGACAAGCCCATCGGCATCGACCGCCTGGGTGATGGCCAGAACGGTGTTGTGAACGTCGCTATCGATACGCTTGTCGAGCCGTGCGGCAGCGAGGATGGGCGTGAAGTTCTTGAAGGCAAGGTCAGACGATGCCAGCGATATCCGCTGTTCCGTTGATCCGTAGGTAGATGCAACCAGGCTGTTCAGCCCCGCGACCAGTTTGACCATGGTCGGATCGGAGGTCAGCGTCACGACACGCTGGAACGATCCCGGGCGGATGCTACCCTGCGGCGTCGCCAGAGTTTTTTCTCCACCGGCGGGGATTTCGACAATCTCGTAATGCTTGGTGGGAATGCTGTCGGGTTTTACCGGCAGCGTGATCTCGACGGCATCTCGCGAGTGGTCGGCAAGGCGCTCGACGCCAAAACGCAGGCGCACATCGTCCTTGCCGGGCGTCTGCTGCGGCACGGAAGCAAGCACGCCGATATGCGCCGGCTTGTTCTGTTCCCAGGCGAAGGAAGTATCCTTGTCGCCGGCAAGTGCCAGGCCATCGGACTCTATGCTGGCAGCCCCTTGGCCGCCGCCGCCCTCGACCACGCGGGCAATCACGCCGGCTTCGAACTGATCGCCTTCGCGCAGGAAGCGGGGTAGCGCCGGCTGCGCCACGATTTCCTGGCGGATGAGCATTTCGCCGGTGCCGTAACCGAAGCGATCAGGTCCGCTAACCGCCTTTGCCCGCAACTTGAACACGGTCAGCGAGTCCGGAAGCTTGACTTTGATCTTGGCTGTACCATCAGGGCCGACCTTCACATCGGGAAGATAGATCGGCACTGGCGTAAAGTTCTTGCGGACGGAAATATTGTTATCCGTGCCCCAGTCCTCGCGCTCGTCACCTCCGGGCACTTCGTCGAGAGGAATGATGCCGAAGGCCATGTTGCGGGTATCGCGCAACGCCATTGTCGATTTGCGTTTGACGATGAAGTTCGGCAACGGATCCAGCGGCTGCTCGGTCGCCAGCGACAGGACGGCCTGATCGACCATCCAGAAAGTCGCGTCGCCCGAAATCGGCTGGCCGAGATCGTCAGCCAGATGCAGCGTCACTTCCACCTCGTCGCCTGGGCGGGCCTTCTTCGGATAGTCCAGCTTGACGGTAACCGTATTCTTGACCGGCTTGACGGTAACCGTCTTCGTCGCGGCGATCGTGACCGGTTTACCCTGGTCGAAAGGCGCGCTCGGCGAGGGTGCACTGTTATCGAGTCGTCCGCGCATGATGAGGAAGTGGACTGGCACTTCCGGCATCTGCTCCTTTCGGACTGGTAGCGCATAATGGCCGTAGCCGTCGGCAATATCGACCCAATTATAGCTGAACTTGCCTTCGGGCTCTTCGACGATCGCCAGAGCGTGCGCCGACTGGAAGGGAGACTGGATCAGCAGGTTGGCTGTCTCGCCCGGAATATAGCTGTCCTTGTCTGTCGTGACGATTGCGGTACGTGCCGGCGGCTGCGCCCATGTCACCGGCGTGGAGCCGCCGACGAAGAAGTCGACGCTCACCTGCTGTCGACGGCCGATGCGGTCGCTGGCTTCGAGCTGGATAATATAGACGCCAGCCTCCTTGGCTTCCAAAGCAAGTGTCTGAATATCCTTGGTGCTGGTGATCTTGCGTTCCAGCAGCGTCTCGTCGATCTCCTGCGTGACATATTTCGCCGAACCCTGGCTGAAATCGCTCGCTTGTAGGGTCGAAGTCCAGTTGCGATGGATCAGACGTGCGGTCATTTCGAGCCCCTCGACCGGCTCGCCGTTGCCATCAACCGCCAAAATTTGCGGCTCTATAGCGCCGGGCGCCGGCACATAGCGGGGCACTTTCAGGCCAAGCACGAACGGCGGAACTGCGTAGACATTGGTGATGCTACGCACCTGCAGATCGTCATCGCCTGTGACTGTTGCCTCGATCATATAGCGGCGCGGCTGCGCGGTAGGTTCGATCGTCGTGTCGAAGCTGATGCGCGAAGCGCCGCCGGCATCCGTGCTCCCGTCTTTCTCAAGTGCCGGCGAGGATTTGAATTCGCTGCCGCCGGCGTAACGGGAGTCCGTTGAGAAAAGGAAACCATCGTGCCCGGGAGGCGTCCAGTTGTAGGGATATTGGACAGCTCGCCAATGGATTGGCCGGTCTGCCAGCAATCCGCCGGCAAAGTAGCGGGCGATCAGATCGACGTTGAAGGACGCATCGAGCGGTACGGTCTGCGGGTTGTTGAGTACAACCTCGAAAGTCGGCAGCCGATAGGCCTCCTTCTTGAAGGAAATGCTGCCGCACTGGAGCGTTTGGTCGCTCGCATCGGCACTGTCGGCCGCCGCCGCTTGGGCGCTATCGGGTTGGCTGTCCTGCGCCGCGCCGTCATCGCCGCCGTTGCCGTTTGTCTGTCCGTCACCCGAATCGTCGCCATCGTCCGACTTCTGTGCCGGTTGATCGTCGTTCGTCGCCTTGGTCGGATCATCCGGCTCGAAATGAACCTGATAGTCGCCCGTTGCCGGCGTCGCAGCGTCGAACTTGTGATAGAAACTGCCGAATTCGTCCAACTTGACGGGTATGCGCCATTCCTGCTTGTCGGGGCCGGTAATCACAAGCTGGCCGCCAGTCCGCGCAAGGTTCAGATGACCACCGAGATAGCTGCGGACATAGCCCTTGATATGGACCGGTTCCTCGGGGCGATAGATCGGCCGCTCGGTGAAGACGTGGCAAAGCGTACGGGCCTGTTCGGTGCGATCCGCGTCCGGATTGGTGGTCCAGTCCAGCCACGAGGTCGATGGTTTGGTCCAGTTGCTCTGGGCATATTGAGCCGGGGCGTGATCGGGATCGATGACAAGCGTATCCAGCCCCTTCGTCACGATGACGCGGCGAATTCTGGCTTCGGTGCGTTGCTTGAGATCCCAGGAAAAGAAGCCCTTGGGGTCCGTCGTGCCGGTGGAAAGCATGACAAATTTGCCGTCGCGCATGCCATCAAGCCGAATCTGTGCGCCATCGATCGGATTGCCCGTCGCAAGCGAGGTGACTGCGAAGCGCACGCGGTCCGGTTCTTCGACGGCACTCAGAGTGAGGTCGGTCACCTGGACACGTAGCCAGTGGCGGCTCTGGTCGTCCACTGCGCGCAGCCCGATCAGATATGTACCGGGTTGATCGGGGCCGAGAACCTTGGCGAATAGCGGCTTGAGGTCTAGGCCAAACTTGCTATTCACGCCACCTTTTCGGATTGGCAAGTCCACGAGCTGCGATACGGCAGGCGAGCCTAGATTCTTGATGCGCGCAGCGACCGCGTCGCTCGAAATATCGTCGATCCCAGACCACTTCTGGGGCTCCTTGCCCGGCAGCGGCGGCTGGTCGTCATCCTTCGTATCGAGGCCCGCTTGCGGGAAAGGCCAGAAATCGCGCGACAGCGGATCAATTGCATGGATCCTTATGTCGGCCCGGTCATAGCCGCGACCGCGCAAGGGGACAAGCTGCGGACCGAAGCGCTCGACCACACCCTGCGAGGCGTCCCAGGCGAGCGATGCCGGCTCCGGCGAAAACGCGAATTTCCGATTGAACGCAGCAGCCAGCGGCCTGCCGCGGTCGTCGTGCACGGCGCCGGCGGCGACGTTGAGAGTGTAGACCTTGTCCGTCAAAAAGCGGCCGTGGATGTAAAGCCGTCCGTTGCTCGCCTGCGCCGTCAGGTCGTCGACGGGGGGAGTGATGCGCAGGGCATCGCGGGCGGAGAGCTGGTCCCCGGCGACGGGATTGCCGGAAAACCGGAAGATCAGGCTGCGGCCCTGAGCCGAACGGGCCGTATGCGCTTCCGCATTTCCCTCATCGCTCGAGTCGCCGTCGCCATCCGAGCTGCTGGCCGTCGCGCCAGACGTGCAGCGCATGATGCCGTCGATCGTCGCGGTGTCGAAGCCTCGCCCGCAATCCGAACCCGTCATGGTGAAAGGAATAGTGGTGCGCACGCGCAGCTCGAAGATCTGATCGGCAAAGTCCGGAGTGTCGGCGAGTTTCAGCCGCACAAGAACGACACGGCCATCCGGCACGGCGTTGCGAAGCTTCACGACATAGGATTGCTGAGCGCTGCGCGCTGCGCGTTCGAGTGGTTGGATGTCGAAATCTTGCGCACCCAAAGTCAAACCGCCTTCGTCGCCAATTCCCGGTGACGGCCGCACCTCGATCGACAACAGGCGTTTTAGCGCGGTAGTATCGACGGGTTCGGCAAATGTCAGCGTAACCTGATCGAGGTCGTTGACCGGATCCGCATCGGCGGCGGGAATGGTGGCGACGGGCAGCGGCAGCAGCGGTATCAGTTCGGCTTCGCTGCCGGCCTCACCACTATGGCCGACCATCTTCACCTTGACGCGATCGAGCGGTTTCCACTTGTCGGCGGGGCGGAATTGCAGGGCGCGGGGACCAAGCCATTGCCAGGCGCCCGCAGCTTGCGGTTCCATCGTAACGAGGCGATCGGGAGCGTCTTCGGGGCCGCCCGCTTTCGAGCCAGTGTCGCTCGGAAAGAAAATCGTCACTGGGTCATAGGCCCGCAGAAATCTCTCGGGCACAATCTTGACGCCATCGGCTCGCTGCAAAACATCGAGGCTCAGCGGTGCGGCCGGTTGCTGCGCCTGGGCAGTCGCCACCAGTGCGGAAGAGGCCACGGACAGGGCGATGAGAAATGCAAGCTTCTGGATTGGCTTTTTCATTGGCTTCACTTCGATCCCGAGGGCTTCAAACCGGCATTTTGCAGATAGTCATTGACGACCTCAGGCGGAGGACCCGCCGGTGGTGGTGATAGCCCAACGACAGCGGGCCTGACGACGAGCGTTGGCGCATCCGCGGGGGCGCGTGCTTCCAGCAGATAAGTGCCCGGTTCGAGCTCCTTCAGCTGGTTGACGCTTTCGCCGAGGACCTGACCCTTGGCATCGAGCAAGCGGCCGATAACCCGATCGGGATCGGAGCGCAGGCCGACGCCGATATTTCCCTTGCTCTTGACGTCAAATCCGAAGAGGGCGGTTGCGCCAGGCGCGAGCACTGTCGGGGTGCCGACACCGTCGCTTAGGGGAATGACAGGCGTCGCCAGGATATCCGCAGTGCCGGACAGTGGCCCCTCGTGCGTTGAGTATAGTGTCAGCACCGCTCCGCCGGGCGCGACATAACGATGAAACGCAGCGCCCATGGGGAATAGTTGCAGATCATGGCGCCCATTCTGCGCGAGATCGACGATCACTGGCGCGTCGGTGCTGACATCGAGAACCATCGGCTGGGCCGGAGCGAGACGGAAGGCCATGGCCTGGCCCTCCAGCACGGCGCTGTGAGGAAGATCGATCGATTTCGGCTCAGGTTTGGGCCAGGGCGAATTGCCGTCGCGCTCGAGCCACAATGCCACAAGCCCGGCCCCATGATCGAGGATCAGCTGGCCGGGGCCTGATAGGGCGATGTTTTGCCCACGCAGAACCTTGCTGTCGCTCGCGACAAAGGTCGCGTTGCCACCGGAAACATTCAGGATGTCGCCTTTCGTCGCGTCCACGGGGATGGCCTCCGACCCTGCTGTGCCGAAGAAGCGACGCAGGATCTGATCGGCGCCAAGTGTCATGGTTTGCCCAGGCGACAGGCCGATGCGGGCAGATGCCGGTGCATTGCTCAGGTTGACCAGCCGAACCTCATTGGCTGATGTGGCGACGGTGCGTGACAGCGGCGTGGAGCCTGACCAGACATTCAACGGCTCAGGATCGGATGGGCCGGCGACCACCGCTATGCCGGGTGCCAGATCGAGCGTCAGCCGCTTCGCTCCCGCCGGCAGTTTGACGGGCCGCGCGCTGAGGGCCGGTATGGGGGCGGCATAGCTGCCGTCGAGCGTGACTCCCTCGATTTCGGCCGCATCGATGGAGCTGAGCCGAAGTTGCAGGCTTTCATCGCTTCCGGCATTCCATAGATGGAGATCCTGACCACCAGCCAGGGCAACGGCGCTATTGGCGCCGACACCCATGCCGCGTCCGGCATTGAGCCCAGGCTGTCCAAAGGCTGATTGCGCCAACCACAGCCGGACCTTGCCTTGCGGCGGCGCCTCGGCAGGAAGATTGGCCTGATCGCCTGCGGGCAGCGTCAGCGCAATCTCGCCATCGAGCTTTGCCGGCGTTGCTCGCACCGAGCCGTCCTTGCGGGAGACCAACCATAAATGGTCCGATTGCGGAGCAAAGAGTCCCGAGGTGACAGAGGTAAGTGGGCGATCAGCACTTGCGCCGGCAAGCAGATCCCCGGCGGCATCCAGCTGGACCAGCCCTGCGGCCGGCACTTGCGCGAGTGCGACGTTCACAGTCAAGCCAAGGCCTTCGATGGACGCAGGTTCGAGCGCGACGTCGCCGAGCGCGCCCAATGGGCGGGAGACGCTGTTCGTGCCGATTTTGATCGGAGCCGAACCGCCATCGAGGGTCCACACGGATGCGCGCCATTTGGTTCCGCTCCCGGAGCTGGGCCAGGCGATAAAAGGCGTATGGCCGTGGGCAAAGGCTTGCGGCTTCCAGCTTCCATCGGCTGCCAATGTGTCGACTGACAGAACCAGCTCGCTGGTGGACTGCGCGGCTACGAGCGCGAGACCATCCTTCTCTTCCGTCGGCAACGGGAAGGTGAAAACGGAGTTGCCGGTGACGTCGACGCTGCCGTTTGCTGCTAGCGCCGGCTGCGGCAGTTCCTTCGGCAGGGCAAATTGAACCTCTATATTCGAGGAGTTCGACTGATCGTCGCCTTCCGCCTGCTGATCGCCATCGCTTGATGTCGTCTGATCGTCCGAACTGCTGCCCGATGGGCTGCTCGCGGCGGCTGCTTGTTCCAGGCTGAGCGTATAGGATCCAGCCGCCAGCCGGCGTGAAAGGGCGATATTCCAGTCGTCGCTGCGGCCGGATAGCCGTTCTATCACGGTTCCGTCCGAGCCTTTCAGGACAGCCTTCAGCTCCCTGCGGCCGAAGGTGCCGAGGCTGACGACGCGATCCTTTTCGACGTTGAAGGAGAGCACGCCGGGCAGGTCGACGAAGCGCGTTTCGCCAGGCTGCAGATCCCTGGTGTTCAGGGTGATTTCATAGTCCAGCCGGTCGTCATGGGCGAGGCTGCTGAGCTCGATGCGATAGTGCCCTGGCTTCAATTTTCCGCTGAATTTCGGGCTGGCGGCAAATCTCGCAATTTGCTCCTGGTCACCGCGGATCAGGGTGCCGATCATGCCCTCGGTCAGGTCGATGCTGACATCGGCATCGGCGGCGAGATCGAATGTCCAACTGTCTGGAGTGCGGGCGTCGCCTTTGCCCTGCGGCTCGCGCCACTGGAATTTCTGGGCTTGGTTGAAGGCCAGTGCATGCGGTCCGTGACCTTGCAGTTGCGGCGGGTCGACGATGGTCGTCAACCGGGCGACAAACCGGGTGTCGACCTCGCGCGGCTGGATCACGAGGCGATAATGTCCCGGCGCGAAATCCTGCGTGATGGTGGAGAGAGGACCGGGAGCCGTCAGCGGCCAACCGTCGGCATCCTCCAGACGGGCCGCAAGATCGCCCCCGAGTGCATAGAGATCAAGCTGATAGGACCCCGCCTTGGCGATTTCTATCGGTACGATGCCGCCGCTGGCGCTGGACAAAACACCGCGACTGCTGCCTTCGGGAACCAGCATCGCCGCCTGCGCAAGCGAGGCTTGGATCGCTCCGATGCCGAGATGGCCCGAGGAATTTTGCACGGAGACATCGACTTGATAACTGCCGGCCCGCAAGTAGGTCAGCAGCAAGGCATTGTGGCCATCACCATTGTCGGAGGCACCCCCGAGTGAAGGCACGGTCGACGTCCCCAGATCAAGCGATGTCTGCAATCGCCCGAATGTTTCGATGCGATAGAGGCCGCCTTCGCCCACATTGAGCTGATAGGATTTGTGTGCGTCTTCCGCGAGATCGAGAAATTGCTTTTGACCCGCATTCAGGACGGAAGGAGCGGACGGCCGCACGATCTTGCCGGGAGCTGCCGTGTCCGGCTGCCAGCGGACGGCGATGGCGCGAGCCGTGGAAACGGCGGGGAAGCGCAGGGTAAGCACTCGCCCCGTGGCATCGGCATGTTCGTTGCTGACGGCGAAAGCGATGGGTGCGTTGCGCGTGTCGATGGCGGATATGACGCCACCGGCAGGCGCATCAACGTCGATGCGCAGATCGGCCGGCGAGGCTGGGCGTTGAAGCGCGGCTCCGCCATTATCGGATTGGTCTGAGCTCGGTGAGGAAGCGCCGGCTGCTTGCCAAAGAGCAAGGGGTCTGCCCGCCAGATCTGCCGGGAGGGCGACAGCGCGCGGTCCGGTCAACAGGTTCGGGGCAGCATTGGTGAGGAGTTCCAGACTTGTCGCCGACCGGGCTTCCTGAATGCCGAAGGAAACGGTGGTGCGAGCCGGGGAGGCGGGTTGGACTGGCACTGTGAGACCCGGCGTCCCAAGCGTCAGATCGACGATGCCGCTTGCATTATCTTTCGGCAAAAGGCGCAGCAGATAATAGCCTGCGTCGAGATCATAGCGCTCGGGGTTCTTTCCGTCCGCGCGAGGCGCGTTGCCGAGAAGAATCGGGCTGATATCGGCGTGCAGGGCCACGCCCGAGGTATGAACCCCGATTTGACCTGCTTGCGCCATCTCGAACAGGAGCGAGGTCGGACCACGCAAATTGAAGCGCTGCCGCCAGGCTTGCCCGGGGCCGAGAAGAGGCATGTCCGTGGCGACGACGCTGGCTTTGCCGGAGCTGTCGTTGCGCACGAGCAAGGCGGTGGCAGGAATCTCGTCGCCGCCTTCTCCCGCAACATCCATGCTGATGAGATTGGGCACCGAGCCATCGAATTGGGTTTGAGTGCTGAAACGCAGACCGCGAACTCTGAAATTCTGGCCTTCATAGCCCGATATCTCGACGATGCCGGGCTTGGCGTCCGTGGGCAGCGCCAGCGTGGCCGATGGCTCGCGGCTGGACTTGCCGATGGCAGCACTTCGAAATGCGTAGGTGTTGCCTGATATCCTGCCTGCGCGAAGAGTGGCCGGCGCCGATTGCGGCAGATCCAGTCGGAATCGGTCGAAATCTGCGGGTGCCTCGAAGCGTACCGACCCAAAAGGTCCGATGACGCCTTCCGCGATCCCGGCGGCAAGCGACATCGGGATGCCGGTGCGAATGTGGAACGGTTGTGCCGTATCCGAATTTGCCCAGGCCAGCTTCTCGCCGCCGTAGGCGGTAACGAGATAACGTCCCGGCTCGGTCGTGCCGGTCAACGTGGCGCGTGTCATCGAGAGACCGGGCTTCACTTCAAAGACCGAAATCGTCGGCGAAAGCGGAACGATGTTGGCGCCCTGGCGCCAAAGCCGCAGATCGTGAAGGGACCGCCCGACGGCGTCGACATCCACACGTCCGGATTCGGGAACATCGATCCAGAATGATCTTTGCTGGAGATCGCCGAGATCCGCATTTACCGGGGTGTCGCCGGTCAGGACCGCGTCAGATTGTTCAAGCTCCTGATAGGCCTCCGCGGTGAGTTCAACCTTGCCGGATGCTCCCTTGGCTCCGAAAACGCGTATCTTGTATGTCCCCTTATCGAGCAGCGCATCGATCCGCCCGTCGCTGACGCCGGGTGCGCCCATTCGCTCCCCCGGCCCGGTCATCATGTCGACGAGCTGGAGCGCGACGCCCGAACTGCTATGGGCGCGAATGGCGACGCGCCCCGGCCCAGCGACGGTCATCAGCGTGCTGCCGTCCTGGTCGGCCGGGAAGCTGTTCGACGCCAACTGCGGTTGGGGTAAAGGCTCCGGAAGGGAGCGCGGGGAAGAGACTTGTGGCGCTGCCGCGGGTGCCGATGTGACCCGATAAAGCCCTCCGGGGACTTGCGTCTCTTTCACCGTTGACTTCGACGGTTCGACAGATGGGCTCGGATTCGACGCGTTGTCGCTCGCCAATGAATGCGGCGCGTTCAGTTCGACAATCCGTGCCTGATAGATCGTCAGCAAGCATTTGGTCAGATGAGCCGGATTGGAATCCGTGCAGGATTTGTTTCGATCCGACAGCCAGCGGCGTTGCTGCTGCTTCAGTTCGGCAAGCTTTGCCGGATCGCCGCTGAGATCGCTCGTCGCCTGTCGATAGGCGGCCGCCAGGCTCGTGTCCTGAGCAATCAAGGGTGGTGAGGCGCAAATTGCTTTTTCGACGGCAGTCTGAGCCTTGGCGCAATCAAAGGATTGCGCCTGGCAAACTGCCGAGAAAAGTCCACAACCAAGGGCAACAAGCACGCGCAGGTTGGAGGCGGAGGCCATGGATAACTCGTCCTTGAAGATGCCAGCTTGCTAGTCAATATGGGCTATCTTTCATCAAGACAAGGGTGCAGCCGCGCTACTCCATATCTCCAAGGCAGGGAGAGGACATTAGATGTGGGCAAACGATACTGAAAGGAAATTCAAGCCGTTCACCATCCGTGCCGATGAAGCGATATCAACCGTCGGTCGCATGCCGGGCCAGTCAGCCCTGCGGCAGTGGCGATGCCCGCGCAATCGCCTATCTGCTTCGGAACGGAAAAGCGGTTACCACCCATAGCTGAAGGTGGCGCCGCTCCCGCCATTGCCGTCCTGAACCACATCTGTGCTGGTATTTCTTCCGAACTGGAAGATGCCATAGGCGTTGTCATTGCCGTTCTGACGCAGGCTGGCGGAGTGTCCGTTGCCGCGTTGCTCGATAACGCCGAGGTTGCCTCGGCCATATTGAGCGATGCCGGCGAGGTTTCCACGACCCAGCTGACGGATATCGGCATCGCGAAACCCGCGATACAGCGAATAGACACGAAGGCCGGTCGAGAAGAGGTCGGCATCTTCGGCGTTGTCCGGAGCGACATTCACAGAAATCCGGCCTCCGGCATAAGCCGGCGTGGACAAGGTTGCCTGCCCGATGCAGCCGGCAAGAAGCGTAACGGTTAGGATCTTGAACATGTTGCGGGTCATCCTGATCTCCATTGCCCGGCTCCATCAGCCGATAACCAACCTTCGCATCCTGCGGCTGAACCCAAACGGAATTGGCTGTTCAGTTATCGTTCAATTTCTCGCCGGGAGGCTGATATCGCGAAGGGCGCCGGTTTGCCGGCGCCCTTCGCGATGACGTGGGTCGAAGTAAATATCCGGTCAGATCGCGCTGCCGATCCGCTGGGTGCAGCGGACGCTATTGCCGCCGGCAGTCACATCGAGCGTCGCCCGATAACCGGCGCCATTGGAGCCGAGCGAGACCGAGCCGAGCGTGGCGGCACGCCCCGGAGCGGCATCGAAGGCGCCGCTTTGATCGATGTTGGAACCACCTGTACCGCCCACGCTTTCGACGTGGAAGCGATAGGTGCCGCTGATGGGCGCATCGGTTCTTGCGATAGCCTGAAGGGCTACCATGCCCGCTTGCGGCGTGACGCGGATTTCGCAACGCAGGGGACCCTCGGATTGCCCGGAAGTTGCCATGGCCGCCAGTGCGCCGGCCGGAAGCAGTATCAGGGCGAGCGCAGTCGCAAGACGGCGCGGGGAGTTGACGATATGTGGCATGGTTCGTCTCCTTGACGTTCCGTCACCGCGGCCGAGGGGTGTTTCCCGGCCCGCGCGGCCGTTGCTACGGGTTACGGGCAAGCCTGGACGAAGGCGGCGACATTGCCGCTGCCGCCCTGGTTGACATTGGCGCTGCAGCCGTTCCCGACCTGAACGCCGGCTGCAATATTACCATTGCCGTCCTGGGTTAGGATGGTTGTGTGGTTGGAACCGAACTGGCCGATGCCGGCGACGTTGCGGTCGCCATTCTGATAGGTGGCGCCGTAGTTGCCGTTGCCTTCCTGACCGACGGCTGAGAGATTGTGGCGGCCATATTGCTGGCCGACCATTCTATTGTAGCCGCCGTTCTGATAGGTCCTGATCCGGTTCGAATATCCATGCTGGGCGCCACCGGCCGAGTTGGACCAACCATATTGTTCGATACGCACATCATTGGCCATGGCCGGGGCGGCGGCGGTAAAGCCGACGAGAGCGACGAGTGCGGTTGCGATGAAAGAATTGCGGATCATGACTGCGTCTCCTTTGGCGGACGGGACCGCGTTTGAACGATCTCTTTTTAGATCCGGCAGTTGGAATGGATGCTGAAGGGACCATTCAGTTGGCATTCATTCGCAAGTGCGACCGCAGAGACAGGTTCGCTCCCGAGACGCTGCCGGATGGCTAAAGAGAAAAGCGCTCTCGATAGGCCTGTGGACTGACGCCGAATTGTCGCTGGAAGGCGCGTCGCATTGTTTCCTCTGCCCCGAAGCCGCAGCGAAATGCGACGCGACTTATATGCGCTCCCTGTTCAAGCTGCCGCCGGGCGCTTTCCAGCCGCATTTCCTCCACGGCGCGTGCAGGGGTGCGTCCGGTCGTGCGGTGATAATGGCGTGAAAAGCTGCGCACGCTCATGCCTGCCCTCTCGGCGAGATCCGGAAGCGACAGCGGATGCTCCAGGTTTTCAACGATCCAGGCATGCAGCTCGTCGAATCGGTTGGCTTTGTCCTGAAGCTGCAACGCGGCACTGAATTGCGATTGCCCGCCGGGCCGCTTCATGAAGACGACCAGTTGACGCGCTACGGTCAATGCAGGCTCACGGCCGAGATCGGCTTCCACCAGTGCCAGCGCGAGATCGATGCCCGCCGTGACACCGGCAGAGGTCCAGATATTGCCGTCGCGGATGAAGATCGGATCTGCTTCCAATCGCACCTTCGGGAAGCGGGATCTGAACTCCTCGCAGCGTTGCCAATGCGTGACCGCACGCCGCCCGTCGAGCAGGCCGGCGGTCGCAAGCAGCAAGGCGCCGCTGCACACGGAGGCGGTTCGTCGTGCCGCCTGCGTTCGCATCCTGATCCACTCGACCAGCCGGTTGTCGTCGCAGGCGGCATAGACGCCCCAGCCGCCGGGAATGATCAGCGTATCGAGTGGCGCATCCGTCGGCGACAATGGTTGGGCAACAATCGAAAGGCCGGACGAGGTTTTCATCTGGTCGGCCAGACCGACGACGACCGGCTCATAGGGCGCAGCGCGGCCGGCTATCCTGGCCATATCGTTTGCCGAGGCGAAAACCTGCAAGGGGCCAGCGACGTCGAGAAGTTGGCTATCGGCAAAGGTGAGAATTTCGATGCGTCGTGACATTTTGGCGTAAACCGAGGGGTAAATGGCAATCGCGCCAAAGCTTGACCTGCTAGGCTTTCGAAAGTCAACCCGGAGATCTCAAATGACCTTGCATATCGGCCTCCTCGCTTTTCCCGGCGTTCAGCAGCTCGACCTCACGGCACCCTACGAAGTATTCGCCTCCGCGCAGGGCACAAAGGTTCATCTCGTTTGGAAGGCAGTGGAGCCGCTCACTTCGTCAACCGGCCTCGAACTCAAGTCGACCGTGAGTTTCGCCGATTGCCCGAAACTGGATGTTTTGTGCGTGCCAGGCGGCAGCGGCATCAATGCATTGTTGCGCGACCACGTCGTATTGGAGTTTGTTCGTCACCAAGCGCAATCGGCGCGTTTCGTCACCTCCGTCTGCACGGGATCGCTGGTCCTCGGCGCCGCCGGACTGCTGAAAGGCAAGAGAGCCGCGACGCATTGGAATGCCATGGATTTTCTGCCCCGCTTTGGCGCGACCGCAGTCGATGAGCGGGTCGTGCGCGATGGCAACCTGATTACCGCCGGCGGTGTTACTTCGGGTATCGATTTCGCGCTGACCGTCATCGCTGAATTGTTTGGCGAGACCGAAGCCCGCACCGTACAGCTGTCCCTCGAATATGCGCCGGCCCCACCATTCGAGGCCGGCCTGCCGAGGCAGGTAACGTCCGATATTCTCGCCGTGGCGCAACGGCGCATGGCCGGATCGAGAGCTCAGAGAGAGCAGATTCTCGCCCATCTTTGAACAGGCCATCGAAGCAAGGACAGACCATCTGCCGCCCTGGTCACAACCAAAGGGCGGCGGCATGTTGAAATCGAGTTGCGAGGGCAATAGGCTAGGCAAATATGCGGGTCTGGATTTCGTGTTGCGGGAACGTCCAGTCTCATCTCAGTGAAAGCCACGGGGGCACTGGAATGAATTCGAAGCGTCGCGGCGTTCTTGCATTCCTGGCCGGGCTTGTCCTGGGGCAGCCGTCCTCCAGCAGTGCATCGAGCAAATCCTCAGTCTTTGCCACGGCCCGTTCCAGTTACAAGCCGCGTCACGTCCTTTGTTTTCTCGGTGGGGAAAACGGCCTTGAGGCGCTCGAGCAGAGTGCTCGCGCCGGTATCGACGCGCTCGGCGACGGCTTTTCCGTCGATGAGGACTATTCGCGGGACAAGCCCGACGATCGTATGGTTCGGTCCTTCAATATTTGTTGGGATCGTGTCGATCCCGAAGCCTATCAGAAGACTGACGAGGATGCGGTCGCCACGCACGGATCGGTGCTGTACGTCCTTGGCCCGTCGATGACAGCAGAGACGGCGGTGGCAACATCGGCAAAAGCCCTGCTGTTCGTACAACACATGCTCGACCATGGTGCTGTCGCTGCAAAGGGAGAAAGCGCGGGCGTCGCCCATGGCGTGCAGCGATGGAAGGAGCTTTCCGAACAAATGCGAAAGGCTGCGGCCTCCGATGATCTGCCAGCCGTTGCGCGGGCTTGTCGCCTCGCCCTTGCGCGCCGGCCCATCGGCGACGATGCCGATGGAATGGCGAGCGTTGGATTTCATCTGGTCGGCTTGCCTGATGTTTTGATTACCGTCGGCCGGAAGGACGACCAGCCGGGGACCACCAATGCCGAACAGCTCAAAATTGCCGCCCTGATCGACGAGATCGCCGATGAGATGGTGAAGGATGGCGTCGAGGTCGCGTTGAGGCGTCGTCACATCGAACTGTCTGACGACACGCGCTACGAGGAGAACGAATATAAATTCAATCCCTTCGGCGTTGCCACGGTAGCTGAGCCATGGAGCGCCGAATGAAGATCGCGGACTTCAGAAAGACGTTATCCTCGCTCTGCGTCCTTGCGGCACTGTCGAGCCCCGCCTGGGCCGGCGATAGCGTGACGGTTCCGGGTTATGCACCGGTAACCGGGGTCGAGCGCAGCTACCGTATTCAAAAGGCGACCGAAAGCGACATGTCGCTCTGGTTCGACAAGCCAGACGCCGCCGCCGTGATCACCCGCGGCGAGTTTCGTCAGCGCATGACCGTTCTCGCGCGCGATAGCAACGGTATGCGGGTTCGCTGGTCCCTCAGCGCTGATCTGCCGGACGGCGTCGCGGGTGCCGCTGACACCTATCAAATGAACCCGCTTTATCGGAATTCTCTCACCGCTTATGGCGTTGATGCCCTTGAAGTGGAAACGGATCTGAACGGCTTTCCAAACGGTTTGCCCGGTGCCGACCAGATATTGGCGAATATGCGCAAGATGGCGACGAATGGACCGGGTGGAGTCGCCGCCTCGCCACAGAGCGGCGTCTATGACATCATCGAGGGTATTCAGGAAAACCCCATTCAAATTGTCACTGCCCTGGCGCCGGAAGCGCAGTCGCTTGCCGCAGGGCAGGCTTATCAAGATGAGGTTATGGAGATCGGGAAGCCCCTGACCGCTTCCAGAACCGAGGAATATGGCGATGTCAGCATCCCCGTCACATCGACCTGGATCCTGGAATCCACCGATGCAGCGGCGCACACGGCAACTGTTTCGGTCCTGGACGAATATGATCCAACAGCATTCGCGCAGTCGCAAAAGGGGGCAATCGACAAGTTCCTGGCTGCTTTTGATGAGCGAGTGAAAGGCCTGACGACCGATCAGCTGGCGTCCGTCAAACGGGCCGGCAAGACGCGAAGCGCGAAGTTCGTTGTGTCCCTCAACGACGGCTCCGCCGTTGAGCTAACAGAAACCATAACGATCATGTCAGCAGGATCGACGTTCCGGACCTACCTGCACATCAGACGCGAGGATGTGACAGCCACTCTGCCGGTTCCGGCCATCTTGACAGCAGCAGACTTGCGCGTGCCGAATTTGCAGATCGAGCCACTAAAGCCGGCCGATGCCGCGTCAGATAGTCTTGACCTTCCGTCTACATCGCCCGCTGCTGCGACAACATCGCAAGAGCAGGTGACGGCGGCAGGCAATGATGCAGAAAAGACGATCGCGCCTGTGTGGCTCGAGGCGAAGAGTGCGCAGGTTGTCAAAGCGTCCAACGGCTATGGATATGAACTGGATATCGTCCTTACGCCGGAAAGTGCCGAGACGTTTCGCAAATTCACTCTGGCGGCGCTCGGTCGGCAAACACAGGTGTTGATCGACGACAAGGTCGTCATCGAGCCTTGGATAAGGGAGCCGATCATGGACAGCCATCTCCGGCTGACAGACACCAATATGACGGCGCTGCGGACCATGGCCGAAAAGCTGTCCGGGTCGGGAACAAGAATTCTCGTGCGAACTCGCTCGTGACGAGACGATTACCAAAGCGCTCGACCTTGAATGCGCCGAACATCGATGATAGGCCGGGCTTCCATATCGGAGTGCCCTGACAGTGATCCTCTAAGCTTAGATCAACGCACATATCTCAGCGCGGCAGCCTTTAGGCTGAGCGAAGCGTGTGTTCGTCGATCCTACGGCTCATTTCACTTTTCAAGCAGATATGCCGGGTAGGGCGTTTGCGCCCGTTACGGCTTGGCAACGATATAGAGGTTTCAATGCCATCTTCAAATTCAGCATCATTGGATGTTTATGCTCTCAATCAGTCCGCATGGGACAGGCTCGCCGTCAGCGATTGTGAGTGGTCGCGCCCTGTCGCGCCGGAAATTACGGCCGCCGCCAAGCGCGGGGCGTGGTCGGTTCGGTTGACCCCCAGCGAATTGCCGAGCCACTGGTTGGGAGACGTGAAGGGCCGGCGCATCTTGTGCCTGGCATCCGCCGGCGGCCAACAGGCGCCTGTGCTGGCGGCCGCAGGCGGCGAGGTGACGGTTTTCGATGCCTCCGAAAAGCAGCTTGATCTGGATCGCAGCGTTGCGGCGCGCGATGGGTTGAAACTGACAGCAATTCAGGGGGATATGCGCGATCTCTCCCGCTTTGCCGATGAGACCTTCGATATCGTCTTCAATCCGATTTCCAATCTCTACGTTCCCGATATCAGGCCCATTTGGCGCGAATGCCATCGCGTGCTGAAGCCGCAGGGACGTTTGCTGAGCAGCTTCTATAACCCCGTCGTCTTTATCGGAGATCGCGATCCGGCCCTGATGAAGGAGGGGCTTATCCGGCCTGTCTTCACGATACCTTATGCCGATGTGACGGATCTCGACGCGGCCACGCTGGAAGCGAAACTGGCGCGGGGCGAAGCCCTGGTGTCGGGGCATAGTTTGTCCGATCAGATTGCAGGACAGATCGAGGCGGGTTTCCACATCGCCGGCTTTCTGGAAGACCGGCAACCCACGCCGCGCTTTCTCATAGACAAATTCCTGCCGACGTTCATCGCGACTTTGGCGCTGAAGGCAGCTTAGAGCCCTTCCGTTCGTAGTGCGTAAGAACGCAAGAAGATTAAGCGTTTCCGCGATACAAAGAAAAGCGGAAACGCTTCAGGCGCTAATGACACCAAGGCCTTTCGGGGAGGAACGTGCCTTGCGCATCGTTGCATAGCCAAGCCGGTCTTCTCTTATGGGCAATGTCGCGGTAATTTCTATCGGCGCCGACGGGCTAGCGTCATAGAGGCGGACTGGCCTCTATGCATGTCGTTCGGTTTTGCGCGCACAGCTTTGCAAATCTTGCCGCCAAGCAAATTTGGGAAGACCAAAATACCCCCTATGCGAGGTTCTTGAGATATAACGAAAGCAGTTGGGTCTGGGACGAAATGCCGAGCTTGCGGTAAACGTTGCGCCGATGGACCTTCACCGTGCCCGTCGAGATATTGAGCTTCAACCCGATCGATTCAGACGAATGTCCCTGCAAGACGAGTTCGACGATAGCGGTCTCGCGGCTTGTCAGATTGAGATCCCGCCAGACCGCTTCGGCCGGTGCGAGGGACCCATTCTGGCCCTGGCGGCGGCGGCTCCTGCCACCGGCTGCCAGTTGCGCATCGAAGCGTGGAGCGAGGCCGGACCAATAGTGTCTCACCATGTTTGCAACGAGCGGCTCGACTTTCTTAAGCGTCAGGAATTCGGCTGGCGGAAAAACGCCGGTCTTTTCGCGCCGCATCAGTGACAGGACGACGGTGACATCCTCATCGGCATTGACGAAGAAACCGATCTCTTCGGCAAGACCGGTCTGCACATAGTAGGTTCGGTAATACTCACTCGAAAAGAAGCGATCCGGCGCCAGTTCCCGCATTCTGAGCACGCCTTCGCGGCGGCCATGCGCCGTGTGGTAGAACGGATCCAGCAAGTAGGGTCCGGCCTGATAGAGCGTCACGAAGACGATATGCTCCTCAGGATCGAAGGTGCTGTAGAGATCGATTGGCCGCTCCTTGCCGCGATAGGCGAAGACAACGACGTAGTCGAACCGCACCAGCGCCGCCATCATCTGGCGGAACGTCTCCCCGAATTCCAAATCGGCCATCGCCGATCTGCCGATCGTGGTGTTGAAAGCGGCAAAAAGCCCTTCAAGGTCGGTGCTCATATGACGGATCCCCTCTGCCGCCCTGCACTATCAAGCGCAGCCCCTATATACACCTCCCACGAAGCAGTTTGATCGAAAATACCTCTTTCGGGGTATATACCTCGCAGGAAGCTCAGGCTTACTCTTTCCTTAACGACGGTGGCAATAAGGCAGATAAAGACTGCCGACCAACCGCAGGGAACAGACGTGGCATCCGCTTCAACGAACGACATCGAATTCCGTTCGGTCACAAAAGCCTATGGCGCCGTGACCGCCGTAACGGACATAAACCTCAATGTGCCCAAGGGCGCATTCCTGGCGCTTCTCGGGCCTTCCGGCTGCGGCAAAACCACGTGTCTGCGCATGATCGGCGGCTTCGAGCAGCCAAGCGAAGGCACCGTGTTGATCGACGGGCGCGAGATGAACGGCGTTCCGGCCTACCGCCGGCCTGTGAACATGGTGTTCCAGCATTATGCGCTGTTTCCGCATTTCAACGTCGCGCAGAATGTTGCCTACGGCCTGAAGCAGATGCGCCCGAAGGTCGGTGCCGCCGAGATCGACCGGCGTGTCGCCGAAGCGCTCGAGATGGTCCGCCTCGGCGGCTTCGCCAAGCGCCGTATTCACGAAATGTCGGGCGGGCAGCAGCAGCGTGTGGCACTCGCTCGCGCCATCGTCAATCGGCCCTCCGTGCTCCTGCTCGACGAGCCGCTTGCTGCCCTCGACAAGAAGCTGCGCTCGGCCATGCAGATCGAGCTGCAGACGTTGCAGCGCGAACTCGGCATAACCTTCGTTCTCGTCACCCATGACCAGGAGGAAGCATTGTCGATGGCCGATATCGTCTGCGTGATGAGCGCCGGCCGCATCCGGCAGCTCGGCACGCCGCAGGAGGTCTACGACCGCCCAGCCGATCTCTTCGTCGCCGATTTCGTCGGCAAGACGAACCGTATCGAAGCGACGATGGAAGCTGATGGCGAAACGCTCCGCCTTGCAGACGGCTCGGCATTTTCGGCCGGCAAGCGGGTCGCGCCCGGAGCTGCGATTGCGGCATTGCGCCCGGAGGCTATTCATCTGAGCCGCGAGATGGCGGCATCAGGCAGATCTTTCAAAGGTATAGTGACGCACCGCATCTTCCTGGGCTCATCCGCGGAATATGCGGTCACTGTTCCCGGTCTCGGCGACTTCCTGATCACGTCAGATCGCGGCAGCATGAACGAGAGTGATCTCGTGGGGCCGGGCGAGCAGGTTTTCCTCGGCTTCGACCCTAAAGCCTTACATGTCTTTCCAGCATCGAATGCATAAACCAAAACAAGGGAACAGCATCATGAGCAAGGATTATAAGGACAATCTCCCTATATCAGCCGAAGGCTTCATGGACGAATTCATGCGCCTGAAGCGCGGCTCCGTCAGCCGCCGTCATTTCCTCGGCATCACCGGTCTCGGCCTTGCGACAGCGGTTCTGTCGCGCTTTCCGGGCGCGCTTTCGACGCCGGCCTATGCGGCAGGCGAACTTGGCACGCAGATGTCGATCGCAACCTGGCCGAACTATCACGATCCCCAGACCTTCGAGAACTTCAAGGCGGCGACCGGCGTCGCCGTCGAGGTCAATGTCTTCGGTTCGAACGAGGAAATGCTCGCCAAGCTCCAGGCCGGCGCCTCCGGCTGGTCCCTCTACGTGCCGACCAATTATACGATTTCGACCTATCACAAGCTCGGCCTCGTCGAAGAGCTCGATCTATCCAAGGTTCCGAACTTCAGCCAGACCACCGAGAGCCCGCGATTCACCAAGGAAGGGCAGATCGACGGCAAGACCTATGCCGTGCCGAAGAACTGGGGCACGACCGGCTTTTCTGTGAACACCAAGAAGATCAAGACGAAGCTCGCAAGCTGGAAAGACTTCTTCGAGATTGCGCAGACCGAGGCCGATGGGCGCGCCATGGTGCACGACTATCAGCTGACGACCATCGGCAGCGCACTCGTTTCCCTCGGCTATGATTTCAACTCGATCAAGGCGGAAGAGCTCGCCAAGGCCGAAGAACTGCTGATCAAGGTCAAGCCGCATCTCTTTGCGATTAACTCCGATTACCAGCCGTCCATGCGTTCGACGGATGCCTGGCTCACGATGTGCTGGACCAATGACGGCGCGCAGCTCAACCGCGACATGCCTGAACTTGCCTATGTGTTGGGCAAGGACGGCGGCGAAATCTGGACCGACTATTACGCGATCCCGAAGGATGCTCCGAACAAGGCAGCCGGCTACGCTCTGCTCAACTATCTCATGGATCCGAAGAACGCGGTGAAGGAGCATATCGCCAACGGTGCTCCGACCACAGACAGTCGCGTGATCGCCCTTCTGCCGAAGGACATCACCTCGAACAAGATCGTCTATCCCGACGAGGCCGCGCTGACCCCGCTGGAATTCGGCGCCGCCGTCACTCTCACCGATCCGAGCCGTGCCGAGTTGATGGCCCGCTTCAAGTCGGCCTGATCGTCCTTGCCCCACCCCGGTCCCTAGCGTCATTACGTGAAGGGGCCGGGCTCGCATTCCGAACCGGCGGATAAAGAAACCCATCGATGCCCCTTACCTCTGCCACCAAACGGCGCCTTGTCACCGCTGCCCTCGTCGGCCCGGCAAGCATCTGGCTGTTCGTCTTTCTGGTGCTGCCCTTCATCGCCATCATCGTCTTTGCTTTTGGCGAGCGAGCGCCGGAAGGCGGCTATCAGGCTGCCTTCACCTTCGCGCAATTCGCCAATCTCGGCTCGCGCTCGGCAGCCTTCGTCAACACGCTGACCCTTGCGCCGATCGGCGCTGCAGCCTGCCTGCTGGTTGCTTATCCGGTCGCCTATTATCTCGCCGTTAAGGCGAGCCCGCAGCGCCGGCTGCTGCTCGTCTCGCTTGTCGTCGTGCCCTTCTGGACGAGCCTTCTCGTGCGAACCTATGCCTGGATGTACCTGCTTGGCGCACGCGGCATTCCGCATCTGCTCGAATATGTCGGGATCGAGAATATCAGGCTCATCAATACGCCTGGTGCGGTGCTGCTCGGCATCGTCTACGGTTATCTGCCGCTGATGATCATGCCGATCTATGTCAGCCTCGAAAAGCTCGATCGGCGACTGTTGGAGGCATCGGCCGATCTCGGCGCCAAGCCTATCTCGACCTTCTTTTCCATTACGCTGCCGCTATCACTGCCGGGTGTCATGACCGGCGTTGCCCTCGTAACCATCCTGCTGCTTGGCGAGTATCTGATCCCGCAGTTGCTGGGTGGCGGCAAGGTCTTCTTCATCGGCAATGCGCTCGTCGATCTCTTCCTGCAGTCGCGCAACTGGCCGTTCGGATCGGCGATCGCTGTGACGCTGGTGGCTGTCGTCGTCATTATATTGCTTGTTGCCATGCGTATCGCCTGGCGCGTTGCAGGCACCCGCCAGGTGGATCTCGTCTGATGCGCGCACTCGTCACTTTCGTCTATCTCTTCCTTTATACGCCGATCGCGCTCGTCGTTCTGTTCTCTTTCAATGCCGGCCGCAATGCGAGCGAGTTCACCGGCTTTTCGACCCAATGGTACGGGCGGGCGCTGTCGAACACTTTCCTCATGGAAGCGCTGCAAAACAGTTTGATCATCGCCTTTACCAGTGCAGGGCTGGCCGCGATCTTCGGCACGATGGCGGCGATTGGCCTGGAGCGGCTCGGCCCTGGCACGCGTGCCATCTTCGACGGGTTGTTTGCCGCAGCGATCGTCGTCCCGGGTGTGGTCATCGGCATTGCGACGCTGGTGGCACTTGTCGAAGTCTTCGGCATCGTCAATCCGCTGATCGCAGCGGTCTGGCCCGGCGATCAGCCACCGAAGTTCGCGCTCGGCTACGGCTCGATCATCGCTGCGCACGGGCTCTTCACCATGGCGCTGGTGACGATGATCGTGAAGGCGCGTATTGCAAGCCTCGGTCGCGACATTGTCGAGGCATCGAGCGATCTCTACGCCACGCCATTGACGACGTTTCGCCAGATTGTCCTGCCGCAGATCATGCCGTCGATCCTGGCAGGCTTTCTGCTCGCCTTCACCTTTTCCTTCGACGATTTCATCATCGCTTTCTTCGTCGCGGGATCGAACACGACTTTGCCGATCTATGTCTTCGCCTCCATCCGACGCGGCGTCACGCCGGAGATCAATGCGATCGCAACGATGGTGCTGATCGCGTCGCTCGTCCTCATTCTCATCGCGCGCTTTTTGATGCGCGAAAAGACAACGACAAACTGACCAGGGAAAAATCATGATACTCAAGGATCGGGTCGCAATCGTCACCGGAGCCGGCTCCGGGATCGGCCGCGCCGGCGCGCTCATCATGGCGCGCGAGGGCGCGCATGTGATTGTCGCCGATATCGATTTGGCAAATGCCGAGGAGACTGTAAGCCAGATTGCCGGCGCAGGCGGCAGAGCCGAAAGCATGGTTGTCGACGTTATGGATGATCGCGCCCTTGAGGCTGGCATCGCAAAGATTGCGGCGCGGCATGGCCGTATCGACATCCTGCACAATCATGCGGGCGCCCAGGTCGCGGGCAATCTGGAAGACGTCGCGATATCTGGCTTCGACGCCTCCTGGAACCTGAATGTCCGGGCGCATTTCATGGCCGCGCGCTTTGTCATGCCGATCATGAAGAAGGCCGGCAAGGGTGTCATTCTCAACACTTCGTCTTCGTCAGGCGTCCTCTACGACCGCGAGATGATTGCCTACACCACGTCCAAACATGCGGTCATCGCGATGACCCGGCAGATGGCGGGCGACTATGCCCGGTTCGGCATAAGGGTGAACGCGCTTTGCCCTGGTTGGGTCGACACGCCGTTCAATGCGCCGTTCATCGCGCAGATGGGCGGACGCGATGCTATTGAAGGCTATATTGCCGAAAAGGTGCCGCTCGGACGCTGGGCTGACGTTTCGGAAATCGCCGAGCCAATTCTCTTCCTCGTTTCTGACCGCTCCTCCTACATGACGGGACAAATCCTCGTCGTCGATGGTGGCGAAACGGTCGTCTAGGTCGGCGGAATGGCATCGCCTGAACATGTGTTGAACCGCGCCGGGTAGGGGCGAGCAGCGCTATCTGGGCCTGTTGTAGTGGGTTTGGAAAAATCTTCTGGGCTGCGATCCGTTTGCAGCCTTTGGATCGTCCTTGGCATATCCGAAACAGAAGGAGATATGCCATGTCCAACGAACCCACCACCTTGATCAATTTCTTGAGATGCGAACCGGGGATGCAGGAGGCGTTGATCGCACTCCTGCAAGAGAACATAGAGACCGTCATCCGCACCCTTCCCGGCTGGGGGATGACCCGGTTGATCGCGGCAGAAGACGGCACCGGGGTCGTCATTCAATCGGAATGGGAGACGCCTGCCGCAGTCGCAGCAATGCGCGAGGATCCGCGTATGAGAGCCTATTTCCCGAGGATCGCCGCACTGGCAAGCCTGGAAACGATCGTGGGCTCGGCGGTGGCGACCGCCACACACGAACATCACGCCAAATCCCCCTCACACGGCTCGCTGCCAGGCGCTCGAGCGGCCCAGATGGTCGTGATCTATCGGACCCCTAAGGACCCGGAGGCATTCGATCGGCATTATTTCGATATCCACGTGCCGCTTGCCAAGAAGCTTCCGGGACTCAGGAGCTACCATGTCAATCATGGCCCCATCGCGGCGCCGATAGGTGCTCCCGATGTCTATCGGATCGGAACGTTGCATTTCGACGACCTCGCGGCCATCAAGACGGCCTTCGCAAGCCCGGAAGGTCAGGCAGCTGCCGCTGATCGCCGAATCTATGCGCCCGACGACTCCGGTGTTCAGATGTATCTTTTCGAAAGTTGGGCGCTTTGAAAACTCCCCCTTTTTCGTTCGGGTGAGCGGGCAGGCGAAGCCGGCAGTTGAATGGCTGCCGGTGCTGGCATTGTTTCAATGTCCTATCTAAGGCCCACTCGGGGATTGATCGACAACCGTGCCCGATCAAGGGTAAGCAGAAAGTGAAAGGACGATACGACCATGACCTCGGATGCTTTCGAAGATCGACTGCAAGCCTTGCGACCGCGCCTTCATCGATATTGCGCGCGCATGACAGGATCGGCCATTCAGGGCGAGGACGTCCTGCAGGACACCTTGGTCAAGGCGTTACACGCACGAAACCAAGGGGCCGAGGTGGATAATCTCGAGGGTTGGCTGTTTCGCATCGCCCACAACACAAGCCTCGACTTCCTGCGCAGCAACTCTCGAAATACCGTTGTGCCGCTCACGGACGATATCAAGGCCGATCCCATTCCCGAAGCGGACATTGTCGCAATCGGCTTTCAGACATTTCTGCGGTTACCGGAGCTGCAGCGCTGCGCGGTGATCCTCAAGGATGTCCTGGGACATTCGATAGAGGAAATAGCCGGCATCGCAGATTGCTCTCCCGCAGCCGCAAAATCTGCACTCCAGCGCGGGCGCGTGGCACTTAGATTGCTTGCCCAGGAGGGCGAAGATGCAAGGCTGCCGTTGATGTCCGAAGCGGACCGCCGGAAAATCGCAACCTATGTCGATATGTTCCGAAGTGGTGATTTCGACGCGATCCGGGCGATGCTCGCCGATGATGTGAAACTGGAACTGGTCAACCGCCTCAAGTGGCAGGGCCGCGACAAGATCGCTCCCTATTTCACGCGCTATGCCGAGGTGGCGAAATGGCGATTTGCGCTCGGTGCGGTCGAGGGGCAGCCAGCCATGCTTGTTTTCGATGGCACCGAGTCGATGGAGCGGCCGGCCCATTTCGTCCAGGTCGAATGGTCGGAAGGTCGAATTGTCGAGATCAGGGATTTCCTGTTCGCTCCATACGTGCTTGAGGCGATGGATTGGGTGCGGCTGGCGTGAACACGTCGCCGCCCGGATGGGATCCCCTGCGATTTTTCCAGGAAATGCTTGAGGTGAGCTCGTTCACGCAGACTGTCGCATGATGAGCCGTGCTTCGAGATGCGTCATACGTCCTTGGCCTTTTGATTGGTCCGGCGCTCCGCCAATCGTATCAAACAGCATGTCGATTCCTGCCGCGGCGATGCCTCGGTAGTCTTGCGCCATGGTGGTCAGCGGCGGGCAGGTGAAGCGGCTGAGCGGATGGTCGTCGTGGCCGGCGACGCGCAGGTCGCAATCGCTGTCATGGCCAACGCGCATCCGCCTTTCGAAAGCAGCTGCGATGACGCCGAAGGCGAGGCGGTCGTTGGCGCAAAGGACCGTGCGCGTCGGAAAGCCGGATCCGTCAAGCAGGCGCCCGGCGGCCTCATAACCCAATTGTTCGAAGTTCCAATCCTTGGGCGGGATTGCCAATGTAACCGGCTCCAACCCCAGCCGCTCCATCGTTGCAATATAAGCGTTGCGCCGTTCGAGAGCGTTCTGGTTGACGGCGGGCATCTCCAGGAAGCACGGATGTTCGCCGGTCCGGCAGAGATATTCGGTAATGTTGCCGATGCTCTGGCGGTTGTCGGTGCCGACAAAGGGACGGTCGCCGATACTGTTGTCGAGGAAGACAGTGGGTATTGCATCGGCGAGGTTCTCGAGCAGCCTTGCATCGGTCTCGAAGCCGAGCGGCGCCATCAGGACACCGGCGATGTTCAGCGACAAGAGCGTGCGCATGGCTCGCGCCTCCAGCTTCCGTTCGCCGTGAGAGGATAGAACGATCGTCCAATAGCCTTCCGCAAAACAGCGCATCTCGATCTGGCGCACGATCTCGGCATAGAACGGATCTGAAATGTGCGGGACGATCAACCCAATATTCTTCGGGTTCTTGCGATTGAGGCTGACCGCGAAGATATTCGGTCGATAATCATAGTCCTTCAGTGCCTTTTCGATGCGGGCACGGGTTGAGGGTTTTACGCTCTCGGGGTTGTCGAAATATTTCGAAACGGTCGGGCGGGAAAGCCCGCTTGCCGCAGCGAACTCTTCCATCGTCCGGATTTTGCTCTCGCTCATGGTCGCTTTCGAGGTTCGTAGCGGTTCGGTGCGCTCTCGCGCTCATTTAGCATGCGTAAAAATAAATCTTTAGGCCTATCAGAGGGATGATGCTGGTTTTACAGACCTCCGCAACTGTTCGTCACATGTATAGCCGCCAAACCAGCCGTTACAAACAGAATTTAGCACGGTAAAGTTTTTTTCACGTGTAAATAAATTGATTGACGCGATATCCAATCGATGCGATAGGAACCTCGCCCGATATGGGTGGATATGTCCTGCGCAGGAGAGGAAAGGCGGCTGCCGCCGCCAGCTGACAGGGCAGCTTCACAAGTTCTTAATCAGCCGGCGAGGCCGGCAATTGGAGGAAATCATGCTTCGCAAAACGCTCGGTCGCATTCTTCTTTCCGGCGCTGCCCTTGCCCTTATGGCAAGTGTCGCATCCGCAGCTGGCATTGGCGCGTCGCTCCTGACGCAGCAGCATCCGTTCTACATCTCGCTTGCCAACGCGATGAAGAAGGAAGCCGAGGCGGAAAAGGTGCCGCTGGAAGTGGCGATTGCCAACCAGGATCTGTCCAAGCAGCTTGCTGACGTCGAGGATTTCATCACCAAGGGCGTCGACGTCATCGTCATTTCGCCCGTCGACAGCAAGGGCGTGCGCGCGGCGATCAAGAAGGCCGAGAAGGCTGGGATCAAGGTCATTACCGTCGACGTTCCGGCTATCGACGCTGACGTCACCTCCTTCGTCGGCACGGACAATTTTGCCGGCGGCGAGAAGGCTGCCGAGCTGATGGCGAAGTCCATCGGCGGCAAGGGCAAGGTCGCCGTCATCGACTATCCGACGGTTCAGTCGGTCGTCGACCGCGTCGAAGGCTTCAAGAAAGGTCTTGAAAAGTATCCGGACGTGAAGATTGCCGCCATTCAGACGGGCATCACTCGTCCGGAAGCGCTGGCTGCTGCGCAGAACATGCTGCAGGCTAATCCCGATATCGTCGGCATCTTCGGCTTCGGCGACGACGCCGCACTTGCTGCTGCCTCTGCCGTCAAGGCCGCCAAGTTGGAGAGCCAGGTCAAGGTCATCGGCTTCGATGGCATGGAAGAGGCGCGCAACGCCGTGAAGAACGATCCGGTGATGGTCGGTGTTATCGCCCAGTATCCGGATCAGATGGGCAAGGTTGCCGTCGAGACTGCCGTCAAGGTCATCAAGGGCGAAACCGTTCCGGCCAAGCAGCCGATCGTGCCTGGCGTCGTGACCAAGGACGGCGAAACCAAGTAAAATATGTTTCGCGGCGGCCTCCGGCCGCCGCGATCATCTAGCCCGGGCGGCTATCTGTTGTCTGCGGCCTGGACCGTAGTCCATCTTATTCGTTCATTCGCCAATGGCCGTGCTTGCTGCTGCCGATGCGGGCGGCCAGGGAGGAGCGTGCGTGACACAAAGCAATGTAGCCACACAGGAAGAAGCGTCGCGAGGCACGGGAACGGTGCTGGAAATCCGCGATGTCGCCAAGTCCTTTGGCGCCGTGCAGGCGTTGAAGCGCATGAACCTTCAGGTCCGCCGCGGTCGCGTGCATACGCTGCTCGGCGAAAACGGTGCCGGCAAATCCACGCTGATGAAGATCCTTGCCGGGGTCTATAAGCCGACTTCGGGCGAAATCCTGCTTGCCGGCAAGGCATATCAGCCGCAGAATCCGCGCGATGCCCGCGCGCACGGTATTTCCATCGTTTTCCAGGAACTTAGCCTCTGCCGAAATCTCTCGGTCGCGCAGAACATTTTTGCCAGCCACGAGCCGAGCCGATTTGGCTTCGTTCGCGATCGTGTGCTCGTCGCCAAGGCCGAAGCGCTGATCGCGGATCTCGGCCTTCCGGTCAATGTGCATGCCAAGGTGGGCGACCTCTCCATCGCGCAGCGCCAACTCGTCGAGATCGCCAAGGGCCTCAGCCTGCCTGCGGACGTGGTCATCCTCGACGAGCCGACATCGTCGCTTTCCGATAGCGAGGCGGAAATCCTGTTCTCGATCATCGAGCGGCTGAAGGCGCGCGGCAAGGCGATCATCTACATCTCGCACCGCATGGAAGAAATCATGCGGCTTTCCGACGATATTACCGTCATTCGCGACGGCGAATATGTCACCACGACGGAAAAGAGCGAGACCAGCATCGACAAGCTGATCGCGCTGATGGTGGGCCGCGAAATGCAGGACATTTACCCGCCGCGCGTGGCGCCGCGTCCGGCCGAGAGTATTGCACCCGTCCTGGCGACGAAAAACCTCACGGTTCCGGGAAAGTTCCACGATGTCTCCATCGATGTGAAGCCCGGCGAAGTCGTCGGCCTCTTCGGTCTGATCGGTTCCGGGCGGTCCGACATCATGAAGGCGCTCTTCGGCATGGAGCGCCCGGAAGGGCAGATCTTCCTCGACGGTAAGCCGCTGACACTTGCCTCGCCCTCCGAGGCGATCCGCAATGGCATCGCCTTCGTGACCGAAAATCGCAAGGAAGAGGGCCTGGTTCTGGCGCACAGCGTCGAGCGCAACGTCAATATGGTGGCGCTTAAGCAGCTTGCCGGCCCGTTCGGCTTGATGCGCGGCAGCGCCGAGCGCGCAGCCGCCAAGACGGAAGTGCTGCGCCTCGCGATCAAAGCGGCTTCGATCGACACCACAGCCGGTTCGCTCAGCGGCGGCAACCAGCAGAAGATCGTGCTGGCCAAATGGCTGCAGATCAGGCCGCGCGTCCTGATCCTCGACGAACCGACGCGCGGCGTCGACGTCGGCGCAAAGTTCGAGATCTATCGCATCATCCGCGAGCTTGCGGCCGAAGGCGCGGCGATCCTGATGGTTTCCTCGGAACTGCCCGAGGTACTCGGCCTCAGCGATCGTGTCGTCGTGATGCACAACAGAGGCCTGGCAGCCGTGCTCGATGCCGAAGGCCTGACACCCGAAACCGTTATGACCTATGCAGCGGGGATGCACGCATGAGCAATCTTCAGACAACACAGGGGAGGGGCGCGGACGCGCAGGTCCGCCAGTCGTTCTTCCGTTCGCCGATGGTGCGCCAGTATGGTGGCATCATCATCTCGCTCGCTGTGCTCTGCATTGTTTTCTCGGTGCTGAGCCCGCGCTTCCTAGCCTTCAACAACTTCATGAATATCATGCAGCAGGTGGCGGTGGTTGCTGTTGCCGCTTACGGCATGACCTATGTCATCCTGCTTGGCGAGATCGATCTTTCGATCGGCTCGATCATTGCGGTTGCCGGCATGGTGGCGGCGCAGGCTTTCGCCATGGGCTTCGGTTTCTTGCCGACTGTTCTTCTGACGCTGGTGGCGGGCGCCATCATGGGAGGGTTGAACGGAGCACTGTCTGCAAAGCTGATGCTTCCTTCCTTCATCGTGACTGTTGCGAGCATGGGGATCTATCGCGGCGTCGTCAGCCTGCCGACCAATGGCGCACCGGCCATGATCGACAACGATGCATGGCTCGCTATCGGCTCGGAGAGTTTCCTCGGGCTCCCGATCATCATCTGGATCATGGCCGTACTTTTCGCGATCAATCACATCGTCCTGTCGAAGTCGATCTTCGGTCGGCAGGTCTATCTTTCCGGTGGCAACCGCGAGGCGGCCGTTTATTCCGGCATCCGCGTCGATCGCATCAAGATCATCGTTTTCATGATTTCGGGCGTGATGGCGGCGATCAGCGGCATTCTGCTCTCTTCGCGCCTGTCCTCGGCACAGACCAATTCCGGCATGGGCTACGAGCTTGACGCCATTGCGGCTGTGGTGCTCGGCGGCACCTCACTTGCCGGCGGCGTCGGCACGATGGTCGGCACCATTCTCGGCGCCTTGATCATCGGCGTCATCAACAATGGCATGAACATGCTGTCGGTGCCCTATTTCTACCAGCTCATCGTCAAGGGCCTGGTCATTCTCATCGCCGTCTGGCTCGACGTGCGCAGCAAGGCGGTGCGGACGTGAGCATGAAGAAGATCATCACCATCGGCGAGATCGTCGTCGAGATCATGGCGGTCGAAACGGGCAACGGCTTCCTGTCCGCAATCCCGCTGATCGGGCCATTCGCTTCGGGCGCCCCGGCAATTTTCATCGACCAGGCGGCCAAGCTCGGCCAGCCCTGCGGCATCGTCAGCGCCGTCGGCAACGATGATTTCGGCGTGCTTAATGTCGAGCGATTGCGCAACGACGGCGCGGATGTTTCTGCCATCACGGTGCATCCGACTGCAGCAACCGGCAGCGCCTTCGTGCGCTACCGGCAGGACGGCAATCGCGATTTCATCTTCAACATCAAGCACAGCGCCTGCTCGGCCATAGGCTTGACGCCACAAGCCGAAGCGCTGGTCGAGACCGCCGATCATCTGCATATCATGGGCTCGGCGCTCTTCTCCGACGGCATCGTCGAAGCCATTCACGAGGCGACCAGGCGTATCAAGGCGAAGGGCGGCACGGTCTCCTTCGATCCCAATATCCGCAAGGAAATGCTGGAGCTGCCGGGCATGCGCGAGGCGCTTGGCCATGCGCTTGAAAACACCGATCTCTTCATGCCGAGTGGTGCGGAGATCTTCCTCTTTACCCAGGCAACGGAAGAAAAGGCTGCTGTCGCGGAATTGCTGGCGCGGGGCATCAAGGCCGTCGTGATTAAGCGCGGTGCCGAAGGCGCCAGCTATTTCGATGCCTCTGGCGAGACCATGGCCCCGGCCTTCAAGGTTGAGGAGGTTGACCCGACCGGCGCCGGCGACAGTTTTGGTGCGGCTTTCGTCACCTGCTGGTTGCGCGGTATGGCCGCCGACAAAGCACTCGTTATTGCCAATGCCACCGGCGCACGCGCCGTCGGCGTCAAAGGCCCGATGGAAGGCACGTCCAGCATGGCCGAGATCGAAGCCTTCCTCGCCGCCCGCAATCTTTCCGGAGTATCGTCATGAGCAGCACCAAGACCCTCAGCACACTTCCTGCCCGCTATGCGGCGGGTGAACGGCGCGGCATTGCTTCCATTTGCTCGGCCCATCCGCTGGTCATCGAAGCCGCTTTCCTGGAGGGACTCGCGACCGAGACGGATGTGCTGATCGAAGCCACCTGCAATCAGGTCAACCAGGAGGGCGGCTATACCGGCATGACGCCTGCCGACTTCCGCCGCTTCGTGGAAGAAATCGCGGAGCGCGTCGGTTTTGACACGCGCCGGCTGATCCTTGGTGGTGATCATCTCGGCCCTAACCCGTGGAAGCATCTGCCGGCAGAAGAGGCGATGCAGCGCTCCGAAGTGATGATGGACGCCTTCGTGCGTGCCGGTTTCACGAAAATCCATCTCGATACTTCGATGGGTTGTGCAGGGGAACCGGTCGCACTGTCGGATGCGGTAACCGCCGAGCGCGCTGCGCGTCTTGCGCTGGTTGCTGAAAAAGCGGCAGCTGTATCGGGCTTTGATCTGCCTGTTTATATCGTCGGCACGGAAGTGCCTATCCCCGGTGGCGCGATGGAAGCGCTCGACCATCTGGAGCTGACCAGCCCGGAGGCGGCGCTGGAAACTGTCGAGGTGCATCGTCGCGCCTTTGCCGCCCTTGGTCTTGAAAACGCCTTCGCCCGTGCCATCGGCGTCGTGGTGCAGCCGGGCGTCGAATTCGGCAATGAAAACGTCGTGGTCTACGACCGAGCTGCGGCTCGCGAGCTCAGCAGCGTTCTGCGCCGTATGCCGCAATTCGTCTTTGAAGCGCACTCGACCGACTACCAGCCGGCATCCGCGCTGCGCGGGCTCGTGGAGGATGGCTTTGCCATTCTCAAGGTTGGGCCGGGGCTCACCTTTGCGCTTCGCGAAGCGCTCTACGGTCTCGATCAGATCGCTGCGGTTCTCGATAATGGGCCGGAAACCTTGCGGCAGGGCATGGAAGCGCTTTTGCTCGCAGAGCCGAAGAACTGGCAGAAATATTACCACGGCAACGAGGCGGAGCTGCGCATTCAGCGGCATTTCTCCTACAGCGACCGCATTCGTTACTACTGGCCGCACCCTGCTGCCGCGGCACTTGTCGAGGGCCTGTTCCAAAGGCTCGGCGACCGAGAATTGCCGGAGACGTTGGTCAGCCAGTATCTTGGAGCGCTCTATCCGGCCGTGGCCGCCGGCACGGTTGAAGCCAAGGCGCGGCCGCTCGCGCTGGAGGCCATCCGGAACGTCATCCGCACTTATAATCGGGCGACGATCTGACCTGGCTTCCAGAGTGACGGCATCCGATACCACCGCCGGCCAGTAGAGCGATCAGGCCGGCGGCGACTGCGCCCAGCTGAAATGCGATTTCGGTCAGCCGAAATTGTTCAGGTGGCACAGGTGTTGCCGCGTAGATCGTTGTCCATGTCAGATCGCGCTCGGAACCATCGAGCTACTGGAAAGCTGCGATGCAGGCAGACCGCATGTGCCAACCGGAGTGGGCGGCGAGGGGACGTGATGGAATCATGTGTCCGGAATGGAACTTTCAGCTCTGCATTTCATCGTAGCGGCTCTGATGCTGCTGGATCTCCACCATGTTCTCGACCGTCCAGTCATAAAGCTCAGCGAACGGCCTTTGCAGCGACTCTCCCAACGGCGTCCGGGCATACTCCACGCCCAGTACACGTCCCGTCAGGACGGTGCGGGTAATCATTCCGTTTCGCTCCAGCTTGCGCAGCGTCTGAGTGAGGACCCGCTGGGTGACGCCATCGAGACGGCTCTTGATCGCATTGAATCGCCGAGGCTCCTTCAGCACGGCCATAACCATCATCGACCACTTGTCCGCTATCTGATCGAGGATAGCACGGCTCGGGCAATCCGAACGGTAAACGGGGTCTGGATCGGGGATCATTGGTATTCTCCGGCATCCCTGGGATGCTTTTGGTGCGTAATTGACACTAGGTATATATTAAATACTTAAAGTCCTGCAACCTTAACTTCACCCCTCATGGGACACGCAGGAGCACACCATGACTTCCTTCGAATTCGCCAAGTTACGCATCGTGAAAGATGGCGGAGTGGCCACCGTCACCATCGATAATCCGCCAGTAAACGTCCTCGATGTCGGCCTGATGAGCGAGATCAGTCGTTTTCTTGTTTCGGTTCGTGGGGACGAGGAGACACGCGTTATCGTATTCGATAGCGCCGATCCGGAGTTCTTCATCGCGCATGTGGACATGACGCTCATCGATGAGCCGAATGCATTCGACGAACTGGCGCAGGATGCACCGGAAGGCTTGAATCCGTTTCAGGCGTTTGGCGAGTTGTTGCGATCGCAGCCTCAGGTGACAATCGTCAAGTTGGCAGGTTTCGCGCGCGGCGGCGGTGCGGAGCTTGTCGCGGCAGCCGACATGGCTTTCGCAGCGGAAGGCCGCGCCGGTCTCGGGCAGTGCGAGGCGCTGATGGGTATCACGCCTGGCGGCGGCGCAACCCAGTACCTTGGAACACGGATGCCGCGGTCTCGGGCGCTGGAGGTTGTGCTTGGTGCCGATCTTTTCGATGCCCGGACGGCGGAACGCTATGGCTGGGTCAATCGCGCGCTGCCAGCTGACCAGATCGACGACTTTGTCGCGAGATTGGCCCGACAGATTGCCGCTTTGCCGCCCGGCGTCATCGCCGCAGCAAAGGCTGCCTTGCCGCCGACCGATCTTCGAGAAGGTTTGGGGCGCGAGCATGCTGCTTGGGCCGGCCTGTTTGCACGACCGGCGGCAGAGGCACTGATCCGGGGTGGTCTCAAAGCTGGAGCACAATCAAAGGCGGGCGAACGCGACCTGGAGGGGCTTCTTCGAGATTTGTCGATCTGACATCGGCTTGGGGCATGGCCCCGAACCGATCCAAGATCTGTTTCGGTCAGCATTAAGCATTGCTCTTCCGGCGCTCGCCAATAGCGATCAGCGCCGGAAGATCGGATACCGATAGGCTTCGGAATTCGTTCGCCGTCATTTCGCGGTTGCGATTGCATCCAACCTCATGATGAATAGCTGCTTCGACAACTGACAGGATGCCCCGTGCCACTTCAATGCCGCCCATGACAAGATATTTTCCACTCTCACGGTTCATCCCTTTGGGATCTCTCTTGATCTGGGTGGCAACAGCAGTGCTTGCCATCGCTCTGCTGGCGGCCTTTCAATACAGATCCGGGCTGGCCCAGCTTTCCGACTGGACGCGAGGAACGGATACTTTTCTGGCCGAAAAGCTGGCGCAGCACGACGCCCATATGACTGCGCTTGCCGCCGTGATCCGCATGTCGCCAACCGAGCCGTCGGCAAGCGTGCAGGGACTTGCCGAGTCGATAACCGCATTCTATCCCCGCGTCACCGATATCGCGACGATCCGCATCGACGGAGCAAATGCTCACGTCATCGCCTATGGCAAACCGCAGGGGCCGACTGTGGAAGCGGATCTGTCGGCCGGCGATTTGCCGAAGCTCGGCAAGCCCGGGGAAACGGCTGTTCGGCCGATCCCGGAGCGTCATGCCTACGACATATATAAGCTCGTCGAAGCCGGCCGGCTGCTGCGCTTGCGCATCAACGCCGCGGCACTCTTGGCCACAGACAATGTCCCGCCTGGATATTCGGTCAGCCTGTCGCTCGGCGACACCGTACTCTTTAGCAGGGTTTCGGATCGGGCCTCGATCGTGGACGTGAAGAGCAGCCTTTCCGCCAGCAATCCGGGACAGCCGCTCCATCTGTCGATCAGCGAGGGTTTCAGTCTCGGCGAACTCTTTCCCTTCAGCCTGGTGCTTCCTCTGTTGCTGGGGTCGGCTGCTACAGTGTGGTTTAGCGTGCAATACCGTAATGCGCGCCGGGAGAAGAGGCGGCAGGAGCGTCGCGCCACCCTGCTGGAGCAGGAGACCCGGCTCGCCCATGCCGGCCGCGTCAACGCGCTTGGCGAAATGGCGTCGGGCATTGCCCATGAACTCACCCAGCCCATCGCCGCCATACTGAGCCAAAGCCAGGCCGCGCGGCGTGCGCTGACTTTGGACCGCACGGATATTCTTGAGCAGGCGCTGGATGCCAATATTCGCGAAGCAAAACGGGCAGGCGATATTCTCGGCCGCATGCGCGCTTATATTTCCGGCGCAGAGGCGCGGATCGAGAGAGTGGCACTGTCGGAGGCGCTGCACGGCGCGTTGCGCCTCGTCGAGGCGGACTTGGCGCAACAGGCGATCGCGCTCGACGTTGTGATCGCCGACGCTCCTTGTGTCGTCGCGATCGACCTCATCTCGTTTCAGCAGGTTATCCATAATCTCATTCGCAACGCCGCAGACGCCATGTCCGGTCAGCCGGACGCGCGCATAACGCTCAAGGCCGGTCCGCAGAACGCCCAGGCGCTCATCGTCATCGCCGACAACGGGCCGGGGATCGACGCCAATTTGCTCGACCGCATCTTCGAGCCGTTTTTCACCACCAAGCCGGATGGCATGGGGCTCGGTTTGCCTCTCTGCGTCCGATTGATCGAAAAGGTCGACGGCACCATTGACGTACGCAACGACGGGGGCGCCTGCTTTACCATTCGTCTGCCAGCCGGAGGGGCCGCATGATCTATCTCGTCGACGACGATGCCTCCGTGCGCGAAGCGCTCGCGCTCCTGCTTTCCACCTATGGCAAGAGTGTTACCGCCTTTCCGGATGCGTCCCATCTGCTTGCCCATCTCGACAAAGCCAAGCCCGGCATATTGATCCTCGATCTGCGCATGCCCGCAATCAGCGGGCTGCAGCTCCTGAAGAAACTGGCGGAGATGAATGTCGATTGGCCGGCGATCATGATTACCGGTCACGGCGACGTCGAAGCTTGCCGTCGCGCCTTCAAGGCCGGGGTGGCAGATTTTCTCGTCAAGCCCGTCGACGAACACGTGCTGATCGAGGCGATTGCTTCCTGCGAGGCGCAGCTCGCCGAACTTTTGGCGCGTCAGGAGACGGGACGGCTGCTGGATCAGCTCACCGCCCGCGAACGCGAGGTCATCGAACTGGTGTCGAAGGGGCTGGGCAGCAAGGAGATCGCTGCGACGCTTGATGTGTCCGTCCGCACGGTGGACAGCCATCGCGCGAGTATCGCCATGAAGCTCGGCACGCCCGCTGTGGCCGAGCAAACGCGCATATGGCTTGCTGCATATCGGTAGTTCTACCGATATGTCTCCGTGGCTGTGCGAATTCCGGCAAACCGGCTCGCCGGATAGACCTCCTTTCAGGATACACAACGCCCTGGAGGTCCCTGACATGAAAAACGTCCTGCTTTCGCTCGCCCTTGCCACAGCCATCAGCGCTCCGGCCTTCGCGGACAACACCGTTAAGCAGACCAGCCTCGGAACCGCATTTGCGGTTGATCTCGCCCAGGCGGCCGTTTCGGCTTGCGCGGCCGACGGCTACAACGTCGCTGCGGCTGTTACCGACCGCTCCGGCATTTTGCTGGCACTGGTCAGGGCTGAAAATGCCGGTGCCCATACGGCCAACGCCGCCTCGGCGAAGGCTTACACTTCAGCGTCTTCGCGCAACCCGACCAGCGGCATGGCCGAGACCGTTCAGAAGAATCCGGCTGCCGCCGGTCTGGCCGATATCCCGGGCTTCCTGGTCCTTGCTGGCGGCGTGCCGGTAAAGGTCGGCAAGGACACCATCGGTGCTATCGGCGTCGGCGGGGCGCCGGGCGGTAATTTCGACGAAGCCTGCGCCAACAAGGCGCTCGACAAATTCGCGGATCGCCTGAAGTAAGTTTTCTCCGAATATGTCTCGAAGTGCCCGCAAACCCATCTGCGGGCGCTTTGGCCGTTGGCGGCAGTATCACTCACGGTATGGGATGTGTCAGTCCTGGGGCCGGTCAAATCCGCTTGTCACCCCAGCTGAACGACGCCCGCAGGCAATGACGAATGGTTTCGGCAATATGGGAGGCCGTCAGTTTCGCTGCCGCAATCTGCCCCTCCTGGCTGTCGTGATCGATGAAGCGGTCCGGCAGAGTCATTGCTCGGAAAACGAGCCCACGATCCATCAAGCCTTCCCATGTCAGGCAATGCATCACGGCCGCACCAAAGCCGCCAGCGGCGCCCTCTTCGACGGTCACCAATATGGGGTGGTGTCTTGCCAAACGGGTGATGAGTGCGACATCGAGCGGCTTGGCGAAGCGCGCGTCGGCGACGGTGATGGATAGACCCTCGACTTCGAGCATACGTGCGGCCTGTAGGGCATCCGCAAGGCGCGTGCCGAGCGACAGGATCGCAGCGGAAGCTCCCTCTCTTAGAATTCGGCCGCGGCCTATAGTCAGCGCTTCGGCCTTTGCCGGTTGCTGTGCCCCCGTGCCAGGACCGCGGGGATAACGGATCGCGCTCGGACGATCGTCAATCTGCTGCGCCGTCCGAACCATGTGGATGAGTTCCGCCTCGTCGGACGGTGCCATCAGCACCATGTCGGGCAGACAGCCGAGATAAACGAGATCGAAGCTTCCGGCATGTGTTGCTCCATCGGCTCCCACCGGTCCGGCGCGATCGATCGCAAAGCGCACCGGCAGCCGCTGGATTGCAACATCATGCACGATCTGGTCATAGGCACGCTGGAGGAAAGTCGAATAGATCCCGCAAAAGGGCGTCATGCCTTCGGCAGCGAGGCCGGCGGCAAAGGTAACAGCGTGCTGCTCCGCGATGCCGACATCGAAGAACCGCGAGGGGAAGCGCGCCGCGAACTTGTCGAGCCCGGTTCCGGACGGCATCGCGGCTGTGATCGCGACGATCCGGGAGTCGTGTTCGGCCTCCGCGATCAAGGCCTTTGCAAAGACATCCTGATATTTCGGCGGACCAGACCTGCTTTTTTCCTGTTCGCCGGTGGCGACGTCAAACCGCGCGACCGCGTGCAGCTTCTCGGCATTTCGTTCCGCCGGAGCAAAGCCTTTTCCCTTTTGCGTTACCGCATGGATCAGGATCGGGCCGTCGATATCCGCCTCGCGCACATTGCGCAGGAGTGGAATGAGCTGCTGAAGGTCATGCCCATCGACTGGCCCGACATAGTAGAAGCCGAGTTCGTCGAACAGTGTCGACCCTGTCATGAAGCTTCGCGCCAATTCTTCGGCCCGTCGTACCCCACGTTCGAGTCGCGACGATATCTGACCGGCGAGTTTCAAGCCGAGATCGCGGAACGTCAGAAATTGCCGGCTGCTGATGAGGCGTGAGAGGTAGCCGCTCATCGCGCCGGTCGGCGGTGCGATGGACATCTCATTATCATTGAGGATCACGATCATACGCGCTTTCATCGCGCCGGCATTGTTCATCGCTTCATAGGCCATGCCTGCGCTCATCGCCCCGTCACCGATCACGCAGACAATGGTCCGGTCTTTGCCGGAGCCTTTAGCGGCCAGCAGATCGCGGGCAACCGCCATGCCAAGGCCCGCGGAGATCGATGTGGAGGAATGACCCGCGCCAAACGGATCATATTCGCTCTCGCTGCGAGCGGTGAACCCAGCCAGACCGTCGCGCTGGCGGATCGTTCTCATCCGGTCCCGTCGACCGGTCAGGATCTTGTGCGGGTAGGTCTGATGCCCGACATCCCAGATGAGCCGGTCGTGCGGTGTGTGAAAGACTGTATGCAGGGCCACCGTCAATTCCACCACCGCCAGCGACGAACCGAGATGGCCCCCGGTCTGCGATACCGCGTTGATCGTCTCGGCGCGCAGCTCGTTCGCCAGCTGTTGCAGTTGCTCGATTGAAAGGTTCCAAAGATCTCGAGGGGTCTCGATCCGATCGAGCAATGGTGTTGCAATACGTCCTGCCTCTCCACGCATCCTATTGATCGCCTGTCCTTTGCTCCGATACCGACTCCGCCGCGCGTAACGACGTTGTGGCTGTGCCCGCCATTCTTCCGCCCGTCTCACTGTCTCGTGGCAAGCGTCGCCGTCCTGTGTAGCGAAAGCACCAGTGCCGCGTCTCGCTTGCATGCGTTGCTATCTGGCAAACCCGACTTGCCAGCTTCCAACCGGCTTTCTCACGCAGAGCCGCATATCCTCCGGAGGAGAAAACCCAATACAGGAGGAAGAAAATGAAGCTCTATTATGCACCCGGCGTCTGCTCTATGGCCGCGCATATCGTTGCCGCAGAAGCAGGTATTCCGCTCGATTTGAGGAGGGTCGACATTCGCAGCGAGCCGCATCGCGTCGAAGATGGCCGCGATCTCAAGTCGATCAGTGTCAAGGGAGTGGTCCCGGTGCTGGAACTCGACGACGGTCGGATTCTCACCGAAGGCGTCGCAATCCTGCTGTATCTCGCGGATCTGAAGCCAGAGGCGATGTTGGCGCCCGCACAAGACAGCTTCGAGCGCTACCGCCTGCAGGAGTGGCTGACCTTCATCAGCTCGGAACTGCACAAGAGCTTCAGCCCATGGCTGTTCCATCCGGAGTATGGCGCGCAGGCCGCCGACGTTGCCAGGGAAAGGCTGAAGCCGCGTTTCGATGTCCTCGAAGCGCATCTTACCCATCACGATTATCTCGTCGGCGACCGTTTCAGCATCGCCGATGCCTATTGCTTCACGATCATGAACTGGTCGAAAGGGCGCGGCATCGATCTTGGCGCATGGCCAAATCTGATGCGTTATCTGTCAGGGGTGGTCGAGCGTCCGGGCGTGCGTGCGACGCTTGTTGCCGAGGGCTTGCGCAAATAGCAAGCGTGGTCTTGGTGAGTGACGTGCGCCTACGACCGCTTCGCACGGCCACGGATTGCGTCCGCTCAATCGGTGGCGCCTGGAGTTTTGCCGCGCTCTCCCTCCAGCAGCGCGCGGCGTGCCAATAGTCCGCCCCCGACATGGTCGAAGAAGGCTCGGACGCGTGCCGTATTGCGCAGATCCCTGTGTGTGATCAGCCACAATTCTCTGGTGAGTTCTTCGAGCGGTTCCTGCACCCGTTCGATATCGGATTCGAGATCGCCAAGGTAGCAAGGCAGGAGTGCCAGACCCAGGCCCGCCTTCACCGCCATGAGCTGATTGATGAGGCTGCTTGATCGATATGCGAAGGCGCGGGATGAAATATTTTCCGTCAACCATTTCGATGCCGCAGCGACTGCCCCGCTGTCCCAGCCGATTACGACATGGTCGGAAAGCGAGTCGATACACGTTGGCCGTTCCCGATCTGCAAGGTAGAGACTGCTCGCGTAGAAAGCCCAAGGGGTGGAGGCAATCTTACGCCCGAAGAGTTCCCCTTCATGCGGACGCGTTGCCCGAATGGCGATATCGGCCTCGCGCCGAAGAAGATCGAGCTGCCTGTTGTCGACAAGAAGTTCGAGTTCTATTCCGTCATGCTCGCGACGGAAGCCCGCAAGCACTTCGTTGAGAATGCGATAGGCCAAAGTTTCGGACGAGGTGATCTTGAGCTTGCCGGACAGGCGCGTGTCCTGACCGGTAATCGACCGATCGAGCGCCAGGATTTCGGCTTCCAACCGCTCCGCAGCGGTCACCATCTGCAGGCCGGCCTCCGTCGGCACATATTGGCTCGAGGTGCGATCGAACAGCTGTACCCCCCTGCGTTTCTCCAGCGCGTTCAGCCAACGAAAGACCGTAGAATGGTCATGGCCCAGGTCTCTTGCCGCGCCTACGAGAGATCCTGCGCGTCCAATCGCCAGTACAATTCTGAATTCGTTCCAATCCGCCATGTTCTTGCTGCCTCGCAGGTTCAGTTATCGTCATGGTAATTTGCATTGCAAATTTGCAAGATGAAACCCAAGATCCGGGTCCCGGGCTCGCTCCATCGCAATGTAATGATCGAAACGCAAAGTTGGGATTGCAAGATCGCAAGGCCGTTTTGCCGTCTTGCAAGTGCTTGCTGGCAAACGCCAGCATCAGATCGGCTGGATAACCGCACGTGCGCAAACGACGGCCACGCTTCCACCGTTGCGATTGTCGGGCGGAAATATCCGTTTGCCAAACCACAACGGGCATGGCGCCCGCAACGCCTCTATCATCCCAGCATATGCCAGAGCCCACGCGTTTTCGCGTCTGCATGGCATGATCGGAAGCGGCAATGAGGGATGATGGCAAGCATGGGAACGGGCACGGCATGGATACTGCTGATCGTATCGGGCATTCTCGACGTATGCTGGGCCATCAGCGTGAAAATGGCGGATGGCTATAGCCGGTTGGCTTGGTCCATCCTCTCCTTCGTCCTGCTCGCCGCCTTTATTTATGCGCTCGGCAGAGCCCTCCAGGTACTGCCGATCGGCACCGCCTATGCGGTCTGGACCGGCATCGGCGCGGTCGGGTCGATCCTTGTCGGCATCGTGATTTTTCGCGAGCCCGCGACCTTCCTGCGGCTCTTCTGGATCGCCGTCACTCTCAGCGGGATTGTTGGCCTCAAGCTCTCGAGCACGTGAGCCTCAGTCTCCGCTCCTCTCAATATGAAGGAAATACCATGGCCAAGCTGAATGCCGATCCGAATTTCGTCCTCTCCAAGGCTGAGGAATTGAAGGCCTTTCGCGACATGCTGCTGATCCGCCGTTTCGAGGAGCGTTGCGGTCAAATGTATGGCGAGGGTTTGATAGCCGGATTTTGCCATCTCTATATCGGCCAGGAAGCGGTTGTCGTCGGCATGCAGATGACGATTGGCGAGGGAGACCAGGTCATTACGGCCTACCGCGATCACGGACACGCATTGATGGCGGGCATGGATCCCAAGGCAGTGCTGGCCGAACTGACCGGCCGCATGGCAGGGGCGTCCAAGGGTAAGGGCGGCTCGATGCATATCTTCGCGCCGGATCTGGGTTTTTATGGCGGCCATGGCATCGTCGGGGCACAGGCGTCTCTCGGCACCGGCCTTGCCTTCGCCAACAAATATCGTGGCAATGATCGCGTTTGCCTCACCTATTTCGGAGATGGCGCGTCGAACCAGGGGCAGGTCTACGAGAGCTTCAATATGGCGAAGATCTGGAGCCTGCCGGTCGTCTATGTCATCGAGAACAATCACTATGGCATGGGCACGAGCATCGAGCGCGCTTCGGCCAACCTCAATCTTTCTCAACGCGGTCTGTCGTTCAACGTGCCGGGCGAGCAGGTCGACGCGATGGACGTCCGCGCCGTTCGCGCCGCAGGTGCCAAGGCCGTCGAACATGCCCGCATGGGGAAGGGGCCGTTCATTCTCGAAATGCTGACCTACCGCTATCGCGGGCATTCGATGTCGGATCCGGCCAAGTACCGTTCCCGCGAGGAAGTGGAAAAGGTCAAAACCGACAACGACCCGATCACTCGCTCGCGCAATCGCATCCTCGAGGATGGTCATGCCACCGAGAGCGACATCAAGCTCATCGAGCAGGAAATCAAGGAGATTGTTGCGGAGGCGGTCGATTTCGCCAAGGCCAATCCGGCGCCGGCTTCGTCGGAGCTTTATACCGACGTCTATGCCTAGGAATGCTCAGCCGTCCAGCCGGACTGGATGAGTATCCGGTGATAATGTCCTCCCGGGGCCCTTCAGGTCGTCGAGCCGGTTGGCTTTCCAAGAATGCAGGCTCTTTCATGCATGTATTCGCGGCGTGAAAGAGCTGGCAATGACGCATGCGGTTCGCTCCAAAATCCCGGGAATGCAAGGCCCGCGGGCGATCTCGTCCCTCAGACGCCGAGGTCGAGCTGAGGCTGGAATTGATTGTCAGCGACCTCCTCGTTGGTCAAAGAGGAAAGCGTGACACCGAGCAGACGAACGGGTCGCTTGAATGGGTAGACGGTTGCGAGAAGCGAGGATGCCGCCTCGAGAACCTCGTCCACGCCAGCGACGGGAAGAGAGCCTGTCCGGCTACGGGTCGCTTGGGTGAAGTCCGAATATTTGATCTTCACGGTCACCGTCTTGCCGCTAATGCCGCCAGTCTCGCAATAACGCCAGACCTTTTGCACGAGCGGCTGCAGCTCTGCCGTCGCCAGTGCGAGATCGCTTATATCTTCGACAAAGGTATCTTCCGCGCCAATGGATTTTCTTAGGCGGTTGGCTTTGACCTGGCGTTCGTCGATGCCGCGGGCAATCCCATAGAAATACGGGCCTGACTTGCCGAAATGTTCCTGCAGGAAGGCGAGGGATTTCGACTTCAGATCGAACCCCGTCTCGATACCGTATTTGCGCATGCGCTCGGCGGTTGCCGGCCCGACACCGTGGAATTTCTTGACGGGAAGCGTTTCGACGAAGGCCGGGCCGTTTTTCGGCGTTATCACCGCCTGGCCGTTCGGCTTGTTGAGATCGCTCGCCATCTTTGCGAGGAATTTATTGTATGAGATGCCTGCCGACGCATTGAGCCCCGTGACCTGTTTGATTTTCCTCCGGATTTCCAGCGCGATCTCGGTGGCAATCTGCATGCCCTTTAGGTTCTCGGTGACGTCGAGATAGGCCTCATCGAGCGAAAGGGGCTCGATAAGCGGGGTGTATTCCGCAAAAATCTCGCGGATTTGCTGCGATACAGCCCTGTAGACCTCAAAACGTGGAGGCACGAAGATCAGGTCCGGGCATTTCCGTTTCGCGGTGACCGATGGCATGGCCGAGTGGACGCCGAAGGCGCGGGCTTCATAGCTTGCCGCCGCCACCACGCCGCGCGCTGCCGACCCACCGACCGCAAGCGGCTTGCCGCGGAGCTCGGGATTGTCCCGCTGCTCGACCGAAGCATAAAACGCATCCATATCGACATGGATGATTTTTCGAACAGGGCTTGAGCTCATATCGTGCATGGTGGTCTCGGTATTCACGCTGCAAATTCGGCGAATCTCATTCGATCCAGTGGCGAAACAAATGAAGAACATACCATCCTGTGGGGAGATATCAAACCGCTGGCGTGGCTTGATCGTCACAGGTGCCGCCTTGTGATGCGTCCGAAGCTTCTTATCTCTTATTGGTCCCCCACATGGAGCCTCGATATGGGCAATTTCGTAGCCGATCCAATTTCTGATCCTTTTATGGAAATCCTCCCGCCGGAGCGCGATGACAAAACCCGGCCGAACGCCAAGGCGTGCCTGTGCTGTCGAAAGATGCGCTCACCGACGAGGATGGACGACGATGGCTGCGGCATATGCGATGAATGTCTGGCTTCGTGACGGAAGCTGCAGGGAAACTACTGCCCGGTGCGCTTGCGGAATTCGAGAAGGCTCTAGGCAAGCTACCTGATGGCTATGTGGAAGGACGGTATGAGGGGCGTGCTTGGGGCGTGACGGTCAACCGATCCGCTGATCGCAGACGGATCTGGCTATACGGCGAGGAACTCGGTGCAACAAACATAGTGAGCTTCAATCTCTACATGCTCGCAACAGCGCCGCCGATCCTCAAGCCATGCGAAATGTCCTCATCGAAGGTTGTCGAGTTTGTCCTGGGGTTCGATCCCCATCGATAGATCAGCCCAAATCTACTTGCGGACCAAGCTGAAGGTGAAGTGACTGCCGCGATGATAGTCGATGGCATAAATGACCGGGATGCCGGCATCGTTGAAGCAGGTTTCAGTGATGAGAAGGGCGGGTCCGAAGTCTTTGAGATCGTGGCGCTCGGCCACGCTCTGGGGCAGCATGACCGCGCTGACGGAGGCGGACGACATCCGCGGGCGGTGCCTGTACTGCTCAAGCAGCGACAGCAGGGATCCGCTCCAGTCAACATCGTAAAGCCGCGTGGGGACGATGCTGCGCGGGACATAATCCAGGCAATACATGATCGGATTGTCATTCTCGAGGCGTAGCCGCTCGAGCCGAATGACGGTTTCCTTGTCTTCGAGCTGCAAATGCTTGGCAATGGTCGCGTCAGGCACCTCTTCCGAAATCGAGAGCACTTTGTTTACGGTCGTATAGCCATAGGCATGCGTCATGTCGGTGACGCTTTCGAAGACGGTGATCGGGCGATCGACGTGTACGGCTGAAATCGCGGAGACGAAGCGGCCGCGCCCATGCTCTACATAGATATCGCCTTCCTGCTCGAGCAGTTTCAGCGCCTCGCGCAAGGCCGGTCGGGACACGTTGAAGCGCTGCGTCAGCTGGGCTTCGGTCGGCAATTTCTCGCCGGGCCGTAATCCTTCGGTTTGAATGAGGTCGGCGATACGGTCGCGAAGCTGGATCACGATGGTGCGCGTATCGCGAATAGACTCGTTCAAATCATGCCTCTCCAAACTCTTTCACTCCACTATCGTCTTGTCTGACAAATATGAATTGGTCAAGAGGCGGCTATGGAGGCGAGCGCCTTTCCAGCTTGGCAACTATGCCTTGAAAGCAGGGGCAACCATCGCCTGTGCGTCTTGACAGGCAAATCCAATGATGTCAGTTGTCTTACAACTTTGCATGATGTGCAAAGGTCATCACCAGAATGCGTCCGTGCGACGTCATCAACCGAGAGAGTTCCATGCTGAATTTTGACGAAGAGCGATTTCTGCGTATCCAGTCCGGCGCGTTGGCGCTGGCGCAGCGTCTCGATCAGGTGATAGGCACATGCCTGGCCGCCGGCGCGGAGAACGTATTTTTCATGGGAACGGGCGGCGCCGCCATTCTCATGCAGCCGGCCGCCCAGCTGCTGCAACGCAACTCGCGCTTTCCCGCGTTCATCGATCTGACCGCAGAGCTCTTCATTTCTTCCTCGGTGAACCTGACCGCCAAATCCATCATTGTCATGCCGTCGCTCTCCGGCACCACGAAGGAGAGCGTCGCGCTGCTCTCCAAGATCAAGGAGATCGGCGCAACGGTCCTGACGCTGGTCGGGCATCAGGAGACGCCGCTCGGCAAGGGTGGAGACCACGTGTTCGTCAATTTCGCCGAGGATGATACGTCCTGCGAGTCCTTCTATCTGCAATCGCTGATCATAGCGCTGTCGATCATGAAACATCGCGGCGAGATTTCGAACTACGATGGCGTTCTCGGCGAACTGGCGACGCTGCCCAGGCTGCTGCTTGAGGTAAAGCGCGCTTTTGAGGGCAAGGCAGAGGCCTATGCCAAGGCTCTTGCGGCGTCCGACTATCACATCATCATCGGTGCCGGAAACGTCTGGCCCGAAGCCTTCTATTACGGCATGTGCATCCTGGAAGAAATGCAGTGGATCCGCACGCGTCCCGTTCACGCGTCCGACTTTTTCCACGGCACGCTTGAATTGGTCGATAAAGAGGTCAGCGTTATCCTGTTCAAGGGCGAGGACGCCTACCGCCCATTGGCCGAGCGGGTTCAGAATTTCGTGCCGAATTATACGGAAAAGCTAACGGTTCTGGATACGGCCGACTTTACATTGCCGGGAATATCGGCCGAGGTTCGCGCGTTGATTTCGCCCGTGCTGCTCGCAACCGTGCTGGAGCGCATCAGCGCCCATCTTGAGGTCATGCGAAATCATCCGTTGACCACCCGTCGCTACTATAAACGCGTTGCCTACTAAGCTATTTGGCGAGAATGGAGGCCGTCGCAAGTGTTGGAGGCGCTTGCGGCGGTCTGTTGTTTGTAGGCTAAGGATCTTATTGGGGGGATCAATGGCGCCGTTCCGATTTGCATGTGTCGGAGATAATTGCATCGATCGATTTTTGCCGCCGATAAGCCAGTCGCTTGTCGGCGGTAATGCCGTGAACGTTGCCGTCCAGTTTGCCCGGCTCGGTCAATCGGCGGCTTATTTCGGGGCGGTGGGCGAGGACGCGGACGGTGTGCGGACGAGGCAAATACTCGAAGCAAATGGCGTCGAAACCGTTCATCTTCGCGTTTGCCCGGGCGTGACCGCCTATACTGACATCGAGCAGACGCCTTTGGGTGACCGGATTATGGTCTTTGAGGAATTCGGCGTTTGCGCGGGGTATAGGCCGAGCGAAAGCGATCTCGCTATCCTGAAGGCGGTCGATCATGTCCATATCGGCTGGATGGATGACGGTGGCGCTTTGCGCCGCCGTCTGGCTGCGTCTGGCGTTAGCGTGTCTCAGGACATTTCCGTCAATGCAACTCCGGAAAACCTGGGTGTCGAAGGGCTGTCCGTTGCATTCGCCTCCGCCGGCGCACGCGGGAAAAGGGCTGAGACCATGCTTCAGGAGATGCTGCAAGGTGGTGCGGGTTGCGCCGTCGTTACCTGCGGGGCGGAGGGTGCGATTGCCTCACGCGGTTCGGAAAGAGCTGAGATCGATATTGCCCGGGTTCAAATCGTCGATACCACCGGGGCGGGAGACAGCTTTATCGCAGGCTTCCTAGCAGCTTTCATCACTTCGAAGCCGCTGGAAACGTGCATGGAGGCCGGGCGTGACTGTGCGGCAATGACCTGCACCCATGTCGGCGGTTTCCCGCAGCAACCACTGCCGCTCTAACCCAGATTGACGGAATATAGCGCCGAAGCTGGCTTGAAAGCTGGACCAATATCGTCGCGAAGCCCAGAGCATTCCCGCTTTTCTTCAACTCGCGGAAATGCTCTGGAGCGGGCCGCTGAATGCTATCGCGCGTTGAAACGGCCAAATCGTTCTTCGATACGTGACTGAAGGAATTCAAGCGCCATGGACAGGATCCAGTAGATCATCGAAGCCGTGATGAGCATTTCGATATGGCGGAATTCCGTCTGGCCCTGGGTACGCGCCAGATACATGATCTCCCAGACACCGACGACCGAGACGAGCGAGGAATCCTTCAGCATGGCGATGAACTGATTGCCCGTCGGGGGGATGATGACGCGCATCGCCTGCGGCAAGATCACCAGGAACATGGTTTGGTTCGGGCTGAGCCCGAGAGCCGTTGCGCCTTCGGATTGGCCGCGGGGAATGCTTTCGATGCCGGCTCGGAAAATCTCGGTCATATAGGCGCCGTAGCAGAGGGAAAGAGCCAGAATCCCGGCCGGTATGGCGCTGATGACATAACCCACCTGCGGCAGGCCGAGATAGATGATGTAGATCTGCATCAGAAGCGGCAGGCCACGGAAAAGAGACGTATAGAACGTCGCGAAGCCGTAGACGACGCCATTCCGCGAGAGTTTCGCGATCGCTCCTACGAGGGCTATGGCGGTGGCGATGACAATGGAGATGGCGGATATGTAAAGCGTCGTCACCACGCCCTGCGAGATCAGGAAGCCGATCTTCTTTGCGATGAAGGCATAGGAGAGGTCGAACGTATAGAAGAAGAGCATCAGCAGGATGAGCAGCTCGATCCAGACGCCAATAATCTGTTGTCGGCGAGGCAATAGTCTCAGCAGCTTGATGTTGACGGCTATGATCAGGGAGATCAACACGGCGGAGACAAGCCGGCTTGCCTGAGGGCTGTCGGCGAGCCAGCCAAGTGTCATCGGCACCAGCTTGCCGATCCAGGCAGAGCTTATTCCGAGCGCATAGAGGGCCGCCGTCATAACCGTCAGCATGAGAAGCAACCCGGTTCGCCGGGCCGCGTCCGGGTAGTTCAAAATCAGTCTTCCAAGCATCATCGCTCCCCTTGACGATCTTCTTGGAACGCTTCAGCTTTTCATGGAAAGGCCGAACCGTTCCAGCTCTTTATTTCCACGCAATTCCGGACGGAAAAGCGCTGCGCACTTCTCCCTGAATTGCTCTAGGCGGCTCTTTCACGCCACCAGTCTTGTGCCTGCAGTTTCCAATAGGTGAGCTGTGCCGCGGCGAGCCCGGCAATTCCGCCGGCCCAGACGAGACCAAAGGGTTGAAAAAGCCGATAGCGATCGGATTGGCCGAGAATGCCCTCGGCCACGATCTTTCCGCCCATCGCCGTCGTGTTGAGGCCATGGCCGCCAAAGGCCGTGCAATGCCAGACACCCGGCATCATCTCACCGATTTGTGGCATGAGGTGGCGCGCATAGGACATCAGGCCTGACCAAGCGAGTTCGGTCTTGAGTTCGGAGAGTTGCGGGTAGGTCCCTGTCATCTCGCTGCGTAATTCTCGAGCCAATGCCGCAGGCGAGGCTGCGCGTGTGGTGATGCGTCCGCCCCAAAGAAGGCGTTTTCCATCGTCGACAACGCGGTAATAGTCACCCGCGCGGCGATTGTCGCCGATCGCGCTGCTCGTCGTGATCGCCGTGGCTATCAGCTCGGGGTTTTCTTCGGAGATCATGACGTAAGTGGCAATCGGCAGGAATGAGCGCTTTAGCTTGCCGACCAGGGAGCCGGTATAGCCGCCTGTCGTCAGCACGACCTGGCGCGCCTTCACCTGGCCGTGTACCGTTCGCACGATTTTCTCCGGGCCGGAAAGCTGGCAATCGGTCGCCGCCGAGTTTTCATAGATGCGCCCGCCAAGCCGCTCGATTTCGCGGGCTATCGCACGCACATAGTTCAAAGGATGAATGTGGAAGGATTTTGGGCTGCGCAGCGCCTGAAAATAGCGATTGGATTTCAGAACGGCGCGGATCTGGCTACGGTCCATGAATTCGAGATCGCTGCCGAAATCGCGGTTCATTTCCTCGGCATACCTCTTCAGGCTGTCGCCGCCATCGTACCGCAAGGCGCTGATTATGCCGGGTATCGGCTTGGCGTCGGTAATGTCGAGATCCCGGATGGTGTCGCGTACGAAATCAACGCCTTCGACGGAAAGTCGGTGAATGGCCTTTGCTTTTTCGGCACCAGTGACGCGTGCGATTGCGGAACCGTCGGTGGCAAATCCGGCGCTGACGAAACCGCCGTTGCGGCCCGATGCACCGAAGCCGACGGACTGCGCCTCCAGCACGACAACGGCCATGTTGGCGCGTGCAAGCTGCAACGCCGTCGTCAATCCGGCAAGCCCGCCACCGATGATGACCGTGTCGCACTCGATGGAGCCGCTGAGCTGCGGGCGAGCGCCGGTTTCCGTCATTGTCCGGTGATAATAGGTGTCAGGGTACGACATGGTCTCTCTTTCAAGGCAATCTGGAAAGGAGTGAGGTCAGGGCAGGTGCTGCCCCGACCGGTTCGCGATCAGTCGACGCTATAGTCGGCGCCATACCACTTTTTGGTAAGCGTCCCGAGCGTGCCGTCTGCTTTCATCTGCTTGATGATCTCGCCGACCTTGGCTGTCCATTCGGGATCGCCTTTTTCTGCAATGATCACGAGCGGTTCGCGAAAGGCATATTCGCCTGCGATGATGCGCAGCGGATAGCCATTCTTGATGGCGTTCTGCGCTGTTTGTTCCGGTGCGATGACCGCGTCGAGACGGACGCCGGGGCCAAGCCGCAAGTCGTCAAACGGCAGCATCGAGTCGGCAAAGGTTCGAACCTCGCCGGGTTCGACCTTGTATTGCACCGGCGGCAGGCCGGGTGCGTCGATCTGCAGGTTGCGGCGAATGAAATCCTCCGAGGTCGTCGCAGTCTCGACGCCGATAACCTTGCCGTTGAGATCGGCTACGGTCTTCAGCGGGCTGTCCTTGTGGACGACGTAAACATAGGGGCTGTAATAATAGATGCCGGCGAAGTCGATAACCTGAGCACGCGCCTTAGTGGGCGTGACGGAGCCAACGCCGACGTCGTAGCGTCCTTGCCAGTGACCGCCCGTAAGGGTCGCCCATTCCGGCGTTTGGAAGCTGACCTCTACCCCGAGGCGCTTGCCGATCTCACGCGAGACGTCGATATCAAATCCGACCATCTGGTTGCTGTCGTCGAGAAAGCTCTGCGGTGGCCAGCCGCTGTTCGTCGCAACCACCATGCTCTTTTTCGACAGGACACGATCGAGTGTGGTGCCGGCATGCGCAACGGATGTCATGGCAAACGCGGCCGCAGCGATCGCCATGCCTTTCAAGAAATTGTTCATAGATCCTCCAATGTCAGACACTCGTTCCACCTTATGTAAGATGTCTGACAACTGAACTAGATTGCATTGAACGCAGGGTGTCAAGAGCCTCCTTAGCAAAACTTCATCGTGCGGCGAAACAAACGATGAGAGGCGGAAGCAATGGTGCAGCGGGATATCTGCAACAGCCGGATCCGGTGGTGTGCGCTAGGGAAAGCTGTCAGACGAGTTCGCGTGAGCGCGCGAAATGTCCCGGGCCAGACGTGCTCGCGGAGCAAGCATTGGGGCGGTTGCGGAATCAAAATTGCCGGAGCTAGATCAGGATCGCACCAAGGACCGCGTATGAATTGGTCGATGGATGCCCGCTTCGACAGCAAGCGTGGAATCCTATCGCAGGATCTGAGCCTTGGCTCTGGTTATCGTAGAGATTGTGCTGACGGCAGTAGAGCGTGCCGGGAGTCATGCGGCTCGTATGCCGAGTGGCATGACGGGCTGGGGCGTGTTCTGAAATTCAGCTGATCGGGCCATCGGACGCCGTCAATCTCGACGGATCTTCGGGAACCATTACGAAGTTGAAAGAGGCCCGCCATCCGGTTTTGCCTCCGATGTGCTCGAAGTTGGCGATCAACGAAGACTTGACGCCGAAGACGGCGTCGGATCCGAGATAGACATCATCGCCCGTGAATATGTGGGTGACGATCTTCTGATGGCCCGGCGCCGTCACCAGGAAATGCATGTGAGCGGGGCGGTAGGGGTGCCGGTGCAAGGCTGCAAGAAGCTCGCCGACAGGCCCGTCGTCGGGAATGGGATAGCTGACCGGCTTGATCCCGACGAAGCCATAGCTGCCGTTGGTGCCGGTGAGGAAACGGCCGCGATTGTTCCATTTCGGCTGCAATTCCGGCTGTTGTACGTCGTAAAATCCGTCAGCGTTATCAGACCACACGTCGACCATCGCGCCTTGGACGGGGTTGCCGTCTAGGTCGATCACCCGCCCCTCGAAGAGGCAGCTTTCACCCTTGCCGTCCAGGCTGATGCTGTCGCCCATGTCTCGGATGGGCGCATTGGCAACATAAAACGGGCCTAAAACAGTGTTTTCCGTCGCACCGGCGGGACGGCGATTGCCAATGGCATCGACCAGCATGGAGAGTCCAAGCACATCGCTCAGCAGGATATATTCCTGCCGCGTATCGGTGCAGCTTTTGCCCGTGCGTGTGAGGAAGTCGATGGCGAGTTCCCATTCCTGCTGGGTCAGTTCGACGTCCTTGACGAAGTCATGCAAATGACGAACCAGGCTGGTCATCACTTTCTGCACGCGCGGCGAGGCTTCATTCCCGACCCTGCCGTTGACGGCGTCGACGGAGTTGTCCTCAGTAAAATAACCGCTCATATGTTATTCCTCCCTCACATCGTCGGGCCTAGCCGCGCCGCGAACCAGTCGGCGACGAGCGCCGTTCGTTCGAAACTGTGATTGTATATTGTGTGCTCGCCATCCGGCCAGACATGCAGCATAGCCTCGCCGGTTGCGGCATCGAGGAATGGTTGCTGGTCGTCCATCGTCACGAGCGGGTCCGCGCCGCCGTGCAGGACGAGAAGCGGACAAGCTATCCTCTGTTGCGCCGGATCGAAACGCAACTTCGCCATAACGGCCTCGATCATTGCCCGGTCTTCGCTGCCGATCATCGCAGCGCTCTGTTCGAAGGCCGTGCGGAAGGGCAGGATTGCGGGCCGGGCGAAGGAACCGTTGACGCAGCAGGCGCCGATCCGGCTGTCGCTGCTTGCCGTTCGGGCGGCCCATAGCCCGCCATAGCTATTGCCCCAGATGCCGGGCTTGCCAAGTGATGGATCGGCCAGAATGAAATCGACCCAGCGACCGAAAGCGGCTTCTACGCCCTCTTGGAGATAGAGCCTCTGTTCGATCCGGGTCTCGCCCTGGCCCGGTCCCTCAGCCAGTATGGTGGCGAGGCCGCGTCGTGCAAGTTCCCGGGCGATTGGAAGATAAGCCACGCCCCAGCCGCTTTGACCGCCAAAGAGGATGACGGTGCCGCGTGCCCTTTGCGTTGTGGGGCGCACCAGCCAACCGATCAGACGCTTACCGGAAAACTTCGTTTCGACGCGCTCGAAGGGCAGATCGAAGACGGGGCCGAGCCGTCGGCATGCAGCGATCAGCTTGCGGTACAATTCGACCTTGCGGGGCTCGTCGAAATTGAAGGCCATCTGGGCGAAGACCAGCGCTGCGATGCCGCGCTGACGCGCCCCAGCCGCCGTGACGATGCGTCCTTCGGCTTCGGCCCTGTCAGCCTGTGTCAGGCGTTCGGTCGCGATGGCTTCCGCGACCACATCCCAAGGCTCGCCGGCCGACGTGCGCGCATGCAGACGGCTTGCATCCGCATGGTCCATTCCGCAATCCAGGAGCCGGGTCATGGCCATGGCGCGTTGGTGAGCGAGGCTCGCCTTGACGACGAGATCGTCCGTCATGCCCGTGCCTCCATCATCGCCTCATGGGTCAGCGTCGGCCTGATTTGCCAATGCAGGCTATTGCGCAAGTCACGCAACAAGTCGGGTAGGCCGTCGAGCTGGCGGACTGCGCCGTACATCAAGAAATCCGGACGGCGGAGATAGGCCGCAAAGCCGTTTCTGTCCAGAAAGTCCAGCTGGACGCCATCAAGGTCCGCGACATGATCCAGTGCGGTATCGGCGCCGGCCACGATGATCCAACGCCCGCCGATCTGCTCGAAGAAGGAAAGGCTTTCCGGGTCGAGATAGCGAGCCGGGTCGGCCTGGCTGACGATCATGAAACCGCGGCCGACCACATCGTCCATCAAGCCCTCGTGTCCCTTGTATCGCACTCGGCCCTGCGGCGTCGGCGAGCCGGTCGCGGCGTGAAGGCCGCCGTCGGCCTGCAAATGAACGACACCGGTTTCGACCTTGGGAAACGGCGGCGGAGGCGGCATCTTGCCGGACAGAAAGAGCGCATTGCGTTCGTCGACCTTCTGCGGATCATCCTCATTGGCGACCTTGCCGAGCATGGTCGACATCTCGGTGATCTGTGTGACGTGCGGACGTCTTTCCGCTTCGTAGGTGTCCAGAAGCTCCGGGCCTGCCTTGCCCTGCAGCACCAGATCCAGCTTCCATGCAAGGTTGGCGCTGTCGCGGATGGCAGAGCAGGCGCCCTGGCCCATATAGGGCATCATCGTATGGGCGGCATCGCCCACCAGCATGATACGCCCCTCTTTCCAACTCTTGGTGATTGCCGGATCGAAGGTATAGACGACATTGCGGATTGGCCTGATCTCATCCAGCCCGATGCCGTGCTGGTCGCGAAGCCAGGCAAGCCCGTTCTTGATGTCCTCCCAATAACTGGTCTCCTCGCCTGGCAGCACGCGCATCTCGAAGCGCACGCGGGACTTGCCGATCGGCATATACATATGCGCGCGTGCCGGGTCGCAGTAGATCGAGGTGATGGCAAAGCGGTCGCCGAGATCTTTGACATACTCGGAATCGAGGTTCAGCCACCGTTCATGATGACCATATTGATGACGTTCCACGCCGAGCGCACGGCGCGTGAAGCTGTTTGCGCCGTCGGCGCCGATCACATAGTCGACCTCTATTCGGCGGAGATTTTCGCCATCGCCGGAAACTGTTTTCCACGATCCGTCCCAGGGGCGGGCTTCCACAAGGACCTGGTCGTCCCGTTGCTCAAGCTTCGAAACTTCCCAGCCGCGCAGGAATTCGACGTTCGGCAGCGCGGCAGCGCGGGCATAGACCGCATCCTCGATCTCCGGCTGGAAGATCGAAATATGGGCAGGAAAGCCGCATTGCTTGCCCTTCCAGTCGAGATCGATCAGGATGTTCCCCTGAGCGTCGAGGTAGTGATAGGTGTCGACCGGCCTTGCATCGCGAAGCGCGTGATCGATGTCGCCGGCCGATGCGACGAGGCGCGCCGTCTCGCCGTCGATATGGCTGAGGCGAGGCAGGCCGTAGGGTTCGGGCCAGCGCTCGATGACGATGACCTGATGTCCGGCCTGGCCAAGAAGCGAAGCGGCAATGAGGCCGGCTGGCCCGCATCCGATGATGGCGACGTCTCGGCGCTCGGCTAGCGATGACGTTGTTGATTGGCTCATGTTTTCCTCCCGTATCCGATATTTCCGGCGCCTGTACTCAGGTCGCCGGAGCATCTCCTCGCCACGCCGCCGCCAGCAACCGGCGGATATCGGCGCGTGTCACTTCCCGCGGACTCCAATAGGGGTTGGCCGCCGCGATTTCGGCGGCGCGGTCGAGATCCGCCTCGCGCAATCCGATGTTCTTGAGGGCCGTTGGCGCGCCTATCCTGACTGCGAAGTCATGCAGCGCCGCGCCCGGTGCGGCTGCGCCGAAAATCTGGGCTATCGGCTGCAGCTCGGCAGCGGCGGCGCCGGCATTAAAAGCAATGGCGTGCGGCAGGACGATTGCGTGGGTTTCCGCGTGAGGCAGATCGAATGTTCCTCCGAGCACATGGCAGAGCTTATGATGCAATGACATGCCAACCGTGCCGAGCACCGTCCCGCAGAGCCAGGCGCCGTAGAGCGCAGCGCTTCGCGCGGAAAGATCTCGCGGCGCTTCGGTAATTTGCGGCAGGGCTTCGGCCAGTGCCCTCAATCCCTCGATTGCCATCAGCGATGAAATAGGATTGCGATCGCGGGCATAAAGCGCCTCGGCGGCATGGGCCATGGCATTGAGGCCGCTTGATATCGTCATCGGAACGGGCAGACCAAGCGTCAGTTCCGGATCGTAGATCACCACTTCCGGCAGGATGGAGGCCGCACGCACGGTTTCCTTGCGGCCCGCCTGGGTTTGCCCGAGGATCGGCGTTACCTCGGAGCCGGCATAGGTGGTGGGGATCACGATCTGCGGCGTATCGAGACGATAGGCGATCGCTTTGCCAAGACCGGTGGTCGAGCCGCCGCCGAAGGCGACGGTGCAGTCTGCACCACTGTCCTTCATCGCTTGAAGTGCCAGTTCCGTGATCTCCACTGGCGTATGCATGGTCGCCTGCGCAAAGGTTCCGACGCAGCGCTCCCCCAGCAGTGCGGCAATAGTCTCGGCATCCTTGGCTTGCTGCGGAGTGGAAAGGACAAGCGCCCGCCTGCAGCCCAAGTCGGCAACGGCTTCCGCCACCTGCATCCGTGTGCCGGCCCCGAACAGGATCCTTGCTGACGATCCCAGATAATTGAATGCTCTCATCAGTTCCTCCTCCCAGCGACCGGCCAAGGCCGCTGCTGGTCACTGTATCCAGCAGAAACTGTAGCTGGGGGATCAACTAAATTCGAATGATGATATCGTAGATTAACATACCAATATGGTATGTTGTTGTGGAGCAAGGCCACGGAGGATACCATCTTGCAGATCGACCCGCGCCATCTGCTGCAGATCTGGGCTATCGTCGATGCGGGCGGTATGTCCGAAGCAGCGGCAATACTCGGCATGACCCAGCCCGGTCTCTCGCGCACGATTGCCTATCTGGAGAAGCGGCTCGGAGAGCCGCTCTTCCTGCGCAATCGCCGCCCCATGGAGCCGACGCCTCTGTGCCGGGATCTTGCCGATCTCGGTGCAGCCGTGCGGCGCGCCTCCGTGCGGGCGAGCGATGTCGCCGAGTCATTCCGACGCGGTGAGCGCGGCGACATTCGCATCGGCGGTACGCCGTTCTTCATGGATGCGCTTGTCTCGGCTATGGTCGGGCGCTTCCAAAGAACGCGACCCAACGTTCGCATAGAGCAGGTCTACGGCTATACGGCGAGCCTTGCCGAGAAGATCAGGACGGGCCAGCTGGATCTTGCGATATGTCCCGTCGAGGTTTTTGCTGACGGCGATCTGACTTTTGATCCGATCCTGACCGGGCGCAACGTCGTCGCCTGCCGGACTGGTCATCCTCTGCTGGCTTCGAAGGGGCTCCGGCCTACCGACCTTCTGCAATATCCCTGGATCGAGCCGCCCGCCGGCAGCCCATTAAGTGCCGATCTAAGGACCGCGCTCCTCAATCTCGGCGCCGAACATGTGCGCATCAATTTCTCTGGCGCCTCGCTTGCTGGGATTCTGGCGCATCTTGGCAATTCCGACAGTCTGGCCGTGCTGCCCTTTGGTGTGGTGTTCGCGCGGCGAGAGACGGACAACATCTCGGCGCTGCCGATCCTGCCGAGCGGCGTGCCGCGCGCGCTCGGCTTCGTGCAATCAAGATTGATGCCGCCCGGCCCCGCCGCCTTGCAGCTCAAGATGCACGTCCTCTCGGCATTTGCTGGCTTGAAGCCGGATATGGAGGACTATGCGCTCCATTGCGGTATTGGCGGAATTACGGGCGAGCCCACGGCCATATAGGTGGTCTCGCCACGTCTTCCGGCACCTGATGACGCCTCGGTCTAAATCCCCGCAATTGCACATTGCCAGCGATTTCCAATATCGGCCCGGTCTAGGGAGCAGGCGATTTACCGTATGACACGATCCATGCCGGCGGCTCCTGTTCCCTATTGCCGTCGACTTTTATGCCGCGGTCGCGCGCCCAGCGATATCCCCACATCGGCCCGAACCTGGTCGCAAACCGTGGTGAGCTGGCGTAGGCTGGATGGGCTTGTGCTTCGTCGAGCGATACAAAGCGGTAGCCGGACCTCTGGAAAATTCCGAGTAGGCGATCCATGACCGATGCGTTGATCCGGTTCAGGTGGAGCAGCATGATAGCCGGTACATCGCAACCGAGCACCCGCCTGTTGAGATCGGCATAGTAAGCGATTTCAGCGCGGCTATAGTCCAGATACGCGGTTTCGATGCGGTGGCGCATGTCCTCGTCGCCTGTTTTCAGCGCATGTTCGTGGGCGGCGTCGAAGAGATAGTCGGACGTATCGATCGTCGATGCCGCTATTCGATAGCCGCGCTCCCTGAGCACGGCTTCGAAGGCCTCGCGCCGATCGGCGGTGTCGCCAACGTGATTGTAGGGGAATCTGAAGAAGCTGAGCGATCGCCCCACGTTCCGGACCATCGGGCCGATGGTCGCTTCCCCCTCCATTACCTCGCGGCGGAATTCTTCAACGCTGAGGTCGTTGCTATCCTTATGGCCGAAGGAATGATTGCCCAGTTCTAGGTGTCCTCGGTTCCATGGTGCGAGCAGGGTTTCTCCCATCTGGCCTAAAGCTTTCACGCGCCTTTCAACCACAAACCCGGTCGCAGGTGCATGATAGCGGTCCAGAGCCGCCAGAATCGATGAATTCGCCTCTCTTGCGGCGTGAAGTGCGTTTCGAGCTTCGGGGTCACCGGCAATGCTATAGGGAAGATCGTCGAAAGTAATCGCCACGCTTGGCGCCGATGGTGTGGAGCATGGCTCTTGCCGCAAGGGCTGAGCACCGGCGGGATGCAAACCAGGCGCAAGCGCCATGGCGCTCGCTATCACCCATCGAACCAGGCGCCGAAGTAGAGGTTGTGGGACCTTCGCGGTGCCCGTGCGTTTTCTATCAATCGACTTCACTGGCTTCGTTATATCTCGACATATCCGTGCGAGCTTAAAGTGCGAGGGTTGCAACAGCATTGCGTGTCTCGCGAACAATCGCTCCCGGTGAAGCGCATGGAGCGCTGCGACGTCGTAATGTCACGGCGTCGCGGCGCTATAGCTGGGTCACATGATAACGGGCGGCCGTTGGATGAGCGCCGGGGTGGAAATCGTGGCGCCTTTCATCTGCTTATCCGGCCAGCGCTTTCAATTCGGCTGGATCGCCAACAATGAGGTCCGCTCCAGCGGTTTCAAGCTCGTCCCGGTTTCCGTAGCCCCAGAGAACGCCGACGGCGCGCATCCGGTTGGCGTGGGCACCGATGATGTCGAATTTCCGGTCGCCGACCATGAGGCAGTCCTCGGCTGCCAGCCCGGTATCCTTGAGAATATGCGCCAGCAGCTCCGGCTTATGGTCCAGGCCGGCACCGGGAACGGAGCCATATATGCCCTGGAAGCGGTCCGACAATCCATGATTGTCAAGGATGCGCTGTGCGAAGGTCTGTCGCTTCGATGTCGCTAGAAGCAGGCGCACGCCTTGGGAATGTAGCTCGACCAGTGTCTCCCGGATATCGGGATAGAGTTCGCTCAAAAGAAGGCCACGAGCTCCGTAATCGGCGCGGTAGGCGTCGACTGCCTCAGCGACACGGTCGTCCCCGAATGAGCTTAGAAGATACCGCATCACATCCTCGATCGGCGGTCCGATGATCGAGCGGATCTCCATCTCCGGGTCAGTTTCGTAGCCGAGGGCACGTAGCGCCGCGCGGCAGCTCGACAAAATACCGGGCTGGGAATCGACCAGCGTTCCGTCGAGATCGAGAAGGAGGTTGGAAGCGGTGTGGGACACGTGAACTCGCTTTCTTGTTGTGGGGCAGGATAGGGCTGCCCATAAATGCTGGTATCGCGGCAACGGGTCAACGGAAGCCATCGGCAATATGACCACGGCGGCGCTTTTCCCAAGGCGAGCGGCTAGCCGGCAGCTGTTCGCTTGATTGATCACCGTTTCCGTGCGGTCATCTCTCGTCGAAATACAGCCGGGCTTCTTGCCGTCCATTTCCGAAATGCGCGATGGAAGGCACTGGGTTCGGAAAAGCCAAGGCGTGTTGCGATCTCTCCGACGCCGAACTCGGTTGTTTGCAGCATTTCGATCGCCAGATCACGGCGGATCTCATCCCTGATTGCAGCGTAATTCTGACCCTCGGCGTGCAGGCGATGCCGCAAGGTCGAAGGCGACATGCGCATTTGCGCAGCCAACTCATCGAATGCCTTCCAGGATGCAGGCGGCAATTGCCGGAGCCGCTTGCGCACGCTTGCCGCAAGGCCTGCGTCATAGCGATAGCGCACGAGGATATTGGCCGGCGCATTGCGCAGAAACTGCTTTAGAGCCTGCTCGCTGCGCGTTACCGGGAGTTTGAGCAAGGCGGCATCGAATGCCAGCCTGCTGGCCGGTTGCGAGAAGCGCACGGGCGCCCCGAAAAATTGCCGGTAGTCGGCGCCATGATCCGGCTCGTCGCAGCGAAAATCGACCATGCGAAGTGGAATGCGCCGGCCGATGAGCCAGCAGGCGATGCCATGCAGCAATATCCAGTATGTTCGGTAGGCGAAGGCCGAGCGCGCGCCTGTCAAATCGGTCAGGACCACATGCGCCAGCCCGTCGGTCACTTCGATACCCCCTTTCGGGTCCTCGAGCACAATGTTCAAAAACCGGAGCGCCCGCTGCAGCGCCTGGTCGAGAGTCTTCGCGTGGAGGATGCAATGGCAGAGCAGCGTGAAGCTGCCTCGGTGCATGGGCCTGCCGCCCAGGCCGAAAAATTCGTCGTCGATTTCTGCTGATATCGCAAGCCAGAGCGCACCGTAGTTTTCGGCTGATATCGGCGCATCGACCCGGGTGGAGAGGCCAAGCGCCGTCAGAAGCTGGTCGGGCGATTTTCCTTGCCGCCGGACACAGTCGAGCGCCTCTTGCACAAAGAAAGGTGATATCATCCGCCGCGCGGCTTCCGTCATCGTCATGACCTATGAAACATGGTAAAACTGGCCGCTGGTTTGAGACGCTTTTGTCATCGAATGCAATATCGAGCGGAGATAGAGTAGGGCAAGGCATAAGGCAAATCGCGCCTTGCCAGGGGATACGATATTGCGGGCGACCGCATGACGTGTGGAGGCCCTCAGTTGAAATCGACTGCGCTGGAGGAGAGCGACCATGTTGATCCGCGGCAAGACCTTTGTCGTTACCGGTGGCGGTTCGGGCCTTGGGGCCGCCGTCGCGCGCATGCTGATAGCTGAAGGTGCAAATGTCGTCATAGCAGACGTCAATGCGGATGCCGGTGCCTTGATTATCGGCGAGCTTGGCGCCAGCGCCGCCTTCATCAAGACGGATGTCACGCAGGAAAAGGATGGCCAGGCTGCGATCGACATGGCGTTGGAGCGCTTCGGCCATCTGCACGGACTGGTCAATTGCGCCGGCGTCGCGCCGGGCGAAAAGGTGATCGGCCGCAACGGGCCACACCGGTTTGACAGCTTTGCCCGGACTGTCGGCATCAATCTCATCGGCACCTTCAACATGATCCGGCTTGCGGCGGCGGCAATCGCGAAGCAGGATCCGGACACAGAAGGCGAGCGCGGTGTCATCGTCAACACCGCCTCGGTTGCCGCTTTCGACGGGCAGATCGGCCAGGCAGCCTATGCAGCTTCCAAAGGCGGAGTTGCCGCCATGACGTTGCCGATCGCCCGTGAATTGGCCCGCAGCGGCATTCGCGTCGTTGCCATTGCACCCGGCATTTTCGAGACGCCGATGATGGCCGGTATGCCGCAGGAGGTGCAGGATTCGCTGAGCAAGAGCGTGCCTTTTCCGCAGCGCTTCGGAAAGCCGGTGGAATTCGCGGCATTGGTACGCCACATCTGTGAGAACGTCATGCTGAATGGCGAAGTTATCCGCCTTGATGGCGCGTTGCGTATGGCGGCGCACTGAGGCAGGCTTGTTATGGGAGGTTTTGATATGATGCGAGAGGATCCGATCGTCATCGTTGGTGCGGCCCGCACTCCAATGGGCGGCTTCCAGGGAGATCTCAAAGATTGCACTGCGCCGGAACTCGGTGCTGCCGCGATCCGCGCTGCACTCGAGCGCAGCGGCATCAGCCCGGACGCCGTGGAGGAGGCGGTTTTGGGTTGCGTTCTGCCCGCCGGCCAGGGTCAGGCGCCAGCCAGGCAGGCTGCGATCGGCGCCGGCTTGCCGTTTACGGCGGGAGCGACCACCATCAACAAGATGTGCGGATCCGGAATGAAGGCCGCGATGCTGGCACATGATCTTGTTTCGGCGGGCAGCGCATCGATTGCCGTCGCCGGCGGTATGGAGAGCATGACGAATGCGCCGTATCTGCTCGATCGTGCCCGTGGCGGCTATCGGCTTGGGCATGGCCGGGTCATCGACCATATGTTCCTTGATGGGCTTGAGGATGCCTATGACAAGGGGCGTCTCATGGGCACCTTCGCCGAGGATTGCGCGGAAGCGTACCAATTTACCCGCACGGCGCAGGACGACTATGCTGTGACGTCGTTGACCCGTGCCCGCAACGCGATCGAAAGCGGCGCATTCGACGCCGAAATCGTACCGGTGACGGTGAAAACGGGGAGGTCGGAGTCGGTCGTCAGCCAGGATGAACAGCCCGGCAAGGCAAAACTTGAGAAGATTCCGACGCTGAAGCCGGCATTTCGCGAAAACGGCACTGTGACTGCCGCCAACGCCTCGTCCATCTCCGATGGCGCTGCCGCACTGGTGTTGATGCGGCGCTCCCAGGCCGAGCGTGACGGCATCACTCCGATTGCCACCATCATCGGCCATGCCACGCATTCCCAGGCGCCCAATCTCTTCGCGACCGCGCCGATCGGCGCGCTGCGAAAGCTAAGTGAGCGCACAGGCTGGAACCTTCGGGATGTGGATCTGTTCGAGGTCAACGAGGCCTTCGCGGTTGTCGCCATGGCTGCCATGCGGGACCTCGACCTGCCGCATGACAAGGTCAATGTTCACGGCGGCGCTTGCGCACTCGGGCATCCGATCGGGGCATCCGGCGCGCGCGTGCTCGTCACATTGCTTTCCGCATTGAAGCGCTATGGCATGAAGCGCGGCATGGCGACGCTCTGCATCGGCGGCGGCGAAGCGACCGCGATGGCCGTCGACCTCAATTGAACGGTTTCGAGGAGGAGACCGGACTATGATCCTGAGCGAAGACCAGATTCAGATCCGCGACATGGCGCGGGATTTTGCCCGCGAGCGGCTGGCTCCGGGCGCGGCCGAGCGCGACGAGAAGAGCCGCTTCCCTCGCGAGGAACTCAAGGAGATGGGGGAACTCGGTTTTCTCGGCATGCTCGTGCCCGAAGCCTATGGCGGTTCGGAAACTGGCGTGATCGCTTATGCCGTGGCGCTGGAGGAAATCGCCGCCGGTGACGGCCCTTGCTCCACCATCATGAGCGTGCACAGCTCGGTCGGCTGCGTGCCGATCCTGAAATACGGCACGGAAGAGCAGAAGCAGCGTTTCCTGCCGAAGCTTGCAAGCGGGGAATGGATCGGCGGTTTTGCGCTCACCGAGCCGCAGGCCGGTTCCGACGCCTCTAACCTGAAGACCCGGGCTCGCCGCGACGGCGATCACTATGTCATCGATGGCGCCAAGCAGTTCATCACCTCGGGCAAGAATGGTAATGTCATCATCGTCTTCGCCGTCACTGATCCCGAAGCCGGCAAGAAAGGCATTTCGGCCTTCATCGTGCCGACCGACACGCCCGGCTACGAGGTCGTGCGCGTCGAGCACAAGCTCGGCCTCCACTCGTCCGACACATGTCAGATTGCCTTTACCGGCATGCGCATCCCTGCCGATCAAAGGCTCGGGGAAGAGGGCGACGGCTACAGGATTGCCCTATCCAATCTGGAGGGCGGGCGTATCGGCATTGCATCGCAATCCGTCGGCATGGCGCGTGCGGCTTTCGAGGCTGCGCGCGACTATGCCCGCGAGCGCACGGCCTTCGGTTCACCGATCATCGATCACCAGGCGGTTGCCTTCAGGCTCGCCGACATGGCGACGCAGATAGAGGTGGCGCGTCAGATGGTGCTGCATGCGGCCCAGCTGAAGGAGGAGGGGCAACCCTGCCTTACCGAAGCATCGATGGCCAAGCTGTTCGCGTCGGAAATGGCCGAAAAGGTTTGCTCCGACGCCATCCAGATCCATGGCGGTTATGGGTACATGGCGGATTATCCGGTGGAGCGCATCTATCGCGACGTTCGCATCTGCCAGATTTACGAGGGAACGAGCGACGTTCAGCGCATCGTTATCGCACGCAATTTGTAGAATGTCTGGGATCGTGTTCGCCGTGGGGAGCAATCGGCGGCACGATCGACAATGGAGGTATGACAGGGCATGAACGAGGTTCCAAATCTGAGCCTGCACGTCCCCGAGCCAGCGGTTCGGCCCGGTGGCCAGCCGGATTTCTCCACCGTCAAGATCCCGAAAGCCGGGTCTGTGCCGCGGCCGGCGATCGACGTGGCGCCGGAGGAAATCCGCGATCTTGCCTATTCCATCATCCGCGTTCTCAACCGCGATGGCGAGGCGGTCGGTCCGTGGGCCGGACTTCTCTCCGATGAGGAACTGCTGACCGGCCTGCGCAATATGATGAAGCTCAGGGCCTTCGATGCCCGCATGCTGATGGCACAGCGGCAGGGCAAGACGTCCTTCTACATGCAGCATCTGGGCGAGGAAGCGGTCAGTTCCGCCTTCCGCAAGGCGTTGAACAAGGGGGACATGAATTTCCCGACCTATCGGCAGGCAGGACTTCTGATCGCCGACGATTACCCGATGGTCGAGATGATGAACCAGATCTACTCGAACGAGGCGGATCCCCTGCGTGGCCGGCAGCTGCCGATCATGTATTCGTCGAAAGACCATGGCTTCTTCACCATCTCCGGCAATCTGGCCACTCAATACGTTCAGGCCGTCGGCTGGGCCATGGCTTCGGCCATCAAGAATGACACCAAGATCGCGGCCGCCTGGATCGGTGACGGCTCGACCGCCGAATCCGACTTCCATTCCGCATTGGTCTTCGCCTCCACCTACAAGGCGCCTGTTATCCTCAATATCGTCAACAACCAGTGGGCGATCTCGACCTTCCAGGGCATTGCCCGCGGCGGCTCCGGCACCTTTGCCGCCCGCGGCCTCGGCTTCGGCATCCCGGCGCTGCGAGTTGATGGCAACGACTATCTGGCGGTTTATGCCGTCGCCAAGTGGGCCGCCGAGCGTGCCCGGCATAACCTCGGCCCGACACTGATCGAATATGTCACCTACCGTGTCGGCGCCCACTCCACATCGGATGATCCGAGCGCCTATCGCCCGAAAACCGAGTCCGAAGCCTGGCCCCTCGGCGATCCGGTGCTGCGGCTCAAGAAGCACCTCATCGTGCGCGGCGTCTGGTCGGAGGAGCGCCACGCTCAGGCGGAGGCGGAAGTGCTTGATGAGGTCATCGAGGCACAGAAGCAGGCCGAAAGCCACGGCACGCTCCATGCCGGCGGCAAGCCGTCTGTACGGGATATTTTCGAGGGCGTTTATGCGGAAATGCCCGCTCATATCCGCCGCCAGCGGCAGAAGGCAGGATACTGACATGGCAAGAATGACAATGATCGAGGCGGTGCGCAGCGCCATGGACGTCTCGATGGGACGGGATGACAATGTCGTCGTCTTCGGCGAGGACGTCGGCTATTTCGGCGGCGTCTTTCGCGCCACGCAGGGGCTGCAGGCAAAGTATGGCAAGACCCGTTGCTTCGATGCGCCGATCAATGAATCCGGCATTCTCGGCACCGCAATCGGCATGGCCGCGTATGGCCTGAAGCCTTGCGTCGAAATTCAGTTTGCCGATTATATGTACCCGGCCTACGACCAGATCACCCAGGAGGCGGCGCGTATCCGCTATCGCTCCAATGGCGATTTTACCTGCCCGATCGTCGTACGCATGCCGACGGGCGGCGGTATTTTCGGTGGACAGACGCATAGCCAGAGCCCGGAAGCACTGTTCACCCATGTCTGCGGTCTGAAGGTGATCGTGCCCTCCAACCCCTACGACGCCAAGGGCCTGCTGATCGCGGCGATCGAGGACCCGGACCCGGTGATGTTCCTTGAACCCAAGCGGCTCTATAACGGTCCTTTCGACGGCCATCACGAGCAGCCGGTCACGCCCTGGTCGAAACACGACCTCGGCGAGGTCCCCGAAGGGCATTATACGATCCCGATCGGTAAGGCGGAAATCCGCCGGCCTGGCAGTGCAGTGACCGTTGTCGCCTATGGCACGATGGTGCATGTGGCGCTCGCCGCAGCGGAAGAAACGGGGATCGATGCCGAGGTGATCGATTTGCGCAGTCTTCTGCCGCTCGACCTCGATACCATCGTCCAGTCGGTGAAGAAGACCGGCCGTTGCGTCGTCGTGCATGAGGCAACGTTGACCTCGGGCTTCGGTGGCGAAATCGCCTCGCTGGTTCAGGAATATTGCTTCTACAGTCTCGAGGCGCCGATCGTGCGCGTGACCGGTTGGGACACGCCTTATCCGCACGCCCAGGAATGGGACTATTTCCCCGGTCCCGCCCGTGTGGGAAGGGCGTTGAAAGAAGTGATGGAGGGCTGAAGATGGGTGAATTCGTCATCAAGATGCCCGATGTGGGTGAAGGTGTGGCCGAGGCGGAACTTGTCGAATGGCACGTCAAGCCTGGCGATCCGGTCCGCGAGGACATGGTGCTCGCAGCCGTCATGACCGATAAGGCGACGGTGGAAATCCCGTCTCCTGTCGAGGGCGTCGTGCTTTGGCTTGGCGCCGAAGTCGGAGACACGGTCGCTGTCAAGGCGCCGCTCCTTCGTATCCAGATCGCCGGAGAGGATGGGGGAGAAGCCGAAGTGGCTTCTCCCGCCGCGATGGAACCAGCCCCGAAGGTCGAGCCGGCCAAAGACAAGCTTGCCGATGCCAAACCGGCCGCGTCGCCGCCGGCCAGACCGGCCATTGAGACCAAGATCATTCAGCCGGAAAAGATCGCGGAGCGCCCCGCCGCTCGCGAACCGGCAGAACGGCCGCTGGCTTCTCCCGCCGTACGTTTGCGCGCTCAGGAGGCTGGCGTCGATCTGCGTCAGGTTATCGGCACCGGTCCGGCCGGGCGTATCGGCCATGAAGACCTCGAGCAGTTTATCGCGCGCGGCGCACAGCCGGCCGCCGCTGTTGCCACAGGTCCCGCGCGGAAGACCGATGTCGAGGAGATCAAGATAACCGGCTTGCGCCGTCGCATCGCCGAGAAGATGCGTCTTGCAAGCTCGCGTATTCCTCACATCACCTATGTCGAGGAGGTCGACGTTACCGACCTTGAGGATCTGCGCGCAACGATGAATGCCGGGCGCAAGTCCGACCAGCCGAAGCTGACGATCCTGCCTTTCCTGATGCGGGCGCTGGTTAAGACGATTGGCGAGCAGCCTGGCGTCAATGCCACTTTCGACGATGATGCCGGTGTGGTCACCCGCTACGGTGCCGTCCACATCGGTATCGCCACGCAAACGCCATCCGGTCTGACGGTGCCTGTCGTCCGGCACGCCGAGGCGCGGTCGATCTGGGATGTTGCCGCCGAGCTTACGCGCCTCGCCGATGCCGCCCGCAACGGCACCGCCGCGCGCGAGGAGCTGTCCGGCTCCACCATCACCATCACTTCGCTCGGCGCGCTCGGCGGCATCGTTACCACGCCGATCATCAACCATCCGGAGGTGGCGATCGTAGGCGTCAACAAGATCATGACCCGGCCGGTCTGGGACGGCACACAGTTCATTCCGCGCAAGATGATGAACCTGTCGTCGAGCTTCGACCATCGGATCGTCGACGGCTGGGATGCGGCTGTCTTCGTCCAGCGGATCAAGGCGCTGCTCGAAACCCCCGCACTGATCTTCATCGAAGGCTGATGACATGAAAGAAATCGTCTGCAAGCTCCTCGTCATCGGCGCCGGCCCCGGCGGCTATATCTGCGCCATCCGTGCCGGCCAGCTCGGTGTCGACACGGTCATCGTCGAATCGACGAAAGCCGGGGGCACCTGCCTGAATATCGGCTGCATCCCGTCGAAGGCGCTCATCCATGCGGCCGAAGAGTTCGAGAAGGTCCGCCACATGACCAGCCCCAATGCGCTCGGCATCACGGTCGAGGCGCCGAAGCTCGATCTCGCTCAGACCATTCGCTGGAAGGACGGCATCGTCGGTCGGTTGAACAGCGGCGTGCTAGGCCTCCTGCGCAAGGCCAAGGTCAAGATCGTGCACGGCCAGGCGAAATTCCGAGATGGCAAGACGGTCGAGGTCGAAACCGAGACGGGGACCCAGGTCATCCGTGCCGAAACAGTTGTCATCGCCACGGGCTCCGAACCGGTCGCACTGCCATCATTGCCCTTCGGCGGCGCAATCCTTTCGTCCACCGAAGCGCTGTCGCTGACAAGCGTTCCGGCCAAGCTTGCCGTCGTCGGTGGCGGCTATATCGGCCTTGAACTCGGGACTGCCTTTGCGAAGTTGGGTTCTGAGGTCACTGTGGTCGAGGCAACACCTCAGATCCTGCCGCAATATGATGCCGAGCTCGTCAAGCCGGTTGCCAAGCGCCTCAATGAACTTGGCGTACAGGTGCTGACCGGCGCAAAGGCAAGGAGTTATTTCGGGGAGGCTTTGGTGATCGAGACAGCCACCGGCGAGGAGCAGCGAATAGCCGCTGACAAGGTGCTCGTGACTGTTGGCCGCAAGCCGCGCACCGAAGGTTGGGGTCTAGAAGAACTCGATCTCGATCGCGCCGGCCGCTTCATCCGTATCGACGAGCGTTGCCGCACCTCCATGCGTGGCGTCTACGCGATCGGTGACGTCACCGGCGAGCCGATGCTTGCGCATCGCGCCATGGCGCAAGGTGAGATGGTTGCCGAGATCGTTGCGGGTCGCAAACGTGTCTGGGACAAGCGCGCCATCCCGGCCGTATGCTTCACCGATCCGGAGATCGTCACTGCGGGCCTCTCGCCCGACGAGGCGCGCTCTCAGGGCTACGAAGTTCGCGTCGGTCTCTTCCCGCTCAGCGCCAATGGCCGCGCGATGACGACCCAGTCGGAGGACGGTTTCGTCCGTGCGGTGGCGCGTACGGACACCAATCTGGTTCTCGGTCTTCAGGCTGTCGGCGCCGGCGTCTCGGAGCTTTCAAGTGCCTTTTCCCTGGCACTTGAAATGGGCGCGCGATTGGAGGACATCGCAGGCACCATCCATGCTCATCCGACACGCAGCGAAAGCCTGCAGGAGGCCGCATTGAAAGCGCTCGGCCACGCCCTTCACATCTGAGTCAGTTTATAGGCGCCGGTGAGGGGAGCGGTAGGCGCGTGTTGCGGAGATGAAGAAGGGCAGGAAACGGGTGGTTTCAGCCTGAGAATGGATCAACCTTGTTGGCGAAACCACGTCAACGAGGATCTCCGTGAATAGCTCCGTTCCATCTTTTTCCGATGCGTTCCGCCGCATCGGTTGGTCCAATCTGCTTGCGCAATTCTCCGAACAGATTGCGCTTGCGGCAGCGCCGCTCGCAGCCGTCTTGCTCCTGTCCGCAGGGCCTTCCGAAACAGGATGGCTGCAGACCGCCCAGACGCTACCGTTCCTCCTGCTTTCCATTCCGGCCGGTCTCGTCGTCGATCATGCGTCGCGACGCAAGCTGATGGTGGCATCGGAGCTGCTGCGCGCCTTGTCGCTGGCAGCGATTGTTGCTCTGCTGTTACTCGGCGCAATGAACCTGCCGTTACTCGCAGCTCTCGGCTTTGTCGGGGCGATCGGCACGGTATGTTTCAGCGTCGCTGCGCCGGCGCTGGTCGCCTCTCAGGTGCCTCGGGCGCAGCTTTCGGATGCCAATCGCTGGCTCGAGCTTGCCCGCAGCGCCGCGTTCACGGCAGGCCCGGCGCTGGGTGGCGCTCTTGTCGGCTGGACCGGGGCGCCGACTGCCTATGTGCTGGCGACTACGCTCTCGCTTTTGGCTGTATTCTGCCTCGCCGGTCTTCCCCGGGACGAGGTCTTAGCCAAGCAGAAACGCGACCTGCTTCATGATCTCAAAGAAGGGGCCGGGTTTGTTCTGCGTCACGATCTCTTGCGGCCGATTCTCGTCACCGCCGTTTTCTTCAATATCGGCTGGTTCGTTCTCCAGGCGATCTATGTCGCTTATGCAGTGCAGGATCTCGGCTTGACGGCTACCGAGGTCGGGATCACGCTCGGCATCTATGGCGGAGGTATGATCGTTGGCGCGTTGATGGCGCCAGCGCTGGCTCGCCGGGTATCGTTCGGCACCACCATCCTGCTTGGGCCGATCGGAGGCTTCGGCGCCGCATTGATAATGCTGCTGACCTTGTGGCTGCCCTCGGTCTGGATTGCCGGCCTGAGCTTCTTTCTCTTTGGCGCCGGACCGATCCTGTGGGCGATTTCGACGATGACGCTTCGACAGGCGGTGACACCCAATGCCATGCTCGGGCGCGTTTCGGCTTTTGTCATGACGGCGACCCTCGGAGCACGGCCGCTTGGCGCCGCCATGGGCGCTGCCATTGCCGCGCATGCCGGAGTGACGGCATGTCTCTTCGCTGCGGCCGGGTGCTTTGCCATTCAGCTGCTGGTCATCGTCGGATCCAGCGTGCCGAAATTGCAGCAATTGCCAGATGCAATCTAAGCTTCTCCAGCTGTCCTGGAATTCTAACGCAATCTCTGCCTTCTTGTTTCTTTCGAGTTCGGAGAGAACGTGCGGTAGCACCTCTTATGCAATCGTCCCGTTGTCACGGATCATCGCAGAGAGCAGGTGGGCTCGGATCCAAAGCAGTCCTGCCCATACGGGCAGGTCGTTAAGCTCGTTGTAAGTGCTAATATTCCCAACGCCGGCCTGGATGCCACCTCGGGCCGGGACTGTACAGTGTCCGACGGCGATAACCATGCCTCACCATTGTCGTCGGACGCTTATCCCCTCCATGAAGTTTCACCGCTTGTGACGGCATAGCCCGGCCGTCATTTTAGAGCATGTCGCGCAAAAGTGTGCAGCGGTTTTGCGGCTGCGACATGCGTGAAATCAAAGAGCTAAAGCGCGTGAAGCGAATCTTAGAGATCGCGACGCGCTTTAGGTGTCGCGAGCAGCGCGGACCACCAGCGGCACGCAGACGTGTCCAACATCGCCACAAAAGCAAAAGCGGTCCAGTCTAGGGAAAAACTGGGCCGCCTTTCGCTGGACTGGAGGTCAATCTAATTCAGCACCCTAATGATAAGATCGGCTTAGTATTTGTCAACCACTAAAATGGGCGTGAATTCGACATGGCAGATGCTTTCCATATTGATGTGGAATCGAGAGGTTGATGAGGCGTGCTGGGGACCCGCCACCGCTGGCTCGATGGCCCTGGAGAGCCAGACGTCGGCCTTGTTTTCTCGACCTGGGGCGGCTCAACAATGAGCGAGCTGGCGGCTCTCCAAGGAGCGCTTGTGCAACTTGAAAAAAATCCCGGCCTGGATGTCGGAACCGCTCTTTCTCCGTCGTCCTTGCAGCATCAACAGCTTCAATTTGGAGGAACATCGTGGAAAATGCTCAATCGGCTTGGCAGACTGCCGCCATTCTCATCGCTCGTCTGATCTTTGCTGCCGTCTTTCTGATGGCGGTCTCGTTCAAATTCATGGATATGGGGGCTACAGCCACCTACATCGCGGCTGCGGGTTTTCCGCTCCCGCTATTTCTGGGTTGGTGCGCCGCAATCCTGGAAGTGCTGCTGGTTATCGCTTTCCTCACCGGTGCTTTCTTTACCCCGGCGGCAATTGTCGCAGCCGCCTATGTCGTCTTCCTTGGGTTTTCCTTTCACGGTCCGACGCATTGGGCCGCCAACCAGGCGGAGTTTGGTTTCTTCGTCGACCATTTCACCTTCCTGGCGGGCCTGTTTTTTGCCGCCGTGCATGGGCCAGGCAACGTGCTTGCCTTGAGGGTCGGTGGGCCAGCCAGGGCGTGAGCGTCCTGCGTCGTACCGGTTGAGGCGCCGCGCCTAATTCTAATGCGTTTTTCCCGCAGCGAGCCGGCGCTCCAGCCATAGACTGTACCGAGACGCAGCAAAACTGATCGCGAAATAGATCGCGCCGGTGAAGACGTAGGCCTCGGTGTAGAAGCCGAGCCATAGGGGATCGGTTGCTGCGATCTTGCCCGTGTTCAACAGGTCCGAAATGCCGATGACGGCCAATAGCGAGGTGTTGAGCAAAATTCCGATCGAGAGATTGACGATTGCCGGAATGACCGCTCTCAGAGCCTGTGGGAGAACGACAAGCTGGGTCGTGCGCCAGTATCCGAGACCAAGAGAATAAGCGGCCTCGAGCTGGCCCGGAGGTATCGATTGCAAGCCGGCGCGGATTACCTCCGCAAGATAGGCGGAGACGAACAGCGTAATGCCGATTTGGGCCCGCAGCAGCTTGTCGAGCAAAGCGCCGTTCGGCAGGGCCATCGGCAGGATCAACATGGCAACGTATAGGACGGCAATAAGCGGGATACCCCGCAAGCATTCAATAAACGTCACGGCAAGCACGCGCAGGATGCCCATTGACGAACGGCGTGCCAAGGCGAGAAGCAACGCGACCGGAAAAGCAGTTGCAAGGCCGATGACCGACACAAGGAGCGTGATCGGAAGCCCACCCCATTGATTGGTCGGCACAGGCGGAGAAACCACGACACCCGCCATGAGAAGCCAGACTAACAGCAGCGCAATCGGCCAGAATATCAGAAGCTTGAAACCCCAGGATCTCGGATCGGCCGATATGAAAAGCAACGCAAGAATACAGACGATCGCGAGTGCAGGTCGCCACTGCAATACTGGGGGATAGAATCCAAAAACAATGAAACGGAACTTGGCAGCGATGAACGCCCAGCAGGCGCCTGCGCCCTCTGCGCTGCAATCAGTGCCGGCTCCGCTCCAGATCGCGGCGCTGCCTGCCCAGCGCAAAAGAGGAGCTGCCATCCAAAGCAGGATTGCGAGGCTGATGATTGATATGACGGCGTTCGGCCAGTTGTCGAAGAGACCTTTGGAAATCTGCCGTCGACGCCATTTGGAGAGGCCGATCTGCAATTCACTCATTGACGCTGACTCCCCGTCCGCGTGATGCGCCTGTTGAAGAGGTTCATGCCGAGAGAGACGATCAGGTTGAGCGTCAGATAAGCCCCCGCGATGATCGCAATCGCCTCGAGCGTCTGTCCGGTGGTATTGGCGGTCGTGTTGCCGACGTTCACCAGATCCGGATAGCCGATCGCAACGGCGAGGCTGGAATTCTTCGTCAGATCGAGATAGCTCGACGTCATCAGCGGCGTTATCACCCGCAATGCCTGTGGGAGAACGATGAGGCGCACGATGTGGCCGGGTCGCAGACCAAGCGATCGAGCCGCTTCCCATTGTCCGCCTTGCACCGACTGGATCCCGCCGCGCACGATCTCGGCAATGGTCGCCGCCGAGTTGAAAACCAGACCGGCCAGTAGCCCGGCGAATTCAGGACTTAGCGATAGCCCGCCCGATATGTTGAAGCCGCCTTTGATCGGCAGATCGAGATCGACGGCACCGCCGGTAAGCCAAAAAGTCGCTGCTGCAGCAATGACGGCCGCAACGCCGATCTGAGTGGCATAGAAGGGGCGGCCGAGAAGGAGGCGCTGCAATATGGCGACGACGACAAGGCCACATAACAGGGCCAGGCCGATGCTGACGGCCGGAGTGTTTCCGACAAGCACGAGCTTCGGAATATAGACGCCGCGGTTGCTGAGATAGGCACCCGCTATCTCCGTTGCTCGCCTGGCGGCTGGAAGATTGTGAAAGATCGCGCTCCACAGGAAAAGCTGCAGCAAGAGCGGCGTGTTGCGAAAGATCTCGACATAAAAGCGGACAGCCGATGTCAGAACGAGGTTGCGGCTCATCTGCGCAACGCCGAGTGCGGTGCCAAGCACTGTCGCGATGATGCAGCCGACGAATGCAACATAGATCGTATTGACAAGCCCGGTGAGCAGCGCCCGTCCATAGCTGTCAGACGAGGAATAGGCGATCAGGCTCTCGCCGATTTCGAAATTCGCACGCTGCGACAGGAAAGCGAAACCGGGCTCGATGCCGAGCCGATGCATGGTGGCGACGATGTTGTCGCCAAAATACCAGAGCACTGTGCCCAAGGTCAAAAGAACGGCCAATTGCGCCGCGGGAGCAGGGCCAAGCCAGAGGCGAAAACGGCGAAGGGGGCCGGGCTTCGAAAAGCCCGACCCCGAGTGACGGGAATGCATCTGCAGCTGATCCATCGAGCCCGTCTCAACGGAAAGGCGGCGAATAGATCAGGCCACCTTTGGTCCAGAGCTGATTGAGACCCCTGTCGAAATTGAGGGGTGTACCCTTGCCGACATTGCGCTCGAATATTTCCCCGTAATTGCCGACCGCCTTGATGATATTGTAGGCGAATTTCGGATCGAGGCCGATTGCCTGGCCGAGGGAAGGATCGACGCCGAGGAAGCGCTTGATGGCCGGATCGTCGCTGGTGAGGAATGTATCGACATTGTCCTTGGTGATACCGAATTCCTCGGCCTGGATTGTCGCGTAGACCGTCCAGTTGACGATTTCCAGCCATTGGTCGTCGCCCGCGCGGATGGCAGGCGCAAGAGGTTCCTTGGAGAGTCGCTCCGGCAGCAGGATATAGTCGTCCGGCTTCTTGAGCTGCGTGCGTTTGGCCGCAAGATCGGTCGAATCCTGTGTCAACGCGTCGACGCGGCCCGAATCCAGCGCCTTGGTGAACTCTGCCGTTTCCTCGATCGTCACGGGTGTAAACTTCTTGCCGGTCTTGCGGAAGAAGTCGGCGATGTTCAGCTCACCCGTCGTTCCGCTCTGGATACCGATCGTGGCTCCATCCAGATCCTGACCCTTGGTGACGCCGAGATCCTTGCGCACCAACAGACCCTGGCCATCATAGAAGACGACCGGTCCGAAATGGAAGCCGAGCTTGAATGCACGGGTGATGGTTTCCGTCACGCCGGAAAGCAGAATGTCGAATTCGCCGGACTGAAGCGCGGGCAGGCGCTGCTGCGGCGAAGAGTTGGTAAATTCGACCTTGTCCGGATTGTTGAAAACGGTCACGGCAAGTGCTCGCCCGAAGTCGATGAAGAACCCTTGCCAGCGGCCGTTGCTATCAGGCGTGAAGAAGCCCGGTGTCGTTCCGACGCCGACCTTGATGAGGCCGCGTTCCTTGATCTTGTCGAGCGTTGGGCCTGCATTTGCCATGTTCGGCAACAGTGTTGCGGCCGCGATCATCGTTGCCGCGATAGCGCCTGTCACGCGCCTGTGCACGTTGGTAATTGCTTGCATGAAATCTCTCCTGAAAGTGCCTGTCCCCAGCTCGAGGCGTTGATTGTTGGGAGGATCAGTTGGCCCCGGGCGTCTCTAAGTTATGTGCTTATAATCTATAGAATAGGTATATTACTTTAATGATGAGCCTCCCAAAGAAACAATTTGCTCACTTGACGCCTGTTCTTCTGTTGCCATTCAAGACTGAGTGCATGAAATATATTTCACAATGTGAATTATATTGACATGAAGTTTCCCGTCGCGCTAACTACGCTCACCGGGGTTCGAGGAGGAAACCCGGTTTCACGAACAAGGCGCGATACGCGCTCTCGGCTTTTTGGGGAGGGGCTTCGGCCTCGAGGAGGAATCTTGCGCAATTTTCTAAGCACGACCGCAATGGCTGTCCTGGCTGCGGCGGCATTCGTTTCCACCGCTGCGGCAGCAGAGACGGATAATCCGTTCCGCTGCAAACCCGGTGAAAAATACGTCATGAACGTGATGGTTTCGGGCGTCGAATACTGGTTCCCGGTCTATGAAATGTTCAAGCAAGCCGGCAAGCAATTCGGTTGCGAGACTGCGTATACCGGCACGCCGGAATATGACGTCAACAAGCAGATCGCCACGTTCGATCAGGCGCTTGCCCAGAATCCGGCCGGAATTCTCGTTCATCCGATGAACTCCGATCCCTTCATCGAGCCGATCAACCGTGCGATCGATCAGGGCACGGCGGTCGTCACCTTTGCGGCGGACTCGCCTCTCTCAAAGCGCATTTCCTTCATCACCTCGGACAATTCGCGCGAAGGCGCCTACGCGGCCGACGCGATTGCCGCGAAGCTTGGCGGCAAGGGCGAATATGCGGTTCTGGAAAATCCGGGTCAGGACAACCACGACAAGCGCATCGCAGCGTTCATCGCCCGCATGGAAACCAAATATCCAGAGATGAAACTTGTCGGCCGCGCCGCATCGAACCAGGATCCGAACAAGGCTTATCAGGGACTGATGAGCCTGGTTCAGGCGCATCCGAACCTCAATGCCGTGTTCATGCCGGAGGCGAACTCCGCAATTGGCGCTGCTCAGGCCAACAAGGAAAGCGGCGGCAAGATCCTCGTCATGTGCGCCGACGTCAACGCCAACATTCTCGACATGATCAAGGCCGGCGAAGTCTTCGGCTCCATCAATCCGAACCAGGGCATGCAGGGCTACATGGGCTTCATGATGCTGTGGCTTGCCAAGCATCCGGAGCTGATCGATCCCATGAACGACGCCAAGCGCTCCGGCTTCAACCCGATGAGCATTCCCTTCGTCGACAACGGTCTGTCGATCGTCACCGCCGCCAATGCCGATGACTTCTACTGGGACAAGTATCTGAAGCGTCGCGGCACGAAGGGCATCGAGGAGTAAGACCTGAAACGTCGGCTGTCCGGGGCGAGACATCTCGGGCAGCCGACGCAGGGTTCGAAAAGGAGGAGATGTTCATGACACAGGCGCTAGTCTTGGAGATACGTAATGTCAGCAAGCGTTTCGGTGCGATCAAGGCACTGACGGATGTGAAGTTCACGCTCGAAAGAGGTGAAGTGCACGCGCTTTGCGGTGAAAACGGCGCTGGCAAATCGACGCTCATGAACATCATCGCCGGCGTGCTGCAGCCAACCGAGGGTGAGATCCTTATCGACGGCGCACCCGTCAAGATTGCGTCTCCGGCCGCAGCCCAATCCCTGGGCATCGGTCTCGTCCATCAGGAAATCGCACTTTGCCCGGACGCGACCGTTGCCGAAAACATGTTCATGGCGGCGACGAACCGGCGCCGCTCTCCATTGATGAATTTTGCCAGGCTGGAACGGGAGGCCCAGGCGGTGATGAACCGCCTTTCCCCGATCGATGTTCGCCAGAAAGTCGGCGAGCTGCCGATTTCAAGCCAGCAACTGGTGGAGATCGCCAAGGCGCTCACGCTCGATTGCCGTGTCCTGATCTTCGACGAGCCGACGGCGGCTTTGACCGTCGCCGAGGCCCAGGTGCTCTTCGGCATCATCAACGACCTGAAAGAGCAGGGCATATCGATCATCTACATCAGCCATCGCATGGCTGAGATCTTCAGCCTCTGCGACCGCGTAACCGTCTTTCGCGACGGCCGCTACGTGTCGACCGAGCGCGTGTCGGACATCACAGCCGACGATGTGGTGCGCCGCATGGTCGGCCGCGAAATCACCCAGCTCTATCCGGAAAAGCAGGACTTCACCGAACGCAGCGTGGAGACTGTATTGTCCGTTCGCAATCTTGGCGATGGCAAGCGTTTTCAAGAGGTCAGCTTCGAGCTGCGCAAGGGGGAAATTCTCGGGATTGGCGGACTGATCGGCTCCGGTCGGACTGAAATCGCCGAAGGCATTTGCGGGCTGCGCCAGACGACGGAAGGCGATATCCGACTGCATGACAAGGCGCTTCGAGCGACTTGCTATGCCGATGCCGTTCGCGCCGGGATCGTCTATCTCTCCGAGGATCGCAAGGGTTCCGGTGTGTTTCTCGATCTGTCGATCGCGCAGAACATCTCCGCTCTCGATCTCAAGTCGCTGACGGGCCAGTTCGGGCTGTTGAATGCGAAGGCTGAGTCCGAGCGTGCCGAAGAGCTCGCGCGCCGGCTCGGCGTGCGCATGGGCGGTATCGACATGCCGGTTTCATCGCTTTCAGGCGGCAATCAGCAGAAGGTCGCCATCGCCAAGCAGTTGGCGGTCGATCCCAAGGTAATCCTGCTTGATGAGCCGACGCGCGGCATCGACGTCGGCGCCAAGTCCGAAATTCATCGTTTGCTGCGCGACCTCGCGCGTTCCGGTATCGGCATCGTCGTGATCTCATCGGAATTGCAGGAACTTCTTGGTCTGTGTGACCGGGCGATCGTCATCCGCGAAGGCGCCGTCGCGGGGGAGGTTGAGGGGGATACCATGACGGAGGAGGCGGTCATGAGGCTGGCTTCCGGTGTCGATGTGCAGCAACACCTCAAAGCGAAGGCATCAACACATGCCGTCTGAGAAAAGGGCAGAAACGGGAGATGAGACAATGACAGATCACGCTTTGGTCGCGACGAGGGAGCGTACGTCTTCCTGGCGCAAGCTCGGGACAATGCGGGAAGCGGGGCTGATCGCCATCATTCTCGCACTCTGCATCGTCATGAGCTTTGCCTCGCCACACTTTCTGACGCTTGGCAATTTCAGGGCCATGCTAATGTCGTTCTCCGTCGAGGGTATCGTCGTCGTCGGCATGACCATCCTTCTGATCGTCGGCGGCATCGACCTTTCGGTCGGGTCGGTCGTCTGCTTCTCGATGGTTCTGTCCGGGTCATTGTTCCTGATGGGCGTTGACCCGTGGAGCGCCTCTCTGATCGGCATTCTCGCCAGCGCCCTGATAGGCTGCGCCATGGGCTTCTTCGTGACCGTCATCGGTCTCAATCATTTCATCACATCGCTTGCGGCCATGGTGATCGTTCGAGGCTTTTGCCTCATCATCACCAAAGGAACGCCGCTCTCATTGTTCACGCTGCCGCCCTCGTTCAAGGCAGTCGGGCAGGGCACGTTTTACGGGATACCTTATGTGATCCTGATCTTCGTCGCAGTGGTCGCCATCTTCGATTTCCTGCTGCGCCGCGCAACCGCATTCCGCAAGGTGTTCTACACCGGCAGCAACGAAAAGGCGGCGCTCTATTCCGGGATCAAGACCAACCAGGTCAAATTCTGGGTCACCGTCCTCTGCACGACGTTGTCGGGGTTTGCCGGCGTGATCTATATGTCGCGGTTCGGTGCTGCGACGCCGACTTTTGGCGTCGGCATGGAGCTCAACATCATCGCTGCTGCCGTCATCGGTGGAGCATCCTTGAGCGGCGGTTCTGGGACGATCCTCGGCGCCATTCTCGGCATCGCGCTTCTCTCGGTGGTCACGAGTTCGTTGATCCTGCTCAATGTCTCGGTCTATTGGCAGGACATGATCAAAGGCTGCATTCTCTTGACCGCCGTCTCTATCGACCATTTCCTTCACAAGCGTAAGGCTGCCTGACATGCCCCTTGCAAAGCCGAAAGCCCCATCTGCGCCGCGAGAAGAAATCGTCATCGCGCGCCAGATGCACCAAGCCCTCGTCCTGCATTTTCTCGAAGGTCTGACGCAGGCTCAGATCGCCGATCAGCTCGGCATCTCGCATGCGACGGTCAACCGGCTGATCAAGCGCGGTCGCCAGCTCGGCCTCGTCGAGATCAAGATCAAATCCCCCGTCGAGCCCTTGGTCGACATGGAAGAGCAGCTTCTCGCGCTCGGCGGCATCAGCCGTGCCATCGTGGTGCCGACCGTGTCGGACAATCCGCAGACGGCGCTCCAGGCCGTCGGCGAGGCGGCGGCCCGCCTGCTTGTCGAACATATCGCGGATGGCGATACGATCTGCATTACCGGCGGCAAGGGCGTCAGTGCCGTCGTCGCCGGCCTTCAGGCACCGCGACCTTTTGATGTCTCGGTAATCCCTGCGACCGGCTGCGTTCAGGGCAAGCACTATACGGATGTCAATCACGTCTCGACGCTGATGGCGGATCGTCTCGGCGGGCACTCTTTCCAGATCCATGCGCCTCTGTTTGCCGACAGTGCGGCCGAGCGCGACATGCTGATCAACATGCGCGCCGTCGCCGATGTGTTCAAACAGGCGCGGGAAGCCAAAATTGCCGTCGTCGGTATCGGCTCCATCCTTTCCGACGATTCAAGCTATTATGACCTCCACCCGTCTTCGAGCACGGACCGCGCGGCGATAGAGCGTTCCGGTGCTTCGTGCGAATTGCTTGCCCATCTGCTCGATGACGAAGGTCGCGTTTGCGATTACAGCCTCAACCGATCGCTGGTCTCGCTCACGCTTCCGGAGTTCGCTTCGATCCCGACGAAGATCGGTGTGGCGAGTGGGCCGAACAAGGCAGGCCCGATCCTCAGCGTCATGCGTGGCCATCATCTCGATACGCTGGTTACGGACGAAGCGACAGGCGCCCGCGTTCTGGCACTGGCAAACGGCAAAGGGCAGCACGTATGAGCAGCCAACAATTGACACGCGAGATCGGCAAATCCGGTGTCGTCGCTTCGGCGGTCGGCCTTGGAACATGGGCGATCGGCGGCTGGATGTGGGGCGGAACGGACGAGACGGAATCGATCTCGGCGATCCACGCGTCGCTCGATGCTGGCGTCACGCTCATCGATACCGCACCGGCCTATGGTCTCGGGCGGTCGGAAGAAATCGTCGGCAAGGCGCTTGCCGGCCGTCGCGACAAGGCCGTGATCGCCACCAAATGTGGCCTTGTGTGGCATACCGACAAAGGCAGGCATTTCTTCGATCAGGACGGCAAGCCGGTTCATCGTTATCTCGGCCGCGATGCGATTTCCCACGAAGTCGAGGAGAGCCTGCGGCGCCTCGGCACCGATTACATCGACCTCTATATCACCCATTGGCAGGATCCGACGACTCCGATCGAGGAGACGGTTAGGGCGCTTGAGGACCTAAAAGCATCCGGCAAGATCCGGGCGATCGGCGCCAGCAATGTCAGCGCGCTTGAGCTGGAGGCCTATATTGCGGCCGATGGCCTCGATGCCATCCAGGAGCGCTTCAGCATGATCGATCGGGAGATCGAGAGCGAATTGCTGCCGTTGACGCGGGCAAACGGGATTTCGACTCTCAGCTATTCGTCGTTGGCGCTCGGGCTCTTGTCCGGCACCGTCGGGCCGGAGCGGATCTTCTCCGGTGACGATCAACGGCGGGGTAATCCTCGCTTTTCCGTTTCGAACCGTGACAAGGCGCAGGCTTTCGCAAAGGCAATCGGACCCGTTGCCGATAGGCACGAAGCCAGTATCGCTCAAGTCGTCATCGCCTGGACACTTACCCAGCCCGGCGTCACTTTCGCGCTTTGCGGAGCCCGCAATCCTGCGCAGGCGCTCGACAACGCTCGGGCCGGGACCATCCGGCTGGATGCGGATGATCAATCAGCCATCGAGGCAGCCATTTCAGCGAAGCTGACCGATATGGACAGGTAACGGATCGCCATCATGAATCGTGAAGAAACGTTGGACGGGCTTCGCCGAAGCCCGAAGGTGGACGTGTGTGTCATCGGCGGCGGCATCAATGGCATCAGTGCCTTTCGGGAACTGGCGCTTCAGGGACTCGACGTGCTCCTCGTCGAGAAGCACGACTATTGCTCGGGAGCCAGCGCAGCATTGTCGCGCATGGTGCATGGCGGCCTTCGCTATCTTGAAAACGGCGAGTTCAAGCTGGTGCAGGAATCGCTCGCCGAACGCGACCGGCTGCTGCGCAACGCGCCGCATTATGTGGCGCCGCTGCCGACGACCGTGCCGGTCTTCGATATTTTCTCAGGCCTGGGAAATGGCCTGGTTCGCTTTCTCGGCCTGTCCCGCCGTCCCAGCCGTCGCGGTGCGATTGCGATCAAGGTCGGTCTCAGCATCTACGATTTCCTGACGCGCAAGCGGGCCATGATGCCGCGCCATCAGTTTCGCGGCCGGAGCGGCACGCTTGCCAAATGGCCGGCGCTCAGTTCCGATATCAGGAGTTCGGCGACATATTACGACGCCTGGGTCAGTCATCCGGAGCGGCTCGGCACAGAGCTGCTCGACGACGGCTTGTCTGCGGGATCGACGGCGCGGGCTCTGAACTATGCCCAAATCCGGAGAACGGGTGAGGGGCGTTATCTCATTCGTGACACGATCGCCGGAGCATCTGCAACGATCGAACCCACTCTCATCATCAACGCAACAGGCGGATGGATCGACATTACCAACGAGGCTCTCCTTAAACCCGAAGCGCAGACATCCCCCTTGATGGGTGGAACGAAGGGTTCGCATCTCATCATCGACAACCCCGCACTTTACGACGCCTTGGCCGGCCACATGATCTATTACGAGAATGAGGATGGCCGCATCTGCATCCTCTTTCCCTATCTCGGCAAGGTTCTGGTGGGTTCGACCGACATCCGGGTCGATGACCCGGGGAGCGTGCGCTGCGAGGCGGATGAGCGGGATTACATATTGCAGTCCCTGTCCTTCGTTCTGCCAGGGATCACGATCCGGCCTGAAGAGATCAGCTTCCAGTTCTCAGGCGTCCGTCCTCTGCCGGCGAGTACCGACAGCTTTACAGGTCGCATCCCGCGCGATCATTTCTGTACGATCGTCGATGGGGATGATGGCGACCCTTCGGTATTGTGCATGATCGGCGGCAAATGGACGACGTTTCGCTCCTTCGGCGAGCTTGCCGCCGATATTGCCCTTGAACGGCTGGGGAAGCAGCGTCGCGTTTCGACGGCAGACCGGGAAATCGGCGGCGGGCGGAGGTTCCCGCTGGATCGCGCTGCCTGGATCGCACAAGTGGCCGCCAAAAAGGGAATTCCTGGTAGCCGCATGGCGACGCTTTTCGGCCGTTACGGCACGCACGCAGAAGCAATCGCCGGCTTTATTGCCATGGCACCCGATCTGCCCATGCCGCATGCGGATTACTCGCAGCGAGAGCTGATTTTCCTCATCCGCAACGAAGCGGCGGAGCATCTGGACGATCTTCTGTTGCGGCGGACGACGCTTGCGATTTCAGGCGCGCTTTCTGCTGAGATGATGGACGCCGTGCTCGATCTGCTGGCGACGGAAAAGGCCTGGACCCCGGCGCAGCGCAGCGCCGAGCGAACCCGTTTTCTCACTCTCTTGCGCGAGCGCCACGGCGTCGCCGAGAGCACTCTCTCCGAACGGAACGAACAAAGGAGCATGGAATGCGAAACAACAGCAAAGTCCGGATGAACCGGCTGTTCAATGACGGCCGCTGCCTTGATGTCGCAATCGATCACGGCGTCTGCAACGAACCGTCTTTCCTCAATGGCCTGGAAGACATGCCGGCGGTCGTCTCTGCCCTGGTGGCGGCGGCACCCGATGCGATCCAGATGAACTACGGTCAGGCCGACCTGTTGCAAGATCTTACCGCCAGGGACAAGCCGGCGCTGGTCATGCGCGTCGATATGGGAAATCCCTATAACCGCACACGTCACCGCAATATGTGGGCCGTGTTGCAGAATGAGGCAGAACCGCTGATCGGCGCGATCGAGATGGATGCGGCCTGCGTCGTCGTCAATCTGTTCATGCTCCCCGACGAGCCGGACCTCTTTCGCCAATGCGTGCAGAACATCGCGCGGGTTCGGGCCGACTGCGACAAATATGGAATGCCTTTGATGATCGAGCCTCTCGTCATGCAGCCGGTCGACACGGCTGGCGGCTATATGGTCGATGGCGACGCGGACAAGATCGTTACGCTGACGCGGCTTGCCCGGGAGATGGGAGCCGATGTGGTCAAGGCCGATCCGACCAGCAACGCCGAGGATTTTCATAGGGTGGTCGAAGCGGCCCGTTGCCCGGTTCTGGTGCGCGGCGGCGGCAAGGAAGACCTTCGCAACGTCTTCGAGAAGTCGGCGGCCTTGATGCGGCAGGGCGCGATGGGCATGGTGTACGGTCGCAACATCTATCAGCATGCAAATCCGAGCGCGGTCGTGCGCGGATTGATGGCGATCATTCATGACGATGTCGGCGGCGAGGAAGCCTTCGCGCTCTATCAGCGCGGCTGATCGTAAGACTTGGGGCCTTGGGAGGGGTACGGGATGGCAGAATATCTATTGGGGCTCGACGCCGGCAACACGGTCATCAAGGCGGTGATCTTTGACCGGCAGGGCAACGAAATTGCGGCAGCGTCAGCGGAGGGGCACAGCCGCATGCCATGCCCCGGACATGTGGAGCGCGGGCTCGATGAGCTCTGGGCGAATGCCGGTAAGGTTATCCGCACCTGCATCGAGCAGGCTGGAGTTTCGCCCGGAGACATTGTTGCCGTCGGCTGTGCAGGCCACGGAAACGGGCTTTACGCCCTCGATCGCGAAGGCCGTCCCTTGCTGGGCATCCAGTCTCTGGATACGCGCGCCGTTGGCCTCGTCGAGGAATGGCAGGAAAAAGGTGTGGGTGACCGCACCTATCCGATCGGCCAGCAGCGGCCCTGGCCATCGCAGACGCCGACATTGCTTGCCTGGCTGAAGCGTTGCCAGCCGGAAACCTTCGCCCGGATCGGCACGGTTTTCCTGTGCAAGGATTTCATCGTCAATCGCCTGACTGGCGTTCGTGTCAGCGAAGTCTCCGATATGACAGGATGCGGGCTGCTCCATGTTGTCGATCGCCGCTATGACCATGGTCTGATGGAAGCCTATGGCCTCGGTGATTGCATGGAACTGCTTCCGCCCTTGATCGAAAGCTCCGATATTGCGGGGCACGTCACAGCGGAGGCAGCAGCACTGACCGGGCTTGCCATCGGAACGCCTGTCGTCGGCGGTCTTTTCGATGTTGTCGCCTCCGCCATCGGCTCCGGTGTCACCCGCACTGGGGCGGCCTCGATCATCGCCGGCACCTGGAGCATCAATCAGGTTGTCGTCGATACGCCGCGGCTCGACGGGCCGGTGTTCATGTCCTCGACCTTCGACCGCAAGCGCTATATGGCGATCGAATCGAGCGCCACCTCGGCCGCCAATCTCGAATGGCTGGTACGGGAGTTCTTTTCGGATGTTCCGCTGGACGGCCGATCGCCCTTCGACTTGTGCGGAGATCTGGCCGCCGGCATCGAGCCTGCTGGGGATGATCCGCTCTATCATCCCTTCCTTTATGGTGCGCAACAAAGCGGCAATGCCCGCGCCGGCTTCTATGGCGTCGCCGGTTGGCATACGAAGGGGCATCTCGTTCGTGCCGTGTTGGAAGGCGTTGCGTTTGGCCATCGACAACATATCGAGACGATGCGGCAGGCGGGTGCAGTCTTCAACGAAGCTGTGCTTTCCGGTGGCGGTTCGCGCAGCCTGATTTGGCCGCAAATATTCGCCGATGTGCTGGGTTTGCCGGTCTCGATCGCCCGTTCGCGGGAAACCGGTGCGCTCGGCGCCGCAATCACCGCGGGAACGGGGATTGGAGTTTTTGCGGATTTCGCGGCCGGCGCGGCGTCCATGGTGCGGGTCGAGCGGAACTACGTTCCGAACAGGCATCTTCAAAGCCACTACGAGCGACGCTATGGCCTCTATAACGACATCCTGACGGCAATGGCACCGATCTGGCGACGGCTGTCCTCATCGCTGCCTTCTGCGACAGGAGCGGCAGCGTGAGCGCGTCCTCTGACGATGCAGTCGCCGATGCCGGCGATTACGATTTCATCATCGTCGGCGCGGGATCGGCGGGATGCGTTCTTGCCAATCGCCTGTCGGCCAACCCGGCAAATCGGGTTCTTTTGCTCGAGGCCGGCGGCAACGATCGATATCATTGGGTGCATATCCCGATCGGCTATCTCTTCTGCATGGGCAATCCGCGCACGGATTGGATGATGAAGACGCAGCAGGAAACTGGCCTCAATGGCCGCTCGCTTCCCTATCCGCGGGGAAAGCTCCTCGGAGGCTGCTCATCGATCAATGGCATGATCTATATGCGCGGCCAGGCTGCCGATTATGATGGCTGGCGGCAGGAGGGCAATGTCGGTTGGGGCTGGGATGACATTCTCCCCTATTTCCTGAAGTCGGAGGACAATTATCGCGGTCGGTCGCAGGTTCATGGTGCAGGCGGCGAATGGCGCGTTGAGCGGCAGCGCCTCTCCTGGCCGATCCTCGATGCGTTTCGAGATGCGGCAGAGGAGCTTGGCATTCCGAAGACCGACGATTTCAATGATGGCGACAACGAAGGGTCCGGTTATTTCGAGGTCAATCAGCGCGGCGGACTACGCTGGAACACCACCAAGGCCTTTCTGCGCCCTGCCATGAAGCGGGCCAACCTTAGAGTGCTGACAGGCGCGGAAACGGAAGCGCTGCTGTTTGAGGCGCGTCGCGCTAGCGGCGTCCGGTTTCGATTGGATGGCAGGGTTCACGAGGCGCGGGCAAAGCGCGAGGTCATCCTTTCGGCCGGGGCGATCAATTCGCCGAAAATACTGGAACTCTCCGGGGTCGGCAGACCCGAACTGCTGCGGAATATCGGCATCGACGTCATACATTCTCTGAAAGGAGTTGGAGAAAATCTGCAGGATCATTTGCAGATCCGCACCGTATTTCGCATCGAGGGCGCGAAGACGTTGAACCAGCTCTATCATAATCTCTTTGCCCGGGCCGGCATGGGGTTGGAGTACGCGTTCCGCCGCTCCGGCCCTCTGTCCATGGCGCCGAGCCAGCTCGGGATCTTTGCGAAAAGCGATCCGGCGGTGGCGACGGCCGACCTCGAATATCACGTTCAGCCGCTCAGCACGGACAGGCTGGGCGAACCGCTGCACCGCTATCCCGCCGTCACCGTCTCCGTTTGCAATCTCCGTCCTGAAAGCCGAGGTACGGTCCACGTTGCCGCGCCGGATGCTTCAATGGCTCCGCAGATAAGGCCGAACTATCTCTCGACGGCAGGGGATCGCATCGTGGCGGCGCGCTCCATTCGTCATGCTCGCCGTCTTATGCAGGCCAGAGCGATCTCGAAGTTCGCTCCGAGGGAGATGCTGCCAGGCCCCGAGTTTCAAAGCGATGAGGAATTGGTGCGAAGGGCAGGCGACATCGCAACGACCATTTTCCACCCGGTTGGCACATGCAGGATGGGAAGCGGCGAGGATGCCGTCGTCGATTCACAGCTGCGCGTCCATGGTCTCGGCGGGCTAAGAGTGGTCGATGCCTCGATCATGCCGAAAATCGTCTCGGGAAACACCAATTCGCCGGTCATCATGATCGCGGAGAAAGCGGCCGACATGATCTTGAGCTAAGTGCCGTTGCCGCATGTTATCGAATATCGGTAAGGTATTTTGACAATGCTAGAGCATGTCGCGCAAAAGTGTGCAACGGTTTTTGCGGCTACGACATGCGTGAAATCAAAGAGCTAGAGCGCGTGAAGCGAATCTTAGAGATCGCGGCGCGCTTTAGCCCATTCAAGCACTCGTGAGTTGATCGGCGCGATGATGGTGTATTGAGACGATCGGACAGCATGTGCGGGTTACACGAGCGAGCCGGTTCAAGAGGAAATGATGAGTGCCCATCGTGATGCCTTGGTAGACGAACCAGCGGTAAGAGGCTCGCCTCTGGAGGTTTTCCGCGTCTTCCTGATGCTCGGATTGATCTCCTTCGGCGGTCCGATTGCCCATCTGGGCTACTTCCGTGACGAGCTTGTCGCGCGACGGAAGTGGATCGATGAGAAAGGCTATGCCGATCTCGTTGCCCTTTGTCAGTTTCTGCCGGGGCCAGCCTCCAGCCAGGTCGGATTTTCGCTCGGGGTCCTACGCGGCAACGGGCTGCTTGGCGGGTTGGCGGCGTGGCTCGGCTTCACCTTGCCGTCCGCTGTGATCCTGTTCGCCTTTGCCGTCGGCACGGCAACTTTCACCGGAGCGGCATCTACTGGCGTTCTGCATGGATTGAAACTGGTCGCTGTCGCGGTGATTGCCCAGGCGATCTGGGGCATGGCTAAAAACCTGACGCCGGACCGAGGGCGGGCCGCCATCGCTCTTGCAGCCGTTGCGATTGTCGTCTTCATCGGTGGAACGCTCGGTCAAACCGGTGCCATCGCTCTTGGAGCGGTCGGTGGGCTCTGGCTCTGTCGCGGCGAACCGTCTTTCACATCGGCAAGCCGCCTGCACTTTCCGGTATCGCGCCGCGGGGGAGCTACAGCTCTTGTCGCATTTGCAGTCCTCTTGGTCCTCCCGGCGCTGTTCGTGATGACAAACAGTTACCAAGCGATTGCGCTGTTCGATGCCTTCTACCGCTCCGGGGCGTTGGTATTCGGGGGAGGACATGTCGTCCTGCCCCTGTTGCAGGCCCAAGTGGTGGATTCGGGATGGGTGACGAACGAAACCTTCCTGACCGGCTACGGTTTGGCGCAGGCGGTACCGGGGCCGCTGTTTACATTTGCGGCCTACCTCGGCACAATCGTGGGGCCGGAACCCAATGGCTTTGCCGGTGCGTCGATAGCCCTTGTTGCGATCTTCCTGCCGGGGATATTGTTGGTCTATGGCATGCTTCCCTACTGGGATGCGTTGCGGCTTCGGCCGACGGCGCAGGCCGCCATGCGTGGAGCCAATGCCGCCGTCGTGGGCATCCTCGGTGCCGCGCTCTACAATCCGGTCTGGACATCAGCGGTGCTCTCGCCGAAGGATTTCGCCTTGGCGCTGGCGGGCTTCCTGCTGCTCACCGTCTGGAAAACGCCGCCCTGGATCGTCGTTTTTCTATTGGCGGCGAGCGGCGTTGCTGCACATATGGTCTGAGCGAGGCTTCAAAAGAAGCCAGTTCCTGTCACGAGATCCCTGGAGCTACTCATTATCGGGTTGAAAGCGGTGGTGGCGGTGGCGGCGTGGTCGAGCCGGAGCCTAGGGAGCGCTGAACCATCACCGTGTCGGCCCAATGACCGTAACGATAGGCAACCGCCGGCAAGAGGCCGACCCGCGCAAAGCCGAAGCGTTCGTGCAGGGTGAGCGAAGCGACGTTGTCTGCGTCGATGTAGCCGATCATCTGCCGGAATCCGGCGGCGGCGCAGGCGTCGATCAGCCCGCGCATGAGCAGGCTGCCGACACCTTGGCCGATATGGTCGTGATGGACATAGATCGAGTGCTTGACGGTATAGCGATAGGCTGGGCGTTTGCGGAACAATACCACATAGGCGTAACCAACGACCTTCTCACCTTCAACCGCGACGACATGAGGGAACCGGCGGTTCCTAAGATTCTTGCGCCGGTCCTTGAGATCGTCGGATTGCGGCGTGTCGTTGTCGTCCACTCCATCTTCGACACCGCGGCGAATGTGGCGACGATAGATCGCCAACATCGCATCGACGTCGGTCTCGCGCGAAGGGCGAATGACGATCGTTCTATTCTGCTCCATGATCGAACCTGAATTCCCGGCCTATTCCGCAACGACGTAAGTATAGAGGCGGATGCGGCCGGTTTCATCAATCTCGCGATAGAGCCCTTGAATCTCGACTTCAAAGCCGGGGAAAATGTTGAAGCAGGCTTCGAACATCTTGAGATAGTCGAGCATGGGTTTTGCCTCATCCGTCAGGCGCTCGCCCGGTACGATGGTGGCGATACCCGGCGGATAGACCACGAATGGCGTCGTTGCGATGCGGCCGGCGATGGCGTCGATCGGCAGGTAATCGACATCGTTGCGCACCAGGCAGCGTGCGGCATCATGGGGCGAGAGCGCAATCGGCGGCAGGTGGGCCGCGGAAAACTGCAACGTCTGCAGCGCGCTGACATTGGCCTGGCGGAAGAAATTATGCATGTCCGTGCAGAGATCGCGCAGCCTTACGCCTGCGTAGCGGCCCGGTCGGCGGCGATAGAACTCAGGAATAGCCTCTTCCAGCAGGGCGTTGTCGTCATAGAGCTTCTTGAAGGCGACCAGGCCGCTGATCAAAGTGCCGGCCTTGCTGGCCTCAACGCCGGGCGTGAGGAGGAACAGCAGTGAGTTGAGGTCGTTCTTCTCGGCGACGATGCGGTTTTCACGCAGATATTGCGCAACCACCGGGGCAGGAATGCCGTGCTCGGTGTATTTCCCGCTCGCCCGGTCGAAGCCGGGGGTAAGCAGTGTGAGCTTGTTCGGGTCCGTCATCGCGAAGCCCGGTTCCATGCCGGCAAATCCGTGCCACGCAGCGTCGGGCGTCAGATGCCAGAAGGCCGGATTGGTCGCAAGCTGGTCGGTGGCGATGCTCTCCCAAGGTACGTCGTGCACGGCGCCGGCGCTCGAGACATCCGGGATTGCCACGCGATCCGGCACGAAAGGCTCGAAGAACCAGCGACGCTCTGGGCGATGCTCCTTCTCCTCGAATTCGCGGCGCACGGCGCGGATCTTCTTGCGCAGCTCGATGCCGAGACGGATCGTGTCGTCCCAAAGCACTTCGCCCGAGCGGCCCTTCATCATCTGCGCGCCGACGTCGAGCGAGGCAAACAGCGGATAGAAGGGCGAGGTCGAAGCGTGCTGCATGAAGCTTTCGTTGAAGCGTCGATGCTCGACGCGGCGCTTCTGGCCGGTGATGTGCCGGTCCTTCATGTGGATCTGCGAGGCCTGGGAGAAGCTTGCTAGCTGCTTATGGGTGGATTGCGTGGCAATGATACCAGGCGCGTCCGGGCCGAGTTCGGCAAGGCCCATAGCGAACCGACCGGCATAGAGCGGATGAAATTTCATGAAGCCGGCCCAGGCCTCGTCGAACAGGATGTAGTCGCACAGATGACCGATGCGCTTGAGGATCATTTCGGCGTTGTGGATCGTGCCGTCATAGGTGCACTGCTCCACGACGGCGACGCGGAAGGGGCGCTGCTTCTTGTGGGCTTCCGGATCCTTGACCAGCGGGTGAGTGCGGATGCGCTCGCGCAGAGCTTCCTCGTCCATAGCCGCAAAATCCATGGGGCCGATCAAGCCGTAGACATTGCGTCTGGTCGGCAGATAGACCGGGATGCCGCCGGAGATCATCAGTGCGCCATGATGGGCGGCCTTATGATTGTTGCGATCGAACAGCACGAGATCGCCATCGGTGACGAGCGCTGAGAGCGCGACCTTGTTGGACGTGGAGGTGCCGTTCAGGACGAAATAGGTCTTCTCGGCGCCAAAAATCTTGGCCGCCTCTTTCTGCGCCGCGAGCGCCGGACCCTCGTGGGTCAGAAGATCGCCCAGATCGAGCACGGAATTGTCGAGGTCGTCACGAAATACGGCTTCGCCGAGGTGTTCCATGAACACGCGGCCGATCGGGCTGCGGCTATAGAAGATGCCGCCATTGTGCCCGGGGCACGTCCAGAGCTGATTGCCTTCTTCGGCATAATCGACGAGGGCGCCAAAGAACGGCGTCTTCAGCGTCTCGGCATACTGCTTGAGCCGGCTGATCAGGCTTTTGGCGATGAAGGCAGGCGTCTCTTCCGAGAGGAAGACATAGCCATCGATGAAATCGAGCACCTCGACCGGGACATCCTCGAAACGCTTGCGGCGGATCAAAAGGATGATGGGGAATTCGAGACCGCGCCGGCGCATCAGATTGATGAGGGAGGCCGTCTTGCCTTCAAGCCCCTTCTTGCCCCAGTCGACCAGCATGCAGCCGATGGCGGCGTCCGTCTGGACGGCGATCTCCGCGTCTTCGATATTGCGAGCACGTACGACCTCAAAGCCTGAGCGCTCGATCTCCTCCACGATCTGATTGTAGCGGGCGCCCTCCAGATCCTCGCTGTCGAAGGCCGGCGTTGCGAACAGAAAGTTGAAGCGTCTGAAATAATCCATCTCGGTACCCGCATTTAAAACCAGGGACGAGGTGTCGACGTATTTCATGACATGGATGTGACAGACCTTCGGACGCCGGAAACGGCGTCGATGAAAGGAGGACACTCGGGCGGAAGTGGCAGGCAGCGGAATGCCGGCGGCACTTCATGTTTCTCAGGTCTTGCGACGGTCGTCCAAAATTCCTTCTGCGCCTTTCGCCCGTCGAGGCAGCTTCAATCGCAGCCGCCTCACATTGCTTTCTCTGGGTGTGGCGATCCCTCGTAGGCGCCCCAGATAGATTGATCCAGGTTGATGGTGGCACCGGTCATCAGCCCCGATTCCTCCGAGGACAGATAGGCGACTGCGCGGGCAACCTCCGCAGGAGAGACCAGTCGGCCGAATGGCTGTTCGGCCGCAGCCCGCGCCAGCCAATCCTCATCGGCGCCGTGATACTCGCGCTGAATGCGATCCTCGCCGTCGCTCGACATCCAGCCGATGTTGAGGGCGTTGACCCTGATGCGGTTTCTAAGCAGCGCGAAGGCCGTATTCCGGGTCAGGGTGTCAAGCGCCCCCTTGGACGAGCAGTAGGCGCTGATGAAGGGTTGGCCGGCCATCGATGACATGGAGGAAATGTTGACGATGGTGCCTTCTATACCATTGGCGATCATGGCCTTGATCGCATCTTGCATCAGAAAAAACGGCGCCCGCACATTGACGGCGAACATGCGATCGAACAGGTCCGGATCGGTGTCGAGGATGGTGCCGCGATCGGTGATGGCAGCGACATTGATGAGAGCATCGATGCGGCCGAATTTCTCGACCGCTGTCGCGATGACTTTGCGGCAATCCTCCACCTCGCCGAGGTCGGCCGTGACGAATGCGACCGGTATTCCGTAGCGATCGCCGATTTCGCGTGCCTTGGCTTCACCCTTGGCCGTGCTGCGACCGCAGATCGTAAGGCCCGCAGCCCCGCGCTCGGCAAAGAGGCGGGCGACTTCGGCGCCGAGGCCCTGCGTGCCGCCGGTCACGACGGCGAGTTTTCCATCCAGTCTGCTCATGAATTTCAAGCCTCCCTGCGTGCCGCATGGGCGGCGATCAACTCTGCGAACTCTTTGGCACCCATGCCGGCGTCGATAGCATCCATCATGATCCGCGCCTGGGTTTTCGGCGCAAGGCCGCCAACGGGCGGGTCGCTGTCGAGATTTGTGGGAAAGGCATAGCCTTCGGCCGTTGAGGCGATGACGTTGGCAGCTTCCGCACGGCTCAGCACGCCCGTAGCGAGAGCTGCGACAAGGGCGGGGTAGACTGCTACCGCCATTCGATTGCGGTTGACGCTCTCCATCGCCCGACCGAAGGCCGAGGAGACCTGAAGAAGATTGGCCATGCGATAGATGTCTTTCGAGACATTGTTGCCTGCGCCATGCATAACGGCGGGGTTGAAGAAGACGGCGTCGCCCTTCTGCAGCGGCAATTGCACGTGATGTTCCGCGAAATACTCTTGAAACTCCGGACGGCCGAAAGCGATGTAGCCTTCAAAGAAGGTCTGAGAGTAGGGGACAAACAGTGTCGGACCGCTTTCGAGCGGCATGTCACAATGCGCTACCGCGCCCTGCAGCGTCAAAAGCGGTGAAACGGCATGAATATGGCCGGGATAGGCCTGCATCTGCTGCGGAGACATGAAACCCAGATGATAATCGCGATGGGGCTTTTGCGCGGTGCCACCCGGGTTGACCCGATTCATCTGCGCCGTCATCTGGTAGCCTGCTCCGAGCCAAGCCTCCGATACCATGGCAATGGCAGTCGATGCGTAATAATGGGCAAAATTCGCCGGATCCGCCAGGCAATGTTTCTCCAGCGAATTCCAGATACGGTCGTTGGCGCCGGGCTTGGCGAAATGATCGCCAGCGCCTTTGCCCTTCTCGCGCTCGTCACGAACGATCTCTTCGAACACCGTGGTGGCGCGATCGACGACGGCGGCATCCGGCATGGCGTTCTTGATGACGATGATACCGGGACCGGAGGTGAAGGCTTCGACCCATTCGGCCGTCAAAGCATGGCGTTCATCTTCAACTTCAGCCGCATGACGAACTTTGTCGCCATCATAGATGAGGATATTTTTCTCGATCTCGGTGGCCAAAGGCCAGTCTGCCGAAGTGGCTGTCTTTTCGACGAGGGGCTTTAAGGCGTCGAGATTGCCGCAATCGGCAGACAGCCAAACTTTTTGGCTGCGGCGGCTGGCGAGCGTTTGAGCGTCCATGGTGATCTCCTCCCGAAATGACGTTGGACCCAAGCATTGATCGTAGCCGTGATGCGCCCTATGAAAAAGGCGCAAAACCCCTCAAAAACACCTCAGAAGGAACATCGGTGAAGTCGCGCTTTCCGCTCAAAGATATCGCGCTACAGGCCGGCCTCAGCCTCGCGACCGTCGACCGGGTGATGCATGAACGCGATGGCGTTCGGGCAATCACCCGGGCGCGCGTCGCTGCGGCCATATCGGAGCTGGAACGGCAATATGTACAGTCCGGCCTCGTTGGACGGCGTCTCGTCATCGATGTGGTCATGGACACGCCGCAGCGTTTCTCGGCGGCCGTACGCAACGCCTTCGAGGCGGAGTTGCCCGGCATGCGGCCCGCCTCCTTCCTCGCGCGATTTCATGTCGCCGAGACCATGAGCGAGCAGGAGCTTCTGTCGATTCTGAGCGCAATACGCCGGCGCGGCAGCCATGGCGTCGTTCTGAAAGCGGCTTCCACGCCTGCGATTGCCGCGTCTGCTGTCCAGCTCATGATGGCGAAGATTCCCGTGGTCACCCTGGTGACCGATTTGCCGGAAAATTCGCGTATCGGCTATGTCGGCATGGACAACCGCGTCGCCGGGGCGACGGCTGCTTATCTGCTCGGACGCATGGCCGGAGAACGACCGGGCAAGGTGCTGGTGACATTGTCGAGCAGGCTCTTTGCCGGCGAAGACGAGCGCGAGCAGGGGTTTCGCAACGCACTGGCGCAGCGCTTCCCCCATCTTTCTGTCGTACAGGTTTCCGAAGGCTTCGGCGTCGATCGCGAGACGGAGCGTCTCGTCCGCGTTGCCCTGGAATGCGAACCGGACATCCGGGCGGTCTATTCGGCCGGCGGCGGCAATCGGGCGATATTGAAGGCCTTTGCGGAAGCCAGACGTGAATGCAGCGTCTTTGCCGCCCATGACCTCGACCAGGATAATATCGCACTGCTCGCCGCTGGTGAGATCACGTTCGTCATCCACCACGATTTGCGTCACGACGCCAGAAGCGCCTGCCAGCTCATGCTCGCCTATCACCGGATGTTGCCGCCCGATTTCCAGGTTGCGCCGTCTAGGGTCGCCATCGCTACACCATTCGAGCCGACGCTTTAATCGGCAATCTCTGTTGCGGTTCCGGCAACCAATAGGAGATTTCCAGCGATGACATCGCGTCGGCATCAAGATAGGCTCCTGACATTGCCAACCCATGACAGCATGTTCAAATGCCTGGATCGGTCGGCGATCGCAATTTGAGAAAGGAATTGCTCTGATGCTTCGTTCGAAACTGTTCGCCGCCAGTGCCTTGGCCCTGGCTATGGTCGCGCTGATGGTCGGCCAAGGGGAAGCGCAGCAGGCAAAGCGCAAGGCCGCGCCGGGAATATGCCGGCGGGATGCGGCGGATGCACTGATAGGCAGGAAACGTGTCAGCGATGCCGAGGCGCGGCGGCTAACGGGTGCATCGATCGTCCGCCAGATCAAGCCCGGACAAGGCGTGACGATGGACTATCGGCAGGAGCGCGTCACCATCGAAACGAATCCGAAAAACCGGAAGATTATCCGCGCCTTTTGCGGATAGACGTTTTCGAAACAATGGCGAGCGCTTGGGTTGCCGGTTCGTCCGGCAATCGCAAAAAATTCTGTGCCCTCCGACAGTGGGCGGAGGGGAGCAAGCTTCGTCGCCCAGCGGTAGGCTGCTGTCTACCTGCTACATGACGCAAGCTCAAGCGCCACTGCTTTTCCTTGAATCCCGGAAGCGCTCTATGCTTCTGTTTTCTCACGCATTCCGGGTTGAAAGCGCGCTATGCGCCTTTCTTGAAGCGCTTCAGGTATCATTGGCCGATTGTTGACTTTGCCCGTTGCGCTCCATTTGGAGCGCCGGCACCACGATACCTGAATACAGCGTCGGATTGTCCGACCTATCTCGAAAGGCTCTGCCGAAGGCTGCGACCCAGCGATAGACTCCATTCCGATCACGGACACGATATGTGGATTGCAGGGGCGTTTCGGTGATGATCGTGTTATGGATAACCTTCGCCAGCGGCGGACGGTCTTCAGGATGAACGCGATCGAGATATGTCTCTATCGGCAATCCGTGAACGGTTTCCGTGGCATCGAGACCGAACAGGCTGGCCAAGGCAGCATCGGCAAAGACCAGATTCTTTTCGATATCCCACGCGTAAATCCCGGCCTCAGGCGCGACCGGCTCCGATAATTCCGCTATGAAAAGCGGCTGTGATTGCCTCAATTAACGTCTCCCCGCTGACGTGAATCATCAACAGCTTAGTATCGTTATAGGCGTGGTCAAGCGGGTCAAAAGCTTGCCCGTTCGAAAATCGCCTGCAGTCGCTCAAGGGCGGTGACAACGCCGCAGCTCACCACTGCCAATTCCACGGCATGTCTGCTGGACGAGGTCCGCGGAACCGTTGACCACAAATGGAGGAGATGGCGCTGCAATATTGCAATCGGTGCCTGGCGCAACGCCGGGCTGGAGGTCGCTGCGATACCGTCCTCAAATCGAGCCAGCGCGGCGAGAGTCGAATTGTGGTGACCCATGTGGGATCTCACGAAGCTAGAGTTTACTGGAATGCAGGTTGATGGGCTCCACACTACCTATTTTGATTGTATTTGGAAGAGTGAATTACATCTATAAGGTGCCGCTGGTCTCGTGCAGAATGGCAGCTGACCGACTGCCGTTCCGGGCGTGAGGAACAGAACCTCCAAGCGCCCGAACGTTTCCGCTTTCCCTTGAGTCGCGAAAACGCTCTATCCCCTTGTTTTCCTGGAAATTCCGGACGGAAATTGCTGCGCGCTTTTCTGAGAATGCTCGAAGCGGAAGGATCAAAAGCTTGCTTTGAGATTGGCGGATGAGCCGAGCTCCTGCCGCTGGCCGCTCGCATCGAAAATGTGGAGGGCATCGGCGCTGGCGCCGACCTTCACCATATCGCCCAATTCGTTGCGTGCCCTTCCCGAGACACGAAAAACCAGATCTGCGCCATTCGACAATTTGCCATGCAGCAGGCTTTCCGCGCCGACGAGTTCGATCCCATCGATCCGCGCGGTGGTTTCGAAGTCGAAAGGCTTACCTTCCGAAGAGACCGGCGACAGATCCTCCGGCCTCACGCCGAGCGTAAAGTTGCCTTGCGGTGATACATGGCCGGCGAGGGACCAGCTGGCTGCGGCGGCCTCACTCGGCAGCAGGTTCATCGAGGGCGAACCGATGAAGGTGGCGACGAAGGTTGTCGCCGGCTTTTCATAGAGTTCGATCGGCGTGCCGACCTGCTCGATGCGGCCTGCATTGACAACGACGAGCCGGTCGGCGAGGGTCATCGCCTCCATTTGATCGTGCGTCACGTAGACGCTCGTCGTGCCGAGTGCGCGCTGCAGGCGTTTGATCTCGATACGCATCTGGCCGCGAAGCTTCGCATCGAGGTTCGAGAGCGGTTCGTCGAACAAAAAGGCGGCGGGCTCGCGGACGATTGCCCGGCCCATCGCAACGCGCTGGCGCTGGCCGCCGGAAAGCTGGCGCGGCTTGCGGTCGAGATATTGCTCGATTTCCAAGGTCTTGGCGGCAGAAGCGATGCGGCGATCGATCTCTGCCGCAGGCGTGTTGCGGTTCTTGAGGCCATAGGAAAGGTTCTGGCGCACCGTCATGTGCGGATAGAGCGCATAGTTCTGGAAAACCATGGCAATGTCACGCTCGGCCGGTTCAACGTCATTGACCCTTCGTGCGCCGATCTGAATGTCGCCGCCGGTAATGCCTTCAAGGCCGGCTATCATGCGCAGTAGCGTGGACTTGCCGCAGCCCGAGGGGCCGACGAGCACGACGAACTCGCCGTCCTTGATGTCGAGCGAAACGCCCTTGATCGCCTCTACGTTGCCATAAGACTTGCGGACGTTGTTGAGGGTGATCTCAGCCATTACTTTTCGGTCTCCACGAGGCCTTTGACGAACCAGCGCTGCATCAGCAACACGACGAGAATAGGGGGGATGATTGCGAGGATCGCAGTCACCATGACGTAGTTCCACGGGGTAGACGCATCGGTGAAGTCCACCATCCGGCGAAGGCCGATGACGATCGTATCCATCTTCGCATCATTGGTGACGAGTAGCGGCCAGAGATACTGGGTCCAGCCGTAGATGAACAGGATGACGAAGAGCGCGGCGATATTCGTTGCCGAGAGCGGCAGCAGGATATCGCGCATGAAGCGGAAAGGGCCGGCATTGTCGATGCGTGCGGCTTCGACCAGCTCGCCGGGGATCGTCAGGAAGAACTGCCGGAAGAGGAAGGTCGCCGTTGCGGACGCCATGAGCGGCAAGGTCAGGCCGGCATAGGTATCGATCAGGCCGAGATCGACGACGACCTTGTAAGTCGGCAAAATTCGCACCTCGACCGGCAGCATGAGCGTTACGAAGATCATCCAGAAAAAGACCATCCGCAGGGGAAAGCGGAAGAAGACGATCGCAAAGGCGGAAAGGAAAGAGATGACGATCTTGCCAATGGCGATTGCAAGCGCGACGACGGTCGAGTTGAACAGCAGCCGCTCCAGGCTGACGCCGACGACACGTTCCACGCCGCCGCCCATCGCCTCCGCGTAGTTGTCGAAGAAATGCTCCCCCGGAGCAAGCGACATCGGGGGCCGGATGATATCAGGCGAACTGTGCGTCGAAGCGATGAACGTATAGTAGATGGGAAGCGCGACGATCAGGATGCCGATAATGAGCAGGAAATGACTGATCAGGCTTGAGATGGGACGGTTCTCGATCATGGGCGCCTCATGAATAGTGCACCCGCTTCTCGACGAAGCGGAATTGGAAAGCGGTCAGCGCGATGACGATGATCATCAGAATCACCGATTGCGCGGCTGAACTGCCAAGGTCGAGGTTGACGAAGCCATCGTTGTAAACCTTATAGACCAGGGTCTCCGTGGCCTTTGCCGGGCCGCCGCCGGTGACGGCATGGATGATGCCGAAGGTGTCGAAAAATGCGTAGACGGTGTTGACGACAAGAAGGAAGAACGTCGTTGGCGCCAAGAGCGGAAAGACAATGGTCCAGAAGCGCTTCGCGCCGCGTGCGCCATCGATGGCGGCCGCCTCGATCAGTGATTTCGGGATAGCCTGCAGGCCGGCAACGAAGAACAGGAAATTATAGCTGATCTGCTTCCAGGCAGCAGCGACGATGACCAGCATCATCGCCTGATTGCCGTTCAGGAGCGGATCCCACATGAAGCCGTTGCGGCGCAGAATATAGGCGAATGTTCCCATCGCCGGATTGAACATGAAGAGCCACAACATGCCGGCAATGGCCGGAGCGACAGCATAGGGCCAGATCAGCAGGGCGCGATAGATGTTGCGCCCGCGCACGACACGCTCGGCTGCAGTTGCAAGCAGCAGTGCCACGGCCATCGACAGCAGCGCCGTCGCGACGCTGAAGACGACGGTGACCTTCAGCGAATGCACGTAATCCGGATTGGAGAGGATGGCGCGAAAGTTGGCAAGTCCGACGAAACCGGATTTCAGGCCAAACGGATCCTCGCGCAAGACGGACTGATAGAGCGCCTGGCTCGCCGGCCAGAAAAAGAAGAGAACGGTCAGGATGATCTGCGGCGCGAGCAGCAGATACGGCAGGACCTTGTTGGGAAAGACGACAGGCTGCATAGCGCTCCCTTCGGCAGATGAGGGTCCCGCACCGCAGGGCGGCGCGGGACGATGGTTCGAAGGATCAGTTGCCTGTGGCGGCGGCGATGGCGGCGTTTGCCTTCTGGACGCCCTCGGTCAGAGCGGCTTTTGCATCCTTCTGGCCGGCGAGCATCGCCTCGAACTGCTCGTTGAGGATGTCGCGGACCTGCGGCAGGTTGACGAGGCGCACGCCCTTGGAGTTTTCCGTCGGAGCCTTGCCCATCATCTGCTTGATCGGGGTCTCGCGGCCGGGGTTCTTGTCATAGAAGCCGGACTTCTTCGTTGCCTCGTAGGCGGCCACCGTTACCGGCAGGTAGCCGGAAACCTCGTGCAGGCGCACCTGAATGTCGGTCTTCGAGAGGAAGTTGAAGAATTCGGCTACGCCCTTGTATTCCGCATCGCTCTTGCCCGCGAAGACCCAGAGGCTTGCGCCGCCGGGAATGGTGTTCTGTGGGCCGTGACCTTCATAATAAGGCAGTTGGCCGACGCCATAATTGATGCCGGACTTGACGATATCGCCGAGGCCGCCGGAGGATTCCGTCAGGATCGCGCATTCGCCTGACGTGAAGAACTGCTTGGCTTCGGAGGTTCGGCCACCATAACGGAAGGTGCCGTCCTTGCTCAGATTGGCGATCGCCTGGAAGTGATCGACGAAGATGGGTGCGTCGATCTTCAACTGGACATCAAGGCCGGCGAGGCCATTCTCTTTCGTGCCGTAGGAGACATTGTTCCAGGCAGCAAAATTTTCGGTCTGGATCCAGGTCAGCCAGGTCGAGGTGAAGCCGCAGCTGGCCGCACCGCTCGTCTTGATCTTCTTGGCGGCGGCGAAGACTTCCGGCCAGGTCGTTGGCGGCTTTTCGGCATCGAGACCCGCCTTGGCGAAGGCGTCCTTGTTATAGAACAGAACCGGGGACGAGGAATTGAAAGGGAAGGACAGCATCGTGCCGTCCGGCTTGGAATAGTAAGAGACGATACCCGGCAGGTATTGACCCTTGTCGAACTTGTAGCCGCCCTTCTGCAGCACGTCCGCCACGGGAACGACGGCGCCTTCCGCGCCGAGCATCACGCCGCTACCCGCATCGAAGACCTGCAGAATGGCCGGCGCCTTTTTCGCGCGGAAGGCGGCAATGCCGGCATTCAGCGTTTCGCCATAGGTGCCCTTGAAAACCGGAACGACCTTATAGTCGCTCTGGCTTGCGTTGAATTCCTTGGCGAGTTGTTCGACGACCTCGTTATTGGCGCCGGTCATCGCGTGCCACCATGCAAGCTCCGTGGCCGCAAGGGCGCCGGTTGCATGAAAAAGCAAAAGCGCAGATGTGGCCGCAAGGGTCCGATTGAAGCGTGCCATGGTGTTTCCTCCCACTCAAAGACGGCAAAGGCGATTTCTGCTTGCGTCGCTTCTCCCAGATTATGCGCTGGGCTTTCGCAGCGAAAGCAAGCGAATTTAAAACGAACTCAAACGAATGCGCAAGAGAAAATGGAATGTATGAACTGAATAGTTTCAAAAACGGAATTTGTATTCCGTTTACCGAATTTGCTTCAATGTTTATTCCATTGTTCTAAACCGCACAGGCCAAGCCGACCTGGTGATGGCTTCATCTCATTCGCCAAGCCTTTCTGTGGGCTATGGTTCCCGCGCAAGATTCTCTCGGCAGCCTGCGATTGCAACATCTACGGTCATCGATATATCCATTCAGATATATCGTTTCCTTCACGACCGGCGACGACGTGTTGGGTGTCGAAATCCGCCGTGAAAGATCGTGTCGCCAGCAAGGAGCAGACTTTGGCCCTCGAACTCATCGTTTCCCAGGGACGCATCGCCGACCGCAGTCCCGGCGCTATTCCGGGCGCAGCATTGGCCGCGGCGGTCATCCGGGATATCACGGGACTGACGCCGGTCGTCATCGGAACGGCATCGCCGCCGAAGACCGACGACTGGTCGTCGAGTCTTCCTGAGGCCAAGGAAACCCTGGGGGCGCTGCAGGAGACAGTTTCGGATATTCTCGATCGCGGCAACAGGCCGCTTGTCGTCGCCAACACCTGCTCGGCGAGCCTGGCCACTCTTCCGGTTGTTGCGAGAATAAATCCTGGCGTGGTGATCTTTTGGATCGACGCTCATGGCGATTTTAACACGCCTGAGACGACGGAAAGCGGCTATCTCGGCGGCATGGTCCTTGCTGCGGCCTGCGGATGCTGGGACAGTGGCTTTGGCGGCGGCGTCGAGCCGACGAGGGTCGTGGTCGCCGGCGCGCGCGACATCGATCCCGCAGAGGAGGGATTGCTGCGGCAGTCGGGCGTGCGGGTTCTCTCACCTGCAGACACCAGCCCAGAGAAAATATTGGCGGTGGTCGGCGACGCTCCAGTCTGGATCCATGTCGATTGGGACGTGCTCGAGCCGGGTTACGTTCCCGCAGCCTATTCAATCGGCGGTGGCCTTGTCCCCGACACGCTGCGTGCCATTTTCGAGGCTATTCCGAGTGATCAGATTGTCGGAATAGAGCTGGCCGAATTCGAGTCCTCGGACGATCCCGTCAAGGATACGGCAGCGCTAAGCCATCTGGTTCATGCGGTTTCACCGCTGCTGCCAATGAAATAAGCGACATGCGCCCCTGTTGCTTTCGATCGGCTGCGAGGGCCGTCGGGCCGGTCGGGCGTTGCCCCAGCGATCGACGAAACGACGCATGCGGTTTGTTTCGAACGACGGTCATGCTTCCTTCGTTCGTTTGCTGATGCCGCTTTCCACCATCCGCCTATCTGCCATGCAGTTGCGGCCAGTCTCCGGCGCGCAAAGCAGCCTCGACCCTGTTGCGTTGATCGATCTTCACATAGAGCAATTCCACGTTCGAATGGTCGCGTATGACCAAATGCTTGTTGATGATTCCAACCGCGCCCACCTGGGCGCGGGCAAAACGGTGACGCTTATCGCCCTTGCACACTAGGAGTTCCGAACTGGATATGGTGAGGGTCGGTTCGTCATGAATGAGGAGTACGCCGGCTAGGAAGCCAAGCACTCCGCCGATCGCAGCGACACCCCATCTGGTCACCATTTGCTCGCCGGCGATGAGCAGCTTGAGAGGGCCGTCCCATGGCACCCAAGGCAGGTTGGCGAGTGCCCAAACGGCGCCTTTCGGCAACAAGAACAGCAGAATTGCGCCACCAATGGTCGCGACCATTGTCACGATGATCTGATCGGCCTGCGTCATCTCTATTGTGATTGGCTCATCGCCGGATGTTCTCTGATGCAAAATGTTGCTGCCTCCTAAGGCCCGAGCGTTGCGACACGGATCGACGTTAAAGTTCCACATATTCCCGCGCGTGGACAACGAGAGACGTCCTGTTGCCCAACGGATCGGTGCAACGGCGCGAGAGCTCGTCAAGGAAAACCGCCGGCTCCAGAATTTCCTCGGGCGTGAATACGCCGGAGCGACCGCTAAAGCCCGCTGCGAAAAAGGGCAGGGTGAGGGCCAGCGGAATACTTGTTGCTCCGCCCATGCTCCCGGAGGGCAGCGTGCAAAGATGGGCGCCGGCTATGATTTCCCGGCCGTCATGGATGCCCTTTGCCCAGGCAAACAGCTGTGGTCGGGACGGTATCGCTGCGTTCGCGATCGGCCTTGGACGGCTGGAGCCCTCTTCAAAATATCTGGCCGCTCTTTCGCGTGACAAAATGCCGGTATCAACGAGCTTCGCCAATGATCTCAGCTCGCGAAAATCCTCATCCTCGCCAATCATCACATTGGCGCAGGAAACAAGCCCCGGGAACATGCGAGGCAAGGTCACGGCCTCCGGATGGCCGACGGTCCAGACGCTCATCGCGCCAAGCCCGGGATATTGGATATCGCGGTGCTGAAGCGGCGGCACATCCTGAAGCTTACCGCCTTGCTGCTGGCGGATCTTGCCCGTCAGCTGCTGCAGCCAATGGACGTTGGCGGCATTCGGTACATCGCATGATCCCGACTGGCCCTCGGTTTCCGGGTAAGTTTCCTCGTCAATATCGATGGACCAGCCGGTCAGGATCTCGTCGACCCGATCGAGCGATGACGCCGCCGTCATCGCCAGGAGATTCGTGACACCGGGGCTCGCGCCGATACCGATGATCGCGGTGACGCCGTTCGATCGGGCCGCGGCATTCAGATCGAGCATCTGGAGCGTCGGCTCCCAATCATCGCAAATGTCGGCGTAGTTTCTGCCGGCGGCGATTGCGGCTTGGAGAATTGGCAAGCCAAACCTGTAAAACGGCCCCACCGTGTTGAGAACGACATCGTGTGCCGCCATCAGATGCCGCAGAGCGCGGAAGTCGGTGACGTCACAATAAGCCGCCTCGGCCCTCGGGCCTATGGTCTGGGCGATCGCCACCGCCGCACCGTACTTTACGTCGGCAACAGTGACCCGCTCCACAAACTCGTAGGAAGCTGCCTCGGTGGCGGCGATGCGCCCCATTTCACCCGCCCCACCCAATATAAGCACACGCACCATGATCTCCTTGAAAGCTGACTTTAAAAATCACAACAGTTGTTATGTTGTCAATGCTTTTTCCGTTGTGCCCCTGTCCGGCATTCGGCTATTCTGACGCCATGCCGAAGAAGAATCAGAAGATCGATAGTTCCCGCAGCGGAAAGAGAGATGCCTCCGACGCGAGGCGTGAAGAAGTTGCGCAGGCGACTCTTGCGGTTATTGCTCGCGATGGCCTCGATCGTGCGTCCATGCGAGGAATCGCACAGGAGATCGGCTGCTCGACCGGGGTCTTGACGCACTATTTCCGCGATAAGGACGCCATTCTGGACTTTGCCCTTCAGTCGATCATCAATGCGGTGGAGAGTTCAGGCGAGGGCGCAACCGGCGTGCTGACCCTCGATCAGTTTGCTGCCGAGGTATCGAGTGCGCTTCCCGATAGTCTCGACAACAGGCAGTTGTGGAAGGTCTGGATCAATTTTACCGCTGCTTCGCTCAGTCGACCCGAGCAGCATCGCCGCCATCACCTTCTCTATGAAGGAATACGAGATCACTGGTCGAAGAGATTGGTTTCGCTCTCGGAGGCGGGTGCCTTCTCCGAGCCGATCGATGCCGATGAAGAGGCGGCGCTGCTCTTCTGCCTCATAGATGGCATCGGTATTCAGGCGCTCATTTCCCCGCGATTATTCGTCTCGGCGCGCCAGCATGGATTGGTGCGCGCGCACCTGACACGGTTGCCCTGGGTTGCAACCGCTTCTGTTGATCAATAGGGCATTTCGCCTTGTTTTCGCCGGCTGGGTTGATCACAACGAGAGTGCTCGCAAAGGGCGATTCACGGTTGGGATGAGACGTCATGATGAAGAGAATAGTGATTGCCGCCACCTTGATGTTGGCAACTGCCTATAGCGCAAGTGCGTCTAGCGATGAGGCTTGGAAGGCATTGTTTGCAAAGGCAAACGGGACATGCATCGGTCAGTCGCGCATGAATACGCCGGAGGCCAGTGCGCCGGTCGTATTCGACGATTCCGTTGGGAAGGTCGCCATCCTTCTCAAGGGATCGATCGGCAAGGGCAAATCAAAGGTTCAGAACGTCAATATGATCTGCCTATACGATAAGAAGACGGGCAAGGCTTCGATCGAAGAGTTTCATTGGTTGGGCAAGTAAAGCAAGCAGCGCGGCCGTTGTTGCGACGTCCGTAGGATCTTCCTGGCTGGCAGTTGACGATGGGAAAGGTGGGCTGCGTAGGCAGCCTGCCTAAGATATCGTGGTCCGTCCCGCGACGCTTTCTTTTTAGAGCGCTTCTACCTTTCTTCGTATCGCAAAATACCCCCTCCTGCGGTTTTTCTACGCATTCCGGACGGAAGGCTGCAATGCGCCTTGTTGCAATCAGGCTAGGTGCTCCCATCCCTCATTTCAGCGACGCTGCTTCGGTTGTTTCCTTCCGGTCGCATCTCGATAAAGCTCGGTTGTATTTCGTCGTTCGAAGATGGCCGCCGAGGCATTCCCACGCTTTCCGACATGTCCGCACATAAAGTGCATCCATGCTCTTTACAAAGAAGTTAAACGTTTTTATTTTGATATAAACGTTTAACAAGATGCCTGCATCGCCGACAGGGAGGAACCGTTGGCACCCATTCGTATCGATAATCTCCGCAAGGGCTTTGGTTCGCTGGAGGTGCTCAAGGGCATCGACCTCGACATATCCGATGGGGAGTTCGTCTGCTTCCTTGGTCCCTCCGGCTGCGGCAAGAGCACATTGCTGCGGTCGATTGCGGGCCTCGAAAAGCTCGATGGCGGCACCATCCGTCTCGGCGAGCGCGATATCACGCATGAGCCTTCGGCCAAGCGCGATATCGCCATGGTATTCCAGAACTATGCGCTTTACCCGCATATGAACGTCCGCCGGAACCTCTCCTTCGGTCTCGCGCTCAACGGCATGAAGCGTGCTGAGATCGATCGCCGCGTGGACAATGTCGCCGAGATCCTGCGCATCAGAGAGCTGCTGGCTCGAAAGCCGCGCCAGCTGTCCGGCGGCCAGCGCCAGCGCGTTGCCATCGGCCGTGCCATCGTGCGTGAGCCGAAGCTTTTCCTGCTCGATGAACCGCTATCCAATCTCGACGCAGGCCTTCGCGTGACGATGCGTGTCGAGCTTGCGGCGCTGCATGCCCGCCTCGGCACGACCATGATCTATGTCACGCATGATCAGGTCGAAGCGATGACATTGTCGAACCGTGTCGTCGTTCTGGACAAGGGCAAGGTCAGCCAGTTCGGCACGCCGCTCGAACTCTTCTACCAGCCCGCCAATCTCTTCGTTGCCGGCTTCATCGGTTCGCCGCGCATGAATTTCTTCGATGTGCTCGGGGCATCCGCTGAAGGCTCCGGCATCACTCTGTCGGGCGGTGGTCTGATGCGGCCGCTGACCTTCGAAGCCGATCAGCCGGCGAGCCGCACAAACGGCAAGTTCACGCTCGGCATCCGGCCGGACAAGATCGAGATCGTCAATCCCGGCGAAGGCGATATCGGCGGAACCGTTCGTCTCGTCGAGCGGCTGGGCACTGAAAGTCATGTGCATATCAGCCTGGAAGACGGTCGTGCGATGACGGCGGTGGTGCGTGGCACTCATCCGGTCGCCAATGGCGAAACGGTCCATCTGCGGCTGCCGCCGCAGCATTGCTACCTGTTCGACGCGGAGGGGAATGCGGTGCGCCGCCGCCTTGATGCCGAGACGCAGGCTCTTGTCGATCATGAAAAGGGGAAGCGGGTCGCCTGACCCGAAATGGGAGTAGAGGAATGAAGAAGAGTGCAAATATCTTTATGGGTTCGCTGATCGCTTTGACGCTTGCCGGTGCCTCGGCGGCGCGGGCGGATCAGGTGCTGCGGTTCGCCACCTGGGATTCGGGAGAAAGCCTGGCGATCGAGCAGAAGATCGCCAGCAAATTCGAAGAGACGCATCCGGGCGTAAAGGTGCAGGTCGAGCCCTATGCCGATGGCTTCGATCAGAAACTGGTGGCGGCCTTCGGCGCCGGCAACCCGCCCGACGTGATGTATATGTGGAACTTTCCGCAATACTACACATCGCTGATGCCTCTCGATGATCTGATTGCGCGCGATGCCGCTGAGATCAAGCCGGACGATTTCCCCAAGGGATTGATGAATACCACCCGCGTCGGCGGCAAGACCTACGGCATGCCGGCCGGCTTTACGACGCAGGTCGTGTTCTACAACAAGGACATGTTCAAGGTTGCCAATGTCGAAGCGCCGAAGGATGGCTGGACCTGGGACGACCTTCGTGCCAGGGCCGCGAAATTTCGCGACAAGGACAAGAAGATCTATGGCTTTGCCGTCGATGCCAAGCCAGACCCCTATGATTTCGAGCAGTTCCTGTGGTCGAATGGCACCAAATACATTTCCGACGACGGCAAGACGATTGACGGCTACATGAATAGCGATGCCTCGGCGCAGGTGCTTGATATGTTCGCCGACATGGCGAAGAAGGAAGAGGCGGTCACCCTGAATGTCGGCGACGACACCACCGGCCTCACGCTGTTCAAGGGCGGCAAGATTGCCATGTTCCAGAGCGCGATGTGGTCCAAGGCTGGCATCGATTCCGCCGGTTTCAACTATGGTGTGGCGCCTCTGCCGAAATTCGGCGACAGACCGGCCCATTCCGCGCTCGGCGTTTCGGCGATCTCGATCGCCAAGGATGCGGCCCATCCGGATCTCGCCTGGGAGTTCGTGAAGTTCTTTTCCTCAACGGAAGCTGTTGCGATGCGCACCAACGATCTTCCGGTACGCACCAGCGTTGCCGAAGCCAAGGGCATGACGAAGGATGTGGTCTACAAGCCGTTCTTCGACATTCTCGCGACCTCCGACAAGGAGACGCATGCGTTCCTCAAGAATGCGAACTGGGGCAAGATCCAGGACAATCTCGCCCGCGCGATCGAAGCGACAATGATCGACCAGGGCAATGCCAAGCAGCATCTCGATGATGCCGTCAAGCGTTCGCAGCGGTTCCTGAAGTAAGACGGAAGCGGGAGGTGAACGTGAGCTACAAAGACGCCGCAAAACGGGCAGCGCAGAAACGGCAATCGGCTCTCCGGAGCCATTGGCCAGCCTATCTCTTCATCTCCCCGTGGATCTTGGGGTTCCTGTTCTTCACGCTCGGCCCGCTCATCTTCTCGCTGACCATGAGCTTCTATGATTGGCCGGTGGTTGGCGCGCGTACATTCGTCGGCCTGAAGAACTATCGCACGATGCTTTTCGACGACCCCCAGTTCTGGGACAGCCTGTGGATCACTGTGAAGTTCGCCGCGATCTACGTGCCTTTCAACATCGTTATGTCGTTTCTGATCGCGCTTCTGCTGCATCACGCCACGGTATGGAGCGGTTTCTTTCGCACCGCTTTCTATCTGCCGAGCGTCATCTCCGGTGTCGCGCTGGTGACGATCTGGAGCTGGATCTATAGCCGGCAGTATGGCCTTTTGAACTTCATGCTGTCGTTGGTAGGCATCGATGGGCCGAACTGGCTCGGTGATCCGGGTCTTGCGATCATCGCCATTCTGATCGCCAGCCTCTGGGGTTTCGGCGGCACGATGCTGATCCTGCTGACGGGTCTGAAGGCGATCCCCAAGGAGCTCTATGAGGCTGCGACTGTGTCGGGCATTCCCGGCTGGGCGCAGATGCTGTTCATCACCTTGCCGATGCTCGGGCCTATGCTGCTGTTCACCTTCATCACCTCGATCATCGCCGCCTTCCAGCAGCTGACGATTGCGCTGTTGCTGACAAAAGGTGGCCCACTGGGCTCAACCTACTTCTTCGCCATGTACATCTACGACAACGCCTTCAAATATTTCGACATGGGTTACGCGGCTGCAGGCTCGTGGGTGATGTTCCTCATCGTGCTGGCGCTCAGCCTGCTGGTCATGCGCTGGTCGGCGGCATGGGTCTACTACGAGGGCGAGGTTCGCGAAAAGGGAGGAGACAACCATGCGTAAGACGCTGCTCTACTCCGCGCTGATCCTGCTATCGGCTCTCTTCATCGCACCGTTTTTTTGGACCTTCATGACGGCCATCAAGAGTGAGGCCGATCTCTACCAGTTTCCGCCGGTCTTCTGGCCCTCGGAATGGCATTGGGAAAACTTTGCCATTGCCTGGAATAAGCAGCCTTTCGGCACCTATTTTCAGAATTCGCTAACCGTCGTCGTGCTTTCGACCATCGGCCAGCTCATTTCCAGCTCACTCGTCGCCTATGGCTTCGCCCGCTTCAAGTTTCCGGGTCGGGATCCGCTGTTCATCCTGCTGCTGGCCACGATGATGATCCCGTGGGATGTGAAGATGATCCCGCTCTATATGGAGTTCAACCTGCTTGGTTGGATCAATACGTTAAAACCGCTGATCGTGCCGGCCTATTTCGCCGATGCCTTCTTCGTCTTCCTGCTGCGCCAGTACATCATGACCGTGCCGATCGAAATCGACGAAGCGGCCCGTATGGATGGGGCCAATTCCTTCGATATCTACTGGCGCATTCACCTGCCGTTGATGATGCCGGCGCTCGTTCTTGTCGGCACGTTCCATTTCATGAATGCCTGGAACGATTATCTCGGGCCGCTGATCTTCCTCAACGATCAATCGAAATACACGCTGACGCTCGGCCTCTCGATGTTCAAGGGCTTGCATGAGGTGGATGTGACCTCGATTGCCGCGATTACCGTGGTGCTCTGCCTACCGCCGCTGGCGCTCTTCTTCCTGGCGCAGCGTTACATCATGGATGGCGCCGTCGGGTCGTCGGTCAAGGGATAATCATGCTGTTCGATATCGCACATATCCCCTTCAGCCGCCGAGGGCGCTTTCTGACCCTGTCGATGATGCCGGTCCCCGGCGGCAGCGGCGAACAGGCGCTTTACCTGCGTTTTGTCGCCGGCGGCGACGAGCGGCCCTCTCTCGGGCGGCTGTGCCGCATGGATTTCCTGGACGCGTCGGGCAATGTGACAAAGCCGGCTCTCGAGCTGACTCCGCAGCGGCTGGTTGCCCGCGGTAATAGCAGCAAGGTCGAATTTGTCATTGGCCAAGGCGAGCAACTGCATATTCGCGGAGCTGGTGGCGGCGTGCGCTTCCATCTCGAAGGGTCTCGTTACGACTACGTCTATCGCACGCCCAGGGGCGAGCCCTGTCTCGTTGCGGCCGTCGAAAACGTGAAGTTCATCCCGCGCGCAGATCTCGGCGCGCTGGACGTCACCGGCTCCTGGCAGCGCGATCATTCGGAAAAGGTCAGTTTCACCTTTTCCGGAGAAACGGTGTTCGAAGGCAGTGTCGATTTCTTCCGGAGAGTGCCGCCGGAAGAACGACCCGGCACCTTCGATGAGGCTTCTTCAGGCGCCCAGGCGGATTTTGCGGCATGGCATCGGCACATGCCTGCTGGCATCGCGGGTCAGGAAGAGGCGCATCTGCTTGCAAGCTACCTGCTCTGGGCAAATACGGTTCCTGCCGGTGGTGCGCTTACCCGCCCGGCGATCTATATGTCGAAGAACCATATGATCAATGTCTGGAGCTGGGACAATGCCTTCTCGGCGCTCGGCGTCGTCGGCGTCGATCCTGCTCTCGCCTTCGACCAGTTTGCCGTCATCTTCGATCATCAGGACGCCTCGGGTCTACTGCCCGACTACGTCAATGACCGCGACGTGCTCTTTGCCTTTACCAAGCCGCCCGTGCATGGCTGGGCAGTCGCGTTGATCGAGGCGACGCAGCCGGGCTTCTTGACGGCGGAGCGCAAGGCCTATCTGAAAAACGCGATCGGACGTCAGGTCGATTACTGGTTGCGTCACGCGCGCTCCGATGACGATACGTTACCCTGCTACTTCCATGGCAATGATAGCGGCTGGGATAACTCCACCTTCTTTGCGGAAGGTGGTCCCGTGATAACGCCGGACTTGCCGGTTTTCCTGATCCTTGCCTGCGATGTGCTCGCAACGCTGCTGGAAGACGATCGACAGCGGCAGCAGGAATGGCGCGCCAAGGCAGATCGGCTGCAAGCGCTGCTGTTTCGGGATCTCTGGACGGGCGAAACTTTCCGCGCGCGGCTGACGGATGATCCGGGGAGGGAACTACCCGGCCACAACCTCATTCAGTTCATGCCGCTGCTTTTGGGTGAAAGACTGCCGCGCGATATGGCGCAGAAGCTCGTGGCTAGGCTCGTCGACGGCGGCTTCATCACTGAATGGGGGCCGGCGACCGAAAGCCCGACGAGTCCGCTCTACGAAGACGATGGCTATTGGCGCGGACCGATCTGGGCGCCGACCACTATGCTGCTTTGGGACGGGCTACAAAAACAAGGTGAGCGAGAACTATCGTGTGGTATCGCGGAAAAGTTCTGTTCAGTTGCAGCGAGAAGCGGTATGGCCGAGAACTTCGACGCCCGGTCGGGGATGGGATTGCGCGACCGGGCCTTCGCCTGGACGTCGGCGGTCTATATCCTGCTGGCGAACTCCCTGAGTAAGATGAAGTCGTAGCGAGCCGGACCGGATGCAGAGACCGACGATCAAGACCATCGCGCAGGAAACCGGCCTTTCGATTGCCACCGTGTCGAAGGCGCTGAAGAGTTCGCCGCAGGTGCGGCCGGAGACGCGGGCGATCGTCGTTGCCGCTGCCGAGCGCGTCGGCTATGAGCTGAACATGCATGGCGTGCAGCTGCGCACCGGCAAGACCTATCAGGTCGCCGCGATCATGACGGCACCCGGGCCGAAGCAGCAGGAATGGGAAGGCGTCGAATATGCCCAGCTCTTGAGCGGCATTTCCTGGGCGCTGGAGGACAGCCCCTATCGCGTCTCGCTTTATGCGGTGCGCAATTTCGAGGAGAGCCTGGCAACCATCCGGCAGATCGTCTCGCTGAAGAAGGCCGACGGCATCATCGTCTCGGGCACACGCGCCGACGATCCGCGCATCCGCATCATGCAGGCGGCGGATTTTCCCTTCGTCACCTATGGCACGACGATCGACAATGATGCGCATGCCTTCGTCGATGCCGACAACGAGCAGATGATCCGCCGGTCGGTGGCGCGGCTGGTCGAGCGTGGCCATCGCCGTATCGCGCTCATCAATCCGATGGCCGATCTGAGCTATGCCATCACCCGGCTTTTAGCCTATCGGCAGGCGCTCGATGTCGCCGGCCTTGCCTTCGATCCGGTGCTGGTGGCGCATGACCGGCTGACGCCGGCGTTCGGGCGCGAAAGCGTGCTTGTCATGTCGCGTCTGCCCGATCCGCCGACTGCCTATATCTGCGCCAACGAAGCCTCGGCGCTCGGCGCCTTCTCCGGCTTTCACGAGCGTGGTCTGGTGCATGGCCGCGATGCGGTGATCAACGCGACGGACGACCTGAATGTCAGCCAGTATTTCGCGCCGCCGATCACCACCTATTTCCTGCCGATCCACGAGCCGAGCGAGCTTCTGGGCAGCTACATCCTCAGGCGCATGGAAGGCGAGAAGCCGCAGGCACTGCAGGCCCTCATCATGCCCAAGCTCATCGAACGCTCCGACGATCGCATCACAACAAAGCGCTGATCAATGCGACGCCATGCTTTGGGCTGTCCGGGCGTATTCCGCATTTTCAATCGGCATCCGAAACCCGTCCATGTCGGGTTTTCGTCCCGCAGATGTTTGTGCACAGCTCCTCCAGTGCAGAAATAAAAACGTTTATATTTTGCATTGAAAACGTTTATATTCCTTGCTAGGTAAAATGGCGTGAAGCGAGGATCTGACTGATGGCGTCGAGGGGGCCGGATCTTCTTTAGGGTTTTGTCGCGGGTTGCCAAGGTGGCGGTTCCGACGATTGAGGAGGAAGAAATGAAGAAATTTGTCGCGACGCTTGCATTTGCCATATTGGCTGCAGGCGCCACCCAGGCCGCGGATCTCGGCGGCAAGCTGCTCAAGATCGGTTCGGACACGACCTCTCCGCCGATGGAAAGCATCGATCCGGCGAGTGGCCAGATCGTCGGTTTTGACGTCGATGTCGTCAACGCCATCTGCACCAAGATCCATTGCCAGGCCGAGTTCGTGACGACAGGCTGGGACGGCATCTTCGCAGCACTCGATCAGGGCAATTTCGACCTCGTGGCTTCCGGCGTGTCGATCACTGACGAGCGCAAGAAAGCGATGGACTTTTCCGATCCATACATTGTTAACAGCCAGGTCATCCTGACGCGCGCAGAAGATCAGGGTATCACGCTCGAGCAGTTCAAGGCACAGGGCCGCAAGCTCTCGGCACAGGCCAATACGACCGATGCGCAGGTTGCGGAAGGCCTCGTCGGCAAGGAAAACGTTGCTGCTTACGATACCTTCAGCGCGGCGATCATCGCGCTCAAGAACAAGGATGTCGACGGCGTCGTCATCAATGGCGCCAACGCCGCCGCCTATGAACGTGAGTTCGCCGGCCAGTTGGTTGCAGCCATCAAGGGTCTGCAGTCCGATCCGATCGGCCTCGTTTTCCGCAAGGGCGACGAGAACCTCGCAGCCTTCAATGAGGGCCTGCAGGAGATCAAGAAGGATGGGACGCTCGACAAGCTGATCGCCAAGTACTGGGGCCTCAAGTAAGTTCCTGTCGGGAGCGCGCTGCCGCGCTCCCGACCTCGTCTGCTCGATCTGGCGCTGGAGGCCGGAATGTTGTTCATAAAAAGCGTGCGGCCCAGCAATCTGATCATTCTCGCGGCGCTGCCTTTCATCGTCTATCTGTTTGCGTCCTCGCCGGACTATCTGCGGTCGCTGCAGGCCATCCTCGGCGTGGAGCCGGGATCCTCGGCTTTCGTGCCCGGCTTCCTGTTACTGTCGGCCGCTTTCGCATCCGCTATTGCTGTTCTTTTCCTGTCGCGGGCGAAAGTTGCACGGCCGCGCCTGACCATTGCCGTGACGCTTCTTGGCCTCATCGCAACCGCTGCGATCCTGGCGGGCGATATGGTCCATCCCTTCATCGCTTCGGTGGTCGCCAACAGCGTCGATCCCTTCAAGTCCGATCTCATCGTCAAGGGCGTGACGCCGCGTCAGTTGACGCCGGCTGCCGACGTGATCGTGCGGCAAATCGAAGCCTGGATCTGGCCAACTTATGCCTTGTTGCTCGTGGTTGGTCTCGCACTGCTCGCGATCGGCAATCGCGCAGCCGTCGCGGCCGAAAGTGTTGTGCGCCGGATAGGTGCATGGCTGCTCGGAGCGGTCAACGGCGCCGGCCTCGCCTTCATTTTTCTGTTCGCCTATATCGCCTTTGCGTCCGGTCTCGCGACCACGATCCGCGCCGCGATTGCAGCCTATCTTCTGGCTGCGGTCCTCGGCCTGATCTGGGTCGGCCTGCAGAAGCTGCGCTATACGCGTTCAAGCCTGATCTTTTTTGTGGCGATGACGTTTGGTCTTGCTGCACTTTCCACCTGGTTCCTGCTGCAGCCGCGTGACAACTACGTTCTGGCCGGCACTCTTGAAGGCAAGATCGGCATCGTCACCAACACGCCATCGGGTCTGATCAGCGCAGTGCGCTTCGGCCAGTACGAGGGTGCGCCGAGGGCGGAAACGCCGCTCAGGACCTTTGTCGCTCCTCCGCAGGCCATCGAGGCCGTCGGCAAGAAGCAGGATGTCAGTGGTGCATTGCTGCCGGAGGCATCCGTCCCGTCCGACTGGCCGGTTATCTGGCGTACCCAGGCACTGAACGATCGTGATCGCGCAGCGGGCATCACCTTCTCTGTCGTCGCCATCGTGATCGGCCTCCTGACCCTCGGTGGTTTCCTCCATCGCCGTCATCCTTTGTCGATCGGTTCTGAATTCATTGTCGATACGATCCGCGGCATTCCGATGCTGGTCATCGTTCTCTATGTCGGCCTTCCGTTGAGTGGCGCCTTGAAGGATGCGACGCAGGGCGTATTCGATCCTCCGAACCTGATGCGCGGCATCGTCGCCATGGCTCTTGCCTATTCGGCCTATCTCGCCGAAATTTTCCGTTCCGGCATCAATGCGATCCCTGTCGGCCAGATAGAGGCTGCGGCAAGCATCGGCCTCAATCGCTGGCAGACTGCGCGGCTGGTTATCATCCCGCAGGCATTCCGCATCATCATTCCGCCGCTTGGCAACGAACTCATCGCCATCTTGAAGGACACGTCGCTTCTGTCGATCCTGTCGATCCGCGATATCACCCAGCGCATGCGCGAGTTCCAATCGGCAAGTTTCCTGCCTTTCGCGCCCTATAACTCCGCAGCGGTTCTCTACATTCTGCTGACGCTTGCGGCTGCAAGCTTCGTGAGCCTCATCGAGAAGAAATATGACGTCAAGCACCGCTAACAGTTCGTCGCGGATACAGGGGCCGGGCACGGTTCTGGTAACCGGCGCTTCGCGCGGTCTCGGCCGAATGCTCGCGGAACTCTATGCCGGCGAAGGCTGGCGGGTACTGGCTTGCGCGCGTCAGGAGCTGCCGAAGGCGATGGCTTCCATGCTGTTCTATCCGCTTGACGTCAACGATGCGGCGTCGATCGAAACGCTCGGAAAAATGCTCAAGGGCACGACGATCGACATCGTGATCAACAATGCGGCGGTTCGCGGCGACACTGGCGGGCTCGCGTCGCTGCGGACGGATGACTTCATGGAGGTCATGCGGATCAACGCGCTGGCGCCGTTGCTGATTGCTCAAGCTCTTAGGGAAAATCTTTGCCTCGGGCGACGTAAGGTGCTGGTCAATATCAGCAGCCGGGCCGGATCGCTCGCGGAGGGGACGCTGGACGACGACGACGGCGATTATGCCTATCGTTGCTCGAAAGCCGCATTGAACATGGCGACGGTGAAACTCGCGCAGGATCTTCGGTGCGAGGATATCGCGGTCCTATCGCTGCATCCCGGCTGGATCCGCACCGACATGGGCGGTCCGGACGCGGTCGTCGACATCGAGCGGAGCGCGCGAGGACTGAAGGACCTGATCGACGCGACGACGATGGCCGATACCGGCAGTTTCCGCGCCTACGATGGCAAAACAATATCTTGGTAAGGGAAAGAGTTTGGCAATGACCGACGCGAACAGCCAGCATGACGGCGAGATCCGGGCGATCGATGCACTGCTCCGCGACAGCTATGGCGTCTCGGGCAAGATAACCGCTCTGCCGGGCGAACACGATCTCAATTATTGTGTCGAAGCGGAAGATGGAAGCCGCTTCCTGCTCAAGCTGCACGCGCCGGGCGATGCCGACGATCTCGCTATGCAGATTGCCGTGCTCGATCATCTGGCGCGCGTCGCGCCGCAGCTTCCGATCTCCCGCGCGCTGGCGGACAGGAATGGTGCCACCGCGATTGCAGCGGAGCTGCGCGGCAAACGTACCGCGCGCGTGTTGACGTGGCTGAATGGCAGCGTGTGGTCGAAATCTGCTGCGCGTGGCATGCAAAGCGTCGTTACGCTCGGTCGCCTGCTCGGCGAGATGGATCGCAGTCTCGAAGGCTTCAGCCATCCCGGCGCCAAGCGCACTTACGCCTGGGATATCGGCCGTGCGCATATGCATCTGGAAAACCTTGCCTTCATTACGGATACCGAAAAGCGCGAAACCGTGAGGGCTATCCTTGAGCGTTTCGTTGTCGAGATACTGCCGCGATTGCAGCAATGCCCGCGCCAGGTCATCCATAACGACGCCAACGACTACAACGTCCTGCTTGGCGAGACCGGTGCCGTGAGCGGCCTGCTCGACTTCGGCGATATGGTCGAAACCTGGCGGGTTGTCGAAATCGCGGTTGCCGGTGCCTATGCGCTGATCGGTACGGAAGATCCGGTCGAGACGATCGGTCGTCTCGCCGGCGCCTATCACGCCGTCAATCCGATCAGCGAGACTGAAGCCGAGTTGATCTTCGATCTGACCTGCACGCGCTATGCCGTCAGCATGTGCATGGCGGCCAAGCAGATCCGCGAAAATCCGGAAAACACCTATCTTCTCGTCAGTCAGGAAGACGTCTGGCGCGAGTTGCAGCGTCTCCAGCGCGAGAACCGCTCCTTGGCGATTGCTCGCATCCGCGATGCCTGCGGCTTCGATCCTATCCCGCATGGCCCCCGCATCGAGCGCTGGCTGGAGCGGAACGCGCATGACTTTGCCGCGATCTTCCGGTCTTCGGTCGCGAAGCCGGAGGTACTGGCGCTCGATTTCACCGCGGCGGGACCGGATGCGGATAGCTGGGCGTCGCTCGATGCCGCCGGCGCGGCCCGCTTGATCGAGGAGCGTGTCGAACAGGCTGGGGCCGACTTCGCCATCGGTCTCTACGGTGAAGATCGGAACATCTACAAGAGCGATGCCTATCGGACGCCGACCGCCGGCCAGCGCCGCAGCATTCATCTCGGTGTCGATCTCTTCGGGCAAGCGCAAGAGCCTGTGCATGCGCCTTTTGCCGGGACGGTCGCTTCCATTCACGACGATGCCGTCGCGTTCGGCTTTGGCCCTACGGTGCTGCTCGAACATCGCACGGATGACGGAGATGTCTTCTGGAGCCTCTACGGCCATCTTTCGCGGGAAAGTGTGGCCAAGCTCTCGGTGGGGCAGGCAATCGCGAAGGGCGAGGCTTTCTCCACACTCGGCGATGCCTCGGAAAACGGCAACTGGTCTCCGCATCTGCATTTCCAGATCGTCACGGATCATCTCGGTCTCGGTGCGCAGATGCACGGTGTCGGCGTGCGCGATCAATGGCAGGTGTGGCGGGCTATCAGTGCCGATCCGAGCGCCGTCTTCGGTTTCTCCAAGCCTGCCTCGGTCGTCGTCGCGCGGGACAAGGATTTTCTGGTGCGCGAGCGTCATCGCCGCATCGGCCGTTCGCTCAGCATCGCCTATTCTGCGACGCCGCTGAAAATCGTCGGCGGTGAGGGAGCCTATCTGATCGATGAGGAAGGCACGCGCTGGCTCGATATGGTCAACAACGTCTGCCACGTTGGTCATTGCCATCCCCGCGTGGTGAAGGCGGCGCAGGCGCAGATCGGCAAGCTCAATACCAACTCGCGCTATCTGCATGACTCGCTGGTGGAATATTCCCGCCGTCTGGCGAGCCTGTTTCCCGATCCCCTTAATGTCTGCTTCTTCGTCAATTCCGGCAGCGAAGCGAATGATCTCGCGATCCGGCTTGCGCGTGCCTACACCCGCAACCACGATATCATCACGGTCGATCATGCTTATCATGGGCATCTCTCAAGCCTGATCGACGTTAGTCCGTACAAGTTCGCCGGCAAGGGCGGAGAAGGGCGTCCGCGGCATGTCCGGGTGGCGGAGATGCCGGATCTTTATCGCGGCCGATTCCGCTACGGCGATGCGGATGCCGGTAGCAAATATGCGCAGGACGTGCGCAACCAGGTTGCCGCTCTTGCCGTCGAAGGTCGTCGTCCCGCGTTGTTCTTCAGCGAGGGCATTCTAGGCACTGGCGGTCAGCTGACACTCCCGGCCAATTACTTGAAGGAAGCCTACGCCCATGTACGGGCAGCGGGCGGTCTTTGCCTTGCAGATGAAGTCCAGGTCGGGTTCGGCCGTGTCGGCAGCCACATGTGGGCGCATGAGTTGCAGGGCGTAGTGCCCGACATCGTCACCATGGGCAAGCCGATCGGCAACGGACATCCGATGGCGGCTGTCGTGACGACGGAAGCCATTGCCGCCTCTTTCGCCAACGGCATGGAGTATTTCAATACCTTTGGCGGCAACCCCGTTTCCGCCGAGATCGGCCTGGCGGTTCTCGATGTCATTCGCGACGAGCGGTTGATGCACCATTGCCGTGTCGTCGGCGACCGATTGATGGACGGCGTGCGTTCGCTTGCCGCGCGCCACGCGATCATCGGCGATGTGCGTGGGCACGGGCTCTTCAACGGTGTCGAACTGGTGCGCAATCGCGAGACGCTGGCGCCAGCGGCGACCGAACTCGACTTCGTGATCGCCGAGATGAAGCGCAAGCACCACATCCTGCTTAGCAGCGAAGGCCCGCACCATAACGTGCTGAAGGTGAAGCCGCCGGCGCCGTTCAGCACGGAGGATTGCGATCGGTTCCTGGAGGCGCTGGACGAGATTCTGTCCAGCCTGCCGGGCCGGTAAGCTTCCACCCCACAATAGAGATCAAGCCGTGAACGCTTTCGCGGCGATATAAACGTTTAAATTTCGACTGCGACAAGGGTGATGCCCGACGTTCGGCGACTTGAATGATGAAGGACAAGACAGTGCACAAGCCGCTCGCCAGACAGAACAATTTCGATGCAAGCCGGCAGGATGCCGGTATGCTGGAGCTTGGTGTCTGCTACTATCCGGAGCAATGGCCACGGGCGAAATGGGAAGAGGACGCCGCTCGCATGGTGGAACTCGGGCTCGCCTGGGTGCGCATCGGCGAGTTTGCCTGGTCGCGTATCGAGCCGCAATCCGGCGTCTTCCATTGGGAGTGGTTCGACGAGGCCGTCGAAGTGCTCGGTAAGGCGGGATTGAAGGTAATCATCGGTACCCCGACCGCCGCACCGCCGAAGTGGCTGGTGGATCGCTATCCCGACATTCTTCCCGTCGATGCACGCGGCGTTGTTCGCAAATTCGGTGCGCGCCGGCACTACTGTTTCTCCAGCCGCCGCTATCGTCTCGAAGCGGCCCGCATCACCGAAGCCGTCGCACAGCGCTATGGCGATCATCCCTTCGTTCATGCCTGGCAGACAGATAACGAGTATGGCGATCACGATACGATCCATAGCTATTCGAGAGGGGCGCTCCACGCCTTCCGCGAATGGCTTGCCGCTCGACATGGCACCATCGAGGAACTGAACCGGGCTTGGGGCACCACCTTCTGGAGCATGCATTACAATAGCTTCGAGGAGGTCGATCTGCCCAACAATCTGGTCGAAGAGCCGACGCCGACGCATCTTGTCGATTACTTCCGCTTCGCCTCCGATGAGGTACAGAGCTTCAACAAGGTGCAGGTCGACATCATTCGCCGCCATTCTCCAGGCCGGCCGGTGACGCATAACTTCATGTCGCAGAACACCGACTTCGATCACTATAAGGTCGGCGAAGATATCGATATCGCTTCGTGGGACGTCTATCCCATGGGTGGGCTCATCAATGGCCGACTGAGTGCCGAGGAAAAGCAGCGCTATCTGCGCGTCGGCGACCCCGATCAGCCCGCTTTCAACCACGATCTTTATCGTGCAGTCGGCCGCGGCCGCGTTTGGGTCATGGAACAGCAGCCCGGACCGGTGAACTGGGCGTCGCACAATCAGTCGCCGGCCGATGGCATGGTGCGGCTGTGGACCTGGCTTGCCTATGCCCACGGCGTCGACATGGTGTCCTATTTCCGCTGGCGCCAGGCGCCCTTTGCGCAGGAGCAATTCCATGCCGGCCTTCTGCTGCCCAACAGCGAAGAGGATCAGGGCTATAAGGAAGTGGCCGAGGTCATCAAGGAGATGAAGCTGCTGCCGAAGGGCGAAAAGCGCGGTAAGGCTTCCGTCGCCTTGCTGCTCGATTACGACTCGCGTTTTGCGACCCGCGCATTGCCGCAGGGGCGCGACTATGCTGCCTCCGCCATTGCGCTCGACTGGTATTCGGCCGTCTCGCGCCTCGGTGTCGATATCGATTTCATCGGGCAGCATTCCGATCTCGACGGATATAAGCTCGTACTGGCGCCGGATCTCGTCATTCCTGATGCGGATTTCACTACGCGGCTCAACGCATCAAAAGCGAAGGTCTTGTTCGGCCCCCGCAGCGGCAGCAAGACGCGCGACATGCATATTCCGGGCGATTTGCCGCCGGGCGTGCTTGGCGATCTTCTTGACTTCCGGGTTACGCGCGTCGAATCTTTGCCGGCGTTTCAGTCCGAGACCGTCCTTTACGGCAATACCAGCCACCAGACGACCGGATGGCGGGAAACGATCCGGACGACGGAAACAGTGCTGGCAACGTTCCAGGGGGATTATAGGCCCGATGCACCCGCGCTGATCGGCAATGAAAAGGCACGCTATTGCGCAACGCTTCCCCGCGAAGAGTTCCTGCTGAAGTTGATGGGAGACACGCTCGCATGGGCTGATGTCGGCAGTCTGCCCGATCTCGGCGACCTGCGTCTTGCCCGACGTGGCAAGCTGCATTTCGCCTTCAATTACGGCAACAAGGCAGTGACTGCGCCCGCCGCGGGAGACGCGACTTTTCTGGTCGGCAGCAGACTTGTTGCACCCGTCGATGTTGCGATCTGGATCCAGACGACCGGCGATGCTGCTGTCGGATAACCAACCGCATCGGTGATCTCGGGCGCTGCCGTTTTATCGGCAGTTTTGCCCGGGAGCGAGTTTTGCGGGGAAAACCGCAAGGACTTGGGAGGCGAGCAAGGCAGCCGGTGTCGGCCTGCCGCGCTCGCGCGCCTCGATTGGCGTTCAAAGATCGCCCAAATTGAAATGGTACTTCGTACGGTCTGTGCTCGGAGACGAAAGCACGCCATGTCGTCTTGCAAGGCACTGATGTCGCTTTCCTGCGCGCGCCTTGCTCCGAGGCATGATCTTCTGCTCATGTCCAAGGTGCCATCGAAATGTGTCTTGATGGCAGGGTGCGGGAAAGGTCGTCAATCGGCCGCTCTCGCGTGAGAATGCATCGGGCTATGTCCTGAAGGACATGTCTGACAGGCATGAACCGACCCTGGACAGCAGGCCTGACTGATCGCGGCGGGTGATCTGAAGGCGGATGGAAGGCTCTTTGGATCGCCCCATTCACCTCTTGTTTCTCGTTCGGTCAGCCATATCTGTGCCGGTTGGGGATGCCGCTGACATGGCGACATCCGTGACCGTTTTGCTGCTGTTCAGCCCGTTGAGGAGCGGGCCGATCTGAAGCGTGCGAGCGCTCATAACGAAGATCAGCGTTAAACCAAGGAGGAGATGGCATGACTGGGAACAGAGGCGTTGTCTATTTGCGGCCCGGCAAAGTCGAGGTCCGCAATATTGACGACCCGAAACTGGAAGCACCGGACGGTCGGCGCATCGAGCATGGCGTGATCCTGAAGGTGATCTCCACAAACATCTGCGGATCCGATCAGCATATGGTGCGCGGGCGCACGACTGCGATGCCCGGTCTGGTGCTTGGTCACGAGATCACAGGGCAGGTCATCGAAAAAGGCCTTGATGTCGAAATGCTCGACGTCGGCGATATTGTTTCGGTTCCGTTCAACGTGGCTTGCGGCCGCTGCCGCTGCTGCAAATCGCAAGACACTGGTGTCTGCCTGACGGTGAACCCGTCGCGTGCCGGCGGCGCTTACGGCTATGTCGACATGGGCGGCTGGATCGGCGGTCAGGCACGCTATGTCATGGTGCCCTATGCGGACTTCAACCTGCTCAAATTCCCGGATCGCGACAAGGCCATGGCGAAGATCCGCGATCTCACCATGCTGTCCGACATCCTGCCCACCGGCTTCCACGGCGCGGTTCGTGCCGGCGTCGGCGTGGGATCGACGGTCTATGTTGCAGGTGCCGGCCCGGTCGGTCTTGCCGCAGCTGCTTCCGCTCGAATCCTGGGTGCTGCCGTCGTCATGATCGGCGACTTCAACAAGGATCGTCTTGCGCACGCCGCCAAGGTGGGCTTCGAGCCGATTGACCTGTCCAAGAGCGACCGCCTCGGAGAGATGATTGCCGAAGTTGTCGGCACCAATGAAGTGGATAGTGCAATCGATGCTGTCGGCTTCGAGGCAAGGGGGCATTCAGGTGGTGAACAGCCGGCTATCGTCCTCAATCAAATGATGGAGATCACGCGTGCAGCGGGATCGATCGGTATTCCCGGTCTCTACGTTACCGAAGACCCGGGCGCAGTCGACAGCGCGGCCAAGCATGGCAGCCTGTCATTGCGGTTTGGTCTCGGCTGGGCGAAGGCGCAATCCTTCCACACTGGCCAGACACCGGTGATCAAGTACAACAGGCAGCTCATGCAAGCGATCCTCCACGACAGGTTGCCGATTGCCGATATCGTCAACGCGAAGATCATATCACTCGAGGATGCAGCACAAGGCTATGAGAGCTTCGACCAGGGCGCAGCGACCAAGTTCGTGCTGGATCCGCATGGCGAGCTGGTGAAGGCCGCATAGGCGCACGGCAATCGCGACCACTGCGCCATAGGCATAATATCGGGCGCCGGGAGATATTCTCTCGGCGCCCGATATCGTTTTCAGGAACTGTCACGAGTTCTCCGGATATAGACGCCGGTCATACCCAAAACAGAGCTTGTTCTGTCTTCTCGATCGCTACAGACGTCGCATCGAGTTGACCCAGATGAGGTAGAGATGTTGCGCTGCGGTATCAGCTTGTCGCCACGCCAATCATCATCAGGAGCGGCTAGGAATCTCGGCGGGGAGGCGGTCTAAACTCGCATACTATCGAGGCGGGTGACAGGAGATTGCAGCGGCGCCGAAGCATGTCCGTGAGCAGCGATGACGGATGATGTTGCCATTATATACTTATCTTATACATTTATGCGGCTATCCATGTGGAGCAACCCCGTTATCGCTCACCCGAACAAACGGCCACTTGGACAAAACGCAAACCTGAAGAGAAACAGACAATGGCAAACTTTCTGGAGAAATGGTCTTCGAAGAAGGCTGACAAGCCTAAGGCTGGAGCACGGAATGTCGTCGACACTTTTCGTGCAAGAGTAGAGGAGCAGAAAGCATATCTGGAAGAGTACGCGCGAGATGCCGCTGGTTTCAAGAAGTGGCGCTCCACGTGGTTCCAGCGTGTGCCTGGTGGCTTTGGCGTCACCGTTGGACGTGACTCGATCAATGCCGGTCAAGGGTTGAGCTATATCGTCGTCGAAACCGTCAAGGATGTGGCGGAGTTTCTCGAGGATCTGGCGTATCATGCGGAAAAAGACGTAGGCTTCCAGCAGGCGCTCGAGCAAAATCGCCGCCGCCGTGTTGCATTGTTGAATGCGGCTAAGTCCGGTGGTGATGCGGTTGCCTCCAAGGCGAAGGCAAAGCCGGCCGCACCAAAGGCCGCTGCGGCAAAGACGACGGCAGCAAAACCAGCCGCAGCGAAGTCGACCGCGACAAAGCCGGTGGCAAGCAAGGCCCCACCTAAGGCCGCAAAGGCAAAAGTTGCTCCGGCGGCGGCAAGTGCCGAGGCAGCAAAACCGAAACGTGGCCGCAAGACAAAGGCTGATGCCGCTGCAGAATAATAATAAAGCCCGCCTCGTGCGGGCTTTATATTTTTGATGATGCGTTCCGCTCCGCAGCTACTTCCCTCACTCAAGTGGTACGTGGTTATCGTTTGATCGAGGTGTCATTTTCACTATCGGAAAAGCAACGAAGACGTGGTGAAACCTCCTAAATTTCGAGGAGGATAAGATCCTACGATGACGCTCACATGATATCAGGTTAGCAAAGCATCGATGTATGCAATGGCACCCAGACATACATTTGTTCAACAGTACGTAGGCATATTGATGGTTCAGGTATCAATAAAAGTTTCGATGATACACTCCGTCTATCAGTATTGAATCTCAAGGTACTTTCAGAGAAAGCGCGATAATAGCCGATGTTATCGCCATTAAATTCCCCATGTCGATATTGAATACAAAGCATTGAAGATATAAATCGCGCCGATCAACTGCACAGAAATCGCAGTGGATTCCGGACAGGCGGCGTCACCGAGATTTTCTCCAGGTGGATAGCTGCCGCCTGATATTCCACGGGCATTCTGGGCCTCGGAATATGGTTTCACGATCTTCTATTCTCTATGTTGCGTTTGCGGAGTGCGGAGGAAAACTGCTGCTGCTAAATCGATTGCCAATGCAAGCAGCATCGCAACCGCCCCGATAAGAAACAGCAACTGATAGTTTCCGTCGGTTCGGCCGAAAATGAAGGAAAGTCCGTAGGCCGCCGCGGCCTGAAACAATGCAAAGAACACGGTCGCCGTGCTCCATGCGGCTTTCTGCGGTGCTGGGTGGTGCGGCAGGAGTTCCGCGATGCGCCCCAGCATCAAAGGCGCGGTTCCCGTGACGAAGGCGCCAACCACGAGGCTCGAAGCGATAAGCCATGCCTGGCCAAGACCGAAGGCAGGAGCGGCAACGGCAACTGCTTCCACCAGAAAGGCAAACCGCATCGCGGCGCCGAAGCCGGTGCGATCTGCGAGATGACCGGCGAGGATTGGGCCAAGCGTTGCGCCGATCCCGAACAGAACCCAATATTCCGCACCTACCTGCAGACCCTTGCCCATGCCGCGGGCGACGAAGTCGACAAGAAAGATCATGTGGGGAACCCAGCCGGCGGCGTTTAGTGCATATTCGACGTAGAGCGCGCGTAGCGTACCGCGTGCCGGCACATGAGCCTTATGCCGGGTTTGCGACGGCGATGCTGCGCTGTCTCGGGGCCATCCGACCCAGGCAATCACAGTCAGCAGCAGCGAGAGAGCACCGAGGCCGAGCCATGTTTCGCGCAGCCCCTCTTGCAGCAGCAGTGGAACCAGCGTGCCCGACAGTGCGACGCCTGCACCGATGCCCATGAAGATCACACCTCCTGCAAGCCCCCTGCGGGCTGGTGCGATGAGCGGCAGTACCGTCGGTGCCGCCAGCACCATCAACGCGCCGCCGGAAAAGCCGGCGACAAAACGCCACGCAAAAAACCATGTAAATCCGATGGAGAAGGCGCAGGCGAAAAAGGCTGCCGTCGCCGCAAGCATCATGGCTCGAAGCATGGCGATGGTGGAAATGTGTGCTGTGATGGGGCGTCCAAGCAGTGCGCCCGCCAGATAGCCGGAAAGATTTGCGGCACCGAGATAGGCGGCAGCGGATGGATCGAACCAGTGCGCGTCAACAATGGCCGGGAGGAGCGGCGTATAGGCAAATCGCGCCAGTCCGATGCCGATCAGGTTGGCACAGAATGCCGATAGGACGGCGCGCCAGACCATCCGTGCTGTCGCATGGTTTCCATTGAGGTCATGTGCGGTGGTGTCGGTCATGGGAACTCTCTCAGCTATCACTGCTTGAGATCGTAGGCCGCGAGATATATCATGAAAATTGATTTGTTGTGAGAATGGCTATCTGTTCTAGAGATAGGTGATATATGGACGTATCCGATCTTAAGGTGTTCGAAGCCGTGTCCCGCCACGGCAGCATGAACCGGGCGGCTCAGGAACTGCATACCGTTCAATCGAATGTGACGGCGCGCATACGGCTGCTGGAAGAGGAATTGGGTGTCAGCCTCTTTCAACGGCACGCGCGCGGCGTGTCGACGACACCGGCCGGGCAGCGCATCCTGCCCTTCGTTGGCCGCATCACCAAACTTCTATCCGACGTCCGAAGCGCCGCCAGGGACGATGGCTCACCGAGCGGTGCCCTTCTTGTGGGCGGTCTGGAGACCACGACCGCCTTGAGGCTGTCTCCGGTTCTCAGCCAATTTGCCAAAACCTACCCGGAGGTCCGCCTGGTCGTCACCACGGGTACGACAAGGAGGCTTCTCGACGAGGTGCTCGAATGCAGGCTCGAGGGTGCTTTCGTGGCGGGGCCGGTCAGCCATCCGGAGCTGGTGCAGGAGGCGGTGTTTCAGGAGGAGCTCGTTCTTGTTACCTCTTCCTCCGTCCGCTCGATGGATGAGCTGCCGGGGATGGCCGACCTCAGAACCATCGTCTTCCAGATCGGCTGTTCCTATCGCCAGCGGCTGGAAACGCTTTTGGCGGAGATGGGCATCGTCACCGCAAAGCCGCTGGAATTCGGCTCGCTCGACGCGATCATAAGCTGTGTCTCGGCGGGCGTCGGGATTGCCCTTCTTCCGAAGGGTATTGTCGCCTCGGCGCGGCAGGAGGGCAGGGTTGCGCTCCACGAGCTCGCGCCGGAACGATCGCTCGTGGACACGCTGTTCGTCCGTCGGAGGGACGCATATACATCGAGTGCGATGGTCGCACTCCTCGATATGCTGCGATCGAAGTCCGCTCTGCTCAGCTCGAAGCCGTGATGTCCTGCCAGGCATCGTATGCCGAGATGACCGTTTCCATCTGAGCGGTATGACCGGCGACGAACTCGTCGCCGTAAATGGTCTCGTCAGGATACTCGGTAATCAGCGTCACCGGCACGGTATGGCGATCGTCGATGTCCGCAAGACATGGGAAGCCGTTGATGATCCGGAAGCCGGTTTCGCCGGCGTGGATTTCGTAGAGGGCTATTTGCCTGTCGTTGTAGTCCAGTAGTCCCGGAATGGCGCCCAGATGCCTGGTAACCCTATCCAGGAGTTGCTCGGCCTGCGTTGCCCAGCCGGAATGATAGCGGGCGATCAGGAAAAAGCCTTTCGGCAATGTCCACATGGCGAAGTTCCGCGGCACGTAGCCGGAAAGCGGGCGTGTCCATTCATGAGCGGGATAGCCGTGCAGGTTCACATGCAGTTGCGCGCCGCTTAGCTTTTCTGCCTGGAAGCGGATTTTCTTCTCGTAGAGGTGAGGGCCGGCATTGTCCTCTGTGCGATATTCGAGATCGTCGCCGAGCGCGGTGTAACGCGCGGCATGATACATGTGGCGTGGATTGTCCTGGCGCAAACGCTGGTGCAGCGCATAGCCATCGGGATTTTCCAGCGGCGAGATCGTGAAATGCGCGCCTTCGATCGTCACGAGCCGCTGCGCGGCGCGCAGTGCGCCAACGCCGCCGGTCGTCTCATTGGCGTGCTGCCCGCCGCTGATCATCACAGCCGCGTCGCGGCCCTTGATATAGCGGGCTTTGACCGCGCGGCCGGAGCGAGTGACGGCTTCGAACGCCTCGCCGCCGACCCCTTCGAGCACCGCCTCGATCTGCCGCACGGCCAGAGGTTCTGCCGCCGTTTCGATCTGCTGCTCGGCGCCGTCCCAGTAGCGCGAGGTCAATGATTGTGTTTCCACTCTGACCGAGATTTCGCCTTGGGATAGCAGGATCTGTGGAACGATTTGTCCCGGCTTCAGGCCTCGATCGCCGAGGGGGCGACCCGACTTCTTCTGGAAGAACTCAAGCAGCGAGAAATAGAAGTCCTCGTGCAGTGCTTCTCGAAGGCTCATGACTTCGTCGCCGACGGGCAGCGTCTCGTCCACAGCAGGCAGTGCAACGCGAATATTGAGTTCTTCGAAATAGGGCTCGGTCGCACCCCAGTCGAACTGGGTAATCGCAGCTATGGTCTCTTGGAAAAGCTGCTCGTAGTCCGTGACCAGCCGTTCGCCGGGCGTGTTGTCATCCCGCACCAACCAGCCGGTTGGCGAAACGCTCGTTTCGCCGGCCGCGTCGATGTGCACGCGATTGGGCACCAACACTTTGACCCTGCGCTCGCTGTGCGCACTGCTCTTCAACAGAACGTCGTAATGGAAATTGCCGTCGGCTCTGGCAACGAAGGTGATATCGCGATTTCCCACCATCGCCGCAAGCGGATAGGCTTCCAACCGGAAACGGTTGGCGGGCGCGTTCGCATGTACGGGATAGTGGATCTCGATTGCATCCACGCCATGCAGGTCGATTTCCTCAAGAAACGCATGAACGAGGGGCTTATAGGCGCTGCGGATGCGGGCTCGAACACCCTTTTCCTTGAGCTTGCGCTCCATGTCCTGGCGGCTCCGTCTGTCGTCGAAGGTCCAGGCCTCGAATTCCTGGCCAGCCTTGGCATCTGCCGCGAGCCGCGAAAGCGTGCGTTCAAAGCTTCTCTCGAAAATCATGGTCATGATATCTTACCTTGTCGTTCTGCCAGTCGGGTCAAGGCTGTCGCGTAGCCAGTCGCCCAGGAGGTTGAGGCCGAGCACGGTCAACAGGATCGCAAGACCCGGGAAAAGACTGACCCACCACGCGGTCTGCAAATAGGTGCGTCCGTCGGCCAGCATGCCGCCCCAGCTCGGGATCGTCGGATCGACACCGAGGCCGAGGAAGGTGAGGCTGCTTTCGAGAAGGATATTGTTGGCGATGTTCAGCGTCATCAGCACGATCACCGGTCCCAGAAGGTTCGGCAGCAAATGCTGGAAGATGATACGCCAATCCCTAACGCCGATGGCGCGAGCCGAGAGGATGAATTCCCGCTCGCGCAGGGTCAGCACCGATCCGCGGACAAGACGGGCATATTGGACCCACTGCGACACGATCAGCAGGATGATGGTGTTGGTGAGGCTGCCGCCGACGATGGCGATGAAGGTAATCGCCAGCAGAATGAAGGGCATGGCGAGCTGAATATCGGCAAAGCGCATCAGGAGCACATCCCAGATGCCGCGATAGTAGCCGGCTGCCAGTCCCACGAGGACGCCGAGAACAACGCCGCCAATGACGGAGGTGAGGCCGACCAGCAGCGATATCCTACCGCCGGCGATGACGCGGGCAAGCACGTCGCGCCCAAGCGGATCAGTTCCGAACGGGTGTGCGAGGCTGGCAAAGGGTCTCGCAAGCCGGGCCATCAGATCGATCTTCTCGGCTCCACCCGGAAAGAGGACATCGGAGAATATGGCGGCGAGGCAAATGACGACGGTCAGTAACGCTCCGACGATGAATTCGAAGCTGTAGAATCGCGAACGGCTTGAGGTCGTGGCGGCCATGGGCGGTTACTCCGTGCGGATACGGGGATCGACGAGCCCGTAGGCGATATCGACCAGCAGGTTTACGCCGACGATGAACAAGGCCAGCACAGTGATCACGCCCTGCAACAGCGGATAGTCGCGGGCGGCGACGGCGTCGAAGGCAAGGGTTCCGAGACCGGGCCAGTTGAAGACGCGCTCGATGACGACGATGCCGCCGAGCAATCCGCCGAACTGGATGCCGAAATAGGTGATCAGCGGAATGGCGCAGTTGCGAAGGGCATGCTTGTAAAGCACCTTGCTCTCGCTGAGGCCTTTGGCGCGTGCGACCATGATATATTGCGACTGCAGCGTTTCCAGCATGGCGGTGCGCACCAGGCGCACATTCGTCGCCGTCAGGATGACGCCCATGGTCAGGGCCGGCATGACGTAGCTGGCTATCCCGACCATGCCGCTCGGTGGCAACCAGCCAAGCGTGATCGAGAACAGTAGCACCATCATCAGTGCCAGCCAGAAATTCGGGAAGGAAAGCCCGAGCAGAGAGAGAACGCGGATAATCTGGTCCGCCGTCCTGCCGCGCGCGGTCGCAGCCTTGATCCCGAGCGGGATGGAGAGCACGATCGATATCGCCATGGCAATGAAGGCGAGCAGCAAGGTGGCGGGTAGGGCGCCGGCGATCAATTGAGAGACGGGGGTGCCGCCCGTGAAGCTGCGTCCGAAATCCAGTGTCAGCAAGCCCTTCAGGAAGGTCAGATACTGGATGATGAACGGCTGGTCCGTACCGAGCGCTGCGCGAATGCGCACCAGATCCTCTTCCGTCATGCTGCCGCCGCCCTGAAACATCATCATGGCGGGATCGCCTGTCAGACGAATGGCGAAGGAGACGAGAAGTGTGATGGCGATGACGACGAAAATCGCCTGCAACAATCGCTTGATGAGAAAACCGGCCACGTTCTTTTCCCGAAATTTGCAGTAGGACGCCGCCGGACAGTCCGGCGGCGCCACGATTGACGATTATTCGACGGTGACTTCATTCAGCTTGATGCGGTTATCCGGCGCGGGCACGAAGCCCTTCACGCGCTTGCTGATGCCGTAGATCGCGTTGGAGTTATAGAGCGGCAGCTCCAGCGCCTTGTCGGCGACGTACTTGCCGATCTCCTTGAGGATCTTCTCACGCTCCGCGCGATCGGTGAGCGGACGCTGGGATTCCAGCAGCTTGTCCAGCGTCGCATCCTTTTCGTAGGGATTCCACTTTTCGCCGGAGTGGTACATCGCATAGGCGGTATTGTCGAAGTCGAAGGTCCAGCCGCCCCATTTTTGCTCGAACATCGCGCCGGTCTTGCCCTGTGGAATGATGTCGTTCAGCAGAACGTTGGTCTCATAGGGCTTGAGGGTCGCGGTGATGCCGACCATTTGCAGGTAGCTTGCAATGACCTGCGACACCTCGTTCATGGTCGTGTCGTTGCCGCGAATGTCGATCTGGATTGTCGCGCCGGGTTTGACGCCTGCTTCGGCGAGCAGCTTCTTGGCGCCTTCCGGATCGTAGGGAAGAGCCTTCAGTTCTGGATCGTAGCCGAAGGACGATGCACCCTGGAAGCTGGTGATCTCGACGGCCTGACCGACGAGGATCGACTTGATGATGGTTGCGCGGTCGATCGCCATAATGATGGCCTTGCGCACGCGCGGATCAGCCGTGATGCCGTCCCGGGTATTGAAGCGCAGCGCGTCGACCGTCGGGCCGGGAACGCTGGCAATCTCCAGCTTGGAATCGTTCTGGATAACAGGGAGCATGCCGATCGGGATGATCGGCGGGATGACGAGATCGACACGGCCTGCCTGAAGCTCGGCAACGGCGGTCGCGGGCTCGCTGATGAAGCGATATTCGAGTTCGGAAAGCTTTGGCGCGCCACCCCAGTAATCAGGATTGGCTGCGAGCTTGATATTCACCTTCGGCGTATAGGAAACGAACTTGAAGGCGCCGGTGCCGACCGGATTGAGGTTGAAGTAGTCCTCGCCCTTTTCCTTGATGTACTTCGGCGGGACGATCATTGCGCCATAGCCGGCAAGCTTGGTGAGCAGCACCGGATCAGGCGCCTTCAGCTTCATGTCGACCGTATAATCGTCGATGATGTCGACGCTTTCGATCGCGGTGTAGTTCGAGCGCTGCGGGCCCTTTGCGCCCTCATCGCCCAACAGGCGATCGAAGGTGAATTTCACCGCTTCGGCATTGAAGGCCTCGCCATCGTGGAACTTGACGTTGTGGCGCAACTTGAAGCGGATGCGCTTGCCCTGGTCGAGCTCTTCCCAGGATTCAGCAAGGCCGGGCACCAGTTTGAGGTCGGGACCGCGATAGGTCAGGCCATCGAAAATATTGGTCGACACGGCGGCCCAAGCCACCAGGAACGTATCGATCGGATCCCAGCTGCCCGGGTCCTGCGACGAAGCGATCGTCATCTTTCCGGCTGCGAGCGCCGGGGCGGCATTGACGGTGACACCGGAGAGGGCGAGCACCGCAAGAGCGGTTCTCAGCCCCAATTTGATTTTTTTCATCGAACCTGTTTCCTCTTCAGATCGTTGCATGGATGGTGGTCGTTTATGCGCTTTTGGCGATGAAATGACCGGCGCCGATTTCCTCGCGGGCGAGGATGGGCGGTTCATCACCGACCCGGCGAACGGGATTTGGAATTTCGCCCTCGAGCAGCGCGGTCTTGCGCTCGACCGTTGGGTCGGCGACCGGAACGGCGGACAGAAGGCGGCGGGTGTAATCATGCATCGGCGTCTCAAAAACTTGCCGGCGGCTGCCCATCTCCATGATCTGGCCGAGATAGAGAACCGCGACCCTGTGGCTTATCTTTTCCACAACCGCCATGTCATGGCTGATGAAGAGGTAGGCAAGTTCGCGTTCGGCCTGAAGATCCATGAACAGGTTGATGATCTGCGCCTGGATCGACACGTCGAGCGCCGAAAGCGCCTCGTCGGCGATGATGAGCTTGGGGTCCGAGGCAAGCGCGCGGGCAATGCAGACGCGCTGGCGCTGACCGCCGGAGAATTCGTGCGGATAACGCTCCGCATGGGCCGATGTCAGGCCGACGCGTTCCAGAAGCTCGTCCACGCGGCGACGAACCTCCTTCGAGCCCAGGATGATGCCATGGGTATTGATCGGCTCGGCAATCGAGAAGCCGACCGTCTTGCGCGGATCGAGCGAGGCAAATGGATCCTGGAAAATATACTGCACATCCCGACGCATGCGGAAGCGTTCCGCCGCCGACATCGCAGCAAAACTCTTGCCGTTGAAAGTGATTTCGCCAGCTCGGGCCTTCTGCAATTGCTGGATGGTGCGGCCGATGGTCGACTTGCCGGAGCCGGATTCACCGACCAAGGCAAGCGTTTCGCCGGGGTGGATGTCGAAGCCGACTTGCTGGACGGCACTGCAACGATGTGTGGCCTGGCCGAATATGTTCTTCTTTATGTCGAAACGTACGAAGAGGTCGCGCACGGACAATAATGGTGGCTGATCGTAACGGGCGGTATTTTGAACCCGCTCCTCACCGACGATTTTCGGCTCGCCGCCCTCAAGAACGATAAGGGGCGAGCGCTTCGGAAAGTCTTCGCCAGCCATGCTGCCGAGCTTCGGGACGGCCGCAAGCAAGGTGCGGGTGTAAGGGTGCTTCGGATTGGCGAATATGTCGCGAACCGGCCCTTCTTCGACCTTCTTGCCTTTCCACATGACGACCACATCGTCTGCCATTTCGGCGACGACACCCATGTCATGGGTGATGAAGATCATGCCCATGCCGAGATCTTTCTGGAGGTCCCGCATGATGTTGAGAATCTGCGCCTGGATGGTGACGTCGAGCGCTGTCGTCGGCTCGTCGGCGATCAAAAGCTTGGGGCGGCAGGCAAGCGCCATGGCGATCATGACGCGCTGGCGCATGCCTCCGGAGAGCTGGTGCGGATAGCGCTTCAGCAGCGCTTCCGCATCGGGGAGGCGCACCATTTCAAGAAGCCGGCGGGCTTCTGTCATCGCGGTGGATTTGCCGATATCTTCATGCAGCAAAAGAACTTCGCAGATTTGGTCGCCGATCGTAAAGACCGGGTTGAGCGAGGTCATTGGCTCCTGGAAGATCATGGCGATCTCCTTGCCGCGGATAGAGCGCATCTCTTTCTGCGGGAGCCTGAGAAGGTCCTTGCCGTTGAAGGTGATGCTGCCGGTCTCGAAGCGTGCGCCCATCATATCGGCAAGCCGCATGATCGAAAGTGACGTCACCGATTTTCCGGATCCGGACTCCCCGACGACCGCAAGCGTCCGGCCGGGCTCTACGGAAAAGGAAAGACCCTCCACCACGCGGCTTTGGCCGAAGCTTACGGTCAGATCCGCGATCGACAGAAGCGGTTTGTTGGTGTCCATCGCCTTCGTCATGCGCCCACCTCGGCATTGTGCAGGTCGTTCCAGGTGCTTTTGGAATTTGGCGGCTTGATACACACGATCTGCACTTCCATTTTCATTGTGTTCCCGACGGCAACGACATCGCCTTTTGGTGTGAACACGCCGGAGCCCTCGTCGAGATCGCCGCTAGAATCGGAGGATGGCGTGTTGGCGCCCGCAACCATTTGATTCTGGAAAACAAGCGACATTTTCCTCCAAATCGGGCGCCCCGCGATCATCCGTATCTATGTTCCCAATATATTTCTTAGGCCATGAGATAGCATCAAACAACAATCTGGTCTATATTGTTCAACAATTTTCGTGCTGTTCGCCGGAAACTGGGAGGAGTTTGCATGGAATCGTCCAACGTGGCGGCTTCGCCGGACGCTTAACCCAATGAATTGTTATCAGAAATCCGATTGCTTGCGAGCCTTCGCAGCGATGCATAGTTTGGCGGGGAGTGCAGAGATGGACAGGCGTCGCAGCTCCATCAACCGCAAGCGCCAGGAGAGCAAATGAAGCAGACGAAGCTTGCGAGTATCGAGCCGACGACAACCGCAGCGGAAACCGGACAGACCGTGACGGAGATAACGGCGGCGCGGATCCGGGAGCGGGTCATCAGCGGCACACTATCGCCTGGAAGCCACCTTTCCGAGGCGACCTTGTGCGAGGAGCTGCAGGTTTCGCGCAATACGCTGCGGGAGGTTTTTCGCCTGCTGACCACGGAAGGCGTGCTGCGCCATGAAGCCAATCGAGGCGTGTTCGTTACCACGCCGAGCATCTCCACCATTATGGATATCTTCCACATCCGCCGGCTCATAGAGTGTTCGGCGGTTTCCGGCGCGCATCATCGTCATCCGAGCATCAGCAAGATGCGGGCCGCCGTGGACGCGGCGATAAAGCACCGTGACCGCAGCGAATGGCTCGATGTCGGCAGCGCCGATATCGCCTTTCATGCCGCTATCGTCGAGTTGGCCGACAGTCCCAGGCTCTCGGCGTTCTATGCCCAGATCTCGCTGGAATTGCGTCTGGTGTTCGGCCTGATACGTGACCCGGAATATCTGCATGCTCCCTATGTCGGGCAGAATGCGACGATTCTCGCTCATCTCGAGGAGGGAGCGACCGCGAATGCCGCCGAGGCGCTGGAGAAATATCTGTATCAGGCCGAGCGGTTTATTCTGGCCGCATATTCGAGGGCCATACCCGGCTGAAGCCTGAACGGCGATCGCTGTGGAAATCATCATATGAAAGGCTGTGGCTTGAAGCAAACATTTGCCATGGCAGCTGCTTTGGCGGAAGGATACCCGTTATCCGGGACGAAATCGTGATTCCGTTTGTCCAAAAAGGCTGATCCTGGTCGTTGGCGATCAGGGTGGTCATGCGCGTCGAACCGGACTGCAGCATCGGCCCGAAAATCGGAATCGGTTTTCGGAAAGCCTGATGCGTAGATTCAAAGACTTAGAGCCTTAGGCCTCCGAAGAGAGGCATAAGGCTCTGGGTTAAATACGCAACCGGCTACCACGGATCGAAATGGAATGGACGCGCAATCCTTGAAAGGCTCTGGGAGAGCCACGGCAATTCAGCAGGTATGGGCATCTCCGCTCTATCGCGGTGCGACGCTAGCCCTCTTCCTCTCGGGGGTGGGGACCTCGGCTTCATTGCCTCAGATCGTCGTCTTCTTGGTCAAGGTACTCGGAACATCCATGCCCGTGGCCGGGCTCTATTATCTGACGGGCCTGACGGCGCCGGTTGCCGGCTATCTGGTCGGCCGCTATTCTGACAGGACAGGCAAGCGCCTCAGCCTGTTCCGGCTATGTGCCATGGCGGGTTTTCTTGGATGGGTGGGTTTCGCACTTTCGAACGCGCCCTGGATGCCGTTCGTGATCGGCGCTGTCGTCCTGGCGTTCTCCGGCTCCGCTACCTCCCAGCTTTTTACTGCCATCCATGACGATCTGAAGAGAAATCCGGCGGGTGCGAACGAAAGTGTGGTTGCACTTATCCGGATGGCGTTGACGGCCGGCTGGATCGTCGGTCCGTTTATCGGCGCGTGGTTGGCGGCTGAAACAGGGTTGCGCACCATGTTCTGGGCGACGGCTATCTGTTTCGTGGCGCAGGTCGTCCCCTTGGGAACCTTGAACGTTTCGTCGAGCCCCAAGCAAAAAGTGACGCATGCGACCAATACGGCCAGTTCGCTCAGCTGGTCGGATATGGCGCCGCTTCTGGCCTTTACCGGCCTCTACGTGCTTGTCTATGCCGGCGAGCCTATCAAATACGGCTTTCTCCTGCTTTACATGGAGGAAAATCTCGGGATCGATCCTGGAGTGCGCGGCGCGGTCATTGGAACCCAGCCGTTGATCGAGTTGCTGCTCATGCCGTTCAGCGTCATGCTGGCGCGGCGGATCGGCACGCTCTGGCTGATGTGCATCGCAGCGGCGTGCGGTGTCATTGCCAATCTATGCTTCGCGGCCTGGCCAACGGCTGTCGGCATGTTTGCCGGACAGACGCTGATGGGTGGCGTCTGGGGACTTTACATGGTGCTGGGGCTGATCGTCGCCCAGCGCCTTCTTCCGAATGCCGTCGCAACCGCCTCCGCAATCTTCATGAGTTCTTCGGCGCTGGCGATGGCGCTTGGCGGCGGTGTCGGTGGCCTTGGTGTCGCCTATCTCGGCCTTCCGAATGTCTTCTACCTTCCAGCGATTTTCTCCCTGCTGGCGATGATCGGCTTGGCGCTGATGGCACGGCGCGGCGTTATCGAGTAAAATGGCTACTTCCCCGGGCTCAGCTTTTATTTCGCCATGGCAGGTTCCGAGCGATCCTAAACCTGCTGCAAACCCTTCGCGGGGTTGATAGGGCTTTGCATGCTGCTCCATTGCGACGGCCTGTGGCGGCGCAGATGGACGTTATCGGCATTTTTTCCAATCATGCGCCACGCGGCTGCCTGTTGACGAACGGGCGCTGCTCGGATAGTTGTAAAGTCATCTGATGACTTGATGAAATTGAACCATGCGCGCCCTCACCAAAACGACGCTGGCGGAAACTGCCGTGGAGGCAATCCGCAGCGAAATCATTGCCCAGCGCTGGAGCGTCGGCGAGAAGTTGCCGAATGAAGCCTCCCTTTCCTCGATGCTTTCGGTCAGCCGCGGCACCATCCGCGAAGCGGTGCGCGTGCTGGCCTCGCAAGGCTATCTGGAGACACGCCAGGGATCCGGCACCTACGTCCGCTCCACCACTGATTTCGGCCGGCCGCTGGATATGGCGCGTCGCGCCGGACTGCGGGATCAATTCGAAGCGCGGTTGGCGCTTGAGGTCGAAGCCGCGCGGCTGACCGCCTTGCGTCACACTCCCGAGGTGATTGCGCAGTTGCGCGCGCTGCTCGCTGCGCGCGGAAACTATGGCGGGGCAGACAAGCTGGGCTTCATCGAGCGCGATCTTGCTTTCCATAAAGCCGTCGTTGCCGCATCGCGCAATATGGCGATGGTCGAGCTCTACGACTTCTTCTCGATGTCGATTGCTGAGACTATCGAGGCGACGCTCGACGCAGAAATTCCCGAGCCTGACATGCAGGCGCATATCGAGGTCGTCGACGCCATCGAAGCCGGCGATCCCGAGGCGGCCGATGCCGCTGTGCGTCGCTTCATGGCGCCCGTTATCGCTACTCTTGATCGGTTGTTGCTATCATGACCTCCTCGTTGCAAAACCCAGCCTCCGTCGATCTTATCGACGCCGAGGCCGATGAAATTCCGCCACCGGAAGCCCATAAGGGGAAAACGCCGATCGGCAGATTCATTCTGGGCGCGAGCCTTGTCCTGATTGCCTTCAATCTCAGGCCGGTCTTTTCCAGCGCATCGGCGCTTCTGCCAGAGATCAGAACCGGGCTTGGCCTGTCTTCTTTCGGGACGAGTGTTCTGACGACCTTGCCCGTAGTCTGCCTGGGATTGTTTTCACCGCTTGCACCAAGGCTTGCACAGCGACTGGGGACGGAACGCGTCCTGCTGGGCATGATCCTGTTGCTCGCCCTTGGCACTGCGCTGCGCGGCCTGCCCTCTATTCCCATGCTGTTCTTCGGGACTGCGCTTGCTGGCGCGTGCATCGCTATCGGTAATGTGCTCTTGCCTGGCGTCGTCAAGCGCGACTTTCCAGACAAGGCAGCACTGATGACGGGCTGCTACACGATGGCGCTATGTGCCGGAGCGGCAAGTGCTGCAGGGCTGACACTCCCCATCGAGCACGCGCTTGGCGGGTCGCTCGGGGGCGCGCTTTCCGCCTGGGCCTTGCCGGCCTTGGCCGTCGCGCTCCTCTGGCTGCCGCAGGTCATAGGAACGCGCAACCAGGCCCGTCGCACCGGCTTTCGCGTTACCGGTCTGTGGACAGATCCCATCGCCTGGCAGGTGACGCTGTTCATGGGCTTGCAGTCGGCGCTCGCCTATTGCGTCTTCGGCTGGCTCGTTCCGATCCTGCGCGAACGTGGTCTTGATGGCGTGACGGCGGGCGCGATCGTATCCGTCTCCGTAATGGTTCAGGCGGCATCATGTCTGGTTGCCCCCCACATCGCCGTCAAAGGCCGGGATCAGCGCGTGATCAACGTCACGCTTTGCGCGATCGCGGTCATAGCATTGCTGGGCCTTCTCTTCGCACCGCTTTGGACAGTCTGGTTCTGGGCGGTGTTGCAAGGCGTCGGGCAGGGTGGCCTGATCGCCGTGGCGATGACGGTGATCGTGCTGCGTTCGCCGGATGCCCACGTCGCCGCTCATCTTTCCGGCATGGCGCAATTTGTCGGCTATCTGCTTGCGGCCATCGGCCCGCTTATTGTCGGCATGATCCATGGCTGGACGGGCAGCTTTGCCTGGTGCTCCGTCTTGTTCGTCCTGCTCGGCCTCTGTGCCGCCATCAATGGCTGGTTTGCCGGGCGCGCAATTACCGTCAACGCCAAGACCACGGAGGCACCTTAGTCCAAAGAGTCTTTGGTGGGGGTGACTGAATTCGAAGGCCGATGCTGTAGAGGGTTTTCATTGCCGATGAAGCGGCAAGATGTGATGTTCGGTCAAGGGCGCCATGGATATGGCGCCTGGATGGGCGGGCGATACCCAGCGGATCTCCTCGATTTCTGCCGCAGCGGTGATTGTGGTATCGCCGACTTGAAGCCGGAAGACGTCGGCGACGACGATATGCCCTGGCTCATTGGCGGCTGGCGCCCGGAATTGACCCAGGAACGTCAGTGCCTTGGTGTCGATCTCAAGGCCCAATTCCTCGAATAGCTCTCTCGCAAGAGCCTGTTCCGGCGCTTCATGCGGCTCGATCTTGCCGCCGGGCTGCATGAAAGCCGTGGTGCCGTGCTTGCGCACGAGCAGCGTATCTCCATTGCGGCGCAATAGCAGAGCCGCAGCTATCCTTATTGTTTTCGTCATGTCACGATCTGATCGGATTCGCGATCCGGTTTCAATCACCATCACGTCCGCATGTGGCCATCCGCTTCATCGGGATCCACGCTACGAGATCAAGCGCAGCGTGATCTGCTGATTGCTGTGGTCGCGCGCGGCATCGTTGCCAAATGCTCAAGCCTCCAGCCAGTCTGCGAGACCATCCAGCGTTTGCAGCCCGTATTCGACCGCGCCGAAGCCAATGACGATTTTACGGCGTGCGGGGGTGGGATGGAGCTGACGCATGGTCAGAACCGTCTTGCCGTCGGCCTGCTCATCGAAAGTCACCGTAGTCCGGAACCGATCGGGATCGCTCGGATCGGGCGTCCCATGATCCATCACTATCCGTTCGTTCGGCACGATCTCCAGAAAGCGCACAAGATTTGCGAAGCGTCGCTCTTGTCCTTCGAACAGACCCACCATGTCGAACCGCCAGACCCCGCCCTCGCGGATATCGGCTTCGTGGTTCTCGATTTTAAGGCTGGTCGGGCCATACCATTCGGCCAGCGCTCGCGGGTCCATCCACGCGGCGAAGACCTTCTCCCGCGGGTGTTTGAGCACCTTCACCAGCACGATTTCGCGGTCCAGCGCCCAGGTATCAAACGGATTTGTCATGTTTTTCGTCATCCTCTCTCGTCTTGTCCAAATAGACTTCCAGCCGATCCAGCCGCTCGCTCCAGCGTCGGCGCTCCGCCTCCATCCAGTCTGCCGCCTCGTCGAACCGTGCCTGCACCAGCCTGCACCAGCGGCTGCGGCCGCGCTTCTCGCTGGCGATCAGCCCGCAATCCTCCAGCACTTTCAGGTGCTGCGCAAAGGAGGGCAATGCCATGTCGAAGGGCTCGGCCAGGACGGAGACGGGAACCTCGCCCTCGGCTAGCCGCGATACCACCGCACGGCGGGTCGGGTCGCTGAGAGCGTGAAAGGCGAGATCGAGAGGGGTCGAATGATAGGGCATGTGTTTTCCTAAAACGAATTGGGGCGTCGGTCAAGAAACTTAGGTACTTGCCTTACTAATCGGTCCGTTTAAGATGAGAGCGGCTAAGCAACCACTCACAAGGAGAACTCCAATGGCAGTTCGTGTCGATCTCATGATCTCGCTTGACGGTTTCGCGACAACGACGGACCAGACGCCCGAAGTCCCCTTCGGCGAAGACTGGCCGCGTCTTGTTGGCGCATATACCGCAACGCGAACCTTCAGAGAGCGCGTGTTCAAGGATATGAGCGGGGCCGGGACCACCGGCATCGATGACGACTATGCAAGGGAATATTTCGAGAATGTGGGTGCCGAAATCATGGGTGCCGGCATGTTCGGGCTCCATAACTTCCCCGACGACCCGAACTGGCGTGGCTGGTGGGGCGAAGAGCCACCCTTCCGGGTTCCGGTCTTCGTACTCACGCATACCGCTCGACCCTTCCTGGAAATGGCCGGCGGCACTACATTTCATTTTGTCAACACGACGCCGATCGACGCGCTCCAGCGGGCGGAAAAGGTAGCGGGCGGAAAGGATGTCCGGGTTGGCGGCGGCCCAACAGTCGTTCGTGAGTTCTTGAAGGCAGGTCTTGTCGATCAGCTTCATGTTGCGATCACGCCGATCCTGCTCGGACGCGGCATCCGCCTGTGGGACGATCTGCGTGGCCTGGAGGCCGGCTACTCGGTCAAATCGGAAACGGCGCCGAGTGGCACCATCCATCTGACGTTTCGCCGCTGACTGCACGCCCGCTCGTGGCGCGATCATGGGTCATCAGCGGATGATCCATGATCCCGGTTTTTGGTGGAGAGCCGATCTATGCGGCTCGTCAAGGCTGGCGCTGATCCGTCAGATGCTGACGGAAAAATGCGAGGACTTCGGCATTGAACTCTTTGTGGAACGCGGCGCGATCGAAGCCTGGAGCGTCGCCGCAGGAGGGCCTCGTTGCTGATTTGACGTCCGGGCAGGGCGTCAGGAACGACAGGTGCCTGGCATTAGGGACGACCCGGAAATCTGGTTTGTCCGGCAGCTCATGCGCCAGCTTTGCGACGTTCTCAGGCTCTGCATCCTGGCCGCCGCCGAGTTGAGACCCCCAGAGCTGAAGCGGAATTTTTACGTCTTTCACGCTGTCGGCGTTCAAGAAAGCAGTGCTCAAGGGGTCGGCGATCACCATCGCCTTAACGCGGGCATCGTGTGTCCAGGTCCGAGGTAGCTGGATTCGCTGAAAAGGCCGCCTTTGCTCGACAGACGGGCAGTCTGTAACGTTCGGGTTCACACAGCGCGGCGGCAGTTGGCTTAGGTCGGGATTGGCGCCGGCAACCACAAGTCCTGTGTAGCCGCCCTGGGAAAATCCGTAGAAACCGATACGGCGCGGATCGATGCTTGCTGCGTCGGGCGATGGCCCGAGCATGAAGTCGATGGTGCGCTTGATGTCGGCCGGTCGTTCGACCAGCACGCCCATGCCGTTTGCCTGACTCATGTCGGCGTAGTTCGCATGTGGATGATTGATAGCGACGACGATGAAGCCTCCGTCCGCCAGCGCCTGGGCGGTGTCCCGGTGGCCGAGCGAGTCGCCGCCATAACCGTGTGAAATGACGATGAGCGGCAGATCCTTGCCCATGATCGGACAATCCGGCGTCGCTGCTAATATTAAAGCTCCTATTCTCATCGACGTCGACGCCCCAGCGCAGGGTGACCACATTGCCCCGGTGATTTCCGGGCCGCCGGCGTCGGCCGGAATTCGAATGAACTTGAACCCCGCCGCCTGGCACAACGATGCAGCAAGGCAGAGGGCGGCTGCGAGGGCAAGGCTGCGGTGGATCATTGCGCAATTCCTTCTGGCGGGGGGGCTTGCATCAGGCGCTGGCAACGGCGCGGCCCGCGAGCTTGGACTGTCGCAACGGCGCCGCCATGGGGCGAGGGCCTCGAATGTTGGTTCACTACCTTGCATAAACAGATAGCTTGTTATATCTAACTTGTAAAGCTGAGGCATTCATGACCGACTCGATCCAAGTCCAACTGCGAAAAGGCGTTCTCGATCTATGCGTCCTGGCCGTGCTTTCGCGCGGCGAGAGCTATGGTTATGAAATCGCCAGCACCTTGGTCGCGGCGGTTGGAATGGGGGAAGGGACGATCTATCCGTTGATGCGCAGGATGCAGAATGACGGCCTGGTTGCGACCCGTATCGTCGAGTCCAGCAACGGGCCGCCGCGCAAATATTACCGGCTTACGCCATTGGGTCATTCGATTTTCGAGGCGCATCGTCGCGATTGGCGCGCGCTTGCTGGCGCTGTCGACAAACTTCTTGAGGAATAGCCATGACCAGGGATGCTTTTTTGCGTGCGCTGAGACTGGGCCTTGCCGGGCTTCCGCCTCACGAAATCGATGACATCGTTGCCGATTACACCGCCTATTTTACCGAATCCGGGGCCTCTGGTCGTAGTGATGAAGACGTCGTGGCCGCACTGGGCGATCCAGCCAGAATAGCCAGAGAGTTGCGGGCGGATGCAGGACTGCGCCGTTTCGAGGCTCATTGGAGTGTGCCGAACCTTCTGGCGGCGATGATGGCACTGGCCGGGCTTGCCATCGTCGATATCTTCTTCCTGTTGCCGTTGTTGTTCGCTGCGGTCTTTGTCACGTTCGGTCTTGCAATCGCGCTCCTTGCGATCGGCATTGTTGGTCTGAAGATCGTGTTCACGACCGTGTTTTTTCACATCGGCCTGCCCAGTGTCGGCATGTTGGCACGCCTCCTTATCGGGGCTGGGCTGGTCAGTGTCCTCGTGGGGGGTGGCGCACTGCTGCTCATGGGACTTAGCCTCGGTATCCGCATGCTCGGGCGGTATGCCCGGCTGCATTTTCGCTTGGCGCAAGCAACCGAAAATCGTGTTTGATCGGTGCGCTGCATATTGTTGGAGGAATGGACAATGAACCGGAAACTGGCGACCGTCGCGACGGCCGGATTGATTTGCGCATTTGTCTTTCTTGCGGTGGGTTTTGGACTTTCTGGACCGGATCTGGCCAATGCCCGATACTGGTGGGATGGCATACAATCCACGTGCGGTTCAACGGGATCGGGCAAGCAGCAGATCGTCCTGCCTTTCAATTCGGATGGCCGCCTGTCAATCGATATGCCTGCCTCCGTTCGATACCAGCCTGGTGGCAAAGCCGAGGCTGTCATCAGCGGCAACTCAGCGCTTCTCGACCATGTACGATTGGAAGACGGCAAGCTGAGCCTCGATTGCAATCCGGGCTGGTCCATGTCCAAAGTCGATGTCACCCTCTCCGGGCCGCTCGTCACTGATTGGAAGGTTCGCGGCAGCGGAGACCTTGTCTTGTCGCAACTCGATCAGGACGATCTGCACCTGCGCATTTCCGGCAGTGGCAGCGTCAAGGCCGCCGGCAGTGCTCGATCCGTCGATCTGGACGTGTCCGGCTCGGGTACGGCGCGCCTGAAGGACCTGGCCGCGCAATCCGTGAAGATCAGAATTCGCGGCAGTGGTGACGCGCAGGTCGCTGCAGCGGCCGATGCCGACATATCGATCAGCGGAAGCGGCAATATCGAATTGTACGGGCGTCCGGTGTTGCGGCGTTCCGAGATCAGAGGTAGCGGCCGCCTCGTGCAGGTGCCGTAGCCTGCCTCGATGGGCGCGCAGCTGGATGATGGTTTCTGCCGTCGGATGAGGCTTGCTCTCCCGGCCACCTTGCTTTGAAAAATTCTCATGTTAATCAATGGGAATGTGATGCTAGCAAATATGCGGAAACAATGCCGAACAAGACAGATAGCGACGCCGGACAGACATCAGCATTCGATACCGAGGCTGTAAAGCCCAGGCGGCCTCTGCGAGAACCCCGACGTTCTCTCGCGATCGGGCTGCTGCGCGCTCGCGAAGCGGTCATGAGCCATTTCCGGCCGATCCTGGCGGCGCATGACGTCACCGAACAGCAATGGCGCGTCATTCGTGTCCTCTACGAGGGCGGCAAACTTGATGCCACTGAGCTGGCTGACAAGGCATCCATTCTGGCGCCGAGCCTGACGCGGATGATACGGCTGCTTGAGGAGCGTGGCTTCATCACCAAGCACAAGGACGAGGCAGACGGCCGCAGGGTGCTTTTGCAGATCACGCCGGCGGGTGAGACCCTCGTGACGGAAGTCATGCCGGAGAGCCTGAAAGTCTATGCCGACATCGATGCCCGTTTCGGCGTGCAGCGCGTGGAGCAGCTCCTCGACATGTTGCAGGAACTGGCGTCGCTGAAGCTTGAGAACGGCTCTGTCGGCGAAGAGTGAATGCATGCTCAATTTCATTAATGTGTTAAGTATTTAATTGACGGACCGGAGGAACTGTAGCAGTCTTCATCAGCGCTGATACTGTTGGGAGGCAGAGTTGGACCTGTTGCAGAATCGCAGCCTCATCGAACGGAGCTGGTCGCCCACGCCCTATGATCAATGGGCGGACGGCTTGCGGAGCATTTGCGGGAATTTCAACCCGCATACCGTGACGCGCGGCGATAGTGTCGTCGGCATGGCAAGCCGCATCGATGTGTGCGGCATGGAGTTCGCACACGTCTCCAATGATCTCGATTATGTCCATCGCGATTGGGACGATATCCGGCGCGATGCTAGTGAGCATCTTTTTCTGATCCTGCAGCTTGAAGGTGTCTGTGGCGTCGAGCATTCCGGCCAGCAGAACATTCTTGACGTCGGCGAGTGCATTCTCGTCGACTCCACCCGTCCCACAACCTTCTATTTCCGTGGACACTTCTCCAATCATCTCTCGCTGCATTTGCCGCGGCAATTGATGTATTCCGACAGCAAGGTCGATTTCGACGTGGCCCGCAAGCTCGTCGCATCCGACCCGATGGCGATGATGCTGCGGGCGCTGATCGCCAAGATAATGACCACGCCGGAAAATGACGTGGCTTCTCCGCATCTGCGTCAGCTGATGTTCGACACGACCCGTCAGGCCTTTCTGTCGACGAGCGCCCAGGCGACCAGTCTGAACTCGCTGCATGACAGCGCCAGCAGGCGCATGCAGATGGTCGATATTCTGATCGACAAGCACCTGACCGATACCGACCTCAATGCCAAATGGCTGGCGACGAGGCTTGGCGTGTCGATCCGCACCCTTCAGCAGGATTTCCAGGGCATGGGCATGACCTGCACGACCGTCATTCGCGACAAGCGCCTGCGCTTTGCCCGCGAAAAGATCGAGCAGCTCAAGGAACGGCGCAACCCCACAACGATAGCCGAAGTCGCCTATTCCGCCGGTTTCAACGATATTTCATATTTCAATCGCAGCTTCAAGGAACTGTTCGATTGCGCTCCGAGCGAGCTGCTTCGGTCCGCCGAACCAGTGCATAGATTGGACTGAAACGCAGTCTGCGCTCCAGTCCAAGACGAGGCGCGTTTCTCCCCAAGACGGGTCTGGTGGCAAAAGCCATAGTCCTCCCGAAAGTCACGGGAGGAGAATATCGTGAAGCAGTATACCCTGCTTATCGGCGGCGAGCATGTCGCCACGTCCCATCATGCACCGGTCGCAAATCCATCAAGCGGTGATGTGGTCGGCTACATGCCGCTCGGCAGCGAAGCAGATCTTGACAGGGCGGTTGCCGCAGCGACTGAAGCCTTCAAGACCTGGTCGCAGGCTTCGAACGAAGAGCGCGCCAGCGCTTGCCGCGCGGTCGCAGAGAAGATCAACGAACATGCGGAAGAGCTTGCCCAGATCCTGACTCGGGAACAGGGCAAGCCGCTCAATGGCCTCGGTTCGCGCTTCGAAATCGGTGGCGCACTTGCCTGGACACGGCATACCGCCGAACTGGACTTGCCGGTTGAGGTGCTTCAGGACGACAATGAAGGCCGCGTCGAATTGCATCGCAAGCCGATCGGCGTCGTCGGTTCGATCACGCCCTGGAACTGGCCCGTGATGATCGCCTGCTGGCATATCGTGCCGGCTGTGCGCGCAGGCAATACCGTCGTCATCAAGCCGTCGCCGCTGACGCCCTTGTCGACTATTCGCCTCGTCGAAATCATGAATGAGGTTCTTCCGCCCGGCGTCGTCAACATCATTACCGGCGAAAACAGCATCGGGGCGGCACTTTCCGCCCATCCTGGGATTTCCAAGATGACCTTCACCGGTTCGACGGAAACCGGCAAGAAGGTCATGGCGTCGGCAGTCGCGACCCTGAAGCGGCTGACGCTGGAACTCGGCGGCAATGATGCGGGTATCGTGTTGCCGGATGCTGACCCAAAAGCCATTGTCGAGGGGCTTTTCTGGGGCGCATTCATCAACAATGGCCAGACCTGCGCAGCGCTGAAGCGCCTCTATGTGCATGACAGCATTTATGAGGATGTGTGCCGCGGGCTTGCCGATTACGCAGGCAAGATCGCCGTCGGTGATGGTCTGGATGAGACGAGCATTCTCGGACCCATTCAAAACGAAATGCAGTTCAATAAGGTGCGTGAACTCGTTGACGATGCGCGTGCCAATGGCGGCCGCATCCTGACCGGCGGCGCGCCGATGGACCGGCCCGGATACTTCTATCCGATCACGCTCGTTGCCGATGTCGACCATGGCGTGCGGCTGGTCGATGAAGAGCAGTTCGGTCCGGCACTGCCGATCATCCGATACAGCGATATCGATGAGGTGATTGCACGCGCCAACCAGAATCCGGCGGGCCTCGGCGGCTCCGTTTGGTCTGCGGATGCCCAGAAGGCGAAGCGCTATGCGATGCAGCTCGAATGCGGCTCCGTCTGGATCAACAAGCACGGCACCATTCAGCCCAACGCACCCTTCGGCGGCGTGAAGCAGTCCGGCATGGGGGTCGAGTTTGGCGCTGAGGGGCTGAAGGAATTCACGACAATCCAGACGGTGCTGAGCTAAGCGATGGCGACCTACGACTATATCATCGTCGGCGGTGGATCCTCGGGCTGCGTTCTGGCGAACCGGCTGTCGGAAAATCCGGCGAATAAGGTTCTGCTGATCGAGTCGGGCCGGCGGGATGTTGATCCCTGGATCCACATCCCCGCGACCTTCTTCAAGGTGCTGGGCAAGGGCATCGATATCCATCCCTATGCCTCGAACCCCGATAAGGGCTTGAACGGGCGTCCGAGCATTACGCCGCAGGGCAACGTGCTTGGCGGCGGCAGTTCGGTCAACGCGATGATCTATGTTCGTGGTCATCGCAATGATTACGACACGTGGTCCCAGATGGGTTGTCAGGGCTGGTCCTATGACGACGTGCTGCCGGCCTTCCGTTCGCTGGAGAACAATGAGCGATTGAACGGCCAGTATCACGGCAACAAGGGTGGCCTGCACGTTTCGGATCCGCGTCATCGCCATCCGCTGAGCGAGGCCTTCATCAAGGCTGCGACCGAAATCGGCATTCCGCACAATGACGATTTCAACGGCGCGGATCAGGCTGGTGTCGGCTTCTATCAAAGCACGACGCATGGCGGCCGTCGCTGGAGTTCCGCGCAGGCCTTTCTGCGCGAAGCGGAGAAACGGCCAAATCTGACCGTGCTGACGCAACGCAAGGTCGCTCGCATCCTGTTCGAAGGAAGAAAGGCCGTTGGGGTCGAACTGCTCGATGGCGCGACCTTCAAGGCAGAGCGCGAGATTGCGCTGACCGCCGGTGCGATTGCCACACCAAAGATCCTGCAGCTATCCGGTATCGGCGATGCGGAGCATCTTTCATCGCTCGGCATCGAGGTCGTCGCCGATCTGCCTGGCGTTGGAGCGAACTATCAGGACCACCTGGAAGTGCCCGTGCAGGGGGAAACATACGAGCCCATCTCGATCCTTGGCCAGGACAAGGGGCTGAGGGCGGTGGGCCACATGCTGCGCTATCTGACCTCGCATAGAGGCCTGTTGTCATCGAACGTTGTCGAGTGCGGCGGTTTTGTCGATACGTCAGGGACGGGGCAGCCGGACGTGCAGTTCCACGTGCTACCGGTGCTGATCGGCTTCATCGATCGCGACCCGGAGCCTGGGCACGGCCTCAGCATCGGGCCTTGCTATCTGCGGCCGCGTTCTCGCGGCTGGATCAAGTTAAAGAGCGCCAACCCGACCGAGCAGACGGATTTCAACGCCAATCTGCTTTCCGATCCGTCAGATATCGAGACTTTGGTGCGCGGCGTCGAAACTGCGATCCGGATTCTCGATGCGCCGGCGCTTGCCAAGCTGGTCAAGCGTCGCGTGCTGCCGAAGCCGGGCGTCGAGAAGGACCCGGACGCACTGCGGGACTACATCCGCCAATCGTGCAAGACCGTATTCCATCCGGCCGGGACGGCCCGCATGGGCCGGGCAGACGATCCGAATGCTGTGGTGGGGCCGGACCTGAAGGTGCGCGGCATAGAGGGGCTGCGGGTCTGCGACGCCTCGATCATGCCGACCCTGGTTTCGGGCAATACCAACGCACCGACGATGATGATTGCGGCAAAGGCTGCCGCCTTCATGACAGGAAAGGCGATTTCGGGTTGAGCCTGCAATCGCCGGCATCAAGATCCCTGGGGAGCGGGGACAACAACTGGAGGAGAGAATGCCTATCAATCTCAGAGGGCTGGCGATCAGCCTTTTCCTGACGCTCGTTTCGGCGTTCAGTGCGCATGCGGCCGCATCCTGCGGCGACAATAGCGGCAAGCCCGCGACCGGCGAACCGATCATCATCGGCGCCATCACCGGCAAGACCGGCCCCGACGACTTCTCGAACTCGACCAAGGCGGCAAAGGCCTATTTCGATTGCCTCAACGCCAATGGCGGCATCAAGGGCCGACCGGTCAAATACATGATCGAGGACGATCAGTGGAATCCGGAGATCGCCGCGCAGCTGGCCGCCAAGCTCGTCAATGACCAGAAGGCAGTGCTGATGGTCGGCAATTCGAGCTACGTCGAATGCGGTGCCAATGCCGAGCTTTACAGAAAGGCCGGCATTCTGGTGCTGGCGGGTGTCGGCGTACCGCGCGAATGCTTCTTCGCCGGTAACATCGCGCCGACCAATGCCGGGCCGCGCGTCTCCATGCTGGGTGCGATGGGCTATGCGCTCGACAAGCTTCATGCCAAGTCGGTTGTCTGCATCGCTCCGAATATCCCCAATGTCGGCACATGGTCCTGCGATGGCGTCGCCTTGCTCGCCAAGGAAAAGGGTTTTGCGGCACAGACGATCCTGATGGACCCCGGTTCTGCCGATGCCACCTCCATCATCCTGCAGGCAGCGGCCAGCAAGCCTGACATTATCGTTCTCGGCCTCTCCAAGGGCGTCGCCGTGCCGCTTCTGACCGCAGCCGAAGAGCAGGGCCTGAACCAGTCGATCACCTTCCTCAGCGCTGCTTCGGCTTACGATCTCTCGGTTCCGTCGACCATCGGTTCGGGCTGGGACGGCAAGTTCTACGTCAACATGGAGTTCAATGATCTCGAAGCCACTACGCCGGACAATCAGAACTGGCTGGCTGTCATGGATCAGTACGGCCAGAAATCCGACCCGCGCGATACCTTCGCCCAGGCCGGCTATCTCGCCGCACGCATTGCAGAAAAGGCGCTGATGACGCTCGATCCGGCCAACATCAATCGCGAGACCGCCTCTGCCGCCGTGAAGCAGATCAAGGACTTCAAGAGCGATATCTTCTGCGCTCCCTGGTACTACGGCGATGGCCAGACACGTCACAATGCCAATTCGACGACACGCATGGCGGTTGCCGAAGGCGGCAAGTGGAAGGTCGTCTCCGATTGCGCCCCGTCGCCGGATCCGGAACTGAAGGATATCCGCGCCTTCGAAAAGTCGGCCGGCCTCAACTAAGCCCAGACCCTTGCCATCGGCTCCGCGGCGCTGACGCCGCGGAGCCGAGCGACCACACGCATCGGCCCGAAAACCGGGACCGATTTTCGGAAAGCTCGATGCGTTGATCTAGAATGTTACGGCGTCCCTTGCGTGTCCGAAGGACACGCTGCGCCGTAGAGGATCGATCCATGAACCTTCTACCCTTCGTCATTTCCGGCCTGGGAATCGGTGCCGTCTACGCATTGTCCGGCGTCGGCCTTGTCGTTCTGTTTCGTGCGACAGGCGTTCTCAATTTTGCGTTCGGTGCGTTCGGTGCCATTGGCGCCCATTGTGCCTGGCAGCTGCTTGAGTGGAAAATGCCGCTCGCGGTTGCCATTCTGGCGGCGGTCGTCGTCTCTACAACAATCAGCTTTCTGTACGGCCGCATCTTCGCGCCTCTGCTGTCGCATCGCGACATTGTCGTGCGCGCCGTGGGAACGCTGGCACCCGCCCTCCTGCTAATTGCGATTATGGGTGTGATCTGGGGTGAACTGCCGCGTCGTCTGCAGTTTCCGACCGACCAGATGTTCGTCACCCTGTTTGCCGTGCGTCTGACCTATACGCGCATCATCGCCATCATCCTCGCCGTCGTCATGGTGGTCGCGATCACGCTGTTGCTGAACCGCACACGGCTCGGCCTCGATATGCGCGCCCTGGCCAACGATCGCGATCTCAGCGCTATCCTGGGTGTACGCATTCTCTATACCGAAACCGCCGCCTGGATCATCACCGGTATATTCTCAGGGCTTGCCGGCCTGCTGCTTGCCGATCTCGTGCGGTTGCAGGGAACGTTCCTGACCTTGCTGGTCATCCCGGCGATTGCAGCCGCAATCCTTGGCCAGCTGCGCTCGCTCTGGGAAACGGCCATCGCTGGCATTCTCATCGGTATAGCCGAGGCCGTGCTGACGCCGATCGCCTGGATATCGCCCTATCGTGCGGCGGCTCCCTTCGTCATCGCGCTCGTTGCAGTCACCATCCTGGGAGGCACGGCGAGAGCCGCGTTGAAAGACCGATGACCGTTCAGGATCAGACAATCGCTTCCAACGCCGAAGGCCCAACGATGGTGCGCCTGCCCAAGCAGCTACTGCATGTCCCGGTGACGATGCTCATCTTCTCGCTCGTCGTCGCTCTCCTTGCCAATTCTTTCTGGCTATCGGCCGCTACCTCAGCCGTTGCCTTGTCGCTCTCCGTCGCCGGACTCGCCATTCTTTACGGCCAGCTTGGCCTCGTCTCGCTCTGCCAGTTTGCGCTTGTCGGTGTCGGTGGCTGGGTGACGCTCCGTATCGGCCACGCCTTTCATCCGCCTTTCGAGGTCAGCCTGCTCGCGGGCGGCATCGTCGCCTCGGTGGTGGGGCTGGCATTCGGCGTGCCTGCCTTGCGGCTGCGCGGCCTGTATCTGGCACTCGTCACGCTGATGCTGGCCGGTGCCTTCCAGATCGTCATTAGCGCCTGGGGTTTTCCGGACGGTGGTCCGGGCTTCCTTGGACGGGCAGATGGTTCCGGACGCGCAATGCTGGCAAGACCCGTTATAGCCGATGGCGAGGTTGCCTACTTCCTTTATGTCTGCGCGGCGGCGGCAATCGGGTTGTTGATTGCGCAGTGGCATAAGCTTGCCCGTCCAGGCCGCGCCTGGGCGCTCATCCGCAAGAGCGAGACGGTGGCCGTTGCGAGTGGCGTCAATGTCCTGATCTACAAGGCATGGGCCTTTGCGCTCAGCGGCCTTCTGGCCGGTCTCGCCGGCGGGCTGCTTGCCGGCAATGTTGGCCAGCTCGACGGCCGCGCCTTTGGCGCATTCGATAGTCTCAATCTCTTCGCGCTCGCCATCGTCGGTGGGGTCTTCAACTGGTACGGCGCATTGATTGCCGGGCTTCTGCTGCGCGCAGTGCCGGCGCTGCTGACCGATCTTGGCATCGACGGCTATGTGACGATCGGGATTTTCGGCATGGCGCTGTTCCATGCCTTGGCGACCGCCCCGACCGGCATCGCCGGCCAGATATCCGGTCTGATCGCCTGGCTCGGCGATAAGCTTTCCCGAGGGAGGGATCGATGATCAAGATCGACAATCTCGTCGTGCAATTCGGCGGCGTCAAGCCGATCAATGAGCTGAGCGCCGTGCTGACGGCTCCGGTGGCCGGGCTTATCGGCCCGAACGGCGCCGGCAAAACCACATTGCTAAACGTGCTCTCCGGCTTCGTCCGGCCGATCCAGGGCACGGTGTCGCTAGGCGAACAGCCGCTGTTGTCGATGTCGCCGCTTCAGCGCGTACGCGCCGGCCTGAGACGTTCGTTCCAGACGGAGCAGGTTGTCGAGGATCTGACGGTCGCCGGCAACATCGCCGCGATCGCCGACCATGTCGTGCCGGTTGGGCATCGGTCCGGTGCCGTGGACCAGGCTTTGACCTTCGTCGGTCTGATGTCGGCTGCCGATCGGCTGGGGCAATCGCTCAATCTGTTTCAGCGCCGCCTCGTCGAGCTCGCCAAATGCTTGGTCGGCAACCCGAAACTCATCTTGCTCGACGAGCCGGCAGCCGGTCTGACCGAGGAGGAGGGCAAGGCATTTCGCGAACTGGTTCTCCGCATCCCGGCAGAATTCAGAGCACAGGTGCTGATCATCGACCACGATGTCGATCTGATCCGTTCCATGTGCAGTGAGACTATGGTGCTCGACTACGGCAAGCTGCTGGCGCTCGGGCCGACCCATGCCGTGCTGGCCGATCCCAATGTGCGTCGCGCCTATCTGGGGGAGTTCTGAGATGACCGACACATCACAAGTCCATGTGGAAAACCTTGTCGTCGAGCGTGGCGGCAAGCGCGTTATTCATGGTGTTTCCTTCTCGGTGACCGCCGGCAAGGTTACGACGCTGCTTGGCGCCAACGGCGCGGGTAAGTCGAGCACCGTCATGGCCATGGCAGGCGCTTTGCCGCGTGGCGGTTCGGTGCGCCTCGATGGCGCCACGCTCGATGGATTTGCGCCCGATCGTATCCGCCGCGCGGGTCTTGCACTCGTTCCGGAGGGCCATCGCGTGCTGGGACAGCTCTCCGTGGAGGATAATATCCTCGTGGCCGCCCTCGATCCGTCGGCCAATGGCCGCAAGCAAGGGCTCGAGCGCGCCTACGAAATATTTCCCGAGCTTGCCGAGCGCCGCCGGCAATCGGCGTCGGATTTGTCCGGAGGGCAGAAGCAGATGGTGGCGATGGCCCAGGCTTTTGTTGCCAAGCCTCGCTTCATGATCGTAGACGAGCTTTCTCTCGGACTGGCGCCTGCCGTCGTGAAGCGGCTGGCCGAGGCGCTCAAGATCGCCGCGGCGGGCGGCATCGGCGTTCTCCTGATCGAGCAGTTCGCCAACCTCGCCCTCGACCTTGCCGATCAGGCACTTGTTCTGGAGCGCGGACGTCTCGTCTTTAACGGCTCCGCCGCCACTTTGAAGGCGCAACCGGATATTCTCCACGGCGCTTACCTTGCCAGCTGACAGGAAGGAGCTGCCATGACGTTTTCCTCCGATCTTTTTGCCGGGCGAACGGTCGTCGTCACGGGAGGCACATCAGGCATAGGTGCCGCCAGCGTGCAGCGCTTTGCCGGGCTTGGCGCCCGTGTCGTGAGTTGCGGTCTCGGCGCATCGAAGGCGCCCGCCGGGCCTCGGATCGAAAATCATGAGGTAGATGTGCTCGTGCCGGGGGCGCTGGACGCTTTCTTCGCATCTGTCGGGACGATCGATGTTCTGGTCAATTGCACCGGGGTCAGCCGCGATCGTGGCGAATGGTCGAAAGCCGTGTTCGACGAGGTCATGGCGATCAACCTGACCTCGGTTATGGATTGCTGCAGGCTGGCGCGCTCGCATATGAGCGCCGGCTCGGCGATGGTCAATATCGCGTCGATGTACTCGACCTTCGGCGCTGCAGACCGACCGGCCTATGCCGCGAGCAAGGGAGCGATCGTGCAGCTGACGAAATCGCTGGCGCAGGAATATGCGCAAGCCGGTATTCGCGTCAACGCCGTCGCACCGGGCTGGATCGTCACGCCCCTCAGTCGAGCGCTTTTCGCCGATGAGGCCGCTTCAGGACCTATTCTCCAGCGCATCCCCGCCGGCCGGTGGGGTGTTGCCGAGGAAATCGCCGATGCGATCATATTCCTTGCCTCGGAAGCGGCACGCTATGTTACGGGCGCGTGCCTGCCGGTCGATGGCGGATATCTTACCTCTTGAGGGTTCTATCATGGCTGCAGCGCTTCAACGTCATGTCGACATCGCCGGTGGGCGTGAGTTCGCCGGTCTGGCCCGCAATCTCTTCGGCAATGTCCGCCTTGATTTCGGCGCCGCCGATCAGAATAAAAGCCGCATGGTGTCGGCAATGCTCGGTGCATGCCGGCTGACCCGGTTGGAGGCCGAACGGCATGTCGTTTTCGGTGAGCGCGTCACGGCGGGCCCCGATGATCCGGACGCGATCAAGCTGATCTTGCAAACGGAGGGAACTGCCTCGCTGATGCAGGGCGGACAGCGTGCCCCGGTGCAATCCGATGCTCTGGTCATCTATGACCCACGTCGGCCCTACGTGCTGACCAACAGCACGCCCGTGCGCCAACTTCTGCTGCAGTTGCCACGGCATGCACTCTCCCATAGCGCCATTGAGCGGCTGTCGACACCTTTTACAGCCCATGCAGAGCAGGACGGCATGTGCCGCATCCTGCTGTCGTTGATGGAATCAACCATGCATGAGATCGGCCATCTCGATGAAGCCAGGCGCGCTGGCATCGGCCAGACCATGATTGATCTCGTTCGCACCGTGATCGGCGCAGATACGCAGCCGGCAAGGCCGGTTGCCAATCCGTTGGCTCTGCTGTTGCAGCGGATCAAGGAGTTTATCGAGGGCAATGTCGAGCGGCCGGACCTGACCATTACAATGATCGCGCGCCGTATGGGCTGCTCTGTGCGCTATGTCTATCGGGCATTCGAGGTCGAGTGCCTGACGCCTTCGGACTATATCTGGAATTTACGCCTGGAGAGGGCTGCCGCACAGTTGCGGGATGCCGGAGGCTATGCGGGCGAAATATCCGAAATTGCGTTTGCGCTCGGCTTTTCATCAAGCGCACATTTTTCCCGAGCCTTCCGCAACCGCTTCGGTGTTTCTCCGTCGCAATGGCGGCGGGCCTCGGCCGTATAAAAGGCGGCCCGACCTCGGGTCCGGCCGCCTCAACCGATCAACGCATCGATTCTACCACCCGAAGCGTATCGGTGAACTGTTCGAACCGACGGATCTTATCCTGTGCCACGCCCCAGACATGCACGACGCGAGCCTTGAATGGCTTGCCCGTCTGCTTGCTGGTGCCCGTGTACTCGCCGATGGCGACCACGTCGTTGCCGGCGTCGAGGAGCCGTTCGAGCGTGAACGTGTATCCGTCAAACAGTTGGCCAAGCGCCTGAAAGACGTTCTTGAAGATCTCCTGCGGGCCGACATAGGTGCCGACGCAGGGAAAACCGTCCATCTCGGTCCAGTGGCAATCCGGAGCGATGTCGGCCAGCATGCCATCCATATCGCGGCGGAGATTGGCGTCGTAATGCGCCTTCACAATTTCGAAAGCTGTTCGCATCGTGCTGTCCTTCACACTGGTTCCTGGCCGGGCAGGTAGTAGGTCATCGAAGCCTTGCGGATGAACGCACCGGCCGGGCTGTTCTGGATACGTCCGTCGCCAGTGATGCCGAGGAACTTGCCTGTGGAGCGCATGTCATTGAAATTGTAGAAGAATGTCGATGCGACTGCGATCTTGAATTCGCGGAAGGTGAAGATGTACTGGTTTTCGTCGAACTTGTAGGTGGTGGTCAGATCGACGTCGCCATGGCCGCGCTGAACGCCGACGAGGCATTGCCAGGCATAGCGCTGCGACGACAGGTACGTGTGCTCGTAGACATGGTTGGGGCTGTAGGTGAAGTGTGCCCGGAGGCCGATCAGGTCGCGGCTCTCAGCCGGAGCCTGTCCGCTGACAACACCGCCCTCAATGATGCCGGGACGGAAAATCTGTGCCACCTGCGGCTCGCCGACCGAATCTTTCAGCTCGCGAACGATCGAGTAGATCGACAGGGCGCGACGCGTCTCAACGTTCAGGATCAGCGTTTCCGCCTCCTTGGCGCGTCCGGCAAAGACGATTTCGACGAAATAGGTGTTCGGCGCGACTTCGATAACTTCGGCCTTATCCGTGGCGCTGTCCTTGCCGTCGGACCATTTGACGTCTTCCTTGCCAAAGGCAAGCTCGAGCTTGCGGCCATCGTCGAAGGCGACCTTGTGCGACGAGCCGGCAAGGGCATCCGTCGCCGGCAGGCGGTTCGTGTCGATGCCATAGGCGAACTGATCGTAGGTTTTCCAATCCTTTGGATTCTGGTTCATGTGTATTTCCTCCCCCTTTAATCCACAAATGCCAGTGTCGGCAGGTCGACTGTGCCGGCGCCGCCGTCGACGGTCAGGACCGCGCCGTTGATCATCGAAGCTTCACCCGAAGCGAGGAAGCAGACGGCATTGGCGACGTCCTCGGCAGTCGCCGGCTGCCCGAGCGGCACGTCCTTGGTGACGAGCGCATAGGCTTCCTCGATGCTGTTCAGCTTGTACTTCTCGACGATGAATTCCATCTGCTCGTCGGCCATGGCGGTCGTGACCCAGCCGGGGCAAACGGTATTGGTGCGAACGCCCTTGCGGCCGTAGTCGCGCGCCAGCGACTTCGCAAGACCGATGCAGCCGTGCTTCATGGTGACGTAGCCCGCGGCATCCGGTCCGGCAAAGAGCCCGGCGATCGAGGCAAGAACGACGATATTGCCCTTGTTCTTGATGAGGTGGGGCAGGGATTCGCGTGCGCTGACGAATGCGGTGTTGAGGTTCAGACGAACGGCAAGATCCCATGTCTCGTCCGACATGCTGACTGTCGGTCCAACACCGTGGCCGCCGGCATTGGCGATCAGGATGTTGAGCCCGCCATAGGTCTCGACGACTTTCTCCACTGCAGCCTTCATCGCGGCGCCATCGGCAGCATCGGCTGCAACGACAGTTGCGCCGATCTCTTCGGCAACGCTTCTAAGCGGCTCGGGACGGCGCCCGACGAGCGCGACATTGCCGCCTTCCTGGCGGATGCGGCGCGCGACCGCTGCACCGATACCCGTGCCGCCACCCGTAATCAGGGCCGTCTTGTTCTTGAAACGCATGTTTCCTCCTCTTGGATTTCTTGAGCATCATGGCCGATGCATTCGCTGGCGTCGCGTCCAGCTGTGCAGTCCGTTTTGACTGAGCGTGCACAACGGGCCCGATCACGCGGCTCCTCCACCGCATGATTGGCAAACGCCCCTCGCTGGTCTGTGAGAGGCGTCTGCGGAGATCAGTAAACCTTCGCGTCAGCAGGCGGCTTTGCTGCTTCAGCCTTCTTGAAATCATCCAGAAGCTTGGTGGTGGCATTGGCGAGAAGCGTCACGTCATTGCCGATCGCCACGAAGGTCGCCCCAAGTTCGAGATAGCGCTTGGCCAGTGAAAGGTCGCCGATCAGAATGCCGGCGGCCTTGCCATGCGCCTGAATTTTCGCAAGCGCCTTTTCGACCTCCGCCTGCACTTCCGGTGCGCCCGGCTTGCCGAGATAGCCCATGTCGGCAGCGAGATCGGCGGGGCCGATAAAGACGCCATCGACGCCTTCCGTCGAGGCAATGGCATCGAGCGCTTCGAGTCCCGCACGGCTTTCCACCTGCAGGAGCAGACAAATCTCGTCATTGGCCGTCGGCAGATAGTCGGGGATGCGATTGAAGGCGGAGGCGCGGGCAAGGGCCGCACCGACGCCGCGCACGCCATGCGGCGGATATCTGACAGCCTTCACCATGGTTTCGGTCATTTCCCTGCTGTCGACCATCGGGATGAGCAGGGTCTGGGCGCCGATATCGAGCATCTGCTTGATGATCCAGGTCTCGCCGATCGGCGGGCGGATGATCGCGTGGCTCGCCGTGCCCTTCATCGCCTGCAGTTGCGAGACGAGGAGCGGCACGTCGTTCGGCGCATGCTCGGCGTCCAGCAGGAGCCAATCGTAACCGGCGCCCGCTGAGATTTCGACCGTGTAGGCATTGGCGAGGGCCTGCCAGAGGCCGATCTGCGCCCGCCCTTCCTTCAATGCCTGTTTAAAAAGGTTCCTGGGCGCAGGCATGTCTTACTCCTTCATGCAAAGAACAGGCTGACCGATCCGTAAGGACCGAAATCGGCAGTGATCGTATCGCCGTGCCGCGCCTCGATCGGGCGGATGAACGAACCGGCAAGAACGATCTGACCGGCTTCGATACCGTCTCCATATTGCGACAGGCGGTTGGCAAGCCAGGCGATGCCACGCGCAGGCTGGTTCAAGACGCCGGCACCAAGGCCGGTTTCCTCGACCTCGGCGTTGCGGCTGACGATCGCGCCCATCCAGCGCATGTCGATCTGATCGGGCCGCACCGCGCGGCCGCCGGTGACAATGCCGGCATTGGCGGCGTTGTCGGAGATGGTGTCGACGATCGTACGCGCCTTCTTCGTCTCCGGATCGACCCGAAGGATACGGGTATCCAGGATCTCAAGGGCAGGGGTCACGTAGTCGGTGGCGTTCAGCACATCGAAGATCGAGACGTTCGGACCCTTGAGCGGCGCCTTCATGACGAAGGCGATCTCGGCCTCGATGCGCGGCTGGATAAAGCGGTCGGCCGGCACGGTCGCGCCGTCCTCGAAGATCATGTCGTCGAAGAGCACGCCGGAATCCGGAATGTTGATGTTGAGGGCATACTGCATTGCCTTCGACGTCAGCCCGATCTTCCAGCCGATCGGCTTGCGGCCAGCGGCGATCTTCTTTTTCACCCAGGCGCTCTGGACGGCATAAGAGTCGTCCATGGTCATCTGCGGGTGCTTCAGCGACAGGAGCCCGGTCTGGACGCGCGTCCGCTCGGCCTGGTCGAGGCTTTCTGCCGCGGCCTGGATTTCATCTTGCGATAGCATCAGAGCACCTCGTCGGCGATGGTGTTTTTGAGGATGCCGAGGCCATCTGCCTCGACTTCGACGACATCTCCCGGCTTCAGCCAGATCGGCGGGTCGAAGCGGGCGCCGGCGCCGGTCGGCGTGCCTGTCACGATGACGTCGCCGGGAACGAGCGTGGTGAAGGTGGAGATGTAGTTGATGATCTTGCGGAAGGAGAAGATCATCCGGCTGGTGCGGTCGATCTGGCGCACTTCTCCGTTGACGCGGGTCTTGAGTTCAATATCGTCGAGCTGGGCGGCATCGGTGAAGGGGATCAGCCAGGGGCCGATCGAGCCTGTATTGTCGAAGTTCTTGCCCTGGGTGACGTTGAACTTCGCGTGCCGCACCCAATCGCGGATCGTGCCTTCGTTGCAAAGCGAAAGAGCCGCGATATGCGAGAAGGCATCGGCCTCGGCAATCCGCCGGCCACTCTTGCCGATGACGATAACGATCTCGCCTTCGTAGTCGAGCTGGGGGCTTTCCGGCGGACGGATCAGCGGCTGCCCGTTGCCGGTGAACGAGCGCGGAAAGCGGATGAAGAGAGAGGGGTTGGAAGGGGCAGCCTGCCCATCCTTGTACTCCTCGTTGCGGTCGGGGAAATTGACCCCGACGCAAATGATCTTTTCCGGCGACGGAATGGGAATTTCGAAGCGGATGTCGTCCAGTGCGAAATCCGGCTTCAACGTCTTGGCTTCCTCTGCGAGCTGAACGAGGCGACCGGCCTCGATCACCTCACGCAGTGTCGGCCATGACGCGCCGTGGCGAGCGGAGAGGTCGACGACACCGCCGTCGACCGCAAGCCCGTAACCATGACGGCCGTTTCTCGAAAAGGACAGGAATCTTGGATGGGTCATGCTTTCATGGCCTTGTTTTGACCTCAGACGACGCCGCCGAGGCAGACATATTTGATTTCGGTGAATTCCTCGATGCCGTAGCGCGAACCCTCGCGGCCAAGGCCGGAGAGCTTGACGCCACCGAAGGGCGCTTCGGCCGTCGAGATCAGGCCGGTATTGACGCCGACCATGCCGTATTCCAGGGCTTCGGCAACGCGGAATACGCGGGCGAGATCCTTGGCATAAAAGTAGGAGGCAAGACCGAATTCGGTGTCATTGGCCTGAACGATGACATCGGCCTCATCCTTGAAGCGGAAGAGGGGAGCCACCGGCCCGAAGGTCTCTTCTTTCGCCACAGCCATGGCAGGCGTGACGTCGGCTAGCACCGTCGCTTCATAGAAGCGTCCGCCGAGCTGATGGCGATGACCGCCGGCAACGATGCGACCACCCTTGGAAAGAGCGTCGGCGACATGCTCCTCGACCTTGTTGAGAGCCGCTTCATCGATCAGCGGTCCGAGGTTGATGCCCTCGTCGAAACCGTTGCCGGTCTTCAGCGAACCCACAGCCTTGGCAAGCTTTTCGGCGAAGGCATCATAGACGCCGTCCTGCACATAGAGACGGTTGGCGCAGACGCAGGTCTGACCGTTGTTGCGGAACTTGGCGATCAGCGCACCTTCGACAGCCGCATCGAGATCGGCGTCATCAAATACGATGAAGGGCGCATTGCCTCCAAGCTCGAGGCCGAGTTTCTTGATGGTCGGCGCGCTCTGTTTGTAGAGTTCGGCGCCGACTTCCGTCGAGCCGGTGAAGGTGAGCTTGCGCACGACTGGGCTTGCGGTCATTTCGGCGCCGATGGCGCGGGCCGATCCGGTGATGACGCTGAACAGCCCCTTGGGCAGGCCGGCACGCTCGGCGAGGATCGCAAGGGCGATTGCCGAGAATGGCGTCTGGGATGCGGGTTTCAGGACCATGGCGCAGCCAGCGGCAAAAGCCGGGCCGGCCTTGCGGGTGATCATCGCATTCGGGAAATTCCAGGGAGTGATGGCCGCGACGACGCCGATCGGCTGCTTCATGACAAGGATGCGCTTGTCCTTCTGATGGCCGGGGATGATGTCGCCATAGACGCGACGGCCTTCTTCGGCAAACCATTCGATGAAGCTTGCGCCATAGGCAATTTCGCCCTTGGCCTCGGGCAGTGGCTTACCCTGTTCGGCGGTCAGGATGCGTCCGAGATCATCCTGGTTTTCCATCATCAGCTCGAACCAGCGCCGCAGAATGCCGGAACGCTCCTTGGCGGTGCGGGCGGCCCATTCCTTCTGGGTCACCTCGGCTGCAGCAATCGCTTTCTTCGTCTCGGCAGCACCCAGATTGGGAACCAGGCCGATGATCTCGCCTGTTGCCGGATTGTCGACCTTGATCGCGTTTGCGGGATCGGCTTCGATCCACTCGCCGCCGACCAATGCCGCCTGCCGGAACAACGTTGCGTCCTTCAATTTCATGACTATCTCCTCGCCTGGATAACGTTGAAAAGAGCGGGCGTTTTCGCCCGCTCTTGAGGGTAACGCTTAAGGCGCGATAATCGGCTGTGCCTTCAGTTCCGGTTCCGCGACTTCTGCGCCGGCGAACAGGCTACCATGTTCGAACCAGGATTTGGGAGCGGGTGCGCCCCAAAGTGTCTGGCGCTGCGGATCCTTGAGGTCCCACTTGATCGGCTCCAGATCGGGATCGACGGTCTGATAGTCAGAGCAGTAGATTTCGATGCGGTGGCCATCCGGATCGAGGACGTAGAGGAAGAAGGCATTCGAGATGCCGTGGCGTCCCGGGCCGCGCTCGATATTGCTGACCCAGCCGGTGGTTGCCATCAGGTCGAGAAGGTCGATGATGTTGAGCGGCGTCGGAACCCAGAAGGCGGTGTGGTGCAGGCGCGGGCCGCGACCATTGGTGAAGGCGATGTCGTGGACGCCGCCCTTGCGGTGCGTCCAGGCAGCCCAGAGACGACCGGTTTCGGCATCCTCGGTATATTCCGTGACGCGGAAGCCGAGTTCGTTATAGAAAGCCACGCTTTCATCGACATTGGTCGAGTAGCAGTTGAAGTGGTCGATGCGCAGCGGCTTGACGCCCTTGTAGAGCGCATATTTCTGATGGATCGGCGGCAGGCGATCCATCTTCGAGTAGAACTCAAGCGGAATGCCATGCGGGTCGCGGGTGCGGAAGGTCCGCGCCTGGTAAGGGCGCTCGACCCATTCCACCGGCAAGCCTTTGCCCTTGAAGAAGTGAGCGGCCTTGTCGAGATCCTCGTCGCCGAAGACCTTGAAGCCGAGGTCGCGGGCTTCCGCCTTGTCGGACTTGCGCAGGACGATGCAGTGATGGCCGCGCTCTTCGAGCGCCCGCAGGTAGATGGTGTCCGCCGTCTCATCCGTCACCTGCAGGCCGAGTGTGTCGACATAGAAGGAGCGCGACTTGGCAAGGTCAGTGACGCCGAATTCGACATGGCTGAGGCGCACGATGTTGAAGGGCGGATAGAGATTTGGTTTCGGCAGGGGCATTTGTTCCTCCTTTATGCGTATTGTCGGCTCAGCCGCCGAGTTTCTGGATTGCGTGTGGCTTGGTGGCGAAGGCGACGTTCTTGGTTTCCATGTAGAAATCGAACGACCAGTCGCCGCCGTCTCGGCCGATGCCGGAATTCTTGACCCCACCGAAGGGGGTGGGCAGATGGCGAACGTTTTCCGAATTCACCCAGATCATGCCGGCCTCGAGATGCTCGGTGAAACGGAACGCGCGGGTGACGTCCGAGGTCCAGAGATAGCCGGTCAGGCCATACTGGACGTCGTTGGCGAGCGCGAGCGCATCGGCTTCGTCCTTGAAGGGGATGGCGGTCAGCACAGGCCCGAAGATCTCTTCTTGTGCGATGCGCATCTGGTTGTTGGCGCCCGTGAATAGGGTCGGGGAGACGTAGCAACCGCCGCCCGGGCCATCGAACTTCTCGCCGCCGGCTGCAACCGTTGCACCCTCGGATTTGCCGATCTGGATATATTCCAGCACCTTCTTTTCGTGCACGGGATGGACGAGTGGGCCGACGACCGTTTCCGGGTCCAGCGGATGGCCGACCTTGATGCGCTTGGCCTTCTCGGCGACGATTGCGGTGAACTTGTCGTAGACGCTCTCCTCGACCAGCAGGCGCGAGGACGAGGTGCAGCGTTCGCCATTCAGCGAGTAGATCATGAAGACGGCGGCATCGGCGGCGCGCTCAAGATCGGCATCGGCAAAGACCACGACCGGGTTCTTGCCGCCAAGCTCGAAATGCACCCGCTTCAGCGTATCGGCCCCCTGCTTCATGATCATCGAACCGGTGCGGCTTTCGCCGACGAAGCCGATGGCCTTGATCAGGGGATGTTCCGTCAGAGCGCGGCCGGCATCTTCGCCCAGACCGTTGACCAGGTTCCAAACACCCTTCGGCAGGCCGGCTTCCTCGGCGATCTCCACCAGCAGGCGGGCGGTCAGAGGTGAGAATTCGGCTGGTTTGTGGACGATGGTGCAGCCGGCGGCCAGTGCCGGCGCGATCTTCCAGGTCGACAGCATGAAGGGCGTGTTCCAGGGCGTGATGATCCCGACCGGGCCGATCGGCACGCGCGTCGTCAGGTTGACCTGGCCTTCGGCGCGGATCGACTTGCCATCGCGCGCTTCCGGTGCGCGATCGGCGAAGAAGCGGAAATTCTCGGCGCCGCGCAGGGCGGCCTTGGCCATGAATTTCAGCGACTGTCCGGTGTCCATGCATTCGACGAAGGCGATCTCTTCCGCGCGGGCCACGATTGCATCGGCGATCTTATGCAGAAGCTTCTTGCGGGCGTCACCCGGCATGGCAGCCCAATCGGCAAAGGCAGCCTTTGCGGCTTTGGCGGCGCGGTCGATATCGGCAGCCTTGCCGCGGGCGACGGTGGCAAGCGGCTTCAGATCGACCGGCGAAATGGTTTCGAAGGTCGAACCGTCAGCGGCAGAGACATCCTCGCCGTTGATGCGGTTGAGAACACCGCGTTCCTTGAACCGGGCCAGAAAGCTTTCGGCCTTTGCGATGTTTTCCTGCAATTTGGACATCGTCTATTTCCTTGATGTTGTCTCGTCCCGTCGGGCGGGCGTGGTCACTTGCCGCGAAGCCGCGGATGGATGGCATTCTTCTTCCAGCTGAGCTCCGCATCGATCTCGCGAATCTCCAGCGACAGAGCGAAATGCGGAGTCGCAAAGAGGGGGCTCAGAACCTCCGTTGCCGCAGCAAAGATCGCTTCGCCGGTATGCTTCTTTTCCTCAGCCGTGCGTCCCTTGCCGATGCGGAAATTCAGATCGACAAAGGCGTTCTCCGGCAGCTTGTCGGCGATAGCGTAGTGATCCGCGCGAAAGGCGCGCACGCGCACGGCCCCGATCTCGAAAAGACCGGTTTCCAGCACGGTCTTCAGCAGTCGTTCGCAAAGCGCGTCGATATCGGCGCGGCCTTCCAGATTGGCCGAATACTCGATGGCGAGATGTGGCATACGTCCTCCCGATCCCTCATTTACTTAACACGTTAATAAATTTCCGAGAGAAGTCAAGCGATGGTGTTCAGCTTTCTTGCCATCTCCAGACTTTCGTTGACGTAGCGGGCAAGGCGCGGGGCAGAGTTCGGAATCTCGGGCCGCTCGGCGAGCCATCCGATGTAGGTGAGGCTGCGCAGAACCATGAAGAGCGGAAGGAATTCCAGCGTTGCGTCGGATAGCATGCGCTGGCTCCGATAGCCTGAAATCAGCGCTTTTTCGATTTCCGGATAAGCAGCTTCGTTACGGTTCTTCAGCAGGGCTGTCGCAAGATCGAAGAGGCGGAAGCCATATCCCGCGTCGTCGAAATCGATGAAGGCGACGTCGCGGTCGTTGTCTGTGAGGAAGATGTTCTCGCGGACGAGATCGGCATGGATCAGGCCATAGTCGAGGCCGTTCTCCTGCACCTTGGCGAGCGCTTGGCGCAGTTGGTCCCGCAATGCCGTCAGCGCTGCGGCGTCGCCTTGCGAGAGGCCAAGGCAATCCCAGAATCGTCCCCATAGCGGCTTTTCGCCCACCAGGCCATCTGCATCCCATGCCGGACGACGAAACCGCTCCGGCGGCGCCCAGGCATCGGCGAGATTGTGCATGATCGCCATCGAGCTTCCAACGCGGGAGAAGATTTCCGCCTGTTTTTCGGCCGATTGCGCCAGAGGTGTGCCGCTCTGGCCGAGCGGCGTGCCGTCGATCCAGCTGACAACGTCGGCATGCTGTTCGGAAAATTGCCGGTTGGCCGGCAGCCGAACGAGGCTTTGCCTGTCGCTTGTAGGAACAGGGGTCGGCACGTTGAGTTCTCCGAGCCGGAGTGCAGCCATCAGGTGCAGTTCCGAGCGCAGGCTCATCTCGTCATGATAACCCGGACGATGCAGCCGAAGAGCCGCATATTGTCCGTCGTCGAGAGTGATGCGAAAGACAGCATTCTCTCGATATTTCATCAGCACTGGTTCATCGGCCTGAACCGACCAATGGTCGAGCGCCTCCAGTGCGCGCTTCTGTAGCGCGTCCCGGACGGCCTGTGGCAACTCGTCAGCCATATCAGCCTCACAAGCCCGACAGCACGTCGTCGAAAATCGACAACATGAAATCGGCATTCTCTGTGGTGAAGGGCATGGGCGGCCGGATTTTGGTCGCGCATTGATGAATGCCGATCTTACCCATCAGCACGCCCCGTTCGCGCATTTGATTGACGATCCGGGTTGCCTGTGCCGCCGCGGGTTCCTTGGTTGCACGGTCGAGCACGAATTCCGTGCCCATGAAGAGGCCGCTTCCGCGCACGTCGCCGATGATCGAGTGTTTTTGCGCGAGTTTCTGGAAGGCAGTGCGCGTGTATTCGCCAACCTTGCGGGCATTTTCGATGAGGTTTTCGTCGTCGATGACGTCAAGAACCGCCATCGCGGCCGCGCAGGAGACCGGATTGCCGCCGAAGGTATTGAAATAGCGGAACGCCTTGCGGAAGGCATTCACCGTATCGATGTTGGCAACGACGCCGCCGACCGGATGGCCGTTGGCCATCGGCTTGCCGAGGGTGACGATGTCGGGAACGATGCCGGCGTGCTGATGCCCCCACATATGTGTGCCGGTGCGGCCGAAGCCGGGCTGTACCTCATCAGTGATAACGAGACCGCCAGCCTTGCGGACGGCGGCGACCGTCTTGTCCAGGAAACCCGGCGGCAGATCGGGAAAACCTTCATTGGCAAAGAACGGGTCGATGATGATGGCCGAGAAGCCGTGCGGGCTGTCCTGCAAAGAGGCAATCGCCTTCTCGACTTCTGCTGCAAAAGCCGTGGCAAAGGCGTCTCCGCCTTCGCCGCCGAGCGGCCGATAGCTGTCCGGCGCGGGCACATGCCGGACATGGCCACCGAAGCCGCCGACCGGCGGCATGCGCGTCGACAGTTGTGACACGGCGGTCGTGTTGCCGTGATAGGTGTGGTTGGTGGCGATGACGCCGGTCTTGCCGGTAACGGCCTGCGCCATGCGCAGCGCCACGTCGTTTGCTTCGCTGCCCGTGCAGGTCAGGATCGCCGCGTCGAGACTCCTATCGAAAGTCGACGTCAGCCGCTCGACATAGTCGAGGATGCCCTCATGCAGGTAGCGCGTATGGGTGTTCAGCGTCGAGGCCTGGCGCGTGATCGCCTCGACCACGCGCGGATGGCAATGGCCGACATGCGGCACATTGTTGTAGCAGTCGAGGTACTTCTTCCCGCCGGCGTCCCATAGCCAGACGCCTTCGCCGCGCACCAGATGAACCGGATCTTCGTAAAAAAGCGACATGTTGTGGCCGAGGAGCCGCTCGCGCCGCGCGATAAGGGCTGCATTGTCCGACATGATCAGGACCTCGCGGCGGTAAGACCTGCGTCAAGCGCGGTCAGGATGGTCTGGACATCTGCGGCTGTTACGATCAGCGGCGGCGACATGATGACGTTGGCGCCGGAGGTGCGAACCATCACGCCGGCATCGTAGGTTGCGTCATGAACCTTCTGAACGACGTCCTTGGCCGCCGCGCTCTTCTTCGCACGGTCGCTGACGAGTTCGAGGGCGCACATCAGCCCCTTGCCACGGACATCGCCGATCAATTCATGCTTGTTCTGCAATGCCTTCAGGCCGGCCATGAGTTCCTCGCCGCGGGCGGCGGCATTGGCAGCCACGTCGAGACGCTTGGTTTCCTTCAGCGTTGCAAGTGCTGCTGCGGCACCGACCGGATGGCCGGAATAGGTGTAGCCGTGGCCGATATTGCCGATCGAATTCCTGTTGCTTTCGAAGGCCTCGGCGACCTTGTCGGAGATCATGACGGCACCGAAGGGGAAATAGCCGTTGGTGATCGCTTTTGCCGTCGACATCATGTCCGGCTTGACACCCCAGAGACGCGATCCGGTCCAGGCGCCGGTACGGCCGAATGCCGTGATGACCTCATCGGCGATCAGCAGGATACCATGGCGGTCGCAGATCTCGCGCATCAGCGGCAGGAATGTCTCGTGCGGGACGATCACGCCACCTGCGCCGAGCACCGGCTCGACGATCAGGGCTGCGATGGTGTCAGCGCCCTGGAAGGCAATTTCGTCTTCAAACAGCCTGCCGATCGCTGCCGCGATCTCTGCGCCATCGGTCATGTTGAATGGGTTGCGATAGGGAAAGGGCGCAGGCAGATGGATCACGCCGGGGAGCAGCGGCTCGTAGTTGCGGCGGAAATTCTGGTTGCCGTTAACCGAAGCGCCGCCGAAATGCGTGCCGTGATAGCCCTTCTTCAACGCGACGAACTTGGTGCGCTCGGGCTGGCCGTTGACCTTATGGTATTGGCGCGCCAGCCGCAGGCAGGTTTCTACCGAATCCGAGCCGCCGGAGGTGAAGAAGGAACGGCTCAGACCGTCTGGCTTGAACCATTCGGCGAGTTCGTATGAGAGCTCGATCAGCGGCGAGTTCGTCGTGCCGCGGAAGGTCGAGTAATAGGGCAGTTCGTCGAGCTGGTCGCGGATCGCCTTCTTCACCGGTTCGCAGGAGTAGCCAAGGTTGACGTTCCAAAGGCCACCGACGGCATCGAGCACCTTCTTGCCCTGGATGTCGACGATTTCGACGCCCTCGCCCGAATTGACGATGCGCGGCGGATGCGCCTGCATTTCGGCCGGGTGAGCCATCGGGTGCCAGAGGTGGCGAGCGTTGTTTTCAATGATGAAATTGGTTTCGCGCATGTCAAATTCCTCTTTGTTCAGAGTCCCAGCATCGCAAGTGCTTGGGCATAGCTTTCGGCGGGGCGGGTAACGTCGAAATGCACGTGAGGCAGTTTCACGGCTTCGGCGCCCTCGATGTTCTTCTTCTGGTCGTCAACGAAGACGCAGGCCTCGCGCGGCAGATCGAGCTCAGCGAGAACTAGCTCGTAGGCTTGCGGATCGGGCTTGAGGATCTTCGTATAGGTGGCATCGACGATGACGTCGAAAAGGTCGATCAGCGGGAAGCGCTTGCGGAACTCGACGCCGTAGAAAAGGTCGAGTTCGTTCGACAGGATCGCCAGCTTGAGGCCGGCTTCCTTGGCCCGCAGGATGGCCTCGCGTGCCTCCGGACGCAGGACGAGCTCAGGCTCGGCACCGCGGGCGCGACGAACGAAAGTCTGCATGTCGGTCCAGGTTTCGCCGACCATTTTGCCGACTTCCCCTGCGCGCGTCAGCCAGTAGTCGCGTTCGGTGATTTCGCGTTTCTGCATCGACACCCAGAGCGGATCCGTGGTGGTGTCGAACGGTCCGAGCCAGGTTAGCGATCCCTTCGGTAGACCGAGAGTGCGTTCGGTAACGTCGTGTGTTTCGAACAGCGTGCGGGTAACCACGCCGCCGAAATCAAGGATGAGCGCGCGTTGCGATGTCATGGTCTTCCCTCCGGAATGACGCCTTCTGCGACCCACCTGTCGAAAACGGCGAGGGCTGCTGTTGAAAAGGCGGGAGAATTGATGTGAGCGTCGACCTCTTCCAGGGCGACGGACGAAGGTATGGCGCGGCGCATCTCTTCCACGAAGGCGGCAAGCCCGTCCGGATCATGCAACGGCTCGTTCGGCTTGTCCCATTCCTGAATACCTCCGGTCGGGAGCAGGAAGGCCACCTTCGCATCGGCGCGTGCAAGCTTGCGTCCGATCAATTGGGCAACTTCACGCCGGCCCTCCGGCGATGTCGTTACAGAGGCGATCAGCCGGTTGTGAGCATGATAGGGCCGCTCGGCGAGGATATCAGGCAATGGCCGCCATGCCTGAAGATCGACCATGTCGACGGCGCCGGGCGCGACGATCTGCGGAATGCCGGTGCGGCCGGCGTTCTCCAGCCTGTCCGGGCCGGAGGTGACCACGGTGTCGTAGTGATGATTGCTGACTTCCTGAATGCAGAAGTCGAAAACGGCGGCAAAACCTCCCTGCGAAGCGATGGCTTCATAGGCGCGTCCGCCCATGCCGGTGGCATGAAAGATAGCGACTTCATAGCCGCGCTTTTCGAGTTCCGGTCGCAGGTACTTCATGTATTTGAGGCAGCTGGAGCCGAGCGATGTCATGCCGATGAGCGGGCGCTGGCGATCTGTCCTGGTTCCGTGTTTTGCCGCTCCGACGACGGCGCCGCATGCCTGCGACAGAACCGAACGGCAGATATCGTTCAGCCCGTAAAGGCCGCCGGCCCACAAGATCATCATGAGATCGGGGGCAATGCGCTCGGGCGGGATCAGATGGGAGTAGGCAATCGTCGAAACCACGAATTTCGGCACGCCGAGTGGCAGGACCGCAGCAACGTCGAGCGCCAGATCGGTGCCCATGGTGCCGCCAAGGACGATGATGCCGTCGACCAGGCCGTCGTCGTAGAGACGTTTCGTCAGCGCCGTTGCGCCCGCGGCCATGCCGGCCATGGCGCTGTTTTCATCGCCGCTCTCGGCAATCGCCTCGATCGTGGTGTCGACCGCCTTCGCGATGTCATGCCTTGAATAATCGGGAACGTAGGGCGGATCGCCGAGAATGCTGACATCCACCATAACAGGTCGGCCGCCTGCTTCCGCGATGACGGATGCCATGAATTGCAGTTCGTCGCTCTTGGTGTCACCGGTTCCGATGACGAGAATTCTGGGCGAGGGAGCCGTTGGGCTCATCAATCTGTCCTCCTGCTTTTTGTACTGGTTCCCATGGGTTTTTCCGACCCGTAGTATTTTTCTGAGATCGCGTTGGCCGTCGCGACGGCCTGCACGCCGAACTCGTGAATGGCCGTCTTCGTCGTCCGCGAAAGCGGGGCTGCGATCGCGACGCAGCCGATTGGCCGCCCATCTGGGGCGCACACGGGTGCGGCCGTGCTGATCACGCCGGCTTCAAGTCCCTGATGGCTGATCGAGAAGCCGCGCGCGGCCGTTTCCTCGAGCATGCCGCGGAGAAGATCCGGATCGACAATGGTATGGTCGGTGAATTTTTCGAGCGGTTTCGCAAGAAAAGCCTCGATCTCGGCCTTCGGGCAAAAGGCAAGGAAGGCGAGGCCGGATGCCGTGGCATGAAAGGGCAGGAGACTGCCGACTTCGACGATGATCCGATGTGCCCAGGACGAATCCTCCACATGAATGGTGGAAAGCTGTCCGCCGGAGAGTTCGGAAAGGTGCACTGTCTCGGTCGATGATCCCGCGAGCGCCTGTAGAAACGGCATTGCGATTCGCAGAAACGGGAAACGTGCTTCGCGAACGCGGGCAAGGCGAACGGGTGCTGAACCGACCCTGTATCGCCGCGTATCCGGGTCCTGTTCGACGAAACCGTGCTTCTCCAGCTCGACCAGAAAACGTCGTGCCGTCGCCTTGTCGAGTGCGCACAGATTGGCGATGTCAGTCAGACCCGCCTCCTTGTCCAGCCGTGACAGCGTATCCAGCAATGAAAGCGCCTTCCCGATCGTGCTCATCGTTCCTCCTCTTGGGTTGGTCAGCGTCTGTTTTTGTGCGTCCAGCCGTGGCTTCCGTCAAATCAGCTCGCTGACCATGCGCCGCGGCACGATAGCAGCGACCCAAGATACTTAACATGCGAAATAACTTGACAGAGCCCAGGAATGTTTGCAAGTCTATATTTGAAGCTGTGGTTCAAATAATGAACCATAAGCGCTGATGGCGGCATAATCAACAAAAGCTCAAGCCCCCGCTCGTCAGTCCGGTTCTGGTGGAGGTCGTTTGTGGGAAATCGCAGCGACGATCGGATGCTCTCAACAAGGGGAACAACGCAGATGAACACGCAAAATTCGCAAGGCGCTGCTGAGAATCAGCTGCGCAAAAACAGTCTTGGCGTTGGTGCCGTGACCTTCCTGGTCGTCTCGGCGGCAGCGCCGCTGACGGCGGTTGCCGGCGGCGTGCCGCTATCGATGATGCTCGGCAACGGGCCGGGCATTCCTTTGACCTTCCTGCTTGTGACCGGCATTCTGCTGTTGTTCGCGATCGGCTACGTGGCCATGGCGCGGCACATTCGCAATGCCGGCGCTTTCTATGCCTACACAGCTCGGGGTCTCGGCGGGCTCATGGGTGGCGCGGCCGCTCTCATTGCCATTCTCGCTTACAATTGCATGCAAGTCGGCGTTTTCGGGCTTTTCGGCGCAGCGACCAAGGGCTTTTTCGCCGAGCAATTTGGCCTTGATTTGCCCTGGTGGGTTTGGACCTTTATCGGCATCGCCTTCGTTGCCGTCTTCGGCTACCGCCGAGTCGACCTCTCGGCCAAGGTGCTGACGGTTCTCGTCATCCTCGAATATCTCGTCGTTCTCGTGATCGACGGCGCGATTTTCGTAAAAGGTGGTGATGCCGGTCTCTCTGCCGCACCCTTTACGCCAACAGCCTTCTGGAGCGGAACGCCGGCTGTGGGCCTTCTCTTCTGCTTCGCCGCTTTCATCGGCTTCGAGGCAACGACGATCTACAGTGAAGAAGCACGCGAGCCGCACAAGACCGTACCGCGCGCGACTTACATCTCGGTGCTGATCATCGGCCTCTTTTATATGCTGACCTCCTGGCTGATGGTAACAGGCGCCGGTGTCGACAAGCTCGTGCCGACCTTGCAGGGTCTTGCCGATCCGACGACCTTCCTCTTTGGCCTCGCCGAGCGCTATGTCGGCCATTGGATCACTGTCGTGATGAGCGTCCTCTTCATCACCAGCCTTTTTGCCGGCGTTCTCGCCTTCCACAATGGCGTTGCGCGCTACATGTATGTCGCCGGTCGTGAAGGTCTGCTCCCGAAGTCGGTCGGCGTGACGCATCCGGTCTTCCAGAGCCCGCATGTCGGCTCGATCATCCAGACCGTCATCGCCGTGCTCGTCGTCGCATTGTTCGCCGCGACCGGCCAGGATCCGGTGCTGGGGCTCTTCTCCTGGCTGACGAACGTAGGCACTCTGGCAATCATCCTATTGATGGCCTTTACCGCCTTTTCGATCGTCGTGTTCTTCAGCCGCAATCCGGGACTTGAGAAGAATGTGCTGGCGGTCAAGGTGCTGCCGACGTTGACGGGACTTATTCTTGCGGCGCTCGTCTATTATATCTCGGCGAATTTCGGCGCGATTGCCGGAGCGAACGGTGTGCTTGCCGTGCTGCTGCCCTGCCTCGTTCTGATTGCGGGTGTTATCGGAATTATCGCTGCCGCGCGCTTGCGGTCGGCGGATGCTGATGGCTTTGCCCGCCTCGGCGCCGGTCAGGAAGCCTGATACAATTCCAATCGCGGTGGCGGGGACTGCCCGCCACCCTTCCAATCGAGAGAATGAGATGCAGGATAAGATCGATCAGCTTCGGACAGCGTCCGTTTCCCCGCAATCGCTGTTCATCGGCGGCGCATGGCGGCCGGCGGTTGGCGGTGCTGTCATGGACGTGATTTCGCCGATCGACGGCACCAGGTTGACCACAATCGCCGATGCGGGTGCGGAAGATGTCGATCTGGCCGTCAAGGCTGCGCGCCACGCCTTCGAAAAGGGCAGCTGGGCGAAAGCCGCTCCCGCCGAACGCAAAAAAGTACTGCTGAAGATCGCCGACCTGATCGAGAAGAATGCGCTGGAGCTTGCCGTGCTCGGCGTGCGCGACAACGGCACGGAAATTTCGATGGCCCTGAAGGCGGAGCCGGGCAGTGCCGCCGGTACTTTCCGCTATTATGCCGAGGCGATCGACAAGGTCTACGGCGAAATCGCGCCGACCGCGCACAATATCCTCGGCCTCGTCCACCGCGAACCCATTGGCGTGGTTGCGGCCATCGTGCCGTGGAATTTTCCGATGATGATCGGCGCCTGGAAGATTGCGCCGGCGCTTGCCGCCGGCAATTCCGTCGTGCTGAAGCCGGCCGAAGGCGCGTCGCTGACGCTGCTGCGGCTTGCAGAGCTTTGCGCGGAAGCGGGATTGCCCGAGGGAGTTTTCAATGTCATCACCGGCCGCGGCGCGGTCAGCGGCGAGGCGCTCGGCCTGCACATGGGGGTGGATGTCCTTGCCTTTACCGGCTCCGGTCCGGTCGGGCGCCGACTTCTGGAATATTCAGCGCGTTCGAACCTGAAGCGCGTCTATCTCGAGCTTGGTGGCAAGTCTCCAAACGTCGTCTTTGCCGATGCGCCGGATCTGGATCAAGCTGCGAAGGTCTCTGCCTACGGCATCTTCCGCAACTCGGGCCAGGTTTGCGTCGCAGGCTCCCGCCTGCTCGTCGAAAAATCGATCCATGAGGCCTTTTCCGAAAAGGTCGCTCGCATTGCCGATGCCATGAAGGTCGGTGATCCCCTGCATTTGGCAACGGAAGCCGGCGCGATCTCCAGCGAGGTACAGCTGAAGAAAGATCTCGGCTATGTCGGGCAAGCTCTATCCGAAGGCGCCTCCTTGCGCACCGGTGGTTCGCGCATTCTTGAGGAAACCGGCGGTTACTACATGCGGCCAGCCGTGTTTGACGTCACGCCGTCGATGACCTTGGCACGCGAAGAGGTCTTCGGACCGATTCTGTCGATCATTCCGTTCGAGACCGAGGCGGAAGCCTTGCAGATTGCCAATGCCACCGAATATGGCCTCGCTTCTGCCGTCTGGACGTCGAACTTGTCGCGTGCCCATCGCATGGTTCGCGGGATCCAGGCGGGCGTCGTGCATGTCAATACCTATGGCGGTGCCGACAACAGCGTGCCGTTGGGTGGCGTCAAGCAATCGGGCAATGGCCATGACAAATCGCTGCACGCGCTCGACAAATATGTCGACCTGAAAACCGCCTGGATCCAGCTCTGACACGATAGGGCGCTTTCGCTTTTCATGTTCCATTGAAACGCGACAAAGCCCCATCCTTGTTTCTCCGAGCATTCCAGACGGAAAGCCGCTGCGTGCTTCTCCTGGAAGCGCTCCAATCCCCGGTAAAAGCCCGGCGCGAAAACGCGCCGGTCGAGCCGTCTCGCGAGCAAATCTTTCGCGAGCGATCGATATGTCGTGCCTGAAATTCGGGCCCTGCTCGCGCTGGTGGTACACACATCAATATATTTAACGTGTGAACTATATTGACAAATGCCGAGCCCTGCATCACTCTCAATATTTGAATAAATGGTTCAAATAATGAATCTAAGTGGGAACTGAACATGACTGCTTTGCTCGGCTTTGCCGACCTCATTCTTATCAATGGACGAATCTATACTGTTGAGCCGAGCCAGCCTTGGGTCGAGGCTCTCGCCATCAAGGACGGCCGCATTCTGGCGGTCGGCGACAGTGCTGAAATCGAAGCGCTGAAGGGACCGGAAACACAGGTCGTCGATCTCGTCGGCAAGATGGCCATGCCGGGTTTCATCGATGTTCACAATCACATCATGATGGGTGGCCAGGCCGAGCTGTTCGAAACCCAGATCCCGGCCGGCGCTTCTGTCGAGGCGATCTGCGCCCATGTGCGCAAGCAGGCTGAGATTGTGCCGCACGGACAATGGATCGTCGCCAATCAGTGGGGCGCCGACATGATTACGGCGATCAACAGCGAAGCCGCCCTCAAGAAGCTGGATGAAGCGGGGCTGGGGCATCCCGTCCTTCTGCGCGACGAAACCATGCACAACCGCTGGGTCAACAGCGAGGCGATGCGGCTTGCTGGCATTTCCGACAATCAGCCCGACCCGCCGCAGGGCTCCTTTGGCCGCGATCCGGTCACTGGCCGTCTAACCGGTCTGCTGGTCGAATCCGCTGCGGGCATTGTCGAGCGGACGGCTGCCGAGGCCTTCACCGAGGAAATGGGCGAGGCTGCCGTGGCCCGCGCCATCGAGGTCGTCAACTCCTACGGCGTGACTGCCTTCCAGGATGCGGCGTCGGTATTGCCGATCCTCAAAGCCCTCAAGAATCTGGATGTAAAGGGCAAGCTGACCGCATGGGCGGTTACGTCGCTGCCGCTCATCGAGCCGAGCTTCATGTTCGGCCTTTCGGGTGACGCGCTGCTGGCGCTTCGGGACGAATATCGCACCGAGCATGTCAAGCCGAACTTCACCAAAATCTTCCTCGATGGCGTTCCGGGCGCGCGCACTGCCGCATTCCACGACGCTTATGTCGCAGACGCCGCGCATCCCCATGGCTATCGTGGCGAAGTGCTGGTGAGCTATCCCGATCTCGTTCGCCATATCGACAAGTCCGAAAAGCTCGGCATGGGATTGAAGATCCACTGCGCCGGCGACTATTCCGTCACCGAGATGCTCGATGCGGTCGAGGCAGTCAGACATTTCAACGGTCCGACCGATATCAAGCATCACATCGCCCATGCGAGTTACCTCCGGGAGGAGGATATCGGCCGTTTCGTCACGCTCGGCGTCGTTGCCGATCTGTGCCCGATGATCTGGTATCCGACCACTTTCCTGGAAGGTCACAAGGAAGTCATGGGTGAAGAGCGGGCAACCCGCTTCTGGCCGATCGCCAGCATGAAAGCGACCGGCGCGTTGCTGGCGGGCGGTTCCGATTGGCCCGTCATCCCGATCCCCGATCCCTGGAACGGGATTGAAGGCATGGTGACGCGCCAGAACCCATCCGGCGCCTTTCCTGGTATTTCTCTGTGGGCCGAGCAGGCGATCGACCTTGCGTCGGCAATCGAGATCTACACGCTCAATTCGGCAAAGGCGATGCGGCTGGACAAGGAAACCGGCTCGCTTGCCACCGGCAAATCCGCCGACATCATCGTGCTTGACCAGAATGTCTTCGACGTGCCGGCCGATCAAATCGCCGACACCAAGGTGCTGACCACATATTTCGCGGGTGAGCCCGTCTACCAGCGCTAGCTGGTGCGGCGAAGAGGAAACGCCGCAAATTACAAGGAGGGAAGGGAAGAGAATGAAATTGACATCCACACTCGCGGCCATTGGCCTGGCGGTTGCCGGCTTGGCCTTTACCGGGTCGTCTGCCTTTGCGGCGGGACCGACCTGCAAGGAAGGGCCGATCAAGATCGGCGCCGTCTCGACCGTCACCGGCGTCGTCGATTTTTCCGACGCGCCGAAGGCCACCAAGGCTGTTTTCGAGCAACTGAACGATGCGGGCGGCATCAATGGCTGCAAGATCGATTATTCGCTTGCCGACGATAAGGGCGACCCGCAAGTGGCAGCCCAGGCGGCGCGTGACTTGATCGACAACAAGGGTGTCGTGGCTCTGGCCGGTGGCGCAAGCTTGCTCGACTGCGCGGTCAATGCCGGCACCTACAATCGCAACGATGTGCTCGCGGTTCAGGGCGTGGGCGTCGACCCGCTCTGCTTCAATGCGCCGAGCATTTCGCCTGTCAATGTCGGCCCCTTCACGCTGACCACGGTCATGCTTGACTATGCGACAAAGAACCTTGGAGCAAAGAAGGTCTGCGCCTTCTTCCTGATCCTCGGCGGTACGCAGGAAGCCTATGGCAACGCAGTTGCCGCCTGGCAGAAGCTGACCGGCAACAAGGTCGGTCTCGTTGACATGACCCTGCCGCCGCAGGGTGACCTCACGCCTTACGTCATCAAGGCGCGCGATGCCGGCTGCGATGCCGTGCTCACCAATCAGGTCGAGCCGGGCGTGGTGCAATGGGTGAAGACTGCGGATGCGCAGAAGATCTCGGGCATCAACTGGCTGTTCCTGGCGCCCGGCTATACCGAGGGCGTTGCCAAGGCGCTGGCCGATAGCAAGCAACCCGTCTACGTCGGCACTGAATGGGAGCCCTATACTGAAGATACCGCTGCCAATGCCGATTGGGCCAAGACCATGGAGAAGGCTGGCCTTGCAAAAACAGCGTTTTCGCAGGGTGGCTATCTCGCCGCCAAGGTGATGATCGACACGATCTCGGGCATCGACGGTGACGTCACCCGCGAATCCGTCACTTCGGCGCTGAAGGCAGGCAAGGAAATGCAGTATTCGCTCGCCGGCAGCCCCTACGTCTTTGGCGAAGCCAGGGCGCATTCGCCCATGAAGGCGACCAAGGTCATGCAGCTTGTCGATGGCAAGTGGACGGTCAAAACGCCGGATTGGTATACGTTGGCCAAGGCCAAGTAAGAAGGCTGAACGCCCGGCCTTGTCGACATCAAGACAAGGCCGGGTGATGAGCCCTGACAAGGATCTGATCTGGTGAGGCGGTGTGCCCGCTTCCGGAGTCTCTGAATGAACGCTCTTTTTACAGCCGCCGTGGCTGGTCTTTCCGCAGGCGGTGCCTATGCCATTCTCGGCGTTTGCGCGATATTCACCTATCGCCTGGTGGCCGTGGTGAATTTTACCGGTGCCGCGATCGGCGCCACGGGTACCTTCATCATGGTCGCGCTACACGAGGCCGGCGTTCCGCTGATCCCGGCAGCGCTATTGGGCATCGTCGCCGGCGCCTTCGCGGGCATCCTGATAGGGCTCGTGATGACGACCTGGTTTGCCAACGTCAACGCCTCGACCAAGGCGGCGGTCACGGCCGCGCTTTTGGTCGGCATCATCGCCATCGGCTTGCGGCTGACCGGCGGCCAGCATCCCCACTATTTTCCCGAGTTGATCCCCGGATCGGCCTTTCGTTTAGCCGGCGTCGAAGTCACCTGGGCGGCTGTCACGACACTGCTTCTCTCCGTGGTCTTTACCTTGGTGACGGAGCAGTTTTTGGCGCGCACACGGATAGGGCTGCAATTGCGTGCCCTGTCGCAGCGGCCGATGGCAGCCGAGCTGATCGGCATTCGGGTAAGATTGCTGGCGCTTGGAGTCTGGGCCGTGACCGGCGGCGTGACCTCCTTCGCGCTGATGATCATCGCACCGCTGCGCTCTCCCGATTTTTCGTCGCTGAGTCTCCTCGTCGTGCCGGCTTTGGCCGCCGCGTTGATCGGTGCATTCGCCAGCTTCCGCGCCGCTCTTCTGGGTGGACTGACGATCGGTATTCTGGAGGGTGCCGTCAGCACCATCGATCTCGTCAGCCAGTATCGCAGCACCGTTCCATTCATCGTCATTCTTGCCGTCCTCCTGTGGTCGCAAAGAGGAGCCCGTTGGGATGAAGCACGCTAGTTTCCGCGCCGCCGTCGTCACGGCTCTATCGCTTGCCGCAGTCGGCGCCCTCATTCTTCTGTTGTTGCCGAAGTACTGGGTATTCCTGCTGACCGCAGTCTTTATCACCGGCATCGCCTTGCAAAGCCTCGGCCTCGTCGCCGGCCGCACCGGCATGATCTCGCTCTGCCAGATGTCTTTTGCCGGTGTCGGCGCCTGGGTGACGGGATACCTGAACGTCATTGAAGCACCCGGCGGCCTTGTCGTCTGGATGATCGTCGGCGGTCTTGCCGCAGTGCCGGTCGGCATCGCTATCGGCCTACCGGCGCTGCGCCTGCGCGGCATCAACCTTGCGATCGTTACTCTCGGCTTCGCGGCAGCGTTCGATACGGTGTTGGCGACGATCACTTTTCCGGGGCAGACCACCTTCACCCAGGTCGTGCGCCCATCGCTTTTCGAGAGTGATTATGGCTTCTTTATCTTCGTGCTGATCGTCTATGGGGTGATCGCTGTCAGTCTCGAATTCGTCAGCCGCTCGCGGCTTGGTGCTTCCTGGCTTGCAGTGCGACATTCGGAGCGTGCGGCGGCGGCGCATGGCGTTTCGATACCGCGCGCAAAGCTAAGCGCCTTCGCCATCAGCGCCTTCATCTCCGGCGTGTCGGGCGGGCTGCTTGCCGGCTATCTCGGAACGCTGGTGTCCGAAAACTTCTCGATGATGCAATCGCTGGCGCTCTTTGCCGTCGCGACCATGGTTGGTGCGCATTTTACGCTCGGCGCCGTCATCGGCGGCATCCTGATCACGTTGTTTCCGGAACTACTGCGCAGGCTCAATCTGCCGCAGGATGTCGGGAATGTCTTCTTTGCCATCGGTGCCGTGCATGCGCTCTCCTCCGGCGAAACGATTAGCGAGACTTGGATGCGGCTCGGGCGCAAGCTAATGCCCCGCCGCCGGGAAGCTTCCATCCATCAGAAGGCTGGCCGCCTGCCGCCAAGCGCTGCCCATGAACCGGGACTGGCGCTCGAGGTCAGCGATCTCACCGTCCGCTATGGTGCGGTCGTGGCACTCGACAAGGTCAACCTCAAAGTGCCTGCGCGAACCGTCGTCGGCCTTGTCGGGCCGAACGGCGCCGGCAAGTCGACCATGGTCGACGCGATCGCCGGCTTTTTGGCCCGCTATGACGGCTCGGTGAAGCTGAATGGCAAGCCGCTGGAAGGTCTCTCGGCCACCAGTCGCGCCCGGTTGGGTATTCACCGGACCTGGCAGACGACTCGTATCGCACCTGAACTCAGCGTCGGCGGCTATGTGCGGCTCGCCGCAGGCGCCATCAGAGATGACGAACTTTCCGCCATTCTGCAATGGTTCGATTGCCCGCCTGCCGACACGCCGATCTCCTCGATCGACGCAGGGACACGGCGTCTTCTCGATGTGGCAGGCGTGGTCGCTTCGCGCCCGCCCGTAATCCTCCTGGACGAACCTGCGGCTGGCCAGTCCTATGCTGACGCGGTCAAGCTGGGTGAGCGCATTGCAGCTATCCCCGAGACCTTCGGCAGTGCCGTGCTTCTGATCGAGCACGACATGGATCTCGTACGGCGGGCCTGCTCGGCGATCACGGTGTTCGATTTCGGGCGCGTGATCGCCAACGGCGCCCCGCAAACCGTGCTCGCCCTGCCGATCGTCCAGAAGGCCTATATGGGCATCGAACTCGAAGAGGCTGCCGAATGACCGCACTTTCCATTAACGGCCTCGTCGTCAATCGGTCCGGAATTCCCGTCATTCGCGGCGTGGATCTCAGCGTGTCCAGCGGCGAGATCAGCGTGCTCCTCGGTTCCAACGGCGCGGGCAAGACAACGCTGCTCGAAAGCCTGTCGGGCATTATCCCGGCTGCGTCCGGCTCTGTGACGATGGACGGAGTCGAGCTTTTGAAGCTGCGCGCGGGTTTGCGTGCTCGCGCCGGCATAAGCCACGTCGAGCAGGGGCGAACAGTTTTTCCGGAAATGACCACCGAGGAAAATCTCAAAGTCGCACTCGATCCTGCCGCCGATCTCCAGGAGGCTTACGGCCTCTTTCCGGAGCTGCGTCAGCGTCGTGATATCAAGGCCGGCATGCTGTCGGGTGGTGAGCAGCAGATGGTCGTCATCGCCCGTTCGCTGCTGACCCGGCCGAAGGTGATCATGATCGACGAAATGTCCTCCGGTCTTGCGCCTGTCATCGTCAGCCGCCTGATGCGAGCGGTCAGGCAACTGGCCGATTCCGGCATGGCGGTTATTCTTGTCGAGCAGTTCGCGGCGCTTGCGCTTGCGATCGGCGATCGCGCTTACGTCCTGCGCCGCGGAGCAATCGTCTATGACGGCGATTGCTCGACGCTCGCCGGCGATCCGGCGCATCTGCATCGTCTTTATCTCGGCGATGCCGCGGCCTGACAATCATTCCGTCATCAACGTCTGGCGCTCCCTCCGACCGAGGAAGGCTGTCAAGTGGTCCGCGTGTGTCTTGGCGAGTGAGGAGTAGTCGAGGGCGTACGTGATGTAATCTCGCGAGTCCGTCACATCAGTCGCTCCGATTGAGGCGTTCGCCGCTGAAGAAATGTAGCGTTATAGTTGTAATCTGCATCCGCTGTGTTAGCATTCGCCTCAATAACAGGGGGATTTACATGGCCATATTAAGATGCATTGCAAAGTCGCTTTTAGTAACTGTCGGAATATTTCTCGTAACTTTCAATATCGCGGTAGCAGATCTGCCAAGGAGTGACAGGGTACCCGCAGCTAGCTTGTTGGAGGAATTCGATCGGGCTGCGGGACTTACCAATTCAGAAGTACCGCAGCTCATCAACGAACTTGGAATGGCCTTAATTCAATATTTTGAAGGATGGGAGCCGAAACATTACGACGATCCGGCAGGATATTGCACAATTGGCTTTGGGCATCTGATCGCGTTAAAGAAATGTGAACTCGTCGAATCCGATTTCAAAAAAGCCCCCTTAACCATGAAGGGAGGTATAGAGCTTCTAGAACAGGACACTCGCTCGGCTCGCTCCGTAGTTGAAGATCTCGTCACGGTATCTCTCGATGAAAACCAATTTAGTGCGGTCGCGGCTTTTGTCTTCAACGTTGGAAAATCCAAGTTTGCAACTTCAACGATGCTGGTATTGCTAAATTCTGGAGATTTGGAAGCGGCAGCGGCACAATTTGGCCGTTGGCGGAAAGCGAATGGCGTTGTCCTGCCAGGTCTCGTCCAACGTCGGGCCTGCGAAAGAGAACTTTTTTCTGGTGGTATTCAATTAATAAAGGGACGATTTGACGTGTCTCAGTGCAAGTCACTGAACCTCACCCCGGAAGAGGGTGAGCCTATCGACATACTCGTTGGAGAGTAAGCCAGTGCGAGTTGCTCTCTTTTTCGTTTTGCTACTAGCAATATTGTCCCCAAGCCTGGCGAAAGCAGACGCAAAAAGCTGTGTTGTCGTCTATCTGAAAGATCGTGCCAAGCTGGATGCAAAGGCTATCACCAGAAGTGATGCAGAGAATTTAGTTTATTCTGTCGCTCAATCAATTGGTCTAAGCGGCGGCCTGACTGTAGTGCCATGCACAAGTGAGAGGAATGCAAGTGCGTGGTATGCGCGGGATGGCCTCGATAAAATTCCTCAAGGCGATTATTTGATCTTTAATCCAACTTGGGTCCGGCAGGTCACCGGTGATGATAAGACGCAAGTCGTTGCGATACTTGGACATGAATTGGGTCATCTTTTCAATCGTCACTTTACGAGTCAGGTAAATACCGAAAAGCGAAGGCAAGAAGGCGAGGCCGACCAGTTTGCCGGATGCGCCGTTGCCAAGATGAAGGGAAAATGGCGAGATCTGGAAGCGCTGCTTCGCCGCATCAGATTTGGTAACGATCCGGATTACCCCACTGCTTCTGAGAGTATCGAGTTGGCACGATCCGGCTTTGAAAAGTGCGGTGGAAATATTGACGAGCAGACACTCAAAAAATTGCTATTGACCTATGACGGCCCCGACATCAGCAGCACGAAAGCGGATCTCGTTCAAAATTTTCCAAGCAAGATTCTGGTATTCACGGATACCAAGAGGCAGTATTACGAGTACCAGGTTAGAGTTGCTAATCAACCCAATACCCTTAGATTTATCTTGGATCAAGATAATGAAATTGGAGAGGTCACCTTACAGGCTTCGGCATCAGCTACCACCACAGAAACTGTAAAGGGTAAGGAGCTGGAAGGAGATGCAAGAGAGGTTGTTGCCGTATGTGGGCAATACTATCCGAAGCTGCTTTCATCACTCCAGTCAGCTCTTCGAGAGCGCGGAGATCCATTTTCGTCAACAAAGGACCAAGCTTCTTCTTTGTCTTATTATAAATCCTTCTGTCGGAACAAGAAAAAATATACCGAGTGCTCGAAAGACGCTGAATATTCAAGGGAGGGTGTCGACTTCCAAAACGGCGCAAAGGTTCATGTCGAGAAACAATCATATAGAGCGTCGCTATATGAAAAAGACTCTTTTCAAGGATACAACTGGGAAAACACATGGCGCGATTGGAGTACCGATAAATGTGCGGTCACGGTCAAGATCGGTAACGCGTATTCGCTGCGAGATTTTGCCAACTCGACAGGAAAGTGAGGGATCTATTTCGTCAGCGCGGCAAATATTCATTCGGACGCCTGGCTACGAACTCAGAGATTGGTCAGCTACGGCGTTTGGCAGAAGGACCGATGTGCTGAATGTTCAGCATCCCGACGGCCAAACGGGACGTCTTGGCTTTTGTGGACAAAGTTCGAACTTTGCTGGCGTTCAATGGAGGTGCTGGTCGCGCATGATCGCACGGCATCTAAGAAACCCAATCAAACATCGGCGAGACCAGATTATTCATCGAGCCTGCTTCTTCTAAGGCGGGATCCTGAGCAGCTTTGCACATCGAAGAAAAGAAAGCGGACTTTCGCTGTAGAACGATTACTGGGCAACGTTTTCGCATAAGCTCGAGCTTACAATATCAGTGTTTAGCCGCCGAAGCTGCCGGCCTGGGTCGGGACATGGACATAGTTGCGGTCGAAGTAGAGTAGGGCGTGCCCATCCCTGCGGCTGCGGATATCCATCACCTCGCCTATGAAGATGTGATGCGTGCCGACGAGGCGTGCTTCTGTCAAACGGCAATCAAAGGAAACGATCGCGTCGGAAAGCGCCTGGCTGCCGGAGCGGAAATCCACCCATTCTGCCGCGGCATAACGTTCTTCCATCTCGGCGCGTTGACCGGCGAAGTAGCCGGCCAGCTCCTTATGCTCCTGCGTCAGGACGTTGACGCAAAAGCGGCGGTTTTCGAAGAAGAGTGCGGTCTGCGTCGAGCGGCTGTTCATGCAGACCAAAAGCGTTGGCGGCTCGTCGGTGACGCTGCACATGGCCGTAGCGGTAAAGCCGCCGCGGCCGGCAGGGCCGTTGGTGGTGATCACGTTGACCGGGGCGCAGACCCGGGCCATCGCGTTGCGAAATTCGGTTTTCGAAAGTTGCTCCTCCATAGCAACGACCTCACTCGGCGGCGTTGCGGATAGGGGAGGTTTGCCCAAGCGGTGGAAGCCAGGTGTCTCCGGTCCAGCCGTTTTCGTCGTAGTCGCTCATGCAGCGGTCGACCAGGGCTTCCATTTCCTTCAGCCGGCCGCCACGCTCGGCGCCTTTCAGAACCTGCAGACGGACTTCCTCGGGCGCGCCGGCATAGTTGAGCTCGTAAAGAGCGTGACGCCCGCCGAACTCGGTGCCGGTCGCATCCCACAAAAGTTTCATGATCTTGATGCGCTCGATATGGCCCATGTCGTTGGACCCGCGCACATATTGGGCGAGGTAGCGATCGATCTCCGGATTGCCAAAATCCTTGGCGGAGGAGGGTAGGTAGATGAGGCCCGAGGCGACGACCTTGCGCACCGTTTCGATGACGCGCGGATAGGCTTCGGACATGAAGGTGCGGTAGGAAAGTGCGGCTTCCATGTTCGGCAGCACTGCACCATTCGCCCAGGGCTGCGGATTGTAGGCCATGGCGTTGGAGAAGGACCAGAACATGTGGCGCAGTGCGATGACTTCGCCGAGTGCCGCCTGATTGCCGCGGAAGGCGTCGCCGCCAGTGGCACGCAGCGCCTTGGCCAGTAGTCCGGCGATGAAATCGAGTTTTACGGCGAAGCGCGTGCAGCCCTGGAAGCAATAGCCATGCATGAAGCCGGAGGCCGGGTGGAAGGACAGGATCTTGGCCGCATCGCGCAAGACAAGCACGTCTTCCCAGGGCACGAAGACATTGTCGAGCACCAGGATCGCGTCGTTTTCGTCGAAGCGCGACGACAGCGGATAGTCGAAGGGTTGCCCCACCGTATTGGCGGTCTGCTCATAGGAAACCCGGCAGAACATCTTGATCCCAGGAGCGTTCATCGGAACGATGAACATGACCGATAGCGACGGATCTTCAGTGACGGTCGCCGAACTCTGGGCAAGGAAGTTGTAGTGGGTCAGCGCCGAAGAGGTCGCGACCACCTTGGCACCGGACACGTAGATACCGGCGTCGGTTTCCTTGGTGATATGAACGAAGACATCCTTGACGGCATCTGCAGGCTTATGACGGTCGATCGGCGGATTGACGATCGCGTGGTTCATGAAGAGCACGGACTCCTGCGCGCGCTTGTGCCAGGCAAGCGCATTGTCCTTGAATGGCCCATACCAATCGGCATTGGCGCCGAGCGTGTTCATGAGGGCTGCCTTGTAGTCGGCGGTGCGCCCCATCCAGCCATAGGACATGCGCGCCCAATCGGCGATGGCGCCCTGCTGGGCGACAAGCTCAGCAGAGGATTTCGCTACCCGGAAGTATTTGTGGGTGTAGCCACCTGATCCAGTGTCGGTCGGCGACGTCAGCCGCTCCTTAGATTTTTCGTCGTGCAGCGCGTCATACATCCGCGCAATCGAGCGGGCGGAGTTGCGCATGGAGGGATGGGTGGTCACGTCGGCGATGCGCTCGCCATTGATATAGACTTCGCGCCCGTCGCGCAGGCTTTCCAGATATTCGGCGCCAGTGAAAGGACGGGTCTTGTCGCTGCGGTAGTCTTCAGCTCGCATCTCGTATTCCTCCCTTGAGATCATGGCCGATGCTATGCCGTCGCCGGGGTCTCGGCCATGGACAAAGGAGGCAATTCGCTGGTACTTTTTCCGGCATGTCCCAGAAGAGTGAAGTTCCAAATTTCTTTGTCTATGGCGAGCCAAGCCGCGTACTCGATGTTGGGTTCCTGCATGTGGAGACGGTCATGGACCGGAAAACGCTGCATTTCGGGCACGTGGCGTCGCATAAGCATCCGTCGATGGGGCAGATCACCTATTGGTTTAAGGGCGGCGGTCGCTATCGTATCGAGGATGAAACTTGGAATTTTTCCGCCCCCACCATCAGTTTCGTGCCGAGCAACATCATCCACGGGTTCGAAGTCGACGACCAGTCTGACGCCATCGTCGTGTCGGTGTCGGACGACACGCTGAAGGCACTCGCATCGCAGGTGGATTTGGGCCTCGAAACCCCAACTTTTTTGACGGGCCGTCCCGAGGATCCGGCTTGGCAGAAGCTTGGCCCGCTTCTGGAGATGGTGAGCGGCGAATATGGGGAGCGCGGCGGGCAAAGCGAAAAGGTCATGCTGGGATTGATCGGTGTCGTGCTCTCGCTGATGGCCAGGCTCGGTGGCAGCGCGGCATTGCCGCAAGCTTCACCGACCGTCGCTCTTGCCCTGGCGTTGCGAAGCGCTATCGATCGTCACTACCGAAGCGACTGGCCGGTCGGCCGCTATGTCGAGCTGCTCGCTACGACGCCGCATCTGCTCGACAAGGCTGCACGAGAGGTTTTCGGACTTACCATCAAGGAACTGCTGCTCGAGCGGCGCTTGCTCGAAGCCAAGCGGCTTTTGATGTTCACAATACGCTCTGTCGAAGATGTCGGTCGGGAAGTGGGTTTCGAAGATCCGGCCTATTTTTCGCGCTTCTTCCGCAAGCGGATGGGAGAGGCGCCTGCAGCCTGGCGGCGGCGAAACTTGGAGAGAAGCTCAATTGGCCGTGATATCGATGTCTAAACCAAGGCTGCTTCAGCTTCTCCTGTAGCGGTCGCGGAACTCGCGCGGGGTACAGTTTTCCCGTTCATGAAACAGCCGCGAAAAGTAAAACGCGTCGTCGATCCCCACCTTGGAGGCGACAATTTCGACCTTGTCGTCTGTCGTTGCCAGAAGCTCCTTGGCGTGATCCAAGCGCAGCCGAAGTTGAAAGCCTTTCGGTGGCAGGCCGATTTCCGCCAATACCTTCCTGCGAAAGGTTGCCGGCGACATGCCGTGCTCAGCCGCAAAAGCCGCCATGTCGAGAGGCTGCATCGCTCTTTTGCGAAATGCCTCGATGATCTCTGCAATATCAGCACCCACAGTTGGCACAGGTCTGATCCGCCCCACCTGTTGGGCAGCGAGAATGACGACCTGATGGAGGGCTAAAGCGGCCGAAGCACTGGCAAGCGGCGTATCTTCGATCAGATCGGCGTGCAGAGTGTTGAAGAGACGTTGCACGCGGTCGAGGCTGCGAAGCGGCATGATCGGATTCTGCTCGCTTATCAGTCGCAGCCGCAGGAAGTCGCGCAGGAGCGAGCCTTCGAAAAGTACCCACCGCTCGCTCCAGCCATCTACATCCGGGCCATATGAATGCTGCCGGTTCGGGAAAAGCCAGAAAAGGGCAGGACCCTTGATGCTCTTTCGACCAACGACATCGGTTTCCAGAAACCCGCTGCCGTGCTCCACCAGAACGGCGGCATAGCTCGGCAGTTTTCGAGCTTTTACCCAATGCGCGACGTGCTGTTTGCCGCTGCCGATAACGGCTAGGCCTCCCATGGCCGCAAGCGGTGATCGATAGATGGCTTCCGTCGTTTTCATGATGAGCGAAAAGTCCAGTATGATTTTCCTCCATGTAGGAAAGCAGCTTATTTCGCTAGATTCAACGGGTCTTCAACTCAGATGTCGGGCGAATGAAATGTCGATTCCCACTAAGATGACGCAGCGTGGCGAGGAACAGCTCAGACTTGTTGCCAATGAGAAGGTGCTGTCAACGGCGCCAAATCGGCTGGGTTCTCTGACGCCCACCGATCCGGATATCGGTGTTGCGGCGATCCGCCGTCTCTACGAAGAAAACGGTTATGTCTGGTTGAAGGGTTTTCTGCCGCGAAACGAGGTGATCGAGTTCCGCGGTTGGGTGTTCGGCCATCTGGCAGCAACCGGCCTCATCGCCTCGGGCACGGATCCGCGCGATGGGATCGCATCCGCGGTTGCGCCGGATAGCAAAGCGGTGGACCGTTGCCTAATGGCGTTGGTCCGTTCGGTCGCCTACGAGGGCTTTTGCGCACAACCGCGCTTGGCGCGTTTCATGGATGAATTCCTGGCGGGCATTTCCTATCTGCATAAGCGCAAGATCATGCGCCACGTCCGTCCTGGAACGACGACGGCAACGCCCGCGCATTATGATCTCGTCTATCTTCGTGGGGGCACAAGCCGGGTCGTGACCGCATGGATTCCGATCGGAGACATTCCGATCGAAATGGGCGGGCTCACCTATCTCGAAGGCTCGCACGCAATCGGCGCCCGAATGGAGCGCGACTTCGCAAAACAGAACAGTGACCTCACCCCCGAGGAGCGCGTGAGCGCCTATAATCGCAACATGACAGAGGGCGGATGGGTCTCGAAGGATCTGCCTGACATGGCGCAGCGCTTCGACACGCGCTGGCTGGTTGCCGATTACGAAGCCGGAGACGTGATGCTCCACTCACCCTTCATGATTCATGCCTCGACGACCAATCAGGACGCTCACCAGCGGCTGCGGTTGTCCACGGACATCCGCTATCAGAATGTCGAGGACGAGATTGACGCCCGCTGGAACAACCACTGGTCTCTTGGCGACATGCTTTGATCTGGGCGCCGGCGTCAGACGCCGGCGTCCACCAAAAGCGACAGGCAGTCCGGCGGCTATCGGTTGCTGTGTAGAATGCGCTCTATCTCGCCGATCCGGTCGCGGCGGCGCTTCAGGCGCTTGCCTATACGGCCGAACCAGCGTTTGGGTTTCCGTGCCTCCCGGCTGGCCTGCAATTGCTCGATGAAGATTTCGCCAACCGCTTCGTTTTCGGTGCGATCGAAGATCCAGCAGAAGGAGACAGGCAGTTTGGCGATGCGAAATTTTGGAAGGGCGCTCTGTTCGTCCTTGGCAATAATCTCTTCGAGAACAAGCTGATCCCACATCTCCGGAGCTGCCAAACAGGCTTGCCGCCAGAGCTCCAGGATACACGCCGCCGCAGAGGTATCGTTGATGAAAATTGTTCCGCTGAGCAGGCGTCCTTCGCCATCGTAATAGGCGGCGATATCGCAATCGAGCTTGCCAAGTTCCGGCCAGGGATTGTGATGGAAGACGGCGTCGACGTCGACGTAAAGCAGCGGCCCACGCAGTCTTGCCCGTTCTTGCACAAGAAAGCCGGGTTTCAGGCCTGCATTCAGCACCCAGCTTCCGGCGCTAGGCAATGCTGTCGCGTGGACTGTCAGGCCGATCCTCTCGGCCGAGCGGACCATGCGTTCCTTTTCCTGTTCGTAGAAACTGCAGGGGGTGAAGAAAGCCACCACCAAGCCGTCGGCATCCGTTGCTGCAGACTTGCGCCTCTCGATGTCGTGCTGGGCGGGGAACGGGATGATGAGCGCACGCTGCTGAGCTGTCCAGGGGCGGACCATATTGAGTAGTTTCAAGGGGGCACCTTTCGGGCTGTGTCTATTTCGTTCAATGGGCTGTCCGCAATTTGCGATCTGAGTAGGCCCATCTGGTTTTCTGTTGATATTGACAGTCGGCCTGCTTGCACGCCCCCGGGTGTGTCGCAGGTCAGAGCGAGAGTTCGCTTCGCTCGAGCGGTTTTGGCTGATGGTTGGTCGGAACGTAACCTCGCTTGTGCTGATATCGGATTGGCAAACCGTTTGATCTTCGCTAATCGGTGTGCATGTCCGATAATATTGTCAAATTTGAGCGCCGTCCCAAGCCGAAGCCACCGAGGCAAACGCCGCCGTGGTTGAAGCGCCTGTTGGTCGCCGCCGCCGTCATAGCGTTCTTCCTAGCGGCCTTTGCTTACTTCTCGCTGAAAGGCGGGACGGCGGGGCCGGCTTTCTGACGCCACGAAGGCGTTTCTCACATGATCCGGGGTGTTACGGGCCGACGCTTTCTCGCGCGCAACGGCAAATTGGGCGGCCTTGTCTGAACTATCCGCCTTGGCGTCTGATCGCTGTGTCGCGACACGATGACGTTCTCAATATGCGGAACATGGATGCCAAACCTGCCTTCGGCGGTGGAATTTTGCTGCCGCGCCTCTATAGTTCAGGCTCGGCGGTCGTAATCGGAAAATCCAGGCAAAGGTTGGGATAATGGAGACAATTACCACAACCCTCGTCCTTCTGCTGGCAATCGTCGTGAGTGGCGCCATTTCCCGAGCGATACCGCTCGTCCTGCCGCTGCCGCTCATCCAGATCGCGCTCGGGGCCATTATCGGTCTGTCCGCCAATCTGAGCGTGCAGCTGGATCCCGAGATTTTCTTCCTATTGTTTCTGCCGCCACTTCTTTTTCTCGACGGTTGGCGGATCCCGGCCGACGAGCTGCGGAAGGATATGAACATCGTCGTCGAACTGGCGCTGGGGCTGGTGGTTTTCACCGTTCTCGGTGCCGGCCTGCTCGTGCACTGGATGATCCCGGCCATGCCGCTACCAGTCGCGTTTGCGCTTGCTGCGGTCATCTCGCCGACCGATCCCATAGCTGTGTCGGCAATCGCCCAAAGGGTGCCGATCCCGCCCCGGATGATGCATATCCTCGAAGGCGAATCCCTTTTGAACGATGCGTCGGGCCTCGTTTGCCTTCGTTTTGCAATCGCCGCGGCTCTGACGGGCAGTTTTTCGCTCTATGACGCGACGCTGACTTTTCTTTGGACGGCGATCGGTGGCCTGGCGATCGGTGTCGGCGTCACGTGGACGATCACTTGGCTCAGCACCAGAATTTCGCTGCGCTATGGCGAAGAGAGCGGCTCGCAAATTCTGGTCAGCATATTGATCCCGTTTGCGGCATATTTGATCGCGGAACATGCCCATTGCTCCGGCATCCTGGCGGCAGTCTCGGCCGGCACGACGATGAGTGTCGCGGAAAGTTCGGGGCGCGCGATGGCCACCACCCGCGTGCGCCGCAGTGCCGTGTGGGACATGATCCAGTTCGCCGCCAACGGCACGATCTTCGTGCTTCTCGGCGAACAGCTTCCCTCGATTGCGGCCAGAGCGTCGGCGACGGTGCAGGTGACGGGGCATCACGAGTTCTGGTGGCTTGCTGCCTATGTCGTCGGGCTCACTTTCGGTCTCGTCGCGCTGCGGTTTATCTGGGTCTGGCTGTCGCTTCACCTGACCCTGTTTCGGCAGCGGCGCCAGCGCCAGACTTCGCCGAATTGGCGTATCCTGGCAGCTTTCTCGTTTGCGGGCGTTCGCGGTGCGATCACGCTTGCCGGTGTGTTGACCTTGCCGCTCGCAATGAACGACGGTTCGCCTTTCCCGGCGCGCGATCTTGCTATCTGCCTTGCCATGGGTGTCATCATCGTGTCGTTGATAATGGCAGCGCTCTTCCTGCCGCCGCTGCTCCGGAATCTGGAGCTTCCGAAGGACACCAAGCATGAGGAGGATGAAGCCGCCGCCAGGGTCGATGCCGCGAGAGCAGCGATCACGGAAGTCGCGCGCCTTCAGCATTCACTATCCAAGGACCATGATGACGCTGACCTCTATGTAGAGGTGGCGTCGAGGGTGATGGAGCTTTATCGCGAACGTATCCGCAATCAATCCGGCGAGGGTGAGGAGCTGGAGCTTTCCAAGCGCATGAACCGTATCGAGCTGGAGTTGCGGCTCGCAGCCGTGCGGGCCGAACGCAGCGAAATCTTTCGTAAGCTGCGGGCCAAACAGATTGGCAACGAGATTGCAACCAAGCTCGTGCGCGAGCTGGATATGCTGGAAACGCGCTACGCCAGCTAGGCCGTCCAAGCGTCGTTTGATCATGGCTCGACGCAGCCTGGATCTTGAAACCAAGTTTCTCTCTTCTTAGCTGTTTAGTATTCGAGGCTTCATGAGCTCGATGTCAATCACGTCTATCTGGAGTGATCAAAATGGAAGAAAGAACGAAGATAATCGAAGAATTGAGCGTTGAAGAGCGCGAGGAAATACTGATCGATGCCGCGTTGACATTAGAAGATGCAGCGCTTGAGGCCCTGGTCGAAGGCGACAAGCAGTTCGCGGCGTTTTCGAACAACATGGCTGAAGCTATCCGCATCAATGCGGATGAGTTGGCTCGCGACGATCCGGAGAACGCCGACAAGGTGCTACAGCAGGCAGCTGAAGTCATTTCTCATTTTAAGGCCAATCATCCGCATAGATTGATCAGCACGGCTGTTCACTAATTGCTGCGGCGCACTATGTGTTGTCACGTCGACACGACCCCGGAGGATTTTTGATGTCTGAACTCGTGGTTCTTGGTTTTGATGATGCCGATAAGGCGGATGCCGTTCTCAATCGTCTCGTGCAGCTTGAGAAGGAATATCTGATCGATCTGGAAGACGCCGTCATTGCGGTGAGAGACGATACCGGCAAGGTTCGTCTCAAGCAGAGCGTCAACCTGACTGCCGCGGGCGCGGCGAGCGGTGGCCTGTCGGGCGCCCTTTGGGGATCCCTGGTCGGATTGCTGTTTCTCAATCCCTTGGCGGGTCTGGTTGTCGGTGGCGCGCTTGGCGCGGGATCCGGTGCGCTGGCTGGATCGATGGCGGATTACGGTATCGACGACGATCTGATCAAGAAGCTGGCTGACACCATTCCCGCAAAAAGCTCCGCGCTTTTCCTGTTGATCCGCAAGGTCCAACCCGAGAAAGTGCTGGCCGAGTTCAAGGGCGATCACGCACGGCTGCTTCGTACCTCGCTTTCGCCGGAGCAGGAAACGCGGTTGCGGCAGGCGCTTGTCGATGACACGTTGACGCCGCCCTCTACCGCTGCGGCAACCGCCTGACCCAAAATTCTCCAGACCAATAGAGCGTTGGAGCCCGAACGACATTACCGGTTGTTCGGGCTTTTCCGTTTGAGACCATAGAGGCGTGCAGAGATTGGCCCTCTCTCGGGCCGTCCTTCTTTCCTACTGGAAGAATTGCTGCCATTGTTGACGAAAGGTGTGGCCGCTGGCGCCACCCTTGCTCGAACGGGAGGGGCAAGACCCACACGGCCATTGTCAACACACGTTTCCATCTGGAAAGTCGCGCAATGACAGAGCCCGCATCTCGTCAAAGCGGACCTCCGCCCCCGCCGAAAACCTCATCGTTTCAGACCAGGCGCGCTGCCATACAGGCGCTGCGGGTCATGATTGCCTGCACAGTAACCTATGCGCTTTCCCAACTGCTCAATCTTCAGCAGGGCTATTGGGCTGTGTTCACCGTATTGATCGTTATGCAGGCATCGGTGGGCGCAACCGCCGGAATGGCCGTTGACCGCTTGGTTGCGACGGTCGCGGGAGCGGTGCTTGGCGGTGCGGCAGTGTTCGTGACGCCGCACGAGCCGCTTCCCATCGGAATTGCACTGATCAGCGTCGTCGGCTTCGCCAGTTTCGTTTCCGTGCGAGCGCCGCGTCTGAAGAACGCCGGACTAACGGCCGCGATCGTGATGCTGACCCATTCGCAAACGGTCCCGGTGGGGATTTTCGTGCTTGATCGCATTGCGGAAATCACGCTGGGAGGTGTCATCGGCGTCCTTGCTAGCCTCTTCATCCTGCCGACCCGTTCGCGAACGGTCGTGCTCGACCGTTTCGCATCAGCACTCGACGTCATGGCGCAGATCATGCGCACGCTTGCGACCGCCGCCGAAAAGGGCGAAGCGGTCTCGGCGGCAGAGGCCAATATCGGGTTGCGGCAATCGCTGGTCGCCACGGAAGCTCTGTTGACCGATGCGCAGCGCGAGCGATCGCTGTGGTTGGCAAAGCAGGGGATCTCCGATGCTATTCCGCGCTCGTTGTGGCGCATCCGCAATGACATGACCTATGTCAGCCATCTGTTTGAGGCGCCGTTTCCCGCCGAGGTCGTAGAGGCGCTTGGCTTGCAGGCCGGGCAGGTTCTGCGTGCACAGGCCGGTTTTGCCGAGGCCTGTGGCAAAGCTCTGAGGGAAGGAGGCGATATCGATCCAGGCCGTCTGTCCGAGGCGAACGGCGCTTTCGAAGCGGCCTTCGAAGCATTTCAGCATTCAGAAGCTGCCCAAGCGGTTGGGTTCAGTGACAGTGGGCGCTTGTTCGGTTTCGATTTTACAGTGCGCCGCATACGACAAAATTTTCTCGATCTCGCTGACCGCATCCGCGAGAGCCGAGGCGATGAAGGCGATCGGCCGGCCTGAACATTCCGGCTGGTCTTGGAAAATCTCCCTTTTCATCGGGTTCCATCCGAAAGCAGGGCCATGCAGAGATAAGCCCGCCGATGGGAGTTTTTCTCGACAACTCCCGCGTCGATATCGACGTCGTGCTCGGGAAATAGCGTTGGCCCGCTGGGCACATCCGCTGGTTTTGGGCCTCCGGAGCGGCGCGTTGTGAATTATGGCAATTCGGCTTTTACCATCCATTAAAGGTTGAAGTTCGATATGCTAAATCATGGATAGGGTGTCGCGTCGATATGATCTGGACTATGTCAGGGTCGCAGCTTTCATGCTGCTGATCGTCTATCATGTCAGCTTGATGTTCAACTCAAGAACCTTTCTGCTGAAGGCGCCGGACAGCTCTGCCGTCTTTGATCTCATTTATTTATGGACGCATCCTTGGCGGATGTCTCTGCTCTTTATTATTTCAGGAACGGTGACGGGTATCTTGCTGACGCGGCAATCTCCGGATGCGCTAAGAAGTGCTCGCACAAGGCAATTGCTGATACCTTTGCTGCTAGGGCTCCTATTTCTGATACCTCCCCAGATCTATGTGTGGTTGAACGCAGGTTTGGACGTGAACGTCAGCTTCTATGACGTGTTCTGGCACTATGCGACCTGGACGCCGATACTCTTGCCGAATGGTGAGCTGGCCCAGCTCGCCGGCATGCAGCATTTGTGGTATCTCGCCTACCTCTGGATTTATACAGCCATCCTGACGCTTGCGGTGTCGGTTCGGCCGCAACTCTTGGTTCATGCGGGCGATAGGCTTGCCTCCTGGCTGACCGGAAAATGGCTTCTCATACTGCCCGTCATACTCTTCGTGCTGTTGCGGCTCGTGCTCAGGCCGGCATTCCCGCCGACGCCCAACATGTTGGGGGACTGGTATAGTCACGCCGTCTATATCGTATGCTTCTTTATCGGAGCGGCGATGGCGACGCGCGATGACTATTGGGATGACGTGGTCGACATGCGGAAACCGGCCTTGGGCGTGGCGTCGGCGTGCGCATTGGTCTTGGCGTTGCTCTTTGTCGTTATGCCGGCCGCCGAGCCTGAAAAATGGCGCCTGCTTTTGGGAAGGGCACTTGGAGGCACCTTTCAATGGTGTGCTATCGTCGCCGTTCTCGGCTATGCCAAGATCTGGTGCAAAGTCGAAAATGCCTTAATCCGCTATCTCAATCGAGCCATTCTCACCTACTACGTGCTCCATCAGACCGTCATGCTGCTTATCGCCTACGCATTGGATCAGCTCGGACTGATGTCTGCTTCGCTATTCGTCCCCATTGTCGTTGCCACCCTTGCGATCTGTGCACTGCTTTACGAGTTGAAGCGTCATCTTGAAGCTTCCTGCAAAGCCGTGTTCTCCACGCGCTTCGCCTGAGCTAGCCGAGCGATGGAACCGGCCGTGACGGCCGGTTTCCTTCATGTGGCTGGGACGATGTCAGTTGCGCTGGGGAGGTTGCGCGATCTCAGTGGGTCGCGCCCGATCCTCCGGCGGCGACAATGGCAAAGGGCTGTCCTTCCACGGGAATATTGCCGACCTCCTTCAAGGTTTCGGCATCGATCAGACGCACCTCGCTGTGACGGGGATCGGTTATGGCGATGAGATTGCCGGCAACGGCCAGACGCGGCCGCGGATCGCGCCAATGGCCATCCTTGCTGTAGGGCTCGGTCACGCTCTCGGACTTTGCGATCACGCCGTCGACCGTGTCGATGAGATGCAGTTTTCCTTCTTCCGTCAGGACGTAGGCATGCCGTGGCTTCGCCGGATCCAGCACGAAGTCCACGCGCCGCGTCGGTAGCTCGATCAGCCTATAGGGATTGGCTTTATCATCGGGGTCGATCAGGACGATAGTCTGTTCGCCGTAGTTGCCAAGGAAGAATTGCATGGACGTGCCGCCGAGCAAGGTCGAGACCTTGCCTTTCGGCATCGCCGTGCCGTAGGCGAGCATGTCGACCTTCGGACCGTCGATCCCGCCGGGGCGTACGATGAGGACGCCTTCCTCGCAGCCGAAGGCGACCAGCCGGGCAGATGTCGCTTCGCCATGCAGTCCGGTGCAGGGCGCGACTTGTCCTACCTGCTGGCCCGCGCGATCGAGTACCCGCAGACCGAGACGCGGCGGCAGCTCGCCTTCTTTCACGGCTAAGTCCATGTTGGGCACCGACACGAGCAGATGGTTGCCCATTGGCACGGCGACACCATGATGGGCCGCGGTGGTGCCGAAAGCCCGAATGTCGGCTTTGCCCTCGGCAAGATCGGTTTCCGACAGGAGGTCGAACTTGCCGCCGCGATCATAGAAGATCGCTACATCGTTTGCATGGCTCACCACATGGCCAGGTTTTTCTCCCTTCACCACGGTTGCAAGCAGTTTCGGGTCGGAAAGCTTGATATCGCGATGATCGCCATGATCGGAAAGCGATATGCCTGTGTCGATGGCATGCACCACATTCTTGTCGCCCTGTACGGCAAAGACGGTTTTGCCGGTTTGGGTGAGCGAAAGCGCGGCATATCCGTCGATGTCGAAGCGGCCTATTTCGCGGCCGCTCCGAACATCGAATGCGCGAACAATCGGCAGGCTATGATCGGCGACAAATAACCTCCAGCTTTCCGCCGTGTTCTCTTCTTCGGCGAGGGAGGGAAATGGAAATAGCAATGCGCACGCCAGCGAGGAGGCGGCCAGGAGGGTTGCAGAGCGGGAGCAAAACATGGGTGATCCTTTATGTAATAACATTACATGCCTATTGTTATAAAGTAACATCTGAGTTGTCCAGCCCCGCAGATGCAGGGATTGGTGGTGCTATCCACATATTATCAACACTGAAATTGGAGCAGGCGCGCGGAACCAGTTGACGCAATTTTAACCTCATATACTATATATAGTGTTCGAGGTTCCTTCGATTCGCAAGGATTGGAGGCGAAGATGGGAATCCGGTCGACGGACATGATGGTCGTCAAGCCGGAGCTGCCCCCGCAACTGTGAGCGGCGAGCGTTCGTTCGACATGGCCACTGGGACACATGTGTCTTGGGAAGGCAAGATCGGATGCTGCGACCCGCGAGCCAGGAGACCTGCCTCGAGCATAGCGTCCACGGGCGGGGTGTCCGGGTGGCGAGCGGGGAACTGTGCGGCATGACCGCCGGCGTCTTCGCTCCCGCGAATGCCCCGCATGAATTACTTCGGGGTGAAGTCCATGTTTTTGAGTACCCATATTCGGCTACGTGAATGACGGTCGTTTAAGCGACCGACCGCGCGCCGCATCCGTCTTCATTTTCATCCTGCAATGCGGGCATCGTCTGGTGCCCGAACACTTTCGCACGCCTATAAGACACACGAGGACATCCAATGAGCATTACCGTCTACAGCAAGCCCGCCTGCGTTCAATGCACCGCGACCACCCGCGCGCTCGACCGCCAGGGTATCGATTACACCATCATTGACGTGTCCACCGATAACGCCGCCTACGAGCTGGTGCAGGGCCTCGGCTACCGTCAGGTACCGGTCGTCATCGCCGGTGAGCAGCACTGGGCCGGTTTTCGTCCTGACATGATCAGCGCCCTCGCCTGAGGAGTTGGGCGGTGGGTGAGCTCGTCTATTTTTCCAGCAGATCCGAGAACACTCATCGCTTTGTTGCCAAGCTTGCCTTGCCGGCCGCTCGTATCCCGCTGTCAGCGGGGGAGGAGCTTCGAGCTACCCGCCCTTATGTCCTCATCGTGCCGACCTATTGCGGCGAAGGAGGCAAGGGTGCCGTGCCCAAGCAGGTGATCCGTTTCCTCAACGATGCGGATAACCGTTCGAACATCCGCGGGGTCATCGCCGCGGGCAACAGCAACTTCGGGGCGACCTACGGTATCGCCGGCGACATTATCTCTACCAAATGCAAAGTGCCGTTTCTGTATCGGTTCGAGCTTTTGGGAACGGAGGAGGATGTCGCCAATGTCAGACACGGATTGGAACGATTTTGGACACGCTAACGCTTGACCGGCCAGCGAAGGCCACGGAAACGGCATTGGACTATCACGCCCTCAACGCCATGCTGAATCTCTATGACGAGCAGGGGATGATCCAGCTCGACAAGGACCGCATGGCGGCCAAGCAGTATTTCCTTCAGCACGTCAATCAGAACACCGTCTTCTTCCATAATCTGCGGGAGAAGCTGGATTACCTGGTGACTGAGGGGTACTACGAGCAAGAGGTGCTGGATCAGTATTCGTTCAATTTCGTGCGTGATCTCTTCGATCACGCCTATGCGAAGAAGTTCCGTTTTCCGACGTTCCTCGGTGCTTTCAAATATTACACCAGCTACACGCTGAAGACCTTCGACGGCAAGCGCTATCTGGAGCGCTACGAAGACCGCATCTGCATGGTGGCGCTGGCGCTGGCACAAGGCAACGAAGCCCTGGCCAAGGACATGGTCGACGAGATCATCTCTGGCCGCTTTCAGCCGGCGACGCCGACCTTCCTCAATGCCGGCAAAAAGCAGCGCGGCGAGCTCGTCTCGTGCTTCCTGCTGCGGGTCGAGGACAATATGGAATCGATCGCACGCGGCATCAATTCCGCGCTGCAGCTTTCCAAGCGCGGCGGCGGCGTGGCGCTATCGCTGACCAACATCCGCGAGGCCGGTGCACCGATCAAGCAGATCGAGAACCAGTCCTCCGGCATCATCCCTGTGATGAAGCTGCTCGAGGATTCCTTCTCCTACGCCAACCAGCTTGGAGCCCGCCAGGGAGCTGGTGCCGTCTATCTCAATGCCCACCATCCCGACATCATGCGCTTCCTCGATACCAAGCGCGAAAATGCCGACGAGAAGATCCGTATCAAGACCCTGTCGCTCGGTGTCGTCGTTCCGGATATCACCTTCGAACTCGCGAAGAACAATGACGATATGTACCTGTTCTCGCCTTACGATGTGGAGCGCATTTACGGCGTCCCCTTCACTGAAATTTCGGTGACCGAAAAATATCGCGAAATGGTCGCCGACAGCCGCATCAAGAAGAAGAAGATCAAGGCGCGCGATTTCTTCCAGGTCATCGCCGAGATCCAGTTCGAGAGCGGCTATCCGTACATCATGTTCGAGGACACGGTGAACAAGGCCAATCCGATCGCCGGACGCATCACCATGAGCAATCTCTGCTCGGAAATTCTGCAGGTGAGCGAAGCCAGCAAGTATAATGATGACCTTTCCTACGAGCACATGGGCAAGGACATCTCCTGCAACCTGGGTTCGCTGAATATTGCCGCGGCGATGGATTCCGCCGATTTCGGCAAGACCATCGAAACCTCCATTCGGGCGCTGACGGCCGTCTCGGACATGAGCCATATCTCCTCCGTGCCTTCGATCGAAAAGGGCAATGACGACAGCCATGCTATCGGCCTTGGCCAGATGAACCTGCACGGTTATCTCGCCCGCGAACGCATCTTCTACGGCTCTGAAGAGGGTGTCGATTTCACCAATATGTATTTCTATACGGTGACTTACCACGCGGTCCGCGCCTCGAACCTCCTGGCGATCGAGCGGGGAACGAGCTTCAAGGGCTTCGAGAATTCGAAATACGCCTCCGGCGAATACTTCGATAAATATACGCAGCAGGAATGGGCGCCGGCGACGGAACGGGTCAAGCAGCTCTTCGAAGAGGCCGGTATCCACATCCCGACGCAAGAAGACTGGCTTGAGCTGAAGACGTCGGTCATGACATCTGGCCTTTATAACCAGAACCTGCAGGCCGTGCCCCCAACGGGCTCGATCTCCTACATCAACCACTCGACCTCTTCGATCCACCCGATCGTTTCCAAGATCGAGATCCGCAAGGAAGGCAAGATCGGCCGCGTCTATTATCCGGCCGCCTTCATGACCAACGACAATCTTGACTACTACCAGGACGCCTACGAGATCGGACCGGAAAAGATCATCGATACCTATGCGGCGGCCACCCAGCATGTCGACCAGGGCCTGTCGCTGACGCTGTTCTTCCGTGATACCGCGACCACCCGCGATATCAACAAGGCGCAGATCTACGCCTGGAAGAAGGGTATCAAGACCATCTACTACATCCGTCTTCGCCAGATGGCGCTGTCCGGCACCGAGGTGCAGGGCTGCGTTTCCTGCGCCCTCTGATTTCCGGTTTGAGAAGGACATTCCCGTGAACATGCAATTCAAGCCGGCAAGCCGTATCCGTGCGATCAACTGGAACCGCATCGACGACGACAAGGATCTCGAAGTCTGGAACCGCCTGACCGGCAATTTCTGGCTGCCTGAAAAAGTGCCGTTGTCGAACGACATCCCGTCCTGGGCGACGCTGAAACCGGAGGAGCAGCAGCTCACCATCCGCGTCTTCACCGGTCTGACCCTGCTCGACACGATCCAGAACGGCGTCGGCTCGGTCAAGCTGATGGCCGATGCCGCTACGCCACATGAAGAGGCCGTTCTTTCGAACATCTCCTTCATGGAGGCGGTACATGCGCGCTCCTACTCGTCGATTTTTTCGACGCTGTGCCTGACGCCTGACGTGGATGACGCCTATCGCTGGTCGGAGGAGAATGAGTTTCTGCAGCGCAAGTCGGCGCTGATCATGGAGCAATATGCATCCGGCGATCCGCTGAAGAAGAAGGTCGCCAGCGTCTTCCTCGAAAGCTTCCTGTTCTATTCGGGCTTCTATCTGCCGATGTTCTGGTCGAGCCGCGCCAAGCTCACCAACACCGCCGACATGATCCGCCTTATCATTCGCGATGAAGCCGTGCACGGCTACTATATCGGCTACAAATTCCAGCGCGGGCTGGAGCGGCTTTCGGAAGACCGCAAGCAGGAGATCAAGGATTTTGCCTTCGACCTGCTGCTCGAACTTTACGACAACGAGGCGAAATATACCGAAGCGCTCTACGACGGCGTTGGCCTCACCGAAGACGTCAAGAAGTTCCTGCATTACAACGCCAACAAGGCGTTGATGAACCTCGGCTACGAGGCACTGTTCCCCGCCGAGGCCTGCAAGGTCAATCCGGCGATCCTTTCGGCGCTCTCGCCGAATGCCGACGAGAACCACGACTTCTTCTCCGGTTCCGGTTCGTCCTACGTCATCGGGAAGGCTGTTGCGACCGAGGATGAGGACTGGGATTTCTGAGGGGCGGCCTAGCCGCTCAAGGACATGGAATGCCAGATGAGTTCCGATCGCAGCCGTGAGGCTGCGATTGTCGCTTTGGGCTCACCGTCACGACGCGATCATGTGCCGCGTGCTTTGCAGCACTGACAAAGTCCTATGCTACGTCCCGGCTTCCGTGAGGCCAAGGACGTGTCATGAATTACATCGATTATATAGCCGACCCCGCGCGCGACTGCGCGATCATCGTTCATCGCGGGCTATGGCGTGCGGCACCGGAAAACAGCTTGCTGGCGATAGAGCAGGCGATTTCCGCTGGCTATGATGTGGTCGAGATCGACGTAAGACGCAGCAGCGACGGAGAGCTTGTTCTCCTGCACGACGATACGCTCGAACGAATGACGGGCCTCAACAAACAGCCCGAGGCGCTAACATGGCGGCAGTTGCGGAGCCTTGCCTTGCGCGATCGCGATGGGGGCGAGGCGAACCCGATGACGAGGGAGACGCTGCCGGGCCTGAGGGATGTCTTCGATCTCACCCGAGACCGAATTTTCGTCCATCTCGATGTCAAGCACAGGCACACGATCCCAGATGTAATTGCATGCGCCCGCGCCATGGGCGTGGATCAACAAGTCGATTTCTGGGGTAACCTGAAGACTGAGGAGGATCTGGCATGGATCCGCGCGAATGTGTCGTCGCAGGCTGTTCCCTTCATGGCAAAAACCCGCCTCGAGGCGCCGGATGCCGCAAGGCAGCTGGACCTCCTGTTTCAACTCAATCCATTCCTGTGCGAAATCTATTTTGAAGGGTTGGAGCAGGTCGCCGAGCGCGGGACGATTTTCAAGGAGGCCGGGATTGCGCTCTGGGTCAATACGCTGGATGCGGTTTCATGTGCCGGTTTCACTGACACCGCTGCATTGCAAGATCCGCACGCAGTCTGGGGTCGCTTGATCGACGCCGGTGTTTCAGCGATACAGACCGACGAGCCCGCAGCCCTGAAAGCCCATCTGGAATATCGCCGGGCGTCGGGCCGCGGCAGGCCGAGCTGATTGTGTCGCGCGCCGGCGAGATCGCGTCCGGTGCGTCAATTCGCAATTGCTGACGGCCGGCCCACTCCGCGAGGACCGGCCGTCTGAAGCATCGAGCCTCAACGGCTCAAAGCTGGCATTACTTGTTGAGCGCGTCCTTCAACGCCTTCGCCGGCGTGAAGGTGAGCTTGTTGGCTGCGGCAACCTTAATGGTCGCGCCAGTTCCCGGATTGCGAGCTTCACGCTCCGGCGTATGCTTTACCTTGAACTTGCCGAAGCCCGGAATGGAGGTCTCCGCGCCGGAGGAGGCTGCTCCGGTAATGGCTGCAAAGACGGCTTCGACGATTGCCTTGCCCTGAGCCTTGGTCAGCTTGTGATCAGCGGCAATCTTGTCTGCGATTTCATTGGTGGTGGTCATGATACTTCCCCGCATTGGTTACGGAGGAATCATTTCCATTGCAGCCGTTCATTGTCACGAGGCCAGTTGGCCTTTAGAGGCGAGAAAGGGCGTATTTCCACAATTTCCAGCGTCCGCAAGGCTTCTCACGGCCTTCTGTCGCTCCAATTTCGAGAAATTGCCTGTTTTCGTTGCCCTGGCCGGAGGGCGCAGATTCCCTCGCGGTTCTACCGTCTCAAGCCGTTTTGCGGCGATCGGCCGCCCTGATGGGACGGCCTTTTGAGCGATCGGCTTGCCATGATACCGCGTATCCCAAAAGGAAAGGCTAGGTCATTGGCAGCGCGGTCGGTCCCCAGGCGATGGCGCCATCATACTGGCCTTGCTCCGCATGAGTGTGTAGAGCCTGATTGCAGCGAGTGAACACAAAGGAACAGGACTGATCATGGAAGAGGCGATGAAGATCGACAATCGTGGCGACTTCGGTCTGTGGGCCATCGAGGTCGCAAAGCAGATCGTCAGCGGCGAGGGCTTCGAGTTGGCCAGGGCGGCACGTGACGGCACGGATGACGATGTCCGCGCTGCAGGCAACGCGCTTGGACAGGCGATCACCAACGCGCTGATGGAAGTGTATGACGGCTTGCTCGAAGGCGCCGAGGAAAACTAGGCATCTGTCCGTTGGATTGCCAATCGGCGCCAGCACGGGAAGCCCCGACATTTTCGGAGCTTTCGCAGCAAAATCCGCCGAACTTTCCGGCTCAAACGCGCTGCGGTTTGAAATTTGATGGGATACCAACTTACAATCGCAATTTGGCATCCCCATATGTGTCCGGAATTCTTTTCCGCCTCGCTATAGGAGAGCCAATGCTGAGTGCAGTTCCCCGTTTTGCCAAGATCGCAGCCATCGTCATGCTCGCTGCGGCTTCCACCGTAGCGACCTTCGATGTTGCCGACGCACGCCGTGCCGGCTCTAGCGGGTTCGGCAGCCGCGGAACGCGGACGTTCGACGCGCCCGCCACCACGCGAACGGCGCCGACTCAGGCCGCTCCGATTGACCGGACGATGACAACCAGACCGCAGCAGCCCGCAGCACAGCAGCCGGTCGGCGCGCCGCAGCGTCCAGGCTTCTTCGGCGGGTTTGGCGGATCGATGATCGGCGGCCTGATCGCCGGTGGCCTGCTCGGTATGATGCTTGGCCATGGTTTCGGTGGCGGCTTCGGTTTCCTCGGCATGTTGCTGCAGATCGGCCTGATCGTCGCCGCCATCAGCCTAGCCATGCGCTTTTTCGCAAACCGTCAGCGCACGCAATATGCGGCGCCGGGAGCGGGAGCATCCTATAACGTGAACGCAATGAACAATGCCGGCGCTTCGCCGCGTCCGTCCTTCTCGATCCCGACGATCGGTGGTGGAATGGCGGGCGCCACGCAGAAGGCCCGGCAGTCCGAGGATGAAATCGGGCTGCAGAAAGCCGATCTTGATCGCTTCGAGCAGCTTTTGACCGAAGTCCAGTCGGCCTATGGCAAGGAAGACTATGCGACCCTGCGTCGGCTGACCACGCCGGAGGCCATGTCGTATCTTGCCGAAGAACTCGGCGAGAATGCCACCAACGGCGTGCGCAACAGCGTCACTGACGTTCGGTTGCTGCAGGGCGATATTGCGGAATCCTGGCGCGAGGACAATGCCGAATATGCGACGCTCGCGATGCGCTATTCCAGCATCGACGCCATGCTCGATCGCACGACAGGCAAGCTCGTCGATGGCGACGATCACAAGCCGTCAGAAACCGTCGAGCTCTGGACTTTCGTACGCAAACCGGGTTCCGAATGGACGCTTTCGGCCATCCAGGGAACGGAAGCCGCTCACGCCTAAGTCCGCCTGCAATTGATTGACGCCCGCCTTCGCAACATCGAGGGCGGGCGTAACTGTTTCTTAGGCCTTCATCGACCTTTCCTTGGTGAGGCCTCATTCCTTCTCGGCTGGTCATAGCCTGTCAGGCAGTCGGATGGTTGTTGTCGGGCGAATGCACGCCGGCAACTTTCCGTAGAAGAGCTCCCCGCATTTCTTCTTGTCGAGCTGTCGAAGCGCTCGTTGATCATGTCATCACCCTCGTCGTGCAGGAAACGCCGCTGCTCGATGTTTTCCCGGACGTGAGCCAGATCGCTCAGTCCAGCCAAGATCGCTTCGCTTAGAGTGCATTTCTGCGCGGTTCCCCGGAGGGCCGGCGCTTTCGCATCGTATCTTTGAATACGGTCCTGGTCATAAAGACGCGGCCGCCGGCCTAAACGATCGAAGCGGGCATTTATAAGATTTTTATATCTTCGCTTACGCGCCCGTCTCGAACCTTAATGCCATTCGGTCGCATATTGTGGATCGAAGATGCACGCGAAGTGCTCTTCGCTCTCGGCAGATAGAAAAGAAGCGCTGCTTATCTGCGGCGCTCCCCATCGCTTCTGCACTCAACAATAACAATCAAGGATCGCGATCGATGATGGACATATTTCTTGTCGGGATCGGCGTTTTATTTTTCCTCCTCTGCGTCGCTTACACCAAGGCCTGCGACAGCCTCTAGTCGGAGAGACGACAATGCTTCTCGATTACATTCTCGGTGGCGGCGTGACGCTCTTTCTCACCGCCTATCTGGTCTATGCACTCATTCGCCCCGAGCGCTTTTAATAGCGCTGAATAGGGAAAGTTACTTCCATGACCCTCAACGGATGGCTCCAGATCCTGATTTTCATCGGGATCCTCCTTCTGCTCGTCAAACCGCTTGGCGGTTACATGACACGTGTCTTCAGCGGCGAGCGCACACTCCTTTCCTACGTCTTTCGTCCGGTGGAACGGGGACTTTATCGTTTGGCCGGCACGGACGAACGCGAAGATCAGCATTGGACGACCTACTCGGTCTCGCTGTTGCTGTTCAGCCTCGCCGGCTTCATCGTTCTCTATGCGCTGCAGCGACTACAGGCTGGTTTGCCTTACAATCCGGCCGGCATGACCGCGGTCGGCCCTGAACTGTCCTTCAACACTGCCACGAGCTTCGTCACCAATACCAACTGGCAGAACTACGGCGGCGAAAGCACGATGTCCTACCTCGTGCAGATGGCAGGTCTGACCGTGCAGAACTTCGTGTCTGCGGCAACCGGCATCGCCATCGCCATCGCGCTGATCCGCGCATTTTCGCGCGCTTCGGGCAAGGCGATCGGCAACTTCTGGGTCGATATGACACGCGCGACACTCTACGTGCTGCTGCCGATCTGCATCGTGCTGACGCTGGTATACGTCTATCTCGGCGTGCCGCAGACGCTTGGCCCCTATGTGAACGCAACGACCCTAGAAGGTGCCAAGCAGACGATAGCCGTCGGGCCCGTCGCCTCGCAGCTCGCGATCAAGATGCTGGGCACCAACGGCGGCGGCTTTTTCAACGCCAATTCGGCTCATCCGTTTGAAAATCCGGATGCCATCTCCAACCTCATCCAGATGCTGTCGATTTTCGCAATCGGCGCGGCACTGACCAACGTCTTCGGTCGCATGGTCGGCAGTCAGCGTCAGGGTTGGGCCATCCTGGCGGCGATGTGCACGCTCTTTGTTGCTGGCGTTATCGTCACCTACTGGGCGGAAGCCGCCGGCAATCCGCTAGCCCATGCGCTCGGGATCCAGGGCGGCAACATGGAAGGCAAAGAAGTGCGCTTTGGCATTGCCGCTTCCTCGCTGTTCGCCGTCATCACAACGGCGGCATCGTGCGGCGCCGTCAACGGCATGCTCGACAGTTTCACCGCTATCGGTGGCCTGATCCCGCTCATCAACCTGCAGCTCGGTGAAGTCATCATCGGCGGCGTCGGTGCCGGTTTCTATGGCATCATCATGTTCGTCATCATCGCTATCTTCGTCGCGGGCCTGATGGTCGGCCGTACGCCGGAATATCTCGGCAAGAAGATCGAGGCGAAGGAAGTGAAGATGGCGATGCTTGCCGTACTTTGCCTGCCTTTCGGCATGCTGATCTTCACCGCGATTTCCGTGGTGCTGCCTTCGGCAGTGGCGTCCGTCGGCAATGCCGGTCCGCACGGCTTCTCCGAAATCCTCTATGCCTACAGCTCTGCTGCGGCGAACAACGGCTCAGCCTTTGCCGGCCTGTCCGCCAACACCCCCTGGTACAACATCACGCTCGGTCTCGTCATGCTGATCGGCCGCTTCCTGGTTATCGTACCGGCACTTGCTATTGCCGGTTCGCTGATCACGAAGAAGACGGTTCCCGCCTCGGCCGGCACCTTCCCGACAGACGGCCCGCTCTTCGTCGGCCTGCTCGTCGGCACGATCCTGATCGTCGGTGGTCTGACCTTCTTCCCGGCGCTTGCGCTTGGGCCGATCGTCGAACACCTCGCGATGATTGCCGGCCAGGCCTTCTAAGGAATGATGGCCATGAGCCAGACGCTTCTGAGCAAGCTTAGAAAAGCGATCGATCCACGCCCCTTCGACAGGGGGCGTGGCCAGGCCGGAAGGACCTGCGCATCCGACGCCATCCTCTTGGCAATGGTCGCTTTGTTCTTCGGCCTTGTCGTCTTCGGATTTCTGATGGGCTGATCGGCGGCGTTCCGATCTGACCCTTTCCTCTTCACGCTGGAGCCTCTTATGAGCCAGTTAAAATCAGCGAGTATTCTGGATTCTCGCATCCTCGTTCCGGCGATCGGCGCTTCCTTCAAGAAGTTGAACCCGCGCACGCTTGCCAAGAACCCCGTCATGTTCGTGGTTGCGGTCGTTTCGACGCTGACCACCATTCTCTTCCTGCGTGACCTCGTCACCGGAGGCGGCAATCTCGGCTTCTCGCTGCAGATCAATATCTGGCTGTGGTTCACGGTATTGTTCGCCAATTTCGCCGAAGCCGTTGCCGAGGGCCGCGGCAAGGCGCAAGCGGATTCCTTGCGCAAGTCGCGCACCGAAACTCAGGCGAAACTGCTCGTCGGCAATAGCCGCACCGACTACAAGATGGTGCCCGGCACCAGCCTGAAGGTCGGCGATGTCGTTCTGGTCGAGGCCGGCGATATCATTCCGTCGGACGGCGAAGTCATCGAAGGCGTTGCTTCGGTCAACGAAGCTGCCATCACGGGCGAATCCGCGCCGGTCATTCGTGAATCGGGCGGCGACCGCTCGGCCGTAACCGGCGGTACGCAGGTTCTGTCGGATGAGATTCGCGTCCGCATCACCGCAGCTGCCGGCTCGACCTTCATCGACCGCATGATCGCGCTGGTGGAAGGCGCCGAACGGCAGAAGACGCCGAACGAAATTGCGCTCAACATCCTCCTTGCAGGCATGACGCTGATCTTTGTGCTTGCCACCGTGACCATCCCGAGCTTTGCCGCCTATGCCGGCGGCTCGATCCAGACGGTCGTGCTTGTCGCTCTGTTCGTGACTCTGATCCCGACCACCATCGGCGCGCTGCTCTCGGCGATCGGTATTGCCGGCATGGACCGCCTGGTCCGCTTCAACGTGCTTGCCATGTCGGGCCGGGCTGTCGAAGCGGCGGGCGACGTCGACACCCTGCTGCTCGACAAGACCGGTACCATCACCCTCGGCAATCGCCAGGCAACCGCCTTCCGTCCGGTTCGGGGCGTCAGCGAGCAGGATCTGGCGGATGCCGCCCAGCTTGCCTCGCTTGCCGACGAAACGCCGGAGGGCCGTTCCATCGTCGTGCTTGCCAAGGAGAAATATGCGATCCGCGGCCGTGACATGACGAGCCTCAGGGCAACCTTCGTGCCGTTCACCGCCCAGACGCGCATGAGCGGCGTCGACCTCGATGGCTCGTCGATCCGAAAGGGTGCCGTGGACGCAGTGCTTGCCTATGTGGACGGTGCAGCCAATAGCAGCACCGACGGCACGGCGGTGATTTCGCGCACTTCGAGCGAGACGCTGCGTGAACTGCAGGGGATTGCCGACGAGATCGCCAAGGCCGGCGGCACTCCGCTTGCCGTCGCCCGCGACGGTCGCCTGCTTGGCGTCATCCATCTCAAGGATATCATCAAGGGCGGCATCCGCGAGCGTTTTGCCGAGCTGCGCCGCATGGGCATCCGCACCGTGATGATCACCGGTGACAATCCGTTGACGGCAGCGGCCATTGCAGCGGAAGCCGGCGTCGACGACTTCCTTGCACAGGCTACTCCTGAAATGAAGCTGGCTCTGATGCGCGAGGAGCAGGCCAAGGGCAAGCTCGTGGCCATGTGCGGCGACGGCACCAACGACGCCCCCGCGCTTGCCCAGGCCGACGTCGGCGTGGCCATGAACACCGGCACAGTCGCAGCCCGCGAGGCCGGCAACATGGTCGACCTCGACAGCGACCCGACCAAGCTGATCGAGATCGTCGAGATCGGCAAGCAGTTGCTGATGACCCGCGGCGCTCTGACCACCTTCTCCATCGCCAATGATATCGCGAAGTATTTCGCCATTATCCCGGCCATGTTCATCGCCTTCTATCCGCAGCTGAAGATGCTGAACATCATGGGGCTGGCGACGCCGCAAAGCGCCATTCTCTCGGCCATCATCTTCAATGCGCTGATCATCGTTGCGCTGATCCCGCTATCGCTGAAGGGCGTTCGCTATCGTCCGATCGGCGCCGGCGCGCTGCTGAGCCGCAATCTGCTGATCTATGGCCTCGGCGGCATCATCGTTCCCTTTATCGGCATCAAGGCCATCGACATGGCGATCAACGCCATCGGCCTCGCCTAAGGAGTTCCTCTCATGTTGAAACAAATCAGACCCGCCATCGTCATGGTCGTCGCCACAACCGTATTGACCGGCCTTGCTTATCCGCTCGCCATGACCGGCGCTGCCCAGGCTCTCTTTCCCCATCAGGCCAATGGCAGCCTGTTGGAGAAGGATGGGAAGGTCATCGGCTCCAGCCTGATCGGCCAGAACTTCACGAGCGACCGGTATTTTCATGGCCGTCCCTCGGCTACGACCGACACCGATCCGAATGACGCGACCAAGACGATCTCCGCGCCCTACAATGCGGCCAGTTCCGGCGGCTCCAATCTCGGTCCGACCAATTCGAGCTTGATCACGCGTATCAAGGGCGATGCGGCGACGTTGCAGTCGCAGAACCCGAACACGCCCGTCCCGGTGGATATGGTGACGACCTCGGGCAGCGGTCTTGACCCGGACATTTCGCCGGATGCCGCCTATTTCCAGATTCCGCGCGTGGCCAAGGCGCGCAACATGGATGAGGCCAAGCTCAAGGCGATTGTCGATGCTGCCGTAGAATCCCGGGAGTTCGGCGTCCTCGGCGAGCCTGTCGTCAACGTACTGGCATTGAACCAAGTCCTCGATGCTTCTATGAAACAGTAAGTTGAACAGGTTGAGACGGCCTATGCCGTCTCAACCTCGTCATGAAAGACCACCCACCGATGGCAGATGATAGCCGCGACATGATGAGCAGGCCTTCGCCCGACGCACTTTTGGAAAAAGCAAAGGCAGAGGCACGCGGACGGCTGAAGATCTTTTTGGGCGCGGCGCCCGGTGTGGGCAAGACCTATGAGATGCTCATATCGGGCAGGGCGAAGATCGCCGACGGGGTGGATGTGGTCGTCGGCGTGGTCGAGACCCATGGCCGGCGCGAGACGCAGGCCCTAGTCGAGGGCTTTGAAATCATTCCGCGTGTTGCCGTCGACTACAAGGGCAGGGCGCTCGAGGAGATGGATCTCGACGCCATCCTGAAGCGTCGGCCCGGATTGGTATTGGTGGACGAGCTCGCGCATACGAATGCGCATGGCAGCCGGCATCCGAAGCGCTATCTCGACGTCAAGGAACTTTTGGAGCGCGGCATCGATGTCTATACGACGCTGAATATCCAGCATGTCGAAAGCCTCAACGACGTCGTCTCGCAGATCACGCGCATCCGCGTCAGGGAAACGGTGCCGGATTCGATCATCGATCTTGCCGATGATGTCGAGATTATCGATCTCACCCCCGACGATCTCATCAAGCGCCTGCATGATGGGAAGGTCTATGTGTCGAAGACGGCAGAGCGGGCGCTGACCAACTATTTCACGCCAGGCAATCTGACGGCGCTGCGCGAACTGGCTCTGAGGCGCACGGCGCAGCGCGTCGACGATCAGCTTCTGACCCATATGCAGGCCCATGCGATCCCCGGGCCCTGGGCTGCCGGCGAGCGCGTGCTGGTGTCCATCGACCACCACCCGCGTTCCGCCTCACTGGTGCGCTATGCGGCGCGCATGGCGTCGCGTCTGCGCGCACCCTGGGCCGCCGTCTACGTTGAGACCAATCGATCGATCAGCTTGACGGAGGCGCAACGCGATACGATTGCCGCAACGCTCAGACTTGCCGAACAGCTCGGTGGCGAGGCCATAACCCTTCCGGGCCGCGAAGTTGCCGAGGAGCTGCTTCGCCACTCAGCCAGCAACAACGTCACCCATATCGTCATCGGTTCGCCGAAGATCGGGTCGTGGCGCGACTGGTCGCGGCGCTCAGTTTCATACGATCTCATCCGCAAGGCCGGGGACATCAGCGTCCATGTCATTTCCGGTAGCGATGCGGACGGCCAGGCCGCAAACCGCGGCGTCAAGGTAGCGCCTTCGCCGCCTCCCTTCCAGTTGCGTGGCTATGCTCTGGCGACGCTTTATGTCGCCATTGCCCTGGGTTTCTGCGTCATCCTCGATCAGGTTCTGGACGTGCGCAATCTGGCGCTCGTCTTCCTGATGGCGGTCCTTGCCAGCGCCGTGACACAGGGTCTGCGTCCGGCGCTCTATTCCTGTATTCTCGGCGCGCTTGCCTTCAATTTCTTCTTTCTGCCGCCGCGCTACACGCTGACGATCAGCGATCCGGAAAGCGTTCTCGCCTTCTTCTTCTTCCTCGGTGTCGCGATCATTGCCAGCAACCTGACAGCGACGGTGCAGCGGCAAGCTTTTGCCGCCCGCCAGCGTGCGCGAACGACGGAAGACCTCTATCTATTTTCAAAAAAGCTCGCCGGCACCGGCACGCTCGATGACGTGTTGTGGGCGACGGCCTTTCAATTGGCCTCGATGCTGAAGCTGCGGGTTGTTCTGCTTCTACCGGAGCACGGAACGATCGCCGTCAGGGCCGGCTATCCGCCTGACGACACGCTCGACGATGCCGATATCGCGGCGGCACGCTGGGCATGGGAACACAATCATGCCGCTGGTCGTGGCGCCGATACCCTGCCGGGCGCCAAGCGTCTCTACGTGCCGCTGCGGACCGGCCGCACTGCGGTCGGCGTTATCGGCCTCGACAGCGATCGCCGAGAAGGTCCGCTTCTGACGCCGGAGCAGCAGCGACTTCTCGATGCTCTTGCCGATCAGGCGGCGCTTGCCATCGAGCGCGTGCAGCTGGTGGCCGATGTCGACCGAGCCAAGCTGGCCGTCGAGGCGGACCGCCTTCGCTCTGCGTTGCTGACCTCCATCTCCCATGACCTGAAGACGCCGCTCGCCGCGATCATGGGCGCGGCGGGAACCCTGCGTGATTATCTGGAAACCCTGCCACACGAGGATCGCGTCGATCTTCTATCGACGGTTATCGATGAATCCGAGCGGCTCAATCGTTTCATCGTCAACCTGCTCGACATGACCAAGATCGAGTCCGGCGCGATGGAGCCGAATTATGCGCTGCATTATGGCGGCGATATCGTCGGCAGCGCGCTGCGCCGCGCCGAGAAAATCCTCAGCCGCCACCGCGTCGAGGTCCAGATACCTGCCGACCTGCCGATGGTGAAGGTCGATCCTGTCCTGTTTGAGCAGGTTCTGTTCAATCTGCTCGACAACGCCGCCAAATATGCCCCGGATGGTTCGGCCATTCGTCTGGAGGCCTGGGCCGATATCGACAATATCGTCTTCCGGGTTATGGACGAGGGGCCCGGCATTCCGCCCACCGATCTCGAGCGCGTCTTCGATACGTTTTATCGCGTCCGCAAGGGCGATCAGGTGAGGGCCGGCACGGGGCTCGGCCTTTCGATCTGCCGTGGCTTTGTCGAGGCCATGGGCGGCACCGTTGCCGCCGGTAACCGAACGGATCGCCAAGGAGCGGTCTTTACCATCCGCATGCCAAGACCAATCGATGTCCCGAAGCTGGATGAATTGAAATGAACACGACTGCCGTCAAGATTCTCGTCGTCGACGACGAACCGCCGATCCGCAAATTGCTGCGCGTCGGCCTCGGTGCCCAGGGCTACGTTGTCAACGAGGCCCAAAATGCCGCCGCAGCTCAGGCTTCGGTCAATGAGGATCGGCCCGATCTGGTCGTGCTCGATCTCGGTCTGCCCGACAAGTCCGGGCAGGATCTGCTGATCGAGTGGCGTGAAGACGGGGTGCAGATACCAGTAGTGATCCTGTCGAGCCGCACCGATGAGGCCGGTATCGTCAAGGCCCTGGAAAGCGGCGCGGACGACTACATCACCAAGCCATTTGGCGTCAACGAGCTTGCGGCGCGCATTCGCGTCGCCCTGCGTCATCGTTTGCAGCAGCAGGGCGAAAAGGCGATCTTCCAGACCGGCGGCCTTTCGATCGATCTCGTCAAGCGCATCGTCAAGGTGGATGGCAGCGAGATCAAGCTGTCGCCGAAGGAGTACGATATTCTGCGGGTGCTCGCGCAGCACGCGGGCAAGGTGCTCACCCATCAGTTCCTGCTGAAGCAGATTTGGGGGCCGGCCGCGGATGTGCAGTACCTGCGCGTTTATGTTCGACAGCTCAGGCAGAAGATCGAACAGATCCCGGATCAACCCCACTACATCACCACCGAAACCGGCGTCGGCTATCGCCTCCGCGAGCCGGAATGAGATGAGGGTTCCGGATACGGTGCGGGGCCGGAGGTGCCGCCCCGTATCCGATGAGCCTTATGCATAAATAGCCGATTGTCCGACCACCAAGAGCGACCATGGACCTCTCCACCATCATCCTGCCCGAACATGTTTTCATCGGAGTGGCCGCACCGACAAAATGGCGGGCGTTGCAGATCCTATCCACGAAGGCAGCCAGCTGTTTCGGCCTTGATGGTTCGGTCGTGCTGCGAGCGCTGGAAACGCGCGAGAAGCTTGGAACGACTGGCATCGGCAACGGTGTGGCCGTTCCTCACGCTGCGATCGCTGGCATGACGAGGCCGCGGGGGCTTCTAGCCCGTTTCGCTCAGCCGGTGGACTTCGAGGCCATCGACGATATCCCGACCGAATGGGCTTTCTTGCTGCTTTTCGGCGAGGGCGGCCGCAGCGAATATCTCAACGTGCTGGCCGCCATCGCTAGACGGCTGAGGGCTGAAGGCGTACAGGCTGCGATGAAACAGGCAAAAAGCGCCGACGAACTCTATTCCATCTTTCACGTCTGATCCCGGCATCGGTTACTGGTGATTGTGGCGTTGCGCCCTCCCGCTGGAATGTGATTTCACTTTTCTGGATTCTATGGGATGCTGTTCTCCGAAGTTCCTGAAAACGGGAACGGTCTTCGTTACTTTATACGACCAAGTTGATAGGGTTTAGGGGCAAACGAAGGGGGTTCATCCATGCAGACGATAAGGCTTTCCCGGCTTCTCGCCACCGCAGTTTTGATCGGCAGTTTTTCGATTGCGGCGGTTGCGCCGACATGGGCGGCGGACAAGACGCTTCTGAATGTCTCCTACGATCCGACGCGTGAGTTGTATAAGGATTTCAATACCGTCTTTGCTGCAAAGTGGAAGAAGGACACCGGCGAAACGATCAACATCAAGGCTTCGCATGGTGGTTCCGGTGCCCAGGCACGCTCGGTCATTGATGGTCTCGACGCCGATGTCGTGACGCTGGCGCTCGAAGGCGATATCGACGCAATCGCCAAGGCGACGCATAAGATCCCGGCCGATTGGAAGACCAAGTTCCCCAACAATTCCGTTCCCTACACTTCGACCATCGTTTTCCTGGTGCGCAAGGGCAACCCGAAGGCCATCAAGGACTGGCCGGACCTGGTCAAGGATGGCGTTGAAGTCATCACACCGAATCCGAAGACATCGGGTGGCGCTCGCTGGAATATTCTGGCGGCATGGGCCTGGGCCAAGCAGGCCAATGGTGGCGATGACGCCAAGGCGCAGGAGTATGTCTCCAAGCTTTTGAAGCATGTTCCCGTGCTCGATACCGGCGCGCGCGGCGCGACGACGACCTTCGTACAGCGCGGGCTCGGCGATGTGCTGCTCGCCTGGGAAAACGAGGCCTATCTCTCGCTCGACGAACTCGGTCCCGATAAATTCGAGATCGTAACCCCATCCGTCTCAATCCGCGCCGATCCTCCGGTCGCGGTCGTCGATGGCAATGTCGACAAGAAAGGCACCCGCAAGATCGCGGAAGCCTATTTGAACTATCTCTACTCGGACGAGGGCCAGAAGATCGCCGCCAAGCATTACTACCGGCCGACCAAGCCGGAAGCGGCCGATCCCAAGGATATCGCCCGTTTCCCGGCCTTGAAGCTCGCGACGATTGACGATTTCGGCGGATGGAGCCAAGCTCAGCCGAAGTTCTTCGATGACGGTGGCGTCTTCGATCAGATCTACAAGCCGGGGCAATAAGTCTGAATGCATTCCATAACCCGCAAACGGTGGCGGTTTCGGCAGCCGAGTGTCATTCCGGGCTTCGGATTGGCGCTCGGCGTTACCTTGGCTTGGCTCATCTTCATCGTTCTCATTCCGCTGTCTGGATTGCTGTGGAAGAGCAGCGCTCTCGGCTGGTCGAAATTCTGGGCTCTGGCTCTTGATGTGCGCACGCTCTATGCGCTGCGGATGAGCTTTGGCGGCGCTTTCGTCGCTGCGCTCGTCAACGCTGTCCTCGGGCTTATCCTTGCCTGGGTATTGGTACGATACCGCTTTCCCGGCAAGCGCATCCTCGACGCCATGGTCGATTTGCCGTTTGCCTTGCCGACGGCCGTCGCCGGCATCGCGCTGACGACGCTCTATGCGCCGAACGGCTGGATCGGCCAGTTCCTGGCACCGCTCGGCATCAGGATTGCCTTCACCCCGATCGGCATCGTCATCGCGCTGATTTTCGTTGGCCTGCCCTTTGTGGTGCGTACCGCCCAGCCTGTCATGGAGGAGATCGACCGTGAGGTGGAGGAGGCGGCGGCGACCTTGGGAGCGACCCGCTTCCAGACGATCACCCGCGTCTTGCTACCCGGCTTGGCGCCGGCTGCGCTCACAGGCTTTGCGCTGGCTTTTGCCCGTGCCGCCGGCGAATACGGCTCGGTCATCTTCATCGCCGGGAATAAGCCTTACGTCTCGGAAATCGCTCCGCTTCTGATCGTCATCCGCCTCGAGGAATATAACTACGCGGCAGCGACGGCGATCGCGACCGTGATGCTGTTCATTTCCTTCACCATGCTTCTGATCATCAATCTCATTCAGGCCTGGAGCAGAAGGAGGTACGGCTATGGCGCATGATCTTTCTGCCGCGCCCGCTGTGGAACAGTCGGTCATCACGGAAAGCCGGATTGCCCGCATTATCTTTGTGCTGATTTCGCTGGCCTTCCTGACGCTGATGGTGCTTCTGCCTCTGGCCGCCGTGTTCGTCGAAGCCTTTCGAAAGGGCATTGAAACCTTTTTCGACGCCTTGGTCGATGAGGAAACCTTCGCAGCCATCCGGCTGACTTTGATCGTTGCCGGCATCAGCGTGCCGCTTAACCTTGTCTGCGGCGTCGCTGCCGCATGGGTGATCGCCAAGTTCGAGTTCAAGGGCAAGGCGTTCCTCACGACCCTGATCGATCTGCCTTTCTCGGTTTCCCCGGTCATCTCGGGTCTGGTATTCGTGCTGTTGTTCGGTTCCAACAGCGTGCTCGGACCATGGCTGCAGAGCAATGGTATCCAGATCCTGTTTGCTGTTCCCGGTCTCGTTCTGGCGACGATGTTCGTGACTTTCCCCTTCGTCGCGCGCGAATTGATCCCGTTGATGCAGGAGCAGGGTAGCGCCGATGAAGAGGCGGCCCTCTCGCTCGGCGCCAATGGCTGGCAGACCTTCTGGTATGTCACCCTGCCGAATATCAAATGGGGCCTGCTCTACGGCGTGCTGCTCTGCAACGCCCGCGCGATGGGGGAGTTCGGGGCGGTTTCGGTCGTCTCCGGTCATATCCGCGGCGAAACCAATACCATGCCGCTGCAGGTCGAGATCCTCTACAACGAATATAATTTCTCAGGGGCTTTTGCCGTTGCTACGCTTCTGGCCCTGCTTGCCCTTGTCACACTGCTGCTGAAGACGTTGCTGGAAATGCGCTATAGCGAAGAGATCGCAGCCAGCCGGCGTCACTGAAGGAATTTTTGATGGAAGTTCGCGTTCAAAACCTGCGCAAGGAATTCGGTCGCTTTCCCGCATTGCATGATGTGTCGCTGGATATCCGCTCGAGCGAGCTGATCGCGCTTCTCGGTCCGTCCGGCTCGGGTAAGACGACGCTTCTGCGCCTCATTGCCGGTCTGGAAACACCTACGGAAGGCAGGATCTTCTTCGGTGAAGACGATGCCTCGCGAAAGACCGTACAGCAGCGCAACATTGGCTTCGTGTTTCAGCACTACGCTTTGTTTCGGCATATGACCGTGCTGGAGAATATCTCCTTCGGCCTCAAGGTCCGGTCGGCATCGCGCCGTCCGCCGCGCGACGAAATTCGCAGGCGTGCGGTGGAGCTCTTGGAACTAGTGCAATTGAACGGTCTGGAGAAGCGTTATCCAGCCCAGCTTTCCGGCGGGCAGCGGCAGCGTGTGGCACTGGCGCGCGCTATGGCGGTCGAGCCGAACGTCCTACTTCTGGACGAGCCATTCGGCGCTCTCGATGCGCAGGTGCGCAAGGATCTGCGCAAGTGGTTGCGTGAGATCCATGATCGGACCGGCCACACCACGGTTTTCGTGACCCATGACCAGGAAGAGGCGCTGGAGCTTGCCGACCGTGTGGTCGTGCTCAACAAGGGCGCCATCGAGCAAGTCGGAACGCCGGACGAGATATACGACACGCCGAATTCTCCCTTCGTCTATGGCTTCATCGGGCAATCCAATCGCGTCAAGGTACGCATCGCAAGCGGCGAAATATGGTTCGAGGACAGGCCGCTAGGGTTGAGCACGCCGCACGAGCCGAATGGCGAGGCCTATCTTTATTTCCGCCCGCACGACATTGAGCTGCATGAGGGTGATGGCGGCTCTATTGCCGGCTTGCTTATCGCCAGCAGACGCGTCGCGGGCACAAGGCATCTTGAGCTCAATATCGGCGCCAACCACGATAATATCGAGATCGAGCTGCCGCCGAACAAGGCGGATGCGCTCGATCGGAACCGCATTGCCTTCAGGCCGACCCGATGGACGCTGTTCCGTAACGGTGTCTGAGGGGCGGGCGCCTTTGTCGAAACGAGGCTGACTGATCAGTCCTCCGGATGGGCAGCAGATGCGAAGCCGCCGCCCTGATAGACGACCGCCGGATCGTTCGGATCTTCCCGCGTGGCTTGCGACAGGATTTCGGCGCGCCATGGGGCAGCGCTATCGCGCGGCTTCCAGCCAAGGAAGGCGGCATTGCCGTTGTCCCACCACTGCTCGTCATTGTCGGAAACACCATAGATGATCGTGTGTCCGAGACGCGGCGCATCGAAGGCGCAGCCGCACAGGGATAAAAAGTCCCGCGCGCTGAACCAGGTCGCCAGCATGCGCGTGTTGCGCGGTTCCGGAAAGCAGGAGCCGATGCGGACCGACAACGTCTCCTGGCCGAACTTGTCGAAGTAGAGGCTGGCGACGGCCTCGCCGAAAACCTTCGAGACGCCATAGAGCGAATCCGGCCGTGTCGGGACTTTGTTGTCGATGCGCTCGTCGCGCCGATAGAAGCCGATGGTGTGGTTCGAGCTGGCAAAGACGATGCGCGGCTTGCCGGCGGCGCGTGCGGCTTCGTAGAGATTGTAAAGGCCAACGATATTGCCCTGCAGGATCATATCGAAGGGTTTTTCAACCGAGATGCCGCCGAGATGGATAATGCCGTCGACCCCTGTAACGAGAGAGGTGACGCCATCGCGGTCGGCGAGATCGCAGGCGACGAAACGTTCGTTCGGCCTGAGATCGCGTATCGGGGTGAGATCGGACAGGACAACGTTTTCAGCAATTTGCGACAGGAGCGGCCTGAGGGCCTGTCCGACGCCGCCGGCAGCGCCCGTAAGCAGCAGAGTTTTCAACATGATTGTCTCCCGATCGATCTCGTTGCGGATAAGTTATAATATATCCTTTTGCCAGTCATCATATATCTGTAGGATTGGCCGGCAAAACCGAGGAAGAATGGGATGCGGCGCGAGGGCCTGATCGCAAGGAAAGAGGACGAAGCGCAGCCTTCCGGCAAGCGCAACCTTGTCGACCATGTCGCCCAGCAATTGCGCGAGGATATTCTGGGCGGTGCATCTGCACCCGGTGAGAGGCTGCCGAGCGAAAGTGGTTTGACCGAGCGCTACAAGGTCAGCCGCACGGTCATTCGCGAGGCGATTGCATCGCTGCGTGCCGACGGTCTCGTAGACGTGCGGCACGGTGTCGGTGTCTTCGTCAGTGCGGCGCCGTCATTTCCGTCGGCAGGTCTCCTTACGACGGATCCGGCCCGGATTTCGTCGATTATCGAAATGCTGGAGCTGCGCACCGCTGTCGAATCGGAGGCGGCGGCGATTGCAGCTGTTCGCCGTTCACCGGTACAGGAGGAGGCGATCCTCGAACGTTGCAACGAAATCGATCGTGCCTTGCGCGCCGGCGTCGCCACATCGGACGCCGATTTTGCCTTTCATCTGGCCATAGCGGACGCGACCAACAATCCGCGCTTCAAGCAATTTTTGGAGCTGAGCGGTAGAAGCATGATCCCTCGCTCTTTCCTGCTCGATCACGGCAACAAAGATGCCGCCATCGACTACATTACGCAGATTCAGGCCGAACATCGCCAGATTGCCGAGGCGATCTCCGACCGGGACGAAGAAGCCGCCAGGACAGCCATGCGCCGACATCTTGTGGGCAGCCAGCAGCGCTATCGCAGCCTCATCCGCGGAAAATAGCCAACAGGGCAGGCGTCTCACAATCTCCGTGAAGGCCTTCGGCATTGCGCGGTCTATGCCGTCGACCTCGGCTGCCTTGCGGCCACTCTCCTTTGCAACAGCTCCAAATAGTATGCGCGGATCGCTCCGCACCGCTCACTTTCCCGCAACCCGCGCTTGAAGTTCGTGCGGCTATGATATAAAGAAATCCTTATGCCTTTATATGGGAGATGGACGTGCCCTTACCCCTATTTGCTTTGTTTCTAGCCGCCTTCGCGTTTGGCACCACTGAATTTGTCATTGCAGGTATTCTCCCGGATGTGGCTCAGGGCTTGGGGGTCTCCATTCCCTTTGCCGGATATCTGGTCTCCGGCTATGCGCTGGGTATCGCTATCGGCGGGCCATTCCTGACAATGGCCACGCGGCGGGTCTCGCGCCGCACCGTTCTTCTCGCTCTCACAATCGCTTTCTGCTTGGGGCAAGTCGCATGTGCGCTCGCGCCAGGCTTTGCCACAATGCTCGCCTTCCGGGTTGCGACCGCCGTCGCCCATGGCGCCTATTTCGGCATCGCCATGGTGGTTGCGGTCGGCCTCGTCCCACAGGAGTTTCGTGGTCGCGCCGTTTCCGTCATTCTTGCCGGCCTGACGGTTTCGAACATCATCGGCGTGCCCGCAGGTGCCGCTATTGGCGGCCTTTGGGGATGGCGGACCACATTCTGGGCGATGACCATAGTCGGTGTCCTCGCACTGATCGCGATATGGGTGTTGATCCCGCAGACCAAAAGCCAGCCCCAGCAGTCCGGCCACCTGGGCAAGGAAGTGCGCGTCCTTGGACGTCAGCAAGTCTGGACGTCCCTCATCATGATGCTTGCCCTGATGATCGGGCAGATGGTGCCTTTCACCTATATAACACCGCTTCTGCGGGAGGTGACGGGTCTTAATGCCATGGTCATTCCTTGGGTACTCCTCCTCAATGGCGTTGGGGCAACACTCGGCGTTTTCATCGGGGGGCGGTTGTCGGATTGGAAGCTCATGCCCTCGTTGATCGCATTGCTTGCCATTCAGGCCGTAACGCTCGCCGTTCTCTATATGGTTAGCCCCTATCCCGTGGCGATGACCGTGACGATTTTTGTTTGGGGTGCTCTCAATTTCGCTATCGGCACCCCGATTCAAGCTCGCATTCTGATGTGGACCGCCGATGCACCCAGCTTGGCTTCCTCGCTCATTCCATCGGGGTTCAATATTGGGATCGCCATTGCGGCGGTCGTGGGCGCTGCTTTGCTTGAGGGAGGGTATGGCTATCGCAGTTTGCCGGTGCTGGGCGCTTTCGCGCTTGTTCTGGCCTGCGTGGTTGCAATCTTCTCTGCCCTCGGCGAAAGGCGCAGTGGTGCCATTCCCCCGCATGCGGTTCTCACATAGTTCGCCATATCTGGCTTTGATGCAAACCGGCCGGAGACTTGCCTTTCACGGGCCGCGGCTACCATTTCCGGGTTCTGAAGCTTCTCCGCATGCGGGGAAGCCTTCGCTTGACAGCATGCAGGCTATCGCGCTAGAGGCCAAAACACAGTTGCTCGTGTAGCACTGTCGTAGGCGTTACCGTCATCCAACGCGCCTTTGTCGAGAAGGTCCCAGCAGGGAGGTCTCGATGCAAGAGGCGTTTATGGTATGACTTCGTTTTCTCCACCTCCGATCCCTGGCCCCTTGTTGGCTCAAACAGCGTTACCGCGTGTTGGTATGCCGTCAGGCAAAGCTGTTCGCTCGAACCTAACGACCGGGTCCTTGGTGCATTGCCTTGTCGCGATGGCCGGGCTGCAATCGAGTGGCACAGGAAGACGACGTTTCCCCATCTGGCGCTGGCGCCACCTGTACAGCCGTGTTGTTTCGCTTCAGCCGCGTTGGTTCAAGCAAATGACAGTAATCGAACAGGTGCGCGCTCTAAACGGCCGTTCCGCGGACATCCCTGAAAAGGAATTCGCAAGCGGTCAAATCGTCGGCCCATGGCCAAACGAAACGATGGAGCAAAACTATGCGAATGACTGGCAACACCATCCTCATCACCGGCGGCACCAGCGGAATCGGTCGCGCACTTGCCGAAGCGTTCCATGACCGCGGCAATCGCGTCATCATTACCGGACGGCGCCTATCCCTGCTTGAAGAAATCGCTGCAGACCGCCCCGGACTGGTGGGATTGCCGCTCGATCTTGATGACCCGAGCTCGATGTCCAAGCTGGCAAAAGACGTGCGGGCATGCTTTCCCGAACTCAACATGCTCATCGCCAACGCAGGCATTTCCCGATCGGAGGATATGACCGCGGAAGCTTGGGATGTTTCCGATGCCCAAGCGATCATCGAGACGAACATCTTGGGCATATTGCGCGCAACGGCTGCTTTCCTGCCACTGCTCAAGACCCAGAAGGCGGCTGCGATCATGGCGACCAGCTCAAACCTCGCGTTCATTCCGCGCGCAGATTTCCCGACTTATTGCGCCAGCAAGGCTTTCCTGCATTCCTGGCTGCAATCGTTGCGACATCAGCTTCGCAACATTCCGGTCGAAGTGCTTGAGCTTTCGCCGCCTTACGTGCAGACCGAGCTTACGGGCAGTCATCAAGTCACCGATCCGCGCGCCATACCGGTCGACGCCTATGTGGCGGAGGTCATGCAGTTGTTGGAGACGGGAAGACATCCGCGGGGCGAGGTGCTGGTCGAGCGCGATCGCGCACGCCGTTCAGCCGAACGGGAAGGGCGCTACGACGACGTCTTCGCGGCGATCAACCCCGCCTGATACCTGGTTCGGCTCTCGTCACGGCCTTTCTTTAAGGGGCCGTGACGGCCATGCTGAACCCACAGACGGGCCTCAAGTTCAGGCCGTTTGTGACTGGGCTTCGGTCTCCGCCCCATATGATCCGAGGCTGATGACCGCCTTGATGGGCAAATGATCGGAGGCGACGCGGGCCAATGGCGAGTCATGCACTTCGACCGCGGAAATCATGCCTCGCCGGTTTGCCATGATGCGATCGAGGGCCAGAAGCGGCAGCGTCGACGGAAAGCTCGGTACGGCCGGAGGCAGCGGCCCGAAAGCGTTCTGGAAGGTATTGAGCGATGAGCGGTCGCCCAGCCGCCATTCGTTGAGGTCGCCGAGCAGAATGGTCGGCATTTCGCCGCCATTGTTCATGAGATCGACGATCAGCCGCGTCTGCTGGGCGCGCGAGCGATGCAGCAGGCCGAGATGAGCGGCGATGATCCGGATGCTGCCGCCACGCGCGAGCTCGATCTCGGCAATCAACGCGCCGCGCGGCTCCAGCCCCGGCAGCTTGATCTGGTGCACGTCGCGCACTGTACCCTGTTTGAAGAGAACGACATTGCCGTGCCAGCCATGCGCCTTGCGGGTGCCAGCGATCGGTACCGGAATGAGCCCGGTTTCGCGTTCGAGGCGGCGCAGGTCGAGCAGACCGGTACGCTCCCCGAAGCGGCTGTCAGCCTCCTGCAGGCCGATGACGTCGGCGTCTATTTCATGGATGACCCGACTGGTTCTCTCCGGATCGAAGCGGCGGTCGGCGCCGACGCATTTGTGGACATTGTAGGAGGCGATCAGCGTGCCTTCCGGACGGTCGGGTTTGTCCGTTGGCCTCGGACGCGATTTGCTTCGGTTCTTCAGGCTTTCCAGAATGCTCGCACGGAGGCTTTCTTTCTTTTTTCTCATTTATCCGTCGACCGTTCCTTGATCAGACCATGTCGGGTACATCAGGCAGAGTATAGGAACCGATAGTTGACCTTGTCATGTGAAAAGGCTGCAACAGGGACGGTTTGTCTCTGCGAGTTCCTGTCAGAGGTAGGGCGAACCGAGCCAGAGGATCTTCTCGATCAGCCTGACGACGAACGGACGCGCCCGCAGCTTCTCGAGATCGACCGGATGCGCAGTTTCCAGAATCGCGCCGATATGGGCATCGATCGTGCCGGCAAAGCCGCGATCGAGCACCTCGAGATCCACCTCGAAATTCAATCGCAGGGACCGCGGATCGAGATTGGACGAACCGACATAAGCCCAGATGCCGTCGATCGCCAGCAGCTTCGAATGGTTGAACGGCCCTTCAGCGCGCCAGATGCGGCAATAATTCTTCAGCATCTGGTCGAACTGTGCGGTCATGGCGCGGTCGACGAGCACGAGGTTGTTGGCCGTCGGTACGACGATGTCGACCTCGACGCCGCGTCTTGCCGCTGTCACCAATGCGCTGATCAACTCCCGATCCGGCAGAAAATAGGGGGACATGATGCGGATCGTCTTGTGCGCCACCGATAGCGCGCCGATGAGCATCTTGTGGTTGGTCTCGAGGCTGCGGTCCGGCCCCGAGGCGACGACGCGCATCAGGACCGGTGCTCCGGGCTCGTTGGCTGGCACCGCAATCCGCCATTCGTCGCTGTCCAGAACCTCGCCCGTGGTGAAGCGCCAGTCTTCGGCGGCTGTATTGAAGAGGTCCGCAACAGCTGGACCGGTCACGCAAAAATGCATGTCGCGCGCGCTGTGTTCGTGGGCGAACTCGCGCGTGAAGCCCTGACGTATGTTCATGCCGCCTGTGAAGGCGATCCGCCCGTCGATGCTCAGAATCTTGCGGTGAGTGCGCAGGTTCGCGTAGGGTAATCTGAGGCCGATGATGACATTGCCGTTGAAGACGTCGACATTGACGCCGCCCTGGCTGAGATAGCCCATGATGCTCGGCACCGAATAGCGAGCGCCGACCGCATCGATAAGGACGCGCACGCTGACGCCGCGTTTGACGGCCTCGATCAGCGCATCGGCGATACGCAGGCCGATCGGGTCGCGGTCGAATATATAGGTCTCCATGAGAATGCTGCGCTCGGCGCCGTCAATCGCGGCTTTCATCGCGGCATAGGCGGCATCGCCGCTTGTCAGCATTTCGATGGTATTGCCGGTGCTCATCGTATAGCGGACCACGCGGTCGCCGAGCGTTTTCATCGAGCCGAAGCGGTCGCCGAAAAGCCGCCGTACCTGATCGTCCTCGGCATCGAAGCTGGCGAGCTTGCCGATTGCGTTTTCGCGAAAGAGCGCGTCGCGTTGCGAGCCGAGCGAGGCGCGGCGGATGCGGTTTATGCCTGCGACGGCATAGAGCAGCGCCCCGATGATAGGCGATAGGATGACGACGCCGACCCAGCCGATCGCTGCGCGAACATCCTCTTTGGTCATGGCTGCGTGGATCGCCGCGACCGCTCCCATGGCGATGGAGAGCACAGCGAGAATTTGGCCCCAATGGGCAGCCACAAGGTCGATCATGCCGCGAGTATATCTTCGGCAGCAAAAGCTGCAATCTGCCGCCTTGCAATCTTTGATGCATGGAGGTTTTCGGTGCGAAAGCCGATCGTATTAGATATTTTTAATTGAACCGCATGATCGCCGCGATCATAGTAACACCGTTCGGCCGCTTCGCTACCGTCCCCCACGGTATACCTGTGTTCCTTGTGTGAAGCGCCACTGCGGTTCGAGGGTCAAGACTCGCGAAATCGCCCCGTTGCTCGCAGTTGAGCGTGGGGTCTTGGCTGCTCGGGGGAGGTATGAAAGCCCGCATTTCAAGAACGGGCATTGTTCACCAATCATGTTCATCGATGCGAACGGAGAACAGCAGATGTTGGAATCTCGGGACGAATGGATCAAGAAACGTGCATATGCCATCTGGGAGGAGGAAGGTTATCCTTCCGGTCGTGATGTTACGCACTGGCAGCAGGCAAGCAGCGAGCGCATTGCATTTGAGAAGAGCGTCGGCAAGGAAAGCAAGCTCGGCGCGAAATCCAAGGCGAAGCGCAAGCCGACGGTCGATGTAGCTGCCGCCGTCGAAGAGACGGCGGACAAGCCTACCACGAGGCGGACCCCGAAGAAGGCTGTTAAAGCCAAAGCCTGATGCAAGTGCCGCCCCTGAGTGCGGCGGAGGCGAGGGCGGCTCGATGATGAGCGTCGAGCCGCTCGTTTCTTGACAGTTGATGTAGAGATATTCGCAATAATTTCGGTAGCTTGGCCTCAAGGCACGGAATAATTGTCACACATTGGTGCTACTGGAGCGGGTTAGGGAGTCCCGCCATGCGCAATAGCTGTATCGATGATCTGGAAGTTGCTGTATCGATGATCGTTGCAATGTGCCGTCGTCGCACCTGGCTGGGCCAGGTAGGGATGGCACGATGACATCCCTTCTCGCGCTTGCCGCGCTCTACCTCTTGGCCGCATTGATCCTTATCCTGATCATCGACCGTTCCGTCGGGGTGTTTTTTCCAGCCTCCGCTGAAGGGCATGGCACGCCCCGCACGGGCCGCCGCACCTGGTTCGGAGCCATCGATCGCGGCTCTCCCAGCGAGGTATCGGAACCTTTTCCGTGACGATGGGTTGGTCTTTCATCCGAAACAGGGAGAAAGATCATGCCACGTGGAGACAAATCCGCTTACACGGACAAGCAGAAGCGTAAAGCCGAGCATATCGAAGAAGGGTATGAGAACCGTGGCGTTTCCCATGACGAAGCAGAGCGGCGTGCGTGGGCGACGGTCAACAAGGAGAGTGGCGGCGGCAAGAAATCGGGTTCGGGTCGCGGCCACCCGGAAAACCACCTCTCATCGGAGAAAGGTGGCAGGATCGGCGGCCGTGCTTCTGCGAACCGGCCGGCATCCGAGCGTTCTGCGTCAGCCAAGAAGGCTGCCGCGACGCGCAAGCGCCACGAACAGGGCACTCATTCCTGAGAGATGATCAGAAAAAGAAAGGCCTCGGTCGCGCTAATAGCGGGTGAGAGGCTCGTTGAGCAGCATAGACCCTTTCGTTTGGCAAAGCCGATGATAGGCTCTCAACAGGCGCGGGCAGTGCATTCCACCGTCGAAAGCCCGAGCCCGCATTTGGCGACATCGACATATCGATCTGCAATGGCTGCAGGATGTGCTTTGGGAGAGAAAAATGCCTTATGAGCTTTACTATTGGGACAGTATTCAGGGTCGTGGCGAGTTCGTGCGGTTGGCGCTGGAGGAGGCGGGCGCCGATTACGTTGACGTTTGCCGTGGATCGTCCAGTAACGGACATGGAATACCGGCCATGATGGCGATCATGGGAAGCAGATCCCATGCCGATATCCCGTTCGCGCCGCCGTTCGTGAAGGATGGCGATCTCATCATTCCCCATGTGGCGAACATACTGATGTATCTTGGGCCGAGGCTGGGCCTTGCTCCGAAAAATGAGGGCGAGCGCCATGTGTTGAATGGGCTCCAGCTGACGATTACCGATTTTGTCGCCGAAGTGCATGATACCCACCATCCCATTGCCACCTCGAAGTACTATGAAGATCAGAAGGTGGAGGCTAAGGCCCGTGCCGCTGAATTTATCGAAAATCGCATTCCGAAATACATCGGTTATTTCGAACGGGTCCTTCATCAGAATCCAAAGGGCCCCGCTCACATCTTCGGTGGCGAATTGACCTACGCGGATCTGTCGCTCTTCCAGATCTACGAGGGATTGCGATATGCCTTTCCGCGCGCGACCGCGCATCTTTCGAGCCGCTACCCGCATCTGAGCGCGCTGCATGCGGCTGTCATGAAACGGCCCAACATTGCTCGCTATCTGCAGTCGGACCGCCGTATACCTTTCAATGAAAACGGCATCTTCCGGCATTACCCCGAATTGGATAGAGATATGGCGTAAGCGATGCTCGTCTATCAGTTCATCCCCGCGTGCTGGATCGTTCTGATCCTGATCTGGCTCTTCGCCTCTTTTGGCGTCAAGAAAACCGTGAGGCAGGAAAATCCCCTGTCGCGACTGGGCAATACCCTGCCGATCTGGCTAGGCGCCTTTCTGTTGGCTGCCCACCGTTCCTGGCTGGGTCACCTCAACATTCTTATTATTCCGCACGGCTTGAACATTTACTATGTCGGCGCTGTTCTGACGCTCATCGGGGTCGTCTTCGCGATATGGGCGCGCTTTCACATTGGCCGCAACTGGAGTGGTGTCATCACGGTCAAGCAAGACCATGCGCTGATCCGCTCCGGTCCCTACGCACTGGTACGCCACCCGATCTATTCAGGTCTGACGCTCGCCGTCATCGGTTCGGCTATCGCGCGTGGCGATATTGCCGCGGGGCTTGCCATCGTCGCCATTCTCTATGCGGTTCTGCGCCGCGTCCAAATCGAGGAAAGTTGGATGAGCGAGACCTTCGGCAGCGCCTATGCCGACTACAAGGCCACCACGCCGGCTCTCGTCCCATTCATAAAATAGGTCACGCCTTCAGTTTCGATGCGGCGTCGAAAAAGCCGGCCCAGGGATCGCTATCTGCGCTCCCCAGGCGCGCCGCGGCGTTCTTGACGGTGAATGTGGCCGGCCCGATTTTGTCGTTCAACTCTTCCCAACCGATCGGCATCGAAACGGCGGCTCCCGCTCGCGCCCGAGACGAATAGGGTGCGACCGCTGTGTTGCCTCGACCGTTGCGCAGGTAATCGATGAAGATATGGCCCGCTCGTTTCGCTTTGCTGGCGACCGACAAATATCTGTCCGGGCTATCGGCGCTCATTGCATGAGCGATAGCCTCGGCCGTATCCTTGACCTGCGGCCAAGCTGCATCGGGCTTGAGAGACGCAACCACATGTAGTCCCTTGCCGCCGGAGGTCTTGACGAACGAAGCAAGGCCGAGCCCCGAAAAGCGCTCCCTGATCTCCTGCGCGGCCGTAATGACCACGGTCCAGTCGACATCTTCGCCGGGATCGAGGTCCATGATGATCATGTCGGGCTTTTCCCAATGGTCTGTCGTCGTGCCCCAGGGGTGTATTTCCAGCGCCGCTGATTGGACGAGCGCCGCAAGACCGTCAAAGCCCACGATCTTCAGAAACTTGGCGCTCTGCTCGTCCTCGGGATCGGCAATTTCGATAATATGCGGACTAAGGCCCTTCCAGGCATGTTTTTGGAAGAAGCGAGGCCCGCTTATGCCTTCCGGGCATCGCAGCAGAGCCAACGGTCGATTGACTACAAAGGGCGCCATTCGCGGCCAAGCCAGAGCGTAATAGTCAACCAGATCCTGTTTGCTCACGCCATCGTCCGGCCAGTAGAGCCGCTCGGGATGCGTCAATTGAACGGAAGTTGCAGTTCGGCTCTCAATGGGCGTCTTTGCCATTCGCATGCGCTCCATCTTCCTGTGACGGGAAAGCTGTATCGGACGGAGACTAGCATTGCCCGACGCAGGAAGTCGATCGTTTCGCAGCCCTACGGCATCAACTGGCCACCGTTGACTTCGATAATCTGGCCCGTGATGTAGCCGGACAGTGTCGGCGATGCCAGAAACAGATAGGCGCCGACGCAATCCTCCGGCGTGCCGACGAAGCCCATCGGGATGGTTTTACGCTGAAGCTCCATCTGCTCGTCATTCGTATAGCGCTCGTGGAAGGGCGTCGCGATGACGCCGGGCGCGACGGCATTGACGCGGATCTTGTCGTTGACGAATTCCTTGGCGTGACCATGTGTGATGGTCGATACGAAGCCCTTCGAGGCGGCATAGAGGATCGCGCCATTCCCGCCGCCGTTGCGCGCGGCGATCGATGTCGTGTTGATGACGAAGCCACCCTGCTTCTTGAGGTGAGGGTGGGCAGCTCGGGTCGCCGCAAGCACCGAGCGGGCGTTGAGGTTCATGACGCGCTCGTAGTGCTCGTCGGTCATGGCGGAGGTCGAAAGCCGCCCCAGCATGCCGCCGGCATTGTTGACCAACCCATCCAGTCCACCAAGGGCTTTGGCCGCGTCCTCAACCACACGTTCGGTTTCGCCGTCTTCGGAGACGTCGCCCTGTATCAGATGAACCGTGCCACCGGCAGCCGTGACCTCGGCCGCCAGTCGTTCAGCGGGCTCGCGGCTTGCATTGAAGTGGAGGCCGACCTTCATGCCTTGCGCGGCGAAGGCGCGCGCCACGGCAGCGCCTATGCCGGTCGATGCGCCGGTGATCAGCACTCGCTTGCCGGCGAGTTCGGGAATGCGAATGGAAGCAAGGGATTGCGCAAGTTCTGCCATGACGTCTCCTCCGGAACCTCGATAATCATATGATGAAATCATTCTGCTACGTGAGGCGCAAGAGCCGTAGGGCAAGATGGGCAAATGGACGCGGCAATGCCCCCGCTGGGTAGCCATTCAGACCAGCGTGATGCGCATTGTTGCCGATGCTCCGGTCGTTCAGTCAGATCAGGCAAGGATATCGCTGCTCAGCGGTTGCGGCACGACGGTGCCGTGTCGCTGCACGCGGGCTCGTAACAAATGGCCAGATAGCAGCAGGAACCGGAAACACACTCGGTTGACCTCGACGAAAAGCCGATATGGAAGGACGGTCAGATAGTGTGCTCGCGAGCGATGATACCGCCGCCGTTGCCGGATGCCTTGAATTTGAGACGGCAGCCCGAGCTGCTGGTTGATGGGAATGGGGGTAACGAAAGCCGACTTCAGTCCCTGAAAGAACTCCAGGTCGAACGCCAGATCGAATGGTAGCCGCATGGGGAGCAGCACCTTGACGAACCATCGCGCGGCCCGTCGATTGATGAGATAGGCGCCTGATCCCTTTTCCCTGGTCAAGGCAATCGCCAGGCTGCGGCTTTCGGTGAGTTTGGAGAACTCGAACTTCCTGCCCGCGCTGACGGTCGACAGGCGCAGGATATCCCATGTCTCCGCCTGCCCGAGCGCGGCCTTGATGATGTCGGGAAGGTCGGGCGGAAATTCGAGATCGTCCTCCAGAATGAGCGCGAATTCGTCATCGGAAGCAACAAGGCGCCGGGCGCACTCGACGTGGCTCAGATAGCAGCCGATTTCCCCGGGATTTCGCCGGCGGCCATGCATGAAACGAAAAGAGATTTCGCTGAACTGCTTGATCGGAAATTCGATCAGGCTGCCGTCGATCGCCGGCACACGTTCGAACGTTAGGCCGAACTGCTCCAGCTTCTCCCGCATGTCGGTCAGGCGATCACTTGCCCGATCCAGGTTGATCAGAAATATCTTCAGCGAAGCCCCGGTACGCCCTGCATCATGCATGTTCTCGTCCAATTCAACGTCGCGACATTGCGTCGCTTTCCGGAGCGAACATGTTCATTTCAGCTGACAGGAGCCTGACAGGCCAAGGCGCAACGCCAACGCGGAATGCCTTCAAACGCCGGCAAAGCCGGTTTTGCACATGTTACACATGCTTGGCTGGCCGAAAGACACGTTGTTGAGGGGCCGCGAATGTGCGACGATATCGTCCAGGAGGAGCGGTCCATGGTGTCGACTTTGTCGCACATTAAGGAGATCGAGCGTGTCGCAATGGGGGCCACGAGCCCGCGCGATGCGCCGGTAGTACAGTCCTGGTTGCGTTGTCTGAACGATTACAGGCTCGATCCTGCCGCTGCTCAGGAAGCCTATATCGTGCCGGAAACCAAGCTGCGTGAGCATCGCGAGCAGGCGGAGGAGTTGATCCGTATCGGCCGCTCCGGTCTCGAGCAGCTATTCGGCCAGGTCGTCGAGCAGAACTATGTCCTGCTTCTGTCCGACGCTCGCGGTGTGACCGTGGATTTCATGGGCGATCCGACCTTTGACAATCAATTGCGTAAAGCGGGACTCTACCTTGGCTCGGAATGGTCGGAGAATAGGGCAGGCACCTGCGCCGTCGGCGCATGCATGGTCTCGGGCGAGCCTGTCATCATCCATCAGGATGATCACTTCGATACCAGCCATATCGGATTGACCTGTACCGCCGCGCCGATCTTCGACACGCTGGGCGATTTGACGGCCGTTCTCGATATCTCGCAGCTGCGCTCGCCGACAGCGAAGGCCAGCCAGCAACTTGCCCTGCATCTCGTGGCCTCTACGGCACGGCGCATCGAGCTTGCCAATCTGATGACCCGCACGCGCAACGACTGGGTCTTGCGACTGGCGCGTTCGCCGGAGTTTCTCGATGTCGATCCCGATGCGGCGATCGCGCTAGATGGCAGCGGCCGTATAACCGGGATGACGCATGGCGGCTTCGGCGCGCTGGCACGCGCCATGAACATGCGTGGTATCGCAACGCGGCAGTTCATAGGCCAACCTATCGATCGCTTCTTCGATATCGAACTGGACGATCTGCCGCAGTTCATGCGCGGCCGGCCGAATGGAGACAGGCTGCTCAAGGCCAAGAGCGGGCTGGCGGTGTTCGCCAGCGCCATCGCTCCGGCGGCTGGCGTTCGCCGCGTGCCGACGGCGGACGTTTCCAAGGGGCAATCCGCTTTCGAAGGCCTTAGCTTCGGCGATCCGACAATGGAGCGCTTGCAGGCCCGAGCAGCGAAACTCGCCGGGCGAGATATTCCCATCCTCATCCATGGTGAGACCGGCAGCGGCAAGGAATATCTGGCCCGGGCAATCCACGACAGCTGTGGCGGCGGCGGAAAATTCGTGGCGGTCAATTGTGCGGCCATTCCTGAACAGCTGATGGAATCGGAACTCTTCGGCTATGCGCCCGGCGCCTTTACCGGCGCTAATCAGAAGGGCAAGCGCGGCCTCATCGAGGAGGCGGACGGCGGCACTCTGTTCCTCGACGAAATTGGCGATATGCCGCTTTCCCTGCAGAGCCGTTTGCTGCGCGTACTATCCGAAAATGAGGTGCAGCCGGTCGGGGCATTGAAGGCGCGACCGGTGCGACTGCGTCTTCTCTCCGCCTCGCATAGGGATCTGGCAGAGCTGGTGGCGCTCGGTCAATTCCGGCAAGATCTCTATTATCGCCTGAATGCGGTCATGCTCGCCTTGCCGCCATTGCGCGAGAGGCAGGATCTGCATGCCATGATCGACCAACTATTGCATCGTGTCGGGCGGGAGAATGCGCAATTCTATCGGCTGGATGCCGAAGCTCGCAAACGACTGCTCGATCACGATTGGCCGGGAAATCTGCGAGAGCTTTCGAATGTGCTTCGCGTTGCTGCCGCGCTATCCGAGGGGGGCGTCATTGGGATGGAATGCCTGCCTGATGCGCTGCATCGAGACGCCATCCTGCCTGATCGGCCACAAGGCGACACCGATCTGCGCCAGGCCCTTGACGAATGCGGTAACAACATCTCTGAACTCGCCCGCAAACTTGGCGTCAACCGCTCCACCATTCATCGCAGACTGAAGCGCCTCAACTGACGCATCCGCTGCAACACCTGTTGCAGCGGAGGTGACGCACGTCGAGCGACGTACATCATGCATGACCGATAATTGATTGAATTTATTGGATTTTGAAAATCCTCTTCAATCTGGCACGGTGCTTGCTCACTTCTCGTTGCAAGAGCAAATGAGGAGGAAACAGGAATGAAGGCTCTCCGCTTCCATGCCGCCAAGGACTTACGCATAGAGGATATCCCGCAGCCGGCAGCGCCCGGTCCGGGTGAGGTTTTGATTGAGAATCGCTACTGCGGCATTTGCGGTACTGACCTGCATGAATATGCCTATGGCCCGATCTTCGTGCCGAAAGAGCCGCATCCCTTCACCAAGGCGCATGGACCGCAGGTTCTCGGTCACGAGTTTGGCGGAGTGGTCAAAGCCGTGGGCGAGGGTGTTTCGCACGTGACAGTCGGCGATCGTGTTTCGGTGCAGCCGCTGATCATGCCGCGTGTGGGGGATTACTATGCCGACCGGGGCCTTTTCCATCTGAGCTCGCAGCTCGCGCTTGTCGGCCTATCCTGGCATTCGGGCGGCATGGCACAGGCTGCACTTCTCAACGACTACAATGTGCAGCCTATCCCCTCGAGCCTGAGCGACGAAGAGGCTGCCCTCATCGAGCCGACTGCGGTTGCCGTCTATGCTTGTGATCGAGCCGGCGTCACGGCGGGCAGTAGCGTATTGATAACCGGCGCCGGGCCTATCGGTATCCTGACCGCGATGGCAGCACGCGCCGCCGGCGCGACCCAACTCTTCCTGTCAGACCTTAACGATACCCGGCTGACGCTTGCCCGAGAGGCGCTCGGTCATGTCCGAACCATCAATCCCAGGTCGGAAAAGGTGGGCGACGTCGTGCGCAGCGAGACGGAAGGCGGCGTCGGCTGCGATATTGCCATCGAATGCGTCGGCAACGAACATGCGCTGAAGAACTGCGCCGATGCCGTACGCAAGCAGGGCATCGTCGTCCAGACCGGTCTGCATCCCCATGAGAATCCGTTGAACTGGTTCGACGTCACCTTCAAGGACATCGATGTGAGAGGATCCTGGGCCTATCCGACGCACTACTGGCCGCGCGTCGCACGGCTTATCGCCAGCGGCCAAATTCCGGCGCTCAGGATCGTCACCAAATTCGTGTCGCTGAGTGAAGCGGTCGAAGAAGGGTTCGATCAGTTGCTCGATCCCGCCGGTCGGCACCTCAAGATACTGATCGACCTGTCACGATAGCCTATTGATATCGCAAGGCGGTTGAGGAGCTGCCTTGCATCCTTTCAAAGAGCAGGAGGAGATGAAATGCTCGACAAAACCCCAACCACACGCGTCCAGGCGCTTCTCGACAAATTCGGCGAGACGCTTGCGGCAGGCCGTATCGATGAGGCCGTGTCACTGTTCGCCGAGGAGTGCTACTGGCGTGATCTTGTTGCCTTCACCTGGAACATCAAGACCGTCGAAGGACGCGATCAGGTACGTGACATGCTGAAAGCACAGCTTGCCGGCGCAAAACCCTCGAACTTTCGGGTTGCCGCAGGCGAGGAAGCCACAGAGGCCGGCGGAGTGCTTGAAAGCTGGATCTCTTTCGAAACTGCAGTTGGGCGCGGCTATGGTCTCGTGCGCTTCAAGAATGGTCTGATCTGGACGCTGCTGACGGCGCTCGTCGAGCTCAAGGGGCACGAAGAAAAGTCAGGCTTCACCCGTCCGCTCGGGGCCAAGCACGGCCAGAATATCGGCGGGAAGACCTGGAAGGAGGAGCGTGAGGAGGAAGCGCGCACGCTCGGTTACGACAAGCAACCCTATGTCGTCATTATCGGCGGCGGGCAGGGCGGTATAGCGCTCGGCGCCCGCCTGCGCCAACTCGGGGTCCCCACGATCATTCTGGAGAAGAACGATCGGGCCGGTGATTCCTGGCGCAAGCGCTACAAGTCGCTCTGCCTGCACGATCCGGTCTGGTACGACCATCTGCCTTATATCGATTTCCCGAAGAATTGGCCGGTCTTCGCGCCGAAAGACAAGATTGGCGACTGGCTCGAATTCTACACGAAAGTGATGGAACTCAATTACTGGACGCGCTCGGCGGCGAAATCGGCGACATGGGACGAGCGGGCCAAGGAATGGACCGTCATCGTCGACCGTGACGGCGAGGAAGTTGTGCTGAAGCCCAAGCAGCTTGTTTTTGCAACGGGCATGTCGGGCAAGGCGAACATTCCGGACTTCAAAGGACGGGAGCGTTTCAAGGGAGAGCAACACCACTCCTCGCAACATCCGGGGCCGGATGGTTACAAGGGCAAGAAGGTGGTCGTTGTCGGCTCGAACAACTCGGCGCATGACATTTGCGCCGCGCTGCATGAAGCCGGCGTCGACGTTACGATGATCCAGCGCTCGTCCACCCATATCGTCCGGTCGGAGACGCTGATGGATATTGGCCTCGGCGGACTCTATTCGGAGCAGGCTCTGGCAAATGGCGTGACGACGGCGAAGGCCGATCTGATCTTCGCATCACTGCCGTATCGGATCATGCACGAATTCCAGATCCCGCTCTACAATCAGATGCGCGAGCGAGATGCAGATTTCTATGCAGCTTTGGAAAAGGCCGGGTTCCAGCTGGATTGGGGAGCGGATGGATCGGGGCTGTTTATGAAGTATCTGCGTCGCGGCTCTGGCTACTATATCGATATCGGTGCCTCGCAACTGATCATCGATGGCAAGATCAAGTTGCAGGCAGGCCAGGTCGAGGAGATCACCGAAAACTCGATCAAGCTCGACGATGGTCGGGAAGTCCCGGCCGACGTGATCGTCTATGCGACCGGTTATGGCTCGATGAACGGCTGGGTAGCTGACCTGATCGATCAGGAGACCGCCGACAAGGTGGGCAAGGTTTGGGGGTTGGGTTCGGAAACGCCGAAGGATCCCGGTCCTTGGGAAGGCGAACAGCGCAACATGTGGAAGCCGACACAACAGGAAGCGCTGTGGTTCCATGGTGGCAATCTGCACCAATCGCGTCATTACTCGCAGTATCTTTCCTTGCAGTTGAAAGCGCGCATGGAAGGTATTTCTACTCCTGTCTATGGCTTGCAGGCCGTTCATCATCGACGTTAGCTGGCTGAAGAAAGAATTATAAGAATTTGAAACTATTGTGATCTCGGATATTGCATCGGAACCCGCTGCTGTCCGAGATCATAGTTTTTCACCTTCTCTCCGATGGGGTGCGACGTCGTCGATGCTCGCCCACAGCAGCGAAACGTCTGGCGTGACCGCGTCATGGCGGATATGGAAGGGCGCAGGGGAGTCGCGCCTCGTCCTCGGCGTTCCAGGATGCTGGCGGCTGCTGATTTCGACAAGAGAGAAAGGTCGAGTAGAGCATGAGCAAGAACAAGCTGATCCGTTTTGATGTCGCCGATAACCAGGCCGGAGGCCAGCGCCGCCCCTTTGCCAAGGCGGTTCGCGCCGGCGATTTCGTTTACGTCTCGGGCCAGGTCCCCACGATCAACGGCGAAGTTATCGTCGGCAATATCGTTGCGCAGACCGAGCAGGTCATCGCCAATATCAAGGACGTGCTCGCACTTGCCGATTGCACGCTTGAGCATGTCGTGAAGGTCAATGTCTGGCTGGATGATGCTCGTGATTTCTCGAGCTTCAACGCCGTTTTCCAGAAGCATTTTATCGATCACCCACCGGCCCGCTCCACCGTTCAGTCTCCGATGATGGTTGATGTGAAGGTCGAGATGGACGTTATCGCCTACAAGCCGCTCGACTGAACCGACGCCTCCTGACTATCGCGGCTCCGCTTTCCGACGCCTTATGTTCAAGGCGGAGCCGCATTGTTGTGCTTGATCGCGCCATGGGCAATCACAGCCAGATCCGGGTCTAAAGCGCGTCGCGATCTCTAAGATTCGCTTCACGCGCTTTAGCTCTTTGATTTCACGCATGTCGTAGCCGCAAAAACCGCTGCACACTTTTGCGCGACATGCTCTAGCCCTAGATCATAATGCCGCTGTAAATAGCCGAAATCACAAGATTATTTTCCCAAGGCGATCTTCTTACTCTCATTTTGACGGGCCGGCGGCGCGTCATTTGAGTTGCCAGACCTCCGTCGACGTCGCTCTGCGACGAAGGCAATTCTCAGTGATGTCAGGCAGACCTCCTTCATGATTTCGATTGCGGCAGATCCTCGACGGGTTATCCGCTGCGATGTCCGGACACCAATCCCATTCGCCTGTTGATTTCCAATCAGCGGATTGACGATTGCTCAAACTCACGATTAAATCAATTTGATTGACTAGTAGAGGTCAACGAGAGGGAGCTAAGAATGGGACTGAAGAAAAGCAGACTGCGCAATCTCTTCCAACGGACATCATGGCTGGCAACGGCGGCGCTCGGCGTGTCGCTGGCTTTCGGCGCCGGGGCTGCCTCGGCGGCCGAATCCGTGCTGACGATGCACATCGAAGAGCAGACAAGTTGGGTCAGTAATTTCAATCCCTTCGATCTGGCCGGTCGCCGCCAGAGCACGATGGATTTCATCTATGAGCCGCTGGTTATCTTCAACGCCAACGACGGCGGCAAGCCGGTATGGCGCCTGGCCACGAGCTACAAATTCTCCGACGATCTGTTGTCGATCACCTATGATCTGCGTCCCGGCGTGAAGTGGTCGGATGGTCAGCCGCTGACCTCGGCCGACGTGAAATACACGATCGACCTGATGCTGAAGAACCCCGCCGTCGATACCGTCGGCGTCGGCCAGACCGTCGCTTCCGTCGAGGCGCCATCACCGACCCAGGTGACGATCAAGCTGAAAGCCGTGAATTCCGAGTTCCCGCAGTCGCTCGCCGATCTGGCAGTCGTGCCGGAGCATATCTGGAAGGACGTTGCCGACCCGGTCGCTTTCAAGAACGAGAAGCCCATCGGCTCCGGCCCGATGACGGAGGTTCGCCGTTTCACGCCGCAGGTCTATGAGCAGTGCCGCAATCCAAACTATTGGGATGCCGCCTCGCTGCATGTCGATTGTCTGCGCCTGCCGCAGATTTCGGGCAACGACCAGATGCTGGCTCTGTTGCCGGAAGGTACTGTGGACTGGATCGGCTCCTTCCTGCCGCAGATCGACAAGACTTTCGTCGCGCTCGATCCGCAGCACAATGGCTATTGGCAGCCGCCGGCCGAAACCGTCGCCTTCCAGATGAACTACAAGTCGAGCAATGCCGGCAATCTTGAGGCCTTCAAGGATATCAACTTCCGTCACGCCTTCAGCCTGGCGATGGATCGCAAGTCGATGGTCGATATTGCCGGCTTCGGTTATCCGGTTGTCAACCTGCACGCGAGCGGCCTGCCGCCGCGCTTCGAGAGCTGGCGCAACAAGGCTGCCGAAGGCGACAAGGATGCCTTCATGGGCTTTGACACCGACAAGGCAAACAAGATCCTCGATGACGCCGGCTACAAGAAGGGTGCTGACGGCTTCCGCACGACGCCAAGCGGCAAGCCTATCGCTTTCCCGGTCATCGTGCCGAATGGCTGGACCGACTGGATCGATGCCGTGCAGATCGCCGTCGAAGGCCTGCGTGCCATGGGCATCAATGCCTCCGTCGCGACACCTGAATACGAACAGTGGCGCAAGCAGCTGCTCGATGGCAGCTTCGACGTGGTCATGAACTCGCGCGCCGATAGCGCAACACCGTTCCAGGGCTACTATCAGAGCCTGTCCACGGACTATGCCGGCAAGCTTACCGTTTCTGCGCCGCGCTATTCCAACCCGAAGCTCGATGCGCTCTTCGATCAGTATCGGAAGTCCTCTTCCGAAGACGAGCACAAGAAGATCTTCAACGATATTCAGGTGCTGATCGCGGACGATTTCCCGGTCGTGCCTGTTTTCAACGGTCCGACCTGGTACCAGTACTCCAGCAAGCGGTTCACCGGCTGGGTTACTGACAAGGATCCGGTCATGAACCCGGAAAACCACGACAACAATCGCATGCGTCTCATGCATCTTCTGCGTCTCAAGCCGGTCCAATAAGACCAAAGCCAAGGAAGCAGACATGCGTATTTCAAGCCGGCGCCTAGGCGTCTACGCGGTGGCGCTGGCCTTCGCGATCGTCGTGAACTTCATTCTTCCCCGGCTTATGCCGGGGAGTCCCGTCGACGCCATGGTGGCCCAGCTTGGGCCGCGGGCAACGCCTGCCGCCGTCGAGGCGATCAAGGCGCGCTTCGGCGAGATCGATCAGCCGATCATGATGCAGTTTCTCGATTATCTCAAAGGCCTCGCAACCCTCGATCTTGGCGTTTCGGTCAAATACTATCCGCAGACAGTGGTGCAGGTGTTGAGCCGCGCCACGCTGTGGACCATCTTCCTTGTGGTGACGGCGATTGCCTTTTCGCTGTGCGTCGGCGTCGTGCTCGGCGCGATCTCGGCCTGGCGGCGCGGCGGGCGGTTCGACACGGTCGTGTCGCCTCTGTCGGTCATCATGTTCTCGATCCCGCCGGTGATCATCGCCCTGACGATCCTCTTCGTCTTTGCGGTATCGCTGCGCTGGTTTCCGGTGGGATATGCCTATGATCCCAATCTCGATCCGGGCTTCAATTTCACCTTCTTCGGCAGCGTCTTCATGCATGCCATCCTGCCGGTGCTGACGCTTTCGCCATTCCTCATCGGCGAATTCCAGACGACAATGCGCTCTTCGATGATCGTCATCCTGGGTGAGGATTATGTCACCATGGGGCGAGCGAAAGGGCTCAGCAATTTCGCCGTCATGTTCAGCTATGGCGCCCGAAACGCACTTCTGCCCGTGCTGACCAATCTGGCACTGATGCTCGGTGCAGTCTTTGGCGGTTCGATCGTCACGGAAATCGTCTTCAACTATCCGGGCCTCGGGCTGACGCTGTTCACCGCCAGCGTGGCGCGCGACTACCCGGTCATTCAGGGGCAATTGCTCTTGATGACCATCGCAACCCTTGCCGCGAATTTCCTGGTCGACATCATCTACGGCCTTGTCGATCCGAGATTGAGGGAGGGCGTACGATGAGCTTTGCGCTTCGTTCCATTTTCAGCCAGAAGAAGGCGCTGGTCGGCTTCATCATCGTTGCCGCATTGTGCCTGATGGCGATTTTTGCACCGATCATCGCGCCCGGCGAGCCTGGCGCTCGCGTCGGTCGCTCACATCAGGCGCCTTCGGTCGAACATGTCTTCGGAACCACCAAGATGGGCCGCGATGTCTATCGGCAGTTCGTTTGGGGTGCCAGAAGCTCGCTTTCGGTAGGCTTCGCGACCGGCATCGCCATTACCGTCATCGGCACTGCCATCGGCCTCATTGCCGGCTATGCCGGCGGCAGGACGGATGCGGTACTCGATCTCGCCACCAATGCGGTGCTGGTCATACCGAACATGCCGCTGCTCATCCTGCTGGCCTCTTTTGCGGGCACGGTCGGTCCGATGACGATCATGACGATCATCGCCTTGACCTCGTGGCCATGGGGTGCGCGCATGACGCGGTCGCAAACCATGGCTTTGCGAAATCGCGATTTCGTCACGGCGGCCAAGATGATCGGCGAACCGGCATGGCGTATCATCTTTGTCGAAATCCTGCCGAACCTGACACCGCTGATCGGCATCAATCTGGTCGGCAGCATCATCTATGCGATCGTTGCCCAGACGACGCTCGAATATCTCGGCTTCGGCGATCCGCTTAAAGTGACCTGGGGCACGATGCTCTACAACGCCCAGAACGCTTCGGCGATCATGGTCGGCGCCTGGTGGGACATTGCCGTGCCCGCCGCCGGTATCGCACTGACTGGCCTTGGCCTTGCGCTGATCAACTTCACCTTCGACGAAATCGCCAATCCGCAATTGCGCTCCGGACCGGCACTGACCCGGTGGTTCCGTCTGACCCGAGCCCGCAATCGCATGATGAGGTTAGGCCAATGAGCGATAACCTGCTTGAAATCGAGCACCTCAACATCGACTACCTGGTCGACAAGGGCGACTTCCGTGCGGTGAAAGATGTCTCGTTCAACATCGGCCGCGGGGAGATATTCGGTCTTGCCGGCGAATCCGGCTGCGGAAAGAGCACGATCGCCTTTGCGATCACACGGCTTTCCAAGCCGCCCGCTTGGATCAGCGGCGGAAGCATCCGTCTGGATGGTCAGGATCTGCTCAAGATGCCGGAGGCCGAGTTGCAGAAGATCCGCTGGAAGCGGGTTGGGATGGTGTTTCAGAGCGCCATGAATTCGCTCAATCCGCTGATGCGGGTCGAGGCGCAGTTCCATGACGTGTTGCACCGCCACACCGGATGCTCTCGGCAGGAGTCCCGCGCTCGCGCCGAGGAAATGTTCAAGCTGGTGGGCATTCCCGTGCATCGCGTCAGCGATTATCCGCACCAGTTTTCCGGAGGCATGCGCCAGCGCATTGTCATCGCCATCTGCCTGGCGCTTAGACCTGAGCTCATCATCATGGACGAACCGACGACCGCACTCGACGTCGTGGTGCAGCGGGAGATCCTCGAGCAAGTGCTCGATCTTCAGCAGACCTATGGTTTTTCCGTTCTGTTCATCACTCACGACCTGCATCTGATGGCCCAGCTTTGCCATCGCATCGGCGTGATGCTGAAAGGCGAGCTGGTCGAGGTCGGCGATGTCTCCCAGGTCAGCCAATCGCCCGTACATGAGTATACGCGCAAGCTTTGGAACGCCATTCCTCAGCTTCCAGCCAGCGCCCACGCTCCCGGAGTTTTCGCATGAAACCGCATATACAGGCTGTGACTGCCGAACCCGTTATTCGGCTTGAGGACGTTCAGCGTCATTTCGGCTCGGTGCACGCGCTGAAGAGTGTGTCCTTCTCGCTATTTGCGGGAAAGGCACTCGCTCTCGTCGGCGAGTCCGGTTGCGGAAAGACCACTTGCGCTCGCATCATCGCTCGGCTCGACAAGCCGACGGCTGGCAAGATTCTCGTCCGCGGACAGGATCGCAGCGCGCGCGGTTCGGGCAAGGAGGAACGGATGTACCGCAAAGACGTCCAGATGGTTTTTCAGGATCCGTTCTCTTCGCTCAACCCGGCCTTCACGATCAACCACCACCTTGCTCGACCCTTGCAATTGCATGGGGCGGATAAGCCAAAGGCCGAGCGGGATGAAGACATATCCCGACTTCTGGTCAGCGTTGGTCTCGATCCGACGCTGACGCGGCAGAAGTTCCCCCACGAACTGTCGGGCGGTCAGCGCCAGCGCGTCAACATTGCCCGTGCCTTGGCGGTTGCGCCGAGCGTGCTGGTGGCGGATGAGCCGACCTCGATGCTTGACGTTTCGATCCGCAAGGACATCCTTGATCTCCTGGCGCGTGTGAAGCGCGAGAATGATCTCGCCATGCTCTACATCACGCATGATATCGCCACGGCCGCCCATGTCGCCGAGGAGATCGTCGTGATGTTTGCCGGCCAGATGGTGGAATGGGGCAATACGGAAACGGTGCTCTCCGCGCCAAAGCATCCCTACACCCAACTGCTGCTGTCAGCGGTTCCGCATGGAGGCCGCAGGTTCGTGACCGGCGGCAGCGCCCGCTTTCTCGAACAGGCAGAGAAGATCCGCGCGCTCACCCGCCCGGTCTCCACCACGGTCGAGCAGGTCGGCGCCAATCATTTTATGCGTGCGCTCGTCGCATCGAATTAGAAGGATTTCACTTTGGATTATCTGGTCAATCTATCGACGCTGCCCGCCGACACGCAATCGACCGAGCGGATGGCGCAGGGTGGCATTGCAATCCGTCGTGCCCTGCCGCCAGAGCTGCGGTTGATCACCGGCTGGGTGGCCGAACATTTCAGCCAGGGCTGGGCAAGCGAGACGACCGTTGCGATGACACGCCAGCCGCCGACCTGCTTCATCGCCACGCGCAATCGCGAGCTTGTCGGCTTTGCGTGCCACGAGGCGACCGCACGCGGATTCTTCGGTCCGACAGGCGTCGCCGAAGAGGTGCGGGGTCTCGGCATCGGTCGTGCGCTGTTGTTCGCCTCGCTCACCGACATGAAGGCCTTGGGCTACGCCTATGCCATTATCGGCGATGTCGGCCCATCCGAATTCTACGAGAAGACGGTCGGCGCCACGCAGATCCCCAATTCCGCGCCCGGCATCTACGCCGGCATGCTCAAGCTTTGAACAATCCCTTCAGGAAGAGAGAATACTCATGTCCATACCGCGATCCTTGGCTCTGCGGCTTGAAACCACATGGAACCCGCCGACCGACGAGAAGGAATTTTCCTACGTATTGCGGCTGAAGAATCTTTCGTCGGAGCCGCTTTCCGGCTTCGCGCTCTGCGTCAGCGGCCCGGGTCGTGTCGACCCGGCCGGCATCGTCGAAGGCGCGACGATCTCCAAGCGTCTTTCCAACTTCACCGAGTTCCAGCCGCCGGAAGGCTTCGTACTGGCGGGTGGCGAAACGTGGACCATCACTGTTCGCGCCTTGAGCTGGCAGTTCCGTCACTGGAACGATGGCGCCAACAGCGCCTATCTCGCATTTGCCGATGGCACCACGGCTTCACTTGGCACCGAGCCGACGCGCACATCGTCAAGCAATGCGCCGTTGAAGCGTGGCGCGGAAGTCTATCCGGTGCCGTCAAATCCGCCGGTGCCGCTCGCGATCATTCCGTGGCCGAACCATGTAGCGGTATCCTCCCGACGTCCACTGCCGGCCGGCTTCGCCTTGAAGGCCGCAGGCCCCGATGCGCAAGCTGCCGCTGAAAGCTTTACTGCTCTTGTCGAGCACCTCTTTTCGGCCGAAGGATTGATCCGTTCCGAGGCGGAAGGTGCCGTGCCGGTGGAATTGCGCCATGTCGAAGGTCTGGGCGCCGAGGCCTATAGGCTCGCCTTTTCCCCGGAGACGATAACGGTCGAAGCGAGCGCGCAGACCGGTTTCGTCTATGGTCTCGTTACCATCGGCCAGATCTGGCGCGGCGCGCGCCTGCATCCGCAGGCGTTCCATTTCCCGGCAGGCGGCGAGATCATCGACGAGCCGGCGATGAGCTGGCGCGGCTTGCACCTCGACGTCGCGCGGCAATTCTACGGTTCCGCTGAAATCAAGAAGCTGATGGCGGTGCTTGCCTGGAACAAGCTGAACCGCTTCCATTGGCATCTGTCGGATGATGAAGCATGGCGTGTCGAGATTGATGCCTATCCGGCGCTGACGCAAATTGGTGCATGGCGTGGGCATGGCTTGCCGATGCCGCCGCTTCTCGGCTCCAGCCCGGCTCGCACCGGCGGTTACTACACTAAGGCGGTTGTGCGCGATATCGTCGGCTATGCCAAGGGTCTTGGCATCGAGGTTTTGCCGGAGATCGACATGCCGGGCCATTGTTACGCGATGCTCCAGGCAATTCCCGAGCTTCGAGATCCCGACGAGGCCGGCAGCTACTACTCCGTCCAGGGCTTTCCGGACAATTGCATCAATCCGGCCCGCGAGAAGACCTATGAGGTCATCGAGACGATCCTGTCCGAGCTCATCGAGCTTTTCCCGTTCAAGGCCATCCATATCGGCGCCGACGAAGTGCCGCTCGGTGCGTGGTCGGGTTCGCCGGAAGCGCTTGCGCGCCTGCGCGAACTTGCCGGCGACGACGTGGCGGACGCGCATGCCAAGCGTCTGAACGTGATCACCAATACGCATGGCGCGGACGATATTGACGGTTCCGGCACCGCGGTTCTTCAGGCCGAGTTCCTGGAGCGGATCCAGGCGTTTCTCGCTTCGAAAGGCTGCATAACCGGCGGTTGGGAAGAGGCGGCGCATGGCGACAGGATCGACAAGGACAAGAGCTATCTCTGCAGCTGGCGTAGCGTCGAAGTCGCGGCCGAGCTGGCCGGCCGTGGATATGAGATGGTGGTCTGCCCGGGCCAGGTCTACTATCTCGACATGGCGATGCGTCCGGATTGGGACGAGCCAGGCGCAAGCTGGGCTGGCCACTCGGATCCGGAGAAACTCTACACCTTCGATCCCATCGGTGGCTGGACAGACACCCAGAAGGAAAAGCTTCGTGGCATTCAGGCCTGCCTCTGGTCGGAGTCGATGACCGATCGCGCCATTTTCGACCGCCTTGTTTTCCCGCGCCTATCCGCACTTGCGGAAACCGGCTGGACGAAGCCATCGGAGAAATCCTGGGAGCGGTTCAAGGCGCTCGTCGGCACGATGCCGCTGCTTTACGGCCTGCATCAATTTTGACAGCTTGATGCTTGGTCCTTAGAGCATGATGCCGAAAAGTGTGTGCGGTTTTCGGGCGACATCATGCTCTATTTCTTTGAATCTGGAGCCGGATGATTTTAGATCGCTTCGACCTAAGATCGTCCGGCTCCAAGCGCGGCACATTTGCCGCGCCTGATCGCGTTCAACGGCTGGCCGCTTCAAACGCTTCTGCCGCTTATCCCGCCTGCTGGGAAGCGCGATGGATGATTGGTTTCTGCAGCACATCGAACTGCGGATTTGTTTCCGAAAAGATCGGCAGGGCGGCGGCGCCGAGAATAGCGGTGTCCTTGCCGGTCGCCCCGACCATCAGGCGCGGGATCTTGCGCTCTTCCATCGGGTTCACGGGAATATGGAGCGGCTCCACGCGAGCCGCCAGTCGCGTCAAAAGCGATGTCGGTGCGCTGCCGCCGAGCACGATCGTCTGCGGATCGAAGGCGAGTTCAAGAAAGTCGATCGTCTGTCGCAACGGCTGAGCAGCCTGTTCGAGCCAGGTCTCCAGTCCGTGGTTGTTGGCCGCGACCATCGCGTCTAGATCGTCGGGTGAAAGCTCCTGAGCGCCTTCGATGCCGAGATATTCGTAGGCGACCGAAGGTGATACGTAGCGATCGAGACAGCCGCGCTTGCCACAGCTGCACAGCCTTCCATGCGGTTCGACGATGATGTGTCCGATTTCGCCGGCATTGGCGCGGCTGCCCTTATAGAGATGGCCATCGAGGAACATGCCGGCGCCGATGCCGCCGTCGCCGGCAAGAAAGAGATAGACGAAACTGCCGAGCCCACGCGCAACACCGTAAAGACGCTCGCCGATCGCCGCTGCTGTTGCATCATTCTCGACCAGAACTGGCAGAGCGATCTGTCGTTCCAGCTCGCTGGCGACGGGGAAATCCTGCCAGCCCGGCAGGTTGAGCGGGCTGAGCGACGTCACGCCGCCATCGGCATAGCGTCCGGGCAGGGCGATGCCTGCCCCAAGCAACCGGTCTCGATCGAAGGAAAAGGCATCCTGCAAATCCCTAACGATGGCGGCAAGCACCGGGATCGCTTCGGTTGGTCCAGGTCTGTCGACATGGCGGTCGATGCGGGCGCAAACCGTTCCAGATAAATCCGTCAGCACACCGGCAGCGCGCTGTCGGCCGAGCTCAAGGCCGATCGAATAGGCGCCATTCGGATTGATGGTATAGGGAATGATCGGCTGGCCGCGGGCGATCTTCTGCGCCTCCATCGGGATCAGCAGGTGCGAGCGCGCGAGCTCCTCGACGATATTGGATACCGTCTGAGTCGTCAGCGCCGTCATTCGGGCGATTGCCGCGCGTGAAAGTGGCCCGTTGGTACGGATGGCCTCGATCACGACACGCCGATTATGCGATTTGGCCTGTTCGAGATTCGTGCCTGAAATTGTCTTCATGAGCTGAGTGGGAATTTCTGAAACAGCGTTCGGTTCGTGTTGTTATTTGCCACGGAGGCCGGCGCGTGACGGGGAGGGCGCGGCGCTTTGCCATGGCGTGCCCCTATGTGGTTACTTTCCATTCTTTTGTCTATCGATTCAAGACGCTGAAGCTCAACGAACCAAGGGTAGACCTTGTTTAAGTGCAGTTTTTCTGCGTCTCCGATGATCGAGGACGTCTTTACTATGGCAAGGGTTCGGTTAGACTCCGGTTACCTCGGCCTTTTGCAGAGGTTTGCCCCGGAGGACTTCGATGATCAAACTGCTCGGACTTGCGATTTTCTCAACTTGCCTTGCCACCGCAGCGATGGCTGCCGACGCCACATGCAAGGTTCAGGCCGCCGACAAGAAACTGGCGGGAGCAGCCTTGACCAGTTTCAGCAACAAATGCGCGAAGGATGCGGCCGCCTCTTGCGACGCCCAGGCGGCAGCGAAGAAGCTTGCCGGCGCAGCCAAGACGAGCTTCGTCAAGAAGTGCACGTCCGACGCTGTCGGCGGCTGATTGCTGACGCGTTTCAAGCAAGGATTCCCGGCTGCGCTGGTGCCGGGGATGTGATGGATTGATGCAATGGAAACGCTGTGATGCGCATTGCCGCCTCACAGCGTTTTTATTTTCACAGGACGGTATCATCCCGGCGTTTCGAAATGCCATTCCGCTTTCGGCTGCGGGCAGGATAGTTGCAGCCGGTCGCGGCTACCCGCCAACTGCCACTATTGCCGGCGATAGGTGCCTTGCATGGCGACGCCGTTGGCAAATTGACATGCTCCCGACTGCGAGACGCGCCAGGTCCGCGCATTCAGGCGATCAAGGCGGATGGAGCAATTGTCCGAGGAGAGCTTACCATGCCCGTCCTTGAGAGGAATGACGCCGCTGACATTGTCTGCATTGACGTCGCCCGCATCGGCGCCGCCTGGCCCGACAAAAGTCGACGTCACAAAGACTGCCGCTAGGCCATCAACCGGGCCGAATATCGACAGATTGCCTTCGTTACCGTTGGCATTTTCGGCGCTGAAGTTGGTGGAGACGCTTTGCCCGCCTTTGCTTGCCAGCAGATTGCCGATACGGTCGTCATATGTTGTCCGGATGCATGCAGCATCCGCGCATGACTGCAGCGATTTCACCCAGCGCTGCTGCTGTTGTTTGATCTTGCCCGCATCGTCGCCTTTTATGGCCGCGGCATAGAGATCGCCCAAAATCGAATCCCGCGCGCGAAGCGACTGGTCTGCACAAATCAGATGGTCGCTTGTCGACGCGGCTTTCGTGCAATCGATGCCGCTAGCGATGGCCGGTAAGGCAAGAAAATTGCTGATGAGTATTGTCAGGGCAGCATTAGAAATCATCATTGGGGCCTCCGTTTCCACGCCTTCCAGCTAACTATGGCTGAGGTCGCCGTCGTAAAGTCTCCTCGCTGCTTTTCACGATCAGCCTGCCGTTCGCTTTGGTGGTTGAAGAGCGCGAGCAGGCGCCTATGGTGTTCGTGGGGTATATCGCAAATTGGAGCCGATTGGCTTGGCCGCGCAAATCTCCTCCTGTCGCCGGCGCAAAACGTCGCTGGGTTGGGGAAACGGCGCCAAGCTATCGGGCTTTATCTGCCAAGGTCGTTCATCCGTTCAAGACTTTATGCTGCGTCTTGCCGATGTCTCGGATCGTTGAATTCGGCGTGCAACACACCCAAAGGCTGGAGATCCGCGCGATATGCAAAAAGCTTGCGGCTCATCCGGATGCCGATCGGCAACAGCAGAGGCAGCAGCAGGTCTCGCAGCAGCAGACCAAGACGGGTGGACTTGCGCTTCCGCGCAGCGTTTTGTCGGGTCAGTTTTACGACCTGGGCGATCCGCGGACGCCGCAGTGCCTCGTAACGAGCGAAAGCGTCCGCATGGCTTAGGGTTGCGGCGAGACACGCCGAAAGCACTAGGCTGTCTTCGATGGCCATCGATGCTCCTTGCCCGGCGTGCGGGCCGATCGCATGTGCAGCATCGCCGAGCAGAACCACGCGTCCTCGCGACCAGACCGGAAGCGGCGGCATATCGAAGATCGGATAACTCCGCTCGACCTTTTTGACCTCGCGCAAGATCTCAGGATTGGGAGACGGGTCGTCCGCATGCATCTTGCGAAGGAGGTCGGCCAGAGCATTCGGATCCAGTCCGCGCACGGTGTCTGCGCTGTCGGCGGCAAAAGAATTGAACCAATAGACAGAACCTGAAGCCGACGTGATGTAACCGAAGAAGGCCTGGTCGCCGAATGTCATTCGCATGACACCATCGGTAGCTGGTATATCTGCGTCAACGATACCGCCCGCGCCGATGAGACCGGTGAAATGGGGGGCGGGAAAGTCTGAAAAAACCTGAGAGCGAACCAATGATCTCAGGCCATCGGCCGCGACCAGAAAATCCACGGCAAGGCCCCCGGTTTCCGTGAAGTTCAACGACACCGAATAGGCATTCATCGCCACGCTGGAGACGCGCCTGCCGAAATGCACAGCAATGCCCTCCGCTTCGCATTTGGCTATCAGTATCCTGGTCAGCGCGCCTCGCTTGACGGTGACTGACGGAGCGCCGAATTTTGCCCGATGATCGGTTTGATTGACGAGGAAAAGTCTCCTGCCGCCCGCATTGCGAAGTTCGATGGCTTTGGTCTCCACTCCCTCGCGCACGACATCTTCATAACAGTCGACGGCCCTCAGCCCATTCATTCCGTTGGGCGCGAGCGTCAGAAATTCACCTTCGGAGAGGGCGGCCTCCCGTGTACGCGCTTCCAGGACAATCGGGCGGAACCCCAATCTCGCCAGTCTCAACGCAAGCACCAGACCGCCTATACCCGCGCCGCAAATTCCGACCGTCGATCTGGTTGTTTCAGGATTGGGAGTTGCAGTTGCGTAATTCATCGGGCACATTGGTTCCTCCTTCTAATTGTTCGATAAATGAATTATTCGATGATCGAAGAAAAGTCAAATGAAGAGTCGCCGGATCTTGCGGAGGCAATTGGATTCGCATGCATGCGATGGCAGGAAGTGACGGAGGCTTTCGACGAAACCTTCGGCAAGCTCTACGGATTGAATAGTGCCGAACGTCAATGCTTGAGCGTCATCATGAGAGCGCCTCAACCGGCAAATGTCGTGGCCAAGGCCGTGGGTCTTGCACCGCCATCGGTGACCGCATTGGTCGACCGCCTGACTGCGCGAGGTCTCGTGCATCGCATTGCGGATCCCAAAGACCGGCGCAGAATTTTGATCGCTCCTTCTGACATGGCCGTCGAGGTCGCCAGGGAGATTTACGGCCCGATCCAGGACGCCGGATTGCGAATGCTTGAACACTTCTCCGATAACGAAAAGCGGATCGTCCTGCGATTTCTGACCGAGGCTATCCAGATGCAGGAGAACGAACTGGAGCGACTTCAACAGAAAAAGGCCAAATGATCCTTGATGTGAGATGGCCGTGAAATCCCGCACGGCCGCCATGGATCTGTCGCCCTTGAACTTCGAGCAATGCCGCCTCATCTGAATAGCAGTTGTTCCAATCTGTCGAACTGACAGCCTCCTGCCTTTCACAGCTGCTGCCGGTCCTCGTGGAGACGCACCCGCGTCCTAGGAGTTTTCATGGGCTTCCTTGATCGTGACATCCAGCCGTCATCCGATGCCGGGCTGCTGGATGCCTATTCGCAATCGGTATCAAGTGCCGTCGATGTCGTCGGGCCGGCCGTCAGCCGGATCGAACGCGTGGGCGGCCGCGCCGGGCATGGCTCCGGCTTCGCCATCTCTCCCGATGGTCTTGTCGTTACCAACAATCACGTCGTCGACGATGCCAAAACAGTCCGCATCAAGACGCCGGAAGGGGCAACCGTCGAAGGCAGGGTGCTGGGTCGCGATCCCGACACCGACCTTGCGCTCATCCGTGCCAACGACTGGCCCGGCGCCTGGGCACGGCTTGGCGATTCCAAGACGCTGAAGCGCGGCCACATCGCAATCGCCATCGGCAACCCGCTGGGCTTCGAATGGACCGTCACGGCCGGGATTGTGTCGGCGCTCGGTCGATCGATGCGCGCAGCCAACGGACGGCTGATGGACGATATCATCCAGACGGATGCTGCGCTCAATCCGGGTAATTCCGGCGGGCCGCTGGTATCGTCCGCGGGGGAGGTGATCGGCGTCAATACGGCGGTGATCCAGGGTGCTCAGAGCATTGCCTTCTCGGTCGCCTCGAATACCGCGAAGCATGTCGTCTCGGAGATCCTGCGCTTCGGTCACGTCCGGCGCGCCTATATCGGCATTGCCGCCGACACCGTCGAGCTGCATCGGCGTATCGCTTTGGAGGCGGGCGTCACGCATTCGACCGCGGTGCGGCTGCGCCGCGTCGAGAAGGATAGTCCCGCGGAGCGAGGCGGATTGCAGGAGGGTGACTACCTGCTGGCAATCGATGGCCACGCCGTATCGGGCATAGACGATGTCGTCCGGCTTTTGGACGGGGATAAGATCGACACCGAGATCGAAATGCTGATCTTCAGTGTCGGCGGCCTAGTCGAGCGGCGGCGGGTCAAGCCCTCCGCGCGCCCGGCGATCTAACGCTGGTAGTTGCTAGCCTCTGCCGACCAGTGGCATTTGCGTGGCCATGACAGTCATGGAGAGCACGTTTGCTTCAAGCGGCAGACTGGCCATGTAGACCACGGCGCGGGCGACATGCTCGGCGGAGATGGTCGGCTCTGCGGCGGTTTCTCCGTTTGCCTGCAGCACTCCGGCGCTCATGCGTGCCGTCATGTCGGTGGCGGCATTGCCGATGTCGATCTGGCCGCACGCTATGTCGAAAGGGCGGCCATCGAGCGCCGTCGATTTCGTCAGGCCGGTGATCGCATGCTTCGTCGCCGTATAGGGTGCCGAGTGGGGGCGCGGGGTCGTGGCTGAAATCGAGCCGTTGTTGATGATGCGGCCACCATGGGGAACCTGGCTCTTCATCAATCGGAAGGCTTGTTGCGTGCAGAGGAAGGCACCGGTCAGATTGGCGCCGACGATGGCATTCCATTGTTCGAAGCTCAGTTCTTCCATCGGGACCGCGGGCAGGCCCATGCCGGCATTGTTGACGAGCAGATCGAGGCGACCGTAGCGGCTTTCAACAACGTCGAAGAGGGCACGGACCGAGACCGGGTCGCTGATGTCGGCGGCAACTGCTAAAAATTCAGCACCTGTCTCTTTCGCCAGCTCTTGAGCGGCGGTCTCAAGGATATCAGCCCTTCGCCCGGAGATCACGACCTTGTAACCGGCTGCGCCGAGCGCTTTCGCCATTGCACGCCCAAGGCCCGTGCCGCCGCCCGTCACCAGCGCTATTCCACTTTGTGCCGTGGGTGAAATCCCGCTCATTCAAGTCTCCCGTCCAGTTCGTCGCCAATAGTTTGTCGCCGTAGCGAGCAATATTCTGGCTGTTAATGTGTTGCGTGCTATCAGTGCGTTCGGATGTGAGTATCGCCTGAGTCTTTGTTATCCTGAAAGCGATACTGACATCAGATCATCTTCTCAATCGAAGGGATAGTTGAGAATGCGTCGCCCCCAGAAACTACTTTTTGCTCTCGCCGTGACGGCTTTGACGACTGTTTCGTCAAGCCTTTGGGCCGCCGGCTTTGAGAATATCATCGTTTCGACTGACAAGGATGCTGATACGACGCAGCGCAGTTTTGCGGCGGATACGCCGAAAATTTTCGTTTCGGCGGAGCTGACCGATGAAGTGCCATCGGGAAGCAAGGTGAACGTCGCATGGATTGCCATCGACACCGGCGGGGCCGCTCCGGCCAATTACAAGATCGACGAGGCCAACCTGGATATCACCTCCGGGATTAGTCAGGTGAACTCCGATATATCCAAGCCGAACAATGGTTGGCCGGTCGGAACCTACAAGGTCGAATTTTCGGTAGACGGCAAGCCGATGGAATCGGTCGGCTTTACCATCAAGTAGAGCCGCTCATGATTGGAGACCCCGTTATGCGTGAACCTCATCCATAGCACTTATGGAGAGGTTGTTATTCTTTGATCCCGGTACTAACCTGGGTAGAAAAGAGAATGGGGATCCATGCTTGACGATTCGATCCTGCCGGTAGCCCTTGCTGCGGTATTGGGCTTGATATGCAATATAGCCGCGCCACTGGCCGCTTTTTGGGCTGCAGGAAAACTGCCCCGGGGGCGGCTGTGGTTTCATTCAATCGCCTTTCTCGTGGTGCTGTTGTCACCCTTGATCGCGATGGTGCTGAGTTTGCCCGATCTGTTCCCTGACGAGGAAGAACCGCCGGGAACGCGCTTCGCATTTTTGCCGCTGATCGTCGAGGCGGCCATCATCCTGCTGCTCTACTGCTTGGCTGCAGGGATGTTCCTGTCGAAATCAGCTCATTCGAGCGTTGCGAGCTGGCATGGCGAAGACCGCTATCTCTGAAGCGATTCCAGTAAAAGCTTCGCAGCTTTCCGCTGGGAATTGCGTTGACGGCAAAAGGACGGGGTGTCTTTGCCATTCGATAGATGCGGGAATGTGCTGATGGGCCATGCCCTTAGGCATCTGCGTGTTGAGGCACCGTAGGCCGTTCAGGCGACGGAGCGATCGCCCCGTATCGGATCGGCGCCGATTATATCGGTCTGGAGTGTCGCATCGACGCCGTCGACCTTTTGCCCGACCAAAAGCAGCCAGGAAACTCCCCAGGCATCGCGCACCGGATTGCATGATGTTGAAGCACCCGGCTTGCCAAGCGCGCGGCGCAGACGATCCGCTTCGGCCTGCGTTTTGCATTCGATCATGATCTGAGAGTTATGATCGAAGTGGTCGAACGGACCAGCCTCGAAGCCCATATAGGGGCGGTTGGCGAGTGTGAAGCCGGCAACCCTGGCGCTACCGGCCGGGCCGTTCGGGTTGCTGGTCAGGAGGTTAGAGACCCAACCGATCGACGAACCGGGGATCAGCGATGTGTAGAATTCAAGCGCTGCGTCCATATCCTGACGGAACCAAAGATGCTGTCTGATCTTCATCGTCGCGCTCGTCTTTTTAATTGTGTTCGGGGATGTTGGGATTGAAGGAAGTCCGCTCATTCGGAAAAACCAATGCCGCCGGTCAATCGCCTTTGATGGGCGGCAGTACCGGCGGCATGGTCAAGAGTTGCTGTTGGTCGCGCGTGCTCACCCCTGCGGAGCACCGGCGGCCATGCAACACTATTTTTCTGCGACCCTGCCCGCGAGCGCCATGACATAGTCGTCTGCAATATCAGCCAAAGTCAGTGCAACTTCAGACTCGCTCCAGCCCGCCGCGACGACTGCCTGGACGAAATCCCGAAATGCCAGCTCCAGAATTTCCTCGCGCTCGACTGCGCGATAGGCATCGTTGGCGGAATGCTGTGGCTTGCTGATCTCTATTGTCTGGCGTGTGGATACCATCGATCTGCTCCCTAAGACTTGCCTTGGTGGACTCCACGTGTACTCGCCACACACCAAGGCACTAATGTCGGCTCCAATATTCGTTTCATTTTTAATAAGTTACGAATTGTGTGTCGTTAGCCATGCATCCTGAAACTTGCAGCAGCGTACATTTTCACGATTGCCAAACGCGGTCTCGTGTGCCTTGCAGAGGAAATGTCAGGGAGCATTCTGCCGCTTGCCTAGGGAAATAAGCGGGTCTTGTCTCACAGTGACGACAGCTGACGGCATCCGTCAGCGATTGTGACCAAGCATCCTCAACCATGTTTCGAAGGATTGAGTCCCGTCGACCGGCATTGGCGGCAGTACCTGCCCGGAATAATGGGGAGAGGAGAGGTTTCTTGCTTCACGAGGACTGTAGCCGAACTCCTTGCTGAACGCCCGGCTGAAATGCGCAGCGGACGAAAAGCCGATCGTGAAGGCAATGTCGACGATCTGTTCCCGATTGGCAGGATCGCTGAGCGCCGCATGTGCGGAGAGCAGGCGCCGCCGCTGAATATAATGATGCACGCCGCCTTCCTGTTCGAAGACCTGATAGAGCTTCGTGCGGGATATGCCGAGTTCGCGACAAATGCGGTCCACCGTCAAATCGTCCGAGGTAAGATTGTTCTCGACGAACCGACGGATGCGCTCCGTCAGGGTCAATATGCTGTGTTGCTCGGTGCCTGCGGATTGGGCCGCCCACGACGAGACACTTGCAAGGATCATGTCGCGTAGCGTTTGAACGACATGCGGGAGATCTGCCGCGGCGAAATTGACGAGATTACTCTCTATAATATCCAGATATTCGATCAGGAGCTTCGTGAGCGTTCCGGAAAGGGCGACATTGTTTTTGACGTCGGTCGAAGCGGGGGCATCCGACAGCAATGTGCGAGGCAGAATAAGTGACAGGGTTTTGGCTTCCGTCGAGCGTCCGCGGAACGGGTGGCCGAGAGATCGCAACTCGACCTTGCCTGGCTCGCCTTCTGAGACGAGCCCGTCCACCTCGGTCCATGTCTTGCCGCTGTGCAGCACGGAAATATGCCAATGATCGACGAGGTTTGTCTTCACTTTCGCCTGCGAGCGCAGATAGCTATGCGGTGGCGTACTCTGCTGCGTGATCAGTATTCCGCCAAGGTTCCAGGCCACATGCTCGGCGAGAAAGCCGGCTTCGGTGCTGATATTGTCCGGCAGCCTGATGTCGATGAGGGGAGCAATATATGCCTGCCATGCTGCAAATTGCGCGCGGGGCTCGAGATCTCGGGTGGAAAACAAAAGCGGCTTCAGGGCAGGGATTTGCTGACGCTGTTCTTCGCCGATTGTCGTGCTCGAACGCGGAAAGCGCCGGCGTTCAGCTTGTGCGGGCTTGTCGTCACCGCTTCCAACATCATCTTTCGCTTTGGCCTCCGCGGAAGCGGATTGTTCCTCGCGTCGAAAGTCAGGCAATCTGGTCTCCTCAGATACCGTCGGGTCGGAGCATGGTCACCAAGCCCCTCCCGAGAAGAGATGGAAGGTGGCGAGACACGCTCTTCTCACATATCTACCACGCTAAGGCATTCATTTGCAGCGCTTTTTTGAAAAGGCAAGCCTTGCGGCCAGTCAATCTATCGTTAGTGCGTAAGGAAGAGCAGCAAAAGAAATTCTCTGTTGGGTTGTGGGTGGACGTCACTGAGACCCATAAAAGGACGCCATATTGCTGCCATATGCAGATGTTCGCTTCACATCCGTGGGTGCGCAGAGGCCAGAGATGATTGCAATCTCGACCTATCGCGGCTGTCCCTGCACGGATGCGAGGTCTCCGGATTGATAACGATGGATCGCCGTTCCTTTCTGATCGGTACGATGGTTGCCGCAATTTCTACGAGAGCGGCAGCGTCGAATTCGATCATCCCTCTTTGGCCGGGGCCACCACCAGGGGACGGCGGCCCCTCCGGCAGTCTGCAAACGAGCGACAGAGGCGCCGTCAGTAATATCGTCATGCCGAGCCTGGAGATCTTTGCGCCAGGACAGGCAAATGGCGCGAGCGTTCTGATTGCCGCCGGCGGCGGGTACAAGCGCATCGAGCTGGAAAAAGAGGCCTATCCTGCCGCTCGGTGGCTGATGGCGCGCGGCATTACCGCCTTCGTGCTGACCTATCGGTTGCCGCGAGAAGGATGGAACAACGGCCCGCTCGCGCCGTTGCAGGATGCACAACGCGCCCTGCGCCTCATGCGTTCGCAAGCCTCGAGCCGGCATCTCGATCGCACACGCATCGGTGTTCTCGGCTTTTCTGCCGGCGGTCACTTGGTGGGTCTGGCGGCAACCCGCTCCGCCTTTGCCTCATATCAACAAGTCGACATAGCGGATAGCCAATCCGTACGGCCCGACTTGGTTGCACTGATCTATCCGGTCATCACGCTGAAACCACCATATGACCACACCTCGGCTCGTCGTTCGTTGGTTGGCGCCCATCCTGATGCACAAGCCAGTGCGGAGTGGTCTGTAGAGACGCATGTCCGCTCGGGGTGCCCGCCGGTTTTCCTGGTGCAGGCCGAGGACGATCCCATCTCAAATCCGGCAAACACACTCATCATGGCAGACGCTTGCGGCAAGGCCGGGATCCCTGCCGAGTTGCACCGCTTGCCGAGCGGGGGGCATGGTTTTGGCATGGGCAAGCCGGCTACGCCGAGCGCCGAATGGCCCGGCTGGTGGGAGACCTGGTTGCGCGACCATCGCTTTCTCTAGGGAGATCCATATGCGCGCGGGTCGTCGTGTCGTGTCGGAAGACGCAACATCCATCTTTGCAAAGCCGGTCTGAAACTATTCCGTTTTTGTTGTGCCTTCGCGCCGCGCGGCAGAGTAATGTCGTGCCATCTTTGTGAGGCATGAATAATGGACCAGAAACGCCATAGAATCCGCGAGCTTGGCTTTGCACCCGGGCATTTCGAGCCTGGCCCGCTGAACGCGATCACCGATGTCGACGGCGTGTGCGTCGGCCATGTCACATGTCATGAAGGCGAGCGCACTCGCACGGGCGCAACCGCGATCCTGCCACATGGCGGTAATCTGTTTCAGGACAAGGTCCCCGCCGGGTTCGCCATTCTCAATGGTTTCGGAAAATTTGCTGGCTCCACGCAAATCGTCGAGCTCGGTGAGATCGAGACGCCGATCGTTCTCACAAACACGCTGGCTGTTGGACGCGGCATCGATGCCCTTATCCGCCACACTCTCGCCCAGCCCGGCAATGAGCTGACAGTGTCGATCAACGCCGTGGTCGGTGAAACCAACGATTCCCGCCTCAACGACATTCGCGCGGCTCGCCCGAGCGTCGATGAGATCTCGCAGGCGATCGACGGCGCAACATCGGGGGCGGTCGAAGAGGGCGCCGTGGGCGCCGGGACCGGAACGGTTGCATTCGGGTTGAAGGGCGGTATCGGGACAAGCTCCCGCCTGGTGCCGGTCGGCGGAGAAACCTATCGGCTCGGCGTGCTTGTCCAATCGAACTACGGCGGCCATCTTATCGTTGCCGGTCGCGACTATGCGACCTTGGCGGAACACGACAAGGACGGCTCTATCGTCATCGTGCTTGCCACGGATGCGCCGCTCTGCTCACGCAACCTTGAGAGGCTGGCGCGCCGTTGTTTCGGTGGCCTTGCGCGCACCGGTGCGGCGCTGAGCAACGGTTCGGGCGATTATGCGTTGGCCTTTTCGACCGCCGAGGCCGTGCGCCGGACCCCCGAACACCGCAAGAGGGGGAGTGCGATCCCATCCTTGAGCAACGACGTCGTGTCGCCGCTCTTCGAAGCCGCCATCGAAGCGACCGAAGAAGCTATCCTCAATTCGCTTGCCATGGCGGTCGAAACTAGGGGCTTCAACGCCGCGACCGGCAAGATCTCGTCAGCCGATGCGATCAGCCTTCGCGCACTTGAGCCGGATGATTTCAGGTCTGTTCGACCTGAACTCTGAAACCGCTCAAAAGCAAATAAGCAGAGCATGATGCCGAGTTAAAAACTGTCCGCACCTTTCGGCATCATGCTCTGGCTCACATCTGAATTTCATTTCCACATCCCGCATTTTACGGAGTTTTCATGTCTGCCCCGACGATCCGCACCGTCTATCTGAACGGTGCCTTCCTGCCCGAAAACGAGGCGCATCTGTCCATTTTCGACCGTGGTTTCCTGTTCGGCGACGGCATCTATGAGGTGACTGCCGTTCTCGACGGCAAGCTGATCGACAGCGCTTTGCATATGGCGCGGTTGGAGCGCAGCGTCGGGGAAATCGGTGGCCATCTGCCCATCACCACAGGCGAGATCGTCGAAATCGAGAAGCGTCTCGTGGCGGAAAACCAGCTGACCGAGGGGGTCGTCTATCTCCAGTACACGCGCGGCGCCGAAGACCGCAATTTCTTCTATGCCGAAGACCTGCCGCCGACATTGGTGATCTTCACGCAGGCGAAGACGCTGGAGCATGTCGCCGCTGTCGAAAAGGGCCTCAAGGTCAAGTCTATGCCGGATCAGCGCTGGGCGCGGCGCGACATCAAAAGTGTCTGTCTGCTACCGCAGGTCATGGCCAAGCGTGCGGCCAAGGCTGAAGGCTTCGATGAAGCCTGGCTGGTCGAAAACGGCATGGTGACGGAAGGTGCGTCCTCGACGGGCTACATCGTCACCCGCGACGGCCGCATCGTTACGCGCGCGAACAGCCAGGCGACCTTGCCGGGATGCACGCGGCTTGCCATCCTGGATCTGGCCCGCGAAGCGGGGCTGGCGCTGGAGGAACGACCATTCTCCGTCGACGAGGCAAAGGCGGCCGCCGAAGTGTGGCTGACGAGCGCTTCGAACTTCATCGTCGCCATCACGAACATCGATGGCGCAGCGGTCGGCGACAGCACGCCGGGGCCGATGTTCAAGCGCCTGCGCGCGCTTTACATGGAAAATGCGCGCCGTACGGCGGTTTGAGCCGTCGCAACGACAACCCGATCGTCAGGGCTTGTCCAGCATCGACCAGATGCGCCCGACGATCGGACGACGGTTTTCGCGGGAGCGGTAGACGCGAATTTCGACGTCGATGTTCCAATCAGGTTCGGCTGCATAGACCAGCCGACCGTCCGCCAGCTCTGCTTTGACCAAGCTTTCCGGTATCCACGCAAGGCCGAAGCCGGCTGCGACCATTCCCTTCAGGCCAACCGACATGCTGCCGACATGCACCCGGTTCTCTGTCGGTAGCCGCTCGCCGATGGTGCCCGCCACCAATTGTCCGAAAAAAGATGCCTTCTGATAGCTGACATGGCAGAAGCCGGGTTCGACGCGATGCAACGGCGCACCGTCCGCGCCCGGCGCGCTGATGGGCAGGATCTTTTCCTGACCGAGCGTATGATATTCGAATTGCGGATCGAGCAGCATCGGCACGTGCAGATGCTGGTAGGTGAGAAGGAAATCACAGTCTCCGTCGATAAGCGAATTCAGGTTTTCTTCCATGGTGCCGGAGTCCGCCCGCAAATGCGAGACGATCGGCCCGATTAGGGTGTTGAGCCGGCTCAGCCAATCCGGAAAGAAGGTAAAGGACAGGGTGTGCAGCGCCGTGAGCGTCACGGTGCGAGCATCGGTGCCATCCTCATGCTGGAGATTGCGTCGCGCCTGATAGAGCGCCTGCAGCGTTTGTTCTGCTACTGGCACGAAACGTTCGCCGGCCGCAGTCAGGCGCGAAGGATAGGTTGCCCGGTCGATCAGGCTCGTACCAACCCAGCCCTCCAGCTGCCGGATGCGGCGGCTGAAGGCCGATTGCGTCACATGGCGCTCGTCGGCCGCCTTCGAAAAATTTAGCGTCCGTGCCAGCGCCAGAAAATCTTCAAGCCATTTGACTTCCACTCGAAGCTCCCAAGAGAAACCGGCCGTTGATGCCGGGTTCTCCTTGGCCCGAATGAGCCGGGAATGCAATCACCCGGCGCGGCGGTATTCGATCATTCTTGCCCGGGCGAGCACCAACTCCAACCGGTCTGAGTCGAGAAGGTTGAGGCAAACCCGCTTGGTCCAGGGGCCGTCGACGAGGGTAAACAGGAAGCGTCCATTACCCAAAGCGCTTAGCGGCATATGATGACGCACAGGGCCTATGCCCATGATAACGTTACCGCTTTCGATCTTGAAGCTTGCTCCTTCAGAGGAATTCCAGACGCCTGATAGAGATGCCGGGACGTCCTGCTCTCGAATGGGGCTGAAGCGACGCTGCGCATGTCCGACCTCTCCGACAATGTCCTCGCCGTCCATCTTCAGGCGCATCGGTGACGAAGCCGAGCGAGATGAAACCCAGACTCTCTCATCTTCATAAATCGTTTCGTCGGCATCGAGATAGGTCACCGTGCTGCCGGCGACCTTGATCCACCACGGACCACTTTCCGTGACATAGGTGCCATCGCGAAGGGCTTGACATGCACACGGCAGGGTCTCGCCAGTCAGAGCCGCCATGGATTCCAGGGCGATCTTATAGCCGTTGGTGTCCTCGCGGTTCGACACCACCACGAAGCCGGTCTTATGGGCGGGGTCGAGCAGGAAGTAGCTTTTGTAGCCGGGATGGGAGCCGCCGTGCCCGATGAATGAGCGATTGCCGAGCAGGCTTTCACGCAGACCAAGGCCATAGCCGCTCATGCGGCCGTCGGCAAGCGGCCGCGCAGCTGACAATTGCTCCAGGACTCCTTCGAGTGATCCCTTGTCACCGAGGAGGCCGATCAGCCATTTCGCAAGGCTCTCGCCGCTGCCTGTCATGCTGCCGGAGGCGGAGATATGCAGGCCGGCGGCCGAAAGCTGCCAGCGCTCTCCGTCTAGCCAATAGCCCGGAACCAGGCCAATGACCGGATCGTTCCAGACATCGGGTGCATCGAGTACTGCGTCGGTCTGTGCGCCGACCTCACGAACGTAATCGCGGAAGAATACGCCCTGTCGTTCGAGTGCCGCTTCTACGAGGCGATAACCCGTGTTGGAGTAGGAAATCTCGGTGCCGGCTTCATAGTTTAGCCGTGTCTGGCGTACGAGAAAATCGAGCAGCGGGCCAGCCTTGGTCTCTGTATAGACAGACAGCCCAAGCAGCGACAGGCATTCGCGCGTATCGGGCAGGCCGCCGCTCATGTCGAGTGCGCGGCCGACGGTCACATCGCGAAGAGGCGCCTGCAGTTCGGGCAGATGCTTGCCCAGACGGTCGTCAAGACCGATCTTGTCGGAATGTGCGAGCACCAGCGCGCAGAAGGCGTGTTTCGTCACCGAGGCGTAGCGAACCACGCTTGCGGCGGTGAAAGGGGCCATCGTCGAGAGGCTTTCGACGCCGCCGGCTTCGGCGAAGCGGACACCATTTTCATCGAAGCCGATGACAGCGCCGCCCGGCTCACCATCGCTCCAGCTCTGCGCGAATTGAGCAGCGCATTTCTGCGCCGCTTTCCAGTTTACCGTTTCAGACATGCATGCCTCGTAATTGCGGACTACAGCGACCTTTGCGCGTCATACCTGACGCGCAAAGGTCGCTGTAGCACTTCAAAATTTCTGCATAACTCCTTAGATCGATTTCGATTTAAGGAGTTGTGCAGTTGGCCGGTTCCGCTTCTTCGAACTCGACGCTCAGGCGGCGCAATTCCCGTGTATGAGGGTGGGTTACGTTGCCGCGCCGCAGATCGTCGGACGTAAGCTGCTCAACCATCTGGCCATCGATCATGACGCCGACCCGCGTGCAGAGATGAGCGATCACGCCGAGATTGTGGCTGACCATCACATAGGTGAGCTTTCGCTCCGCGCGAAGATCGGACAGCAGATTGAGGATCTCGGCCTGGACGGAAACGTCGAGTGCGCTCGTCGGCTCGTCGAGCAGCAGGATTTTCGGCTCTGCGATCAACGCACGGGCGATGGCGACACGCTGCCGCTGGCCGCCCGAGAGCTGGTGCGGATAGCGGAAGCGGGCACTTTGGGGCAGGGCGACATCGGAGAGCGCTGACGCGATACGCCGATCGATGTCGCCCATGCGGTGAACGAGCGGCAGCTCGCTCAGGATGCGGTCAATGGTCTGGCGCGGATGCAGCGAACCGTAAGGATCCTGGAAGACCATCTGCACCTTGCGGAAGAAATCCGGTGTGCGGTGCTGTGGTGCGGCTTCTCCGTTGAAGGCGATGCGCCCGGCCCAGCTCGTATTCAGGCCGGCCATGGCGCGCAGCACGGTGGATTTGCCCGAGCCGGATTCGCCGACGATGCCGAAGCTGCCGCCTTCCTCTACCTGGAAGGAGACGCCCTTGACGACTTCGCGCTCGCCGAAGCGGATCCGCAGATTATCGATCTCTATCGTCATTTCAGCCACTCCGGGTCACGCTCGAGAATGGGCAGCCGTTCCTTCGGATGCGTAAGCGAAGGAATGCAATTCAGCAGGCCGCGCGTGTAGGGGTGAGCGGCGGAAAGCAGCTCGGAAGCCTTGATCTCCTCCATCACGCGCCCGGAATACATGACTGCAACGCGGTCGCAGAAATGCGAGACGAGCGGCAGGTCATGGCTGATGAGCAGCAGCCCCATGGAGCGCTGCGAGACGAGCTCCTCGATCAGCCGCAGGATTTCGGCTTGCACGGTCGCATCGAGCGCGCTTGTCGGCTCGTCCGCGATGAGCAGTTCGGGGTCCGGCGCCAACATCATGGCGATCATCACGCGTTGACCCATACCGCCTGAGACTTCATGCGGATAGGAGGCGGCGACAGCCTTCGGATTGCGGATCTTGACCTGCTCGAGCAGATTGGCTGCAGCCTCTGCAGCCTCGCGGCGGCTTCCGCCCTTATGGGTCCGCCATGCCTCGGCAACCTGATTGCCGATGGTCTTGACGGGATTCAGGGAGTATTTCGGATCCTGCAGAATGAAACCTGCCCGCTTGCCGCGGATGGTGCGCATCTGCTTTTCGCTGGCGGACACGATGTCGATGCCGTCGAAGGCGAGCTTGTCGGCTTCGATGCGGGTTTGCCTTGGCAAAAGCTTCATCAATGCGCGCGCGGTAAGGCTCTTGCCGGAGCCGCTTTCGCCGACGATTCCGAGCTTCTCGGCGCCAAGGCGCAGAGACACGCCCTTGACCGCGGGAGCAAAGCCGGTGCGCGTCTTGAAGCCGATGCGCAGATTTTCGATCTCGACCAGCATGGATCAGTTCCCCTTCGGATCGAGCACGTCGCGCAGCGCATCGCCCAGGAAGTTGAAGGCGAGCGAGACGAGGAAGATGGCGACGCCGGGGATCGTTGCAACCCACCATTGCTCGAAGATGAAGCGCTTGGCCGTTGCGATCATCGCGCCCCATTCCGGCGAAGGCGGCTGCGCACCCATGCCGAGGAAGCCGAGGCTTGCTGCGGTGATGATGATGGAGCTCATGTCGAGCGTCACGCGAACGATGAGGCTCGGCAAGCAGAGCGGCGCGATATGCCGCATGATGATGCGCCAGGACGAAGCGCCCGTCAGTCGATAGGCGGCGATGAAATCGGCGCCGCGTACGGTCATCGTTTCGGCGCGCGCCAGCCGGGCATAAGGAGGCCAAGCGGTGAGTGCGATTGCAAGCACGGCGCTTTCGACGCCAGGCTTCAACGCGGCCACGAAGGCGAGCGCCAGCACGAGACGGGGAAAGGCGAGGAAGATGTCGGTCAGGCGCATCAACGCCGTGTCGACCATGCCGCCGAAATAGCCGGCGATGCAGCCGATGGCGAGGCCGATCGGTGCCACGAGCACGACGACGGCAATGACCATGCCGAGGGTCACGCGACCGCCATAGAGCAGGCGAGAATAGATGTCGCGGCCGAGCTCGTCGGTGCCGAGCCAGTGGGCAGAGCTTGGACGTGCAAGACGGTTCGCCAGATCCTGCGTCGCCGGATCATGGGTTGCAAGCCAGGGCGCGAAAAGCGCAAGCAGGATGAACAGCGCGATGATCGAAAGACCGATCATCCCAAGGGCATTGCCCTTCAAACCGAGCCAGATGCGATAGCGATCGCCCCAGGCAGCCTGACGTCGGGAAGCGGGGGACTCGTCGAGAGCCCAATTGCGAAAAGTTGCAAGCATCATCGCACCCTCGGATCCAGCAGGCGATAGAAGAGATCGGCGACGAGGTTCAACCCCACATAAATGATGCCGATCAGGAGCGTGGTGCCGATGACCGGGTTCATATCGCCGTTCATGAGCGAGTTGGTCAGATACTGGCCGATGCCGGGCCAGGAAAAGACCGTTTCGGTGACGACGGCGCCTTCGAGCAGTCCGGCATAGGTCAGCGCCAGCACCGTTACCAGCTGAACGGCAACCGTCGGGAAAGCATGCCCCCAGATGACGCGGCTGAGGGACAGGCCCTTGGCGCGCGCGGTGATGACGAACTCGCCCTTCAGGGCGTCGATCATGAAGGCGCGTGTCATGCGGGCGATATAGGCCATGCTGAAATAGGCGAGGATGCAGACGGGTTGCGCCATGTGAGCGAGTGCATCCCAGAAGGCACCAAGGTCGCCGGCAAGCAGCGTATCGACGGACAGCAGACCTGTGACCGGCGTAATCATGCCGTCATAGATGATATCCTGCCGTCCCGGGCCAGGCGCGATGCCGAGCGCCGAATAGAAGACCAGCAGCGAAATGAGGGACAGCATGAAGACCGGTATGGAATGTCCGGCCAGACAGACGACGCGGATCACCTGATCGGTGATCGTTCCCTGCCTGACGGCGGCCCACACGCCGAGCGGAATGCCGATGATGGCGGCAAGGATAAGGGCTGCGGTCGCAAGCTCGAATGTCGCGGGAAAGAAGCGGGCAATGTCCTGCGATACCGGATTCTTCGTCAGAACGGACATGCCGAGATCGCCATGCAGAAGCTGGCTCAGATAATGCAGGAACTGCACAGGGAGGGGCTGGTCGAGGCCCATTTCCGCCCGCACGCGCGTGACCACGGCCTCGGGCGCATTGTCGCCAACCGCGGCAATGACCGGATCGACCGGCATGACGCGGCCGATGAGGAATGTGACGATCGACAATCCGAGCAGCGTCAGGATGACGCTGCTCAGAATGGCAGAGAAAGATTTGATCCGACGGGTCAAGCCTTGTTGGTCTCCTGATAGGAATTGGCTTCCGAAAGAGCGCCAAGCCGGAAGCCGGACACGGCCTTGCGGCAAGCCGCAGTCTTCACCGTCTGGAACATGAAGGCGAAGGGGCTGTTCTGCATGTGCTCGCGCTGCAGCTCTTCATAGAGAGCGATACGCTTGGCCGGATCCTTCTCGTCGCGCGCGGCTTCGGCCTTTGCGGCGAAGTCGTCGTTCTTGTAGCGCGAGCGCCACAGGAACGGCTTGCTCTTGGCGTCGTCGGAATTGTCCTTGTTGATGGTGAAGACTTCGCCGTTGGAGTTCGGATCGAAGTAATCCGTGCCCCATACGGTAAGGGCCATCTCGTGCTGGCGCGCGCGCATCTTGGTCAGCACCTGCCGGTTTTCGGCGGACTGCAGCTTCACGCGGATACCGATTTCGGCGAGGTTTGCCTGAATGGCCTGAGCGAGGTCGGGATACGGCTGGGCGGCATAGTGATCCATGATCACGTCGAACCCGTCGGCGAGCCCGGCTTCGGCCATCAGAGCCTTCGCCTTCGCAACATCCTTCTGGAAGGGCGTGTCGCTGATTGCCGAAGGGAAACCTTCCGGCTCGAAGCTCTGGTGGATCGTGTGGGTCAACGGCACGATGTTCTCATGCATGCCCTTGTAGTCGAGCGCCCACTTTACCGCCTGCCAGACCTGCGGCTTGGCCAGATTGGCGACACCCTGATTGAGCGAGATCACCACCAGTCCGGCGATGCTCTTTCTGACCAGTGTGAAGTCCGGATCGTTCTGGATGGTGCGCAGCTGCTCCGAGGTCAGATCACGGGCGATATCGACATCGCCCTTCTTCAGCATCAGGAGCTGCGAAGCCGGATCGGTGACGTGGCGCAGGATGACGCGCTTCAGATTGCCCTTGTAGGGACCGTGCGGATTGACCGTCAGCGATATCGCTTCGCTCGCCTTCCAGGACTGAAGCTGGAAGCTGCCGGAGCCGGCGCTGTTCTTCTGCAGCCAGGCATTGCCCATGTCGCCGTTCACTTCATTGGCGAGCGCGACCTTCTTTTCGACCACGGCGGCGATATTGGCCGAGAGGCAATAAAGCAGGAAGGCGATCGCGGTGGGCTTTTCGGTCGTCAGCGTCAGCGTGTCGGCATCGGTTGCGACGATGCGGCTTTCCACATTCTCGGCGGTGAAGCCGAACTGATTGATGATGAACGCGGCGCCCTTGTTCATCTTGATCGCGCGGTGCAGCGAGAAGGCGACGTCTTCGGTCGTGACGGGAGAGCCGCTTGCGAAGCTTGCCTTGGCAAGCTTGAAGGTGAAGACCTTGCCGTCGGCATCGGCAGCCCAAGATGCGGCCAGCACCGGATCGACCTTGGAGGGATCATCGGTGTTGGGACGCACCAGCTTCTGATACATGTTGCTGATGACTTCGCCGCCAACGGCTTCGAAGCTTTCATGCGGATCGAGGCTCGTCATGTTGTCGAGCTGCTGGGCAACGACAAGCACGTCTTTCGGCGTTGCGGCAAATGCCGATTCTGCAAGATCGAGATAGGACAGGAAGGGCAGCGTACCGCTGCCGATGAGAAACTGGCGTCTGGAAACCATGCGAAATCCCCTTTCACTCTTGCGGCAAAGGCTCGGTGGCAAGCAGACAAGGCTTGGCACGGCTCGGCCGCTATCGTATTTTCGCCCGGTTCTTTAACAGCGCCTATTGCGAGCGCCTAATTCCGTTTTTCGCAGAGCCTATGCGCGGTTTGCATTTGCTCGGCCCTGCAAGCTTGCCTACGCATGTATCAACGACAATTTTTGGAATGGAACATGACCCAATCTTCGCTCGTCCCCGTCTTCGATGGCCATAATGACGTGTTGCTGCGGTTGCGCCGCAGCAGTTCGAATTCCGTCAATGCCTTCCTGCAGGGCGAGGATGCGGGGCACATCGATCTGCCACGTGCGCGTCGTGGCGGCCTGGCCGGTGGGCTCTGCGCGATTTTCATCCCGTCCCCGGACCAGCCGCGCCCCGAAAACGTCGACTTTGTCACCCCCGCGCAACCCGATGCATTGAACGAGACGCTGGCGATGGCCCGGCTTCTTTTCGACATCGAAGCCCAGTCGGATGGTGGGGTGAAGGTTTGCCGCTCCGCTGCGGACATTCGCAGCTCGATTGCCGAAGGCCGTTTTGCCGCAGTTTTCCACATCGAGGGCGTGGAAGCGATCGGTGCCGATCTCGATGCGCTCTACGTTCTTCATCAGGCCGGGCTGCGATCGCTCGGTCCGGTATGGAGCCGGTCGAATGTTTTTGCCCATGGTGTGCCCTTCCGCTTCAATTCGACGCCCGATATCGGTGCCGGCCTGACCGATGCCGGCAAGGATCTGATCCGCGCTTGCAACGAGCTGAAGGTCATGATCGATCTCTCGCATATGAACGAGAAGGGCTTCTGGGAGATTGCGAAGCTTTCGAATGCGCCGCTCGTCGCCTCGCATTCCAACGCTCATACGCTCTGCCCGCACAGCCGCAATCTGACAGACAAGCAGCTCGATGCGATCGGCGAGTCGAACGGCCTAGTCGGTATCAATTTCGGGGTGCTGTTCCTACGCGATGACGGCGTGAAGAACGCCGACACGCCGCTTGAGGTCCTCGTCCGACACGTTGCTTACATCGCCGAGCGGATCGGCATCGATCATGTCGCCCTCGGATCCGATTTCGACGGCACGACCATTCCGCAGGCGCTCGGCGATGCCGCTGGCCTGCCGAAGCTGATCGACGCCCTGCGCGCGCATGGTTTCGACGATCAGGCGATCGCAAAAATTGCCCATGAAAATTGGGTCCGCGTCCTGGAGCAGACCTGGGGCGGCTGAGACAAGGCGTCGTTTCGCCTATCGCTCTATGAGATTGATCGGCAAGGGATGCATTGGCCGCAATGTCACCTTCATGACCGGCTTGGGCGAGGGTTCGCTCGCGCCGGTCACCCGAAACTTCTGAAGCAGCACGGCAAGGATCGCAACGGCTTCCATCATGGCAAAGCCGTTGCCGATGCACACGCGCGGTCCTGCGCCGAAGGGCATGAAGGCGAAGCGATGGCGGTTTCTCGCCGTCTCCGGCTCAAAGCGATCGGGGTCGAAGACCAGCGGATCCCCCCATATGGCGGCGTGGCGATGCACAGCGTAGATCGGAATGTAGAGGATCGTATCCGCCGGAATTGTATAGGCACCGAGCGTGAATTCGCGCACCGCCGTACGCGAAATGATCGGGGCCGGCGGATAGAGCCTCATGGATTCGGAGAAAACCTGCTTCGCATAGGTGAGCTTGCCGACATGCTCTGTGAGAAGAGGGCCACCTTCCGTTACCGCTGCGATTTCGTCGAAGAGCCTGGCCTGGCAGTCGGGGTGGCGAGCGAGAAGATGAAGTGTCCAGGCAAGACCGAGCGCGGTCGTCTCGTGCCCGGCGGTGATGAAGGTCATCAGATTGTCGATGATCTCCTCATCCGTCATCATGCGGCCGGTTTCCGGATCGGCCGCCTCAAGCAGCATTGAGACAAGGTCGTGTCGTTCGATGCCGCTGCGTCTCCGTTCGGCAATCACCTTGGCAAGGGTTTCGCGCAGGAAGATGACGGCGGCTCTTGCCTTTTCTTTGCCGGGATGCGGCATCCATGCTGGCGCGCCGACCAGCCCAAGCGCGAATTTCCAGCCGGTTGGCTTGAGATAATTGGTGATGTTGCGTTCGACCCTGTCGACATCGATACCATCGCCGCCGGACATCATCGTCTCGACGATGATGTCGAAAGTGGTGCGCATCATTTCCTGACAGAGGTCGAGGGGATTGCCTTTGTGCGCGAGCCAAAGATCGCGCCGATGCTCTGCAGCCGCAATCATGGCAGGTTGAAGCTCAAGCAGCTTTTCGTGGCGAAAGGCACCGGCGACCGATTGGCGCTGCCATTTCCAATGCACGCCGTCCGACGTCAGGATGCCCTCGCCAAGTGCGGGACCGAGCAGACGTCGCACATCTTCGCCCTTGCCGAGCGCGTCGGAATTGCGGACGAGTGCCTGATAGATCAGCTCGGGATCGGCGAGGTAGAGCCGGGACTTCCCCGCCATTTGCGTGAAGACGAAAGGCTCTTCGAAGATCTGGGGCGGCAACGCATCAAGAGGGTTGCGGATCAGAGAAAGAAGCACGCGCGGCATCGAGCGCTGCGTGAGCGGAAATGCGCCTGGCGACACGCCTGCAGTATCGACGCTTGCATTCATCCTTCAGTCTCCTTGTTCAACCGCACAAATGCCTGTAGATCAGGATTAAGGTGTTTACCTTAAAAAAGATAAGATGAACGCTTTGGAGCTTCAAGGGGCAATGAGCGTGGCGGAAAATAAAGGTAGGGGACCAGGCCCGGTGGTACGGCTCGGGACACGCGAACGGATCCTCGTTGCGACATTGTCGCTCTTCAATCAGAAAGGGCCGGAGGCGGTCACGACTGCCGAGATCGCTAAGGCCGTTCACATAAATCAGGGCAATCTCTACTACCATTTTCGCACCAAGGAATCCCTCGTTTTGGCGCTGTTTGCCCGTTTCGAAGCCGATGCGTTGACGTTGGTCAAGGAGGCCGATGCCGTTCAGGGGGCGGATTCAAAAGCCTATGCCGGCTTTCTGCGCAAGTGGTTTTCGCTCGTCTGGACCCACCGCTTCCTGTTTCGCGACATTCCGGGACTGCTGGCGACAGCACCGGCGTTGAGAGCGCCGATCCTGATGGTCAGTGGCGGCATGCGCTTATCCGTCGACGTCATTTTTCAGCGAATGGAAAATGCTGGTCTGATCAGCGTCGCTGCCGAGGACCGCAAGCCGCTATTGACGAACATGTGGATCGTCTCGACCTATTGGGCCGTCTATCTCGGCCTGCAGGAGGGTGTTCACGAACTCGGCCCGCAACACGTCCATTGGGGACTGAGCCAGGTCTCGGGCCTGTTGCGGCCCTATCTTTCGGACGAGGCAAAAGCCGATCTTGACGCAATGCTTTCAGAGCCCTTTGCCTGAGTTCTGAAAGCCGCCGTCGGGTCTGGATGGTCCTGATCAGGATGCCTGCGCGACGACATCGCGAAGATTGCGATAGCCGGCCGCCGGATGCGGCGCGGCGAGCCGTGGGCCGCTGCCGCCGAGCTTTTCGCGTAGCGTCCCCGCGCTATAGTCTGTCTTGTAGACGCCGCGCTTTTGCAGTTCGGGAACCAGCAGGTCGACGGCATCCTCGAAGCTTTCGGGCGTGACGGCATAGGCGAGATTGAAGCCGTCCACATCGGTATCCTCTATCCATTCCTGCATCAGGTCGGCGACCGTCTGTGGCGAGCCGACGAAGACCGGGCCGAAGCCGCCGATACCAACCCAGTCAGCCATCTCGCGCACCGTCCATTGTTTGTCCGGGTCGATCGTCGTGAAGGTCTCGACGGCAGACTGGACCGCGTTGGTATAGCGATGGCGAAGGACTTCATCCGGGGAAAACTGCCCGAAGTCGATGCCGGTCCAGCCTGAGATCAGCGTCTGGGCGCCTTCGAGGGAGACGTATTGCCGGTATTCGTTGAACTTGCGCTGCGCTTCGGCATCGGTCTCACCGAGGATCACGGTCTGCAGGTTGAAGGAAAGGATTTCGCGGGGATTGCGGCCGGTGCGTTCGGCGGCTTCGCGAACATTGGCGACATAGCGCTTCAGCACCGCCTTTGAGGGCGCAGCCACGAAGATGCATTCGGCATGGGCGCCGGCGAAATCCTTGCCGCGGCTGGACGAGCCAGCCTGATAGAGCACCGGTGTCCGCTGTGGCGACGGCTCGCTCAAGTGAATGCCGGGAACAGTGAAATGCTTGCCGGAATGCCGGATGGGATGGACCTTTTCCGGCCGGGTGAAAATGCCCTTCTCGCGGTCGCGGATGACGGCATCGTCTTCCCAGCTGCCTTCCCAGAGCTTGTAGCAGACTTCGAGATATTCCTCCGCCAGGCCGTAGCGGTCGTCATGTTGCGTTTGGGCAGCCTGACCGATGTTGAGGGCGCCGCTGTTCAAATAGGAGGTGACGATGTTCCAGCCGACACGACCCTTGGTCAGATGGTCGAGTGTCGAGATGCGCCGCGCAAAGGTATAGGGGTGCTCGAAGGACAGCGAGGCGGTCAGGCCGAAGCCGAGATGCTCCGTCTCGTAAGCCATGGTTGGAATGAGCTGCAGCGGGTCGTTGACCGGCACCTGTGCGGAATGGCGCAGTGCCGCGTCGACGTTGCCGTTCAAAACGTCATAAACCCCAAGCACATCAGCGATGAACAGCCCGTCGAACTTGCCGCGCTCCAGCGTCTTTGCCAGATGGACCCAATAGTCGAGGTCCTTGTAGGTCCAGGCTTTGTCGCGCGGATGGCGCCAAAGCCCCGGTGACTGGTGTCCGACGCAGTTCATGTCGAAGGCGTTGAGCCTGATTTCGCGGGTCATCTCTATTGTTCCTGCATGATTTCAATGAGCCGGCGCTTAGGCACCGACGGCTTTCTTGTTGACGAAGCTGAAGGCGAGCACGGCGAAGATCAGCAATCCGGTGCCGACCTGCTGCCAGTAGAAGTTCAGGCCCGTCAGCAGCAGGCCATTGGCGACGATGCTCAAGAGCAGAACTCCAAGCACCGTGCCTGCGACGTTCGGGCGTCCAAGGGGTGAAAAGGTCGTGCCGATGAAGGTGGCGCCAATGGCATTCAGCATGAAGCCGTTGCCGGACGAGGGGATATAGACCGTCACTGTCGCTGTCAGGATCAACCCGGCAAACGCGGCGATGATACCGGCGAGAACGAAGGTAGCGGCGATATGCGCTCGAAGCGCAATTCCCGAATAGCGCACCGTCCGCGGCTGGATACCGATTGCGAGGACCACGCGCCCGAAGCGCATCCGGGCGAAGAGCAACGCAGCGGCGACGATGATGATCGCCGCGATCAGGAGCGGCACGGGAACAGTGCAGATCGTGCCATGTCCGATGAAGCGAAATGCCTCGGGGACGCCGGATGGTGGCAGATAGACCGGATTGCCGCCGCCTGTCAGCAGTTGTTGGATGCTGCGACCGATGAACAGCGCCCCAAGCGTTGCCAGGAATGGCGACACGCCGATACCGGAGATCAAAACTGCATTGAACGCCCCGACCAGCGCCCCGGCGCCAAGGCCCGCCAAAGCCGCCAGCGGCACGGACAAGCCGGCCAGAATGCCCGAGACGAAGGCAAAGCTTGCAAAATCGACTGCGGTGCCGACGGAAAGATCAATGCCACCCGTCGCAACGGCAAAAGTCATGGCGATCGAAACGATGGCGAGTAGCGTGAAATTGTTGACGAGAATGCTCTGCAGATTGCCCGCGCTGAGGAATGTTGGGGTAGCCACTGAGAAGAGTGAGAAGACGGCAACAAGCGCGACAATGAGGCCATAGCGAGCAATGCCCGCAAGAGGCCTTCCTGAAACGGCGGCGGACATGTCAGATCTCCCGTTTGCGCAGCAAAGTGGTGGCCGAAACGACGACCAGGATGAGCAGGCCCTGAACGCCGCTGACGAGCGTGCTCGGCAGGTTCAGGAGCTGGAAACCGTTGATGAGGAAACCGACAAACAGGGTCGATATCAACGTTCCGCCGATCGTCGGCACCAGGCGGCGTGAGAAGACCGAACCAAGCAGCGCCGTCACCACCACAGGAAGCAGCATCTCGCCTGAGCCGGTCGTGCTGCCGCTGAGATAGGACACCGACAGGATGCCGGCGATCCCGCCGCAAAGTCCGCTGGCGACGAAAGCACCCGCAACCAGTTTCTTCAACGGAAGGCCTGCTGCCCGCGCAGCATCAGGAAATTCACCGACGGCGTAGAGCCGCAGGCCCAGCGGGGTATATTGGACGATCGCCGCAGCGATGACCGCAAAACCGATCAGCACATAAGCGAGAATAGGTATGCCGAAGGCGTCCGAAGCGGAAAGCGTCGTCAGGAAATCTGTCGTGGCGGGCAGGACGGTATTCTGAGTGAGGACAAGCTCCAGGCCAGCGATGATGTTCATCACCGCAAGCGTCGCTAGCAGGGGTACGATACCTGCCAGCACGATCGCCAGAGCGTTGACGACGCCGATTGCCAACCCTGTAGCGAGCGCGCCTGCGGCCGCCGACAGGTCACTGAAACCCAGCTGGATCAGCGTGGCGTAGACGGCTGCGCTAAGGCCCATATTGGCGGCCAGCGACAGGTCGATCCCACCCGTGACTACATTGGAGCCGCCAGCAATCAGCACGATCGTCAGGCCGATGGCAAGGACGCCAGAGATGGCCGATTGGCCGAGTACATTGCCGATATTGCCGACGCTCAGGAAGTAAGGTGCTATCAGCGAGAAGATCACCAGGATCGATAGGAAGGCGAGCAGGGAGCCGAAGCGCAGGGTTGCGGCGGCGAGCTTGCCGCTTGAAGGTAGGGCTCTTGTGCCGCTAATCTCGGGGAGGGAGGCAAGCTGGGCGTCAGCTGACATGACGCAATCCTTCTATGGCTCCAGTCGCTGCTGACAGGACTTCGTCCGTTGTGGTTTGGGAAGAAACGAATTCACGGGTCAGGCGACCGCGGAAGAGCACAAGAATTCGGTCGGTTATGCCGACGAGTTCAGGCAGGTCCGATGACAGCACGATTACACCCGCACCGCGAGCGGCAAGCTCGCCGATAAGCGAATAGATCTCCACCTTGGAGCCGATATCGACACCGACGGTCGGTTCATCCAGCAAATAGATTTCCGACTTTCGGCTCAGCCATTTGGCGATCGCAACCTTTTGCTGGTTGCCGCCCGACAGCGTGCGGACCAGAGCGTCTCTTCCTGCCGTCTTGATCTGCAGGCGCTTGATGAGCTCGTCCGTATCGCTTGCTTCGCGCTTGCGATCGAGAAAGCCGAAGCGCGTATAACGGGCAAGGCTCGATAGCGTGATGTTCTCTCGGACACTGAGATCCAGGCCGACGCCATGCCCACGGCGATCCTCCGGCACCAGCGCCAACTCATGATCGACTGCCTCGCCCGGGCTTCGCGGCCTCACGGCTTTCGTGTCAATCTCGATCTCGCCGCCCGTCGCCGCCTGCAGTCCGAAGAGGGTTCGGACGAGATCCTTTGCTCCGGAGCCGAGCAACCCGGTAATGCCGAGGATTTCGCCGTGACGCAGCGTGAAGCTGACATCATGGAAGCGGTTGGCTGCCGAGAGATTGCGAACCTTTAAGATTTCGGCGCCGAGGTCTAACTGCCGCTTCGGGAACATCTCGCCTAAATCCCGCTCGACCATCAGCGTTGCTATGCCGTTTGCCGAGGTCTCGCTCATAGGTAGCGAAGCGACATCGACGCCATTGCGCAACACTGTAACATCGTCGCACAAAGCCTCGATTTCATTGAGGTAATGCGAGATATAGATGATGGTTACACCTTCGCTGCGCAGGCGGTGGATGAGGCGGAATAGAATATCCGCTTCCTGGCGCACCAAGGCCGCGGTCGGCTCGTCGAAGACAAGAATCCTTGGCTGATGCAGCAATGCCCGGGTGATTTGGACGATCTGCTGCTCGGCCGTCGAGAGCTCGCTGATCAAAGCATTCCTCGGCAAATCCACGCCAAAATAATTGGCGAGGATTTCTTCAGCCCGTCGCTGCATCGAGCCTCGGTCGAGGAACGGTGTGCCCGCCAAGCGCAACTCTCTGCCGAGAAACAGGGTCTCTCCCACGGTAAAGGTCGGCACGAGGAGCCGGTCCTGGTGGATGAAATGGATGCCAAGTTCTTCGCATAGATGCGGTGTCAGCCGATCGTATTCGCGCCCCTCGATTTCAATGCGACCTTCATCCGGCCTGTGCAGACCGGCTAGGAGTTTGATCAAGGTCGATTTGCCTGCCCCGTTCTGCCCGACAAGGCCATGCACGGTGCCGCGGCGCACGGCGAGCGAGGCCCCAGCCAATGCCTGTGCGCCGCCAAAGCGCTTCACGATGCCATCGAAGCGAACGATGTGCTCAGAGCTTTCAGTCGTTGGTGGAAATTCGCTCGCCGTCATTGCAAAAGGCCCTCGCATTCAATGTGGCGATGCGCCGGAAGCCGCATCGCCGGTCCACGCATCAGCCGATGCCGAGCTTCTTGACGATGTCGGTGACGTTGCTCTTGTTGGCGAGGAGCGCAGGCACATAGGTCTCGCGCGGCAGCGTCTGACCTGCCAGAAGCTTTGCGACGTTGCGAATGGCCGTGCGGCCGATTTCCGCGGGTTGCTGGGCAGCATCTGCGCCAGCGGGCGAGTTTGGATCGGCTACCAGCTGCAGCACTTCCGGGCTTCCGTCGACACCGTAGGTGCGGATTTCGGTGCGGCCGGCGGCGGCGAGTGCCTGCGTGGCGCCGAGCTGGGGAATATCCCAGGCGGACCAGATGGCCTTGATCGAACCCTTTTCCGGATACTTGTTGAGGATCGCGGTGATCTGCGTGAAGGCGTCCTGAACCGTATTCGGAATGACGTCCCGGAGTTCCGGTTGGATGATCTTCACCTTGGGGAAATACTTGACGACATTGACGAGCTGATCGTAGCGGATCGCACAGGGCGTCACGCCATAGAAGCCGTTGAAGACGATGATATTGCCTTCGCCGCCGATATCGGAAACGAGCTGCAGCGCCAGATCCTTGCCGATGCCCCAGTTGTCCGACGTGGTGTTGTTGATTGAGTTCGTGGATCCAACATCCACCGTCAAGACGGGAATTCCCGCGTCCCGTGCCTTCTTCAGCCATGGATCGATAACACTCAGCGTGCCGAGAATCTGGACGATTGCATCCGGCTTTTGTGCAATCAGCGTCTGCAGTTGCGATACGAGCTTGCCATCATTTCGGCCGGCGTCGACAGCGATCGGTGTGCCGCCCAGTTTCTTTACCTCGTCGATCTGGGCGTTGTAGGCCTGCAGATCGAAATAGTGATCGGTGCCGGTCGCGCTGATCGCGATGCGTTTGCCCTTCAGGGACAAGGCATCATCCGCGGCTGAAGCCTTGCTCGAAATAATCCCCGCCGTTGCCAGGGCGGCGCCGGCGGCGGTCAGTCTCAAAATATCCCGGCGCCCAAAGCCGGTCGTGTTTTTCTCGGTCATGTAGGTATGTCCTCTCCAGCAATGCATATGAAACAATAGAATATAAAATAGATAGATTTTACGGCTTTAGGGGAGAAACGATTTTCCAAAACCGCCGGGCGGGAGGGAATATCCGTGAGCGGCAAACCGTGTGCGCAGATCGGCGTTTGCGGCAACCTGCCTAAAACGGGTGGAGCGGCCGTAATCTTCCGATCGCATCTGTTGGCGCAATTGGCCCGCTACTGTGCCTTTGAGGCAATGCCTTGCCGTCTGGTCTTTCCTCGGAGAACAAAGAATCTCCGAAGTTCGCCAAAATCGGATGATTTAATCTACTAAAAACATAGAGATTATATCTAATAATTGCATGCGTCGCGGGATTGTCCGTCAGACGACGCTCCAGATCGATCGCGAGGTTCGCTAAGATGAAGTCCCTTTCAAGGCTTGCCCTGTCAGCCGCGGCAGTTTCTCTCTTCTTTTCGCAGGCTGCGCTAGCGGGCGGCGTCAGCGGCGCGCCTGCTCCCTTTGACAAGGGCGGCGTGAAGGTTGCGCTGATCAGCTACATTTCCGCAGGCGATTTCTTCCAGGCTTATCAGGCCGGAGCCGAGGCGCAGGCGAAAGCGCTTGATATCGATCTGCGCGTCTTTCCTGGACGCCAGAATGCCGCCGAGCAGCGGGAGCAGATCTTGCAGGCGATCAACCTTGGCGTCTCCGGCATTGTCATCGATCATGGTCTGCCGGAATCGCTGGGCGACGTCGTCCAGAAGGCGCTGGACAAGGGCATCAAAGTTGTCGCCTTCGACGTCAATCTCAACAATCCGAAAATCCCGCAGGTCGAACAGAGCGATCACCAGCTGGCCGAACTCGCGCTGAAGCAGGTCACCAAGGACAATGGTACCAATTTCAAGGCGGGCTATGTCTATGTTGCCGGCTTTGCACCGCTCGATCGCCGCAACGAGGTCTGGGACACGTTCAAGAAGCAGAATGCCGGCGTGATCGAGAAGGCGCGCTTCGGCAATGTCAGCGATACGACGGCAACTTCGACGGCCGATCAGGCGAAGGCGGCACTGACCGCAAATCCTGAAATCAGCGTCATTTTCGCCCCCTACGACGAGTTTGCGCGCGGCGTGAAGCTCGCCGCCAACGATCTCGGTATCGCAAACAAGCTGAAGATCTATTCGGCCGACGTCTCAACGGCCGATATCCAGGAAATCACCGAGCCCGGCAGCCCCTGGGTGGCGACAGTCGCAACCAATCCCGCCGTCGTGGGAGCCGTTTCCATTCGCGCGGCAGCGCTGCAGATCGCAGGACAGGAAGTGCCGCACCAGATTGCCGTCAAACCGACGCTCCTGACCCAGGAAGGGCTGCGTGCCGCCGGCGTCAAGACGATCGAGGAGCTGGCGCAGAAGGTTCCGGCCTTCAACGCAAGCGACGCAGCGACGGCCAGCTGGATACCGCAGAAACTTTTCTAAGCTCGACTTGTGGTGGCTCACGTTCCGCCACATCGCACCAAATAACCGGAGTTCAGATATGAGCCAGTCCAACGTCGTGTTTGCGGGCAATCGGAATGTCACGCGGGAGAGCCTCTTTGCCAGGGCTGAGGAAATTGCGGCCGACCTGTCCAGACGCGCTGCCGAGCTAGACCGAGAGGGCCGGCCGCCGCTTGGCGAGATCGTCAAGCTGAAGAATGCGGGTCTGTTGAATGCATTGCATGGACAGCAGATTGGCGGCGGCGGCCTCGACTGGGGTGACGGCCTGCGGCTTGTGCGCATTCTTGCCCGTGGTGAAAGCTCCATCGGTCAGCTTCTCGGCTATCACTACGTCAATAGCCAATACATCTATTGGGCTTTCGACGAGGCGCGTGCACAAGAGCTTGCCCGCGAGACAGTCGCCAGCAGCCTCTATTGGGGGGCTGCCGTCAATCCGCGCGACCCTGGACTAATTTTGACGCGCCGTGGCAACGGCTATGTTTTGAACGGCCGCAAGTCCTTCTCGACCGCCGCACGCGTCTCCGACTATATCAATGCCAATGCTGCGCTCGATGACAGGATCGTCGGTTTCGCCGTTCCGACCGATCGGGCGGGCTACAAGGCCAATGACGACTGGGACAATTTTGGCCAGCGTCTGTCCGACAGCGGCAGCGTCGAATTCCATGATTTTCCGGTTTACGAAGAGGATCTGGACAAGGCGGCATCGACCGGTGGCGAGACGCCCGTGCTGGCGACCTTCAACACGCCCCTTATTCAGCTGGTCTTCGTAAATTTCTATTTGGGCACTGCCGAAGGCGCACTGCGTGAGGCCGTCGACTACGTGCGGACGACCACACGGCCATGGATAACCTCCGGTGTCGAACGGGCGGCTGACGATCCTTATATTCTCGAGCGTGTCGGCGAATTTACCGCCGCTCTGAAAGCCTCCGCGGCTCTGGCTGATCATGCGGCGGCGACCGTACAGGCCGTTCTTGCCAAAGGGCAAAAGGCGACGGCGCGAGAGCGAGGGGAGGTGGCCGCGGAAGCCTATGCGGCCAAGGTCAACGCCACGCATGTTGCCCTGGATATCACCTCGCGGGTTTTCGAGCTGACAGGCGCACGATCAACTGCGGAAAAATACCGCTTCGATCGCTTCTGGCGTAACGTCCGTACGCATACCTTGCATGATCCGGTCTTCTATAAGGCGAAGGAAGTCGGAGAATTCATTCTCAATGACAAGATCCCAGAGGTGAGCCTCTACAGCTAAGCCATTGACACTGAAGGCATGCTCAGACGAGAATCCGGCCAGTGACCGGTGAAAACCTCCAATCGGTCCGCAAGGATCGCATGGAGGTTTTTTATTGAAAGCCGAATTTGCCATGCAACCTGCGTGTGTTCAAAGCGCGCGCAGGTGCCGTCTGCTTGCACTATTGACGTGCAACTGGCTCTCAATCCAATATCGATAGGCGGACGGTGTCTTCCATAAGGTGTTTCGCATTTTTCTATAAAGTCATCGGAGGTCGGACACCGTAACCTGCATTTCTCGTTTGGAGGAAATGAGAAACGCAAAGGTATGGAGGAGTTTACCTTGGCAGTACCCGCAGAGGAAAATACCGCGTATTTATCCCCCGAGGATGAAAAGCTCGGTTTCGGCGCCAATCTGGCCTACGGCTTTCAGCATGTTCTCACGATGTATGGCGGTATCGTTGCCGTTCCCCTGATTATCGGCCAGGCATCGGGCCTCGCACCCGCCGACGTTGCCCTGCTCGTCACGGCGTCGCTCTTTGCCGGTGGCCTTGCGACCATTCTGCAGACGATCGGGCTTCCGTTCTTCGGTAGTCGCCTTCCTCTCGTGCAGGGCGTATCCTTTTCTGGCGTCGCGACCATGATCGCCATTACCGGACATGGCGGCATCCAGGTCGTTCTCGGCGCGGTTATCGCAGCGTCGATCATCGGGTTTGCCATTACACCGGTGTTCTCGCGCATTACGCGCTTCTTTCCACCGCTCGTCACCGGCATCGTCATTACCACGATCGGGTTGACGCTCATGCCGGTTGCCGCGGGCTGGGCCATGGGCGGCAACAGGAACGCGCCGGAATTCGGCAGTCAGGCCAATATTCTGCTTGCCGCCGCAACGCTTGTGATTGTGCTGCTGCTCAGCAAATTGGGAAGTGCGGCTATATCACGACTTTCGATCCTGCTTGCCATCGTCATCGGAACAGGCATTGCCTATGCGCTCGGGATGACCGACTTCTCACGCGTGGCAAATGGGCCTTTCGTCGCCCTGCCTCAAATCTTCCATTTCGGCTATCCGATATTCGATGCCGCCGCGATCCTCTCGATGTTCATCGTCATCATGGTGATCCTCGTCGAAACGTCAGCCGACATTCTCGCTGTTGGCGAGATCGTCGGGACGAAAGTCGACGCGCGTCGGCTTGGCGACGGTCTGCGCGCAGACATGCTCTCCAGCATGATCGCTCCGGTTTTTGGTTCTTTCACACAAAGTGCCTTTGCGCAGAATGTGGGCCTGGTCGCCGTGACCGGCATCAAGAGCCGCTATGTCGTAGCGACCGGTGGTCTGTTTCTCGTCGCCCTGGGATTGCTGCCCGTCGTGGGCCGCATCGTTGCGGCGGTTCCAAGCTCGGTTCTTGGCGGAGCTGGCCTCGTGCTGTTTGGAACGGTTGCCGCAAGCGGGATCAGAACGCTCGCCAAGGTCGACTACGAGAACAACATGAATCTCATTATCGTGGCGACCTCGATCGGCTTCGGCATGATCCCGATCGCATCGCCGACCTTCTACGAGCATTTCCCGCAATGGGTCGTCACCATCTTCCACTCCGGCATCAGCTCGGCGGCATTGATGGCAATCACGCTCAATCTCCTGTTCAACCATCTGAAGGCCGGAAATTCCGATCAGCAGTCGGTATTCGTTGCAGGCACGGAGCGTTCGATCCGATATCAGGACATCGCCGTTCTCCACGATGGCGACTATTTCCTCAACGGCAGGCTCTATGATGCCAATGGCTCGGAGGTCCCACTCGTCGTCGCAGAGGCTCATTAGCACCGGATACTCAAAACGGCCTGGGAGCGCCTCCACGCTTTCAGGCCGTTTTACTATGCCTGCGTGACGCTTCGTTTCGATCGGGTGGCCCTAGCTCGGGCGCTTGCTTAAAGCGCGCCGTTCTTCGGTGGAACGACGTCGTTGAGATGGTAGTTGCCGACGACATGATATTTCCAGCGAACGGGATCGTGGAGGGTATGGGTGCGGGCATTGCGCCAGTGCCGATCGAGATTGAGATCGAGCTTGACCGATGCCGTGCCGGCAAGCTCGAAAAGCGTGTTGGTCGCTTCGATGGCGATCTCCGTTGTCAGCACCTTGGCTGCCGCAACGGCCAGGGTTGCTTCGATCACTCTCTTTTCCGTGGTCTCGACCTGCGCGGCATCGACCTTGCGGCCGGCGTGCTCGATGGTCGCGGTTGCGGCCTCCAGCCGGATGGCGATCTGGCCGATCCTGGTAATCGTCAGCGGATCGTCGCTGGCGCGCTCGACACCGCTATCCATCCAGGGGCGCGCTCTCGTTTTCACGAAATCCAGCGTCTCGGCAAATGCGGCGCGGGCAATGCCGAGATCGATGCCGGCATGGATGATCTGGCCGACCGAGCCGATGGTCGTTGGCCGCTCGAAGCCCTTGTGATGAAGGACCACGAAATCGGCGTTCACATAGACATTGTTGAGAACAGTGGTGCCGCTGCCGGTCGTGCGCTGACCAAAGCCATCCCAATCGTCGATGATTTCAACGCCTTCGGTGCCTTTGGGCACGAAGGCCATGACGAGCTTTTCGCTTTCGTCGAGTGCAAAGACCGTGATCCAATCGGCAAAGAGAACGCCTGTCGAATAGAATTTTTGTCCGTTGATACGATAGCCAGGACCGTCCCGTGTGATACGCGTATTATAGTGTCCGACCGTCTTCGTGCTGCGCTCCGACAATGCGTTGCCGAAACGGTCGCCGGCCAGGGCGCGACCGAAGAAGTAGCGTTTCTGATCTTCCGAACCGTCGACGCGCAAGGCCTCCAGAATATAGAAATGATTCTGCGGGATCTGCCCGATCGATCCGTCCGCCTGGGCGAGGATCGCGGTGATTTCGGCGAGCGTGGCATTGGAGACGTCAAGTCCGCCATATTCCTCAGGAACGGTGATCGCTAGCAGTCCCGATTGTGCCAGGGTGTCCATCTCGGTGAAGGGGAGCTGTCTTTCGCTGTCGCGTTCCGACGCCGTCGAGGCGAAGTGCCCGGCAAGTTCGCGGGCGACGGCGAGCGCCTGCTGCTCTGTCTGAAGCAAGGTGGCGTGAGGATGCTTCGAGTTGAGGTGGTGCAGTTGCGCGTTCATGGGGGACTCCAATTTCATTCGGCGTCACGATGCCGCATTCAAAGCTGCGCTTCGAGGAAAGGCATTTCGTTTTTACAGATTGGCCTGCGGCTTCATTTCTTTATCGGTAGAAATGATAGACAATAAATATCTCAAGCCCCGCGATACGATTGGTAGCGGATCTGGCTTGCGCGTTACAGCTGTCCGGCGCGCCAGTCTTCGAAGCGAGCATGCGCAAGCGCCAGCGAGGCAACAAGCGGGGTGAGACTATGGAAAGGTAGCCGGCGGCCGGCCTGCAGCGGGATGGGCAGGGATTGGGCCTGCTCGCCAAGCGCCAGTCTGGCAAGAAGGTGACCCAGCTGAGCCGTCATGGCGATTCCGCGACCGTTGCAGCCGATGCCGCCGAAGAAGCCGTCGCCAAAGCGGTAGAGCCGTGGCAGGAAATCCGGTGTCATGATGGCAGTTCCGGTCCAGACGACCTCGACGCCAGGATGGCGGGGCAGACGGAGTTCCGATGCAAGCCTGTCGACGACTGCTCGCCCCACCCGCTCAAAAGCTCCTAAGGGATTGATGGCCATGCCGCCGCTGATCAGTCTGTTGTCGCGATCGAGCCGGTAGGTGAAAAGATTGGAACGGGTATCGCCAACGGGGCGGCGATGCGGCGAGATGCGGGCAATCGTTTCCGCATCGAGCTGCTTGGTCGCTACTTGATAGACCCGGAGCGGCACGCCGGTCCGCCCCATGCGCGACGCAATACCGCTCGTGAACGCATTCGTAGCAAGAAGGACGCTGTCCGCTTCGACCTCCTGACCTGCGAGAGCGATCCGCCAGGTGCTGCCATATTGCTCGACGCGATCGACCGAGCTGTTTTCGCGGATCATGCCGCCATGTCGCGTCACGGCGCTGGCGAGGCCATAGAGATAGTTCAAGGGGTGAATGGTTCCGCCGGAATGATCGATCAAGCCACCGGAATAGAGATCCATTCCGGTTTCGCTTTGGATCTCCCGCGCATCGAGAAACTCGACCGGGCGGCCAAGCTCTGTCCAATCGCGAACTCGCTGTCTCAGGATGCGAGCCATGTCGTCGCCATAGGCAGGTTGCAGCCAGCCGGTTTGAGCAGCATCACATTCAATGCCTTCTTCGGCAATGGTCGCAAAGACCTGATCCGCCCCGGCCCCGACGAGCGACAGGAGCGCATCCGCCTTCTCACGAGGCAGTTTCTGCCGAACCGTGGCCGGATCCGCCTTGGCGAAATTCGGGACGACGAAGCCGGCATTCATGCCGCTGGCGCCGGCACCCAATCGTCCTGCTTCCAGAACGCAGACGGAGCGGCCGGCGCGCGCAAGATGAAGCGCCGCTGTCAGGCCCGTAAAGCCGCCGCCGATTACGGCCACGTCGCACCGTGAAGGCAGTGTGAGGGCAAACTCCGGAGGCGGGTTGGCCGTCAGCGTCCATAGCGTCGGATTGGTGGGGCGAGCAATGCTGCTGGGCATTCGCGGATGATCTTCCAAAACCTAAGCCAGACCGCTGTCTCGATATGCCGGCCGATGAAAGGATATGTTGGTCTCTGTTTTCCGAGCGAGGTGCCCGTGCAGGCACCTCGCCATGTTTTCAATGGCTTCTATCGGCTTACTTGATCTTGTCCTTAAGGGCCGCAACGTCTTCCATCTTCAGCTCGCCATCGGTGGTAACCTTGCCATCGGCAATCTTCCACAGACGGAACGGGCCGGTGATGTCGCCATACTGATCGAAGGAGACAGGTCCGATGACGCCCTCGTAGCGGATCGGCTTGCCTTCCTTGATCAAGCCTAGAGCCTTGGCGAACTCTTCCTTGCCGGCATAGATCGGCGTGCCCTTCGGGTCGACCACCTTGTAGATATCGTCTTTCAGCTTCGAGGTGTCGTCGCCGGCGATCGCAAGCGCAAGACCGACGATCGCGCCGGCGTCATAGGCGCGGTCTGCTGCCGGATTGGTCGGCTCGATGCCGGAGAAGGTCTTGTAGTTCTTATTGAAGTATTCCGTCGAGGGCGTCGGTGTCGTGCCGGAGGAGGTGCCATAGGCGTCCTTGAGATAATCGGCTCCGACGGAGTCGATAAAGTCCGGGCTGTTCATGCCATCGTTGAGCAGGAACTTTTGCGGGCCGCCCTGCGAAATCCATGTGCGGGCGATGGTCGCGCCGTCGACCGGCGTGCTGACGAGATAGAGGCCGTCCGGGCTGCCTGCCATGCCGGCGGTGACTTCCGACGCATAGCTCGACTGCTTTTCGTTATAGGGCGTGGTCGAAACGATCGTTCCGCCGAGAGCCTTGTAGGCTTTCGAGAACTCGGCGACCATGTTGACGCCGAAGTCGCTGTTCACGTGAATGATCGCGAGCTTCTTGAAGCCCTTGTCGATGGCGTATTTGGCCGCGGCGATGCCCTGCAGCGAGTCCGAGGTGATGGTGCGGAAGAAGATGCCGTTGGTCTTGCCTTCGCGGCCGAGCGCCGTCAGCGTCGGCGAGGAGGCGGCGGGCGAGATCTGCACGATTTTGGCGGGCGCCGTCACGGAGGTCAGGATCGGGATCGTGACCGAGGAAATGATACCGCCGATAACGGCGGGAACCCTCTTCACTTGCACGAGCTGCGTTGCCGCATCGACGGCAACGTTGCCTTGGCTCTGGCTGTCGCGCGTGTCCGTCACCAGATCGCAGCCATGAGCTCCGCCCGCGGCGTTGATATCACGGAAGGCCATTTCGACGGACTTTGCGCCCGCCTGGCCATATTCGCCGGCGGGGCCGGTCAGTTCCATCACGAGACCGACCGTCACCTTGCAATCGGCGGCATTGGCGGCATCTGCTGCTGCGAGAAGGGCCAGAGCCGTCGTGATTTGAAATATCGTCTTCTTCATCTTTGTTCCCCTTGTTCGGTCAACGATTTTCATTCTGTTTTGCGAACCTGTCAGTTGTCCGGCATCTGCAGCCAGGTTTCCTGCAGATGCTGCCATTCGACGCCGTTGGGTGCCGATGAACTTGCGGTAAAGAGTGCGCTCGCCTGACGCCTGCTGTATTTGCCGACGCGCGATTGAGCCTCGATATAGGTCAGGACGATCGTGTCCGCGGTTTCATAAGTCGCGCGGATATCCGAAATCTCGATGGTGAAATTACCCTGAAAAGTCGCCCGGTTCGCGCGGATCAATTCGATGGTCTCGGCGCGGTCGAAGACACGCCCGGTCGGCGGGATCATGTGAAAAGCCCGACCGAATGTGCGCTCGCAGCGGCCGAAATCGACGCCATCGGCCGTTGCTGCATCATACCAGCCTTCGAAAAAGCGATGGAAATCGAGGACCTCGGTGCTGGCCTTCTGAAAGAGAGAGGGTTCCTGGCTCATACTTTCCCCGCGTTGAGATTGTAGTGCATGATCGAGCCGTGCCTGCCGGTGCGATCGCGTTCCAAGGTGTAGACGTCGCCCTCAAGACCCGGCCCCTGGGCGATCACGCCGGCGATCTGCCGACGATCATCATCTGACAGCGCAATATCCATGATCTTGGCATTGGCAAGCGCATGCGCCTGATTGCGCGCGCCGACGATAACGGCGGCTACCTGTGGCTGTCCAAGCACCCAGGCACTGGCGATCGTGGCTATATCGACGCCATGCCGATCCCCAATGGCTTTCAGCGTGCCGAGCAACGACTGGAACAGATCCCAGCCGCCGAAATCGTCGATGATCAGCTTGTATTTGACGAGCGAACGGTTCTCGAGCGGCATCTCAGGTTCAGGCTGGCCAAGCCATTTGTCGCTGAGGAAACCGCCGGCCACCGAGCCGTAGCACAGGAATTTCACGTCCTTATCGACCGCGAGCTTTGCGAGGCTATGCGCCGGGCGCTGATCGAGAACGGAATACTGCAGCTGCTGACTGACCAACGGAATGCCGGCGGCGAGGATCTCCGCTATATGCGGCGTGTCGAAATTCGTGGTGCCGACATTACGCACCTTGCCTTCCCGGCGCATCTCGTCAAGCCAGCCGAGTGCGTCGAGATAGCCTGACAGCGAATAGTCCCACCAGTGAAACTGCACCAGGTCGAGTTGTTCGGTCTTCAGTTTGCGCAGCGATTTGTCGACGATGCCGCGAATGTAGTCGCGATTGATCGAGCCAAGCTTTTCCAGATCCGGTACGAGCTTGGTGTGGACTTTCATGGCCCCAGCCGCTTCTGCCCCGCGCTCGTTTCGAAGCCGCTCGCGCGCCTCGCCGATCAGCTCCTCGACGCCGGTATAGATGTCGGCGCAGTCATAGGTGCGGATACCGACGTCGAAAGCGGCGATCAGGTCGGTCACGGCTTGGGCGCGGTCGATAGCGCCATGCCCGCCGGCAAGCTGCCAGCCGCCGCGAATGACACGGGAGATCTTGTATCCGGGGCTCAGCTCAAAAGTCTTGGCGGTCATACGGTTCATTCTCCTTCGGGCAACGGCACGGCTGTCGTTTCGGCGTGGCTGAAGCGCCGCTTGCCTGTTCTGACGATCCGCAGCCGGCTTGCGCAGTTCGGGTCGGGGCAGGCGATTTCTGCGTCCGACGTCATCCAGTCGTTCCTGTGGGTTGGCCGCTGCTTGGCTGCGAGCAACGGCAGCACGGCCGATATCGAGTAGATCGAAAACCCCTGGCCCGAAGGCATGGAGAGCATTTCGCCCTTGAGCTCGAAATAGTCGCCCGGCTTGGCGCCGCAATAGATCGGCTTGCCCTCAGGAATGACGGCCTCGATCCTGAGATCGAACAGCTCGAAACTATCATCGGCTACGGCTGTCATCTCAAATCTCCGCACGTTCGAAGGTGACGTCGCAAGCGCCGTTGCGGCGGATGACGCCGCAGGCGGCCGCAAACTGCTCGCGCTCTTCTGCACGCACCTGCGCGACGACACTGCCGGCGAGCCAGCCGATCGGGAAAAGCAGGCGAGCGCCCTGTCCGTAGAACAGGCCGATATCGAAGATCGCATCGGGATTGCCGCCCCACATGCGTGGTGGCACATAGCTCAGCACAATGTCGCCCGGCTGCGGTGTCAGCGTCGCATTCTCGGCCGGCAAAGCGGCGGCGTAGGCGGCGTCCTTCAGGTGCGCCGGCGGGATCGGGCAGGAGATTTCCGGGCCGGTCCACATGGCATGGATGCCGCCGACAAGGCGCTGTTCGCTAAGATAGTTCCAGAGAAATGCGGCATTGTCTGGCGCCTTCGCGTCCAGTAGCGGCGCAAAGACGCTGAGGCCGGAACGTGGTTCGGTAATCTTGATGGCGCGTTGGCTCATGCGGAAATGCCCTTCTTGGCTTCTGCTTCCAGTTTGCTGCGCAGGAAGGTGAAGGGCCGGCTGATATCTGCGACGAGCGCATCGCGGGCTTCCTTGGCGTCCTGCGCGGCCATCGCCTTGACGATGGTGCGGTGATAATGGGCGGTGTCGACTTCGCCGGCGTCGGAGAAGGCGTAGATGGCGACACGGATACAGGGACCGGACTGCAGCCACAGGCTCTCGATCATCGGGATCAGCACGGCCGAACCGCAAGCGCGGTAGATCTCGAAATGGAAAGCCTGGTTGAGCGTCACCTCGCGGTCGACGTCCTTCTTTTGCTTCAGCGCGCGCATCTCGTCCCATTCGCCGAGCATGCTCTCGATGGTGGCGATCTGGCGTGAAGTCATGCGAGTGGCCGCGAGAGCTATGGCTTCACCCTCGATGAGGATGCGGGCACGCAGAAGATCGTCCATGCGCTCGAGCGTGATTGGCGGCACGCGAACCGATCGATTGGGGAGGGCCTCCAGCGCCTTTTCGGTAATCAGCCGGCCGAGTGCTTCACGCACCGGCATCGTGCTTGTCATCAGAGCATCGGCAAGGCCACGGATCGTCAGCACCTGGCTCGGTTCGAACAGGCCGCCGATCAGCGCGCGGCGCAGCTCGGAATAGACGCGGTCCTGTACCGTTTCGCGGCCCACGGGCGCAAGCTGTGCGGCAATCGGATCGCTCTTGTCGGCGGTGGCCTTTTGCATTCGAAATCCCTTTTTTCGGCTTGCAGAGTGGATTAAAGCTGATTAGCGTGATCAATGCAAGTGTGATCACAAATCAAATAATCAGGGAGCGGCAGCGACCGTCTTCCGGCCAGAGGGATCTCATGAGTACGACAAGTGAACGGCATGGGGAGGAAACCCGGCCCGTTCTGAGCGCAAAGAATGTGGTGCGCCGCTTTGGCGGCATCACCGCCGTCGGCGATGTCTCGTTCGATGTGCGGCAAGGCGAAATTCTGGGCTTGATCGGCCCGAATGGCGCCGGCAAGACGACGATGTTCGATCTATTGGCCGGCAGCGTCGCGCCGAGCAGCGGCGAGATCGTCTTGAATGGTGCAGTTGTTGCGGGCGAGGCAGCCCATCGGCGGATCGGTCGCGGGCTTGGCCGCACGTTCCAGATTCCGCGCCCTTTCCCCAATCTGACGCTCCTCGACAATGTCATGCTGGCTGCCCAGGATCAGGCTGGCGAGCGCCTGCTGTCCAATTTCCTGCGGCCGTGGAAAGTGGCCGAGCAGGAAAAGGCCGCCTATGCCAAGGCAATGGAGCTGCTCGATCTCGTTCATTTGACGCGCCTGGCCCATGAGCCGGCAAGAGTGCTGTCCGGCGGGCAGCGCAAGTTGCTGGAGCTTGCCCGCGTGATGATGGCCGATCCGGCCCTCATTCTGCTCGATGAGCCCGCCGCCGGCGTCAACGCCACGCTTCTCGAGACCATCATCGACCGCATCCGCGACATCAATCAGCGCGGCGTCACGTTTCTGTTGATCGAGCACAATATCGATATGGTGACACGCCTCTGTCATCGCGTGCTTGTCATGGCGAGCGGCCAGCTGCTCTGCGAGGGCACGCCGGAAGAGGTGGCCCGTGATCCACGCGTCATCGAAGCCTATCTGGGAGGCGCAGCATGAGCGAACCTGTCCTCATCGTTCGCGATCTCGTCGCCGGTTATGAACCGGGCGTGCCGATCGTTCGCGGCGCTTCGATTGCCGTCGCCGAAAAGGAGATCGTCGTCGTTCTCGGTCCGAACGGCGCCGGAAAATCGAGCTTCATCAAGGCGATCGCCGGTCTTGTTCCGGTTGAAAGCGGCGCGGTGCAGTTGGCTGGCAGAGATATCACCCGCGCGCCGGCGCATAATATGGTGCGGCTCGGTCTTGCCTTCGTGCCGCAGACGGAGAATGTCTTCCCGCTGATGTCCGTCGAGGACAATCTGAAGGTGGCAGGAGGCATTCTGAAGCCGAAGGAGGTTCCCGTCCGCATCGAAGAGATGTACGCGACCTTTCCGGATCTCGCCCGCCATCGCCGCATCGCTGCCGGCAATCTTTCCGGCGGACAACGTCAGATGCTGGCCGTTGCGCGCGCGCTCATCGTTCACCCCAAGCTTCTTGTTCTCGATGAACCATCGGCCGGCCTGTCGCCGAAATTCGTCTCGATGGTCTTCGACATGTTGACCGAGATCCGCAAATCGGGCGTCACCATTCTGCTGGTCGAGCAAAATGCCAAGGCGGCGCTTGCCATCGGCGATCGCGCCTATGTGCTTGTCGAAGGCAAGGACAGGCATGAGGGCGTAGCCTCCGAACTCTGGAACGACCCCGTCGTCGCGGAGCTCTATCTCGGCCAGAGACCTGCGGCCCCTAGAACAGGAGGTGCGGCATGAACCTGCAATTCATCGTCGACGGATTGCTGACGGGGTCCATGATCGGACTTGGCGCCATCGGCGTGACGCTGACCTATTCAATTCTGCGCTTCTCGAATTTCGCCCATGGCGATTTCATGGCCTGGGGAACCTATGCGACGCTTGCCGTCGTCAGTGCGATCGGTGCGATCTTCGGGAAGGTTGCGCCAATCGGCCCGCTCTCCTTCGGCTGGCCGCTGATTGTCGCGGTTATCGCCGCAATGGGTTTTACCGGCGTTCTTGCTCTTGCGCTTGATAAAGTCCTGTTCTCCAGGCTGAGGGCCAAGGGTCAGTCGATCATCGTCGTCATGGCGAGCTTCGGTGCTTCCATGGCGCTGCGCAGTCTGTTGGAATTCTTCTTCACGTCGCGGCCAGCCTATTTCAGTCGTGCCATCCAGATCGCCATGCCTGTCGGTTTCGGTATTCGCATCACGCCCGATCAGATCGCGCTGCTGATCATCACGGCACTTCTCGTCCTGGGCGTGCATCTTCTGATGACCAGAACGCAGACGGGCCGCTCCATGCAGGCACTCAGCCAGAACCCGGCGCTTGCCCGCGTCGTCGGCATCGATGTCGCCAGGGTCGTGCGCGTCACCTGGCTGATCGGTGGAGGGCTCGCATGTGTTGCTGGTGTCATGATCGGCATTCTCGTGCAGATCCGCCCGCTGATGGGCTTCGACATGCTGCTGCCGATGTTTGCCGCCGCCATTCTCGGCGGGATCGGCAGCGTGCCGGGCGCAGTTCTCGGCGGCCTGATCATCGGTCTTGCAGAAGCGGCTGCAGTTCAGCTTGTCGGGGCGGAATGGCGCGCTGCCATCTCCTTCATCATCCTGATGGCGGTGCTGTTCATTCGGCCGATCGGCCTTTTCGGAGTGAGAGAGCGATGATGGATATTGTTGGCTACGGCGCTTTCTTCCTGACCACGGCGCTGATCTTTTCCTTCATCACGCTCGGCCTGAACCTGCAGTGGGGGCTGACGGGCCTCTTCAATGTCGGTCTCGCCGGCTTCGTCGCCATTGGCGCCTATACGTCAGCTTTGTTGACGACGCCGGATACCGCCGGTCGCTTCGGCGGATTCGATCTGCCAATCCTCGTCGGTTGGCTTGGAGCGATGGTGGTCGCCGGTATTGCCGCGGCCATCATCGGCGTGGCGACGCTGCGTTTGAAATCGGATTATCTGGCGATAACGACCTTCGGTGTGGCTGTGGTCGTTCAGCTTGTGGCGCTGAATGCGCAAAGGCTGACGGGCGGTCCGTTCGGTATCGGCTTCATTCCGCGCCCGTTCTCCAGCCTTGCCGAGACACCGTTGCTCTTCAACTTCGCCAACCTCGGCGTCGTGGTTGCCGTGCTGTTGATTGCATATTTTGCGCTCGAGCATTTGGCGCGCAGCCCCTGGGGACGCGTTCTGAAAGCTTTGCGTGAAGATGAGCGCGCCGCCGTCTCACTCGGCAAGAGTGCGCGCTTCTATCGCGTTCAGGCTTTCGCCGTCGGCGGTGCGATCATGGGGCTGGCCGGCGCCATACAGGCGCATTTCATCGGCTTTATCGCGCCGGACAACTATCTTCCGATCCTGACCTTTCAGGTCTGGGTCATGCTCATCGTCGGTGGCTCCGGCAGCAACAAGGGAGCCATCATCGGTAGCGTCGCGGTCTGGGCAATCTGGGCAGGCTCCGGCGCGCTGACGAGCGCACTCTTCTCTCCTGAACAGCAGGCTCGCGCCGCCTCGCTGCAGATCGTGGCAATCGGCGTCATGCTTTGCGTAATTCTGCTGGTGCGCCCGGGTGGAATTTTGGGTGATGGGCCTCGCCGCCGGCCGCCGGCGCAGCAATCATCGTCAATGGTGGACGAAGGCCGCACCCCTTGAGGTTGCCGTCTGATAGGGGGAGCAGTCCGCATCCGCACGCGTGAGGGAGTGGATCGAACATTGACGGCGGAGGTGCATATGATACTGGAAGATATGGACAACCTACACACCGCCAAGTTTGAGATTATTCTCGCCATTCGATGAATGGTGGGTAGGATTTCTGTTGTCCAAATAAAGCAACCCGCCCTCAGGCGGGTTTTCTTTTTTCCGTCTCGTGGGCTTTCCCGGAGTCGGAAATGTCAGATCAGGAATTCGATAGCGTCCCTCAGGTTACCAATCGCGCGGTTTTGCACATGGTGTGCGGAAAGATTGCTGCTGGAAAATCCACCCTCACTGCCGAGCTGGGGCAAATGCCCTCCACCGTTGTTATCAGCGAGGATTTTTGGCTCAGCCGTCTGTTCAGTCCCGAAATGAAGGATGTTGGAGACTACATCCGCTGCTCGCGGCGACTGCGCGAGGCGGTCGGTCCCCACGTTCAGGATCTGCTCCGTGCTGGGGTATCTGTCGTGCTGGATTTTCCGGCGAACACGGTCGCGATGCGAGCTTGGATGAGGACGCTTTTCGAGGCAGCCGATGCCGATCACCGCCTGCATTTCCTCGATGTGCCTGACGATGTCTGCAAGGCGCGTCTTCGTGCCCGCAATGCAGCCGGAACGCATGACTTCGCAGCCTCGGATGCCGAATTCGAGCAGATCTCCAGCTATTTCGTGCCGCCAACGAAGACGGAGGGATTCAACGTCATCTCCAGGTCGGCTTGAGATGTCGCCGCCCTATCGAAGTCGGGCCGTGCCGGGGTCGCGCCCGACCTCGGCGCCCGACAAACAAAGGCACAAAGCCGCCGATGCGGATGCGAGCTAACCTTTGACCGCGCCAGCGGTCATCGAGCCCGACAATTGCCGGTACATCACGAGGCCGAGGAGCGCGGGGGGTAGGGCTCCGATTATCATGACGGCGGAAGCCATGCCCCATTGCACGCCGCCGCCGCTTGCAGCGAAGAAGAACGAGGCTCCGACCGTCATGGGAACGGCTTGATTGGTCGTCAGCATCAATCCGAAGAGGAACTCGTTCCAGGCGGTGATGAAGCCAAAGATGAAAGTGGTCACGAGCGCCGGCTGCACGACCGGCCTGATAACCTGGAGCATGATCTGGAAGACGCTGGCGCCATCGACCATGGCTGCCTCGTCGAGTTCCGTCGGTATGTCATTGATGGCATTGACCAGCATGACCAGTGCAAGCGGTATGTTGACGATCGTCAGGATGAGCCCAAGGCCGATCCGCGTGTCCAGCAGGCCGAGCCATTGATACATCATGTAAAGCGGGATCGCGAAAACGATGAGGGGTACGGCGCGGAGATTGATGACGAGAGGAAGCAGAAGCTTCTGCCCCGTCTCGCTACGCGTGATGACATAGGCCGCAGGGAAGGAGAGCAGGATTGCGAGCGCCGTGCCGATAAGAGCGGCCGCGGTGCTGTTGGCAAGGTAAAGGAAGATGTTGAACCGCTCGGTATCCGTGAAGACCCTGACATAGTTGTCCAGCGTCGGCTGCTCGATCCACAGGCCGGGATTGCTGGAAATCTCCCGTGCCGTCTTGAACGATGTGATGAGCGTCACGATGATCGGGAAGTTCATGGCAAGCACGACGACGCCATAGACGATCCAGCGGAGTGATTTCAGCATCTATCTCTTCCTCCGGGCGCCCAGCCAGTTCAGACCATAAAGGACCAGGAGCGAGGTGATGAACAGGACGACGGAAGCGGCAACCGCCTTGCCGATGGCACCCTCCTTGAAGAAGGCCTGATAGATGTAGATCGAAAGCGAGGTGGTGGAGCCGCCCGCGCCGCTTCCTGTCAAGGCATAGACATTGTCGAAAACGCGGAAGCCATCGATGAAGCGGATGAAGAAGGCAACGACGAGTGTCGGAACCATCAGCGGCAGATCGATGCGCCAAAGCCGCTGCAGACCGGTCGCGCCGTCGAGCGCCGCCGCCTCATGCACGTCTGCCGGGATGGCGATATAGGCGACGTAAAAGAGCAGGAAGGCAAACGGCGTCCATTGCAGCACTTCGATGACGATGAGTGTGCGAAAGGCATTGGTGTAGTCGAGGAACGCCGGACTGTCGCCGAACCATTCGAACAGGTAATAGGGAACAGGTCCGGCAAATTCGTGCAGCACGAGCCGGTACATCAGGCCGACCATGGCGGGAGCCACCATCAACGGCAGCATGAGCGGCGCCATCAGCACAGGCCGGACCGAAAGCAGCGGCCTCAGGAAAATCGCCAGAAAAAGGCCGAGCAGGCACTCGCTGACGGCGGTGATGATGCCGAAGCGCAACGAGAACCATACCGACTGCCAGAAGGCCGGCTCCGTCAGCGCGATGACGTAGTTGCCAAATCCGCTGATCTGCGGGCTGCGCAATGTCTCGAATGAAACCGTCGAAACGGAATAGACAAGATTGAGGAGAGCCGGAAAGCCGAGAAACAGCAGCAGAAACCCGACAAGCGGTGTCAGGTAGAGCCTGCCTTCGGTGCGTTTTACAAGAGCCATATTGTCAGCCGCAGCGACCGGGTGCCCTGTTGCTGGCACCCGGTCTCTGTCCTTATTTCTTCAGGAGATCCTGCATGCCCGCCTTGGTGTGGGCAAGGGCGTCCTCGAGGCTCTGCTGGCCTGACCAGTAGCCGGTAAACTCCTTGGCCTGCAGTTCATAGACCGACAACGCCTTGGCGGAGGTGGCTCCGGTCATGACGTAGCCGTACTTGCTGGCGAACTCACCGAGCTTGACCAGATCCGGACGCTCCTTGGCTACCTTGGCGACGACGTCGGGCGTCAGAGCGGGCGATCCGCCAGCACGGGCATAGGCCAGAGCCGCATCCTCGGAAGAAAGCCACGTCAGGAACTTGATTGCACCTTCCTTGTTCTTGGCGTTCTTGTTCAGGCCGAGGCCAAGACCGTGAATATGGTCGGCGCGGCCGTTCGGACCGGCTGGAGGCGCGACGACGCCGGTAACGTCGGCGACGGCAGGAGACTTCTTCGGATCGGTGAGCTCGGCCGCGGCGGCATTCCACTGCAATGCGGTTGCCGCCTGCCCGGAGCTATAGGCCGCATTGGTTTCTGCATATTCGTAGCTTAGCGAATCCTTCGGCGAAGCACCGGCGTCATAGAGCGTCTTGTAGAGCTTCAGCGCCGTCTTGTAGGCATCCGAATCGATCGTGACGTTGCCGCTGGCATCCATCCAGTCGCCGCCATAGGAGCGCGGCAGGGATTGGAAGACCATCATGTTGAAGAGAAGGTTCTTCATCTGCAGCACGGTGCCGTAGCGGACCGGGCTCTGGCGGTTGACCTGCTTGCTGAAATAGAGCGAGGTGGCTGCCCAGTCGTCCCATGTCCAATCGTCAGGCTGCTTGGGCGCAAGCTCCTTGCCGAGGAATTTCTTCGAAATCTCGGCATATTTCGCCTTGGCCTCCGGATCGGCCATGAGCGCATCAACGAGATCCTTGCGATAGTACATGAAGTGCAGCGAAAGGTCGGTCGGCACGCCATATTGCTTGCCGTCGAATTGCATCGTCTTCAGGACGGTATCGCCAAATACCTTCGACGCGTCGGCATTGAGCTCGATCGGCTCCATATAGGGCGCATAGCGGCCGATCGAATAGGTCGCGACGAGATTGACGTCGAAGGCATTCGAGCCGGCTGCCATGTCGGCCTGCAGCTTGTCAAAGAAGCCGTCGCGGTTGAAGAACAGCAACTCGACCTTGTCGGCATCCGATGCCGTCTTGTTGTATAAATCTGTCGTGGCGCGCAGCGCGGTTTCCTCGGAGCCGCCTGGCCAACCGAGGACCACGACCTTGGCGTTTGCCAAACCTGGCAGGGCAGTTGCCGACAGCATCACGGCCAGCAGCGCAGACGATATATGCTTGAATTTCATCGTAGTTCCCTCTCTTTATCGTTGTTGATTGACGTATGCAGGCTTGTTTAGCGATGGCGTCCGGCCAGATCCGCGGCACCGATGATACCGGCTCGTGGGCCAAGGCTTGCGGCCACCAGATGCGGTGCGAGATGTAAAGGAAGCTCCGTCAACTGGGCTCGAACGGCTTCGAGGTAGCCAGGTGCCAGACCTATGCCACCGCCGATGACGATACGTTTTGGAGCAAACATCATCTGGATGTCTCGGCATAGGAAGGCAACACGAGAAGCCGATTGCGCGATGATGGCCTGTGCCCAGATCTCGCCACGGCGCGCCTGCTCGAATATTTCCGGCGCCTCGGCCGGGTGTCCAGCCGTAGCAGCTTCGGCCGCCATCCAACGGCCGGAAACAACATCTTCAAGCGGAGACTGACCCTGTGTCGGGGCACGAAGCAGGCCAAAGTGACCCGCAAGGCCGAGCAACGGGCGCCCATTGACGACAACGCCGCCGCCGATTCCGGTGGAAATTGTCAGAAACACCGTATCTTCATTGTTGCCGGCACCGAACCGGTACTCGCCCCAGGCCGCCGCTTGGGCATCGTTGACGGCGAAGGCCGGCTTGCCGAACAATCTGCTGGCCTGTGCAACCAGGGGATAGCCATCCGGGATCGTAAGGGTGGCGGGGTTAAGCGCAGACCAGCGCCCATCACGAATAAGTCCGGTCGCTGCAATGCCCACCTGCTCGAACCGACCCTTCCAGGCCGCTGCATGCTCGGCGATATCGGCCAACCAGGTATCGGGACCGGCCGCCCGGCTGGTCATGATCGTCGTTTCGGCCAGGACCTGCGTTCCGCGCACAAGTGCCGCAAGCGTCTTGGTGCCGCCGATATCGATCGCAAGGGTTGCCGTTTCCCTCTGTGAGAAGGCGGCGGAGACGGCATCGTGAAACCATGACGTCACATGTTCGGTCCGCGTGATCGCCGAACCGACGACGACGGCACCAGCGCCGGCATTGACCGCCTCCGCTGCCTGTTCGGGAGTGCGGATACGGCCCTCGGCGATCACGTAGGGGGTCAGTTGCCGCATGGCGGCGATGAGGGCGATATCCGGCTCCACCGGCTCCGGGCCGCCGACGTAACCGGACATGGTCGTGCCGACGAAATCGGCGCCGGCCGCAAGCGCGCGCTTGGCGTCTTCCAGGCAGGAGCAGTCTGCCATCGATAGCAAGCCGCGGGCCTTGATGGTGGCAAGCAGCACCTCGATCGTCGCAGGCCGTGGCCGGTCGGTTGCGTCGAAGGCAATGATGTCGGCGCCTGCGTCGGCCAGTGCCTCGACATCGGCGACGAAGGGAGTGATGCGGACCGGACTGTCATCGAGGTCGCGTTTGACGATGCCGATGATCGGTGCGTCGACGGCGGCTCTCACAGCGGCGACATAGGCCGCAGATTCGATACGTAGTGCCCGCGCTCCAGCGGCGAGGGCTGCCCGAGCGAAGCCGCTGACGAAAATGGCTTCATCCATGGCTCCGTCAGGAACCGGCTGACATGAGACGATGAGGCTTAGATTGAGATCTTCCTTACGCATTCGGCACCCCTTTTCGGAGTGTCACGATAGACGAAGGTTACCGGAAAGCAACCGGTTTTAAACTGGTATTATCGTTGGAGCTCGAAGACGAAGTCATAGACCTCGCCCTTGTAGCGCGTTTCGCAATATTCAACGATTTCGCCGTCGGCGAGAAAGCATCGCCGTTCCGTCGTCAGGATCGGCGCTCCGGGCTCGCAGCGCAGATGCAGAGCATCCTCAACGGAGGCGGCGCGTGCGCGCATTCTCTGAACCGCCCGTCTTGGTAGAAAGCCGCGCTGGGCGAGCGCATCATATAGGGAATCACCGACGGAAGAGGGCGAGGGGAGGAAGCGTACGGGCACGGCCGCGTGTTCGACGGCGATCGGGGCGCCATCTGCCGTTCGCACCCTGCGCATGCGCAGAACCTGTGCGTTTGCAGAGATGCCCAACGCCATCATTTCCGTCGGCGACGGGCGGCTTAACTGCTTGGAAAGCCATACGCAGCCCGGCTCCATTCCCCGTGCCCGCAAATCCTCGGAAAAGCTGGTCAGCGTCGACAGCGACTTCTCGACGCGATTGCCGATTTCGCTGCGTGCACCCTGCCGCCGGCTCAGCATGCCTTCCTCCTCCAGCATCGCCAGCGCCTTGCGAACGGTCACGCGCGATAGCGAAAGCGCCTCGGCTATGGACCGTTCGCCCGGTAGAGCCGAGCCGGATTTGAAAGCATTGCTGCGAACGGCGCTTTCGATCGCCGTCTTGAGCCTCTTGTAGAGAGGCATCTCCAGCGCGGCGGCGGTGAACTCGTTCCTGATCAGCTCAATAATATCGGTCGCCAAGATGCAACATCCTTCCATGAGGCGAGCATGGAGAAAATTTCATCCTGTTCGCTACTGGTATTATTCTGGCGAGCTTTTCGTGATCTGTCGAGAGAGGAAGAAATGGATGCCCCAAGGAGAAAGGGCCGGCTTTTGCGGCCCGGGGCTTATGATGCGATGGACCGGCGTTCCGGCAGCCTGGTCACGCTCGTCTTGCCGGCCACGCGCAGCGGGCTTTTGGCGGTGGTGGGGGTGATCACGGTTGTCTTGGCCTTGGTTACTCCAAGCCAGCGCAGAATCGCATCGAAGCCGGGCTGGGCGGCCCGTTTGACCTCCGGACTCATTTCGGCGTCCATGCCGCAGAGTGATGCGATTTCTTGAAAATCGATGCGCCCTGCGCGCAGTGGAGGACGCGACTGGAAGACGATGAGCCCGATCATGAAGCCCTTGAGATTTTCAAAACTGCGCGGCTGCAGCAGCGGCGCGAGCCTCAGATCACAAAAATCCGAGATCTTGCGTTGGAAAACATCGGAGGCAGAATTCTTCTTTACGGGCATTATTCATTCCTTGCATGCGACCTCATTCAAAGGCCGGGGTGTGGCCCGCTAAAGCACTGAGGTTAACGAAGCGCAAACAACCGACCGTTTGGCCGCTTTCAAATCTACGATGCGTCGATGTTTGGCAAGGGGAGAATGATCGCGCTTGGGTTCGAAACCGGCGGATGTCCGCGGCCCTGGCGCGATGCGGGGCAACTTCGACATTTGCGGGGCAAAACCATGAAAAAACTGCAACTTGCCTCTCGTGCCAATGAGAGCGACATTTGCCTTGCGCCGGATTTATGAGGTGAAAGACATGTCAGTCTTGGAAATGTTAGTTAGACGCCGGATGCAGGAAGAATATGCCAAGGGCACTTCGCCAGAGCGGATTACCCGGCTCCTGCAGGAGTTTCTCAACGGGACAGAAGCCTCCCAAGCAGATGCTGCCCCGCGCCAGGTGCCCAGTAACCGATAGAAATCAACAGATGGAATGATGGCCGGCCCTCGAGATTTTTTCGAGAGCCGGCCGTTTTATGGATGAGGCGGGAGACGGCAATTATGCCCTTTACTGCGCACTGCCAGGGGCCGACAGGTTTTTGACGGCGGTCAGGATTTTGTATGCCGCCTTGACCCGTTCGGGGATGGGGTAGTTCTTGTTTGCCAGCAATACGATGCCGATCTGCTGCGAGGGAATGAAGACGGTGTAGGTGCCGAAGCCGTTCGTCGACCCGGTCTTGTTGAGCAAGATGTCCTTTTTCTGATGTTGCGGCGTGTTGAGCGGCTCGGTCTTATGCGGCTCAAGGGCCATGTCGGATGAATTGCCGCCAAGCAGGCGGGCAAGGGTCGTCGGATAGGCGTAGGTCTCCCAGCCCAGAGCCTGGGTCATATTCCCCACAGTATAGTGGCCCACATGGGTTTCAGCGATCGCGCGCTGCAGGCTTCCGTCTTTGAGCTTCGAACTATCCATATTGATTTCGAGGACGCTGAGCATATCGGAGGCCGTGGTCTTGATGCCGTATGCCTGAGCATCAAGAGCGCCGGGGCCAACGCGCATGGGTTTGCCCTGCTTTGAATAGCCATAGGCATAATTGCGCATCTCAGCGGCCGGGACGTGAACATAGGTATGTTCGAGGCCGAGGCCGACAAGGATCTTGTCCTGCATCAGCGTGTCGAACGGCTCGCCCATGGCTCGTGCGGCCAGATAGCCAAACAGGCCGATGCTGGGGTTGGAATATTGCCGATAGCTGCCGGGCGCGTAGGAGGGGTGCCAGTTGCGATAATAGGCGACTATCTTGTCCTGATCGGACACCTCGTTCGGGAACTGCAGAGGCAGGCCACCGGCGGTATAGGTGCCGAGATCAAGCAGGCTGATCTTGTCGAAGCTGCTTCCGGCAAGTTCAGGCATATATTTCGTCGCCTTGTCCGAGAAGGACAGCTTTCCGCTTACCTGCGCGTAAGAAGCCAGCGCTGCGGTAAAGGTCTTGCTGACGGAGCCGATCTCGAAAATCGTATCGTTCGTTATTTTCTGACCGGTTTCCTTTGAGGCGACGCCGTAGTTGAACACATGACGTTCGCCCTTGATGCTGATCGCGAGGGCCACGCCGGGAATGTCGTTTTCCTTCATGAGTGGGCGGATGGCTGCATCGACGACCTGCCGGAGGCGATCTTCATTGTTAGCGCCTGCGGCATGGGCCGCAACGCCGTAGCTAAGGCAGCAGGCGGCAATGCCGAGCTTCCGCAACGGAATGAAATGCATGTTCAAGATGATGTCCTTATTTTAGGAGCCGCCGGTACTGACGACGCGGCAGAGAGATGATTTGGACGGCAACGCCAGGCCGGGATTGCCGTCCTCCGATATGCGGGGTTCAGATCGCTGCCGCGATGCGGCCGATCTCGGCGATGACGGCGTTGCGTTCGTCAGAGCTTATTCCAGGTATCTCGCAATAGGCCGTGACGATGATGGGTGCACGGTTCGATGGCCACAGCACCGCGATATCGTTGGCGTTGCCGAACTTGTCATCGTTCGTTCCCGTCTTGTCGCCGGCCAGCCAATTCTTCGGAAGACCTGCACGCAGGCGCGCGTCGCCCGTCTTCGTCATGATCAACCATGCCGCCAGCTGCGATCGCGACGCCGGCGATAAGACATCCGTGAACAGGAGACGCCGCAGGTTCTCCAGCATGGCAGCAGCCGTCGTCGTGTCGCGCTCGTCGCCCGGTGAATCGTGATAGTTCAATTCCGGCTCTATACGGTCGAGATGTGTGATTTCGTCGCCGAGGCTGCGGCAGAATGCGGTCAACGCCTTCGGGCCGCCGGAGCTGGCAAGCAGGAGGTTTGCTGCCGCGTTGTCGCTGAGTGTGATGGCGGCTACACAGAGTTCAGCGACGGTCATGCCCGTGTCGCCAACATTCAGTTCAGTTGCCGGCGAGTTACTCACGAGATCGCTTTTCGTATAGCGAATACGCCGATCCAGTCTTTCTTCGCCCTTATCGACACGCGCCAACACCAGAGCCGCCAGAAGCGCCTTGAACGTGCTGCACATCAGGATGCGCTCGCCGGCGCGATGCTCGACGCGCTTGCCGCTTGCCATGTCGAGAATGCTGACGCAGAGGCGCCCGGGATGCTTGCTTTCGAGTGCCGCAAGCTGCGCTTCACCGGAGTTATCGTCCGCCGCGTGTCCAACTCCGCTAATCCCCGCCAAAACGGGGAGCGCGAGCAAGCCGCCGGCAAGGCTCTGCCGGCGCGACAATAAGATCGTCATCGTGGTTCCAATTCGATTTTTGTTGAGCAGAGGGCTGGTACGTCAGGCTCCGTAGACGTCGTTGAGACCCTGCAAATCACCTTGCGAGGCGGACTATGCCGTTGCTTCGTGCCCTAGACAAACGATCAATTTTGGGCTTAGGCATGAGAAAAACTTGGGCTTAGGACACAATGGACATCTCACAGCTTCCGCTGAATGCGCTGCGCGTCTTTGAAGCCTCGGCGCGCCATTGCAGCTTCACGCGGGCGGGTCTGGAGCTTCGCGTCACGCAGACCGCCGTCAGCCATCAGGTCAAGGCGCTGGAGGACGTGCTGGGAGTGACGCTCTTCAAGCGCCTGCCACGCGGCCTGGCGCTGACCGACGAGGGGCACGCGCTGTTGCCGGTGCTGACCGACGCCTTTCGCCGCATGAGCGCGACGCTCAGCCAGCTGGAGGAGGGAAATTTTGCCGAGATCCTGACGGTCGGCGTCGTCGGCACTTTCGCCATCGGCTGGCTCCTGCCGAGGCTTGGCAGCTTCAAGGCGCAGCATCCGCACATCGACCTGCGCTTGAAGACCAATAACAACCGGGCCGACATGGTGCTCGACGGACTGGATTTCTTCATGCGCTTCGGCGATGGCGCCTGGCACGGAACCGAGGCCATTCACTTGATGGACGCGCCGCTGTCGCCGGTTTGCACGCCTGCCATGGGCGAGCGGTTGCGCATCCCTACGGATCTTGCCGAACTTGAATTGCTACGATCATACCGGATCGACGAATGGGCGCTGTGGTTCAGGGCAGCAGGCTTGCCGCCTCCTCATCTTCGAGGCTGGATGTTCGATTCGTCGCTGACGCTGGTCGAGGCTGCTGCGCGCGGCGTCGGCGTCGCTCTCGTTCCCGTTGCGATGTTTTCCCACGACATCGAGGCCGGGCGAATCATGCAGCCATTCCGAATCACCGCTATGACCGGAAGCTATTGGCTGACGCGACTGAAGTCGCGTGCGGAAACGGCGTCGATGAAGGCGTTCCGGCAGTGGGTTATCGCGGAAATTGAGGAGATGCCGGCGTAAGGTGAACAGCCGAAAGCGGCCCCGGACCTGTGTCCGGAGCCGTGCGATGCCAAATCCCTCAGCGGGCTCGGTTTCAAGTGGCTGGCGGCAGCCCTCAGCTGGCGAGCTTCAACCTGACGGCGCCCGTCCGGGAGCCCGAGCGGACTGTCTTGAAACGACCGACCAATCCGGCGAGCTCGTTGCTGATGTCAGCCAGATGGCGGGTCGAGGCATTGGTTTCTTCCATCAGCGCCACATTCTGCTGCGTCATCTGATCCATGTTGCGGACTGCCGAATTGATCTCGCTGATGCCGACGGCCTGCTCCTGCGTCGAGCGCGCGATGGCGCCGACGTTGCGATCGATGGAGGCCACCTGGTTGCCAATGAGTTCCAATGCTTCGCCAGTGCGGTTGACAAGTTCGACGCCGCGACGGACGTCGTTGGACGAGCGGTCGATCAGGTCCTTGATCTGCTTTGCTGCAGTGGCGGAGCGCTGGGCGAGTTCACGAACTTCCTGGGCAACGACGGCAAAGCCTTTGCCCTGCTCGCCGGCTCTTGCTGCCTCGACGCCGGCATTCAGCGCCAGAAGATTGGTCTGGAAGGCAATATCATCGATGACGGAGATAATGTCGGTCATCTTGCGCGATGAGGTTTCGATATCGTCCATGGCCGAGACCGCCTCTTGAACGACCTGCCGCGACCGTTCGGCTTCGGAGGCCGATTCCTTGACGATTGCCTGTACTTCGCGGGTTCGCTCGGCCGTCTGCTCCGAGATGGTGGTAATCTGCTCGATGGCGGCTGCACTTTCCTCAAGCGCAGATGCCTGCTGTTCCGTGCGCCGCGCCATGTTGTCGGCGGCGGACGAGATCGAGCCGGCTTCGTCGCGAACGCGGGTCACTGAATCCTCGATATGCCGCATCGCCGTTCCGAGGGAAGTCAGCGATTCGTTATAGTTGCTCTTCAGGATCTCGAATTCGGCGGATAGAGCTTCGGTGATATCAGCCGTAAGATCGCCGTTTGCCAGGCCATTCAGGGCAACGCCGAGCGCGTTGAGCGCGCGTTGCTGCTCCTGCTGTGCTGCCGCCCGTTCGGTTTCCGCGCGGTCGCGTTCGTCGGCAAGCACCTGGAGATAGACGGAAATGCCGAAGTCCATGTCGACGAGGGCGGCCTTGAGGACGGCAGAGAGCCGCCGTGACAGAGCCTGCTCGTGCTTGCGCTGTAGCATCCCCTTGAGCTGTTGCGCGACGATTGCCCGCACCATGCCTTCGAGGATGACGGCATAACCGCCGATGTACCAACGCGGCTCGAGCCCGAGGCGCGCATGCGTCCGGCCAACGGCAGACACGGCATCCACATAGTCGGGGCTGTATTTGCCCGATGCGATGGTCTTCCAGTGTTCCTGCTGCTTGGATTTGGCATGCGCCACATGCTGCGGAGATGAAAAGAACTTCGCCATCTCCGGGTGCTTGGTAATCTTCTCGTAGAAGACATCAAGAGAACCTTTGACGGCAAGTTCGATAATCGGCTGCAACTCCGTCAAGGCCTGGCGAGCATCCTGGCCCAGTCCTACGAAGTCGAGACGATCATCCAACTCGTTCATTTTCGATGCACGCGACATGATCTGCTCCAATAAAGAAATTACAACCAGTTAGGCCACAGTCATGGTTAAGAATTCATTAGATTGACGGGTTATTTCGGGTGCTTGGACCTGCGCATTTCAGCGCACCCGCCGGCACGCTGGCAAGGTGGCGCATCATTGCTAGGGTTGGTTCGATCTGCTAAGTGCGATCCGCATCATCAATTCTTTCGCCGTGGAGCGTTTGGCATGGGAAGCCTAAAATCAGCAGATAGATAAGCCGCAACAGCTCACTTTGTTGTTGCGGCGTCCTGTCGATCCCATCCAGACCGAGACCGTAGGCAGTCGCCGCCCGATTTCTCCTTCGAGCGGATATATTCTTATGTCTTATGACCGCCCCTCATGGGCCTATTCGCTGTCGGCGGCATTGCTGCTGATGGCGCCCTTCGATGTCCTCGCCTCACTGGCCATGGATATCTATCTTCCAGTTGTACCGGCGATGCCGGGCATTTTGAACACGTCGCCTTCAGTGATCCAGCTGACGCTGAGCGGCTACATGATTATCCTCGGTGTCGGGCAGATCATCTTCGGCCCGATTTCGGATCGCATCGGCCGTCGTCCGGTGCTGCTTTTCGGCGCTGTTCTTTTCGCCGCCGCGTCCCTTGGCGCTGCATGCTCATCGACGGCCGGCACCTTCGTCTTCTGCCGCCTACTGCAGGCCAGCGGCGCATCGGCGGTGCTGGTCGCGACATTTGCAACGGTTCGCGACGTCTATGCCGATCGCGAGGAGGGCGTTGTCATCTACAGTGCCTTCGGTGCTATACTTTCGTTCGTGCCAGCTCTCGGACCGATCGTCGGGGCCGTCGTAGCCAACAGCTTTGGGTGGCGTGCGATCTTCGTGCTGCTCGCCTTGCTGACGCTGACGGCGGCGATCAATGCGACGGTTTGGTGGCACGAAACGCGGCCGCCCGTCTCCGTGAATTCGCGGCGATCAGTCTTGCCGATCTTCGCCAGTTTCCCCTTCTGGGTCTACACCTTGGCCTTCAGCGCCGTGATGGGGACGTTCTTCGTATTCTTCTCGATTGCGCCGCGTGTTTTGATTGGACATGCCGGCTATTCGGAGTTCGGCTTCAGCCTCGCCTTCGCGACCGTTGCCGGCGTGATGATTGTCACGACACGATTCGCGAGGCGCATGGTTGCAAGATGGGGCATCCCGGGTTGCGTGACGCGAGGCATGCTGATGCTCATCTGTGGCGCGGCACTTCTCGCCGTCGGCCAGGTCTTCGGGTCTCCGTCCTTTGCAAGCTTTCTGCTGCCGGTCTGGATCATGGCAGTCGGAATCGTGTTTGCTGCCTCTGTTACAGCCAACGGCGCCCTTGCGGAGTTCGGTGACACCGCTGGATCTGCAGTTGCATTCTATTCCTGCATCCAGAGCCTGATCGTGAGTATCGGGGGAACGTTGTCAGTCACCATTCTGGATGGCGACAGCGCCTGGCCGTTGGTGACCTATTCCACCACAATGGCATTGCTGGTGCTGGTCGCGCAGGTCCTGCTCAAGCGTCGCGAGCCGAAAACCCGATAGGGAGCCAGCGCATCTCTATCGCGATATATCCAAAAAGACTACCCGCAAAAAAATCAAGTTTCTGCGGGCAGTTACCAAGGTTTCCTGAGACGTAAATCCTGATTTCCAGGAGTGTTGCTTCAACGCCATCCAAGGGCAGGCGCGACATGCTTGAGGATCGCCTCGATCACATGCGCGTTGTACTCGACGCCCAGCTGATTGGGGACGGTCAGCAGCAAGGTGTCGGCGGCGGCAATCGCCTCGTCCTTCGCCAGTTCTTCAATCAACACATCTGGTTCGGCGGCATAGCTGCGACCAAAAATGGCCCGCGTCCTCTCGTCGATGAAGCCGACCTTGTCCGCATCCTTGCCGCTGCTGCCGAAGTAGGCACGATCGAGATCGTTGACCAGCGCGAAGATGCTGCGGCTGACGGACACCCGTGGCTCGCGCTTGTGGCCGGCCTCTTTCCACGCCTGGCGAAAGACCCGGATCTGATCGGCTTGCTGAACATGGAAAGGCAGGCCGGTCTCGTCGTCTTTCAGGGTGGAGCTCTGCAGATTCATGCCAAGCCTTGCCGCCCAGGTGGCGGTCGCATTGGAACTGGCGCCCCACCAGATCCGCTCGCGCAGGCCCTCCGAATGCGGCTCGAGACGCAACAGGCCGGGCGGATTTGGAAACATCGGCCGAGGATTGGGCTTGGCAAAGCCTTCGCCGCGCAGAATGTCGAGCAGCACTTCCGCGTGTCGCCTACCCATGTCTGCGTCGCTCTCGCCCTCGGTCGGCTCGTAACCGAAATGCCGCCAACCGTCGATGACCTGCTCAGGCGAGCCGCGGCTGATGCCGAGCTGCAGCCGCCCCCCGGCGATCAGATCGGCCGAACCGGCATCTTCAGCCATATAGAAGGGGTTCTCGTAGCGCATGTCGATAACGGCGGTGCCGATCTCGATGCGACTGGTCCTGGCGCCGACGGCCGCTAGCAGCGGAAACGGCGAGGCCAGCTGGCGCGCAAAGTGGTGCACGCGAAAATAGGCGCCATCAGCGCCAAGTTCTTCTGCTGCGACGGCAAGATCGATCGATTGCAGAAGCGTATCTGCGGCGGAGCGCGTTTGCGATTGGGGCGAGGGCGTCCAATGGCCGAATGAAAGGAATCCGATCTTCTTCATGGCGCCGCTCCATAATGTTTGGTTCGCTCGTCTCTATGTCATGGCACGATTTCGACGCGAGATACAAGCGGACTGGAGGTATCCCGACGGCGCATGCATTTCATCACAACGAAAAGAGCCCGCCATTGAGCGGGCTCCAAGAATGTCAGTCCGGGGCCGCTGCGCCGCAGTCCCGGGTTGAGGGGCATTACTTCGCAGGCTTGATGGAGCCGATGATATCGAGCACTTCCTGCTTGTGTTTGTCCTGATCGTCCTTGGAACCCCAGTAGGTCAGGATAAGCATTTTGTCTGGCGCTGGGGAAAGGACGCCGAGGGTGATGTTAACGGCTCCGTCATTGTCGGTGCCCTGCCAGTTCAGAAGCGTGAGCTTCATGCCGTTGACTTCGTTGCTGTCATCGTCCTTGCGGGTGCTGGCATCGACTTTGACGCCGTTCTTGGCGAGGAAATTGACTGCGTCGTCAGTAATCTTGTCGACGTTAGCATCGGTGGCGACATCCAGGGAAAAGTAGATGGCGGAGTCCGGCGAGGTCGAATCGATACCGGTTTCGGTTTCCTGCGGCTTCCAGCTATCAGGGATGCTCACGCTGGCAACCGGCGCGTCGCTCGGGAAGGCGATCGACTTGGCATTTGCAAGCATCGGGAATGCTGCCAGCGCAGCGGCGAGAAACACTATCTTTTTCATGGGGCCTCCAAATCGTCGATGGGTTGTGGTGGTGGATTGATTCCGTTGGGTGCACGGGCATGCACTATTGCCGGCCGCTATCATTGCGCCGGAAAAGTGGTCGCCGATCTCAGCCGCCCGAGGCGAGCTCGAAGTCCTCATCGAAAGATGACGTCTTGCCCGAGGTCATGTCGTGAAGCGTGTAGTGAAGTTTGTATTTTCCGGCGGATAGACCATCCAGGGTCAAGGTCATGTCGAAATTGAACTCCATGTTCTGCTTGTGGCTGACAAGGCGCGTATCCATGTAGCTCTGCTTGCTCCAGAGGACCTCACCGCTCGTGTCGACAATCTCGAGATCGGCCATCAGGTGCATTTCATAGAGGCCGCCGGGAAGCTGCTTCCAGCCATAGCCGATCGGCTCGACATAGGTGATGATTGGCTCTCCAGTCTTGAAGACATCAGAGCCGCGCGCTTTGTAGACACCGTAGGCGTTTGAGGACTCGGAGACGAAGGTCACGTTTTGTTGCGAAAAGGGAACCTTACCCCAGGCTTCGATGGTCGCCTTTTGCGCGGCCGCCAGATCTGCAACCAGATCTGCAAGAGGATCGGCATGGGCCGCGGTCGCAAGAGAGGCAGCGAGTATCAGTCCAAGGGCGCGTCGCATGATGCTCTTCGATCCATTTAGCTGGTCGTTGATGAAGGAGATGCTGCAAGGATGACGGGACAATGTCACTCGTCGATCGCGACAGTCGCATCTCCGGCCGCCTGCCTAGTTCGCCAGGGCGGAGCGAGATTTCGGCATTGGAATTAGGCCCTTACGAAAAGATAGGATGTCGTTCTTCTAGGTGTTTCGATGGGCGAGAGCCATAAATATTGCGCGGCGTGCCAGGTCCATTTTTGGGTCGAAACCTCGGCTTCGAGGCGAGGTATGGTGCTCCGTGACACATAAAGCGCCGTTGATACGAAATCGAGAACATCTCTAGGCTGAGCCCGGCCGGATTTCGGCACTGCGGAGGGCCTCGCATGCAAAACGGGGATGCCAGTCAGCGAGCGATTCGCGTCGAGAGAATGATGGATGACAAAGTTCGTTCGACGCCGTCGATCTTGCCGATTTCATCGATCAACTGATCCAGTTCGGAAATCGACGGCGCGGCGACGATCGCGATGAGGTCGAAGGAGCCGCTGACGGAATGAAGCGTCGTCACGGCATGAATGGCATCCAGCGAAGCCGTCACGGCAGATAGCGCTTTTGGCGCAATGGTAATCAGCACATGCGCGCGAATAAGACCGGAGAGATAGGTCTCCGAAAGCCGCACGCCGTATCCGGCGATGACGCCTTCGCGCTCCAGCCTCTCAAGCCTGGCCTGGACCGTCGTCCGGGAAAGAGAGAGTTTCTTGGCCAACGTCGCCACCGGCATGCGGGCATTTTCGCCCAACAATGCCAGCAACTCGCGGTCTTTCCCCGTTACCTGCATGGTCGTTCCTGCATTTTGTAAAACATGATCGTCATATTGCGCATTTTTATACAACGAAATGCGTTTTTTGTCGCTATGAATCGTTCAGTCACTGCCTACACTTATAAAAATCTTATTCATGAAACGCAGGGGAATAATATGAAAGACATAGTGGTCATCGGCGCAGGCAAAATCGGTGGAGCGATCGCTTTGATGCTTGCTGATACCGGCGATTACAAGGTCGTCGTCACCGACCGCAGTCCGGAGCAGCTTGCCAAGATCGACCGCCATGCCGCGATTTCTACCGCAGCCGTCGACATCACCGACCGGGCGGCCCTCGTAGGCGTTTTGACCGGGAAGTTTGCCGTTCTGTCGGCTGCTCCCTTCCATCTCACAGGTTTTGTCGCGGAAGCTGCTCTCGAAGCTGGCGTTCACTACCTCGATCTCACCGAAGACGTCGCCACGACGAAGAAGGTCGAGGAACTGGCCAAGGACGCGAAGACCGCGTTCATTCCGCAGTGCGGCCTGGCGCCGGGCTTCATCTCCATCGTTGCCAATGATCTCGCCAAGCGTTTCGACAGCCTCGACAGCGTGCGTATGCGCGTCGGCGCTCTGCCGCAATATCCGTCCAATGCTCTGAACTACAACCTGACCTGGAGCACGGACGGCCTGATCAACGAATATATCGAGCCGTGCGAAGCCATCGTCGAAGGCAAGTTCGTCACCGTTCCGGCCATGGAAGAGCGTGAGGAATTCTCCCTCGATGGCGTCACCTACGAGGCTTTCAACACCTCCGGCGGTCTCGGCACGCTTGCCAAGACGCTTGAAGGCCGCGTTCGCACCATGAACTATCGCACGATCCGCTATCCCGGCCATCAGGCGATCATCAAGGCGCTGCTCAACGACCTCAACCTCAAGAACCGCCGCGATGTTCTGAAGGATCTGTTCGAAAACGCGCTGCCGGCCACCATGCAGGATGTCGTCGTTATCTTTGTCACGGTCTGCGGTTGGCGCGATGGTCGCTACATGCAGGAAACCTATGCCAACAAGGTCTATTCGGGCATCGTTGCCGGCAAGAAGATGAGCGCCATTCAGATCACCACGGCTGCCGGCATCACGACCGTGCTCGATCTGCTTGCCAACGGAAAGCTTTCCGCCAAGGGCTTCGTTTGCCAGGAAGAAATCGATCTGGGCGACTTCCTCAACAACCGCTTCGGTCAGGTCTACAGCCTGGAAAAGATCAAGCTTAGAGAAGCAGTCTGAGCTAAGTCTTGCTTTCAGAATTTGCAGTGTGGCGCCTTGGGGCGCCACATTTGTTTTGAGGCAGGCTTACGGCTCTCGCTGTGAGATAAGCGCAAGAAAGGCCGCGCCCTTGCACGACGCGATGTGGAGTGGGCCGTAAGGCCGAAGTGGTGGAGCAGGCTGCGCGGCTCTGCGGCCGGCTTCAGCCGAGCAAGCTGTTCAGGATTTCGACGGGGTGCGGGGTGGCGCGGCGCTCCATTTTTGCCGCCTGGGAGCGACAGGAAAAGCCCGTCGCCATGACCACGTTCTGATCGCTCATCTCGGCGACTTTGTCCTGCCAGCTCATGGCGTACAGCTTTTCGGATATGGCGCGATTGCGCACCTCATGGCCGAAAGTGCCTGCCATGCCGCAGCAGCCGACATCGGCAATATCCAGCTTGATGCCCAGTTTTTCGAATAGCGCGGACCATTGCTTGAGGGCGGCTGGCGCGTTCGTCCGCTCGGTGCAATGAGGCAGCAGCGTGAAATGCTTTTGAGACAAGGTTTGCGGCTTTGGCAATCGATCGAGATTATCAGCCAGCCATTCCTGGAGCAGCAAAACCGGTCGCTGCAACTTCGCGGCGGGCAGGGTGGCATATTCGCTGCGATACGTCAGCGTCATCGAGGGGTCGATGCCGACGAGAGGAATGCCCATCTGTGAAATACGGTCGAGATAGTCACGCGATTTCACCGCTTCTTTCTCGAAGCGGCCGAGATAACCATGCACATGCAAAGCCTTGCCGTTCCGCTGCGAAGCTGCAAGCCACGGCTTTGCGCCCATCTTCAGCATGAGCTTGAGAGAGGCCACGACAACGGCAGGGTCAAAATGAGTGGAGAAGACATCGGCAACGACGATGATCGCGCGGGCGCGTTCCTCCGATGAGAGTTCCTCCAGCCGTTTTGCAGTTGCGACCTGAACACCGAGACGCGCTGCCTCTTGTTCAAGTGAAATTGCGGGCATGGTCGGGAGCGCGGTAAGGCCGGAAAGCCGCATCAGGAATTGACCGGCACTGGAACCGGTGAGCAGGTTGTAGGCGGGTCTGAAACGCGCCATCAGGGGCAGGGTCGTTTCAATGGCGGCGACGATCGGATCCTTCAATGGTCTGAGATAACGGCCATAGTACAGTTCCAGAAACTTCGACCGGAAGGCGGGAACGCTGACCTTGACGGGACATTGGCCCGCGCAGGCCTTGCAGGCGAGGCAGGTATCCATCGCCGCCCGAACCTCATGCGAGAAATCGTCCTTGTTGGCCGGATTGACCGAATTGATCATCCGCCGGAAAAGACTGGCAAAGCCGCTTGAGCGGCGTTGGGCCTCCGCTTCGCGTCGTGGGTCGACTTGTCGCTCTGAAAGCAGGCGCAGCCACTCGCGCATCAGCGCTGCGCGTCCCTTCGGTGAGTAGCGCTTGTCGCCCGTCGCCTTGAAGGATGGGCACATTGGGCTTGCGGCATCGAAATCGAAGCAGGCGCCGTTGCCGTTGCAATAGGCAGCATTGTCGAACGCGGCGCGGATATCGTTGCCGATGATACGATCGAGATCGCCCCGCAACGGCACCTCATCGATCTTGAGGAGCGGTTTTGAAGAACCCGAGGCGATCTTGCCCGGATTAAGGCGGTCTCCAGGGTCGAAGGACCGCTTGATCTCCTGCAGGCTGGGATAGAGTTCGCCGAAATAGTCGGGAACATATTCCGAGCGCACGCCCTTGCCATGCTCTCCCCAGAGTACCCCGCCATATTTGCGGGTGAGGGCAACGACGCCGTCGCTGATTTTGCGAACGAGCGGCTGATGGTCGTCACGCGTAAGGTCGAGGGCCGGTCGCACATGCAGCACACCGGCATCCACATGGCCGAACATGCCGTAATCTAAGCCTTCTGCGTCGAGAAGGGCGCGAAACTCGCGGATATAGGCTGCAAGATGCTCCGGCGGAACTGCCGTGTCCTCGACAAACGGCACCGGCCGTACCGAGCCTTCCACGTTGCCAAGCAGGCCGACGGCACGCTTGCGCATCGACCAGATAGCCTCGATTTCGGTCCGCTCCCGAGCGACAGTATAGCCCTTGTGACGTGCCGGAGGGCCTGCATTCAGAACAGCAGTTACCTCCGCGAGTTTGCGCTCAAGCTCATCGCGATCGTCGGCCAGAATTTCCACGATGTTGATGCCGTTGGCAGAGCCTGAGGTGTCCTCCGGAAAGAAACGGGCGATGCCGGTCCAGACGATATCGCCCTTGGCAAGACCAAGCACCTTCTCGTCGACCGTCTCCACCGAGGCAACCTTCATGGCCACCAGCAACCGCGCATCCTCCAGTGCCGTGTTGAAGGCATCGTAGCGAATATTGATGAGCGCGGCCTGCGCCGGCAGCGGCAGAATATTGAGCTCTGCCTCGGCAATCATGGCAAGCGTGCCTTCGGAGCCGCAAAGGACCGCGTTGAGATCGAAGCGGCCATCCTCCCGTCTTAGATGGGCGAGGTCGTAGCCGGTCATATAGCGGTTGAGCTTGGGGAAGGTCGTCTCGATCAAATCGCGTTTGTCGCGCGCGATCCCATCGGCGACCCTGCATATCTCTCCAACGCGATCCGGTCGTGCCTTGACCTCTTCGAGAGCGAAGGTGTCGAGCGGGCGCGACCACCAGTCGCTGCCATCCGACAGTACAATGCGAAGGCCAAGAACGTGGTTGCTTGTCTTGCCGTAAAGGCAGGAACCCTGGCCGCAGGCATCCGTGGAGATCATGCCGCCGATGGTGGCGCGGTTGGAGGTGGAAAGCTCCGGTGCAAAGAACATGCCGTGGGGCTTGAGCGCCTTGTTCAGCTGGTCCTTGACGACGCCCGCTTCGACGCGGGCGATCCGCCGCACCGGATCGATCTCCAGAATGCGGTTCATGTGCCTGGAGCAATCGACCACGACGCCCGAGGTTAGCGATTGTCCGTTGGTTCCGGTGCCGCCACCGCGCGGAGCAATTGTGATGTCGGAAAAGGCCGGTTCCGACATGGCCGCTGCAATGATCTTCAGATCATCTGCGCTCTTAGGATAGAGAATGGCCGCCGGTTTGAGCTGATAGATGGAGTTGTCGGTCGAAGCGACCGTCCTTGCGCCTTCATCCATCTCCACGTCGCCGCGAAAGCCGAGTTCCGCCAGTCGGCGCGCGAAGGCGCCGATCTGCTGTTGCAAACTGTCTTTCGCCGAGACAAGGCGTGGTATCATGACGTGAAGGCTTCCGGCTTTTCATTCGACGAGTAGAGCATTTCCGCTTTTAAACAGAATTATGGAAATGCTCTATCTCTTTGTTTTCACGCAATTCCAAGCGTATGGCGGATTTGCGTTTCTGCTGGAGTTGCCATAGCGCATGATGCCGAAAAGTATAGGCGGTTTTCGGACACCATCATGCTCTACTTCTTTGATTCTGGAGCGGGTTGAGATTTCAGGTCGAGGAGACCTGAAATCTTCTGGCTCTAGCGCCGGAGAGCCGCACAGGCCTTTTCGATGCGATCAAGGGCTTCGACGAGGTCTGCTTCCGATGTCGCATAGGAAATGCGGAAGTACGGCGACAAGCCGAAGGCCGAACCTGGCACGACAGCGACATGTGCTTCGTCGAGCAGATAGGCGCAGAAGTCCGCATCCGTTGCGATGGTCTTGCCCGATGGCGTTGTCGTCCCGAGAACGCCTGCGCAGCCGGAGAATGTGTAGAAGGCGCCTTCCGGCACCAGGCAGTCCAGGCCTTCGATGGCATTCAGGCGGCCAACGACAAGGTCTCGGCGCTTCTGGAAGCTTGCCGTGCGCTCCTTGAGGAAATCCTGCGGGCCGTTCAATGCCGCAATGGCCGCCGCTTGGCTAACCGAACAGGGGCAGGACGTTGCCTGGCTCTGGATGACGGCCATCGCCTTGATCAGCGCCTTAGGTCCACCGGCATAGCCGATGCGCCAGCCGGTCATCGCATAGGCCTTGGAGACGCCGTTGACGGTCAGCGCGCGGCTCTTGAGGCGCGGCTCGATCGCGACTGGTGTCGTGAAACGGAAGCCGTCATAGACGATGTGCTCATACATGTCGTCGACCATCAGCCAGACATGCGGATGCCGCAGCATGACGTCAATCAATGGCCGGTAATCAGCTTCCGAATAGGCCGCACCCGACGGGTTGGACGGCGAATTCAGCAGCAGCCAGCGCGTCTTCGGGGTAATGGCCTTCTCGAGCTGTTCCGCCTTGAGGCGGAAGCCGGCCGCAGCATCGCATGGGATCAGCACGGGCACGCCGCCGCAGATCTCGACGATGTCGGAATAGGACGTCCAGTACGGCGTCGGGATGATGACCTCGTCGCCCGGATTGATTGATGCCATGAAGGCATTGAACAGGATCTGCTTTGCGCCGGCTGCGACCGTGATCTCGTCGACTGCGTAGTCGATGCCGTTTTCGCGCAGGAACTTTCCGGCTATCGCCTTCTTGAGCTCCGGCGAGCCGTCAAGTGCGGTGTATTTCGTCTCGCCGCGGTCGATGGCGGCCTTTGCGGCCTCCTTGACGTTGTCAGGCGTATCGAAGTCCGGCTCGCCCGCACCCAGGATGATGACGGGAAGGCCTTCGCGCTTCATCGCATTGGCGCGCGCGCCGATCTGCAGGATGGTCGACACGCCAATGGAGGCGATCCGCGAAGCGGGCTGAAAGCCCGCTTCCTCTATGGTGGTGGCGATCGTCATGGAGCTTACTCGATGTCGAAGGAAACGCCCTGTGCCAGCGGCAGGGCCTTGGAGTAGTTGACGGTATTGGTCGCCCGGCGCATGTAGGCTCTCCAGGCGTCCGAGCCGGATTCACGGCCGCCGCCGGTTTCCTTTTCGCCGCCGAATGCACCGCCGATTTCCGCGCCCGATGTGCCGATGTTGACGTTGGCGATACCGCAATCGGAACCATCGGCCGCGAGGAAGCGCTCGGATTCCTGCATGTCGCGGGTGAAGATCGAGGAGGACAGGCCGGCGGCTACCGCATTGTGGTCGTCAAGGACGGCATCGAAATCGTCATAGGGCATGACGTAGAGGATGGGTGCGAAGGTCTCTTCGAAGACCGGTCCCGCCTGCTTCGACATTTCCACGAGCGCCGGCTTGACGTAGAAGCCATCGGCATGACCGACATCGACACGTTCGCCGCCGGTCACAGAGCCGCCGTGGGACTTTGCCTCAGCAATTGCCTTCTGCATGCCGTCGAAAGCCGCCTTATCGATCAGCGGGCCGACGAGCGCGGAGGACTGCAGGGGATCGCCGACCGAGACGCTCTGGTAGGCTTTCTTCAGGCGCGGCACGAGCTGATCGTAGACGCTCTTGTGAACAAAGAGGCGACGCAGCGTCGTGCAACGCTGGCCGGCCGTGCCCATGGCGCCGAAAGCGATGGCGCGCAGTGCCATGTCCAGATCGGCCGACGGGCAGACGATGCCGGCATTGTTGCCGCCGAGTTCGAGGATGGCGCGTGCAAAGCGCTTGGCAAGCCGCGGTCCGACATCACGACCCATGCGGGTCGAGCCGGTTGCCGAGACGAGCGGCACCTTGGGATGATCGACCAGGACTTCGCCGATGACGCGGTCACCGATCAGCAGCTGCGACAGGCCTTCCGGCGCATCGCCGAAGCGCGCAAGCGCGCGGTCGAGAATTGCCTGCGAGGCGAGCGCCGTCAGCGGCGTCTTTTCAGACGGCTTCCAGACGATCGAGTCGCCGCAGATCAGGGCCAGTGCCGCATTCCACGACCAGACGGCGACCGGGAAATTGAAGGCCGAGATGATGCCGACAACGCCGAGCGGATGCCAGGTTTCCATCATGCGATGGCCCGGGCGTTCGGTGGCGATCGTCAGACCGTAGAGCTGACGGGAGAGACCGACTGCGAAATCGCAGATGTCGATCATTTCCTGCACTTCGCCGAGGCCTTCGGAACGGATCTTGCCGGCTTCGATGGAGACTAGGCGGCCGAGATCGTCCTTGGCGGCGCGAAGCTCTTCGCCGAGCAGGCGGACCAGTTCGCCGCGCTTCGGCGCCGGCACCAGGCGCCAGGCGCGGTATGCCGCATGGGCCTTCTCGATACGCTCAGCCGCTTCAGCCGCCGAAACGGTCTTGAGGTTGCCGATCTTCTCGCCGGTGACCGGAGAGTAGGACGGCATGTCGCCTTGCGTGTAGAGCGCCTTGTCGACGCCGAGCTTTTCGAGGATGGCGGCCGCTTCGGCTGCGACGGAAATGTTCTTTGCTGCGATGTTCATCTTATCAAACTCCACTTGTCTTGATCCAGGCTGCGGGCGGCACTTCCGCCGCATCGCATCACTCGGCTGCGTCTTGTTTGGACAACGCCTGCAGGCAGGCGTCGATCGATGCCTGCTCGATGCCGGCATAATGGTCGAATTCGTTCAGCACCTTCATACCGAGATCGGTTTCGAAGCGCTTCTGGTTCGGGCTTGCGACAAACTCCTGCTGCGCGCCGTCACCGAGGTTGGACTGGAAGATACCAGCGGCGCTGACGGGAAGGAAGTCTTCGTACACGATCGGATCGAACTGAACGAGGCCCTGATCGATCAATGTCTCGATGTCGCCGCGGGTGGTTGCGGCAGCTTTGCCCTTGGCCGTCAGCGAATAGGTGAAGTAACCCAGGCCCTGGGCCCGAATGGCTGACCAGTCATCGGGGAATTCTGCGAAACTCTGGGCGAGTGCGGCTTCATAGTCACGGGCATTCGACCCATCGGCCGCAGGACGCACGATCTTGCGCGAGGCATCGAGCAGCTGATCATAGAGCGCACGCCCCTTGGGTGTCAGGGCGACGCCGCGCTGCTCGATTTCGCCGAAACGCGCGGTATGCGAGCCGGTTTCCCAAACGCCATCGGCATTGCGGAAAGACACCGGCTCTTCCAGCGCCTTGAATGAAGTCTGCCGCAGCAGGATAGGGCAGGCGCGGGTCGGCGGTCCCTCGACGACGGCCTTGGGCGCAATGCCGTATTCGGGCATCAGCGACTGGACCTGATCAATGTCGAGGGTGCGCGGCGTCAGATGGTTGATATGCGGCCCCTTGAACGACACGACATCGGCGATCAGACGATGCGCGTCATGAAGGCGGTGATACATGGCAGCATCGACATTTGCTTCATCGTGCCAGCGGAAAGTCTCCAGCACTTCGCTGACGAAGCGCTGAGCATCCTCTTTGCCGAGACCGCCATCGCGCTCGGCCTTCTCGGTGAGTTCGACAGCGCCCTTGGTGAAGATCTGACGCTTCGCGAGAATCTGCGCCGATGCCTCGCGCAGCTGTTCATTGGCGATCAGATCGAGGCGCAGCAGCGAAGTGAACACGCGGAACGGATTGCGCTTCAACTCGGCATCGCCGATCGGGCGGAACGCCGTGGAGTGCACCGGCACACCCGCCGTCGAGAGATCATAATAGCCGACCGGATACATGCCCATGACTGCGAAGACGCGCGCCATCATGGCAAGTTCTGCGGCCGTTCCGAGTCGAATCGCGCCATGCCGCTCTTCGGAGATGCGATCGAGATAGTCGGTCGCCTGCAAGCGCTCTTTCAATTTAGGCTGCGCGGCCAGCGTCTCGTCGTTGACGCGGCCGACCAGCTCCATAAGCGTACCATAGGCGGGTACTTCTTCGCGGTACATCGCGGACATAGCGGCCGAAAAGGCACTGCGTATATCGCTGGTCGAGATGTGATCGGACTTCATGGTAATCTCTTCCTGAAAGGCTACATCATTCCTATCACGCAGAATATATCTTGCTGACGAGGAGGTCTTGTGAGAGAAAATCCTAACTTGATGCTGAAATGGAATGACTATGCGTCGACGCCTTATCCCCGACATCGTCAATCTTCAGGCGTTTGAGTGCGCAGCGCGCCATCAGAATTTTTCGCGCGCTGCCGAGGAGCTGAATCTGACGCAAAGTGCCGTCAGCCGTCAGATCAGCGAACTGGAGCAGCAGACCGGCTTGAAGCTTTTCGAGCGCGTGAGACAGCGCGTCGTACTTTCGGAGGCCGGACTTCGGCTGTTGCCGGAGGTCAAGGATCTGCTGCTGCGTTCGGAACGGTTGATGATTGGCGCCGTTGCGGCTGGGCAGATGAAGCTGTCGCTGAAAGTGGCGACTTTACCGACCTTCGGCACTCGCTGGCTGGTGCCGCGCCTCGGCAGATTTCTCGAAGAACATCGTGACGTCGCCGTTACCGTGGAATCGCGCTCCAAGCCTTTCAATTTCGACGAGGACAATTTCGATTTGGCCATCCACTACGGGCTGCCGGCCTGGGCCGGCGCTGTTGCGACCTTTCTTTGCAGCGAGACAGTCCTGCCTGTTGCCAGTCGGGCGCTTGCAGCTCGGCTGGATCTGCAGTCGCCGGTGGAGTTGGCCGACGCGCCGCTGCTTCACCTGACCACCCGCCCGAAGCTTTGGGCTCAATGGTTCGATCTGCAGGATCTGCCGAGTGAAAACGCCTACCCCGGCGCGCGCTTCGACCAGTTTTCCATGATTATCGCCGCAGCCATGTCCGGGCTGGGTGTGGCGCTTCTGCCCACCTATCTGATCGAGGAGGAGTTGAGCTCCGGCACTCTTCGACCCTTGTTCGATCTGCCGATGCCGACAGAGAACAGCTATTACATCGTCATGCCGGAAAAGAAGCAGACAAACGAGACGGCGACATTGTTTCAGAACTGGCTCCTGAATGAAGTTCCGCCCCGATCGCAGGCAGGCTGAATTGCGCCGCGATCGTTCGCATCTACTTCGCGCGCCTCACGCTTTTGAGCCTACGCATGTCGGTGTTGCAAGGCCGCTCGAGATCTATATGCGGCGTGCTTGAAATCGATCGATAAATTTTAAGCTTGAAATTCTTTCTTGTGGGCGTCACACATTGCTCTGTCGTGCTGCTGAATTTTCGATGTGGCGCAGGTGCAAGGTGAACTCGGGGAGGAGCAAGCCACCATGAAGACGCATCCGCTGAAGGGACCGAACCGGCTGAAGCTTGGCGTGTTCTCATCGAATGCCGATGGCGGGCTGGCGATCACCGATGTGCCCGAGCGCTGGACGGCAGGATGGCAGGACAATCTGACGGCGGCCCAGATCGCCGACCGTGCCGGTCTCGAATTTTTCCTGCCGATCGCCCGCTGGCGCGGCTTCGGCGGCAAGAACCGGGTGCGGGAATGGTCGTTCGAGACTTTCACCTGGGCCGCAGCCCTTTCCGCGGCGACCGATCGTATCGGTCTGTTCATGACGGTCCATGTGCCGCTTGTTCATCCGCTCTATGCAGCCAAATCTCTCGCCACGGTCGATCACATCAGCCAGGGACGCGCCGGGCTCAATATCGTCTGCGGTTGGAACCCGAAGGAATTCGGCATGTTCGGCGTGCCGCTGGTGGAGAAGGGTTATGACCAGGCGGCGGAATGGCTCGAGATCGTCGAAAGGCTCTATGCCTCCGACGAACCTCTGGACTACGCCGGAACCTACTACAATCTGAAGGAAGCCGTCAGCCGGCCGGCAAGCCTGCAGGCGCCGCGGCCCGTGACGATGAATGCAGCCTTCGGCGGTCCCGGCCGCGATTTCGCCGCCGGCCACTGCGACTACCTCTTCACGACGTTCACGGAGATCGCGGAGGCAGGAAAGCACGTCGCCGATATCGCCGAGCGGGCGGAAAAGAGCGGAAGGCAGGTGGGGGTCTATACCGTGTGTCACGTCGTCTGCCGCGAAACGCAGGCGGAGGCGGAGGATTACTATACCCGCTATGCCGTTACCATGGCGGATCATGCCGCCGTCGACCAGCACATGGCCGGCAAGAAGGAGTTTTCTCAGTCTCATGATCGCGACGCTTATGATCGCTATCGGCAGCGCTTTGCGGGAGGGGCAGGGAGCTATCCATTGATCGGTACGCCTCAGCGGATTGCGGACGAGATGATCGCAATCGCCGAGCAGGGCTATGCCGGCATCGCCCTGTCGTTCGTCAATTACACGCAAGAGCTTCCCTATTTCTGCGATCGGGTACTCCCGCTTCTGAAGAAAGCCGGTCTTCGGGTGGAGTGATGCGACGACCCACGCGCTGATTGCAGCGGTTTGCTCATCGGACACCGACGAATTGCCGTGCTGCCGCAACAGGCGGCAAATGTGCGCTGCAGCAAAAAACCTGAACTCAGGGGTTTACAAGCGCGGCCGTGGATGTGATCCTTTGGATGAAGGTGCTGCCTGATTTGTGGCGGCTTTGTCCTTCAATCGGATGCCTGGGCTATGGCTCCGATGCGCTTTGATTTCGGGCGCTTAACCGAACAAATCAATCCGAGGCCAGATGCGGCGTTAGCGGCGTATTCGGCTGTTGTCTTGATGCGCCCCGATGCCAGTTTTCGGGGCAAAGATAAATGGGTTTATGAATGGCTTTTGTTGCCAAGCGCGCCTTTCTGGGCGTTCTTGCAAGCGTGCTGCCGCTGTCGCAAGCCGCCAATGCCAGCGACATGATGATCTGGTCGCCGGTGAAGGTTGCGCCGCGAACCTACAAGACCACTGTCGGCTTTCGATTGCCGATGGCGTGGGATGTCAGTGCCGGCATGGATCTTGGCATCGGCGGGACGACCAATGGAACGATCGCGCGCGACAGCAGGCTCGCGACGTTCTGGGGTATGGCAGTCGATCGTCCAGGCCGTTTTTCGGGTGCCGCGCGGCGCGAGGTGGCGCTGCGGTTGGACACGGTCAACGGCGCGGGAGCTATCTGCTTCGGGCGTTCGCACGGCTGGATCGTCTCCGAAGATCTCGATATGAGCACCTCCCGCTCGTTGAACCTCAACTATACGGGCATGCGGAATGCACCGACCTTGGTCACGGCGACACAGGTGGTGACAGTTGCTGTTCCGTGGACCGGGACATCTCTATCGGCGAGCGGCAATCTCAAGCAGGTCGGCAGCATCTTCTCCAGTACGGTGTCGTTTCAGCAACCGCTTGCCCCGAACCTCAACTTTTCGGGCTCGTTCACCGATCCGCAGAGATTGACGCCGTCAGGCAATCTGCGTCTTGACTATCGCGTGAGATGGTAGCGGCCCGTCGCCTGTTTCGGCCGAGGTGCGAAAAGATCCGCGACTGCCCTCTATTTGATCGGGATGTTGGCCGAAGCAAGCTGAGATCGCAGCTTTGCTATGATGTCTTGCCGGGCTGATGTCCAGGATGAAGTAACAGTCCAATAGTCGAGCTTCAGTACTGTCTGGTCGGCGGATAAATCGTCTATATAGGCGACAGGCACAGGGGTCGTCTTGACCCGCTGATCGGATGTGACCACGTCGAGAATAGTCTTGCGCGCAAGCTCGATATCGGCACCGCTTCCGAGGGTGATCGAGAGTTCTTGGCGGCGATCCGGCTCGCGGCTGTGATTGACGATCGGCGTGTTCCAAAGCGTGGAGTTCGGTGCCATCAGGTAGAGACCATCAGCGGTTCTCATCTCCGTCGCAAAGAGACCGATGTCCTTGATGTAGCCTTTGACGTTCGTCGTTTCGATATATTCGCCGACCCGAAATGGCCGCAGGACCAGCAACATGATGCCGGCGGCAATATTCTGAAGGGTTCCTTGAAGCGCCAGGCCAACGGCGAGGCCTGCGGCGCCCAGTGTGGCGATGATCGAAGCGGTCTGGACACCAAACTGTCCGAGAACGGTGATGAATACCAGGATCAGCAGGCTGTAGTGAAGGACGTTCTGGAAGAAGCTTGCCAGCGTTTCGTCGATGCCCCGGATGCGCGAGATGACGCGATAAGCTGCGCGGCTGACGACGCCCGCAAGAATCCAGCCACCGATCAGGAGGATGATCGCACCGAGGATCGAAAAACCGTATTGAACTGCAAGTGCGGAGGCCTGATCCAGGGCCGTGCGGGTGGCAGTGACAACGCTGGTCGCTTGATCTTCCATATAAAAACTCCGTGTTTCCGCATGGCCAAATGAAAGCCAGCGGGCTTTTGTTCCCGCTTGACGGCTATTTCGCGGCTAGCCGCCCAATCTCTAGCAGGGACAGAAATGCTGGGCGTCGCCGTCAGGCGCCATGCTTTGCCTGATGCGTACCCACCTTGGCCGCCGCGGCATGATGAGCCTTCTTGTGTTCGTACATTCCAAGATCGGCCCGCTTCACGGTGGCTTCGATGGTCTCGCCATCTTGGCTGGTGGCCACCCCGACGGCAATGCTGAGCGGCGCGCTGGAATAGAACTGGTTGTTGATCTTCAGCAGTTCGTTGATGGTTTCCACCATGGCCGCCGCCGCGATTTCATCGGCTCCCGGCATGAGGACGGCAAATTCATCGCCGCCGATCCTGGCGGCATGATTTGGCTGGGATACAACGCTGGAAAGCACTTCTCCCATACGCCGCAGCAGGGAGTCGCCAGCATCGTGCCCGCTCTCGTCATTGGCCTCCTTTAGGCCGTTGAGATCGATGATGATGGCGGAGACCGGCCGCAAGGATTTGCGTTCCAACCTGTTGATCTCGTCCATGTAGAAGGCGCGATTATAGAGCCTGGTGAGGACATCGTGCTTGCCGAGATATTCGAGATAGGCCTCGGCCTTCTTGCGCGCGGTAATATCCGTCAGCGCGACCTGGACCAGCGACCAGTCATGTTCGTGGCCCGGGAAAACGGAAAACTGCAGCAAAACGTGCCGTTCGGAGCCATCGAGAGCATAATTCAGCACTTCGCGCTGATGGAAGAGCCGCTCGTTCCAAAGTTCCAGCAGCTGACCGCGGAAATGCTTTTCCATGTCGTTGCGGAAGACTTCGCCGATCCGCTGGTGCAAGGTCTGGCGGTCCGGCGCGCAGAACAGATCCAGGGTCGCCTGATTGACGTCGAGTACGCTGATCTCGCTCATGCATTGCTGCACGAATTCCGGATGCACGTCGAGGAAAACCTGAAAGTCGATGATGCCGCGCTTGCGGATGTCGTCGAGCAAAATCTTGATGCGGCTGAAGTCCTCAACCCAGAGCGATACCGGCGAATGTTCGAACATTCCCTCGGCGTAGCGGCGCAGGCGTTCTTCCTCGCGCCGTGCTTCCTCGCGCGCCGTCACGTCTTCGGTGGTCAGCAGCAGGCGGTCCCAGGAGGTCTCGTGGCCAGGCAGTATGACGGCGCGCAGCTGGATATCCAGTCTGCGACCACCCAGCGCGTAGTTGATCGCCGTGCTCGAAAACTCCGTCTTTCCCTCCCATAGCGCCACCAGCTCGTTGACATGGCTCTGCAGCATCTCGCCGCGGAAGATATTGGAAAGTCCGCCAACCAGCGCCTCGAAAGATGGCGCTTCGAACAATTCCAGGGCTTTTGCGTTGACGGCGAGGACGCGGATCTTTTGCGAACAGGTAGCGACGCGACGCAGATCCGCAACCAGGAAGGAGCGCAGATCCGTGACCCCTTCGCTCCGCCAGAGTTCCAATTGCTCTTTGACGCCGCTGAAGTCCTCCAGCCACATGGCAACGGGGGCGAGATCGAATACGGTGGAACTAAGATCCTGGGCGTTCATCATGATTCCCTACGCCGGTTATAAAGGCGAAATGCAAAACACAGGGACCGGCGGTTCGCTAAATGCTGCTTAGCGAATATTTGTAAAACTTGCGTTGATACCGGTTGATTGGTCAAGTCAGGCGGTTGTTTAAAGACTATTTTCAATTCATTCTTGTTGAAACTGTGCTCAAAATGGCTCTTGGGCCACGCCTGTATCCGTCATGCTTTTAGAAACCGCTCGAAAGCTTCCAGGGTTTTCTCGCTGACGTGATGTTCGATACCTTCGGCATCGTTTCTCGCGGTGTCGGGATCGACGCCCAGGCGGCAGAGGACGGCTTCCACGACCTGATGCCGCCGCCGCGTGGCCATAGCCAGACGATGTCCTTCCTCAGTCAGGAAAACGCCGCGGTAAGGGCGCTGGGTAATCAGGTTTTCTTCGGCCAGCCGCTTGAGCATTTTGGCGACGGTGGGCTGAGTTACCCCCAGCCGCTGCGCGATATCCGTCTGGCGCGCCTCGCCGGCATGTTCTATCAGATCGGCGATCAGCTCGACGTAGTCTTCCATGAGCTCCGTACGCCGGTCATCGCGGCTTTTCTGAAAGGCCTCGACATGCGTCTCGACTTCCGTGGATGCGAGGCGGCTTTCCGGGGTAGCGGGTGGTTTCGTCAAGGCGGCTTGCCCTCATGAGATTAAGAGTCGTGTAATGACGTTTAGCCTCGACTATAAATAATTCAACTGCGTTATGAAACTCCGCTCTCAGATCCCCAGATATGGGGATCAACCGTTGCTGAGCCCGGGGATTGGAATGCCGAACGTCTGGAGAAGCAGGATCGCGTTCAGGCAGAGAATGACGATGGTGCCCACGATGGCAGCAATATCGGTCACTCGACCGTTGGCGAAATTGCCCATGATGGCGCGGTTTCGGGTGAACAAGACGAGCGCGATCATCGGAATGGGCAGCGCGAAGGAGAGCACGACCTGGCTATAGACGAGCGCTTCGGTGGTGTTGACGCCCATGAGGACGACCACGAACGCCGGCAGCATCGTCACCAGCCGACGAAGCCAGACCGGGATACGGAAGCCGACGAAGCCTTGCATGATCATTTGCCCGGCCATGGTGCCTACCGCCGAAGACGAGATGCCGGAGGCCATGAGGGAGATCAGGAAGATGCTTGCCGCCGCTCCACCGAGCAGGGGCGTAAGGGTGTGATAGGCGGTTTCGATCTCTGCGACGTCTGAGTGGCCCGAGTGGAAGGCGGCCGATGCCATGATCACCATGGCCATATTCACGGCACCAGCGACGGCGAGCGCTATCACGCATTCCCAATTGGAAAAGAATACGAGCTTGCGGCGCTCGCTATCGTTTCGCCCCGGAGCGCGGTGCTGGGTCAGGCCGGAGTGCAGATAGACCGCATGCGGCATGACAGTCGCGCCGATGATGCCGACCGCGATGGTCAGGGCGGTAGAATCCGGGATCGAGGGTAGGACCGTGCCAAGAGCCGCCTGACCCCAGGCGACAGGCGCGATGAACATCTCAAGGAGATAGCAAAGGCTGATGATGGCAACGAGGCCACCGATGACCAGCTCCATGGGTCTAAAGCCGCGTTTCTCCATCAGCAACACACCATAGGTCACAACAGCCGTAACGGCCATGCCGGCGATGAGAGGCATCTGGAAGAGGAGCGACAGGCCGATCGCACCGCCCAGGAATTCGGCGAGATCCGTCGCCATCGCCGCGACTTCACTGATGACCCACATTGTATAGCGAATGGGAGCCGAGAACTCGTCACGACAGAGCTCGGCAAGATTGCGGCCGGTGACGATTCCGAGCTTTGCCGAGAGTGCCTGGAAGAGCATGGCAATGAGGTTTGCGACTAAGACCACCCATAGCAGTGAATAGCCATAGCCGGAGCCTGCCTGGATATTTGTCGCGAAATTGCCGGGATCCATATAGGCGATGGAGGCCATAACCGCCGGGCCTGCGAAAAGAAGGGTCGATCTGAACCCTCGGCGCCTGCCGGCCAAAACTTCGCGAATCTGCGTATCGGTACGTTCCGACAGGGTTTGCCGGGCAATCGAGTCTGTCATGGGGCTTCTCCAGCTCGTTGTAAAAAATATAGCTCAGGCTAAATTTATGTCAACAAGCCATTATTGAGAGTTGCTGCTAATCCTCGGCCTCGGCCTCGGCCTCGGCGACGGGAGAGGGGATGCATGGTCGGGGCGCGCGGATCGGATTTCCGGCGTTCTGTCGATACGAATAGAAGGAATGATTTTAGGTTGATGCGGAATACAGTATGTGTATCCCTGCTAGAGTTGTTCTCTCAAAGAATAGCATCTAAAAGTATAGTTTTGTTTCTGCTTAATTCTGATATGTATCGTGAAAATTGAGTTGTTTTCTTCGGTGCAATTTTTAATTCGCAAGATTTTATTGTTGCAATATTGAATTTTCCTCATAATTAAATTTATGTAACATTTAATTATATTAACGGTTTTATCAGCCTGTTATGTTTTTGTCGGTCTGCAGCGCTATCGGCGGTGAGCAGGACGCTCTTCATCTGCGATTCTCCCGATCCCAAAGCAGGCAATCATCGGCGCGGGCGCACTCTGCGGCGTGCACGCGATTGCAGGCTCTTCACCAAGAGCAGGCACATCATGTCATTTCTCCAGAATGCCAAAATCAGGACGAAGGTACTTTCCATAATGATTCCGATCTGCCTGATCGGAATTGCAGGCGTTCTCGTCGTATCCAGCCAATATAGGGACAGCGTTTCCACCTACTCGAACTTCATTTCAAAGGATGAAGCGGCGGCCGTGGAGATGTCGAGAGCCAGCCAGCGGGTGACGGCACTGAGCTACAACGCCTATCAGATCCTCGTCTACAGTACCAAAGACCCGGAAATGGTGAAGTTCTCGAAGAACTATCAGGAGAATAGACAAGGCCTGCTCGACCGCTTTACCGCCGTCAAGCGTCTGATACCTGCCCAGGCGGATGCCGTGGACAGGCTGGCGGCAAAGGCGAATGACATTATTGCGCTGACCGATCAGGCGGTGAAGGCCGGACTGGTGGACGATAACGATACCGCCACCAAATTGCTGAAGCAGGCCGACCCGCTGATAGATGACGAGGCTCTGGCAGTCGGCCAGTGGCTGGATACCTTCAATGCGAATATCGATGCCAAGAGCGATATGCTGGATCAACGGGCGACCAGCACCATCATTGATACGCTCATAGTACTTGGTATCGTCATCGCCGGGGCGATCCTGATCGCCATTCTTGTGTCCGCCCGCGGGATTACAGCGCCCATCGAACGGCTGCGCGCCCGCATGGCGTCTCTTGCCGATGGCAACACCGACGAGCAGATCTCTGGGATCGGGCGTCGCGACGAAGTCGGCCAAATGGCTGCAGCCGTCGCGGTGTTCCGCGACAATGCCATCGAGCGCATTCGCCTGGAGCAGGAAACCGCCGCCGGCCGAAGCCTTTCGGAAAAGGAACGGCTCGAACGCGAAGCACAGAAGGCGAAGGATGCCGCAGATACTCAGTTCGCCGTTGACGGTCTGGCAGGGGGCCTTGCCGAGCTTTCGAACGGCAATGTGGCCTATCGCATCGAGAAGCCTTTCGTTGCTCATCTCGACCAATTGAGAGCCGACTTCAACGCCTCCATGACGAAGCTTGAGGAGACGCTGCGGGCAGTCGGCCAGGGCGGGCAGGCTATTGCGGCCGGTGCCAGCCAGATTCGCTCAGCGGCCGACGATCTCTCCAAGCGTACCGAGCAGCAGGCAGCCTCCGTCGAGGAGACAGCGGCTGCACTCGAAGAGATCACCACCACGGTCAAGGATTCCACCCGGCGGGCGGAAGAGGCGAGTTCATTGGTCGGCCGCGCCCGTATCGGCGCCGAGAAGTCCGGCGAAGTCATGCGCGAGGCCATTGCCGCGATGGAGGCAATCTCGAAGTCATCGAGCGAGATCAGCAACATTATCGGCGTCATCGACGATATTGCATTTCAGACCAATCTTCTCGCCCTCAATGCCGGTGTCGAAGCCGCTCGTGCGGGCGAAGCCGGCAAGGGGTTTGCGGTCGTCGCCCAGGAGGTGCGCGAACTCGCCCAGCGCTCCGCCAAAGCAGCCAAGGAGATCAAGGCTTTGATTTCGACTTCGGGCCAGCAGGTCGACAGCGGCGTCAATCTAGTCACCAGAACAGGGCAATCGCTCCAGCAGATCGTGCGCGAGGTGGAGGAAATCGACGGCAATGTCCGCGCCATCGTCGAAGCCGCACGCGAGCAGGCGACCGGGTTGCAGGAGATCAACACCGCCGTCAACACCATCGATCAGGGAACACAGCAGAATGCCGCGATGGTGGAGGAATCCACGGCCGCTAGCTACAGCCTGGCAAAGGAAGTGACCGCCTTGAACGAGTTGCTTGGGCAGTTCGCCCTTCAGACAGGCCGCAGCCAGGCTCGGCCTGCTGCTGTTACGGAGCAGTCGAGCCCTGCTGCTTCGCCGGCCCGCTCCCTGAGAGCAAGGATCACCGGAGCCTTCTCGGGCTCCAGTGCGGCGACCGCGGCTGCCGCATCGTGGGAAGAATTTTGATGCTGCGCATCCGGCGCGCTCAATAGAGCATTGATATAGTTTACTATTCTGGATCGCGACCAATTGGTCGCGATCTTTTTTTGTGAAACCGGAGGAATCCGGTTTTTATCGCTCACTTCAGGAGCTGCATGGCCCAATAGGAAAGGGCAGAAATGCCGGCAGCGGCCGGAAGCGTGATAATCCAGGCGATGACGATATTGCCGGCAATGCCCCAGCGGACGGCCGATACGCGTCTCGCCGCGCCAACGCCGATGATGGCGCCGGTAATCGTATGGGTGGTGGATACCGGTATGCCAAGCCAGGTCGCGGCAAAGAGCGTCAGCGCGCCACCGGTCTCCGCGCAGAAGCCTTGCATCGGGTTGAGGCGGGTGATCTTCGAGCCCATCGTGTGCACGATCCGCCATCCGCCAAACAGCGTGCCGAGGGCCATGGCCGTCTGGCAGGAAAGCACGACCCATAGAGGCACATGGAAGGAACTGCCGCCATATCCTTGAGAATAAAGGAGAATAGCGATGATGCCCATGGTCTTCTGCGCATCGTTGCCGCCGTGTCCGAGCGAATAGAGCGACGCGGAGAAGAATTGCAAAATACGGAACGTGCTGTCGACGGCAAAGGGTGTCTGCCGCACGAACAGCCACGTCACCATCAGGACCAGAAAAAGCGCCAGCACAAATCCGATCAGCGGGGACATCACGATCGCGCCGGCTGTCTTGAAGACACCGAGCCAGACGATCGAGCTTACGCCGACCTTGGCGAGACCGGCGCCGATCAACCCGCCGACCAGCGCATGTGACGAGCTGGAGGGGATGCCGAATATCCAGGTGACGATGTTCCAGACGATCGCCCCCAGCAACGCGGCAAAGATGACCGAAGCATCGACGATGCTGGGATCGATGATGCCTGTTCCGAGTGTTTCAGCTACGTGCAGCCCGAAGAACATGAAGGCAATGAAGTTGAAAAACGCCGCCCACAGCACAGCATATTGCGGCCGCAGGACGCGGGTCGACACGATGGTGGCGATGGAATTCGCCGCATCGTGAAGCCCGTTCAGAAAGTCAAAGAACAAGGCGGTGGCGATGATCCCCACCAGCAAGGGAAAGGCGAGGGTGGCCTCCATCAGACGCTCTCGAGCACGATGCCGTTGATCTCGTTGGCGACGTCCTCGAAGCGGTCGACCACCTTTTCCAGTTCGCCGTAGATCTCGCTGCCGATGATAAAGGCCATAGCATTGGAGGCGCCGTAATTGCGGAACAGATCCTTCAGCCCCTGGTCATGGAGTTCGTCGGCGCGGCCTTCCACCTTGACGATCTCTTCCGTGAGGTTGGCCAGTCTTGAGGCATTCGGCCCGATGCGATCGAGGAGGGGAACGGCCTCGGCGACCAGATGGGCTGCCTTGACGATCACTTCGCCCATCTGCTGCATGCCGGGGTCGAAACTCTTCTGCTCGAAAAGCCGTATGGTTTTCACGGTCTTGTGCATCATGTCGATGGCGTCATCCATGGACATGATGAGGTCCTTGATGTCGCCGCGGTCGAAAGGCGTGATGAAGCTCCGGCGCACGGCAAGCAGCACGTCGCGCGTGATGCCGTCTGCCTGATTTTCGAGCTCGACGATCCGTCGACCTTTCGCGTCGATGTCCTTGCCGGCCAAAAGTTCGTTCAGGGCTTCAGCGGCGCCGACGATCGTGCGCGAGTGCTGCGCGAAGAGATCGAAAAAGCGATCCTCGCGCGGCATGAGTTTGCGAAACCAGCCTAACATCAAAGCTCCATGCATTCATTGTCATGAAACCGTCATAATTGACGGAGCGCGGCTTGGAAAGCCGCGTGCTCGCGATGTTCTGTGGGTATAGCGAAGGTCTTTTCCGTCTATCAATCGCGCAGAAGGGGCAATAGCTGATCCCCCTGTCGCCTGATTTCCGTGAGATAGGGCGTATCCGAGAGGACGAAATGCGTGATACCCAGTTCGCGGTATTTGCGCAGGGAGCCGGCAACCTCTTCTGCGGATCCGACCAGCCACGTCGTTCCGGCCCCGCCGCCGCCGAATTTGCCTGGTGCGGTGTAGAGATTGTCGTCGAGCACATCGCCGCGTGCATTGAGATCGAACAGGCGTCTCTGACCGACGGCTATCGACTGGCGATGGTCGTGCCAGCCTGCTCCATTGTCCTCGGCCATTCTTGCGACTTTTGCTTCTGCATCTGCCCATGCCCGTGCGCTGGTTTCGCGTACGAGCGTGGTGATGCGCAAGCCGAATTCGAGTGGAGCGAGATCGCGATCCAGCGCCTTGCTTAGAGACGTCAAGCGCTCGATCCGCTCCCCGATATCATCAAGCGGCTCGCCCCAGAAGAGCTGGACGTCGGCCTCGGTGGCGGCGACGCTCTCCGCAGCTTGCGAAGCGCCGCCGAAATAGAGCTTGGGGTGTCGGCGCTCGCCGCGAGCCTGGATCCGAGGCGCCGCCGTCGATTGAGCAACGCGGAAATGTTCGCCTTCATAGGTAACGCTTTCCTCGGTCCAGAGCCTGCGAACCAGTCGCATGAATTCCCGGGTACGGTCGTACCGATGCGCCTGATCGCCCTCGCTGTCACCATAAGCGGATAGATTGTCCTTGCCCGATACGATGTTGACCCGCACCCGGCCGCCGCTCAACTGATCCAGGGTGGCAGCCGCGGATGCGAATTGTGCGGGCCGCCAGTAACCTGGGCGGATGGCGATCAATGGCTCGAAGCTCGTCGTCCTGGCGGCAAGGGCAGCGGCAACGGTGAAGGTATCAGGCCGTCCCCAACCCGTGCCGATCAGGGCGCCTTTCCACCCATGCTCTTCCAGCGCTCTGGCATGGCTCGTCAGTGTCTCCAGGCTATTGTGATTTTCGACGGCGGAATCGCCGCGATGGCCGGGTTTCGTGTCGTTGGGAATGTACCAGAGGAATTCGCTGCTCATGACCATGCCTGCCTGCATTGGATGGGAAATTCCCGCCGCGACCGAGATTGGCGACGCCTGTGCGTCCTGCGCTCAGAGTTTCCCCTTCCAGGGAACGAGAACTGCCTCGAGAATGCGGATTGCCGCTGTGAAGGCAAAGGCGCAGATCGCGATGATGCCGATGCCGACGAAGACGACGTCGGTTGCCAGGAATTGCGATGCCGACATGATCATGAAGCCGATGCCGCGGGTTGAGGCGATGAGTTCGGCTGCGACCAACGTTCCCCAGCCGATCCCGAACGCAATCCTCACGCCGGTCAGGATTTCCGGCAAGGCCGAAGGCAGGACGGTGGAAAGGAAGAGCTGCAGCCGGCTTGCGCCAAGCGAACGCGCCGCATTGACACGCTCAAGAGGTAGCGAGCGGACGCCCGCCTGAGCGGACAGGCAGATAGGCGCAAACATGGCGAGCACCAGGAGCGTGATCTTCGAGGTTTCACCAATGCCGAGCCAGATGATCATCAGCGGCAGGTACGAAAGCGGAGGCAGCGGCCAGTAGAATTCGATGGGCGTGTCGAGAATTCCCTTTGCCCAACGACTGAGGCCCATCAACAGGCCGACGGGAATACCGACCACGATTGCGATCGCTGCGGCAACGACGATGCGAAACAGACTGGCGACTATGTGTTCTGAGAGCGAGGCGCCGGCATAACCGTCGCGATAGACGACACCGATTTGCGTCAAGACTTCATCGGGTCTTGGTAGAAAGAGGTGGGAAACCAGGCCAAGTTTCGAGACCAGCCACCACAGACCGAGGAAGGCGGCCCCGGTTGCGAAGCTGATGGCGATCGTCGGCTTGGAGCCGACGCCGAAGCCCGGCATGCGAACAAGCTTAGCCTTTGCTTCCGGCGAACGGGCGATAACGGGACGCGTTCCAGAAATGTCGGTCATGCCGCGCTCCTGATGTTGTCTGCATTGTGCAGGAGTGCGCGAATTTCCTCTCTGAGTTCGGCAAATTCGGGAGAGGTCAGGATCGATCTGGCGTCGCCGCTGGCAGCGAGGAGATGCACGAAATCGAGATTGAAGCGGGCGACGACGCGGCCAGGTCGCGGTGACATCACCAGCACCTCGGTGCCCAGAAACAGGGCCTCTTCGATCGAGTGGGTTATGAAGAAGATCCGCTTGTTGGTTCTGGCCCAGATGGAGACGAGCAGTTCCTGCATCTGTTCCCTCGTCAGGCTGTCGAGCGCGCCGAAGGGCTCGTCCATGAGCAGGATGTCCGGGTCGGTCGCCAATGCGCGGGCGATGCCAACACGCTGGCGCATTCCGCCCGAGAGTTCATAGGGCGATGCGTTTGCAAAGTCAGTCAGGCCGACGAGGCGGAGCAGCTCCGAAGCACGCTCGTGCCGTTCCCGCCGCCCTAGACCTGCAAATTGCAGACCGAGCGAGACATTGTCGAGGACCGACTTCCACGGCAGTAACGAGTCTTTCTGGAAAACCACGCCACGATCGGAACCGGGGCCTGAGACCGGCCTGCCATACAGGGTGATGGTCCCCTCCGAGAGTGGCAGGAAGCCGGCGATCGCATTGAGCAATGTTGATTTGCCGCAACCCGACGCTCCCAGGGCGACGACAATGCCGCGTTCGGGAATGTTGAAGGAGACGCGATCGAGCGCATGAACGGTTCTCCCGTCGCGCGCTGCGAAGAATACACTGGCGTGATCGACTTGAAGCATGTCTTTTCTCGAAGGTTCGACGCCGGCGCGGCAGGCGCGCCGGCGTCAGAGGGATCAGTTGCTCGCAGTTACGAGTGCGTCGGCCGTGACGAAGGCGCCGTAGTTCGGCAGGACATCAGAGACTTTGCCTTGGCCCTTCAGGAAGGTTGCCGTGTCCTTCAGGATCTTTGCCGCTCCTGATTTTTCGCCGCCACCGAGCCAATCGGCCGATGCCTGCACGTCGGGTGTCAGGAGCGTAAGGTTCTTGAGCGCCGCCGCCTGCTGATCCGCCGTGCCGCCGAGCAGCTTGGCAAGAGACTTTGCGTTATCGCTGTCCGGTCCCCAGGCCGCCTTGTCCGCGGCGAAAGAGGCATAGTATTTGTTGATGACAGAGGCATACGCCTTCAGGAACTGTGGGTTGTCGGCCGCGAATTTCGAGGTTGCCACCCAAGCGGAGAAGGTTGGTGCACCCTTGTCGGCGACGTCCTTTGAGGTGACGAGCACCTTGCCGCCTTTCTTCAGTTCGCTCAGTGCCGGATCCCAGACGAAGCCGCCGTCGATATCGCCGCGATTGTAGCTGGCGACGATTTCTGGCTGCGGGATGGCGAAGACCTGCACGTCCTTTTCGGTGAGGCCGAGCGACTTGATAAGCGCGAGCAACTGGTAGTGGTCTGTCGAAACGGGCGCTGCCGCCAGCTTCTTGCCCTTGAGGTCAGCGAGCGTGTTGATGCCCGAACCGTTGCGCACCACGAGCGCTTCATCGATACCGGAGATGGACGACAGGTAGAAAGCTTTGACTTCGAGGCCGCGCGATGCGGCCGCTGCAAACGGGCTCGAGCCGACATAGCCGATCTGGACATCGCCCGATGCGATGGCGGCGAAGATCTCTGCTCCCGAGTTGAACTTGCGGAAGTCGATCTTATAGCCGGTCTCCTTGACGAAATCGCCATTGGCGATGGCGACGGAGGATGGCAATGCATCGGTCTGATAGCCGACGACGACCTTTTTATCGGCCGCGTTTGCGGAGATCGCCATCGAGATGCTCGCGAGACCGAACGCAGCCGCGGCGACGAATTGCTTGAATTTCATATCTGTCCCCTTTGCCGGGTGTCAATTTCCGGCGGTTCCCTGACTTCAATGGATAAAGCCTAGCGAAAGGAGCGGGGTGATCGATAGAAATAACAAACTATTTTTATAGACTATAAGGGGAATGGTTTGTCTAAATTGACGCCCACGGCGGAGTCAACGCATTTCGAAGCAAGAGGCGTCAGCAGGAACGAAAGTTGGATACTTGCTTGGAGGTGGCGCAGGACCTCTTTCAGGCGCTCTGCTTCAGCAGGGGCGAGCCCCTGACTTTCTCGCATTCATTCTGCCTGCACAGGTCAGAAAAATCGTGACGGCTTGCCGGACATTAGAGCTGGCACTTCGGATCGATCATGTCCTCTGCAGATCCGCGGGATTTGTTTTCTCCCATTATTCTTGCCAGAATATAAAAGCCGCGCTGACCCTCCGGGGATGTCGCGCCGAAGACGCCAACGACAACGTTCTCCATGTCGGAGCGGGCGCCTTCCAAGCCGTCTGCGACGAGCTTCAACGGGTTCAGATTTGTGAGGTCATCGGCCTGGTGAAAGAGTGCCCACCAGCCGGCTTTGGTCTTCAGGTTTGTAAATCGGTCGCTTCCGATATCTGCCGCATGCGTCTTCAGGAGCGCGCGAAAGCGCGGCGTTTCGCACCCCATATGGATATGGAGCCGATCCTGCGTACGCCAATTGGCGGCGTTTATCGCCAGCGCAAAGCGCTGCGTCGAAACCTTTTCCGTGCGCAGGCCGGTGCCGGTCGATTGCTCCCGCCACGCGTCATCAAAATAGTTTGGCGCCTCTGCCGTCAGAAGGCGAGGGTCTTCGATACCGGGCACATCAGCCAGCGGCGCAAGGATTGTTCTCTCCTTGTCTGTCGGTTCCCGCAATACTGCGTAGGACGACAACGGGTCCTGTGCCTGAACGACTTTGAGGCACGGGTAGGGCGATCCCGTCAGCGCGGAGTTGATCTCGCAGGTTCTGACAACCAGCCCCAGAGCCGAGCGGCTGACGAAGGAACTCATGACGATGACTGCTACAGCGAGAAAGCTAATAAGAACAACAGGACGATATTTCATGCGTGATTTCGTATCTCTGCTGACAAGCCAATCATTTCCAGCGATCTGTCGCACATCATAGCCTATCTTAATTCCTTTGCGATAGACGCAGAAGAGCTGTGGACGCTGATATCGGGCGGGGATCTCCATTGCGGCTGGCGGAATCTTGATAGCTTCAGAACCCCTGTCCGGCAAATCGGCTAACGAACGCTTGTGGCATTTTTAAAGCACAGGTTGTCGGTTCGCTCGCAATCACGCGTCATGCCGTGGCCGCTTCGCCATCATATGATGAAATGCTTATTTTTTTCGCATTGGATGGAAGAAAGAGAAAGCCGTTTCTTAAATTCCTTAAAATCTATGCTTTTTATAGATTATAGCTTTGATGGTCGGCATCGAGGCAATATGGATGAAACGAACCGGCATGTCCTATCTCCTCAGCCTTCTCGACAAAAGCCCTATTGAGCAGGGGCTTAGCGCCACCGATGCTCTCGGCGTCACCGCTCGATTGGCCGTCAGAGCCGAAGAACTTGGCTATCATCGCTTCTGGGTCGCCGAGCATCACAATATGGCGAACCTCGCAAGTTCGGCACCGGAAGTGCTGATTGCCTATCTCATCGCCAGAACGTCGAAGATCCGTATCGGCTCGGGCGGCGTCATGTTGCAGCACTACAGCGCCTATAAGGTTGCCGAAGCCTTCAATCTGCTGGCTTCGCTCGCGCCCGGCCGCATCGATCTCGGGGTCGGCAAGGCGCCCGGCGGCTTTCCGTTGTCGACGCGGGCGCTGCAAGTCGCCATCGATCCGGAAAAGAAGCCGAGCTTTGCTGAACAGCTTTCCGACCTGAATGGCTATCTCGCTGCCGATCCGCGATCCGAAGGTGCCCTGGCGACGCCGTTTCCCCCTCGCGCAGCGGAGCGCTTCCTCCTCGGCGCCAGCGTCGAGAGCGCAGAGCTTGCCGCGGACAAGGGCTGGACGCTGGTCTTCGCCGGTCATCTGAATGGCGATCCGGAAAATCTGCGCAAGACCTTCGAAGCTTACGGACGCGCGACGGGCGGCAAGGTTCCGATCCTGGCGCTCGCAGCCTTCGCTGCCGAAAGCGAGACCCATGCCCGCGAGCGCGTCGGTCAGCTTCGTATCGTCAAGCTCTTCCTGCCCAACGGTCAGAGCGTCAATGTCGGCACCCAGGAGCAGGCGGCGGAGTTCGCCCGTCAGGCCGGCGTCACGGATTACCGCACCGAAGAGAAGGTGCCGAGCGTCTTGCACGGCACGGCCGCCCAAATTCGCGACGAACTCGACGCGCTGCATCGCAGCTACGGCGTCGAGGAGTTCGTGCTCGACACGCCGGCGCTGACGGCGGCCGAGCGGCTCGCCTCGATTGAACTGCTCGCCAAAGAACGCCTTTCCCTCGTTGCCTGAACGGCCTGTCCCAGGAGGATCAATCATGGCTCAGAAACACGTCACTTTCGGTATCATGCTGCAGGGCCCAGGCGGCCATATGAACGCCTGGAAGCATCCGAGCGTCCCGGCCGATGCCAGCACCAATCTCAACTTTTTCGTCAAGACGGCTCGCAAAGCGGAGGAGGCCGGTATCGCCTTCGCCTTCGTCGCCGACGGTCTCTACATCAATGAACAGTCGATCCCGCATTTCCTGAACCGGTTCGAGCCGCTGACGATCCTTTCGGCACTTGCCGCCTATACAACGAAGCTTGGCCTGGTCGGCACGGTTTCGACCTCCTATAGCGACCCGTTCACCATTGCTCGCCAGTTCGCTTCGCTGGATCTCATTAGTGGTGGCCGCGCCGGCTGGAATGCGGTGACTTCACCACTCGAAGGATCCGGCCGCAACTACAGCCGCGAACATCCCGAACACGAGCTGCGCTATGAGATCGCCGACGAATATCTCGATGCCACCAAGGGCCTGTGGGATTCCTGGGATGACGATGCCTTCGTGCGCGACCGTGAAGCGGGAGTGTATGCCGACAAGACCAAGCTGCATCGCCTGAACCACAAGGGGCGTTTCTTCCGTATCGAAGGACCCCTTAATATCGGCCGTTCCAAGCAAGGCCAGCCGGTGGTGTTCCAGGCCGGTGCCTCCGATTCCGGCATCCGGCTCGCCGGCAAGCATGCCGACGCCGTCTTCACCAATGGCGGGCCGCTCGATGACGCCAAGGTTTTCTATAAGCAGGTGAAGCAGAGCGCGATCGCGCATGGACGCAGTGCGGCCGATGTCGGCATCTTCCCGGGCATTGGCCCGATCGTCGGCGCGACGCAGGAAGAAGCGGACGCCAAGCATCGAAAGATCCGCGATCTCGTCACGATCGAGGAGGCACTCGCTTATCTCGGCCGCTTCTTCGATCATCATGATTTCAGTGTCTATCCGCTGGACGAGCAGTTTCCCGATCTCGGCGATATCGGCCGAAACAATTTCCGCGCCACCACCGATCGCATCAAGAAGACGGCCCAGGAGAAGGGACTTACGCTACGGGAAGTCGCGCTCGACGCAGCGACGCCCCGCACCTCTTTCATCGGAACGGCCGAACATATCGCGGACGAGATTGTTCGCTGGGTCGATCAGGAGGGGGCCGATGGATTCATTCTTGGTTTCCCGGTGATCGGCGAAGGCTTCGACGATTTCGCCAAATATGTCCTGCCGATCCTGACCAGCCGGGGTTATTTCGATCCCGTGCTGAAGGGCGATACGCTACGCGATCACCTTGGCTTGCCATTCCGCGAAAGCCGCTATGCCGCGGATGTAGAGCATGCCGAACCCGCAAAGGCCGTTGGCGCCTGAGCCGGGACAGATCACCATGAACGCCATCGTCAAACCAGCCTTGGTCAACGACCCCGTCGAACAAGGGATTGCCACCTATCTCGACGAGATCATCGCGCTGAGGCATGACCTGCATCAGTATCCCGAGCTCGCCTTTCAGGAACATCGCACTTCCAAGAAAGTGGCCTCACTTCTTGCCGACTGGGGTTATGAGGTTGCAACAGGTATTGCGGGAACCGGCGTTGTCGCGACCCTCAGGCGGGGCGATGGGCAGCGCAGCGTCGGCATTCGTGCCGACATGGATGCGCTGCCCATTGAGGAGGCGACGGGGCTCGACTACGAGAGCAGCAATCCCGGCGTCATGCACGCCTGTGGCCATGACGGGCACACGTCCATCCTGCTCGCCGCCGCCCGCTATCTCGCCGAAAGCGGCAATTTCAGCGGCACGCTTCGGCTGATTTTTCAGCCTGCGGAAGAGATAGGCGCCGGCGCTCGCAAGATGCTGTCGGAAGGTCTTTTCGAGCGCTTTCCGGTCGATGCCGTCTTCGGCCTGCACAATTGGCCGGGAGTGCCGACGGGCCAATTCGGCTTTGTCGTCGGGCCCGCCATGGCGTCGGTCGACCAGGCGGTCGTCAAGATCGTGGGCAAGGGCGGTCACGGCGCCGAGCCACATCGGGCGGTGGACCCGGTGCTGGCCTCGGCTGCCTTCATCACCGCGCTTCAAAGCGTGGTCTCACGCAATATCGATCCGCAGGACATGGCGGTTGCGACTGTGGGATCCATTCACGCAGGCTCCGCATCGAACGTCATTCCGGAAAGCGTCGAGATGAAGCTCACCATGCGGGCCTTCAGCGAAGGCGTGCGCGCAAAGCTTCAGGAGCGCATCCCGGCGCTTGCCCGGGCGCAGGCCGAAAGCTTCGGAGCGATGGCGGAAGTCAATTATCGCCTCGGTTTTCCGGCGCTGGTCAATCACGCGGACGAAACGGATTTCGCCAGGAACGTTGCCGTGCACGCGCTCGGACCTGCAGCTCTGGCTGCGGATTTTCGTCCGCGTACGGCCAGCGAGGATTTCGCCTTCATGCTGGAGGCGAAGCCCGGCAGCTATCTCTTCGTCGGCAATGGCGACAGCGCGCCGCTGCACAGCGCCCAATACAATTTCAACGACGCCATCATCGCGCCCGCTGCCCGCTACTGGGTGCGGCTCGCCGAAACTTTCCTCGCTGATGACAAGAGGTGACGAACGACATGAGCGACACGTTTCTTTACACCACGACGCTGGATCCGCGCGCCAAGCCGCTGATCGACGAGCTGATTTTTGAGTATGACAGCCGCTACGGCACCTATTTCAACGCCGAGGGCGCGGCTGCCGAGTTGAACCGATATCCGCCGGAAGCCTTTGCGCCGCCGCATGGCAATTTCCTGCTTCTGCTGCGCGATGGCGAGACAATCGGCGGCGGTGCCTTCAAGCACTATGACGACCGGACCGCAGAGTTCAAACGCATCTGGACGCGGCACGATCTCCGGCGCCAGGGGCTGGCGCGCAAGCTGCTTGTGGAGCTCGAGTTGCAGGCAGCGCGGCAAGGCTATCAGCGCATCTACCTGACGACAGGCTTCCGGCAGCCGGAGGCCGTCGGCCTCTATCTGAACAATGGCTATACGGCTCTCTTCGACACTTCGGTCGACCCGGAAATCTATAGGAGCCTGCCTTTCGAAAAAGATGTCAGCCAATTGGCGCAATTCCATTCCCTCGAAACTTCCGGATCGAAGCCGCGGCTGGCCGTCGCCGGCCGGTAACCGCGAGCGAAGCAACGACAATCATAAGGGGCAGGCATTATGGCACTGACAACGGATTTCGCGGGCATCGATCCCGCGGCCGCAGCAAGCGAGGCGAAGACGGACTATGCGCGCTATCGCATCGTGCCGGCACGGCATCTCGGGCGCACGATAGGGACGATCTTCGCAGCGCTTGTTCTCGCCGTCGTTCTCTATTCCACCTTCACCAATCCCCGCTGGGGATGGGGCGTGTTCGCCGAGTGGTTCTTCGCTGAGCCGGTGCTTGTGGGCCTCGGCAGAACCCTGCTTCTGACGGCGCTTGCCGCCGTTTCCGGTTCCATCCTCGGGACGGCTCTGGCTCTGGCGCGGGTATCGAAATCGCCGCTGCTGTCCAGCCTGTCCTGGGGCTACATCTGGCTGTTGCGATCGATCCCGATGATCGTTCTGTTGCTGGTGCTCAACAATCTTGGCTACCTCTACGAAACGATCACCATCGGCGTTCCCTTTACCGATAAGATCCTGTTCGACTATCCGACGACGCAGCTCCTGACGCCGTTTGCCGCTGCCTTTCTCGGGCTGACGCTGAACCAGTCGGCCTTCTTTGCCGAGATCGTGCGTGGTGGTATCCTTTCCGTCGATCAAGGACAATTGGAGGCTGCGGCTGCACTTGGCTTGCCACGGCGGCGCCAGGCTTTCCGCATCGTTCTGCCGCAGGCCATGCGCTCCATCCTTCCCACAGGCTTCAATGAGATCATCGGCCTCGCCAAGAGCACATCCATGGTCTACGTGCTGGCGCTGCCGGAGCTCTTCTACACCGTTCAGGTCATCTATCGCCGCAATCTGGAAGTGATCCCGCTGCTGATGGTGGCAACGGTCTGGTATCTCGTCATCATGACGGTCCTGTCCGTTATCCAGCACTACATCGAGCGTTACTTTTCCAAGGGCGCCGTACGCAATCCGACACCGTTGCCCTTCCAGGCTTTCTTCCAGCGCTTCCGTCGGCCGCTTCCGGTTGCTGTTGCAAATGCCGGCGCAAACACGAGAACGATGGCGGCCTTTCGCGGCGCAACCGACCTTTACGCCAAGGGTGGGGTAGTTCGTATTCATGGCATCTCGAAGAGCTTCGGCACGCTCAAGGTTCTCGATAATATCGAGCTTAGCCTGCCAGCGGGCAGCGTGACGGCCATCATCGGTCCATCCGGCTCGGGCAAATCAACGCTGCTGCGTTCCATCAACCATCTCGAACGCGTCGACAGCGGTTTCATCTCGGTGGATGGCGAGCTCGTCGGCTATACGCAAAAGGGCGAGGTTCTCTACGAGTTGAAAGAGAAGGACATCCTGAAGCGGCGAACCGATATCGGGATGGTCTTTCAAAGCTTCAATCTCTTCCCGCATCTGACTGTTCTGGAAAACCTCATCGAGGCGCCGATACAGGTGCGCGGGGCAAGCAGAGATGAGGCTATCGCTTTCGCGCAGGAGCTGCTGGCCCGCGTCGGCCTCAGCGACAAGATCGATGCCTATCCTCGCCAGCTTTCCGGCGGACAGCAGCAGCGCGTCGCGATCGCCCGCGCCCTGGCACTCCGGCCCAAGGTTTTGCTGTTCGACGAGCCGACCTCGGCTCTCGATCCGGAGCTGGTTGGCGAAGTGCTTGATGTCATCAAGGAGCTTGCCCGCACCGGGACGACGCTCGTCATCGTCACCCATGAAATCGGCTTTGCCCGTGAAGTCGCCGACACCGTCGTCTTCATGGAGGGCGGTCATGTGATCGAATCCGGAGCGCCGGCGCAGATCCTCAGTGATCCCAGGCATCCGCGGACGCGGGCATTCCTCGCCAAGGTTCTCTAGCAATCCCAGGCTGGTGAAGACAATGCCGAGCCCCAGGCGGCATTGGAAAATAGCATCAATCATAACAACCTAAAGATAAAACGGAGAAGGAAGATGGCGTTTTTTGATAGAACGAAATACGCGTTGGCCGGTGTGATCACGGCAGTAGCATTGAGCTGCACAGCGGTGAACGCGGCTGAAAAGTTCAACCTCAGCCCGGATACGTCCAATCGGGTCCGAGCGCAGAAGGATGAGGCCGCGGTCAAGGCGATTGCGCCCAGCTTCAAGTTCGTCAATCCCGGCAAATTCACAGTGGGCATCAATCCCTGGGATCCGCCGATCGCCACCTATGCTACCGACGCAAAGACCGTTGTCGGCGCCGATCCGGATATCGCGCAGTTGCTTGCCGATTCCCTCGGTCTGCAGCTTGAACTGGTGCCGGTTGCCTGGGAGGATTGGCCTCTCGGCGTTTCCTCCGGCAAGTACGATGCCGTCATCTCCAATGTGACGGTCACCGAGGAACGCAAGCTGAAATTTGATTTCTCGACCTATCGCAAGGACGTCCTCGGCTTCTATGCGAAGGCCGACAGCAAGATCACCTCTATCAAGGAGCCAAAGGACGTCGCGGGTCTGAAGGTGATCACCAGCGCAGGCACCAACCAGGAGAAGATCATTCTCGAATGGGATCGCGAGAACGTGGCGGCTGGCCTGAAGCCGATCGAAGTACAATATTTCGACGACCGTGCGGCCGCAGATATTGCCCTGCAGTCCGGCCGGGCCGACGTTGAATTCAATCCGAACGCGACTCAGGCCTACAACGCCGCAATCAACGGCACGAGGAAACTCGTCGGCACCCTATCCGGTGGCTGGCCGATAACGGCTGAGATCGCCGTTACCACAAAGAAGGGTGCCGGGCTCGCGGATGCTGTCACGCTTGCCCTCAATGATCTGATCAAGGACGGCAAATATGGCGAAGTGCTGAAGCGCTGGAGCCTGAGTGCCGAAGCCGTCGATCAATCCAGGACCAACCCTGCGGGCCTGCCGAAGAGCGGTTCGTAATGTTGGTCGAGCGGACCGGCGCCGGTGGGGCCCGCGTCGGTCCGCTCCCATCCTTCCGAAATGGAGATACAGTTTCCGTGACTTTCCTTCCTAGCTTGAGAACTATGCTCGCTGCCGTCGCTGCAACCGCCCTGACAGGCTTTGGCGCGGCGTGGGCGGCCGACGAGTTCGACCTAAGCCCTGAACAATCCGGGCGTATCCATGCAATCAAGAACGAGGCCGCGATCGCCTCCATACCCAAGGGCTTCAAGTTTGTGACGCCGGGCAAATTGACGGTGGGCGTCGCTCCCGGCGGACCGCCGCTTGCCACCTATGCAACGGACGCCCAGACCGTCGTTGGAGCCGATCCCGACTATGCATCCGCCGTTGCTGATGCGCTCGGGTTGAAGCTGGAACTCGTTCCGGTTGCCTGGGCCGACTGGCCGCTCGGTTTGACATCGGGCAAATACGATGCCGTCGTTTCCAATGTCGGCGTCACCGAACAGCGCAAGGAGAAGTTCGATTTCTCCACCTACCGGCAGGGTCTCCATGGTTTCTTCGTCACAGGCAAAAGCAAGATCGCATCCATCAAGGAGCCGAAGGATGCCGCGGGACTGAGGATTATCGTCAGCGCCGGCACGAACCAGGAGCGAATTCTGGTGAAGTGGAGCGATGGGGATACGAAGGCCGGTCTGAAACCGATCGAATTGCAATATTACGACGACGACGCTGCCAGCCTGCTTGCCCTTCGCTCAGAGCGGGCCGACGTCATAGTGCAGCCACACGCCCAGCTCGTCTACATCGCCGCACGCGACAAGGACATCAAAGGTGTCGGTACACTGAGCGCCGGTTGGCCGGATCGTTCCGATGTCGCGATTGCCACCCGCAGGGGGAGTGGCCTTGCAACCGCGCTCACCGCCGCGACGAACGGACTGATCCAGGACGGCACCTATGCCAGGATCCTCGATCATTGGCATCTGGCAGAGGAAGCCTTGCCGAAATCGGAAACCAATCCGCCCGGCCTGCCGAAATTTTGAGGAGACAGTGCGATGAGCCATCCCGCCCCATCGATCAGCCACATCGGCTTTCTGACGCCTGGCAACTATCCCGACGAGGATCCGCTGGCGGGCCTCGAGCAAACCTTGCAGCTTCTGGAGTATGGCGAGCAGAGAGGGTTTGACAGCGCCTGGGTTCGGCAGCGTCACCTCGAACCCGGAATTTCCTCGGCCAGCGCCTTTCTGGCGGCGGCAACGCAGCGTACGCGTCATATCGAGCTGGGAACTGCCGTCATTCCGATCGGCTACGAAAGCCCTTACCGCCTCGCGGAAGATCTCGCGACGGTCGACGTTCTGTCGAAAGGAAGGCTCAACATCGGATTGAGCGCCGGACGACCACTGCACGCCGACCTGATCGGGCCGCTCGCCTTCGATGGCGATTGGGAGAACCACGATTTCTCCCATCAGCGGGTGCTGCGCTTTGCCGACAATCTTCGCGGCACCTATGTCGGTGATCGGGATACGGTCATCAAGACCCCGTTCGGCCCGCAGCGCCCACGTTTGCAGCCCTATGCCAAGGGGTTGATCGATCGCATCTGGTACGGCGGCGGTTCGTTGCGTTCGGCCGCCTGGGCCGGCCGCAACGGTTTCAATCTCCTGATCGGCAATGTCACGACCGGCGAGGAGACCGACGATTTCTTCGTCGCACAATCCCGGCAACTCGAAACCTATCGCGCTTCCGGCGGCGATACGAGGCGGGTCGCACTCGGCCGTGTCATCGTTCCCCTCGACAGCGCCGATGCCGTCACGCGCAAGCGCTATACCGACTATGCCGCCGGTCGCTACGAGCGTACGCTTTCCCCGCAGGGTGAACGGCGAACGCTCTTTGCACGCGATCTTGTCGGTACGTCGGCGGAAATCCTGGAGCGTCTCCATGCGGATCCGATCCTGCCCTATGTCAGCGAATTTCGTTTGGAGCTGCCCTACGAATTCCACGACGAGGAATATCGGCAGATCCTGCATGATTTCGTGACGAACATTGCACCGCACTTGGGGTGGAGAGCTGCTCCGGTCTTGCGCCGCACGGCATCCTGAAATCAGGGATACTGCTAGTCGGGTGCGGATCGGCAGAGACGTATGCCGGTCCGCTCCTTCCTTCAGCCCACGGTTATTCAGCTCGGGATCGCGACGGGATGGCCCGAGGACGGATGGTGGATGATGTGCATGTCCAGCCCATAGATAGCGCGTAGCGCGTCCGTGGTCAGGATGTCATCCGGCGCGCCGTCGGCGATAATCCGCCCCGAATGCAGGGCGATGATGTGATCGCAGAAACGCGCCGCCATGTTGACATCGTGGAGCACGACGACAACGCCAAGGCCCTTGGCGTGGCTGAGGCTCTGAACCAGCGACAGAACCTCGATCTGATGCCCGACGTCGAGAGCCGAGGTTGGCTCGTCGAGCAGCAGGCATTCGGCGTCCTGGGCGACCAGCATGGCAAGCCAGCAGCGTTGACGCTCGCCACCGGAAAGTGTGTCGACGAGACGATCCGCCATGCCGGCGACATCGGTAAGCCGCATGGCTTCCTCCACCTTCTCGCGATCCGTCTGGCCGAAGCGGCCGAGCGCGCCGTGCCAGGGATAACGACCGAGCGCCACGAGTTCGCGCACCAGCATTCCTGCTGCGGCGGGCGTGGCTTGCGGCAGATAGGCGACCTTGCGGGCAAACGGCCGGTCTCCCCAGCTCGACAGAGGCTTGCCCTCGAAGCGGATGGTACCGCTCGCCGCAGATTGCTGTCGCGCCAGCAGCTTCAGCAGCGTCGATTTTCCTGAGCCGTTGTGGCCGATGAGGCCGACGATCTGCCGTGGCGCGAGCGTGAGGGTGAGTGGCTGCAGAAGCGTACGATCCGATACTGCAAAGGAGACCGCATCAAGCTCGAAGAGCGCTTCGTCCGATGTTGCCGATACGCCGATTGGCGGAACGCTGCGCGCTTCGGAGGCGGTCGTCGTCATCACTTATGGTCCTTCGTCTTTTCGTCGCGTTCGACCCACGGATGGATCGTCAATCAGAGCATCTCCGTCCTAGCAAGAGATGGGTCTTGATTGCTATACTTATTCTTGAGTTTTATGCACTTGTTTTTTATGCGGGCCAGAAAAGCAAGGCGCCGCAATCTGCAGAGGGCGATTGCGGCGGTCCAACGAGCCAGCGGTAGATGGTGTTTTCAGCTCGCAGCCCCGGTTTCCAGGCCGGAGAGAATGTGTTCGGCAAGCGTGAACGCTTCCGTGTTCGAGGCGACGATCTCCATTCTTGTGCCGAAGGCTTTCGTTGCAAGGCTCATCTGGACTTGTATCGCGGCGCGCTTGATGGCGCTGGCTTCGACCCCGATGACGGCCTTGCAGGTCGCCGCGAGGGCTGCCTTGTTTTTCTTGAGCCAGATGCCACGCACCTTGCGGTCTTCGTGATCCTCGGCGGGTTGGTCGCCTTCCATGATTACAACGAACGGCATGGAGAGGGCGAGAAGGGAGTCCATCTCCCGTTCCCATTGCTGCGCATAACCCGGTCGTACGGATTGCGCGCTCTGGCGGATGATCGGCCATTCGGAGACGTCGTGGAAAGTGAATGCGGTTGCGTCGATAGTCATGGCGTTCTTCCTCAGGCGAGATTTTCGAATAGCATTGCGGCACCACGTTCGGATGCATCGATCGCGCGGCTGGCCCGATCGCGCATGTCCGCCTCATAGTCGAGCATCGCTATGTTGGCCGATCTGGCTTGCGATCGCGCATCGGACAGGATCTCCGCAAGAACGCGGGCATCTTCGAGTGTCGTGTTGGCACCGAGGCCGCCGGCAGGGCTCATGGCATGGATTGCGTCTCCCAGAAGCGTCACCGCACCGAAAGACCATAGGGCGTCCGGGCGTCCGCTGCGAATGGGCAGCGCTGCGACATCAGCAGGATTGCTCCGGCTGATGACCTGCCTGATACCCGGATGCCAGCCACGCATGGCGTTCGTCAGCAAGACCGGGAGATCCTGAACGTGATCGTATTTCTCCAGACCAAGTCGTTGCCGGGGTCCGATCAGCGCCCAATAGAGATAATCCGCCATCGGCGTGAGGTTGCAGCCTGGGGCGAAGCGGGAGGTAAGCGTCGAGAAGTCATCGTCAAAACGCATGAGATCGAAGATGGCCGTGCAGCCATCCGCAAAGACCACGGTGGTGTCGTCGCTCAAGAGGTCGCAGCCCTCCGCCAGCGGCAGTTCCATCTTGCCGTAGATGCATATGGATCCCGTATCTCGCGGTTCGGCGTAGGGAGCGAGTTGCCTGCGGACCCGCGAATTCACGCCATCTGCGCCGACCAAGAGGTCGCAGGATACTAGCGGCAGTCCGTCCAAAGAGACCGAGACGGACCCGTCTTCAAAGCAACGATAGCTTTTCAACTCATGTCCGAAATGGACGTTTTCCTCGATCCCCGCCAACAGGATTTCACGAAGGGTCTGACGGTTGACGCTCAAGTCACCGATATCGTCGTCCTCGCCCATATCCCAACTCGCTGGCGTGCGTCCTTCGATGGGGAGAAGCTGCGGGGTGACGAAGCGGCCGGACGAGGCATTGAGAGAGGCCGTCGCTCGAAAAAGGGCAAAGAGCTCCTGCGGAATGCAGGCTGCGAGTGCCCTCTGTCCTTCGGCGTCTATCCGGATGCGATAGCCTTGAAGCCGGCTATCGGGCGCCGCGTCGCGCTCGTAGACGTCAAAACTGATGCCAGCGCGCTTCAATCCCTGTGCAAGGCACAGACCTCCGAGGCCTGCGCCGATGATGACGACATGAAAATCCTGCATGAGCTATTCGATTCCGTTCTGCTTTCAATCTTAAGAACAAGCAGGACAATAGCGCAGGGTTATCCGGACGTGATAACGACATCCGGACGATAAATGTAGCAAAGCGGCCAAACGAATATGGATCTGGAAGACATTGTCGACTGGGCAGACGGTCCACCCCTTATCGCCTTCTGGGGATCGGATGAGCCCGGCAGCGCTTTTCGCCTCGGCACATTGGAATATGACTGGCACTCCCATGCCCGCGGTCAGCTTTTCTGCATCGAGAGCGGCCTTGTGCACATGCGGACACCGGGCGGCTCATGGCTTCTGCCGCCACGTCGTGCAGGTTGGATCCCGCCGGGCATGATGCATAAGGCGAGCGTCAACGGTGTGCTGAGTGGATGGGGGATCTCGCTGACACCGCTTGCCAGCGCAAGCCTACCCGAGAGCCCGTGTGTTTTAAGCATTAGCGAGGTGTTGCGCGCGCTGGTGCGAAGGGCGGCTACCTGGCATTGGGAAGAAAGGCTTTCGCCACCGCAACGCCGCCTTGCCGCCGTTTTGCTGGACGAAGTTCGCGCAGCTCCGACCGAAAGCCTCCATTTGCCCATGCCTGGGGAGCGGCGCGTTCTCCGTATCGCCGAAGCTGTGCTTCGGGATCCGGCCAGTGAGGAGACATTCCATGCTCTTGCGCAGCAGGCCGGCATCTCCGAGCGCTCGGCACGACGCCTGTTTCATTCGGAAACGGGCATGTCATTCGCCAATTGGCGTCAGCAGGCGCGATTGCTGCTTGCGCTGGAAGAGTTGACCGCCGGACGCTCGATCATCGAGGTTGCCGACAGCCTCGGCTATGCGAGCGCGAGCAGTTTCATAGCGATGTTCAAAAAGGCGTTCGGCCTGTCGCCGCGTCGTTATCTTGCGGTGAGGAAGCCCTGAATTGCGGCGCGCGCAGCAAGACGATGCGTGCGGCAAGAGCGCAAATGGGCGCCGAAGGTTGTCGGCGCCCATGCTTCATTTTCAATAAGTTTAAGCAGCCACCCGCCTGCGCTTGCCACCAAGCAGGCGCAGGGCATTCATGGTCACGAGCACAGTCGCACCGGTATCGGCAAGGATCGCGGGCCAAAGGCCGGTGATGCCGATGATCGTGGTGACCAGGAATACACCCTTGAGGCCGAGCGCGATGGTGATGTTCTGGCCGATATTGCTCATCGTCCGCTTCGAAAGATCGATCATCTCGATGACGTCGCCAACGCGTCCATGCAGCACGGCGGCGTCTGCCGTTTCGAGTGCGACATCGGTTCCGCCACCCATGGCGATTCCGACATCGGCAGCGGCCAGTGCCGGCGCATCATTGATGCCGTCACCGACCTTGGCGACACGAAGGCCCTGGCGCTTCAGTTCGCCGACGATGCGCTGCTTGTCTTCGGGCAGCAGTTCAGCGCGAACCTCGATGCCGAGCGTCTTGCCGATGGCTTGTGCGGTACGCTTGTTGTCGCCTGTCAGCATGATTGTCTTGATACCGGCGTCCGTCAGAGCCTTAAGGCCTGCCGCAGTATCGGCGCGGGGTTCGTCCCGCATCGCAAGCAGCCCGGCGACGCTTCCCTTGGCCAGGAGAACGGAGACCGTCTTTCCCTCGTCATTGAGGGCGGCAATCCGAGCCGCTTGTTCCGGCGCGAGTGAAACCTTGTCGGCAACGGCCTGCGGCGAACCTAGGAAAACGTCAACGCCATCGACGGTGCCGCTCACGCCCTTGCCGCCGATCGCCTTCGCGTCGAAGGTCGAGGGAACGTCGATCCCGTCCGCCGAGGCGCGACCGAGGATTGCCTGGGCCAGCGGATGGCTGGATCCGGTTTCAAGCGCTGCCGCCAGTCGAAGTACCTCGGTCTCGCTCATGCCGAGGCCAACAAGGTCGGTGACCTTCGGTTTGCCTTCCGTCAGGGTCCCGGTCTTGTCGAACGCAACGGCTGTCACCTTGCCGATGTTTTCCAGCACGGCTCCGCCCTTGAGCAGCAGGCCGCGTCTCGCACCCGATGACAAGGATGCTGCGATTGCTGCCGGCGTGGAAATGACCAGCGCGCAGGGGCAGCCGATCAGCAGGATGGCGAGGCCCTTATAGACCCATTCGCCCCAAGAGCCGCCGAGAAACAACGGAGGGACGATGGCGACGAGCGCGCCGACCACCACGACACCTGGCGTATAATAACGCGAGAAACGGTCGATAAAGCGCTCGGTCGGGGCCTTCGATTCCTGCGCCTCCTCAACCAGCTTGACCACTCGAGCAATGGTGTTGTCGGCGGCGGCCGCCGTGACGCGGACCCGCAGAACGGCATCGCCATTGACTGTGCCGGCGAAGACTGCGGCATCCGTTCCCTTGCGCACCGGAGTGCTCTCGCCGGTGACGGGAGCTTCGTCGATCGAGCTCTCGCCCGATACGATCACGCCGTCGGCCGAAATACGATCGCCGGGTCGCACCAGAATGATGGCGCCAACGGGCAGGTTTTCGGCCTGGACTTCGCTGATCTTGCCGTTTTCTTCAACAAGCGCGGTCTTGGGGACCAGATCGGTCAGAGATTGGATACTGGCTCGAGCCTTGCTCGCGGCAACACCCTCCAAGAGTTCACCGATCAGGAACAGAAAGACGACGGCTGCCGCTTCTTCGCTGGCGCCGATGATGACCGCGCCAATCGCGGCTATCGTCATCAGCATCTCGATTGAAAAGGGCGTTCCGGCCAGTGCCGCCATGAAGGCGCGTCGGGCAATCGGGATAAGGCCGACCAGCATAGCAGCGGTGAAGATCCATGCGTCCAGTTCCGGGACCATCTTGCCGATGGCCCAGGCAGCGGCAACGGCGACGCCACTGGCGATGGTCAGGCGGCCTTTGGCAGATTTCCACCAAGGTCCGCTGGTCGGCCCATGATCGTGGCCATGGAGGCCAGCGACAGCTTCGCCCGCCGCCTTGTGGCCGTGTCCGGCATGATCATGTCCATGGGCGCCATGATCATGATCATGGTCGTGATCATGTCCGTGGCTATGGTCGTGTCCCTCATGATCGTGGTCATGCGACGAATGGTCGTGATGATCGTGGCCGCAGCCACAGGCATGGTTGTCGACCTCTGCCTTGGCGACTTGCGTGTTGTTCGACGGAAGCGGAATGACTTTGTAGCCCAATCCCGTAACGCGCTTCGCGATGGCAGGTGCGAGGGCCTCGTCACTCTGATGCTTGACCGTCATCGTGCCCGCAGTGACCGAAACGGAGACGTCTTCCACCCCTTGCAGGCGGCGAACGGCTGTATCGATTTTCGAGGCGCAGGAAGCGCAATCCATGCCCTCTACGCGATAGCGGCTCTGTTGTATTGTCGAAGTCATAGCGAGGTTCCAATTTACGTGTTGGACCCATTGCTACATCCTCTAGCTACTAGAGGAACAAGAGCGTTTTTTGAAGTTTTTTGGGGCTGACTTCAGAAATACAGCTAAGGGACTGAAACGCTAGGCAATTTCGGATTTCATCTTCGCTATTGGAGTGGTCTTGCCGAAGCATGCGCCACAGTGACCGTGTTTCTGCCCGCTCGTTTTGCCTCGTAGAGTGCCGCGTCGGCGGTTTTCAGGAGATCCTCGAGCGTTTCCTGTGAGGTCCTGCCGCATGTCACGCCGAGGCTGGCCGTGACGTGCCCTTCACCCAGTCCGCGATGCTGGATCCCGAGGGCCTCGATAGAGCGGCGCGTTCTCTCGGCTATGGCCGAGGCCACCTCGCAATTGGTATCGGGCAATAGGACGAGAATCTCCTCGCCGCCGAAGCGGAACGCGGTTCCGTTGCCGCCGATCTCCTGTGAAATGCATTGGCAGACGGCCCGGATGCACGCGTCGCCCTCCACGTGCCCATGGACATCGTTGAAGAGTTTGAACCTGTCGATATCGAGCATGATGACGGCTATGGAGGCAATCTCTCCGTTTTTTCGCCAGATCGATGCCCGCACACGGTCGAGAGAATGGCGATTGAAAAGGCCGGTGAGTTCGTCCCGCTCCGATTTTTGCTCCAACTCGACATGCAGCAGGCTGCCGCGAAGCTGGTTGAGGAAGTTCAGCCGGTCCTTGTGCTCGGCAAAATAGGCGCTGAGCACGAGGAAGATCGTCAGTGTGACGTAGAAGGTGATGATGCCGGTATAGACGACATCGTCGAAGGCGCCGCTGAGTTTCGTGGTCGTGAATTGCACGGCACACATCAGGGCGAGGCCGAGGAGAATTGTCGGGAAGCGAGGCGCCAGCGCGATAACGAAGAACAGGAAAGCGGCGACGTTGCCGTTCTGGTAGACGAAGAGGTATGGGCTGCCGCTGTGCATGGCGATCGACATGGGCAGGGAGACGCCGAGCACCGCCACGCAGATCGCGAGAAGATCGTAATTCAGCGCGCTTGGCCAGCGCCGGAGCGCGATCACGCTGAACAGAGCAAAAGGTGTGAATATTCCGAAGCGTACCAGCACAAGCTGGGAAAAGACGTCCGCCATCATGGTGCGGTCGCCGAAATAGACGAGATCGTAGATCAGCGTGCCGACGACGGCCCATATCGGCGCTAGCCTCACTCGGTTCGCCGCATAGTCCTGCAGGAAGAGCTTTTCTATCGCCGGTTTGAAACGAAGGAACCGAAACCCGTTCAGGATTTGACGGTCGACCTCTTCCAATGTCACGGCGCTCACCGATGTTACTCCGAACTCATGAGACAGATTTGCGTTTGATAACGCAAAAGTCTGATCAGTCTCTAAAGAGCGGTGAGGCCGTCGGTCGGACAAGCGTCCCGGATCGGGAAACTGTAAGGATACGCGCCCCGGCGCTCGAAGTACCGATGACCATTCAAATGGGCGCGTATCGTATTGGGTCGATTATGGTTTCAGGAGAACCTTGCCTGCCTTGCCGGGTGTCAGCGACGACTTCACCGCCTGTGCGATTTCCGTCATGTCATAGGCCGCTTCCACCGGCAGCTTGACCTCTCCGGCCGCGACGCGCGTGATCAGTTCGCCGATCAGCCGCGTCCTCTCCTCGGTGGTCATGGCCGCGCTGATCTTGCTGCCCCAGAAGCCCTTGATGGTGAGCTGCTTGAAGATGACTGAGCCAGACGCGATCTGCATTGGCTTTCCGGCCGCCGTGCCGAAAGACACAAGCAGGCCGTTTTCGCCCAGAAGGTCGGCAAGATCGTTGCTCGCAACGCCTCCAACGGAATCGACGGCTGCCCGGATAGGGGCGTCGCCAACCATGGCGCGGACCTTCGTTTTCCAATCCGGAGTGGCTGTCGACACGGCGTTTTCCACGCCGAATGCTGCCAGTTCCTCTATTCCGGCGTCGCGGCGGACGAGGTTGATCGCATGCACACCGCGGCTATGCGCCAGCATGGCGAGCGTCTTGCCGACGGCTCCGTTCGCTGCGTTCTGGATGATCCACTCACCCTTCTGGACGTTGAGGAACTCCAGAAGTGCAATGGCGCTGAACGGCATGGCGATGAGCTGTGCGGCAGCTTCGTCGGTGATGACGTCGGGCACAGGAACGAGGCTTGCCGCCGGCGCGATGAATTGCTCGGCCCAGGTGCCGTGAACGCCGGCTGCGACAACGCGCTTTCCGATGAATGCACTATCGACGCCCGTGCCAACCGCATCGACGATGCCCACCGCCTCGCTTCCGCCGATTGCGGGCAGGACCGGCTTGTAGCCATAGGCGCCCCGTACCGTCCAAAGGTCGTGGTTGTGGATTGGCGACAGAATGGTGCGGATGCGCACCTGTCCGGCGACTGGTTGCGGCAAAGGCATCTCGGCAAGACGAAGAACTGCAGCCGGGTCGCCGAAGACTTCGTGAATGGCGCTACGCATTATGGTTTCCTTGCATGTTTGATGTGCTTGTCCTGGCTTTGCTCAAAGGCTGCCGGGGGCGGAAAGGGCTTGCTCGGTCGCAAACATGGCTTGATCGAGCGGTGTTTTGTCTTTTCCAAGTTTGGCGAGGATTGCCGCGCCAAGCCATAGGCTATAGAGCGAACGGGCCATCTTCTCCGGCACGCATGATGGCGAGATGGAACCGTCATCACGCCCCTCCGTCAGCGTGGTGGCAATGCGTCGGAGAAGGTCGTCGACACCGCCGAGCAGGATCACGCGCATGCTTTCGGAAAGATCGGAGATTTCGGCTGCAAGCTTCACGACAAGGCAACGGTCGGCAAGGCTACCGGCATTGCCGTCGGCAAGCCATGCGTTCCAATAGTGCATCAACCGCTGACGCCCGTTTCCTTTCCAGCCGAAAAGCGTATCGAGGCGCTGCGCGTAGTCGGCACAATATTCCTTGAGCAGGGCGCAGCCGAACGCCTCCTTGGAGGCAAAATAATAATAGAAAGATCCTTTCGGAACGGCACTCTGTTCGAGCAGTTCCTTAAGCCCAACGCCTCCAAAACCTTTGCGCAATACGAGCTCTCGCCCGATCTCAAGGATATGGTTGCGTGTCAGATCAGATTTCTTTCTGGTCGCCATGGCCAGTGCGATAACAAATAATCGACCGGTCGTCTACAAGGCGGACGTTGTTTACATTCATATCAACGAAAGGGCCGCCAGCGATAGGATCAGGGCAGGAAACATCACGACCATACCGAGCTTGAGGAAAGCCCATGCACCCATATGCAGACCTTCCCGACGAAGCGCGGCGAGCCATAGGATGGTGGCGAGCGACCCGGTGACGGAGAGGTTAGGGCCAAGATCGACACCGATGAGAACGGCCCCGGCAATGGCATCCGGAACATGCGCCGCCTGCACGGCGCTGCCCGCGAAGAGACCAGCCGGCAAATTGTTGACGAGGTTGGAAACGATCGCGACCGAAAGCCCCGCTGCTCCGACCGCCTGCGTTTGCGACGTGGCCGCAAGCGATGCCAGCTGTCCGGACATAAGAGCGGTCAGGCCGGTGTGGTTGACCGCTTCAACGATGACGAACAGGCCAGCGACGAGAGGCAATACGCTCCAGCTAATGCCACTCATAGTCTCGACGGGGCTCTGGCGCGTCAGGGCGAGGACAATAATGGTGGTGACGACACCGGCTGCGAAGGTTGGGATACCCAAATCCGCGTGCATGGCCGATGCGGCGATCAGGATGACCGCCGTCACCAGAAGCCCCCATCCGGCTAATTTGGCACTGTGTGAAAGAGCTGGCTCCTCGACATTGCGGGCGATGCTGTCTTCTGCAAGCGCATGTCTCTGCGTCCAGTACAGACAAGCGAAGGTCACGACGATCGAGACGATCGACGGGAGCAGGAACGTCGCCATCCAGCGGGAGAGGGGCGGCATTTCACCGCCGGCAAAAATCACCAGATTGGCCGGGTTGGAAATCGGCAAGACGAAACTGGCGGCATTGGCGATGAAAGCGCAGACCAGCAGGTAGGGCATTGGATCCCTGACCCGCGCCGCCCGGCACGCAGCATAAACGGCCGGTGTCAGAACCACTGCGGTCGCGTCATTCGACAGAAACACGGTCACCACCACGCCGACGATATAGACGAGTAAAAACAGTCGTCGAGGCGAGCCTTTGGCGTGCGACGTGGCTATCGCCGCTACCCAATCGAACAATCCCTCGCGGCGCGCTAGCTCCGACAGGAGCATCATGCCGATGAGGAACAGATAGACGTCGAACCCCTTGGAGACGCCAGCCCATACGTCGGTGGGGCCGATCAACCGGAAAGCAAGGAGAAGAGCCGCGCCAAGAACGGCCCAGACCGCCTCAGGCCAGCGGAACGGGCGTGCGACAACGCCCAGGGCGGTTAGTCCGGCGATGCCCCAAGTGATGGCGGATTCGGTCATTCAGATGATCTTGGATACGGGTTGCACGCGGTTATCTAGCATCCCCGACCTACAAGGCAAGCGATCATTGGCGGCATGGCACGCACGGTCTTGCTTAGCTGCGGCGAGAGAGAGGCGTCCTCTCGGCACGATCGACGAGGACCGAGCATTCAGCGTGCTGGATGACATACTCCGTCGTCGAGCCGAAAATTCGGTCGAAAATATCCGAAGCATGTGTTGCAAGCACCAGCAGATCGGCTCTTTTCTCTTTGGCAACGAGAAGGAGCATCTTCGACGCCGTGCCGGTACGCACATCAATCTGGGCGTTGATGCCAAGACGCCTGCAGAGCACGCTGAGCTTTTCTTCCGCCTCGCCGATGGCGGAAACGGCTCTCTCATCCGGGTTTTCACGTGCCGACGGAAAGCGTTCGATGATGTGCACCACCGTCAGTTCGCCGCCGGGCGTGAGGAGTGCGTTAGATGTGCGCAGCAAATGCTCGGCCCGCTCGCGCGAGCCCAGTCCAATCGCACAAATAACCCTGTCATACATTCCAATCCCCTTACACGCCTCTTTGCACGAACAGTTCACGTCTTCTGTCATCGATCTCAGCTCGCATTCGCCGAGAAAGCCTATGTCTGCGCAGAGCATCGACAATGCGGTCGTCAGTCAAGCCTTGTTTTTGGCATGACGTGCGCGAGGCATCCAATGCTTACCCGGATACGCTTTTCAGCACAGGTTGTCGTCATGACGATTATGACCCTGGGCAAGCGATTCGGCGATCCCAATCGTGCGGTCGGCTTTGATCATGGTCGGAACGGTCATCGATCTCACTTTCCATCGAGACCCGAGGAAACGGCAACTTGAGACGCTTGAGGAATTCACAGATGGAGAACACTGAGATCGATCGTCGCCAGAAGAATGCTGCGTCGCAAAAATGACTTGGCCGTCTAGCGAACTGCTAAATCTACGTCTTAAACGAGCTAAATCAGCATGTTGGAGTGGGATCAGCTTGTTCTGCGTCAATCTGCCATAGTCTCAAACAAGGCCTGCGACATCCTGTGTGCTTTTGCGCAGTGCACAATACGCATAGATCATTTCGCGAACAGCTTGCTGATAGATCAACTATTCGGCGAGACGGATTGTGCTATTCTTGTCGCTGACAAGCGGCGAAAAGCCGGTCATATTAGCGCTCCGATATAGTCGATTGCCGCAAGCGTGTTCTGGGTTCGACGAAGGATGGATGTATCTGCCCTGCAGTTCATTCGCTCCTGTTCCATCGGCGGCCCTTCCTTGGTGACACAAACGGGAAAGGATGGGCCAAAGTGAGTGCTTCCTCCGCCAGCGACGGGATAATGGAGAGACGGGAGGTTCTCGGAACGAGCACCTCGGAGGGCACGGATGCTCTTCAGATTACGTCTCATCAGTCCGCTGGTCGCGGCGCTGCCGCAAGTCTTGCGCCGGCTATTCTCTGTCTTTCCTCGCTATTGTGGATCGGCCAGGCCGCGATGCTGGCGATCGGCGTGGGCGCGATCAGCCAGGGTGGCGGCGTTGCCGAGGTGACAAACCCTGCCTTGCTTGTCGTGGGCCTCGGTATCCTGCGGGCGTTTCTGGATGCGGCAGGCGGTCGGTTGGCCTTTCGCGCTGCCCGGCGCGAACTGAGCATCCATCGGGCGGCTGCGACAGCCGTGCTTGCTGGGCGCTCGCCTCTCGATAGTGGTCGACCTGCATCCGGTCTGGCGGCGAGTGTCTTGGGCGAGCAGGCCGAGGCAGTCGTTCCCTATCTTGCGCGCTTTCGACCTGCCCGGATGAAAGCAACGGTCGTGCCTCTGGTCATGCTGATGTGCATTCTGCCCATTTCGTGGGTCGCAGCGCTCATCCTGACTTTCTGCGCACCGCTGATTCCGATCTTCATGGCGTTGATCGGATGGCGCGCCAAGGCAGCCAGCGAGAAACAGCTTGCCGAGACGGGCGGTATCAATGCCTTTCTGCTCGACCGGCTCCGTGGCCTTGCAACCATCCGCGCGCTCGATGCCGTCGATGTGACGGCCATGCGGCTACGGGCGGATGCGGACTCCTTGCGGATTCGCACCATGGCCGTGCTGAAGATCGCCTTTCTGTCTTCCGCCGTACTCGAATTCTTCGCTGCGCTCGGTGTGGCCGCTACCGCAGTCTATGTCGGTTTCAGCCTGTTGGGGTCGATCGATATCGGCACCTGGGAAGGCCGGTTGACGCTCAGCCAAGGGCTTGTCATTCTCCTGCTCGCTCCGGCCTTCTTTGAGCCGCTGCGCGAATTGTCTGCCGTCTGGCATGATCGTGCGGGTGGCGAAGCGGCGCTTGCGGCGTTGAAGGCACTCGCGTCGTCGCAGCAAACCATTCTTGGCGGCAGCGATGCGAAGCCTGTCTTGTCCGTTGGCCCGGCATCGATCGAGATCGAAGGGCTGGTCTTTCGCCACGCGGCTGGGCGCAAAGCCGTTATCGATCACCTCGATCTGTCGATTGCTCCCGGAGAGCATGTCGCGCTCTGGGGCGCCAGCGGCTCCGGCAAGACCACGATCCTGTCCCTGATGGCGGGACTGGCACGGTCGGAGGCCGGCGTGGTGCGCATCGCCGGCATACCGTTGCGTGACTATAATGCCGATAGCCTGCGCCGCCGCATGGCGTGGATCGGTCAAGCGCCGCATGTTTTTGCCGGAAGCGTCATGCGCAACGTGGCGCTCGGGCGCAAGGGCATCGACGGTCCGGCGGTTGCGCACGCACTTGACGGTGTCGCACTCGATAAGGTCTTCACGCCGCAGCGCGTGGCGACGGTCGGGGAAGGTGGCCTCGGTCTCTCCGGTGGTGAAGCGCTGCGGCTTGCGCTGGCGCGCATGATGGTCGATGAGAATGCGGATATCATTCTTGCCGATGAACCGACCGCGCATCTCGACGCGGAGACGGCCTCTGCCGTCACGGATGCACTGCTCGCACTCGCCAAAGGGCGTATTTTGATCGTGGCGACGCATGATCCGGTACTGGCCGGGCGTCTCGGCCGGATCGTCCGCCTGGATGCGCAATCGCAAGGGGTTGCAGCATGAAGGGCGCCATCAAGACGCTTTTGCCTGTCGTCAAACTATTCTGGAGCGAGCGCGGTGCGAGCCTTGCATTGGGTGCAGGCCTTTCCACCTTGGCCATGCTCGCCGGTGGCGGTTTGCTCGGTCTCTCCGGCTGGTTCATCACGGCTTCGGCCTTTGCCGGCCTGACGGTTTCGAGCGCCATGGTCTTTGACGTCTTTATGCCGTCTGCGGGCATTCGCCTGCTTGCAATCGGTCGAACGGCGTCGCGTTACGGCGAGCGGCTCGTCACGCATGACGCAACGCTGAAGGTGCTTGCGGCACTGCGCGAACGGCTATTTCGCGGCTGGGCGGAGCCCGCCGCCGCCGCCCGGATGATCCGCCGCCCGGCAAAGCTGCTGTTTCGGCTGACGAACGATGTCGATGCGCTCGATTCGCTCTATTTGCGCATATTGGTTCCGGCCGTTGTCGCCATACTTGCCGCTTGTGCGGTGACGATCGCGCTCTGTTTCATCGATCCGGCACTGGGCGCCCTTGCCGGGCTGTGGCTCGTCATCGTCTGTCTCGGCCTTTCTTTTGTCGGTGGACGTATGGCGTTGAAGCCGGGACGCCGACGCGCACATGCGATGGAAGCGCTGCGAGCCCGGAGCATCGATCTCGTCGCTGGCCAAACGGAGCTGGCAATGGTCGGGCAATTGCAGGCTCAGCGGATCGCCGTTGCCGAAGCCGACAAGCGTCTTGCGAAAGCGGACGATGCCCTTAACCGGATAGACAGTGTTGTCGCTGCCGGCTTCTCGCTTGCTTCCACATTGCTGCTGACCGCCACCCTGTTGACGGTCGCCTTGCTCGCCAAACAGGGGGTGATCGGAGCGCCTGCGGCAGCCTTGGCGTTGCTCGTCGCCTTCGCTGCCACCGAGCCTTTCGCGGCGATGCGCCGCGGAGTTCTCGAACTTGGACGGACGTTGCTCGCAGTCAGGCGCATCTCGCCTCGGCTCAAAGCTGAGGCAGCAGCGCAAACTATGGCAAGACCGGCCGCCGGCTACGCCTTTCAACTTACGAGCGTCCTTGCGGGGCATGAGGAAAAGGCACGGCCGGTGCTGCAAGACCTTTCCTTGTCGTTGGCTGTTGGAGAACGGCTGGCCGTGATCGGCCCGAGCGGTGTCGGTAAATCGACGCTGCTGGCGCTGCTTGCCGGCGAGATCGTGGCAAGCGGCGGATCGGCTGCGTGCCTGCCTTCCGCAACGCTGACGCAGCGCAGCGAACTGTTTCAGGACACGGTGCGCGGCAACCTGCAACTGGCGGCGCCGGATGCGGATGACAATCAATTGCGCAAGGCACTCGCGGCAGCAGGGCTACTGGCGGACGTCGAAGCCTTGCCGCACGGTCTTTCCACACGGCTTGGCGAAGGAGGCGCCGGCCTGTCCGGCGGCCAATTGCGCCGGCTGGCCCTTGCAAGGCTCCTATTGCGCGACACGCCGCTCTGGCTGCTCGATGAGCCGACGGAAGGCCTCGATGGGAGGACGGCCGGGGCGGTGCTCGATGGGCTCGCTTCGGTCGCCGCTGGACGCAGCCTCGTCATTGCGACGCATATCCGCCGGGAAGCCGCTTTGGCCGACCGGATCGCACTGCTGGATGGCGGTCGCATCGCCGCAAGCGCAGTCCGCGGCACCATGGAATTCGAAATGCTTCTCGACCGGCTTCGGCCGGACTGAGGGGTCAGTAACATGCCTGCGGCGCGTCGAATGGCGCTGCATTCCTGTCAGACACACCGTAGGGGGTGGGAGAAAGACTATGGAACTCGATATCGTGGCGCTGTCGCGCCTGCAGTTTGCCATGACGGCGCTGTACCACTTCTTATTTGTGCCGCTGACACTCGGCCTGTCCGTGCTGCTCGCCATCATGGAAACGACCTACGTCATGACCGGCCGGCAGATCTGGCGTCAGATGACGAAGTTTTGGGGAACGCTATTCGGCATCAACTTCGTGCTTGGGGTCGCCACCGGCATCGTGATGGAATTCCAGTTCGGCATGAACTGGAGCTATTACAGCTATTATGTCGGCGATATTTTCGGCGCCCCCCTGGCGATCGAAGGCTTGATGGCCTTCTTCCTCGAGGCGACCTTCGTCGGCCTGTTCTTCTTCGGCTGGGACAAACTATCCAAGGTCGGGCATCTCGTTGCCACCTGGGCTGTTGCACTCGGTTCGAACTTCTCGGCCTTGTGGATCCTGATCGCCAACGGCTGGATGCAGAATCCGGCGGGTTCGGCGCTCAATCCGCAGACCATGCGCATGGAGATCGTCAGTTTCTTCGACGTCGTCTTCAATCCGGTGGCGCAGGCAAAATTCGTCCACACCGTTTCGGCCGGCTACGTCTGTGCTTCCGTTTTCGTTCTCGGCGTTTCGGCCTGGTATCTTCTGAAGGGGCGCAGCGTCGAACTGGCAAAGCGCTCGATGACGGTTGCGGCCTCGTTCGGTCTGGCCTCGGCGCTTTCAGTGGTCGTGCTGGGTGACGAAAGCGGCTATCTGACGACGGAGCATCAGAAGATGAAGCTCGCGGCGATCGAAGGCATGTGGAAGACGGAGCCGGCACCGGCCGCCTTCACCGCGTTCGGCTTCCCGGACCAGGAGGCACGCGAGACCCATTACGCCGTGCACATTCCCTGGGTCATGGGCCTGATCGGCACGCGATCGCTGACGACAGAGATCCCAGGTATCGACAAGCTCGAGCAGGAGGCCAAGGACAATATCCGCCAGGGTATCAAGGCCTATGACGCGCTGACGAAGATCCGCGCGGCAAAGCCGGCAGCGGCGGGCGATGCCTCGCAGGATGTTGCCACAGCCGAGGCTCGCTCGTCCTTTGAGGATATCGGGCATCAGCTCGGCTACGCGCTCTTGCTCAAGCGCTACGTCAATGACCCGCGTCAGGCGACGGAGGAGCAGATCGCACAGGCAGCGCGGGATACCATCCCGCATGTGCCGACGCTGTTCTGGTCCTTCCGCATCATGGTCGGGCTCGGCATGTTCTTCATCCTGCTGACGACGGTCTTCTTCTGGCTGTCTGCCCGCCGCAAGCTCGACAAGTATCCGCTGCTGCTGCGGATAGCCGTTTTTGCGATCCCGCTGCCGTGGGTCGCGATCGAGCTCGGATGGGTGGTTGCCGAATTCGGCCGCCAGCCCTGGATCATCGAAGGCGTGCTGCCGACGGCCGCGGCCGTCTCCAATCTCGGTGCCGGCACGGTGCTGCTGACAATCCTCGGCTTTGCGGCTCTTTATACCGTCCTCATCGTCATCGAGATGACGCTGATGATCAAGGCGATCCGCAAGGGCCCCGATCCGGATGACAAGCCGGAGGCCAAGCTGATTTCCGAAAATCTCGTTCCGGCTGCGGAGTGACCTGCCATGATCCTGCATGAATTGATCGATTACGAGACCCTGCGCATCATCTGGTGGCTGCTCCTCGGCGTGTTGCTGATCGGCTTCGCCGTGACCGATGGTTTCGACCTGGGCGTCGGGACGCTCCTTCCCTTCGTTGCAAAGACGGATACGGAGCGGCGCATTGCCATCAACTCGATCGGCCCGACCTGGGAAGGCAACCAGGTTTGGCTGATCCTTGGCGGCGGCGCCATCTTCGCCGCCTGGCCACCGCTCTATGCCGTATCCTTCTCCGGCTTCTATCTTGCCATGTTTGCGATTCTGTTCGCGCTGATCCTGAGGCCGGTCGCCTTCAAGTATCGTTCGAAGCGCGATAGCGACGGCTGGAAGACCGGCTGGGACTGGGCTCTGTTCATCGGAGGTTTCGTTCCCTCGCTGATTTTCGGTGTAGCGGTCGGTAACGTGCTGCAGGGCGTCCCCTTCCGGTTCGACGAGGACATGCGGATCTACTACGAAGGATCCTTCTTTGCGCTCCTGAACCCTTATGCTCTTCTCTGTGGCTTGCTGTCGGTCGCCATGCTGGTCATGCATGGCGCAGCCTGGCTTCAGGTCAAGACCGACGGGATCGTTGCGGAGCGTGCCCGCCGATATGGCAGCGTTGCTGCGCTGGCGGTGATCGTCCTTTTTGCCTTGGGGGGCCTGTTCCTCTGGATTGGGATAGACGGCTATCGCATCTCCAGCGCAATCGACGCGGCCGGACCTTCCAACCCGCTGCTCAAGACCGCCGAGCATAGCCCGGGAGCCTGGCTTACCAATTACAGCGCGCATCCGTGGATGATCGTTGCCCCGGTGCTTGGCTTTGTCGGCACGGCGGCGGCCCTGCTTGCGCTGCTCGGTCGGCGGGAAGTGATGGTACTGTTGTTCAGCAAGCTCGCGATCTTCGGCATCATTTCGACCGTCGGCTTGTCGATGTTTCCCTTCCTCTTGCCGTCTTCGCTTGATCCACGATCCAGTCTGACGGTTTGGGACGCTTCGTCCAGTCACATGACACTGTTCATCATGCTTGTCGTTACGATCATCTTCCTGCCGATGATCCTGGCTTACACCGCCTGGGTCTACCGCGTGCTGTGGGGCAAGGTCGACGCGAAGACCGTCAACGACAAGGGCGGTCACGCCTATTGATCCTGAAGGAGATTTCGTATGTGGTACTTTGCCTGGCTTCTCGGCTTTCCTCTCGCTGCCGCTTTCGCCGTCCTCAACGCCATGTGGTATGAGCTTGTTGACGATCGGGCCAAACAGAAGGCTGGCCGCCCTGACGGGAAGTGATCCCGGCGGCCTATCTTGTTTGCAAGGCGGCATGCCGGGTTCACCGGTTTGCCGCCTTGGCTCGAAGGTCTCATTCAGGCGTGATCAATGCCCGAGTTTGGTGCAGTCAATCCTTCAGCCCGCAGCTCTTGGGCAAAATGCGGTCACTCGCTTGCCCGAACGCATGCGGCGATTTAAATGACTTGAACGGCGTGCAACAATATACCATCAATGCTGGTCAGGACGACTTCCTGACAGTCCGACGCGGAGCATTGACATGAAGAACTGGCACCCCGATCTCAGCCGCTCTCCAAACCCGCGTTACATCGCCATCGCCGACCTGATCGAGATGGATTTGCGTAGCGGCATATTGGTGGCGGGCGACAGGTTGCCGCCGCAGCGGGAACTGGCCAAGCGGTTGAGCATCGATTTTACGACGGTCGCACGCGGCTATGTCGAGGCTCAGAAGCGCGGATTGGTCGGCTCGCATGTCGGCCGCGGAACGTTCGTGACCGCCGGCCAAGGCCAGGAAGCCAAGAGTTTCGCCATTGATATGGCTCCTGATCCAAGGCGGGCATCCTTAGTCGATTTTTCGATGAACCTGCCACCCGATCCGACCGATCCCGACCTAGTTGCCCGGATGCGCGAAGGCATGTCGGCGGTGGCGGCCAATCTCGTTTCATTGCTGCGCTATCAGGATTTCGGCGGTTCCGGCATGGACAAGGAGGCGGCCGCCGGCTGGCTCGCCCGTCGCGGCCTGCTGCCGCCACAGGAGCGCATTTTCATCACGCCGGGAGCGCATCCGACATTGCTTGCAGTTTTCGGTCTGCTTGCAAGGCCCGGCGACGTGGTGTTTTCCGAAGACATCACCTATGCCGGCATGCGTTCGATCGCGGCTCAACTGCGTCTCAATCTCGTCGGCCTCCGGATGGATGAACAGGGCATTTTGCCGGATGCCTTCGCCGAGGCCTGTGAAAAGATGCGCCCGAAGGCGCTTTACCTCAATCCGACGCTGCAGAATCCACTGACACTGACGATTCCGGAGGAGCGTCGCCGGGAGATCGCCGTGGTTGCCCGCCGCTATCAGGTTCCCATCGTGGAAGACGATGCCTACGGCTTCGTTCCTGCGCAGGGCCCGCAGCCGATTGCAGCGATAGCGCCGGACCTGACATGGCATATTGGCGGTTTGGCCAAATGTATCGGGGCAGGCCTTCGCCTTGCCTATGTTGTCGTACCTGAAGGCAAGGCGGTTTGGCCGTTCGTCAGCGCGATGCGGACCGGCAATGTCATGGCGTCGCCTCTGACTATGGCGCTGGCGACGCGGTGGATCGAGGACGGTACAGCCGACGCCATTTTGCGTTTCATGCGTGCAGAGGCCGCGGAACGCCAGGCCATGGTCGCCAGCGTACTTCCATCTGGCAGCTATCGATCCGATCCGATCAGCTTTAACATCTGGTTGCCGCTGACCAACGGCTGGACGCGATCTACCTTCACCAATCACATGCGCAACTCCGGTATGGGGGTTGTGGCAAGCGACGCCTTCACCGTCGACGGTCCTGCATCCGAGGCAGTAAGGGTTTGCCTCGGTGGTCCCATCGGCCGCGACAGGCTGAAGGGTGCGCTGGACTTCATGGCGCATGCGCTGGAAGGCCCACCCGAAATGGTCGCCTCCGCTTTCTAATTCGCCGTGGTTCCGTGCTGGCTATATTGTATGCATAATGAATGCATTCCGGCATCGCAGCGTTTGCCATTATTTGCTGCGTCATTCTGGCGGATGGACTCGCATATTACTTCATTGTATCTATATTGAATGCAAGCAATATGGCCATTGAATGTATAGCTCGATGGTCTCTTTTGAAAGCGAGAGCGCCATGGATACCGAATATCCCCCGTTAAGCCCGTTGCAGACCGGCCTTCGCTGCCGTTGCCCGCGCTGCGGTCAAGGGCGCATGTTCGATGGATTTCTGACTTTGCGCAAGCAATGCGAAGCGTGCGGTCTGGATTATTCCTTTGCCGACCCTGCCGATGGACCGGCTTTCTTCGTCATTTGCTTCGCCTGCATTCCGAGCGTGCTGCTCGGTGTGTGGCTCGAAGTCGCCTTTTCCGCGCCGATCTGGGTTCACTTCCTGGTGACGGGGCCGTTCATGCTGGCGACCTGCATTCCACCGTTGCGACCGCTCAAAGGTTGGTTGGTTGCGAGCCAGTATTTCTACAAGGCCGAGGAGGGCAAGCTCGCCCGCTTGCCGGAAACCGAGACGCTGCACTCGGCAAACTAATGCTGTAAGGGCATCTTGAATTGATGGTGGCAGCAGCAAGACGGATGATGGCACCACTTATGCCCTGTGGATGCGACTCTTATGATCGAAGTTGGATTCGACGATGGTCTGAACAAAAAAATGAAGCTGCCGAAGCGGCAGTTTTTGAGGTGGTGCACCTCACAATAGATAGCCCCGAGTAATAGTCTGGAAATATTCAAAATGGTGGATTGGTTCCCTATAGTCTTCATCGTGTTCAAGGTTCTTGTGCTAGGCACGGGTATGTACTTCGCCATCAAGTGGCATCACGATCAGGCGAAGAAGAAATAACAAAACAGCGGACCGTCACAGACGGCACGCCGGCCGTAGGTCCTTGTCGGCCCTATACAGAACTCCTTGCGCTTAGCACCGGATATCAACGCTTCGGCATCGCAGTGCCTATCTCGCACTGCACATTCGACCAAATAGACCGCCATTCTTGTCAAAAAAGTATCGGCTAAGCGTACAAGGCGTAGTAGCGGCAGGTTGCGGCACGGCGTAGATTTGACCTCATGGAAGACGTCATGGCCTCTGGGAGGAGGCGCCGCAGCCCTGGTGGCGCGCGGACGGACGAAAGGAGGCTGGCTGATGAACCCCGATTTGGAAGTGGTCGCGATCGGCAGCGGCGAGTCCTTCAAGGCATGGGAGCACGGCTATCCCTACCGTACGGTTCGTTGGCATTTTCATCCCGAGTACGAGATCCACCATGTTGTCGCGACCACGGGGCAATATTTCGTCGGCGACTTTATCGGTGAATTCGAGCCGGGCAATCTGGTCCTGACCGGCCCCAACCTGCCGCATAACTGGGTGAGCGATGTGCCGGCGGGCGTGACGCTTCCCCTGCGTTGCCGCGTTCTGCAATTCTCCGAATCCTTCCTGGCGGAAGCAAGCCGGGTCTTTCCGGAATTGTCCGCCTGCGCGGCCATGCTGGAAACAAGCCGTCGCGGCGCACTCTTCACGCCCGAAACCGCTGCCATTGTCGGCCCAATCCTCGGTGAGCTTGTCGAGGCGACAGGTATTCGCCGCATCGAGCGTTTTATGAGCGTTCTCAGCGCGCTGAGCCGCGCTGAAGGCACACGCACGCTTGCGGGCGCCGGCTATCAGCCCGATCCGTCTGGTTTCATGTCCGCAGGTGTCAATCAGGCGCTGGCTTACATCAACACGCACCTGACGGAGCCCTTCAGCGAAGGGGACCTTGCCGCGTTGACGGGCCAGAGCGCGAGCGCTTTTTCGCGCAGTTTTCGCCGGCATACCGGGATGGCGCTGGTGCAATATGTCAATCGGCTGCGCATCAACTTCGCCTGTCATCTGTTGATGACCAAGACGGAGATGACCATCACCGACATCTGCTTTGCCGCGGGTTTCAACAATATCTCGAACTTCAATCGGCGTTTTCTGGATCAGAAGGGCATGGCACCCTCGCGGTTCAGATCGCTATTGGCACAGCACGCACGCGCGGTGGAGGCCGCCTAAAAAGGGAGGAACGGGAGGAGCTCAGCATTCAGGACAAGCGAACGGGCCGGCATCACAGCAGCCCGAAGGAGAAGGCTTGTCCAAAATTTACCGCCGCGTCGATCGGGTCACCGGTCGCGGGCGAGCATCAAGCAAGAGCATCGCGCGCTGACCGCCGTGATGACTGAGGGAAACCATTACCATTTGGAACGGAGAAATTCCAATGAACCATTTCGCACTCAAAATCACCGGCGTGGCCGCGCTTACAATCGGTCTTATGACCGGCACATCCGCCTTCGCGCAATCCGCCAAGGTCACAGACGCGACCGTCGCCTTCCTGATGCCCGACCAGAGCTCCACGCGTTATGAAGAGCACGATTTCCCCGGCTTCCAGGCCGAGATGAAGAAACTCTGCGCCGGTTGCAAGGTCATCTATCAAAACGCCAATGGCGACGCCTCGCGTCAGCAGCAGCAGTTCAATTCGGCGATTTCGCAGGGCGCAAAAGCGATCGTGCTCGACCCCGTGGATTCGACGGCCGCCGCTTCGCTTGTGAAGCTCGCGCAAAGCCAGGGCGTGCGCGTCATCGCCTATGATCGCCCGATCCCGTCGGCCGCCGCCGACTACTACGTCTCGTTCAACAACGAAGAGATCGGCAAGATGATCGCCAAGTCGCTGGTCGATCATCTGAAGGCGAAGGGCGTGAAGGCAGGTGACGGTGGTCTTCTCGAGATCAACGGTTCACCGACCGACGCTGCTGCCGGTCTGATCAAGAAGGGCATCCATGCAGGTCTCGCCGATGGCGGTTATCCGGTGCTTGCCGAATTCGACACGCCGGAATGGGCGCCGCCGAAGGCGCAGCAATGGGCAAGCGGCCAGATCACCCGCTTCGGCAAGAAGATCCTCGGCGTCGTTGCCGCCAATGACGGCACGGGTGGTGCAGCCGTCGCCGCCTTCAAGGCGGCAGGCTTCGACCCGGTTCCGCCGGTGACGGGCAACGATGCCACGATTGCCGGCCTGCAGCTCATCATTTCCGGCGATCAGTACAACACCATCTCAAAGCCGAGCGAGATCGTTGCCGCTGCCGCTGCCAATGTTGCGATCGAATTGCTGTCGGGCGAGACCCCCAAGGCCGATACGAAGCTCTTCGATACGCCGACCAGGCTCTTCACGCCGGCTCTGGTCACGGCTGACAACCTCAAGGCAGAAATCATCGACAAGGCCGTCAACGGCAAGCCGATCCAGACGCCGGCCCAGCTCTGCATGGATCGCTATGCCGACGGCTGCAAGAAGCTTGGCATCGGCAGCTGAGAGCTGCTTCCTCCCAGTCTCCGGTCGCTTCGGCGGCCGGAGACGAACGCAATCGATAGCATCCCAACCCGAGAAGGTGGCCTGTCATGAGTGACGCTTCCGATCATAGAACCCCGTCGGGCGAGCTTGTGCTCAGCCTCAATGGGGTCTCCAAGCACTTCGGCGCCGTCTCGGCACTGACGGATATCAACCTCGATGTACATGCAGGCGAAGTCGTGGCCTTGGTCGGCGACAATGGCGCGGGCAAATCGACGCTCGTCAAGGTTCTGGCCGGCGTCCACCAGCCGAGTTCAGGCACCATCACGTTTCGCGGCAAGCAGGTGACGCTCAGCGATCCCGCGACAGCACTTGATCTTGGCATCGCCACGGTCTTTCAAGACCTGGCGCTTTGCGAGAACCTCGATGTCGTTGCGAACATCTTTCTCGGCCGCGAAATGAGCCCGTTGAAGCTCGATGAAACGGCGATGGAGGTTCGCGCCTGGACGCTTCTCAACGAATTGGCGGCCCGCATCCCGAGCGTTCGCATCCCCATCGCCTCGCTTTCGGGCGGTCAACGGCAGACCGTGGCGATCGCCCGCTCGCTGCTGCTCGAACCGAAACTCATCATGCTAGATGAGCCGACCGCAGCGCTTGGGGTGGCGCAGACAGCCGAGGTGTTGAACCTCATCGAGCGCGTCCGCGACAAGGGTCTCGGCGTCATCATGATCAGCCACAACATGGAGGATGTCCGCGCCGTGGCCGACCGCATCGTTGTCCTGCGCCTCGGCCGCAACAATGGTGTCTTTTATCCAGACACATCGAACCAGGAGCTCGTTAGCGCCATCACGGGTGCAGCGGAGAATTCCGTGTCGCGACGCGCCGTGCGCCGTCAGGCCCAACAGGAACAGAGAGAAGGGGGCCAGCCATGAGCCAGGACAGCAAACAATCGGCCGTGCTGCTCGACCGCAGCGACATTCGGGTAAATCATGAAACCGGGCTCGTGGCCACCATTCGCTCGTCTATCGATAAGGTTAGGTCCGGCGATCTTGGCTCGCTGCCTGTCGTTGTCGGCCTCGTCATCATCTGGACGGTATTCGGTACGCTGAACCCGACATTTCTCTCCAGCAATAATCTTGCGAACCTGCTGTTCGACGCCTCGACCGTCGGCATCATCTCGCTCGGCATCGTCTGCGTGCTGATGGTCGGCGAGATCGACCTTTCGGTGGGATCGATCAGCGGCTTCGCCTCGGCCATGGTCGGCATGCTCTGGGTCAACGAAGGCTGGCCGGTGGTCTTTGCGATCCTCGCGGCACTGGCCGTCGGCGGCGTGATCGGCGCCATCTATGCGGTGCTGTTCAATCGACTGGGCATGCCGAGCTTCGTTGCCACGTTGGCCGGGCTGCTTGCCGTGCTCGGCATGCAGCTTTATCTGCTCGGCGCAACCGGTTCGATCAATCTGCCCTATGGCTCGGCGATCGTGAATTTTGGTCAGCTCCTCGTCATTCCCCGTCCGCTTGCCTATGTCTTCGCGCTCGTTCCGGGTGTCGTGATGCTGGTGACCGGCTTGAGCGCCGTGCGCCGCCGCAAGCAGGCCAACCTGTCTGCCCCTTCCATCGGTAGCCTGGTCGCGAAGGCCGCCGCCATCACGGTGGCCCTTGAGTTTGTCGCTTTCTACCTCAATCAGGATCGCGGCATTCCGTGGATGTTCGCCGTGTTCGTGGTGCTGGTCATCGTCATGGATTATGCGTTGACGCGCACGCAATGGGGTCGATCGATGTCCGCCGTCGGCGGGAACCGCGAGGCGGCACGCCGCGCCGGCATCAATGTGGGTCGGATCTATACCAGCGCTTTCGTTCTCTGCGCCATGTTTGCAGCGCTTGGCGGCGTGCTGGCGGCCGCGCGCCTGGCATCGGCCAGCCAGCAGGCCGGCAGCGGCGACGTCAATCTGAATGCCATCGCTGCAGCGGTTATCGGCGGCACGAGCCTCTTCGGCGGTCGCGGCAGCGCCTATTCGGCTTTGCTTGGCATCATCGTCATCCAGTCGATCGCCAGTGGCTTGACCATGCTCGATCTGTCCTCGGCGCTTCGCTACATGATCACCGGTGCAGTTCTAGCCATTGCCGTCATTGTCGACTCGCTCGCCCGTCGTTCCCGCGCCTCGCATGGGCGTGGCTGATTTCTTCAAAAAGGTAAGGATTGTTATGAGACAGGATTTTGCCGGCAAAGTCGCCGCCATCACCGGGGCTGCGTCTGGAATTGGTCTGGAATGCGCCAAAGCACTATTGAACGCGGGCGCCAGCGTCGCCCTTGTCGACAGAGCGGAAGACAGCCTGAAAAGTCTCTGCGCCGAATTAGGGCCGAATGCGCATCCCGTGGTCGTCGATCTTCTCAACCCCGAGAGTGTGGCCACCATGATGCCGCAAATACTCGACAAGTTCGGCAGACTCGATATCTTCCACGCCAACGCCGGCGCCTATATCGGCGGCGAAGTGGCGGAAGGCGATCCAGACGCCTGGGACAGAATGCTTGATCTCAATATCAACGCGGCCTTCCGCTCGGTGCGGATGGTGCTGCCGCACATGATCGAGCGAAAAACGGGCGATATCATCATGACCAGTTCGATCGCCGGTCTCGTGCCCGTGGTCTGGGAACCGATCTACACGGCTTCCAAGCATGCCATCCAGGCGTTCACGCATACGGTGCGGCGTCAGGTGGCCAAGCATGGCATCCGCGTCGGCGCAGTCGCACCTGGTCCGGTTGTGACCGCACTGATCAGCGACTGGCCGCAGGCAAAGCTCGACGAGGCCATCGCCTCGGGCGGCTTGATGGAGGCGACGGAAGTGGCGGAGGCGGTTGTCTTCATGCTATCGAGGCCGCGTAACATCGTAATCCGGGATCTGGTGATCCTGCCTTTGAGTACGGATCTCTGATGACGGCATCTTATTTCATCGGCATCGATGTCGGCACTGGCAGCGCCCGGGCCGGCGTCTTCAATGCGGACGGCCAACTGCTCGCCGCCGCGAAGCGGCCAATCACCATCTGGCACGAGGCTGGCAGTATCGTCGAGCAGTCGAGCGAGCAGATATGGACGGCTGTATGTGACAGTGTGAAAGAGGCCGTCGCCACGGCAAAGATTGCGGCCAACGATGTCGCCGGTATCGGCTTCGACGCGACCTGCTCCTTGGTTGCCGTAAAGGCGGACGGCAGCCCCGTGGCTGTGGGACCATCTAAAGACGCAAATCGCAATATCATCGTCTGGATGGATCATCGTGCCGCCGGCGAGGCCGCGGAGATCAATGCCGGAAACCATGCCGTGCTTCGTTACGTCGGTGGCCGTATATCGCCGGAAATGGAAACGCCGAAGCTGCTGTGGCTGAAGCGAAATTTGCCGGGGGCCTTCGCCGCGGCGGGCCATTTCTTCGATCTCGCCGACTATCTGACCTGGCGCGCGACGGGTTCGCTGCAGAGATCGGTATGCACGGTGACATGCAAATGGACCTATCTCGCCCATGAGAAACGCTGGGATGCGCAATATTTCAAGGATATTGGCCTTGGCGAACTCGCCGACGAAGGTTTCGTGCGGATCGGCACAGAGATCGTCGAGCCGGGCACTGCTCTCGGCGAAGGCCTGAGCGAAGCCGCCGCCCACGATCTCGGCCTTGTTGCCGGCACGCCGGTCGGCGCGTCGTTGATCGATGCGCATGCAGGCGGCGTCGGTACGCTGGGCGGGAAGGACCCGGAGGGTAAGGCCGATGTTCGAAACAGGCTCGCCTACATCTTCGGCACGTCGGCATGTTCCATGGCCTCAAGCGAGGCGGCCGTGTTCGTCGATGGCGTCTGGGGTCCCTATTATTCGGCCATGGTCCCGGGCCTCTGGCTGACCGAAGGTGGCCAGTCGGCTGCGGGAGCGGCAATCGATCATCTGGTCACGATGCATCCTGCCGCCGCCGAGGCATGTGCCAAGGCTGAAGTCGAGCGTCTGTCACTCGTCGCCTGGCTCGACCAGCAGGCAAAGAAGGCTTCGCAGAACGCTTCCAATGCAGTGAAGCTCGCGCAATCCATCCAGGTCGTTCCCGAATTTCTCGGTAATCGTTCGCCTTATGCTGATCCCGATGCGCGCGCTGTCATCTCGGGCCTCGGGCTGGAAACCGGCATCGACGATCTGGTCGCTCTCTATGTCGCCGGCCTATGCGGCATTGGTTACGGTCTCAAGCAGTTGCTTGACAAGCTGGAGCGGGATGGCATCGCTTGCGATCTCATCATTGCCAGCGGCGGCGCTGCCCAGAGCGGCCTTGTGCGTCAGCTTCTGGCGGATACGACGGGCCGACCGGTCGCCGTCGCCGACACGGAAGAACCCGTTCTTCTCGGCGCTGCCATGCTCGGTGCCACGGCTGCCGGGCATTGCGATTCGCTTGTGGAAGCGATGGCCGCCATGTCGCGACTGGCAAAGAGGTACGAGCCCGTGGATGGTGCTCTCAAGGCATTGCACGAGCGACGTTACGAAGCTTTCGAGCTGTTGCAAGCTGCCGATCGCAGCATTCGCGCACTAATGGCATCCTGAGCTCTGCTACCGGCACCGTTCAATCGCGGTGACGCAATGCTTCGAGAACGACGGCAAGGGCGGATGAGGGTTGGCGGCGGCTCGGATAATAGAAATGGTAGTCCGTCCACGGCGGGCACCAATCCTCCAGCACACGAGCAATGTGGCCGCTTTCACAGTGGGGGAGCGTCAGCCCGTCAGCAGCTAGGCTAGGCCACAGCCGTCCAATGCGGCGGTCAGAACTTGATGGATCCCGTTGAATATCACGCGGGATTTTATGAATGCAGCTCATATGTCTATGCGCATATTCGCCTCTACAGTCTCACCGTTCTTGAGCTAGATTAATCCCATGTGATTGCATCGTCTTCTGAAAGGGAAGCCAATATGGATATCAAGAGGAACGGGACGGAACCTTCAGGCAAGGGGCCGGCGGATTGGTTCACGGGCACGGTGCGGTTAGATCCGCTATTTGCCGCAAACGATGCGCGTCGTGCTGCCTCTGCAAGCGTTACCTTCGAGCCCGGCGCGCGCACCGCATGGCATACCCATCCGCGAGGCCAGACGCTGATCGTCACCGCTGGTCTTGGTCTCGTCCAGCGCGAAGGCGGTCCGGTCGAGGAAATTCGCCCGGGGGATGTCGTGTGGTTCGAGCCGGGTGAGAGACATTGGCATGGCGCCTCGCCGACGACGGCCATGACCCATATCGCTATCCAGGAACACCTCGACGGCAAGGTCGTGGATTGGATGGAGCATGTCACCGACGCTGAATATCAGGGAAGATGACTCAACCTGGCGGCAAGCACTACGGTTGTAGCAGGCTCGACATCGGCCGGAACGCTTCCGCCACCATTTCCGCGAGTTCCCGGATCGCCGGGCTCGAATGATAGGGATTGCGCCGAAGCACGACACGGGAGGAATCGACCGGGGGAAAACCATCCTCGATCGTCAGCTCCCTGCAACCATGGGGAATGTTGCTGCGCGATAGCGTCGAAACCGCAAGACCCGCGAGAACGGCACTCTTCAGAGCCGAACCGGTGTCGGCGATGAAGGCGATGCGATAGTGCAATCCTGCTTGCTCCAGCGAGCGCAGAGCAAAATCCCGGCACCATGTCGAGTTTCGATAGACCGCGATAGGCAGCGGAGTCGCCTCATGCAGGCGGTGAACCAGCGAGGTGACCCAAACCGTGGGGTCGACGCAGAGAGTTTCCCCCTTCGTCTGGTTGCTCCAATCGAAGACGACGGCAAGATCGAGTTCGTCTCGTTCCAGCGCTTCGAGGTTCGGTGCCGTATAGTCGCACGAAACCGTTACCTCGACCGCCGGATGCCTGATGGCGAAGGCGGCGAGCGCCGCTGGTAGGACGGTCTGGCTGTATTCCTCGGGAATGCCGATCCGCACCGGCCCGTCGAGCGGCTTGGTACGGATCGTTGCGGCGGCTTCGCTGAGAAGCTCGATGACCCGTTGCGCGTAGGGAAGCAGCTGACGTCCCGCACGGGTCAGAACCGCTCCCCTTGCATTCCTCTCAAAAAGCGTTTCGCCGACGGTCTCCTCGAGGCGGCGAATCTGAGCGCTGACAGCAGATTGCGTGCGTCCGATACGCTGCGCGGCAAGGGAAAAATTAGTCGTCTCGCTAATGACGAGAAACGTCCGAAGCAGATCGCTTTCGATGGGGTCGCGCATGGCCAGGTCACAAATATTTCTGATGGCTACTATCTCTACTATTCGTTTGCCTGATGTCAAATATCGGCGCACACACATGACATTCAGTCACCATCTCATCTTGAGTCCCCCAAAATGACCTTTCAGTTCCCGACCCGCTCCGCTCCCGCCAGCGATTACGAGAGGGGCGTCCTCCTTGTGGTTTTGGCAACGCTGGCATGGAGCTGCAGCGGTATCTACGCGCGTCTTCTGACTGCAGACCTATGGACTGCTATTGCCTGGCGCTCGTTGCTTGGCGGCGTTTTCCTGATTGTCCCGAGCTTTTTCCTGGAAGGTGGGTTCTCGCGGCGCCAGTGGAGCTCCATCTTTCATCCCGCCGGTATTGCAATGATCGTCTGCCAGGCGCTTAGCCAAGCCTGCTTCATCGGCGCGCTCTATATGACGACGGTCGCGAATGTCACCATGATCTACGCGACAGCACCGTTCATCGCAGCCGTTCTGAGCTGGGTGATGCTGAAGGAGCGGGTGGCGAAGAGAACTTTGGTGGCCGGCGCTATCTGCCTGGTCGGCGTTGCCGTCATCGTTGCCTCCTCGATTGGCGGCGGCACGGGCGTTGGCGACCTGCTGGCCCTGGGGATGACGGTAACCTTTGCCTTCATCATCGTTATCCCGCGCATGGACCGCAGCGTGCCGATCCTTCCTTCCAGCATCGTCAGCGGCTTTCTCACATTCGTCGTCTTCGCGCCTTTCGCGTCGACGGCTTCGCTCGATACCTACAACTGGCTGATGCTTGCGGCGTTCGGGGCGACGAATTTCGCGCTCGCGTTTGTTCTGTTCCTGTTTGGATCGAAGCGGATGCCCGCCGCGGACGCCGCGCTCATTGGTTCGATGGAGATCGTGCTGACGCCGTTCTGGGTTTGGCTCTTCTTTTCGGAGAAGCCGCCTGTTGCAACCTTTGTCGGCGGCGCGATCATCTTTGCGACGATCGTCTGGCATACGGCTGCCGATCTGCGGCATGGCCGCCGCGCTCGTGCACCAGTCTAGAAAACTATAGCCATCGGCTGCGGTCTCGGCAAAGATGCGGACTTAGATCCCTGGTTTCGAAGGAGGCAATGGAAACCACATGACCTCAAATGATCCGTTGCTCCAACCCTATCAGCTCAAGCATCTCACGCTGAAGAACCGTATCATGTCGACCGCGCATGAACCGGCCTATTCCGAAGAGGGTATGCCGACGGATCGTTACAGGCTCTATCATCGCGAAAAGGCAAAAGGCGGCATTGCACTGACCATGACGGCAGGATCGGCTGTCGTCTCTGCGGACTCGCCACCGGCCTTCGGCAATCTCCATGCCTACAAGGACGAGATCGTGCCGTGGCTGAAGAGGCTTGCCGATGACTGTCACGAGTTCGGTGCTGCCGTGATGATCCAGTTAACCCATCTCGGTCGTCGCACTGGATGGAACAAGGGAGACTGGCTCCCAGCGCTTGCGCCGTCACCGCTTCGGGAACCGGCGCACCGGGCTTTTCCCAAAGCGATCGAAGACTGGGATATCGAGCGCATTATCGGCGATTTTGCCGCTGCTGCCCAGCGGATGCAGGCTGCCGGTCTCGACGGTATCGAGCTCGAGGCTTACGGCCATCTGACCGATGGCTTCTGGTCGCCCGCAACGAACCGGCGTGAGGACGAGTTCGGTGGCTCGCTCGACAACCGCATGCGCTTCTCGATGCTGGTGACCGAGGCGATCCGCAAGGCAGTCGGCCCGGATTTCATCGTTGGCATCAGGCTTGTCGCAGACGAGGACTGGGAAAAAGGCCTTTCGAAGGAGGAAGGTGTCGAGATTGCCAGGCGCCTTGTAGGTTCGGGAAACATCGATTTCCTCAACATCATTCGCGGCCATATCGACAGCGATGCGGCGCTCAGCAAGGTCATCCCGATCCAGGGAATGGCATCGGCGCCGCATCTGGACTTTGCCGGCGAGGTGAGGGCAGCGACCAAATTCCCGGTCTTTCATGCCGCCCGCATCGGCGATGTCGCCACTGCACGGCATGCGATCGCCGAAGGCAAGCTCGATATGGTGGGCATGACGCGCGCTCATATTGCCGATCCGCATATCGTCAACAAGATCATGTCGGGGCAGGAGGCCCATATTCGCCCTTGCGTTGGCGCTACCTACTGTCTTGATCGCATCTATGAGGGCGGCGAGGCACTCTGTATTCATAATGCGGCCACCGGTCGTGAAGCGGATATGCCGCATCAGATCGAGAAAGCGCGGATATCCCGCAAGGCCGTCGTCATCGGCGCAGGTCCCGCGGGGCTGGAGGCGGCGCGCGTGCTTGCCGAGCGAGGTCACGTCGTCGATCTGCTCGAAGCGAGCAGCAAAGCCGGCGGCCAGGTAAACCTGCTTGCTCGCAATCCACGCCGCAAGGAAATGATCGGGATCGTCGACTGGCGGCTTTCGGAGCTGGAGCGTCTCGGCGTTGCGATCCATTACGATGTCTATGCCGGCGCGGATGATGTCTTGGCATTCGAGCCTGATATCGTCGTGGTGGCGACCGGCGGCATCGCACAATCCCCCGAACTGGATGGCGGCGACAATCTGATCACGTCTTCCTGGGATATTCTGGCCGGGGCCGTGAAGCCCGAGGGCCAGGTTCTGCTCTATGACGACAATGGCGGACATCCTGGCATGTCGGCAGCCGAAGTCATTGCCAATAGCGGTGCCGAGCTGGAGCTGGTCTCGCCGGAGCGTTTCTTTGCCCCTGAAATGGGTGGCATGAACCATGTGCCCTACGCGAAGAGCTTTGCGGAAAAGAATGTGCGGGTCACCATCAATACCCGGTTGAAATCGGTGCGGCGCGACGGCAATGCGCTGGTGGCGGTGCTGGGATCCGATTTTTCCGAGCAGACGCAATGGGAACGCCGCGTGTCCCAGGTCGTGGTCGAGCATGGAACGATGGCGAACGATGAGCTTTATCTTGAGCTAAAGCCGCTCTCGCGCAATTTCGGAGCTGTCGACTATCCGGCCCTGATTGCGCGTAGGGCACCTTTGCCGGAGAAGAATGCGACGGGCGCTTTCGATCTGATCCGCATCGGCGATGCTATATCGAGCCGCAATATCCACGCCGCCATTTACGACGCGCTGCGCTATTGCTCCTTGTTATGAGCCGGTCGTGTTTCGTGGCGTTGCTGCATGCCGGAACTGCAATGCACATAATCACGACAACTATATTACGTCCGTGATCATGTTCTTTAGCACTGGTTCAACTCCCGGCGCTGGAGTATGATAATTTATTTGTTATTTAATTTCAATTAATTGTATAAATTTCCATAACTAATTTGAGAGGAAATTTCTCGCAAATTCGTGCCAGCTTAATCCGTCATTTTCCTGAAACAAAATGTAACAACTTATAACACTGCGTTACGTCCGAATCGGTATATTGCGTCATCTCGAACGAGAGGCTGCTTGATGCATTCAGACAATTCGCCATCCCCTTCGCAGACCGACGTCCTGATATGCCTCGACAATCAGCAGGCGGCCACCCGTATAGGCTCGGTCCTTTCGGAGCGCGGTCTGTCGGTAACCGCTATACCGTCCAACGGAATTCAGGAATGGTTCGAGCCGAACGGTTGTCAGGTCGTCGTTACCCACACGGCAATGATCGGGGAGGTGCGAACCCGGCTGAAGTTGCCGATCGTCAACCTTGAGGCATTTATCTTCGATCGTCCGGAACATGTGACTGAAGGCGCCGCGCGGCAGTTCGACGGCGAGGCATTCATCAGGCGCGTTTTCTCGGTGATGGGCGATACTCAGAAGCGCGCATCGCGCTGATCGCTCTTGACGCGAGCAGGCGCACGACCGGCGCCTTGTCTGCCGAATGAGCTTCCCGATCTCCAGCATGGCGTGACATTCGTAGGTGGGACTAAGGCCTCGTGCCGTATCTAGCGCGATCGTCCGCTTGCGACCAATCCGATAATCCCGCCGATCCTGCCCCGGAGCGCCGTGCCCTCCGAATCTTGGAAAACTGCACCGACAATTTCAGATAGAGTTCAGCCTGCGCAATTATGGTCCGCCTCGATTCTGGGCGAGAGACCGGCAAGGCGTCCGATAGCGCCTGCCGATCTCTCGTCTGAAAACTGTTTCGCAGCGAAGTTCATCGCACCGTTCCGGTGCAGAGCCCCCAAGAGAACCGAGGATTTCGAAACGTGGCTGATGTTTGTACGCAAGGCGTGGACACGGGCTTTGTCGCCCTGGGCTATGCCAAAATTGCCGTTCTGGGAGTTGTGCAGGGTTTGACGGAACTCCTGCCTGTCTCCTCCACCGCGCATATGCGCCTCGTGCCAGCCCTGCTTGGCTGGCAGGATCCCGGTTCGGCGTTTTCGGCTGCAATGCAGCTCGCCGCACTCGCAGCAATTATTTCCTATTTCTGGAGCGATGTCCGCTACGTCACCTTCGGCTCGCTCGATGCCATCAAACGCAGGGATTGGGGCTCACCCGCCATGCGGCTTGCCATCGCCATCATCATCGCAACGATCCCCATCGTCATCGTCGGCCTGTTGCTGTCATCGTCGCTCAACGCCTGCGGCACATCGTTCCGCAGCCTCTGGGTCATCGGCATCGCCTGCGTCGTCATGGGCGTGCTGTTGGCCGTTGCCGAATTGTATAGCCGCCACAGAAAGAATATCGAGCAGATGACACTGGTCGATGCGCTCTTCGTCGGCATCACCCAGGTCGGCGCGCTCGTGCCCGGCGTTTCGCGCTCCGGCTCCACCTTGACCGGCGCACTTTTCCTCGGTCTGAAACGCGAGGAGGCGGCCCGCTTCTCGTTCCTGCTGGGATTGCCGGCGATTGCGCTTGCCGGCCTGAAGGAATTGTTCACGCTCTACAAGGCTCACATTCCGATGGAAGCCTGGTCCATTCTCATCGTCGGACTGATCGTCGGCAGCATCTCGTCCTTCATCACAATCTGGGGGTTGATGCGCTTCCTGGAGCGCTTCTCCACCTGGCCCTTCGTGGTCTACCGTGTCGTCCTGGGTGTGGTCATCCTCTTTGGCGTGCTGACCATGGGGTGGGCCTGAGCCTCGAAATTCATATCGGACCAGGAAATCAGGAGAAAGGCGTCGACCGATGGTCGGCGCCTTTCCGTTTTTTGTATTAGCCGAAGACTAGCCCGCCATCGACGATGAGGTTCTGCCCGGTAACGGCACGAGCCCACGGGCTTGCGAAGAACAGAACCGCGTCGGCAGCTTCTTCCGGCGTCGTGACGCGGCGAAGAGGCGTATTGGCGGCGATGATGTCGAAGACTGCCTCCGGGGTGGCACTGCTGGCATCCGTCGTGCGCAGCAGCCCGCCCGAGACCATGTTGACGGTAATGCCGAGCGGCCCGAGTTCGGCTGCAGCCGTGCGCGTCAGCGACAACAACGCCGCCTTTGCCGCCGTGTAATCGTGATACGGCACGACCGGGTTCTGGAAGAGGTTCGTGCCGATCGTCACAACCCGGCCAAATGCCGCGCGCTCCATCGCCGGCCGCGCCGCCTGGATGAGGTTGAGCGCACCCTGGAGGGCCGTCTCAAGCTGCGTCGTCATCTCGGACCAGCTCAATGCGTCCAATTTCGAGCGAGCATCGCCGTTGAAGCTGAAATCGGCAAGGGCGTTATGCACCACCGTCGTCGGTGCGCCGAAATGAGCCGTCACCTCTTCGACGAGCCGCTCCGTTTCGGCAAGACTGCGCATATCTGCCTGAAAGGCTTTTGCGCCGCTGCCAAGCTTCTCGGCAAGGGCTTCTGCCTGTTGGCGGCTTGCTCGATAGTTGATCGCAACCCTGGCACCTTCGCGGGCGAAGGCCGTGGCGATTGCGGCGCCGAAACCGCGTCCCGCGCCCGAGACGATGACGATCTGGTCCTTTATTGGCAGGCTCATTTCCTTACTCCTTCATTGTCTGCCCATAGCGCATGGAAATGCTGTACGGGGCCATGGCCGCTACCGACCGAAAGCTGGCCCGCAGCGGCGACCGCCCGGGCGAGATAGTCCTTGGCCGAGGCAATGGCTTGCGGAAGCGGCGAGCCCTTGGCGATCTCGGCAGCAATCGCACTGGAAAGGGTGCATCCGGTTCCATGCGTGTTCTTGGTCGGCAGCCGGTCGGCCTCGAACCAGGTGACGTTTCCGCCACTGGCCAGCACGTCGGGGCTCTCGTTCCCGTCGAGGTGACCACCCTTGACGAGCACGGCGACGGGACCGAGCTCTGAGAGCGCGAGTGCCTGGCGCGCCATATCTTCCCGGCTCGTTGCTTCGGCCTCGTGCAGCAGGGCTGCTGCCTCCGGCAGGTTCGGCGTCACGACGGTCGCAAGCGGCAGCAATCGACGGCTCAGGACATCGACGGCATCGGCCGCAAGAAGAGCCGCGCCGCCCTTGGCGATCATAACGGGATCGAGCACAACCGGAACATCGGGGTGCCGCTTCAAAATGTCGGCAACGACGGCTGCAATCGCTGCATTTGCGATCATGCCGATCTTGACGGCATCCACGCGTATTTCGGCAAAGATCGCCTCGATCTGATCGCCGACAAATGCGGGAGGCACCGGATGAACTCCGGAAACGCCCTGCGTATTCTGCGCCGTCAACGCCGTCAGGGCTGCCATTCCGTAAACGCCGAGAGCCGAGAATGTTTTGAGATCGGCCTGAATACCGGCGCCGCCGGAAGGATCGGAACCGGCGATGGACAGGACATTGCGGATCATTTGCTGGCCTCCTTGATGGCATTGGCGATGAAGATTGTCGCAGCCTTCGGATCAGGCTGACCGCAGATGGCCGAAACCATCGCGACTCCTTCCGCGCCTGCCGTCAGCGCCTCGGCAACGTGCTTGGCTTTCAGGCCACCGATAGCGACCGTCGGAACCGGGCAAAGCTTGATGATCCGGGCAAGACCGTCAAAGCCGATCGGCTGCTTGTGATCCGGCTTGGTCGGTGTCGCAAAGACCGGGCCTATGCCGGCATAGTCGACGATTTCGGCGTCGATCGCCGAGGCGAGAGCCTCGGTCTCTACAGAAAGGCCGAGGATCATGTCGGGGCCGATCATGCGGCGGGCGTCTTGGGCGTTCAGATCTTCCTGCCCGATATGCAGGCCATCCGCGCCAATTGCGATGGCTGCCTCGACATCATCATTGATAATGAGGCGCGCGCCGCTTCCGGCGAGCACCTGTTTGAGGGCGATTCCCGTCTCGATCATGGTCGTGGTCGAGGCGTGTTTGTCGCGCAGCTGGACGATCGTTGCGCCGCCGGCAACGGCAGCGCGCGCGGTTTCGATCATGCCGATGTCAGCGCAGAGCACAGGATCGAGAACGAGATAAAGGGAGAGGTCGAAATTTTTCATGCTGCGACGATCCTCGCTTTGGCAGTCAGCGTCTCCGCGTCAAGGGCGGCCAGCGCGTCGAGAAAGCGCCAGGAGAAGGAGCCAGGACCATCGGCTGCCGCTCCGGCCTGTTCTCCCGCAACGCCAAAGACAGCGAGGGCGGCGACCGTCGCGTCGAACGGGTTGTCGGGTGCGGTTGCGGCGAAAGCTCCGACAAGGCAGGTCAACGAGCAGCCGAGTGCGGTAATCCGGGGCATCAGCGGCGACCCGCCTTCTATGCGTTGCGCCTTGTGGCCATCGGTCACGAAGTCGGTCGCACCGGTCACTGCGACCACGCATCCATGCCGGCTGGCGAGCTGTCTCGCCGAATCCTCTGCCATGTCGACAGGATCGCGGCTGTCGACGCCCTGACCGCGGCTATTGCCACCGGTAAGGGCTATGATTTCAGAGGCGTTGCCACGGATGATCGTCGGCCGCAACTCAAGCAATTGCGTGACTGCCCCACGGCGGAATCCGGTTGCATAATGCGCCACCGGATCGAGAACCCAGGGCTTACCTGCCTGATTTGCCGAACGTGCAGCCGCAAGCATGCCCGCGAGCCAGCCGGCCGAGAGCGTACCGATGTTGACCGTGAGCGCTCCGGAGATGGTGGCGAACTCGCCGGCTTCTTCTTCGGCATGGACCATGGCGGGTGAGGCGCCGGCGGCAAGCATCACGTTGGCGGCGATATTCATTGCCACGAAATTGGTGATGCATTGTACCAGCGGCGGGCTCCGGCGCATGGTGTCGAGCAGAGCTCCGAGATTGATTTGGTCTTGCATATCGCCCCTTTTCAGGCGGGCGAGGCGCATAGGGGCACGAGCATGTTGCAAAGCCCCGAGCGACTCCCTCCGCCAGCATGATCTGGTTCAGGTTCAAAGGGTACTTCTCAGCCCGCCATACGGTGGACGCCCCTGTCTCTCAATCCTTCCCTTGTCGCAGACAATGGCTGCCCTGTCATCAGCAAATCGCGAGGGCCGGCGCCGATCACCCGGAACGAGGTGGCTGATTGTCTGAATGATCCATGCATCTGGCGCATGGGTGCAGTGACGCCTTGGCTCTGCAAAAAGCGAGGGGCTTAAGCTATATATTTCTCATCGAAGCGAACGAAGCGCCAAGCACGGCAGCTCAGCTTCGAATGCCCAAGGAAAGGGGATCATCATGAACGTAGCACGCTCTTTCAACAACTGGCGCAAGTACCGTCAGACGGTCGCTGAACTGGGCCGTATGACCACGCGCGAACTGCACGATCTCGGCATCGAGCGCGGCGAAATCCGCAATGTCGCCCGCGCAGCCATCGCTGGCTGATAGCAGCCACGGCTAAGTGATCAGCTCTATTCTTCAGGCGCCTGCTTTCTCCCGAGCAGGCGCTTTTGTTTTGTCTGCGTGACGGTCTCGACCTAGCTCGTTGCTAAAATATGCTTCAGTCGAGCGTGCCGGTTTTCGCATAACGCATAGCTGTCGTGCAAAGAAATGCCTATCCACTGAGCAAAAGACTGCTATGTTCAGGTCATCGAAGTGACGCACCTCCTCCCGCATCCTTCGCTTTGCAGACGCCCACTCCTCCTCCCAGGGTCGTCTGCTCGAACAGCGCCATTCCTCCTCCCGAGCGCTGTTCAACTATTGCCGAAAGCCTGCCGCACCTCCTCCCGCGGCAGGCTTTTTTCGTTTCAGCCAAGAGCTTTGGAAAAGCAGTGCGGTGGCTCTCGTAAAAATGAACGGGCGTCCCTATGTGCGACGAGCGTAGCGCGCTACATCGAAGATCGCTCCCAAATCTGATTCACCCCAAAAGGAGGATGCCTATGACCGGTTCTGCCGAATACACGCCGCCGAAGATCTGGACCTGGAACAAAGCCAATGGCGGCCAGTTCGCCAACATCAACCGCCCGATCGCCGGACCGACTCATGAGAAGGAACTGCCCGTCGGTCGTCATCCCCTTCAGCTTTATTCGCTGGGCACGCCGAATGGCGTCAAGGTCACCATCATGCTTGAGGAGTTGCTGGCGCTCGGCCACAGCGGCGCCGAATATGACGCCTGGCTGATCAAGATCGGCGACGGCGACCAGTTCGGCAGCGGCTTTGTCGAGGTCAATCCCAATTCGAAGATTCCGGCTCTGCTGGATCGCAGTGGCCCCAAGCCGATCCGCGTGTTCGAATCCGGCTCGATCCTGACCTATCTCGCCGAAAAGTTCGGCGCCTTCCTGCCGACGGAACAGCCCGCCCGCGCCGAGTGCCTGTCCTGGTTGTTCTGGCAGATGGGAAGCGCGCCTTATCTCGGCGGCGGTTTTGGCCATTTCTACGCCTATGCACCGACGAAGATCGAATATGCGATCGATCGCTTTGCGATGGAAGTGAAGCGCGAGCTCGACGTGCTCGATCGTCGCCTGGCGGAAAGCGAGTATATTGCGGGCAGCGAATACACGATCGCCGATATTGCCATCTGGCCCTGGTATGGCGGCCTCGCCAAGGGATGGCAGTATGGTGCGGGCGAATTCCTGCAAGTGCAGGATTATAAGAACGTGCAGCGCTGGGCTGATCTTATCCACTCGCGCCCCGCCGTAAAGCGCGGCCGCATGGTCAACCGCATGTCCGGAGATCCGTCCGAGCAGCTGCGCGAACGCCATGACGCCAGCGATTTCGACACGAAGACGCAGGACAAAATCGAAGCCGCCGGCTGACGCTCAGAGCATTTCCAGGAAAACTGCGCAGCGGTTTTCCGGCCGGAATGCGAGAAAAACAAGAAGGCAGGGCGCCTACGCGATTCTAAGAAAAGCGGAAACGCGGTAGGGGTTTGTCTTGATCCAAAGATGCTCGCGGCTGAAAGGCCGCGAGTTTTCGTTTTAGACCGCCCACCTAGGACCCTCGACGATCACTCCCCTCTGGTCCGGTGAATTCGCCGCGGACGATGCCGTGGCGCTGCAGCTTGTCGTAGAAGGTCTTGCGGGGAATGCCCAGCGCCTCGATGGTGCGGCGGACGTCGCCATGGTTTTGCGACAACGTCTCGCGGATGAGTTCCGCCTCATAGCGCTCGATCCGGGCGGGCAGCGGCAGTGTTCCGTCAGCGGCTGGCGTGTCGGGAGGTTCCTGCATCGCCGCCGTCTCGAGGCCGAGCACCAGGCGCTCCGCGAAATGCGAGAGCTCGCGCACATTTCCCGGCCAATCGTGCCGCTGCAAATGGCGGTGCACCGCACCGGATATGGCCGGAACGTCACGTTTAAAACGGCTGGCGGCACGCTTCGCGAAATAGCTGAACAGTAAGGGGATATCGCCGCGCCTTTCGCGTAGCGGCGGGATGGAGAGGGTAACGACGTTCAGACGATAATAGAGGTCCTCGCGAAAATCGCCGCGCTGGGCAGGATCGCCCAGATCCACCTTCGCCGCAGCCACCACGCGCAGATCGACGGGCCGAACCTCGTTCGTACCGAGCGGCGTCACCTCGCGCATTTCCAGAACGCGTAGCATCTGCACCTGGATCGACGGCGGCATGCTCTCGATTTCGTCGAGAAACAGGGTTCCTGCGCTCGCATGTTCGATTCGGCCGACCCGCTTCTTCTGCGCGCCGGTGAATGCACCGGGCTCATGGCCGAAGAGTTCGCTTTCGATGACGGTCTCGGGGAGGGCGCCGCAATTCAACGCGACGAAATTGCCCTTCGCCCGGCGGCTCCAGCGATGCAACAGGCTTGCCACCACTTCCTTGCCGCTTCCCGTTTCTCCCGTCACCAGCACATCGACATCCGTATCGGCGATCTGCCGCAAGGTGTGCCGCAGGCGTTCCATGGCAGGCGTCTGGCCGATCAGCGGCAGATCGCCCTGTGCCTGTTCGGCCGCGAGACGGAGCGAACGGTTTTCCAGAACGAGCCGGCGCTTCTCGGCGGCGCGGCGCACGCTTTGAACCAGCCGGTCAGTCGCAAAAGGCTTGGCGATGAAATCATATGCGCCGTCCTGGATTGCCTGCACCGCCATCGGAATGTCGCCATGGCCGGTCATCAGGATCACGGGCATGTCGGCGTCGCGGTCCTTGACGCGGAAGAAGAGCTGTTGCCCATCCATTTGCGGCATGCGGATATCGGAGACGACAACTCCGGCAAAGTTTGCATCGAGAGCATTGAGCGCATCGCTCGCCGAAGAGAAGGCCGAGACGACAAAGCCGGCCAGTTCAAGCGTCTGCTTCGTCGCCTTGAGCAGATCCTTGTCATCATCGATGAGGAAGACCGGGGAACTGTCGTTCATGTCGTTGCCTTGCGCAGGTGAATGGTGAAACGGGTGCCGCTGCTGCTGCTCTCCACCTCGATCCGGCCGCCGTAGTCGACGACGATATCCTTGGAAATGACGAGGCCGAGCCCAAGGCCTTTTTCTTTCGAGGTGTTGAACGGCGTGAAGAGCGAGCCGAGAATTGTATCGGGAATGCCGGGTCCGTTATCGGAGACAATGATCTCGACGTCATCGGTCATTTCGCGCACCGAAACCTCGACCCTCGCGCCATCTCGACCGTCAAGGGCTTCGAGTGCGTTTTGAAACAGGTTGATCAGAACTTGCTCAAGCCGGATTCTCGTGCCGACGACAACGAGCCCCGATGGCGGTAGCTCGATTTTGAGAGCGTCGAGGCGGCCGGCAAACCGGCTCCTGAGCAGAACAACAGCGCCCTCGATGATGGCTTTGAGCTCCACCGGTTCAGGTGCCGTTCGACCTTTGCGGGCAAAAGCCTTCAATTCATCGGTGATCGTCCCGATCCGCTCCGTCAATCCGGTTATGGCCGACAGATTATCCCTGACAGGGTCGATTTGCTGCCGTTCGAGGAAGATACTGGCGTTCTCGGCATAGGCCCGGATCGTCGCGAGCGGTTGATTGATCTCATGGGCGACGCCCGCGGCGACCTGGCCGAGGATGGCGAGACGGTTGGCCTGGACGAGATCCTGCTGAACGCCCTGGAGCTTCTCTTCCGTCGCGCGATGGTCGGCAATCTCCGCCTCCAGACGATCGCGAGCGCGACTAAGGTCATCGGTACGCTCAAGCACACGCCGCTCCAACTCCTCGCGGGCGATCCTGCTGACAGCGATCTGCATGGCGGAGACGTGACGCCTGCGAAGAAGGAAGGCAGCGAAGACAAGGATCGGCAACAGCACCGTCAAGGTGAGAAAGCGCATCTCCCGCATGGACGTTGTAACAGCCGGACCTGTTGGTATGAGATAGCCTAGTTGCCACGGCGTTGACGGGACTGCAGTCGTCAGTCGCAAGTATTCATCGGCGCTGCTGCCGGGCAAAACGGCCCGGACGATCGTCGTATCAGGGCCGATCACCTCCGGGCGGCTGATCGGCAGCGGCGAGAGGGGAGCTGCGCCGAACTGCAGGCTCTTGCGAATGACATCAGCGTCTTCGCGAGAAAGGGGCGCAGTTGTCATGAAACGCCACGAGGGCAGATTGGTGATCAGGACGACACCGCGTTCGTCGGTAACGTAGGCGGGGCGGCCGCTTTCGCTCCAATCCGCCTCCAGCTGATCGAATTCCATCTTGACCACGACGACGCCCAAAGCGGAACCGGCATCGCCGACGCGGCGGGAAATATAGAGGCCGGGGCGATTGCTGACCGTGCCAAGCGCATAATGCTCGGCCGTTCCCGCCTCCATGGCCTTGCGGAAGTAATCACGAAACGAATAGTCGTTGCCGACGAAGCTCAGCGGCTCCCGCCAATTGCTCGAGGCCATGGCGATGCCGTCCTTGCCGACGACATAGAGAACCGCTGCGCTCGTGCCGGAGACCAGGCTTTCCAGCTTGCGGTCGAGCGCGATTACGGCATCGGCCTGTCGCTCCGTAAGCGCATCGCGCACCTGTTGATCGTCGGCCAGCAGCAAAGGCAGCGCCCGCGGGCGCTCCAGCACCGCCCGCAAGAGGGCGACCTTGAGGTTCGCATCCGTGTGTCCCTGTCGCTGCAACGCTTCGATGGCCGTCAGGCGCCCGTAAAAGCTGGCGCCGTACAGGGCGGCCGCGATGATGGCGGCCGATAGCATCGCGAAGACAAGCCAGACCCGCCGGGATCGTCGCCCCAACTGTTCTGGCGTCAAAAATCGTTCACTCACCGGTCGCTTCGGCATGGGCGCATTGTGCATATTCTCGCTCGATCCGCAAATCAATCTGTGCGGAATACCGCACATTTGTTGCTGAGAGCGTTGTCGGAAAATCTATAAATCAAATTAAATCAAGTTGTTAGTCTGAATTTTCGAGATTGGCACGCTCGTTGCAAAGGAAGGTGGAACAGTCGGAGGCTGTTGAATTCTAGTCGTCGCCCGGAGGGCCGAGAGATCGGTTGGGCTTAACGGAGGACATCATGATTGCTCCCATCGCTGCCGCCGAAACGCGCGGCAAACTTCCTTTCTACCGGCATCTCTATGTGCAGGTTCTCACCGCCATTGCTGCCGGCATCCTGCTTGGTCATTACTATCCGCAATTCGGCGCTTCGCTCCAGCCGCTCGGCGATGCCTTTATCAAGCTCGTGCGCATGGTCATCGCGCCGGTCATCTTCCTGACGGTCACCACCGGTATCGCCGGGATGTCGGATCTCAAGAAGTTCGGCCGCGTTGTCGGCAAGTCGTTCATCTACTTCCTGACCTTCTCGACGCTGGCGCTGATCGTCGGCCTCATCGTCTCGAACGTCGTCCAGCCGGGCGCCGGCATGCACATCAATCCGGCGACGCTGGACACGAAGGCCGTCAACAACTACGCGGCGCAGGCGCATGACGCCTCCGTCGTCGGCTTCCTGATGAACATCATCCCGGACACGATCGTCGGTGCTTTCGCGAAGGGCGATATCCTTCAGGTACTGTTCTTCTCGGTCATCTTCGGCATAGCGCTTGGCGCCGCGGGCGAACGCGGCCGCCCGGTCACCGATTTTCTGCAGGCGCTGACGACACCGATCTTCCGCATGGTCGCTCTGCTGATGAAGTTTGCGCCCATCGGGGCCTTTGGAGCCATGGCCTTTACCATCGGTAAATATGGCATCGGCACGATCGCAAATCTGGCGTTCCTGATCGGGACTTTCTACGCCACATCGCTGCTGTTCGTGCTCGTCGTGCTCGGCGCCGTCGCCCGCTACAACGGTTTCTCCATTCTGGCGCTGATCCGTTACATCAAGGAAGAATTGTTGCTGGTGCTCGGCACGTCTTCATCGGAAGCCGCATTGCCCGGCTTGATGAACAAGATGGAGCGCGCCGGCTGCAAACGCTCGGTCGTGGGTCTTGTCATCCCGACGGGCTATTCCTTCAATCTCGATGGCACCAACATATATATGACGCTGGCGGCACTCTTCATTGCCCAGGCGACCGATACGCCGCTGTCGCTCGGCGACCAGATTCTTCTGCTGCTGGTGGCCATGCTGAGCTCGAAAGGCGCTGCCGGTATCACTGGCGCCGGGTTCATTACCCTTGCCGCGACGCTTGCTGTCGTGCCCTCGGTGCCGATCGCCGGCATGGCCTTGATCCTTGGTATCGACCGCTTCATGTCCGAATGCCGCGCCCTCACAAACTTCGTCGGCAATGCGGTCGCAACGATCGTGGTCGCGCGCTGGGAGAACGAACTCGACCAGACGAAGTTTGCCGCCGCCATGGCGGGGCAATTAAGCGAGGACATTGAAATGCCGGCATTGCAGCCGGCCGAATAGCTCTCTTATCGATCCCCTTCAATGTGAAACGGCCCCGCGGGGCCGTTTCCGGTTTCAGCGTCGGCTTGGTCCGCCGGCCACCGCCAGCGTCAAGCCGGCCCCATCATCAACAGCCATCTTCATAAAACTGTCACTGCAACGGCTCAGAGCATGAAGGTGACAAGGGTTGATATCGATGAGGTCGTGTGCCGGACAGGAGAGGAGCGTGACACGGATGGTTTTGGTGAGCGTCCGCCTGTGGGTCTTCAAGCGAGCGATCCGCTCGCTACGGCATTGCGCGTAGTTGACGGCATGGCATCGTCAGCGCGGGAGAAGGCCTTAAGGCGTTCGGAGAGTTTTCTTTCCGAACTGGCATCCCACGCCGACGCGTTATTTCACGGTCGCTTCTACGAGCAGTATGCGGCTATCTGCTACAGAAAACTATCGGAAGGGCAGGCGGTCGAGGTTCTTATCGTGACGAGCCGGGAAAGCGGGCGCTGGATCATACCCAAGGGCTGGCCGATGAAGGGTAAGAAGCCGCACGAGGTCGCGGCGATCGAGGCTTTCGAGGAAGCTGGCGTGGGCGGCAAGGTGAAGAAGAAGGCCTTCGGATATTTTACCTATCTGAAGCAACTGGCCGACGGCAGCGACGTTCCTTGCGTCGTCGCAGCGCATCTACTTGACGTCGCACAGGTTTTTCAGGATTTTCCTGAGCGCGGCCAGCGCCGTTGTGAATGGGTTTCCTTCATTGAGGCGGCGAGCCGCGTGCGAGAGCCGGAGCTTAAGGGGCTCCTGCTCGCGGCGGAGCGCAAAATACTCAAGCCGAACGGCAAGAAGCAGCCAGCCTGATCACCTCAATTTGATCGATGTCTGAATTTTGCCCTTCGCGGCGAGCCGCGAGCCAGGATATAGGCAGCTATGCGCTTACGCGCTTGTCTACGCCGCATTGATGCCTATATTGACCCAGCGTTCGGCCATATTTGTTTCGGTCGAGATGCTCCATGGCTGCAATAGCTGCCTTCACCCGGCATTTATCCCGCCGGTGGACTTTGGAAGGAGAAATTTCATGTCCATTACTCAGAATAATATCGATAGTTCAAAGGCTTCCACCGTTCCCCATGGTGAAATTGCAGCTGCCGTCCGGCAGGCGCGAGAAGCCATTGGCTACACGATCGCCGATCTTTCCGAGACCTGTGGCCTCACCAGCGAGGAGATCGTCGAAATTGAGGCCGGCGCCGACGCTGACCCCGCAAAGCTCCGACGAATAGCCGCTGCATTGCAGGTCGCGCCTTCGACTTTCTTCATCGTTTGAACAAGCGGCGCACTTCGGTGCGCCCTTCAATTTCCGTAGGGCGATTTCTAGGCCAGCCATGCGCCCGTCGCGCTTTGGCATGCCTACGCCGGCAATCGCTGCGCCAGGCTTAGTTACAAATTCTCGGCGGTGGCTGCTCGAAGCAAGGAGCACCGCAAGTCGCAATCATAGATGGCGAATCGGCACTTCAAGAGCGATATGCAACTATAGATGAGGAAGTCGATTGCTGAGCTGAAAAGAGCTGGCATCGGCCGCTGTCATATGTTGGCCTTTTAGGCGAAAACCTCCTTATTTATACATTGAAAATAAGCCGATATCGGCGTGGTTTTGCAGATATTTCGCTTTCTGCTGTAGCGATACTGGTCAAACTCGTTCCAAAGTTCTAATCTAGCTCGACTAACAACGTTTTATTAGTAGTGCTTTTGTTGATGCAGCATAGTGATGTGCGCCTACGTTTCGTATGACGAGTGTATTGGCGCTTACTGGGGCATACCGGCATGGGGCGGAATGACAAGAGTTTTGGCGTAGATCTCGATAATGATGCGCAGCTTCTTAGTTTGATCCCTGCTGGAACTTCCAGCCCTCCGGCGACCATGGAGAAGCCCCTGGCATTGCCGGCGGAGTCGCGGCAAGCGGACGAGAGGGATCCAAGTCAGGCGGCCGCGACAGAACATAGCATATCGGCGCTGGAGAAAGTTGCGCGTGATATGACTTTGCTGGCGACATTGGTCACGAGGCGGCGGCACGCAAAGTCCGAGGCTGGCGACTATAAAGACCAGGCCTTGCCATCGGACAACGTTAGCGACCTCTCGGAACTCGCATTCCAGCCTGTCGGAATAGCACCTCGGGAGGGGGACGAGTTTCAAATCGTCGATTCAGTCGCAGGAGCCGTCGAGTATTTGACGGCGAAATGGCCGATCTGTTGCGGCGACGCTTTTGAAGAAGCCTTGCAAGCCTGTGTTGACGGCATCAACGGCAGGGTCTCACCTGAACAGGTCCGTTCGGCTTTCATCAATGCGGCGGATGCGGCCGGTATACGCGTAGCTCCGTAAGCAAATTTGTCGACTTGCCAACGCTCAGCCGCCACGCGCGTCTGCAAGACCTCTTTTGATGCCTGCGCCATGAGGCGCTATTGGGTAACGAAGCTTTACCTGTTGCAAGCGAGGAGACCCGATCGACACGTGAATCAGTGCGGTCGGGCCTCCCGACTATCGCAAATTGGCGGTTGCGATAGCCCCAAAGATGTGGCTCGCCACCGCCATGTCGTCTATACGTAAAGCGGCAGGAGAGGCCTGATTGCGCCTGGCCTCGGAAAGCCGGTTTCACGGTAAACCGATGCCTAACGCCGATACGCCACACGTTCCGCAACGCCACAGCGGCAAGATCCATTCTTTTCCTGCTTTGAATGCTATCGCGTTAACGGGCGAGGCAAGGACATGCCGACCGCGTTTGGCCGGGTATTTCCAAAACGAGGGAATGGGAGCGATGGGTTTGATGTACGCGGGAGGCCAGACGTTCCTTGAAGGGGTCCGCCCCGTCGGGCCTCCCGGTGCAGCAGATTTATATCTGCGGTAGCGGTAGAAACCTGCAGAACGGCGCCTCGACTGTCTATATCGAAAGCGACAGGCCGCATCCCATTACGTCATATGGTAGTCCTCGTAGCCAGCGGTGTTTGACCGGCCATGGGTCCGCATTCTTGGCTGTTTCCAAAGTATATAATTCGTATCTTCTCAATACATAATGCGACAGCGTTATACAAATAAGGAATACATTTCGATAATATTTATTAGTGGCTGCGTATTTACAGATATAATCGCGCCTATATTATGACCTCAACGTGGACTTTCGCAAGTACATGTTGAATCTCGCGAATTCCTTTGAGGAGAATTTTCGAATGCTCAAGTTTTTGGGATCTACCGTCTTCCTGTTGGCGACGGTTGCCGGAAGTACTGTTTACGCAGCAGATCTCGCGGTCTCCACGCCGCCTCAGGCTCCCGTGGATGTGGCGCCGACGTTCTCGTGGACGGGCTTCTACGTCGGTGTGAACGCCGGCGGCGGCTTCGGAGGTAGCGACGATGTCGGTTTCCATTCCTTCGGAAATTACCTCGGTAGATATGGCAAGCTCGATGGGTCCGGTTTTCTCGGTGGTGGTCAAATCGGCTACAACTACCAGTTCGACCCTAACTGGGTAGTTGGCCTCGAAGCGGATTTCCAGGGCGCCGACATTAGCGACTCCTTCAATAATGGTACCGCAAGCGCGTCTTCCAAGATCGACTGGTACGGCACTCTCCGCCCCCGCATCGGTTACGCCTTTGACAATACCTTGTTCTACGGTACCGGCGGTCTCGCCTATGGTCATGTCAATTACAAAGGCGCACTCGGCGGTGCTAGTTTTGACGACGATAAGACCAAAGCCGGCTGGACGGTAGGCGCCGGCATCGAGCACGCCTTCACCGATCATGTGACCGCGAAACTCGAATATCAGTATGTCGATTTTGGCAGCAGTAACATGGGCGGGGATGCTTTCAACTCCAAAGCCAGCCTCGATTTCCATGCCATTCGAGTAGGTTTGAACTACAAGTTCTGACTGTAAATTTTGCCTTGAAAGACAACATGTTAATCTGTTGCAGAGGATAATAACATGGCTTTGATTGGCATCAACCTAATCAATAACGGCACGACCAGGATTGATAGTAGCAACGCCGGCGCTCCCTCCGACACCATACAGCTCAATCTGGTTGCTAACGGTACGGTTATCGTTGATGGCGTGAACGTCGAAATCAGCAGTATCGTGGGCATCGGTGCGGCTTCAAACACGACGATCGGAGCGATCAACGGTGCGAGTGTGACCATCGATGCCGACCTCGTAAACGTCGCGGCCGCTTCGACCTATACTTACACAATAGGTGCCAATTCGAGTATTACGGTGGAGTCAGGCCTACTTACTGTTGATCTTTTGAACGGTGTTACCGTGGATTTTGCCAATGCAAACGGTAGCGGGCTGTTCGCGTACACCACCGGCAGCATCAGCTTGAACCTCTCGACTCCGCCGAACGTCGTGAATGTTCAATCGGGAGACAGGATTGAAGTCGTAGGCTCGAACGTTGTTTCCCAATCCGGCAATACACTCACCTTCTTCGGCGGCTTGTTGAACACAATACCGTTCGGTTCCTATAGCATACCGGCCGATGTCACCTACACTTACGATCCGAACACCGACACACTGACGTTTACGAGTTGCTTCCTGCGCGGCACGCTCATCCGCACGCCGGAGGGAGATATGCCGGTTGAGGATTTGCGGGTCGGCGATCTTGTGGTCACCCACAAGGGCGTTGCGGAAATCAGATGGGTCGGACGGCGCCGGATCGATCCAAAGGCGATCGACAAACCACGCGATACCCTTCCGGTTCGCATACAGGCGGGCGCCCTTGCGGAAAACGTCCCCTCCCGGGATCTGTATGTATCGCCGGACCGTTGCATGTTTTTGGAGGAATCGCTGATTCCAGCAAAGCTCCTCCTCAACGGTACGACGATCACTCAGGAGGCGACGCTGATGCCGTTCGAGTATTACCATGTCGAACTCGAACAGCATTCGATCATTCTTGCCGAAGGCACCCCGACTGACACTTATCTTGCTCTCGGTGGTCGTATGTCCTTTGTCGAGCCCGGGGTATTGCGGTTCGGTTCCTTTGCGAGCACGGCCATGCGCACCTGGAATGATTGGTGCTATCCACCTGTCTATGCCGGTAAGGTGCTCCAGCAAGCCCGGATGTCTATTGAAAGGCGGGCAGTGGACATGGGTTATCGCGTTCGGGAGGCCGAAGCATCCTGATGGAAGAAATGCGCAACAAGGCAAGGCTATTTCGACTAAATACTCGATGCCGATCCGATCAAAGAGCGAGCTTTGGTTGAGAGCAGTCAGTCGTCACCAAGATAGGCGGATTTCGGTGACGTAGTCGCTATAGATAATCTCGTCGGCGACGAGGTTTCAGGAGTCGCGAAATGATCGAGAGCATTGGTGCGACGTTAGAGTAGCTCGCGCTGTACGGACCCATTTCAAAGCGAACGAGAACGCATTCTCAAACCTCGAAGCGCTGCCGAGAAAAGCTGCGAATACCCATCGAGCGCCTCTCGAGAACATTCAGGCGAATACTCCAACTCTCCATCTCAAACGGATGCCGTAACTATTTCGCAGCACCAGACTATGAGGAAGCGTGATCGCACTTCGCTTTGCGAAGCCAACTACGCTCCTGAGAAATCTAAATGGCTCTACTAGACTATGATTATAGAGATTTTGTCGCGTTTTATACTGTTGTGACGGGAACGGTGTGGCAGGGGCTGGATTACCTGGACAACACTACCGGTGGTCTTTGCATGGTCTGAAGTTGCTCGCGTTGCGGCGTTGGGAAGGGATGTGCGAAGGGCGAACCGAAGCTCCATCGTCCCACGCGATGAGGGTGAGCATAGACTAGTTCTAAACTCGTTTACTTTAACGGAGCAAGAGACATGGCGGAAGGCAATTATAGTGCTACCACTGCGAGTGGCGTACAGTATAGTCTGACCTATAACCCTGGAGTAGGCGGGATAGGTGCAAATTATAACCTCACCATCACCAACCCGGACTCTTCGACAACGACGGTAACCAATATCGCGCCAGGCAATGTCGCGACGCCTGTTAATGGCACCAATTCGCTGTCTATCCTCTCGGTTCTCGGGAACACGAATTATGTGGTGGCTCCCAACGAGACGGCAACCGTCAACATTACCGCTGCGTTATTGGGCACGTCCACGGTTTATGTGGGCGGCAACGCTACCATCAATTCGGGCATTAGCCTGCTGAGCGGTATGAACCTAGTCGTTGACGGGGGCACCGCCACCGCTGCTGGCGGGTCGCTTGCCGGGGCGCTGAGCGGCCTGAATGTCAATCTCGAGAATGGTGGCACGTTCACCAACGGGACGGCTCTGTTAAGCGCGCTGAACGGCACGAACATCAGTTTCGGAGCCGGCGGCGGCACCTTCATCGCGAACGCCGGCGGCGCTGTTCTTAATCTTTCGTCCACGACCATCAATGGTTTCAATGCCGCGACGGACAAGATTGAATTTCAGGGGTTGGCGGGATCGATCGATCACTACTCCATCAACACGAGTGGCGGCTCGCAGACGATCAACCTTTTCGACAGCAGCAACAATCCGCTCGGAAATGTCACCGTTGCCGGCACCAATTTCACGACTGGCACCTTCGTAGCGGGCCAGGCGGGTCCGCTGACAATTACCGCGAATGGTGGGGCGATAGACATTACTCCGGTGGCAACACCCTGCTTTGTCTCGGGGACGCGGATTCTGACCGTACGCGGTGAAGTTGCCGTGGAAGATCTGAAGGTCGGCGACTTGGCGATCACGGCGACCGGCGAAACCCGTCCGATCATCTGGATCGGCAGCAAGCTGGTCGAGCGGCCAGTACGCAACGAGTGGCCGATCCGGGTTCGCGCAGGCGCCTTCGGCGATAACCTGCCCGCTCGCGATTTGCTGCTGTCCGGCGGCCATGCGGTATGCGTGGACCTGATGGGCGAAGTGTTCGTGCCGATCGGCGAGTTGGCCAACGGTGCGACGATCGTCCGCGAGGAGTGGCCCGAGGTCACTTATTGGCACGTGGAACTGGAAAGCCATGATGTGCTGATGGCCGAGGGCCTGGGCTGCGAGAGCTACATGGAAGTGGGCAACCGCGCCTTCTTCGGGAGGGCCTATGGTCGCCTCGTCGAGGTCGATGCCGCTCAGCGCGTGACCGAGAGCCTGACCCGTTATGGTCGCCCCTTCGTCGACCGAGGTGTCCTGGTCGAGGCGATCCGCGAGCGTTTGATCACTCGGGCCGAGGCACTCGGCTGGAGTCGTGCCGCGGATATGGACCTGCATATGCTGGTCGACGGCAAACGCGTGGAGGGGCAGATCGACGGCGACGTCGCCCGGTTCATCTTCCCGGCCTCCGCTGAGACGGCGAGCCTAGTGTCGCGGACATTCTCTCCCGGTCGGGAAGTCCGTGCGCTCGGCGTGCGGTTGGAGAGCCTTCGCATCTTCGATGGCCTCAGGACGGATCGCGACGTGGCCTTTGACGGCCTCGTCGGTCTCCATCCCGAAGAGCTCGCTGTAGGTTGCCACTGGTCCTGGACCAATGGTCATCTCGTGCTGCCGGCCACGTTGTGGGCCGATTGCAAGGGTCACGTGATCCTGCGCCTGACCGGCTATGCGGAAGCCGGCCAACCTTGGGTAGCGCCGGCAGAGAAAGACGTCGCGGGGCTCCGCGCCGCTTGAGGAAGTCCGCCTTGCTGCGGCCCGCCTTCGGGCCGCCGACGGAGTGAGGAGCGGTTCAGCAGCCGGGGACGGATAGGATAGACCTATCCGTCCCCGGCAAGAACCGGTGGAGTTGCGAGAGCCGAAGAACCATCGCCTAAATCCCCTTATCCGCCACGATCAACCTGACCAAATAAACCGGGCGAGATTTCATGAACATATTTCGCAGCAAGGAAGAAATGAGAAACGTCGTCCGTGAGGCCGACGTCGCGCGGGATTCGAGGTTGTGGCAGAAAGCGGCCGACCTCTATGATGAGCATCTGCAGACCAATCCCGCCGACACTGGGATCTGGGTTCAGGCCGGAAACTGCCTGAAGGAAGCGGGTAACCACAGGGAGGCAGCCAAGCGCTACCAGAAGGCCCTCGAGCTCAGTCCGGATGATTCCGACATTCACCTGCAGCGCGGGCACCTGCTGAAGGTCATGGGACGCACAGGCGAGGCAATCGAAAGCTACAAGCGCTCGGTGGAATGCAACCCCGGCAACCACGATGCCGTCATCGAACTCGTGTCAGCCGGCGCCGCTGGCGATGTCTTCTCCGATTTCAGCGCCGAGAGCGAAAACGTGGTGAAGACAATCTGGCTCGATGTCACCGACCTCATGGAATATGCTCAATACAATAAGAGCCTGAGCGGAATTCAACGCGTCGTTGCCAACCTGGTTCTTCATATCGAATCGGGTATTTTCAAGGATTACCGCGTTATCCCGGTGATACCGGAGTATGACCGACATCGGATTCTCGCGGCGAGCCCGATGGCACTTGCAACGCTCATTCGCCAGTTCGACGTGCCGATTGTCGATCGCAGCATGGTCGACAAGGCTATTGCCGCCGTGTTCGACGCGCGCTTCGAAGTTTGGCCCACGCAGGACGATATATTCGTCGTTGCCGGCGCGTTCTGGATCTACCCGCATTACGACGTCATTCGTAAACTTCGTGAAAAAGGCATGCGTTTCTGCGTATTCATTCACGATCTCATCCAGATCCGGAATCCCGAATACGTGCAGCAGGCTGCCGTCGACAAGTTCCAAAGACAGCTGATAGATGTATTATCAGTATGCGATTTCGTTCTGGCGAATTCACAATTCGTCGCATCGGAAATCAGAGCCTATTTCAAGGAACGCCTCAACTTCGAGTTGCCGGTCAAGGCTATTCCGCTTGCCACGGAGCTGCGCAAGACACAGAAGAAGGCCAGGATACTCAATACCAACATCCTTAGCATGGCAGAGGAGGAATATGTCCTCTGCGTTGCAACGATCGAGGTTCGCAAGAACCATATGTTCCAGATCCGCATCTGGGAACGCCTGATCCGCGAACTGGGCGACAAGGCCCCGAAACTCGTATGGGTGGGCAAATGGGGTTGGCAGATCGACGAACTGCGCCACCACCTGGCCACCCATGGCTATGTCGGGGACTGGCTCTACATCTTCAACGACATCACGGACGACGAGCTGGAATATCTGTACCGGCATTCTCTGTTTACGACCTATACGAGCTTTGCCGAAGGCTTTGGCCTGCCCATCGGTGAGAGTCTGAATTACCGCAAGCCCTGCATTGCCTCCAACGCTACCTCGATGCCCGAGGTTGGGGGGCATTTCGTGCGTTACATCAATCCCTACAACGTCGAGGATGGCTACAACATCTTCAAGCAGGTCATTGCCGATCGCAACGATCTGGCCAGCTGGCAGCGCGATATCGAAGAGAATTTCGTGCCCAAATCGTGGGACGCGTTCTGCTCCGAGCTGTTCTCGACGGCGATCGACATGAGCGTGGGTCTAGGAGACCAGCCTGGGCTTTTGAATTGTCGCCTGCCGCGCAACGCAATCATCGAAGGTGGCGACGCGGCACTGTTGCGCATCGCCGCCGAAGGCCGACGGATAGTCACCTTCCGTGCGGCGCGGGACTCCGGCTGGTTCGCCATGGAGGATTGGGGCGTTTGGGCAAGCCAGCGCCGCTCCCGGCTTGTGTTCGACAGCGAACTCGCCGAGGGCGAAAGCGTGCGCATCTACCTCGAGGTGAAATCCCCGCCCAACAGCGAGAACATCGTCGTTGTCACCGATGCCGGAGGCGAAACGTGCTCATTCCAACCCGTCGACCGGCCGACCTACATTTCGTTCGGGGGCATCGTCGGGCCGCACGGGAGGGTGACGGTCAATCTGCTGACGCGAGGCAGATTTGGCGATACCGGCGACCGGTCATGCCATCTTGGGCTCTCGGCCGTTGCGTACTGCGACGGGGCGGATCCACTGGAACGAGTGGGTTTGTTGGAGAAAGTAACGCTCCAATCGCAGCTAAGCCGAAGCTGATTAACGCCGTCCCGTTAGCCAGCTTGGTTCGCTTCAATTTCGAAATTGATCAGTATCTCGGTCTCTAAGATTAATGCTGTGTTTGGAGAGTTTTTATGGGTGGAGACACAGAAACGTTCTATCAATTCCAGCTTCCGTCTTCTGTGGTTTGTCGACATGAGCACTTCCATGAAGATTGGTTCGAAAGATGGGCGAAGGCGATTGACCCCAACTGGAGTTATGAGCTGAAGCATCACAGAAAGCTCTGGGAATGGTGTGCGATAATACAGGCTCTCCAAGAGAGGAAGAAGCTCACTGAGGGCTCCAAGGGCCTGGGCTTCGCTGTCGGAACTGAACCTCTATCGTCGCTTTTTGCCAGCCAAGGAGCAACTATCGAGGCAACCGATCTTTTTGTCGGAGAGGAGGCCGACCACTGGACCGGAACCAATCAGCATGCGAGCGGTCTCGACGCTCTTTATAAAGATTATTTGCTAAGCAAAGAACTATTCCAACGCAGAGTATCGTTCCACCCGGCAGATATGCGGGATCTGTCGGGGTTCACGCCGGATAGTTACGACTTTATTTGGAGCTCTTGCTCGTTTGAGCATCTAGGGAATTTGGCGCTTGGAATTAACTTCGTAGAAGAATCGTCAAAGTTGCTTCGAAAAGGCGGCGTTGCCGTTCATACAACGGAGTTCAATTGCTTGTCTGACGAGATCACGATCGATAATGCTGTCGACGTGATTTATCGAGGTCAAGACCTGCGGCGTCTGAAGAAGACGCTGGAGGAAAATGGATTTGATGTTGCGCCATTGGACTTAAGGCTAGGCGACGACGACGAAGATCGCTTGTTCGACTATCCGCCGTACGGAATGCATAATCGCGATCACATCAAACTCTATATGCAAGGGTTTGTTGCCACATCCGTTCTTCTTATTATCACAAAATTGTAAATCCTACGGAACAGCGGCGGCGTCGCCTCTATTGGTCAATGGAGACCATAAAATGCGAAACCGCATCTATAGATATATCTTACACGCAATTCCATTTCTGCTGATTGCCACCGCAGCTCACGCCGACAATGTGCAGATTGCAACGAATACCGCGGCTTTGTCGGCGATGAGTGTGTCGGGTGGGCCTCCCGTTGTCATGCGTCTCGGCTATGTAGCGGTAGGTGATGCTCCGACCCTTCTTTACATAGCATCATCTTTGCCCTGCTCGATGAATTCCGGTTCCGGCGATGGTGGTGCGCAAGTACCGAGTGTCGATGGGAAATGCTGGGTCGCTACATTTCCGGCAGAAGGTGCGGATATTCGAGAATGGGGGGCGAAAGGCGACGGATCTACCCTCGCGACATCCGCGTTCAATGCCGCGTTTGCTGCCGGTAATGTCTGCGTCCTCGTCCCGCCATCGACAAACGGATTTTATGTGGATGCTCTGACGATACCTCAGGGCGGATGCTTACGAGGTTCAGCGACGGCGCCCGGAAGTTATAACGCGGGATATGCTGGTACGTCATGGATAAAATGCGTAGCTGTTGCTAACTCGACCTGCGTCCTGTCGGCTGCTTCCGATGGCTCTCATAGCCCCGGAATAATTGAGCGGATCACGATCGTCGGTTCGCCATCGGTGCCGAATTCCGGTGCGGTCGGTTATCAGATGACGGACGGCTACAACATCGTCATCAGAGATCTCAGTGTCTTCAACTTCGATACGTGCACGAAATGGGGGCCGACCATTGCCGGCATTGCCGCGCATGTCTACAACCTAAATCAAGGCCGATGCCGGACGCATTATTCGGTCGTTGACGGTTTCCCCGAGGTCTATTTTTACGGTGGCCGCTGGGGGATGAACAATTCCGGAGACTTTACGAACTCTGACGATTTTGTTCTGTTCACGCGGACGGCGGCCGTCGGTGCCGGCGGCGGCCCAAATACGGTCATTTTGGACGGCATCCAGTTCAATCCCGGCGCGGGCGGCGTCGGCTGCGCCTTCAAATGGGCCGGATATACGGGCTCTGGCGGGGTACAGCAGATCTTCAAGATCCTGAACTCACACGTCGAATATCACACCTACACAGGATCGAATGAAACGGGGTTTTTCTGCTCAGACAGCACGGTTCCAAGCATTCGAGCGCTTTGGGTTGACAACGTTGATGGTGATAACGGCTTGACCGGGGGCCTCTTCAATTTCAACTCGGCGACCGCGCTGCAAGAATTTCATATGAAGGACACAACATGGAACTGCAGCGGGACAAACATCGATTTTTCCGCATCGAGCACTTATGCTGAGGCGAATTTCTTCACGCATAACACTTGGTGCGGAACGGTCTCGTGGGGCGGAGGATCGAGCACGTCACTTTTCCTCAATCAAAACACCGACATCGGCAAGCTCACGCTGAGTGGAACGTGGGGCAATCTGGTCAACTCCGACAATATGATAGGCGGACTGGCAGACACCGCGACGGGAAACGTCACTGCATCCGGTTTCGGGCAAATCAGCTGGACCCCAGTCGTGACGTTTGGCGGGAGCAGCAACACGGGCTGGACGTATACATCGAGCGGATTTGCGGCGAGGCTGTCAAACGGCGGCTTCAAACTGCATGGCGAGATCGCTTTCTCAGCAAAAGCGGGAGGCGCGGCGGCAGGGAGCTTCAATGTCTCCGGTTCCCCATACGTTTGCAGCACCGCCGGCGCGGGTGACCCGGGTAGCGCCACGCCAATGGTCCTGCTCCACATGGCTGGGCTAGTGACCAGTGTACAAGCGCAGATGCTCTCGGACACGACCGTCGTCTTGACCCAGTATGCAAGTAACGGTCAAGTTGTCCTAACCGATGCCAATTTCACTGCGAGCTCCCAAATTCAGTTCGACGTTGAGTGCAATAAAGCTCAATAGCTTGGTGGCAGCGACTTGGTGTACTCGTCGCCAAGGCGGTTACGCGATGATGCATGAAGATCAATTCGCTGTCGCAGGCCGCTGATCGTCTACTTGCCCTGCCGAATAGTTAAGCGTCATCGCGGTCCTTGTGAAAAGGCCCGCGCGAGGCGGGCCTCGAAACGCCGTCCCAAGACCTGGATCAGAAAAACGCCGGATTGCGCCATACCTGGTCGCCATCCGCAACAAGCATCGGATCTCCGTGCTGATCATCCCTCGTCTTTGCGGCAACGATGCCTTCGCAAACCCAGCCATGCTTGGGAAACAAGCTGATGAGGCGCCGGTCCAAGTCAGCGGAATGCGTGCCGATGAATACGCGCTTCACCTGCTTCGTCACCACATCGATATGGTGTTCAAAGAGGTCGCCTTCGGCACCTTGAATATCGCAATGGATGAGATCAATGACCCCTTTGCCGTTCAGGACTGTTGCGAGACTATAACATGCGACATCTTCAATTTCTGCGACAAGGCCGACGTGGTGCCTCACAAATGTCCCGAATGCATCTCCGTCATTGCCCTCGCCGGAAAAAGCAGCGGCGGCGCCATAGACATGCCCGGCCTGCGCTGCCCGAGGGAACCTGGCTATTCCGTCCTCAACCCCGATGACCCCATGGATAACGTCGGCGTCACTATCGGGAATGGAGTTTTCACGAAACGAATGATGAATGTAATCGATATGACCACGATCCCCTTCGATCGCGGTCACATGAGCGCTTAAACCTTTCTGTTTGGCGGCCACGTAGCCGATTGCCGCCCAAGGTGCCCATCCGGCGCCGAGCTCAATCATGCTGAATCGTTCCCGAGCGTCCAGAACTGAACGCAACACCGCGATCCATTCCAAGGCGGCACCATGAAAATTACCGGGAAACGGAAATGATTCAACCAGTCCCGAATGGCCTGCAAGACCGACATGGTTCACATTGGAAACGCAACCGAGGAAGTTGGTCACAAAGCCCGCTCGTCCCGGACCCTCATACTTTCTGAATTGTCGAAATACATCCATTGCCTCTCTGCCGGAGGAACCATATGTGTGAATGTGTCCATGTATGGTCTTGAATTCATCAGAAGTGCTGATTTGCCGTATAAGATCTTCATATGAAAGTGAGTTGCTCTCCAGCAAATCGAGATAAGAACTCATACCGCTTTTGTCAGGATCTCGTCCTAAAAGGCCTCTGTATGTTGCGATGATGACGTCCTTTGCATCGCTGGTTTTTGATTGCTCTTCGATCACAATGCACTCCATTTCCGTTTTCATGTGATAGTGCACCTAAATAAACGTATGGATTGCTGACATTGATGCGGTTGTTCACATCAATATGATGCACCATCACGTCTGGGTTTGATCTGTATCCCGTTGGCCGGACTAGCTTGGTGTCAGTTTTCCGTGCTTTCTTAGAAATTATTGCAATAAAACACTATTTTCAACTGTGAAATCAATGTAGTGGCGCCAAAAATCTGAAATTTGTCTTTATCAATATTTTTATATTGAGATGTCGTCGCAATTTATACTATTGAGGCGCAATCGGTATATTACGAAGGAAGTTGCCCAGACAGGGTTTCCGATGACATGTGTGAGGCGCGTTGGCTCGCGAGGTTAGCCGCTTTCGTGATCTTTAATGGCGGTGAGCATAAGCCAGCCCAGCAGATAGCAAAGGCTCAAGGACAGGAAAACGACTGTAATGTTCTTGAGCGCATAAGGCATCTCTGCCTCGTCGGGCACCTGCGGTGGAACGATGACCTCAAGATAGAGCTGTTGCCGGCGGGCATCGGCTCGGGCCGCATCGAGGGCATCGAGGGCGACAACGAGCGCCTTGTTGGCAAATTCCCGCATCAGGACGAGACTTTCGTAATCCGCAATTCTGGGCGCGACCGACTTGTCCGATCCGACCATTTTGGCTCGCTCTTTTTCGATCTGCTCCTCCAGCGCCGCGATCTGGCTCGTCAGAAACGGAATGGAATTGCTGTCCGGTGCAGTCTTGCGGGTCTCAGCAAGGCTTGCCCGCGTGTTGGCGAGGGAGGCTGTCAGATTGCTGATGAGATCGATCATTGACATTGAGCTGGCATTCGGATCGATCATCAGCTCCTTGTTTCTGAAGTTTGTTATGTTTCTCTGTGCCTCTATGACCCGCTGCTGCGCTTCCTGCACCTCGCCATCGGCAAAGTGGACTGCATCGCCACGGGCACGGTTGTTGAGCCGGTCGAGAAGATCGCCGCCGAGAGCCAGCAATGAGGTGTTCAGGTCCGCCGCATCCTGCGCGTGAAAGGCCGTCGTCCGCAGCACCGTGATGCCCGTCGTGTCGTTGTGAATGACGGAGACTCGACTTGAATAGTAGTTGTAGAGTTCTTCCTCGCTATTATTCTCCCAGAACCGCGGAAAGCGCATCAACCGGTCCGCCTGCGCGCTGCCGAAAATGGTACGCATCGGAAGCCGCTCGCCAAGTTCCTTTAACGCCTGTCGCGAGCGGATGTATTCCTGCACGGAGAAGGTGTCGTCCTGCGAGCGGGTTATTCCGCTGTTCTGCAACAGAGAGCCGAAAAGATTGGAGGATGGTGGTGCGGCCATGCGGACGACGAAGGAGGATTCGGACACATAGATCGGTGCGGCGATCAAGGTATAATAGGCGCCAACGACAAGGGTAGGCCCCACGACGGCCAGCAGATAAACGGTCAGACGCCCAAAGCGCTTGCGGCGCTTTCGTGCTTTCGCAGGCCCGGCGATCGATCTTGCAATCATTTCGCGCAAAGGCCGCGGACGCTGCTCTGCATCGCGTTTCTTGTTTTGAGTCTCGGGGGTTATCAGAGCCATGGGTCTGCCCTTTCTGATGATCGCATGTCATTGCGGTCCGGCGCGGAGACGCCGCCGACGGTAATTGTCCAATTCCGACGCAATGAAGATTGAGCTGTCGGCCTTCGCCGGTATCGTTGACTTACCGTCTGACGGAGATGGGCCAGCAACCGGAAGGAATTCGGGTGAATAGGGGATCGGCAAACGCTCGCGGCAGCTCGCAGTTCATTACCGGATTGAAGATCCAGGGACGTGTCCTTGGCGCACTGATCATGCGCGAAATGCTCATTCGCTACGGTCGAGAGAATATAGGCTTCCTCTGGCTTGCGCTGGAGCCGATGATGCTGACCACGGGCGTGATGGTCATGTGGACGCTGCTTAATCACGAGGCACACGGATTGACGGTCGCAGCCTTCGTTCTGAGCGGCTACATGCCTTTGACGCTTTGGCGCCATATCAGCGGTCACGCCGTTTCGTGCCTGCGCCAGAACCTGCCTTTGATGTACCATCGTCAGATACGTCTTGCCGATGCGCTGATCGCACGCGCGCTTCTGGAAACTGCCGGTACGACCGTCGCGCTCGTTATTGTCTACACAGTCGTACGTTTGGCGAACATCATACCGCCATATCAGAATCTCGGTCTGCTGCTGGCCGGATGGCTGTTCATGGCCTGGTTCTCTTTCGCGGTCGGGCTTGTTTTCGCCGCAGGCTCGGAGCGGTTCGAGTTCGTCGAAAAGCTGGTTCCGCCATTTCAGTACTTGACGTTGCCCATCGGCGGCATGTTCTTCATGGTGGCCTGGCTGCCGAGCGGCGCTCAGCGGCTGGCGCTCTATATCCCTACCGTTCATTGCTTCGAGATCTTTCGCGCCGGTGTCTTCGGCGACACGGTGCAAAGCTTCTACGACGTCGACTATCTCCTGAAGTGCTGCCTGTTCACCACGGCCGTCGGGTTCTTCCTGATCAACAGGGTACGCAACCACATCAAATTCGAATGATGCCGCAGTTGCCGCGCTAATGTTGGACACAGCCTGACACCTGGTTCTGGAATTCGTCGCGACGCAGCGGCGTTTTATGCAACGCCTTTCGATTGTGTTGAGCCTTTGTGTAGCCTCCATAACCGGCGCCCAGAAATCCCGACTACGGAACAGAATGACTTTGAAGGTGCCGAAGGCCTCGCGCTGCAAGTCAGGCCCGGCTTTCAGCAGATCGCAGGGAACGGCGAGCAAGGCGTGCTCGCAATTCATGAGCGAAGCACGCGCTGCCCGATTGAAATCGACCACGAGTGTCGTCGATGCGGATGCTTTCAATCGATCGCAGAAACCCTTTCTGGCTTCGAACTGAAGTTTCTTCTGGATCGGTTCAGAGCCCCCCTCAATGGTGGTTATATCGACCTGTCCGTCATTCATGAAGCTGGCAACGTAGATGCCACAGCAGAAGAAGACGATCCTGCTATCCTCAAATGCGTACCGGGCGAATTTCTCGCTAGGGCATGAGCCGAAATAGGCGATGCCACCCATACAATTTCCCTTTTTCTGCTCAACACGGTCACCATTTTCGATCCTTGTTCAGATCGGAAGCGGCAAGTCGAACGCGATAGCTAGGCCGCAGTCTCCTTCTGGCGTTGCCTTTTGCGCTTCGTTAGGATCGGTGCCAACTCGAGGTGTTGAAGCCGCCGGCTGACGTCTCCCGCACGATCTTCGTGAACTGCAAATATGTTGGTCACCATGCCTGCCGAGAAATTCGCGTCGAATTCGTCGGACGTTGCGATTCGCGTCAGGCGGCGCTGGGAACTGGTCCAAATATTGTAACCAAGATGAGCTAGCTGGTGGTGGATCTCGCCCGGGCTCGTTTTGGAGACGATGGAAAGCATGTCCTGATTGATTTCCATCAATAGCGATGGTTTCCATGTCGCAATGGTTCTTTGCGCACCCTTCAAAAACAGGCCTTCCGCTCCCTGGATATCGACTTTCATGACATCGGGTCGTAGATGGCCGACGGTGCGATCGAGTGTCTCGACCTTGGTCACGCAACCGACCTTGGTTTCGCCCGCGTTCGTGACCAATCGTGTCGCGCCGGCATTGACCGTTTCCGCGGCATCGTTGAGCGGTAATTCTCCTGGAGCATGAGCAAGAGCAAGCTGGCGAACGCTGACCCGGTCTTCAAGACCGTTCTCCAGGATCGACCTATTGAACAGATCCCAGAGCTTCGGCAAAGGCTCGAAGGCGAGAACCGTTCCTCTAAACGGGGAGTGGTGGGCTGCGACGGAGAGGGAATAGTAGCCGACATTGCCGCCGACATCGATGAACTGTCCGTTATCGGGCAGGATGGCCTTGACGAGCTCGATGTCGAATTTCTCGTATTCGCCGCTCATAATGCCAAAAGAGATATGATACTGGCGAAGATCCAGGTACAATTTGAAATTGTAAGCGGTCTCAAACAGAACGATAATCGACTTTGGCACGAAATTATGAAACAGCAATTCGCTGTGGCGCTGGTGAAATTCATTGGACGTCAGAAAACGCCTGCGGTGGTCATCGAGCGAGAGATCTGTGATCTGCAGTAGATGGTGGGCGATGACATTGCGCTCATCCTCATTGATCGGACGGCCGAGAATGAATTTGTAGCAATTCTCGATGTCATAAAAGCTTGTCACCTCGCTGCTCCCACGACTTGTTTGCGAACCGGATCTGTTTCGTTGCTGTCCTGTGCCTGCATTGCTGTCCTTCTCCTCCTGCGGGGCGTTGATCACTGCAAAATTGCCGAAGGCGACAGTCTCTCGGTACCTCGTGAGGCTCGCTGGGCAGCGTGACGTCGTGCCGAAAGATCGGTTTCGATCAGCGTCTCCAAATCATCGAAATGCGTGTCCCAGCCGCTCGGCGTGCTTGATTTCATACGGCGTTGTGGCGAGGCGGCGATCGTGTCGACCGCGGCTTTCCAGTTTAGCCCATCCAGCGGGTCGAGGAAGATAGCCGGCTGCCCGGCCGCAGCTTCGCGATGCGCGCTGATGTTGGAAGCGATGACGGGGATGCCGAGCGCGATAGCCTCGGCGACAGGCATGCCATAACCCTCTGTGAAGGATGGGGCCAGAAGGGCAACTGCGCCGGTGATAAGCCGGGCTAAGGCTGCATCCTCAAGTCCCGGTACTTCGATGACAAGTCCGGGCAGGGCGGGGCACCGCTCCAGCATCGCCAGGATGTGACTGTTTTCCCATCCTCTCTTGCCGACGATTACCAACCGTGGGGCCATCGGCCCGTCACGTTCGGCAAGATATTGCCACAGGTGCAACAACAGGATGTGATTCTTGCGTGGTTCGATCGTTCCAAGTGTTACGAAATATGGCATTCGGGTCGGTGCCATGTCTGATGGCGACGACCGGAAGCACTGTTCGACACCTGGCGGCAGCACGGCGATTGATGGGGGTGTCCTGTTGCTCTGCTGGGCAAACGTGCGTAACACGCGTGCCGTTACCTGCGAGTTGCAAAGCACCAACGACGCGTGTTTCAGCACCGTCTCCATCCTGCGGCGGTGGCGCTCCGGCTCCTCCGGTCGGACGAATTCGGGATGCGACAACGGGATAAGATCGTGAACGTAAAAGACACCTGTCCGACCGGCTTTTCCGAGCCAGGAGAAAGCCGATGTCCGCTCCAGCCGACTGTGCGATACGTGGACAAAGGTGGTGCTGTCCGGCAGCCGCAGACTAGGTGCGAAATGATTGGCGACGGCATGCGCGACCTTACGCAGTTTTTGCGTACGAGCTTCACCCGTTTTCGCTTCCGCCGTTGCCTGCCATCTGATCTTACCGTCGATGGCGGCGAAAATCCGATCGAGAAGGGCGGTCTGTGCAGGCGATATTTCTGTCGCAGCCCAGCGGCTATTGAGCATGGAAACCAGCGCGTCGGCCCGTTTTGACGGAATGGCGACGGCACTACTATGGCTGGTTTCGACAAACCAGGACGATTGCGGAAACGGATCGAAATTGATCGGGGCAGTCTGCTTTCGACGCTCGTTCAACCAATTGGCATAATGAAGCTCATAGCGGTCGATACCCGTCGGCGTCGGGCAATGTGCCCGTTCCATCAATCGCGAAATATCCATGACGACGGGCTTCACCATGATTTTCTCACTTCAAGCATATGGATGGCCTTTGCAAGCCAGTGTCGCCGCGACGGATTCGGGGCCAAGCCCTGGCTTGCGCGATAGAGTTCGGCGACGACATCTTCCGCTTCGCATGGAAGATTGGTGATATTCGACCAGTATCGCGGATAGAGGATGAGCGCGCCGGCAACCAGCGCATCGAGCGTTAACACGCGCTTCCGCCGCAACGAAACCACGGTATCGTGCGTCAAGCCCCAGCCGGCGTAGAATGGAAGGCCATAGCACCATACTGGCCTTTCACGCAGCAGCGCTTCAAATCCAATCTGCGAGGTCGCGACATGAACTTCGTCGACGGTGCTCAAGAGATTATTCAAATCGACATTGCCAATGACGAGATCGGCAGCCTCAGCCGATGGCGTTGGAGGCGCTCGGCGGCCCGCCGCCTTGGCCAGAAGATCTGGATGCTGCTTGTAGATGATGAAGGCTTCCGGTCTTGCGCGCCGGACGGCCTTCAGCAAGTCGACGTCGGATGTGTGGCTCGCCATCCCGAAGCGCAGCGAGGCGTCGTTTGGAACTTGCCCAGCCACCAGAACGATAGTGCGCCCCTTGGCCAGGGCACGATAATCCGGAGCGGGCTGCGGTGGCAGATTGTATTTGGTGATACCCATGGAGACGATGGCCTGCCGCAGGCGTTTCGCCCGCTTAAGAAACGCATCGTCAAAATTCGTCCTGTTCAGGATCGTTTCAAGCTGGCTTGGGGTGGAGGCATCGAAATAGATGCCTTGCTCGTCGAAGCAGAGCGAGGATGGGGGTACAAGCGAGCTGCCGAGGCCGGAGGAACGTATGAAGCCGTCTTCGACGCGAATGATCGGTAACTTCTTACCCCGATCCCCCAGGATGCCTGGCTCTGGAAGTGCGGCGTTCCCCCAAAGGACGATTGTGTCGGTGCCTTGGATCTCCGAGGCAGTTGGATTGGTGGCGAACCGAACTAGCGATCGGGGACTGTTCAAATAACGGCGCATGACCGCGCGTTTGTGAAGAGAAAAGTTGATGCAAAGGTATCGGCCGGCGAGCGACCGGGCGCGAATGCGCCATTCGAGGAGCCGTTCAACGGCCTGTTCCGCGGTGATCGGGCTGCGCGAGACCGGATCAACGTAGTGGGAATATTGCAAGAGCGCAGCCGCGGCAAACTCGTCTATGCTGACATGGCGGCCTCGGCGGGAGCGCGCTGAAACGGCCACCGCACCTTCGGCATGGTCCGCGGTGAGCCCCCAGCCAGCATAAGCGGGCATGCCGAATGTGACGACGGGTATTTCGCGTAGAAGCGCCTCCAGACCGATTTGGCTTGATACCGTCCAGACTTCATCCACCATATCCAGCAAGGAATGGGTTGAAACCGCGCTGTCCACAAACTGCACGCCTGCGGCTCGGGCGAGGGGCTGAAGAAACCCTCTGGCACGGCCCGCTACGACTTCGGGATGGCATTTGACGATGATGTCGGCATTTCCCGCGGCAAGAGCCGCCGCCCACATCCGCGTGAAAGTTGTCGCATCTGCGCCGGCGCTCTCGACAACCCTGTTCCCCACAACTTCGTCGACAAGAAGGATGCGTCTGCGTCGGCTTCGGCGAAGGGGAATGGCCTCCTCGCGGAGGTTGTTGTCTTGGGAAAGTCTTTCGCGGATGATCCATCGCCGCAAGTCTCGTGCGCGCTGAATATCTGCTTCGGACGAGGCATCTTTAAGCAGTGCCTCCAGCCGCGAAGGTTGTCGGGCGGAGAAATGAATGCCCAGGTCATCGGCGACGATGGAGATCGGCGAGGCGGGGTTCGTGCCAACCGATTGGAGGAAGCCGCCTTCGACTGTCCAGAATGGCAGGCGCAGCACCTGTGCATAGATGCGAGCCAGACGGGCAAGCGGTCCGCCACCCCAGTTTACGACGCCATCAGCGGCGCTCATCGTCAATTCGATCGGTCTGAGCGATGCGGAAAAAGCGGGGCCGATGAGGGGGAAACGCTGCCGCGTCGGAAGGAAGGCCAGCAGCCGTGCGTTGTTTGGCGGCTGCCAAGGCGGTCGTTCGTTTGTCATTGCAATTGATGATTGCGCATCCTGGGGAAAGGCCATCGAATCTATGTGCATATAAATCCCCCGAACATGCCCGCTAGGGGCGATGACCCGCGCTTGAACGACGCGGCCCGCAATATCCGATCACAGCTGGCTGCATGAGCGCGATCGCTTTCGGGGCATGAAGAGCAATTGCAGCCAAGTGGCATCTTCAAATACCGCAACTGCCGGCTTGGGCCACAAAATTACGAGAACTGACAAGAAGCTTCGGCAAAACCGACCGAGCAGCGACAAGTGTCCATGAACGTTCAACGCAAAGCCGCTACCTATTTGCTTCAAGGTGCCTCCGAGCTTTCCCATTCCGAACTCCTTGAACCAGCAATGAGGGAGAAACGGCTAATCGAATGGAAGTTATTGCCGCCGCAATTTCGCCTCGCCATACGGATCGCGTCGCCAAAGTATTAAATGCGACAGATGGATATTATTCTTGATAAATTATGTAAAAATTCTCGAGGCTGGGAATTATATTTGACTTTAAAAGGATATGTGGGAACCTCATGTGAAGTAAACAGCCATCGAAATCGCCGTGGGCGTTAGCATCAACGGCGAAGCGAAACGATGGAAGCCGTTAGGCCACGGGAGCCGACCGGCGATGTCGGAGAGGCGTCCGTGGGATGGTCTTGACCATCCCAAGAGAGATTTGATGGTACCAAATGAGCCGCATCGAGAATAATAAAGAATTTGCCGATTTCATTACGCTGGTGAATGCGCGCACGTCGGCCGTCGTCATCGGTCGGCCGGTTTCTTGGCCCCATTTGGTGGCGCGATGGGTGCGATCGCAGCTGCTGCTATTGTTGATTGTCGTCGTGCCTGGCATGCTTGGGGCGGTCTATTATGGTTTCATCTGCGCCGACCAGTATTCCTCTGAAACGCAATTCGTCGTGCGCAGTCCCAACAGGAATGCCGCAGGGCTGCTCAGCGGCTTCCTTCAGAGTACCGGGTTTGTCCGTGCGCAGGACGACAGCTATATTGTCACCGAATTCATCAAGTCCCGGGCCGCCGTCGATGCCTTGGTAGATAGGGATGGTCTGAAACAGATCCTTTCTCGTCCCGAAGGCGACTTCCTCAGCCGGTATCCGCTACCCTGGGCTGAAGCCAACAATGAGGCTCTGTATCGGCACTACCTTGGTTTCATCAAAGTGCATACCGACAGCGGCAGTGGTGTGACGACACTGGACGTGCGCGCATTTCGTGCCGAGGATGCTTATCGCCTAGCCAACGCCCTTGTTCGGCATGCCGAGGAGCTCATCAATCGCCTCAATGATCGTGCTCGCGAGGATGCCATCCACTACGCGCAGATCGAGGTGAACGACAGCCAGGCAAGGCTGTCCAACATGCAGAAAAGCCTGACCGAGTTCCGCAATCGCGAGGTGCTTGTCGACCCGAACAAGCAATCGTCCGCCGCCCTGGACATGATCGCCAGGCTTTCGGACAACCTAGCCGACAGCAAGGCGCGGCTCGCAGCTTTGGAGGAACAGGCGCCGCAAAGCCCGCAGGGCGAAGGGCTGCGGGCGCGCGTGGCGGCAATGGAGCGGCAGATTAGCGACGAACGGTCGCGTATCGTCGGCAGCGACGGCTCCATGGCGCCACGCATCGCGCAATATGACCAGCTGCTGCTGGAGAGGGAGATGGCTGCGAAGATGCTGACATCTGCTACCGTGTCGCTGGAAAATGCCCGTATCGACGCGCAGCGGCAGCAATTGTACCTGGAGCGGATAGCCGATCCGAATTTGCCCGACCATGCGCTGTATCCGAAACGTCTCGGTTCGTTTCTGATGCTGCTTGCTGTTTGCTTCGCGATTTTCTGGATCGTGCGCTTTTTTGCGATCCAGGTTTACGAGCATGCGGCCCAGCAATGATGAATTTTCCTTCCAGCCTTAAGCAAATGGCGGCATCGGGTCCGCCGGCGCCAAAGGAGGAAATTCCGTGGCACGAAGACGGTGTCGTCGGTGTCTTCGATCTCGTCAAGGAGTACGAAGTGCACGGCCGGATGCGCCGCGTGATCGACGGCGTGACATTCAAGATTGGCCGCGGCGAAAAAATCGCCGTCCTTGGGCACAATGGGGCCGGCAAATCGACGCTTGTCCGTATGATTGCAGGGATAGAGGAGCCGACATCGGGCAAGGTCGTGCGCAATATGTCGATGTCTTGGCCAATTGCCTTGAGTGGTGGTTTTGGCGGCTCGATGACCGGCTTCGATTGCATGCGTTTCCTGTCGCGCATTTACGACAAGCCGTTTAATGAAATTCGTGATTTGGTAGAGGATTTCAGCGAGTTGGGTCGCTATCTGCGAATGCCTCTCAGAACCTATTCCTCGGGCATGCGGGCCCGGCTGGCTTTCGGCATGTCGCTTGCCATCGACTTCGATTGCTACCTCATCGATGAGGTACTGGCCGTCGGCGACAAGCGCTTTCAGATACGCTGTTTCGAAGAGCTTTTCGTCAAGCGCAAGGATCGTTCCATGATCATTGTGGGACATAATCTCAATGTGATCGGAGATTTGTGCAGCTCGGCACTTGTATTGAAAAATGGTCGGGGCCGGGTATTCGACGATATCGAAACGGCATTTCGAATCTACTCCACATTGTAGATTCAGCATCTTTTGGTTGTTATTTTCGATGGACGATGTACGCGCATTAATTGCAACTTAATGCAATATCCACAGCGAGAGATGGATTTCTATGCTTCGAGCAGCCAGACCGGCACAAGGGATGCAACCCTGATAGCCATGACAAGCATTCCCAGCTAAGTCTATTATATATTATAATAATTGCAAAAAACTTGGGCGCAGATCGACGTCTTCGCCATACCGTCGTTCGGTTCCGTCGACCGGTTATTGCGCCAAAGGATTCAGTGCGCGAACCGGCTCCTGCAAGTCAATTCCGCTCGCCTGACAACTACTTCACCAACCACTACCAGTAGACACCCATGACGTATTTGTGGATGTCGACGTATTTTTTTCAATGCTGGCGTTTGGGAAACTCACCGTTCAGCAAGGCTCCAAACTGGTAGCATTTTGTATAACATCGTCATTATCTGTACTGTCGCGCTAAAATTCGTCGTGCTAATTTAAAAATCAGTAATGTAACGTAAGTTCAACAACTGCACCCTGCGGTAGTTTTGTGAGCAGGGCAATGGAGCCGTCGTAACGAACGCTAGAAAAAGTGGCCTAGATAGAAATCACGTGTTAGCGATAGCTAATATGAAACCAGGGATTTTGAGTAGGAATAGCGGATGGCGATGTTGGAAAGAGTTGTTGAGCAATGCGTTGGTACGTTCGAAGTTTATTCTCGTGATGCAATCATTCGCAATCTCGACATGCTTGAGCCAAATTGGAAATGGACGGTTCCCTCGGAAACCTCAGGCGACTACTCCTTCAAATTCAGCAAGCAACCGCTTCAATCCGCGTCGATCATAAGCGCCGAGCATTCCGCCGGCCTTGAAGGGATCGCGAAACAGGATTTGCCGCGGGTCAGCATCATATTCGTTCTTGCTGGCGAGATAGAGATCAATCACCGGCGAATGCAAAAATCCTTGCGCATTCCCGCCAACAGTGTCGCCAGCATTAGCGACCGTGCCGGCAGGCGACTTGAAATCAAGCCTCGTAGCTCCTGGCTATTGTTTCAAATCCCGGAATCCTTGATCCGCCAGCGCTTCGAAGAGCTGACGGGTAGGCCGTACGTGCAGGAATTCGCGCTGGCACCGGTAAGCTTCCGTCAAGGCGGCGCGCAAGGGCTCTATCAAACATTGCGCCAGGCCGAAAAGGATTTGACGACGGCGCGCCAAACCGAACGGATGATGCTCGCCAAGGCTTACGGCGAGCTCCTGCTGGTGAAGCTGTTTGCCAAGCTGCCGCACAATCTGTCCGATGCCTTCAACCGTGGGACGCTGGAAAGCGCGCCGTGGCAGCTCCTCAAAGCTGAGGCATTCATGCGCGACAACCTGCACAATGCCATCATGCTGGAGGATCTCGCGAACGCCGCCAGCTGCAGCGCGCGCGCCCTGCAACGCATGTTTAAGACCTATCGGGGCGATACCCCCATGGGAATACTGTGCAATTATCGGCTCGCTGCGGCACACGGCGCCATCAAAGGCGGCCACGCCGAAAGCATTACCGACCTCGCCATGAGCCTGCAATTCTCCAATCCCGGGCGGTTCTCCGTTCTCTACAAACATGCCTATGGGTCCAGTCCTTCGTCGATCCTTCGTTTTACTCGGGAGCATAACGATGATGCTGGAGCGGCCTAACTTGCTTGGCACGATGGTGCCTCTTCAAAACTGTCTCCATGCATTCAGGATCGTCGATGCCGTTGAAATTCGGATTACTGTGCGTTCTCGCCTGCGTTCTTACGGGCTGTGCATTACCGGAGGCTGGACCAAAGGCTTCCCGCATATTGGAGGAGGCGGCGGCACGAACCATGCCGCCATTCGCGCTCGTCGATGTGACGTCTACGGCGATGGTCAGAAGCGTGACGCGACCCGAGTCCAGCTTTGCGGCCTATTTCGGTGAGGGTGCACGTGATCCAGGCCTTAGGATCGCGGTTGGCGATGTCGTTTCCGTCAACCTCTGGGAAGCGCCGCCGGGAAGCCTGTTCGGCATGGCCTCCAGCACTTCCGGCCAGCAGCAGGCGGCAGGGAGCTCGGTTGCAATTCCGCCGCAAACCATCAACAGCGACGGAACGATCAGTATTCCCTATGTAGGGAGAATTAACGCCGCCGGCCGAACGCCCGCGGCCGTCGAGCGAGCTGTCGTCTCGGGGCTTGTAGGCAAGGCAGTGCAGCCGCAGGCGCTGGTGACGGTGCAGCAGAGTGCCTCGAATACAGTCACCGTCACCGGGGAGGTGGCTGGTGGCGCGCGCGTTGCGCTGTCGCCGGCCGGCAATCGCGTGCTTGATGCCATAGCGGCGGCCGGAGGGTTGCGCGCGGGCGTCAACGATAGCGTCGTCTATCTAACGCGCGGGCGCCGTACGATGCATCTGCCCTTTACCGCGATTGTTCAAAATCCGCGTGAAAACGTAAGATTGCGGCCCGAAGACGTGATTACGGTCGTGCGCGAGCCGGCAACATATACGATCCTCGGCGCATCGGGGCAGAGCGGCGAGGTGCCCTTCAGTACGCAACATTTGAGCATGGCGAACGCCGTTGCGCGTGCGGGAGGATTGCAGGATGCCCGGGCGGATGTCGCAGGTGTGTTCCTTTTTCGCTATGAGCCGCTTGATGTTGCACGGCGCATCGTCGCCCCGAACAATCCGCTGCTGCGTAGAGGCGGCCCTGTTCCGATCGTCTATCGGTTCAACCTGAAAAACGGCTCTACGCTGCTTGCAATGCAGACCTTCGACGTCCAATCGCGAGATATCATCTATATCTCCAATGCTTCGTCGATCGATATTCAGAAGTTCATGGGCCTCTTCCAAGGTGTCACCGGCACGGCCCTATCGGCTGCCTCAGTCGGCATCGCCGCGTCCACGGCAAACTGAGGACAACGAACGGAGCAACGCGAAGGCTGGGAACGGACGATCTCCCTGTATCGGAAATTGCATGACGTTGCCCGGCCTGCAGAAAGCGTTGCGGACATTTTGGACCGAGAGAGGTACGATGAGTTCTTCGGCACTGCTACATCTTCATGAATTGATGGCCTTCGACCGGCATCAGGCCGAGGCTGCCATCTTGCAGCGCGTGAGCAGCGCATATCTTGGGAACCACACTGCTCTGGTCCGCGTGCTTGGTCGCTACAAGCTCTACGTGGACACCCGCGACAGAGGTTTCGGCTCTCATGTTCTCCTTGATGGCTTTTGGGAAATCTGGCTGACGTTGTTCTGTGCACGCAACGTCAAGCGCGGCATGACCGCAATCGACGTCGGCGCGAATTTCGGATATTACTCGCTGCTGCTTGCCGAGCTTGTCGGCACCAAGGGCGAACTGATCGCCGTAGAGCCCAACCCTCATGCTGCTGATTTCCTGCACCGCAGCATCGAACTCAATGGGCTGCTCGGTCGGACGCGCATCGAAACATTGGGACTTGGCGCGACGATATCGGGGGAGGCCTGCCTCTATGTTCCCCACAGCGAGCCGAAGAATGCGCTGATCGTTTCAGAAATGTTCGAGCCTCGTGCGGAGGATGGTGTCGTCATCAAGGTTCCCGTGATGACCCTCGACCAGCTCAGCACCTCCTGCTCGCGTGTCGATTTCATCAAGATCGACGCCGAGGGAGCGGAGGAGGTCATCCTTGAAGGAATGGCCGAGACCATTGCACTCCATAAGCCGATGATAGTGGTCGAATTCAATCCCGCTCGTTATGCCGACGCGCGCGGTTTCCTCGAGCGACTTGGCGGCATCTATGGGGCATTGCGGCGCCTCGATTTCAGCGGCGAGGCCGTTCCTATCACCAGCGAGGACCTGCTTTCGAAATACGGAGCCGACGACTCGTTGCTCGTCCTGTCGCAGGACAAGCCGGCTTGATCGAGAGCGGTGAGGGGCTTCACATGCAGACGGAGAGAGCAGAGTGAGCAAGACGATCCTTTACGATGGTCTCAATCTTTCCCTGACGAAGGGCACCGGTGTTGCAACCTACACTCGCAGCCTGATGTCGGTAGCCCAGTCCCTCGGCTACCGGACTGGGGTGGTCCACGGAATTCCCGGGAAAGTCCCGAAGGACCCTGTGTTGCGGGAGGTCCTTTTCTTCGATGATGCCAGCGCTCGCGCGCCCGGCGCGTTTTCGAGTGCAAGGCGCTGGATGCGGCGCCGCATCGCCGCCCCTTTCGGCATTACGCCGATTTCGATCCCCGTCAGTGGCACCGTCATCCTGAAATCGGTTCAATCGCAATTTGGCAGTTCGGACACCGTTTACGCCGCCAACGATCTGTTTCAGCTCGCGCGCCATCATTTCAAGCGCTACGGCAATAATCTCACCATGAAGTTCGAAACACAGCCCGATCTTCTCCATTGTACCTATCCAATGCCGATCGAGGCAAGAAGGGCGCTGAATATCTATACGATCCACGATCTGGTTCCCTTGCGGCTGCCCTATCTGACCGACGACGACAAGCGCTATCACTATAAGATGCTTCGTTCTCTGGTTCGGCGGGCGGATCATATTGTGACGGTATCCGAAACGTCGCGCGCTGATATCATCAAGGTTCTTGGTGTCGATGAAGCGCGCGTCAGCAATACCTATCAGGCCGTTCATGTGCCGGAGCGGCTTCGCGAGAAGCCGGCCGATGTGGTTGCCGACGAGGTCGCCGGCATCTTCCATCTCGATTGGAAAGGTTATTTTCTGTTCTTTGGCGCTTTCGAGCCGAAGAAGAACATCTCGCGGCTGATCGAAGCCTACCTTGCCGCAAAGACAGCCAAACCGCTTATCATCGTCGGCGCTCCCGGCTGGAAGGGCGCCGAGACGCAGCAGCTCATCGATGGCGATCGCTTTCGGTTCTATCTTCAAGCAGAAGACCGCATCCTGCCGCAGCGTCAGATCCAGCGTTTCGATTTCGTGTCCTATCCCTTGCTGATAAGTTTGATCAGGGGGGCACGCGCTGTACTGTTTCCCTCACTCTACGAGGGCTTCGGCCTGCCTGTGCTCGAATCCATGCAGCTTGGAACGCCGGTTCTGAGTTCCACAGAAGGATCGATCCCTGAAATTGCCGGAAATGCTGCGTTGCTGGTCGATCCCTACGACACGGAAGAGATGCGCAAGGCGATCGTCAGTCTGGATCAGGATGACGAACTGTGCGCCTCGTTCGCCAAATCCGGCCCCACGCAGGCCGCACGTTTTTCGCCGGATCGATATCAGCAGAAGATAGCTACGCTTTATGATAGCCTCTTCAACGGGTAATCAAGAGAGGAGTGCGCCATGACCATCCTCTTTGCGTTCGGGATGCCGGGCGTCATGTCTTCCTGGGGTGTTGCTGCGGTTCACGCATTGGCCCGCGAAGCATTCGGCGATTACAGGGTCATAGCGACTGATACCGTCGACGACCTTAAGCAGCACGTCGTGGCGCAATCGGGCATGGATGCCGTTCTTGTCTCGCAGTTTCCTGAAGCCAGGCTTTCGGAATTGATCCTCAGGGTCAACGTGCCGTTTCTGCTGCTTCTCGAAGACCCCATCGACGCGGTTTCCTATCTCGCTCGTGCGACCGAACAGCGGGACATCGGCTTGGTCAGAGCCGTATCGGCAAGCCTTGCCTGCCTCGAACCCCTTGCCGGCGCTTCCGGAGCGCTGGTCTTGCGCCGCAGCGAGATCGATCAAGGCGGCAGCATAGACCTGCTGCTGAAGACGATGGACAAACATTTCAGCACCGAGCTCAAACTGGAACAAATTGCGAATGCGCTGCTACATGTCGGCATGACGCCCCCAGGGCAACCATCGCGCGCCGAGGCACCGAAACTGGAAGAGGCCGCCGCGGCGGTGATTGCCGGATATTTGACACCACAGGAGGCCGTGCCTGAAGTCAGTGAAGGACTGCGCGAGATTGCAAAGAAGGTTCTCCGTCCCTTGGCAAGCGATCGCCGCCAAGCCACGGGCAACATCTTCTGGCCGCAGGAGGCATTTCTATCTGGCGACAGTTTGGGAAATGCCCTGGATGACCTTATCGACCTGACCGGCGGAGCGCGCTGTCTCATCTATGGGCCTTATCTGCACCTGCCGACCGGACGCTGGAATGCCAGATTCCTCTTCGACGTCGAAGAGGACTGCTATGGCCAGATCTTCACCTTGGAGATCCATGCCACTGACCTCTTGGGCAAATTGCGCGTTTGCCCGCAAGGCACGGGGTCTTTCGAGGCAGCGGTGCCGGTGGAGGTGGTCGATCCACGTGCCCCCATCGAGGTTCGGGTCATGATGGACAGCGGCGCCATCGAAGGACGGCTTTCGGCCTGGAGCGTCGAATGGTTGCGGGCTGCGTGATATGATGGCACCTTCGCCCTCGATAGACCGTTAACGGCATTCTTTTGTTGCTCAACATTTCCAGCCCCAGGAATTTTGTAAATCAAGGTTTCCTGTGCAGGAGTTTCCGTATTGGTGCCGCAAAACCATTCTTTTCAGGGGATCGATAATTTGTATAACGGTTGGGAAACGGGATGAAACCTATGACTGCGAGCGCTGCGCCGGATATTCTGATAGTCGATGACGACCACGAGATCCGCTCGCTCCTCAGCCGATATCTCGAGGAGCAAGGTTTCCGCGTGTCGACGGCAAGCGATCTTCGCGGCTGCAATGATGCGCTCAATCGCCGGCACCCCGATCTCCTGGTTCTCGATGTGATGCTTCCTGACGGATCGGGTCTCGACCTCTGCCGCGATCTGCGCAATCGCCGGCCGCGAGTGCCGGTCATTCTGCTGACGGCTCTGAAGGAAGATATCGACCGAATCTTAGGGCTCGAGATCGGGGCTGACGATTATCTCGGCAAGCCATTCAATCCACGTGAACTGGCGGCGCGCATTCGCGCTGTTCTGCGTCGCACGACGGAAGACCTCTCGTCCGAGCCGGAGCAAAGGCGATATCAGTTCGGGGACATGATGCTCGATCCGCAGCTTCGTCGCGTCACACGAGACAACGGCGAAGTCGTATCCTTGACCGGCGCCGAATTCGATCTGCTCAAGGCGTTTCTGGAGCGGGCGGGGCGGTTGCTGTCACGCGATCAGCTGCTCGATTTGACACAGGGTCGGGACCGCGATCCGGCAGACCGTTCGATCGATGTGTTGATGAGCAGGCTGCGTCGCAAGCTCTCGGAAACGGCCGAGGAGCCGATCTTCAGAACGATCCGCAACGGCGGCTATCAGCTCGTTGTGCCGGTAACGGCGATGAAAGGCGATTCATGAGATCGCTGGGTGCGCGTCTGGCGCTGCTCCTGCTCACGGCCATCGTTCTCGTCGTCATCTCTTCGTCTTTTGTGGCAAGCTTCGTCATGCGCGGGCCACGGCCGAACATGATGATCCAGCCGATGGCGCGCCAGCTTTCCATTCTGGCAACATTCGCCGAGAAGGATAGAGCGTCCGCAACCTCGGCCGGGCTCGTCGTCTCGCCCGTGCCTGCCGACGGTCCGCGTGATGAAGAATTGTCGCGTTTTTTGATGGAGGCGCTGCTTCGAATCTCCGGCATGCGCGAGGCGATCATATCGCATCAATCGACCGGCGCGTTGATTGCGTCGCTGAAGCTTGCAGATGGCGCCTGGCTCATCATGCCGATGCCGCAACATGGACCGCCGCCGGGAGGATGGAAGGTCCTTGCCGAATGGCTCGGCCTGATCATCATCGGCAGCGTGCTGGTGTCCATCTTCGCCGCATCCAAGATCATGAAGCCGCTGCGCTTGCTGGAGGAGGCTGTTGCCGCCGTCAATCCTGACGGCACGCTGCCGCATATACCCGAGACAGGCCCTGGCGAGATACGCGTAACCGCGCAAGCGCTCAATGGGCTTTCGGCCAGGGTGAAGGCCGCTACTGAAAGCCGCATGCGGCTCGTCGCTGCCGCTGGGCACGATCTGAGAACCCCGATGACGCGGATGCGTTTGCGGGCGGAGTTCATCCAGAACGACGAAGAGCGGCACAAATGGCTCGCCGACCTGGAGGAGCTCGACAGGATAGCCGATAGCGCCATCAGGCTGGTGCGGGAGGAGATCTCCAGCGACAGCCTCGAACAGGTCAGGCTTGATGCGATCGTCGGGGACATCGTCGCCGAACTGAAGGCAATCGACATGAATGTCGAAAGCGGGGAATTGGAGCCCGCGACGATCAGTGCTGGGCCGCTGGCCGTTACCAGAGCGCTGCGCAATCTTCTCATCAACGCCGCCACGCATGGCCAGTCGGCGCTGGTCACTGTCACCCATCTCGGCAGCAGGGCTGTGGTCCGGATTATCGACACCGGCCCCGGCATTCCCGAGGAACGGCTCAATCAGGTCTTCGAACCTTTCTTCCGCATCGACATTGCAAGGCAAAAATCCTTTCCCGGTGCCGGTCTCGGCATGGCTATCGCGCGTGAGATCGTCACGCGTTTCGGCGGAGAGATCACCGTACGCAACCGCCAGCCAACAGGGCTGGAGCAGGTCGTATCGTTCAAGAGCACGGACAGTAAATTCGCCAGTTGAGCGAAAACTTCAACGGATCGTGACACGCCGAGCTGTTTAAAAGATCGGCGCGCAGCGTGATGTCACGGCTGCCGCTACACTGTAGCGCGTCACAGCAAAGCCATCGTTACACGCACGTCTTACTTGCCTTTTCAACGGAATGGCCCTGATGCGTGAAGGATAATTTCATGAAAAATCATGTTTTACTTGCTCGTGTTTTTCCCGGCTCTCAATGGATGGTAATATGAAATTAAGTTCTTCGAACTTATCAAAATAATAATACTCAAAATAGAAAAGCCGGGACATCAAATTTCGTCATAATGCCCAATTTAAGAAACATTCAGAAATGTTCGGCCCATCGAATCCTGTAGAATTACAGTCGATCAACATGCTTGGCTTGATCAGGCTTTGATCGCCCCGCCTACCCGGCTTCGCCATGACGCCCCCAACACGAATGGCGAAGCCGGATTACCTCCTTAAGGCGCGGTGAAAATCCCGCTGCTGACCGTGAGGCAAACGCTCGACGAATCGCCATGTTCGTTAGAGCCGAATCTGAACCAATCATCTAGACAATTGCATGAGTTTTGCGAGGTCCAGCCTCGATGCATTCGTGCTTGCAAATCGAAATCGGCATTCCCGGCGGATGGCCGGTATGCGCGCACGCATATTGGCCCGAGAATGCCGGGCGGGGCGTTCTCGGGCCATTCGGCCCATTTGAAGGGCCGCTCTCTCCAACCGATGGGGGCGTCCGGGGGGAACTTGGTCGGTTAGAGGCAGAGAGGAAGTGGTCCTGCCGTATTCGGCAGAGGGGCTATCTGAGAGCCCCGTTAGCGCCGATTGCCAAATGGGCGTGGACCAGGAACGAGGGAGCGTTCGGCGCTTTCCAGCCTTGCAAGTTGTTCGGCGGTGAGTGCGCTACGCAATGCGGCCGCTTTGTCCTTGAGCACGGTCGCCTTGGCGGCGCGATCCAGCACAAAGTCGGCCATGCGCTCGCCAAAGAGCTCGTTCTGCTTGTCGGGCCGGTTGTCGGTATCCTGCCCTGATGGCGGCGCCGCATCGTCGCTTGGCATTGGCGGGCCAGGCGGCCTATGCCTTGGAAACGCCAGGAAATCAGTGAGCGCGCTGGTATAGTCTCGCCATGCATCAAGCTGATTGCTGCGAATGCCGATCAACGTTTCCAAGGCCGAGAGTTTACCGGCAATCTCAAGGGCAGGGTTCGGCCCACGGGAGAAGCCGCCGGGAGGTCCGAAGGGCCGCATCGGTCGGCCATCGCCAAAGCCCATCATCGGGCCGCCCGGATGCTGACCGGGCCAAGACCCGCCAGGCGACGGCGGCTGGTTGGGTGCAGGTTGCTGGTCCGCTTCGGCGCCCGCGGCCTGTTGGGTCTGTGGCGCGGCCGGCGGCTCGGCTGCTAATGCCGGAACGCTCGCCCCGACAACGGCTGTCATCAACAAAGTTGCGACGATGTATGATTGCCTCATGTTCACTGCCTTCATTACTACGTACTGACGCAGACTTTATGCAGGCTGGATGAACACAATAGGTCTCAATATTTCCCAATATTTCATGTCGGCGGGATGTTGCGAACCAAGTTTGCTGAACGCGGCGCGGCAATACTTCGTTACAACTTTCAAGCAGAATATGTTGCGCTGTAGGGTTGGATTTCCCCTTGAGAGCGGCAACCAATCGTGCGCAACAATCGAGCGAATGATGCCTACAGTGCTTGAGGTTTGGGCGAAGATCACCATCGTCGCGTCGATAACAAGTAACCGCCATCCGAGGATTCGAAAATCGGGGCGGCCAACCATTTCGTTGTCGACATTTTGCCCACAAGATCATTAGTGTCGACACCGTCGCGCCATATGTGGCGCAAAACGCATTCGACCGAGAATATTGAGGAGAGTTGAAGAATGTCGTGGCAACATCCAGTTCCCCGGATCACCGATGAGGAAAGACAGGCGCGCCTTGCGCGACTTCGCCAAGTGCTTGAGGTGGAGGGCGTGGCCGGCATGCTGCTCGGGCCGAGCGCGAGCCTGCGATATTTTACCGGTCTCGTCTGGCATGCAAGCGAGCGGTTTCTCGGGGCATTGGTGACGCCGACCGGGCTTCATTACATCGTTCCGGGATTCGAACGCAGCCGTGTCGAGACCTTGCCGCATCTCCCGGCGGATATTCTCGAATGGCAGGAAGAGGAAAGCAGCGCTGCTCTCGTCGTGCGCCTGCTTGGCGAACGCGGCATTCTCGCGCTCGATGACGATATGCCGCTCTATTTCTATCATGCACTGGCCGCCAAGCTCGGCGCTGAAAGGCTGACGAACGGTGGCCCGCTCATCAGCAGTCTCCGCCGGATCAAATCACCGGCCGAAATCGCGCTCATTCGCTACGCCATGAATCTGACGCTCGATGTCCATAAGCAAGCGCATGCCTTGCTCAAGCCAGGCATCCGCGCCTCCGAAGTGGCTGAGTTCATCGATCGCAGGCACCGTGAGGCCGGCGCTTCTGGTGGCTCAACCTTCTGCATTGTTTCCTTTGGCGAAGCGACGTCACTGCCGCACGGCGCCGATGGCGATCAGATACTTGGCGAAGACGACGTCATCCTTGTCGATACCGGTGCGCGCATCGATGGCTATCACTCCGATTTGACGCGGACATACAAGCTGAAAGCCGGCGACACCGCCTTCGAAGATGCCTGGGCCATAGAGCGCGAGGCGCAGCAGGCCGTATTCGATGCCGCCAAGCTCGGCGCCGCCTGCTCGACCCTCGATGATGCAGCGCGCGCCGTGCTTGCGAAGCATTCGCTTGGCCCCGATTACAATTTACCAGGTTTGCCGCATCGCGCTGGTCACGGCCTGGGACTTCAGATCCACGAGGAGCCCTACATCGTGCGCGGCAATGCGACGAAGCTTGCTGCCGGCATGTGCTTCTCTAACGAGCCGATGATCGTTTTCCCGCAGAGGTTCGGGATCCGGCTCGAAGACCATATCTACATGGCGGAGGATGGGCCGCGTTGGTTCACGCAGCCCTCCCAAAGCCCGACTGAGCCTTTCGCGTAAAGGCCGGCAGCAACGATCTCAAACGACGATGGAAGGGCGGTTCAGGCCGCCCTTTTTCCGTCCTCGTCGAAGACGTGCAGATGTTGGGCAGGGAATGACACATTGACCTGATCTCCAGCGCTCAAGGCGCTACGATCCAATGTGAATACCTTGAAAGGTAAGCCGTGCAGCGAGAGATGCAGGATGATGCCGAAACCCGTCGGCTCGATGAGCTCGACATTGGCGGACATGTCAGCTGAGTTGGACGATAGCACCACATGTTCCGGGCGGATGCCGAGGGTCACTTTCCTTCCCGCCGCCAGCTTCAACGGCTCCAGGAGCGGAACCAGAGTGCCATCCTTAAGCCTCACGCCGCTTCCTTCATAGGTTGCATCGAGGAAATTCATGCCTGGCGACCCGATAAAGCCCGCCACGAAGAGATTGGCCGGACGGTCGTAAAGCTCAAGCGGGCTACCGACCTGCTGCACAACGCCGCCATGCATGGCAACGATGCGGTCCGCCAGCGTCATCGCCTCGATCTGATCGTGCGTCACATAGATCGAAGTCGCTTTAAGATCACCGTGTAATTTCTTGATTTCGGCTCGCATTTGTTCACGCAAGCGAGCATCCAGATTCGAGAGCGGCTCGTCGAAAAGAAACGCTTTCGGCTGCCGCACGATGGCGCGACCCATGGCGACGCGCTGACGCTGACCGCCGGAGAGCGCTTTCGGTCGCCGCTCAAGCAGCGGATCGAGGCCGAGCTTGGCTGCAGCATTTGCGACGGCCTTCGCAATGCTGTCCTTCGCCATTTTCCGCAGCCGCAGGCTGTAGCTCATATTGCCGGCCACATTCATGTGCGGATAGAGCGCGTAGGATTGGAACACCATGGCGATGTCGCGGTCCTTCGGATGCAGCTCGTTGACGCGGTTTTCGGCAATGCGGATTTCGCCACCGCTGATGTCTTCGAGGCCGGCAATCATGCGAAGCAGCGTGGACTTGCCGCATCCGGAAGGGCCGACGAGGACGACAAACTCGCCGTCCTTGATCCGAAGATCGATGTCGTGCAGCACCTGCACGTGGCCATAGGCTTTCTTGACGTTCTGAATATCGATCGATGCCATTTGACTAACCCTTGACCGCGCCGGCCGTCAGGCCCTGCACAAGATAACGTTGGATGAGCAGGAAGAAGAGCGCAGCCGGAATGAGCGCCATGACGCCCGCTGCCATCATCTGCCCGAAGTCCACGGAGAATTTCGAAACGAAGGTGAGAAGCCCGACCGGGAAGGTCGCAGCCTGGTTGCCGTTGATGAGCATCAGCGCGAAGAGCAACTCGCTCCATGCCGCCGTGAAGACGAAACCGAGCGTCGCCGCGATGCCGGGCAGGGTTAGCGGCAGAATGATCTGCCGGAAGGCTGTGAACTGGGTTGCGCCGTCGATCATCGCAGCCTCCTCCAGATCCTTCGGGATGCCGTCGAAGAAGGACTGCATCAGGAAGGTGGCGAAGGGCACGTTGAAAGCCGTGTAGACGATGACGAGGCCAGTCAGGCTGTTCGTTAGGTGCAGCGGCGTCAGGATCTTGAAGATCGGGGCGACAAGCATGACGAGCGGAAACATCTGCGTCAGCAGCATCAGCGCCACGATCCAGTATTTGGCGCGGAAGGTGAAGCGCGAGAGCGCATAGCCCGACAGCGAAGCGCAGATCGTGACTGTGATCGCTGTCGAGGCGGATACGATCAGGCTGTTCTTGAAAAAGGTCGGGAAGTCGCTGTGCTGCAACACGAAGGAATAGTGTTCCCACGTGGTGCGTGACGGCCACATGCGCACGCCTTCCGTATAGAGCAGGTCATTCGGCGTCACCGAGACCTTGAGCAGCCAGAAGAGGGGGAAGAGCGCAAAGAGGACATAGCAGAGGATTGCCAATCGATGCGCGATGATGGGGAGGATGGATCGTCTCATGGCTCAATCCTTCAGCAAGCTCTGCCGAAGCAGGATGATCAGCATGGAATAGGCGAGCAGCAGCACGAGCAGCACAAGCGCGATGGCCGAGGCATAGCCGAAATCCAGCCGCTTGAAGGCCTGCGTGAAAATATAGCTCGCGACGATCTGCGTGCGGTCCGCCGGACCGCCACCCGTCATGACGATAATGAGGTCGGCGAAATTGGAAACCCAGACGGTCCGCAGAAGCACGGTGATCGCAATCGTCGGCGCCAGGAAGGGAAGGGTGATCGAGCGGAAGCGCTCGAACCAGCCGGCGCCATCGATCGACGCGGCTTCATAGAGATCACGCGGGATCGCCTGAAGTGCTGCCAGCAGCGTGATGGCAAAGAAGGGGATGCCCCACCAGACATTGGCGATGATCGGACCCCACATTGCATATTGCGGATCGGACAGGATGTTGCTCGGCTCGCTCATCAGGCCGATGGCGTAAAGCCAATGCGGGATCGGACCGATGACCGGGTTGAACAGCCAGGACCAGTTGAGGCCGGCGAGGAACGAAGGAACGGCCCAGGGCAGAAACACCAGTGCCTGCACCAGCGAACGCCCGACGAAGGGCTTGTCCAGCAGCAGAGCAAGGATCAGTCCGAAGATGAACTGCAGCGCAACCGAGGCGCCCGTCCACCAGAGCGTGTTCTTGAGCGCCCAGTAGAAGGCCGTGTCCTTGGAAAGGGCGCGAAAATGGTCCAGCCCGATGAAGCCGCCGGAAAACGGATTGAGCAATTGGATATCGCGAAAGGCATAGGAAATGCCGATTGCCAGCGGCACCAACATCACGGCGATGATGAGGATGAGCGCAGGTGCGCTGTAGAGGTAGGGTTCGGAGGCGTCGGCGAGGCGCTTCAGCCACGGCCTGCGGTCTTGCCGCCCGGCGAGCGTGTCGGCGATCGAAGTCATCTGCGATAGTTCCCGTTCGCGGCGTTCGAACGCCGTCTGTTTCAAGGGCAGGGGTGGCGGCGGATTGCTCCGCCGCCGCGCATGCTCGTTATTTCTTGGCGAGGAATTTCTGCTGCGCCTTGGTCAGATAGTCTGCCCACTGGTCGGCAAGATCCTTGGCCGAGATATCGCCGAGCATCGCCTGCTGCGACGTCTTGATGGCGAGCGAATCCTTGAAGAAGGCAAATTCTTCGAGATAGGTCGGCATCACGGTCGGCACCGTGTCCTTGTCCGCCAGTTCCTGGAACCAGCCCTTGAACTGATCGCCGGCGTAGAAAGGATCCTTTTCCGCTGCCGTGTAGGCCGGCAGAGCGCCGATCTTCTTGTTCCAGGTCAGGTTGCCTTCAGGACCCTCAAGCGTTGCGATCAGCTTCCAGGAGAGATCCTTGTTCTGGCTGCTGGAGAACATCGACCAGCCGCCATAGCCGATGGTCGGGAAGGACTTGCCATCCGGACCCTTCGGCAGCGGCGCGACGCCGAAGTCATCCTTGTTCATGCGCTCGGCAACGGCGATCAGCGCGTCGGGGTCCTGGTCGAGGAACGCACAGGTGCCGGAATAGAAGCCGGCGACGACCTCGTTGAAGCCCCAGTTGACGCTATCCTTCGGCGCGTAGCCCTTCTTGTAGAGATCGACCATCCATTCGATGCCCTTCGCCCAACCCGGGCTGTTCATCGTGGAGGTGCCGTCGTCCTTGAAGTACTTGTTATCGCCGGCCATGGAGGCGGCAAAGATCATCCAGCCGTTGAGGCCGCCTGGTCCGCCACGCATGCAGTAACCGTATTTGCCTGGCAACTTGGAGATCGCCTGGGATGCCTTGACGAACTCATCCATCGTCTTCGGCGGTTCTGAAACGCCGGCGTCCTTCAGGATCTTCTTGTTGTAGAACATGGCGCGCAGATAGAAGCCGTAGGGCAACATATAGGCGGTGTTCTTGACGTAGCGACCAAGTTCAAGCGCGCGCGGCGTCAGTTCCTTGGTATGCTCCCACTTGGCGAGATAAGGCTCCAAGCTTTCGAGCATGCCGTTATTGCCATAGAGCGATACCCAGGTGTCGGGCATTTCCATGACGTCGGGAATGTCGCCGGCCGAGACCATGGTCGCGAACTTCTGGAAAGCCTCGTTCCAGGGCAAAGAGATGATGTCGACCTTGGTGCCGGGGTTTTCGGCTTCGAACTTCGCGACGATCGACTTTAGCGTCTCGGTGCGTTCGGGGCTCGTGATGACTTCCACGAGTTTCAAAGTCGTATCGGCGAAAGCGGTCCCGGCCATCATGGCGGTAAAGAGTGCTGCTGTTATCAGTCTTTTCATGTTGTTCCCCTTTTTAGGTTTTCCTCTCAGGTTGCTTCATTCACGAGGCGGCGGCGATTGCCTCCTCGAGTTCGGTCCACAGCGCCTCGGTGCCTTCGAGGCCGATATGGAGACGTACGGAGCGCGGATCGATGCCGAAAGTGTGCGCCGAATTCGGCTGCGCCTTCTGTTGCAGCACGACTTCTCCCGGCACGATCAGGCTTTCATGGCCGCCCCAGCTCACGCCCAGCTTGAAGAGCTTCAGGCGGTCGGCAAAGGCTCGGACATCGACACCTTCGCGGAAGATGAACGAGAACAGCCCGGACGTGCCGTTGAGGCCGGCGGGCAGGCGGTTGGCGAGGCCCGGATGGCAAACCTGCTCGACGACGTCGAGCTCCTGCAGGCGCTTGGCGATCGTCATTGCAGCCGCCTCATGCGCCTTCATGCGGATCGGCAGCGTGCGCAGGCCGCGGATGAGAAGCCATGCGTCGAAAGGCGAAAGCTTGCCGCCGAGATAGGGATAGGCTTCCGCTTTCAGACGAGCGATCATCTCTTTCGAGCCGGCGACGATGCCGGCGACCACATCACTATGTCCGCCGAGATATTTCGAGGCGGAATGGATGACGAGGTCGACGCCCAGTTTCAGCGGCTGCTGGAAATAGGGTGTAGCCCAGCTGTTGTCGATCATGGAGACGACGCCATGTTTCCTGGCGAGGGCGGCGAGGGCGCCGACGTCATGCGCTTCCATGACCCAGCTCGTCGGGCTTTCCATGTAGAAGACCTTCGCGCCGGGAAGCGCCTTTGCGACGGCTTCCTCATCGCGGCCGTCGACATAGGTCACCTCGACCTTCATCCGCTTCAAAATGGTACCGAAAAGCCGGAAGGCATCAGGATAGACGTGCTTGACCGCGACGATGCGGTCGCCGGGCTCGACGAAGCTCAACACGGCCGACGAGATCGCCGCCATGCCGCTGGCAAAGCCAAGTGCGTCTTCCGCACCTTCGAGCTTGGCCAGCATTTCTTCGAACAAGCGGACCGTCGGGTTCAGGCCGCGCGTGTAGGTCGGCCGCACCTTTTCACCGCGATAGGAGGCGATCATCTCGTCATAGCTCGAGAAGGTGAACAGCGACGTCTGGAAAATCGGCGGCACGACGGCATCGGCAAAATTGCCGTCGTCATGGGCTGTGATGAGGGATGCAAGTTCGAACGGCTCTAGCCCGTCAGTCATTTGGACATTTCCTTGATGTCTTCCTCGACCACGTCGAGAATTTTCAGCGTTTCGGCACGCGCAGCCTCGGGATCTTGATCGACGATGGCGTTGAACAGCGTACGGTGATAGGGGAATGACCGGCGGGCAAAATCCTCGCGGTCGAAGGGGTGATCCCAGAAGCGCTCGAAGGTTTCGCGCATCTGTTCGAGAAGCTGTTTGAACAGCGGATTGTGAGTGGCGTCGTAGACTGCCAGATGGAACGCCAGGTCTTCCGGCCCGGATGTGCCCTTGGCGATGTGAACGCGCTCCATCTCGTTGAGTTTTTGCTCGATGATGACGATGTCCTCGTCTGTGCGCTTTCTCGCCGCGACCATGCCGGCCTCGCATTCAATGCCGCGACGAACCTCCAGCGTTTGCAGCAAGGCGTCCCGCAAATGCGGCGGATCGAGCGAAAGCGGCATATGGATGGTCGCCTTCGAAATCGGCTTCAGCAGATAGGTTCCGCTGCCCTTTCGCGACTCCATGACGCCAAGCGCCTGGAAATAGGTGATGACCTCCCGGATCGTAGAGCGCCCGACGGAGAGCGCCGTCATCAGTTCACGTTCCGTCGGCAGCCGGTCGCCGGCCTGCAGCTTCGACGATTCGATGAAGCTCGACAGCGCCTCGATGACCTGCTGCGTCCGGTCGATAGAAGGAAGTGGTGTGAGCATGGCTTTTGTCATGGATCATAAATTGGTCTGACATCTGCCATCAGGTCAATCTCTTTTTTGTAAAAACTAGGATTCTTTGGGGATCGATCCCACCATGCTCGCAATCTGCGGGGTTCGAAGAAATAGAGTGAGGCCGTCCGCGGTCTTCAAGACAGGCGGCAGCGCTGGTAAAAGGGCCGCAATATGAGTCCCGGATCGGAAAAGAATGGCTGCGCGAGATCGATATTCACGGAAACTGGAATGTGCAAAGTGTGGGCATGTCGGCTTTGCCGAGGTTTCGGAGACCGATAATCGGCGCGCGCCCAGTCGCGACTTCAAGATCGATGAAATGCCGACTGGCTTTTCCACCGAGCGGCCGTCGCCCGATCCGCGCAAGCACATGATGAAGTGCCGCTGCGGATCAGTGTTCCGGTTCGAGCAGGATACGGTCTATGCGCCGGGCGGCGAACCGCGCCGATAACAACCGGCAACGCAAAAAGAAAAAAGCCTCGCACGGGCGAGGCTAAGCTTGTGCCACTCCGGGGAAATCGGAAGCGACGCGGCGTGGTTTAGTCGCGACTTTTCGATCCGACTAGGTCAGTTTTGACGATTACGGTACGCTTCCGTAAAAAAGCTCATCGCATGCGGCGGCTCGTAGGGTGACGCCGTCCGGCAATCATCGCCTTTCGACTATCCGTGAGTGCAATGATGAGAAAAACTTCTCAAAGATGCACGATCATTGGAGCAGAAGCTATCATGGCGTGTATCTGTGTTCAGCTACCGTTCATTTAAGCGAGGGCAAAAGGCACTTACCGCAACGCCTTGCGGTCGTCGAGACTCGGCTTCCGACCGGTTTACCGGTTCGGTCGCCGGGTCTCGCAGATACTTAAAAGTTTGGATATTCGCATGCGACTGCTTCTTGCTTTCATTGACTGGATCCGTGGTCGCCGGAAACGCCGCCCTGAGAGGGACGCACCCCAACATTCTGCCGATGATCCATGGGTCTTGCAGCAGATCGAAAAATTCGAGCGTGAGTTGAAGCGATAAGGCTTGAGCGATCTGAATCGCTGACATCTTCTGTGCCCGTTACGGCCTATGTCTTACGCTGTCGCGCCTCGCGCAGATGTTTATAGACGGTCGCCCGCGAAATGCCGAGCAGACGCGCGAGATAGGGGACCAGATTGCGGATGGAAAAATAACCTTCCTGCTCCAGCCTCTCGACCAGGGCGGCATGATCTTCTTTCGCAAGCGCAGAGGCCGCAAGCCCCCGTTCACCGAGAAAGCCTGAAATCGCGCCATTGACGGTTTCCTGCCAGTCCGCATTGAACAGAGCACTTGGTTGCGCGCCCGCGCCCTGAAAGGCCGCAAGCAGGCTCAATGCATTGCGAGCTGCCTCGATCGGCGCGATATCGAAATTGATGCACAACAAGCCGAAAGTCTCGCCATCGCTGTTTCGCAGAACGGCCGTGATCGATTTCAGCTGACGCCCATCGAAATTCGTCTTCCGATAAGGGCCGATCACATCGGTACCAAGTTCTCCGATATCTTTCAGGTCCGCCAGCGAGGAGCCGCCGATATCGCGCCGGGAGATATTGTTGGCGATATAGGCAATCGTCTGCGTTCGCAGGTCGTGGATGACGACTTCGGCATGCGGCTTAAGCAGTGTCGCGACGGCTTCGGCGACGGGAACGAATTGCAGCACGTCGCCTTGAGCGATTGTCGCACCGCTTGTCTCATCTGTCCTTCTCGGCATCGCGTCCTTCCCGTTATCAATTTTACATTCAGTCTGCATTTGACATTTTGTCAACGCAACACTACGTTCTACCAACAAACGCCAGCACGAAAGTGTATAGGTTACTGCGGAGAAATGCCCATGCCGGTCCTGCCAGATTTCAAGCTCGAAACCTATTTTTCGAAGTGGGAGTTCAGCGCGCGCTATCACATGACCGCTTCCGACGCGCAAAGCATGACGATGGCTGAATTGCTCGACATGGCGACACCAGAGCAGCGGCAAGCCCACGAAAATCTGTGGCTCGGATACACCGAGACCTTCGGCGGCCCCGAACTGCGCGATACGATCGCCGGATTATACAAGGCGATGCAGCGGGCCGATATTCTCTGCTTCGCGGGCGCCGAGGAGGGCATTTACATCGCCATGCACGCGCTTCTCGAAAAAGACGACCATGCGATCGTCGTGACGCCCAACTACCAGTCGTCCGAAACGATACCCCTCAGCATCTGCGACGTCTCGGCCGTGGCGCTAGATCCGGAAGACGGTTGGTCGCTCGATATTGATGCCGTCGGCGCTGCGATCCGGCCGAACACCAAGCTGATCTCGATCAACTTTCCACACAACCCCACAGGCAAGGTGCTCGAGAAGGAGAGATTCGACGCGCTGGTGGAACTCTGCCGCCGCCATGGCATCTGGCTGTTCAGCGATGAGGTCTATCGGGGGCTCGCCGCCGAAGGCAAAGCCACGTTGCCGGCTGTGGCTGATATCTATGAGCGGGGTCTGTCGCTGGGGGTCATGTCGAAAGCTTACGGCCTGCCGGGTCTGCGCATTGGTTGGATCGCCTGCCGCGATCACGCAGTCCTTTCGAAAATGGAGCGGATGAAGCACTACCTCTCCATCTGCAACTCCGGCCCTAGCGAAAGTCTGGCGAGGATCGCGCTGCTCAATGCAGACCGAATCCTGGAGCGTAACAATAGCCTCATCGCCTCCAATCTGGTGAAGTTGACATCCTTTTTTGCCGAATTCGAGCATGTCTTCGATTGGTACACGCCCGACGGCGGCTGCGTCGCCTATCCACGTTACAAAGGGGCTGATGGCATCGAGAATTTTGCGCGTGAACTCGTTGAGCAGGCCGGGGTACTTCTTCTGCCGGCCAGCCTTTATCGATCCGATCTCAGCCCGACGCCAGCCGATCGCTTTCGCATAGGCTTTGGCCGCGCCAACATTGATGAGGGCATATCGGCCATGCGTTCCTATCTCCGACGCAATCAGTCTTGATGCCTGTCTGCTCGACGTTCGTCGCCTGCCGAAAACAAAGACAGAACGGATGGCGCAAATCAGCTGCCGATACTAGAATGTCGTCACCGAAAATCGAGAGTGACGATATTGGCGCAAAGAGCCGGAAAAGCTGACCTTCCATTGCATGGTGGCCGCGTGCCGCGCTGGCTCGGCGACCGAATGACAAGATTGGGCGCCGTGATCACCGAGGCGATCGTCCAGCATTATGGGCGCGATGAAATGTTTCGCCGCCTTGCCAATCCATTCTGGTTCCAGTCCTTCGGCGCGGTGATGGGCATGGACTGGCATTCCTCCGGCATCACCACGAGCGTACTTGGCGCTTTGAAACGTGGCCTTACGCCTCTCTCCGGTGAACTCGGCATCCATGTCTGCGGCGGCCGTGGCGCGCATTCACGCAAGACCCCGGAAGAACTGCTTGATATCGGCGATCGGGTCGGCATTGACGGCTCGTCACTTGCAAATACCAGCCGGCTCATCGCGAAAGTGGATAGCGCCGCCGTCCAGGATGGCTTCGATCTCTACCTGCACGGCTTCATCGTCGCTGATGACGGTAAATGGGTTGTGATCCAGCAGGGCATGAATGGCGATAAACGGCAGGCAAGGCGGTATCACTGGTTGTCCGAGGGATTGAGCAATTTTCTCGATTCGCCACATGCCGCAATCGAGGGACGGGATCAGGGCGAGATCATCAATCTTGCCGACCGGCGCGCCGAGCGCTCTCGCGATCATCAGCTGGATTTGCTCACCTCGCTTGGACCGGATAAAATTATGCGTGAATTCAAAATACTGGATGGAAAACCTCCAGTGAAAAGCGAACAAGAGGCACAGCCGATGCTGCCCCATCTGATCATGCCCGCACACCACGACGTGCGGGAGGAAGACGTGAACATGCGGCGCCTGCATGGAAATCTGGCCGCCGCGGCCGATCGAGGTCCTGTGGATTTCGAAGACCTACTTTTGACGCCAGGTGTCGGCGCGCGGACAGTAAAGGCGTTGGCGATGGTCGCCGAGGTCGTGCACGGCGCTCCTTGTCGCTTCTCCGACCCCGCACGCTTTTCGCTGGCCCATGGCGGGAAGGATCGCCATCCCTTTCCTGTACCATTGAAGGTCTATGATGAGACGATCAGCGTAATGAAATCCGCCGTCAGGAAGGGGCGGCTTGGCCGTGATGAGGAACTGGCGGCGCTAAAACGGCTCGACGATCAGTCGAGAGTGCTGGAACGCTACATTACAGGTCCAGACCTCAAGGAAATCGTGGCCGGCGAATTCGACAAGTCCTTCTCCTATGGCGGCCGCAGCGTTTTCGGCTGGGAGCCCGCCTCGAACTCGGAAGACGACGATCCAGCAGCAAAGCTTCACGCTTCAAAGCGCTAGCTCGTCAGCCAGGTATGTGGAGCTTTGGCAGGCGTCGCGGCGTTCGAGTTCATTAATGGACGTAGTTAATTTTTTAACAATTTCGCGGATATTGCTGGAACAGACGCTAGATTCGAGAGTTTTCGTGCCAAGGCGGAGGACCAAAGATGAATTTGAAGATCGTTACCGCGCAGTCGGAAGTCGAAACCGATGACACCGGAACCTATCCGGACGGCATGATGGAGCGCATCCTTGTCGACCTGTCTGCCGTTCATGAACAACAGCACCGCCGATCCCACGAACGGGATTATGGCGCGCGCAAGATGAGCAGACCCATTCCGGCGGGCTTGGTGTAGTTCCGAGCACTTCTCCTGGAAATGCCCCAAGGGCGCTCAGATGTAGAGTGGCGCCATCCTGCGCCACGCGCCAGCTCTGTGGGCGCGACCATCCCAGACATGCAGACGATGGTTGACCCCTTTATCGGCAAGCAGGCGGCTTAAATGTCGGTTGTTGTCGATAAAGGGATCAGCGTCGCCTATCGTCAGGACGATATCGATCTGTCGAAGCCTCTCGAGCTGACATTCGCAGGCTAATCCCGGCAGAAAATGCGTCGGCGTATGGAAATATATGTCGTTGTCATAATAGCCATCAAACAGATCCATGAAAGATTCGACCCGCATCGTCAGATCATAGCGCCCAGAGAAGGCGACGAGCTTGCGAAAGAGGTGCGGATGACGGAACACCAGACTGGCCGCCTGGAACGCGCCAAGGCTGCAGCCGTGGACGATCGTGCACTCGTGGCCATTCTTCTCTGCCATCAGCGGCAGGACTTCATTCAGGATATATTCTTCGAAAGCCCGGTGGCGACGGATGCGCTCCGAGGGATGTCGGCCAGAACTATAAAAGGTTTCGCCGGCAAGCCCTTCGATACAGTAGAGCTGAAGGTGCCCGGCATTCAATTTTTCCGCAAGGCTGGCGACGAGGCCTATCTGCTCATATTGCCAGAACCGTCCGTCTCGCGTGGGAAACATCAATACCTTGGCGCCGGCATGACCGAACACCAGAAGCTCCATGTCTCGTTCCAGCCGTTGACTGTACCAGCGCAGATATTCGCGGTTCATGGCACCTTGAAAAATCGCCCTACCTTGTCTCGCAGAACTGCGTTCTGCTCGTTCATCGTATCGTACTCGAAATGGCCGGCATCCAGGATGAAGATTTCGTTAAACTTCTGCGTCGCATTTGCGACAGCGAACTGGCAAGGCGGCGCAACTGCCGGATCGAAAAGGGCAGGTGCAATCAGCATCGGCACCCTGATACGGCTCGCCGCAATCGCGGCGTCGAAGAAGCAAAGCGTTTCAAGCACACTTCCGTGCTCTTCCTGATAAGCTTGCACCGACTGCGCGCTGCCGACGGTCGGCAAGGTTAGCCAAAGCTGCCGATGTCCAAATGTCGGAACCACGAGATGGCCACGGTCGATGCGGGTATCGAAGGGAATTGCGAGCGCGCCGATGCCCCCGCCGAAGCTGATGCCGCTATAGCCGATGCGGCCCGCGATCCACGGGTAGAGCATCTCCAGTGTTGAAACAGCAAGCCAGAGATCATCGACGCAGCCGCCAATGACATAGGTGTCGCGGCTCTCGATGCCGCAAATTACATGGCCTGACGCATCTGCTGGAATTTGTGGACATGCGCTGAGAGACAGGCCGCGGGAGCAGGGAAACAATACTGCCGTCTCTTCGAGCGGCAGGTCGAAATCCGGTTGCTCTCTCCCACCGTAACCGTGTCCTACGACCAATCCTCGCCGTACCTGCCCGCGGCGCGGAAGGAGAAGCCAGCCCTTGATCTCTAGCGAATCGGTTGAGGTGTAGCTGATATCGAAAACGTGCCAGCGATCGTCGCGCAGCTTGCTATGGCGAAGTCTCGGTTGCGGGTCGACGGCAATCGCAAGCTTGTATCGTTTGCGCCAGAAATCGTCGAAGCTCTTGGGCGCGTCCGGCAGCTCGATGGACTGGAGTTGCTCCAGCTGCATGCCGTAGGTCGGATCGAAAGCAAAGGGATGGATTGTTGGTATGCTCATAACAAGGTTTTCGCGCGAAAGCGCCGACGGCGCAAGGCTACAGCAGCGGCCCGAAAATCTGACACGATTTTCGGAAAGCCTGATGCGTAGATTAAAACAGATAGAGCGACCTTTGTGCTTCCGAAAGGAAGCACGGGGTTTTAGCGCGCGGGCCTATCGACGCGATAGAGCACATGCGGTCGCAGGATGTTTCCGGGCGGCACAGTGATGTCATCAAAGTCAGCGCCTTCGACGCGAGACATTCCGATCTTTTCCATCGCTTGCCGAGAGGGAAGGTTGATCTCCGAGGTGTAGCCGATCACGCATTCAGCTCCCAAGTGTCGCCAGGCAAAGTCAAGGCAGCATTGGCTGATTTCCGCGGCGTAGCCCTGCCGCCAGTAGGCTCGTCCCAGAATCCAGCCGATTTCCAGCGGAAAATTGCCCGGGACTTCCTCCCCCGGACGCGACAGGCCGGCACCACCGATCAAAGCGCCGTCGGCCTTGCGCTCAACGGCGAGAAAACCGAATCCGTCTCGGGACAACCCTTCATTGGCTTCATCGATCAGCTCATCCGTTTCCGCCGCCGTGAGCAAGCTCGGATAGTAGTAGCGCCGGACCTCGTCATCCGCATTGATGGCGGCAAACGGCGCACGATCCCGATCTTGCCAGGGCCTGAGAATGAGTCGGGAGGTTTCCAGATTGAGCATGATGCTTCCTGCTGCAGAACGGTCGACGCAAGTCTCGTTGACCTCGCGCCGAGGAATTTCGTGGTGTCTCCATCCATGAAACTGCGGAAAAAGTCCACTGCTGCGTGCAGTCGGCATATTTCTGCAACATCTCGGAACTCACCGTTCCGGATCCGCCGGCCTGCAACGAAAAGATGAAGGGGATAGGCCGGCTTTCTTGCGCTCCGAAGTCGCTTCCATGCCCATTTTGGAGTATACTGCACAAATGATCAGGATCTCGGTATTAATCCTCGGACTGTCGGCTTCCGGCTTGGCACTGGCCGAGCAGGGAAAAGCGGTTCGGGCCGGCGACAAGATACGGGATTGCTCGAATGCTGCCGATGAGGTTCTTTCGAAGACCAAGGGGCGCCTGCTATCGGTCAGGCCTGGCGAGAACAGCTGCATCGTCACCGTAATCGTGCCGCATGGCGAACAGCGACCAGAGAAGGTCGTTGTCCCTGTTGACTACATCGATAATGATAGCAGCATAGAGAATGGCCAGTAGCTGCGCGTCACAAAAGGGACCGTATGAAAATGGGCGATATTATCCAGTTCAGGCCCATAGGGAGATTCAGCAAGCCGCTTGAGCGGCAAGCGCGCGTGGAAAGGGAGTTGCTACTTCCCTTCTCGAAAGCGGAAGCGTCAGTGGCAAGCCCCCCTCGGATTGATCCAGGCAGGCAGGCATCGGCGAACCCGCCCTCGAAGACAAACCTTCCGTTCCATGGCATCGCCATCGTGCTGGGTGCGATCCTCGTCTACGCACTGATGATTTCGCATGTCGTCGGTCAGCCGCATTACTCAGCCCGGGCTAACCTCATGCCCGCGGTCTTTGTCGAGAATTAACCTCCCGGAATACCGTCCGCCATTCGGTGGACGCGCCTGTGTTTCATCGCGATCCAGGCTGCCTTGGTGACGCAAATCCGGCGCTTTTGTCGCCTATCGCGCCTTGCCTTGCGGTATCGGCTATCCCGGCAACTTGGTCGCCAGCGTGAGAAATATTTAAGCCTGTTCGTTAAGTGAAGATTCCACTGAATCTGGTGTAATCTCCCCCAGGTGATTGTTTATGGAGAACATTCCTTGTCGCGGCTTAGAGTCCAACAGCTGCAATGGATCGGAGCCATAGCTGTTATCATGGTTTGCTTGATGATGGCCGGCTCAACAATTGCCTTCAGCCTGTCAGACTACATCAACTACAAGCGCGGCGTTGCTGAATTCAATCGGTTCCACGTCGCGTTACATGCCGCTGCCGCGATTTCCAGGGAGCGAGGCCCTGCGAACAGTCTCATGGGTGCCCCCGAAGAGCAGCAGCCTCAGTTCATCGCTGCCTTGACGAACAGCAGGCAGGAAACGGATCGCGACCTTGCGAGCATCGAGACGCATTTTCGAACGGAGATCGACGGATCCGCGGAGATGCGCACTACTTTCATTGCCCTCAAATCGCAACTGCAGACTGGCAGAAGCGCCGTCGATGCCGTCGCAGCTATCCCGTATGATCAGCGCAGTGGCGCAAGAATAGCCGAGGCAATCCGAGCGATGTTCCGCGCGGCTGATCGCGCCCAGGATTACCGCGATATCGCCGGTCGATCGATCATTGCTCTGGCACCCGAGACCAGCGCCGAGGTGATACTGACCTCTTTGGCTGGAACACTACGAGAGCGAGCCGGCAGAGTTGGGTCCTATGTCGTGATGATGGCAACCTCGCAGGGAGACGCGCGTCAGCGCTATCGCGAGGCATTCGACGCGGAGTTAAGCCGGCTTCGGGAGGTCAATACGATTCTGAAGACCTATACTCCGGTTGCGCTGCAGTCTCCTGGCATTGCGCAATTGCTGGATCAGGTGATGGTAAACTACTTCTCCGGATCCTTGCTTTATGCGCAACGGGTTGCTTTCGAAATGAATAGCGGCAATCCGCCGACACCGGCCGAATTCAGTCAGAAATACGTTCCCGGGCTGACTTCGACCGAGAAGTTGCGAGAGGAAATCGAGAATAGCGCGCTGAACTCTCTGGAAGCCATGCGGCAGAAGGCTTTCAACACGATGCTGGTCGCGATTCTGCTGGCCGGCACGGCAATATCGGTCATGCTCGGTCTGGTCTACGTGCTCGGACGGTCCATTTTCCGCCCGATGCTTGCGGCCATCCGGCAGATTGACGATATCGCCGCCGGCAATCTTCTCCAGCCGCCGCCAATGCGACATGCAGGAAGCGAAGCGCGCGAGATGTTCCAGCGGCTCGATCTGCTGCGCGAGCAACAGCGCTTCAAGCGACATCTGGAGATGGAGCGCAAATCGATGACGGAGGAGCTGCGCCGACTGTCGCAGACGGACGCGCTCACCGGCCTTCTCAATCGCCGCGCATTGGGGGAGGCTATGGGAGAGCTGCTTACGGTTCCCGGAGCTGACTTCGATGGAATTGCCATCATCATGTTCGACATCGACCACTTCAAGCAGATCAACGATCGCCATGGCCATGCCGTCGGAGATTTGGTCCTGCATAGAACCGCACAGATTCTAAGCCCTTATCTGCGCGCGCAGGACCTGTTTGCGCGCTACGGCGGCGAGGAGTTCCTGATCGTGCTGGTAGACGTGACGGAACCCTTTGCGCATGCGACGGCCCAGCGGCTATGCGACACCCTTTCGCAAGCCGTCATCAGCGAAGAATACAAGCTGAACGTTACTGCTAGCTTCGGCGTCGACTGGCGATCGCAGGGTGCGTTCGAGCACTGGGAGGAGCTGGCGGTGGTGGCTGACCGCCGCCTCTATCAGGCCAAGCGCAACGGCCGCAACATGGTTTGCTTCTCCGACATGCCGGAGGAGAAGGCCGTCGTATCGACTGCAAAGACCAAGCCGGGCGGCGCAAGCGCTTGAGGGAGCTTCGTTTCGACCAGGAAATGCCGCATGAGATCGACCATCCGGAGTGCAAAGAGCCAAACTGGAAGATCGCGACGTGCTTTAGTAGGTCAGCGTGACGACGACCGTGTCGATATAGGCACCGGGAGGAGGTGTCGTCTGTGGCGGCACACGACCATAGACTGTCAAAAGCTGTGCCGTGCCAGTCCCCGTTCCGGCCACTGTGCTACCGGGTGTATTGACATCGCCCCATGGCTGCGAGCGGTTTGAATCCTTGTATAGGCCATAAGTCACCGTCTGGGTTCCCTGAGACATTTTTCGCGCTGTCGGTGCGGCATTCGCCGTCCCGCCGTTCAGCGAGATCGTATAGGGCGTGCCTGGCGTACAGGTCGCGGTCACCGAGCCCGTGGCATCGACATTGGCGCTTAACACGCCTTGTGTGCCGAAGTTGATGTTCTGGACGTTGATCAGGCAATTCGCGGCGACACTTGCGCTGACGGTGAACGTGGCCGATCCCAAGGTTCCTGAGGGAGCCGCGCAGGTGGTGGCACTGCTGTAGCTATAAATGAATGGAGTGTCGCCAGCCGCGAAGCTCGATGTAAAAGCTCCCGTCGCTGCCGTGGCTTGACTGCCCAGAGCCGAGGCATACACCGTCAAGCTACCTGAAGCCCCGATCAGTGAACCTCCACTAAGCAAAGCCATGGTCAAGGCATAAGGGGGTGCCCGCGATGGATAGGACCAGCTGCTCGATCCCCAGATTGCGCTGTAGCCGGTATCGGAATAAAGCTGATAATTCAATGAATTGGTTCCATTCGACATTTGCCGCGCGGCTGCCGAGGATGCGCCACCGCTGCCTGCGCCGATATTCGGGCAGATCAGGAGGCGCTTGCCGATATCCAGCAAGCCGCCGGTGCAGCTGACGTTTAGCGTCGACGTGGTGTTGACTGGATTGCCCGACAGCGTATCGACGGGACCAAAATTTACGTTGGCGACGCTGAAACTGCAGCTTTGCGCAAGGACCAGCGAGGGCAACAGCAGGACGAACAGAAAGGCAATCGAACGAAACACTTTTCCTGCTCCTCTTAAAAGCACCTGATACCATCGATAACGACCTGCTGCCCGCGCTGTGGCTTATAGGCAAACTGGGCATGGCACTTCGTCCCGTCGCCCAGGGAGACTTCGATTGTGTTTTGCCCATGCAGGCCGCGGATATAGGCCTGGCCGTCATAGCCGATGACGAATTCCTCATCCGCGCCCTGCAATTTGCCGCTAAGCCCGGCGGAGAGGAACGCGCCGTTCTTGTCTTCGATCGTCACGAGAGCGGCCTGCGGCGCCTCCGACACGCCGAACTTGACGACAACACCGCTGCGATCCGCTGGAACGACGATCTCCTTCGTCGCGGGTACATCGGCATCGACGGGAAGGTTCTTAGGGTCGATGGACACGGTGTTTGGCTCATAGGAATTCAGATTCGGCACCAAAATTCGGCCGCTCTGACCCGTTTTGCCGACAGGCCTATTTTGCTGCTGAACTTCGACGTCGGGGGCACCGACATCGACGACGGCGAAGGCATCATCGATACGATTGGTTGCAAAGACGCTGCCCCCCGCGACGGCGATGGCGCCATCCATCCGCGCCGTGGCACGAGCGTCCTTATTCTGCTGCTGCACACCGGCCTCGAATTGCGCGAAAGGTGCCCGGTAGCTGACTGTCGCCTCCCGGTTGGTGTCTTGCCCCTCCGATGTACGCAGCCGCCAGCCGACACTGCCGTCCTCCTGCTGTAGCGATTTGGAGACATCGGCAACGACATCGAGACCGTTCGGGCCGCTTTGAACGCCTGTGTTTGCGTTGATGTTGCCGCCGAAGGGGATCGAAAGACCGGCAAAGACGCCGAAGTTGCTCTGATTGTCGAGGTCGGTGAAGGCGGTGGCATAGAGTGTCATGTGCTTGAAGGTCTGGCTATAGGAAAGGCTGGCGATCTTATTCTTCGTGCCGTCGGCGCTTTCAAGCCGTGTGTAGGAAAGGTTGAGGCTGGAAAGATCCAATGGCGTCGGCACGCTGAGAGTGACCTGATCGATAGCGCGGGGCACGCCGGCGCTGAATATCGTGAACTCCCCCGCCGTGCTGTTTGTCGGCTTGGCGGAAACGGATGCGATGTCATCGTAATTGTCGAAGGCGCGCTGTATGCGGGCATAGAGAGCCCATTTGTCGTAGTTCAATTCAAGTGAGGCATTCACAAGCGCGCCGGAACGATCGCCGCTTTTGCTTCCCGCGCCGGCAACCGACGCCACGCCCCACGCACCCAGCGGAAAGGCGACACCCGCGCCGCCATTCAGGAGGTCCGAGCCACCCTCGAAATGCCCCTCAAGTGTCAGCCAGTCGGTCAACCCGTAGCGAGCGGTGGCGACGCCCATGATGCGGCCGTCATAGTCGTCTGATTCCGTACCGAAATCCCGCCGGGGGGTACCGAGCTCCGCGGAGAAATCTAGGAGGCCGCGTCGCAAAAGCAGATTGGAGGAATAGAACGGTAATGTCTGGGTCGTTTCCCGCCCAAGGCTATCGCGAAGGACGACGGTCGCTTGTCCACCACCCGAAAAGGCTGGCAGGTTCGTCACCTCGAACGGCCCGGCAGGAACATCGCCGGAATAAGTTCGGACATTCTGCGTATAGATCTCAAGTGTCGAAGGGACTGCAGCGGTGCCAGCGAATGCCGGAAGAGGTTCGGTCACGAGATCGGAGCGCAGCGAGAAATTGCGTTGGAATTGGATTCCTCCGAAATAAACCGGCCGCGTCCATGACAAACCTCCGGTCGTCAGGTCGCCGGCGCGATAGGTGACGAGGTTTTTCGGATCCGAGTAGCTCCAGGTGGTGTTGAGGCGCGTCACGCCGTCGAGGCTGCCGTTGGAATAGCCAGCTATGAAGGACTGGCTGAGCGTACCGTATGGACTGAATATCCGGGCGTCGAATGATCCCGATATTCCCTGGAATATGCTGGATTCGCTTTGCAGAAGACTATTTGAGCTTGCGTAGAGGGAATAGTTGAGCACGGCGCCGTAGCCGGACTGGGGCGCAGGGTTCTTGCTCTCCTCTTGTTGCCTGACGTTGATAACGTGAGGCATGCGGCCTTTGTCGGTCGTCTGGACGTAAAGACGCTGGGTCTCCTCGTCGACTTGGTATGACAGGTCGGGCAGCGTACTGAGTTCAATCAGCTTACTGTCATCGGTGCCTGCCGGTGGCCTTATGCCGACCTCGCGCAGTTCCCCGGCTGTTGCTGCAAGCGAACCATTTGGGCGCTGTTTGAAATTGCCGATCATCTTCACCGAGACGTTGCTGATGAATACTTCAAGATAGACGTCACGCGTGCCAGCAGATTGGTCAGCGGTCACAACTGCTGCCGGCGGATTGGGAACTTCCTGGGCACGCAGCACCGAAACCGAAAGAGAGATGCTTACAAGAACGGTGCCGACCCTAACGCTTGATAACAGCGATGTTGGCATTGAACGGCCCAAGATCGCTTTGGCCTTGCAAAGTTAGAGTACCGCCGGAAAGGGATTTCGCGCTCCCGATCGGCCATTGCATTGTGGCCCCCCCAAGAACGTACCCGACCAGACCGTCCCGGCTGCCGATTTTTGCGGCTCCTTGCTTGAGGGTGATGTTCGACAGACGAAAACGACTGTTGCCGTTGTTCTTGCCGGTTAGAAAAAGACTGTTGCCCTGACGACTTAAGGCCCAGGAAACATCAGCGGCCTTGGCATCCACATTCCTGAAAAAGACAGGGATTGAGTGGCGTACAATCAAAGTTATTGTACCGGCGCGCGCGCGGCCCGGGTCCGGCAGTTCATCAACTATGACGCGATATGTTTCCTCGGCCCGCACCGGTGCCTTGCTCGTTCGCACCACCCTGACCACATATTGGGCGTTCGGCGCCATCTTGGTCGCCGGTGGGCTGGCTACGACGTCCGTCGTTGGTTGGAGCTGCTCGACACCGCCTATTTGGCTCCATTTGAAAACGCGCACCTGCACATTTATGGGATGATCGCCGTCATTGGTCAGGTTGAGCACGCCTGTACTTGTAGGCGCGACAAGGTCGAGATTGGTGGGCGCTGCTCGCAATGAGACGGCGCTGGCGAAATCTGCACTCAGGACAAAGAGCGTCGTCGCGGCAATGCATGACAGCATGCGTCGCATGATAGCCTCCTCAGTCTAGTGGATTCAGTAGGTAACGGTAATTGCCACCGTATCTGTATAGACGCCGGCAGCGGGCGTGGATTGTGGTGGAACCAGACCATATACGGTAAGGTTCTGTACGCTGCCATTGCCGGTACCCGCTACGGTATCGGTGCCTATCGTAACACCCCAGTTCTGGGTGTGTCCGCTATCTCTGTATAGGCCGTAGTTGATCGTCGCTGCCCCTGTTCCTACCATCTGGCGAGTGGTCACTGTTGCGCTGGGCGCTGCGCCGGCACTTAGGCCGACGTTATAGGTCGATCCGGATGTGCATTGGACACCGATGGTCGCGGTCTGGGCAATATCGGCCGTGATGACGCCACTGTTGCCAAAATTGAGATTGCCTACGGTCTGTATCGTGCATTGAGACTGAATGGTGATGGTAACGGTCATATTGCCAGTTGCTGTGGCGGCCATGACGGACGGCGCTGCTATGATCGTTGCAACACCGACGAGTATGGCACGGCGTAGCATCTTCTGCATTCGCAATCTCCCTAATCATGCTCTCCAATACGTCAGAATATAAGAAACTAATCATATGTTATTGATTCTGGCAATGAGCTAGAAACCGAGTGCATGGGCCGGGAAAGTATCAAAAGTGTTGTTGGTGAGTATAAGTTGCAATTTCTTAGCATGTATTTGTATACAAACGTCATTTTTGAAAAACATGGTTAACGCCAAGTTGAGCCGGCCATCATGATTTACACAAATACAGTAGGAATACATGTTTCACTCCTTCCGACTCATGCGGCTGCCGCCGTGACAGCATCCAGTCCGTAAGTCGACCAAGTCAGGAGGGCGAGGCACTTACAAATAGTGTGGGTCTGTATCGGTTGATAAGACGCCAATACCCGCTTTGCGAGCAAGTACGCGCAAAGGTTTCACATGACGGCGAATATGGTCAATCAGTCGCTGGCAGGCCCCAGAGCCACGACACTCGATCTTTCGCCGTTACTTTCGGCCATATTGAATACGGCATGGCTCACGGCGTCGATGATCGCATACTTCTCGGCTTGATAGTTCCAATACTCGGATACGAAGGTGTGGGACAGCCAGAAGCTGCTCTTTCCCGGTGCTCCAGCCCAACCAACACTGCCGAATTCTGCGGCTCGCTTGAACAGACGCTTCAAATGCGTCTTGGAGATCATGACCTGGTTCTGCATGGCCTTCATGGAGAGCGGACCGATCAGCACTTTGTCGGCGGCAAAATCGATCGAGGTGATGCGCGAGATGAGATAGTCCATGACTACGCTACCGGAAGTCGCCCAGTTGAACAGGTTGAATGTCGCTCCGGGATTGCGCAAGACATCACTATCTATGATGCGCTTGGCGAGGATGGGGTGCATGCGCCATGTCGCCTCCGGATCCGAGGCAATCGTCGCCATGCGGTTTCCGCCATCGAGCGTATCGAGCACGATGAGATGGGTATGGATCCATCGCATCATGTACTCGCACGTAAATGGGGTGGGCTCCAGCAGGGTGATGCGTCGATCCGAACCGCGCTGCACTGGCTGAACGAACTTATAGGCCAGCATTTCCTTCAGGAAGGCGGCCGCCGTATTGCGGCTCGCAATGCCATGCGTCACGGCAAAATCGATGAAGCGACTGGCATAGAGCCCCGCAATCGGCTCATCGGGGTAGCCGAGGTGCAGCGAAAAGCCGGCATGCGCCATCAACCATCGCTGCTGTGCCGCCATAATCGAGGCTATGCGGGGATTCTCGCTGTAGATTGCCATGAGTTCATGGGCATTCTGCAGCATCGCAGATAGAAAATGCTGGTTGTGAACAAGCTCAGTTGCCGTGAATGCCATGGGCGGAAATTCATCATCTTAAGTTTCACAAGGGTATTGTGGCTCGGCTCCACCCGGGCCACGGCACAGTAAAATCACAAGAACACCGTTTTGTCTTGTGGTACACGCCATTAACTCCGAGGATTTTAAGGATAAACCTTAACAGCGAAATATATCCCTACAACGTGAAGTCGATTCGACCACACATTTCCATCAATATTTCTTTGCACAAGGCCTGCAATTGGCCATGTTTCGGTAAAACCTGCGCCATAGTTCTCAAGAGAATGCATATCCGAGAGATTGTCGAAAGGAGCGACCTATGGATACGCAGCCTGTGAGATGGTGGAACGGTCAAAGCGAGGTGACCCGGCGGCTAGGTGCTGGTCTTGCCGTTTGCGGCACAGTGGTCGGCGCGCTCTATCTGATTGCCGAAACAGCACCCAGCGAACGCGCAATGCGGTTCTTCGACGACAGCGGCCGTATCACGGTCAACACCGCCAGGTCATTGGAGCACGAAGCAACAAATGGGCCGCAACTCGCTGTCGATGCCAGCCCCGTCAGGCAAATGATGGCGACAGCCGTGCCGACCCCGACACCATCTCCTTTTGCCACCGCCAAGGGTGTGGCACCGGTCAGGCACGTTGCTTTGCGCCCCGACACGACAAGGACCAAGGTCGCGGCGGCCGACGGAGCGGAACGCTTCGATCGCTGCCTGCCGCAATGCGAAACGCGCGACCCTTTAATTGCGGGATATCCGGAATATGCACAGGCCGAGACACCGTCAGTGAACCAGGAACCACCGCCCGTCGTCGAGGAAAGGGTAGGGTTTCGCCCGCTGGCCGGTGCGCGCCACCTGTTGAACCAGGCGGCTGATGCCCCGGGAATGATGCTACGTCGCAGTCGAGAGGTAATCGACAACGTCGCTCATGTAGACTGGTGACATTTACTGTCCGGCAGACAAGTGAGTGCCCATCACCGCATTCGCACGACAATGGGCACCGATATTCTGCTCCAGGCAATGCTCGCTGGAAAACGGCCTTATAGCGGGGCCGCTAGAATCGCCCGGCGAGGGTTGTGTTGTGTAACAGCTTGCAAAGATTGACGAGGCCCGAGTCGAAATTGCCCGAGGCCGCTACCTGACGACAGGCAATGAGCATGCGCTTCTGCTCTGCGCTCGACATGCTGCGGAAAGCGGCAAGCGTGCGAGTGCTTGCGCCTGTACTGAAGCCGGAACTTCCGGAACCAGTTCCAAGGCCGCCGCTTGCCGTGCCTATTCCACCGCTGCCGCTCGTGCCAGTTCCCGTACCTGTGCCACCGCCGGTGCCGGTACCGCTGCCACCACCGGACCCGTTGCCGACCCCGACGCCCACGCCGACGCCAACACCCGATCCGCCGACGGATGCACCCACACCGGCATTGATGCCGCCCGATCCACCAACCGAGGCTCCGAGGCCCGCATTGACGCCGCTGGAGCCGACAGAAGCTCCAACGCCGGCGTTAACGCCGCTGGAACCGCCCACCGACGCACCGACACCAGCATTGACACCGCTCGTTCCGGATACGGAAGCACCCAATCCTGCGTTGACGCCGTTCGTCCCGCCGACTGAAGCTCCGACGCCGGCATTCAATCCGTTGGAGCCGAGACCAGCGCCGACACCGGCATTGATGCCGCCGACGGAAACACCCACACCTGCGCCCAGCCCGCCACTGCCAGACCGGCTACCGCCGTGATCCGTTCCACCGCCAGGTTCTGCGTAAGCTGTCGAAGCCAACAAAAGAATTGCGGATGCGGCAACCGCCATCCGTGAAGATCGTACTCTCATGACTAAACTCCGTTTCAGTTTTGACCGGTTAAGCAGCCAGTTTCTGATTGTCGGAGCGCGCGCACCGTAGGGTTGGAATGAATGGGCGACGACTGTTGTCCTTTCCTCCCAAGACAATATTGCAGGATAGTCTAATTTAGTAATATCGCAATAATAAATTTCGCGGATGCCTTGCAGAATGATAACGTTGCCAACGACGCGCAGATAGAGCTGCCCTATTTCGCAACAGGGCTGTTCTTACTTCATATTTTGGACAAGGCTATTCTGCGGAGGCGAATGGTTAGGCGCGCTCAGCCCAGATCTTTGCCAGTTCAACGAGCGTTTTAACGGCCTTCTCCATATCCTGGCGACTGACCCATTCCACCGGTGAATGAAATGCGTGGCCACCGGCAAAGATATTGGCGCATGGCAGCCCCATGAACGAGAGCCGCGAGCCGTCGGTGCCGCCGCGGATGCTGCCACGCACGGGCGTCATGCCCGCGCGACGGATCGCCTCGACGGCATAATCGACGATCTGCGGATGATCATCGAGGATTGTCTTCATGTTTCGATATTGATGCTTCACTGTGAATGTGTGGGACGACCCCGGATAGCTCGTCATGACGTCCTTGACGATCCCCTCAAGTATTGTTTCCTTGACTGCGAGACCGGCCTCTTCGAAATCGCGGATGATGAAACCGAGAGAGGCCTTCTCCATCGAACCGCTGACACCGGTCGGATGGATGAAGCCGACACGGCCGCTTGTCGTTTCAGGTGTGATGTCCTTGGGCAATCTGTCGATGATAGCACCGGCAATCTTGATGGCGTTTTCCATTCTCCCAAGTGCGAAACCGGGATGAATGGCAACACCTTGAATAAGGACTTCGACGCCATCGGCCGAAAACGTCTCGTCTTCTATGTGACCTGCGGTTTCACCGTCGACCGTATAGGCAAACTGCGCTCCCAGCTTTTGAAGGTCCACCTTGTCGACGCCACGACCGATTTCCTCGTCGGGCGTGAACAGCAGCTTGATGGTGCCGTGGCGGATATCAGGGTTGTCGACGAGATATTGCGCAGCGGCCACGATCTCGGCAAGGCCAGCCTTGTCGTCGGCTCCGAGGAGAGTGGTGCCGTCGGAGGTGATGATATCGTTGCCGATCTGATCGCGCAGAGCAGGATGTTCATCGAACCGAATGACCCGCTGCGGATCGCCTATCAGCCTGATGTCTCCCCCATTGTAGTTTCGCACGATCTGCGGTTTGACATTCGTGCCCGTGAAATCTGTCGCGGTATCCATATGGGAGCAGAAGCAGATGACCGGAACCGGCTTGTCGACATTCGACGGGATCGTCGCGTAGACATAGCCGTATTCATCCAGATGCGCATCGGCGAGACCGATCGCCAGCAACTCCTCAACGAGGATGCGGCCCAAATTCTTCTGCTTCGCTGTAGAAGGGTGCGTGTTCGACGTCGAATCCGACTGTGTGTCGACGACAACATAGCGAAGGAAGCGATCGGTGACGGTATCGGTCATGAGCCTGGTTCCAATTGGTCTTCTGGGTTGCATAGCTATAGCGACATGCCGCCTCGTCGCGAAACCATTTTCATTCGAAAGGGCAGCCACGGAGGAGATTCAAAATCGCTGAAAAAGGATGGAGTTTTTCGATCGAGCGCGGCCACCGGCCGGGCGATTGTTGTCGATGCAGAAAGCACCGACCAAGGGCTGGCCGCCCCACTTAATCGAAGGGCGACCATCTAGTTCAAGCCGCTTCGCAGCGGCAAAACCTTAGTTCGTCGCGGTCAGCGTAACGGACGTACCGGTCGCGGCAAGATTGAGGCCAAGCTGACCCGTGACGCTGACCGTCTGAAGCTGGATGGAGCCGGCAGTGCCGCCGACGAGAATGTTCGTGCCGACGCCGGCACCCACGGTCGCTTCAACGGTGGCACCCTGATAGAGACCGCTCAGAGAACCACGATGGTAGCCGGCTGTCGGCGCAAACACGAGCCAGACGAGCCGGCTGCGGGTCGTAAAGCCGAGATCGACACCCATCTTCCGGATCGCACCGGTATAGTGATCGACGCGCGCCTTTCCGACTGTCGAATGGAAAGTGCACTCCACTTCCTTCGCCGAGCCGAGGACATAGCCGACACCGCCGCCGATTTCGCAATCGAGGTAGCCGATCTTGACGCCATTACGCTGGTCGGTGTCCTCATCGCTATAGGTCGTCAGATCCGCAGCGCGCACAGACGCAGTGCCGGCGACGATCAGCGATGCGGCAGAAAGTGCCAGTGTCAGGATTTTTCTCATCTGTTCTCTCCTTGTCAGAGTATTATGGGTGTATTCACCCTTTAGCCAAGCCGACGGAATCAGCTCTCAACTAACGTCTGTAACTCCAGAACGATCCCCAAAATAAGGCGGCTATCGTCATGATCCACTTTGCAATATAGGGAGCAGGATCGATCGGGGCAGCCCCTCGTGCCTTCACGTTTTGCAACCGACTGAATCGCGCCGCGTCAAATCGGCCGCGCAACAGTACAAAACAAGGCTGTCAGTCGATCACGCATTTTCCGGCAGCTTTTCCTTTGCGGTAAATGCGAAGACATCGACAGGTTCGCCAAGACCCTTCAGCGGAAAGGAGCCAAGGCTTTCCATATCGCGCTGGCAGCCGGCCATCTCCACGAATGCCTTGGACAGCAGTACCGGCCTTTTCACCTGCTTGGTCAGCGATTCCAGCCGGGAAGCAATGTTGACGGCAGGGCCGATGACCGTGAAGTCGAGCCGTGTGCGCGAGCCAATATTGCCGTACATCACATCGCCGACATGCACGCCCACGCCGTAGCGAAGCACCTCTCGGCCAACCTTGCGATTTTCCTCGTTGAGCGCCGCAACGGCAGCCTGCGCCTCGCTAATGGAGACGAGTAGGTTGTGGCAAGCATCGGGATTGCTGAGCGGGAAGATTGCCAGTAGGCCGTCCCCCATGAACTTCAGGATTTCGCCGCCATGCTTCTCGATCGGCTCGACCATGGCATCGAAATAGCCGTTGAGCAGCTCGATCACATCGTCCCTCGGCCACATATCGGAGATCGTGGTAAAATCGCGAAGGTCGCATATCAGGATTGCAGCGCCGACAGTGGCGCCGCTGCCGCGCGTCGTCGCTCCCGCAAGGATCTGCTCGCTAGCATGTGGCCCGACATAGGTGCGCAAGAGGGTTCGCGCCATGATGTTCTTGAGCCTGATCTCGGTCACCATCGTCAGCGCCGGCAGGAGGTCCCTCAGGAAGGTGATATCCCGTTCCGTGAAACCACCTGGCGCATCGGATGCGAAGGTGACGATGTGGCGCTTGCCGAGCGTATGATAGATCGGCCAGGCGATATAGTCCGTCAGCCCTTCCGCATGCATTTCCTTGTATAAAGGATAGGACAGCTGGTTTTTGTCCGAGACCTCCAGATTTTGCCGGACTTCGATGGCGCCATTGAAAATTTCGTTGATGGGGCTCGCCAAAAACTGCGGCGTCTTCTCCACGCCATAGCTGAAGGTGGCGATGTCGCCTTCCTTCATGCCGGTGCGCCAAAGGATCCGCGCGCCGAGCCATTGCGGATGCAGCGTTCTGAAATGCATGGTCGACCGTGCGACCGATATACCGACTGCCCGCATCCTCTCGCACAGCTCAACGAGAATGTTATCGATGAAGCGCTGCTCGCGTACATCATGCATCAGCCAGTCAAGGATCTTGCTTTGCTTCGTCGGCCAATTGCCGCGGTCGTCCATGTCCGCGGCCGCCGTTGCTTCAATAGAGGATTCCATTTCCTACCCCACAAATTCTTCTGTCTGCCGCCGGCAGTCGCTGCATGTGCCGAGGCGAATATATCGCCCACGTCATTTCTCGGGAACAAGGCCCCGTCTCAAATTCGCGGATTTGCAAGCCAACTCTTCCGCTATGGCGCGACAACGCTGAATCGGTCATATCCTTCATATGGTTCGGCGGCTGCCGGGCTGCAACAAATTGTTTAGGGGTAGCGAATTGAGAGCTTATTTGGCAGGTCCTGAGGTGTTTCTTCCTAATGCGCGGGAAGTGCTGGACCGCAAGATTGCCTTGGCGCGCAGCTATGGCTTTACGCCGGTATCGCCCGGCGATCTGACTGTTCCGGAAACGGAAACCAAATATCAGCGCGGACTGGCGATCAGCGCCATCAACGAGAGCCTGATGACCAGCGCTGATCTCATCATCGCCAATCTTACGCCATTTCGCGGCGTTTCGGCGGATGTCGGCACGGTCTTTGAGCTGGGCTTCATGTGCGCACGCGGCTGCCCCGCCTTTGCCTTTTCCAATGCCACCGAAAATCATTTCGAGCGCGTGAGCACCTTCTATCGATCGGACGTGCATCTCGGCGCCGACGGACGCCATCGCGGGCCGGATGGCATGGCACTCGAAAACTTCGATATGGCCGAGAATCTGATGCTGGATGGCGGGATTGCGACGCGTAACGGTGCGATCGTCACGCGCAAGGTGGCGTCCGATCAGATGTTCCTTGACCTGACCGCCTTCGAAGAATGCTTGAAGCTGGCGGCCGAAAGATTGCTGAAACCTACCATCGGCGCCTGATTTCTCGCGAGAGGGGAGCCCCTTTCGAGGCCATCGATCGAATGCGATGAGATAATATCGCGGGGTCACCAACGCCCAGCCAAAGCGTCATCAATCGTTTTGGCTCTTGCCGGAAGCTGGTCATAGGCTGCCATATCCGGCCTGGCGAAGCCAGCAAGGCCGAGCGATTTCAGAATTGCGCGACCATCCGGGCTTTGCTGTGCTTCAAGAAGAGCGGCTTGAAGCACATCGATTATTTCGAGAGGCAACTGCCTGGCGGCGACCAGAAGCGGAAAGGGTGCCGGCCTTGTCGTCGCGATCACTCGCAAAGAGGCGAGCATATCGGGCTCGTGCAGTTCCAGCAGTTGATAGGCATAGGCATCGATCGCACCGACATCGATCACATTCGCGCCGATCGCCTCGATCACCCCTCGCGGATTGAGCAGAGGACCAATCGTCTCCCGAAGCGGACGTCCGTTTGCGATTTCGGCGAAAAATTCCCGCGGCGCATTGTAGCCGGATTGAGAGTCTCGCACCGTCCAACCCCAACGCAGGGCGGGAAGGTTTGCGAGATCAAATGACGCGCTGCGCCTGGCGACAATGTGGCTTGCATAGACCGGCTCTCCTTTGGCCCAGTCCGTAAGGGACACCGGCGCGGCCAGCGGCACGGGACGTTCCTCGGGCGCCAACCTGGAAAACGGATAGCCGCACATGAAAACGATGCCCATGTCCGGCCGCGCCCAAAGCTCTGAAAGGGGCGCAGGCGCGGCATGGGGAATGATCTCGAGATCGATATCGGCGCGATGGGAGAGCCAATGGAACAGACGGTCCCATTGCTCCGAAATCCTCGGGCTGAGATTATACATGCGCGAGCACGCGATGGGTGGGGCGAGGGGCGTCGTCATGACCAATCACGCAAAGCGAAGGCGCTGGCCGATATTCATGCGCCTGGCCTTTTCGACCATTGCCGCGCCGAGCGCGACATCGGTGGTGCTGAGCCCGCGATGCCAGAAGAGGATGGTTTCATCGTCACTTTCGCGGCCGGGCTTGGCGCCATAAACGATCTGACCGATTTCGGCATGGAGCGTCTCGGCGGTGACTTTGCCTTCATCGACATGGCGGCGCAAGGCGCCGAACGGCCGACTGGGGCCGCACTGCCCCCAATCGTCGACGACGACCTTGTCCATGATGTCGGTCAGATCGAACTCGAGCGCGCTCATCGTACCGTAAGGCACAACAAACGCCCCCTTCTTGACCCAGGCGGTCTTGAACAGCGGCGTCGGCTCAGGCAGGCGACTGGCCTCGATCATGATATCGGCGCCCTTGAGGCAATCTTCCCAGTTATCCGTCACGACGATCTTCTTGCCGAGGTCCGCTTCCAATCGCGCAGCGAAGGCATCCCGGCTTTCAGGGCGTCGGGAGTGGACGCGGATCTCTTCGAAATCGAAGAGGTGGTCGAGCAGGCGCACATTCCAATAGGAGGTCCCGCGCGCACCGATATGACCGAGGATCTTGCTGTCCCTACGGGCCAGATGTCGGGCGCCGATCGCCGTGACGGCGCCGGTACGCATGTCGGTGATGGCGGTCGCATCGATCACAGCCTTCGGCACGCCGGTATGCGGATCGAACAGGTTGAGCACGGCCATTTCCGAAGGCAAGCCCTGCTTGTAATTGTCGACAAAGTCGCCAACGACCTTTACGCCTGCATAATCAAGTGGTTTCACATAGCCGCGCAACACATTGAAATGCCCTTTGTCTGAGCTTTCCGGAACGAGATGAACACGAGGCTCGATCACGGTCTCTCCACGCCCTTGCGCATCAAGCGCCTTGGTCACAGCATCGAGAATTTCATCGTTGGAAAGTGCCAGTGCCTTGGCATCCAGCGCGTTCAGATAGTCGATCCAGATTTCCTGCATTGCCATTCTCCAAGTCGATTGCCGACTAGTCCGGTTTGTCGATAAGGCGGGTTGCCTGCTTGCCGCGAAGTTTCGATGAGTCGTCGACAGCCATGGTGCCGCAATCCTCAACCCAGTCATGAATTGTGGAGGGGACCTTGTTTCCATCCCGTGTTCTCAATGAACTCTGATAGTCTTTCGAAATCCGGCCCTTGAGCACGGTCTTCACCGAGAGGCGGCACGAGAGCGCGAACCTGCCGGTAGGCCTGCCCGCTGAGCGTGCCAAGCTCGCCCTCCACACCACGAAGCTCAACAGCCTGAGCCGAGGCAATAAGCTCGATAGCGACGAGATAGCGCAGCCGCTCGATGATCGCTTCGGTCTTTGCAAGCACACTCGGCGCCATCGATGCCTGATCTTCGATACCGTCGGCGACTGGAATCGGTGTCAGCGAGATCGGCGCCGCCAAGTGTCGTATTTCGGTTTCCAGCGCCGAGACGGTCTTTTGCACCGTCGCGAAGCCCGTGCGGCTCTGGCCGAGCGGCGTCAGGAACCGAGGCAGCTCTGACATGGCGGCCGACATGATTTTCATGGTGCGATAGGCGGTTGCGGCGGCACAATGCGCCAGCGCCTGACCGAGGTGTTCCCATGCCAGCACGAAGGCGGTCATGTCGAAATTTCCATGAGAAAGGATCAGCCCGGCATCGGCAAGCACGACCGGATTGTCGCCCGAGCTGGCAAGCTCGATTTCCGTCGCCGCATGGGCCTCGTCGATTGCATGGTGAAGCGCACCCCAAACCTGCGGGGCACAGCGGTAGCTCAAGGGATCCTGCAACCGCCGGGCCGCACCATCGGCCAACAGCGAGCTTCCGGAAAGCAGTTCGCGAAGTCTTGCTGCGACCTCCCTCTGGCCGAAAGCCGGTCTCGCTGCCAGCGCCCGATCGTCAAAAGCGGATGTGTTGGCGCGGAAAGCCTCGAAATTCAAAGCGATTGCAGCCAACGACCAGTCAAACAACCGCGAGACGTCCTCCAGACAAAGACAGGCTCTGCCGACAGACAGGCTGTTGGCAACGACGAGAACATGACCATCTTTCGGTCCCAGCGGCAGAGGTTGCAAACCTGCCTTTTCAAGGGCTTCGCGAGCTGCTGTTACCGAACCGCCGACCTCGGCCTCACCATCTCCCAGCAAAGCTCTGCCCATGTGCGCAAGCGGAGCAAGATCGGCGGCGCCGATAGAGCCAAGCGACGGCACGACCGGATGAAAGCCCGCATTGAGCGCCGCCACCAATCCAGAGAATACCGGCAGCGATACACCGGACGAGCCCGCCGCCATGCCGGCGATGCGCGCGGCCATCATGGCTCGAACAACGTCGCGCGGCAATGCAGGGCCGACCCCGACAGCACGCGCCTGCGGTACGCGCATCTGAAAGGCAACGAGATCATCTGCATCAAGTCTGGTATCGACGCCGGCACCCAAAGCAGTTGTCAGACCATAGACCGGGCGGTCGTCGGCGAGATAATGTTCCACGACTGCACGAGCTGAAAGGATCTTTCCCTCGACCTGAGGCGAAATCGCAACCGTCGCATTTCGTCGCGCGATCGCCGCGATATCGCTCGCCGTCGGAGGCGTTCCGGTGAAGGATACGGTGTTGCCCGTCTTGTTCATTCCCGCTTGCCTCCAGCACCTGCGATCGGCTTTCCGCCAATGTCCATCGTCGGATCAGCTAGGTTTAACCCATACCACGTCATCGGGGCAGCGGCAGTCATATCGATTGGAGAACACTGCTATCTCGTTGCGCGGCAATACGCGCATTGAAAATGCCACACGGACTGGCCTGCCTTCGCCACGAGCGTTCCAATGCAAGCTGTTGATATGTTTTATTTTCTTCAAATCGGTACATGGGCGTCGGCGCCAGGCCATGGGAACCATGACTGTTGGATTTACGACACGAGCTTGGACGGGACATCGCCCATTATTACCCAAACGGCGAGGTTCGAACCACTTTTCACAAAGTGGTCCTTGTGAACTCCTCCGTTCGCGGCTCAGTTTGCCGGTTCGAACATGACGGAGGAAATTGATGGCTACGGAAGACAAGATCGTTTTCGCAAACGGTAAGGGCGAGTTCTGGACCGATGAGCGATGCTATATTACGGAGTTGCACAATTGCGATGCGTCTCCGGAAGCGTCGCTTGCCGTCGCTCGCGTCGAAGTAGGCGTTACCACGCAGCTGCACAGCCTGACCGCAGTGATAGAGCGTTACATCGTTCGCCAAGGCGAAGGGATACTCGAGATCGACGGCGTAAAGCAGCGGCTTCAGGTCGGGGACCAGGCTGTCATACCGGCAGGCGCGGCGCAACGCATCGAGAACACCGGCGCAGTGGATCTGGAGTTCTACTGCCTCTGCACACCGCGCTTCTTCCCGGAATCCTATGTAAACCTGGAGCGGTAGGCCCTCTATCGGCTAGGCGGGTGAGCTCGCGCTCGCCAAATCGCAAATAGTCTCGATCGCGAATTGCATGGTCGCCGGCGGCCGAACGAATGGCAGACGGATGAAGTCGCCAAAATTCTCCTGCGCCGAATAACCGGGACCAGCCGAAAGGAACAGGCGATGGCGTTGTGCTTCCTGGCACAGCGCCACCGTATCAACACCGGGCATATGGATCCACATCGCAGTGCCTCCCGCTGGACGCGACCATTTCCATCGATCTCGAGAATACTCCGCAATTAGATCCTCGGCCGTCTTCAGATGGCCGGCGACCTCCTGATGACGATATGTCCGCGCTTCCGCTATGTTTTCGAGCAGGCCGACGGCGAGATGCTGGTCGAACATCGAACAGCCGAGGTCATTGACCGCCTTGAAGCTCGCAAGGCGTTTCACGACTGGAGGAGTGGACCTGATCCAGCCGATGCGGATACCGCCCCAGAACAGCTTCGATAGCGTTCCGATCGTTGCGACAAGCTCCGGGCTCGTCTGGCCCGCGAGCGGGCGCGGCGTTGTTCCTGCGAGGGTAGACAGTTCGTTTTGCGCGCCATCTTCAATGAGAAACGTCGGGTAACGCTCCAGCAAATCCACCAGTTTGCGGCGACTGGCATCGTCCAGCGACCGCCCCGTCGGATTGTGCGCCTCCGGAAACAGATAGAGAAGCTTTGGCCGGTTTCTAAGCGCCTTTTCCAATTCGACCATGTTCAGACCAGTATCCGTGGCAGCGACGGGAACGATCCGCGCATTGCGCCGGCGAAAGGCCTCTAACGAGCCACGATAGACTGGGTCTTCCACGACGACTGCATCTGAGGGATCGACCAGAGCGTTGGCGAGAAGCCAAACCGCCTGCTGGGCGCCGCTGGTGATCAGAATATTGTCCGGATGGGTCGGAAGTCCGAGGTCGGTATAGTAACGAGAGACAGCCCAGCGGAGCGCAGGCAGACCGGAGGCATCGTAACCAAGGCCGGCGGCCACGCTCGCAAGATCCGCACCGCGCAAAGCTGCAAGCATTCGGGTGAGAACGGGTGAGGGCGGCAGGGCGCCGCTGGTCATATCGATATCCTGGGGAAGCGCCAGAACCTCGCCGGCAAGGCGCGTATGCGCAGCACCGGAGGTCGTCGCAGACGCAACGATGCGGTGGCCGCTGCCATGTCGACTGTCCAGCACTTCCGCATCCCGTAAAGAGGCATAGGCAGCAACGACAGTTCCCCGGCTTACCGCAAGCGCCGTTGCGAGTGCCCGCTCCGACGGCAACAGACCACCGACCGGCAGCTCCCTTGCGGCGATCAGCTTGGCGATTGCCAAACTCAGCTGCTGGCTGATCTTGCCCTCGAGCATGCGCCAGTCACCAATAAGCCGGCTGATCCTTGCCGGTGAAATCCTGTTCATTCCTGATCCACTTCTCGACAAGTGGACTTTGTCAGATCTCGAGGAATGGAGCAACTTGGTTTGCGGAGAACGAGATGAAGGGCCTCGGTCAGCAGGCCCAGGGGAGGAAAAAATGGGATCTTTCGCCACCAGGGGCGAGCATGCGCCATTGGCCGTACGGCAAGTCGTGCCAACGCGCTCGCATGCACGCAAACGTTATCTAGTCCTCGGCGGTGCAGGCGGTGCCGGCAAGGCCGCCGCTGAACTGCTGGCGGCTGAAGGCGCCTCGGTCGTCATCGGCGATGTCCGCGAGCAGGCCTTGAATGAGGCAATTGCAGGCCTCGGACCCCATTCCAAAACGGTTTCTGGCGTCGTGGTCGACCTCAGCAGCGCCGAGTCTATCGCAGCAGCAATCGAGCAGGCTGAGCATCGGCTCGGCGCCCTGGACGGGCTCGTCAACTGCGCGGCCATCGTCCGTCATGTCGATCCACTTGAAACACCCTGGACGGATTGGGAGCGCATTTTCTCCATCAACGTCTTTGGCGCGTTCGAAGCCGCGCGACTTGTCGCCAAGGCAATGATTGCGAAGGGCATCAAGGGCGCAATCGTCAATGTCGCATCGGAGGCCGGCAAGAAGGGACACACCCAGTCGCTCGCCTACAGCGCCAGCAAGGCGGCCATGATCAACTTCACGCGCGTCCTGTCTGAAGTGCTGGCGCCGAACGACATCAATGTGAACTGCGTCTGCCCGGGCGGCATGGCCACGGACATGCTTCGCGAGGTTGCGGTCGCCTATGGCGGTCTCGTCGATCAAGCTCCAGATGACGTGTTCAAGCAGCTCGTCAGCTCGCAATTGCGCCGGCACATCGACCCGGCCGAGCTCGCGCGCACGATCTCGTTCCTACTCAGCGACGACGCGATGATCATTCGCGGTCAGGCGATCAATACCGATGGTGGCGATACGCCCTACTGAACCGGCGCGCCGACCCGTTCGGCGCTTCTGCGTTCCGCCAATCCGCGACACACTTGCCCTTGGAGTCCAAAATGACGACAGCCAGCAAATTCCTGAATACCTGCCTCGGTTCCGTGTTTGCCTTTGCGACGCTTTGCGTTCCGGCCAAGGCTGAGGATGCCCCTTACGTTCTGGTCACGCCCAGCCGCATTGGGGTGAACAAGTTCCTGGGCCTCGGAAAGACCGGCATCGAGAAGGCCGCAGACGCCCACGGCGTAAAAGCGCGCATATTCGAAGGCACTGATCCATCCACGCGCCGACAGAATGTCCAGGCTGCGATCGACATGAAGGCTCCAATCATCGCGGTCGTCGGTTTCGAGTTCGGCGACATCATCGCCGATCTGGCGCCGGAATATCCGGATTCGAACTTCGTCATCATTGACACCTGCATACCGGATGCGCCGAAGAATGTTCATTGCGCCGTGTTTCGCGAACAGGAATCCGCCTATCTCGCCGGAGCGGAAGCTGCCCTGACCTCGAGCACCAAAACGGTCGGCGTGATCGGCGCGCTCGATATCCCCTTCCTGCATCGCTACACGGATTCCTTTGCTCTCGGCGCCAAGGCGGTCCGGTCAGACATCAACGTCTTGCCGACGTCATGGATCGGTGGCGACAATCCCTTCCAGGATCCGGTGAGAGCGCAGACGCAGGCAGCGCTGCAGCTCTCCAATGGAGCCGATCGCATCTATGCGGTGGCCGCCGGCAGCAACGGCGGCGTCTTCAAGGCGGTCGCGGACAAGCCCGGCGCAATGGCGATCGGCCTCGACGTCAATCAGTGTGGCGACGCGCCCGGTGCCATTCTCGACAGCACGCTCAAGCGCGTCGATGTCATTCTTCCCGCCACCATCGATGGCATTCTGAAGGGCTCCGCCAAACCGGTGGTCAGCTTCGGTCTCGCCGAAGGCGGGTTGGAACTGCTGGCCATGTCACCGGATGTCGCGAACTCCGGCTGCGCGATTGCAAAGGAGGCCGAAGTCATCAGCAAGCTCAAGGAAATCCAGGCAAAGATCGTGTCAGGCGCGATCGCCATCCCTGATCCCATGGCTCAGTGACGACCCTGGAGTAGGACGATGGCCTTGCTTCAGATGAAGGGCATTACGAAACGATTTGGCAGTCTTGTTGCCAATGACGGTGTGAGCCTCACGGTCAAGACTGGTGAGATCCATGCGCTGATGGGGGAAAACGGGGCCGGCAAGTCGACCCTGATGAACATCCTCTATGGGCTTATCAAGCCGGACGCCGGCGAAATACTGATCGACGGAAAGAGGACGGATTTCGTGAGCCCGCTCGGCGCCATCGCCGCCGGCGTAGGCATGGTTCACCAGACGTTCAGGCAGTTTCCGAACCTGACCGTCTGGGAAAACCTGGTGTTCCAGAACGAGCCCGGCAATGGTCCGTTCGTCTCGGCGGACGCCGCTCGCGATTTTGTTCGCGGTCTCGGCGCCAAGCACGGGCTCGAGATCGACCCCGACAGCCGTGTGCGCGATCTGGCGGTCGGCATACGCCAGCGCCTCGAGATTTTGAAGGCGTTGTCACGGCAGGCGAAGATCCTGATCCTCGACGAACCGACGGCCGTCCTCACTCCGCAAGAGCGCGATAGCCTCTTCACGGCTATGCGCCACCTGGCGAGCCAAGGCATGGCCCTCATTCTGGTGACCCACAAGATCCCCGAGGTCATCGCCGTCACCGACCAGATCACCGTCATGCGTGACGGCCGCCTCACGGGCAACTTGACAACTGCGGACACGAACGAGGCCGACATCATCCGCGCCATGATCGGACGGAATGTGCCGCCGACAGTCGCGACGAAGGTGGTGTCGACCGCGCCGCCAATGCTCTCGGTCCGGAACCTTTCGGTTCGCAAGGGAGATGTCGCCATCGTCGATGACGTGTCTTTCGACGTTCGGCCTGGGGAGATTGTCGGCATCGCCGGCGTTTCCGGAAACGGTCAACCCCAACTGATCTCCGCTGTCACGGGACTTGAGAACGCGGCGGGGTCGGTGGTTGTCGCGGGAACGGACGTCTCTGATTTCTCGATCGCAGATCGCCGTTCCGCAGGCATCTCCTATGTGCCCGAAGATCGGCATCTGACGGGCACCGCGCCCGCGGCCTCGATTGCAGACAACATCGTTTTTGGCACGCATCGTACCCCCAACACCTCCCGCCGGGGATTTCTCCGCAAAGAGGCCATCCGCACCCAGGCGCGCAGGCTGATTGAGCAGTTCAGGGTAAAAGCCACCTCGGAGCAGGTGCCTATCGGCTCGCTTTCAGGCGGCAACATGCAGAAAGTGGTCATAGCCCGCGAGATCGAGCACCAATCGCCGCTCATCATCATCGAGGAGCCGACACGCGGGGTGGATGTCGGCGCGATAGAATTTATTCACAAGACGCTGATTGCCGAACGCGACAAAGGTCGCGCAATCCTGGTGGTCTCATCGGATCTGAACGAACTGCTGGCGCTTTCGGATCGGATTCTGGTGATGTTCGAGGGGCGGATCAACGCCAGCCTCACCGGAAACGACATGAACGAAAGCACCATCGGCGGGTGGATGATGGGGGGAGTGCAAAGCGCATGACGACGGCAGCAAGCCTCGATACGAAATCGCGGGTGGGGGCCATAGTGCTCTCCATCATCGCCGCAGTTGTCCTCGGCGGGCTCGTCGTTCTCTCGACCGGCGCCAATCCGCTCTCGGTCTATCGCGAGATCATCACGGGTGCCGTCGCCGGCCGTGGGCTGGGCGAGACATTCACCCGCGCTGTGCCATTGGTCGGCATGGCACTGGCAGCGGCGATCGCATTGCGCGCCGGCCTCGTCAATCTCGGCGGCGACGGGCAAATGCTGGTCGGCGGCCTTGCTGCGGCGCTTGTTGCGCTTTACCTGCCTGTTCCCGGTGCCGTCAGAGCCGTACTGGCCCTGTTGGCCGCCATGTGCGCCGGTGGCCTCTACGCCTGGATCGCGGCTATCCTCCAGCTAAGCCTCGCGATTCCGTTTCTGATCGCGAGCCTGCTCCTGAGCTATATCGCTCGCGGCATAACATCCTATCTCGTTCGCTATCCCTTGCGCGACCCGTCGACCGGTATGCCGGAAACCTATCGCGTCGCCATGGGAGCACGCCTACCCGGCAGCATCCTCGATCTGCCGATCAGCTGGGGCATGATGATCATGGCTGCGGTCGCAATCGCCGTGATCGTCAACGACAGGCACGGCGTCAACGGTTTCGAATGGCGCATGACAGGCCTCAACGCGCGGTTCGCTCGCTATTCGGGAACGAACCTGCCGCGTCAGACCCAGCGCGTGGCTTTCCTGAGCGGCGCCCTGGCGGGCCTGGTCGGAGCCCTGCTCATCCTCGGGCAGCAATATCGTTTCACGGACGGCGCCTTGCTTGCGCCGGGCTACACCTGGTCGGGATTGATGGCTGCGGTCCTTGCGATGGCAAGCCCGATCGCCACCGTCGTGACTTCGATATTCTTCTCGGCACTGCAAGTGGGTGGATTTTCGATGGAGCGGGCACTCGGCCTTCCAGCGGTCCTCACATGGGTCTTACAGGCATTGATCATCCTCTGCCTCGCTGCCCGCCCAATCTTCCTGAGGAGGCGATAGATCATGATAACCATGCTTCTTTCGCAGGTCCTAGATCTGATGACGCCGGTGCTCTTGGCGGCGATGGCGGGGGCCTTGTGCGAGCGTGCCGGCGTTTTCAACATTGCGCTAGAGGGCAACATGCTCGTCGGTGCGTTCGTGGCCGTCGCGGCAAGCGTCGCCTTCGGCTCACCAGTACTCGCTGTGCTGATGGCGCTGGTCTGCGCAGCGATCTTCGCGATGCCGCTCGCCCTCGGCGGCGCAAGGTTTGGTGGCGATCCGATCGTCATCGGTATTGGCCTGAACCTGCTTGCTTCCGGACTGACGACATATCTTCTGAGCGCCCTGTTCGGCGTAACCGGCACACTCGTTGATCCGTCCGTCACCGCCTTGTCACGCTTCGGCATTCCGGGGCTTGCCGACGTTCCGGTGCTCGGCGCGATCCTCGGCGGACACAATGTACTCGTCTATCTCTCATGGCTGCTGGTGATCCTCGTCAATATCTACCTGTTCCGCACGCGCTGGGGCCTGCGACTGCGCGGCATCGGCGAGGTACCATCCGCCGCTGCGGCAATGGGAGCAAATGTGAACCGCTATCAAATGGCGATCGTTGTTTTCGCCGGTGGACTTTGCGGATTGGCGGGCGCCGAACTGGCTCTGGGCTCCGTCGCGCTTTTCGCTGAAAACATGACTGCGGGACGAGGCTGGATAGCTGTTGTCGCCGTGATGCTTGGCCGCGCCCATCCGCTCGGCATCGCCTTGGCATGCTTCGGCTTCGGCCTGGCGGATGCGATCGGTCTACGGCTCCAGGGGCAGGGGCTCCCCAACCAGATCACCGACATAGCCCCCTACGGCATCACTCTGCTGGCGATGATCGGCCTGGGGCTACGCACAGCTGCAAGAAAATTGAAAAATACGTGAGGAGGATACGATGACTATGCCGAAGACCATTTATGTGGCGGGTTCCTGCGATACCAAGGGTGACGAACTGCGCTACGTCGCGGAGCTGATCAGGGCACAAGGATTGCCCGCAGTCCTGGTTGATCTCTCGACCGCGACGCCGTCGGCCAACGTCAATGTTGATGCGAGATCGGTCGCCGGCTTCCATCCAGGTGGCGTCGAAGCTGTCTTCACGGGAGACCGCGGTTCCGCCGTTTCAGCGATGGGCCTTGCGTTCGAACACTTCATCCTGTCGCGCAGCGACGTCGGCGGCGTTATCGGCCTCGGCGGCTCGGGAGGAACCGCGATGGTCACACAGGCCATGCGGGTTCTGCCCGTCGGCACCCCGCGCGTGATGGTCTCGACCGTGGCCGCCGGCAATATCAGCGCCTATGTCGGCCCGAACGATATTTCCATGGTGAACTCGATTACCGACATTGCCGGGCTTAACCGCATCTCGCGAACGGTCCTGTCGAATGCCGCCAATTCGATCGCCGGCATGGTTCGTAATCGCAAGGAAGCCGAACAGGACGACAGGCCATCGCTCGGCCTGACGATGTTCGGCGTCACCACGCCTTGCATCACCCAGGTTGTCGAGCGGTTGCGTGACCAGTACGAGTGCCTTGTGTTCCACGCGACCGGCATCGGCGGTCAGTCGATGGAAAAGCTTGCCGCGTCCGGCTATCTGGCCGGGGTCCTGGACATCACCACAACAGAAGTATGCGATCTGCTGTTTGACGGCATTCTGCCGGCGACGGAGGAGCGTTTCGGCTTCCTTGCGCAGCTGCCGCTGCCTTATGTCGGCTCCTGCGGCGCGCTCGACATGGTCAATTTCGCTGGCATCGACACCGTTCCCGAGAAATATCGCCACCGCAATCTCTATGTGCACAATCCGCAGATCACGCTGATGCGCACGACGGTCGAAGAAAACGTGGCGATGGGCAAATGGATAGGCGAGCGGCTGAACCGCAGCATTGGTCCGGTGCGCTTCCTGTTGCCCCTCGGAGGGGTGTCGCTTCTGGACGCTCCAGGCCAGCCGTTCCACGATCCCGAAGCCGACGCCGCGCTGTTCGACGCCATCGAAAGCACGGTGCAGCAGACGCAGGACCGCCAGGTGCTTCGAGTGCCGCATGCAATCAATTCCCCGGAGTTCTGCTCCGAGGCCGTTCGACACTTCCACGACATCAGCAAGAGGCGTTAGTATGAAGTTCAAAAGAAGTCAGTTGCTGGAAAAGTTCCGCCAGCAGATCGATGCGAAAATTCCCATCATCGGCGGCGGCGCCGGCACCGGCCTTTCAGCCAAGTGCGAGGAAGCCGGCGGCATCGATCTGATCGTTATCTACAATTCCGGCCGTTATCGCATGGCCGGAAGGGGATCGCTGGCCGGTCTTCTTGCCTATGGCAATGCCAACGAGATCGTGCTGGACATGGCACGCGAAGTGCTACCCGTCGTCACGCACACCCCGGTTCTTGCCGGCGTGAACGGCACGGATCCATTCTGCAATTTCGATCATTTCCTTGACGAGTTGAAGGAGCTGGGTTTTGCCGGCATCCAGAATTTCCCGACGGTTGGCCTGATTGACGGCACCTTCCGAGCCAATCTCGAAGAGACCGGCATGGGCTATGCGCTGGAAGTGGAACTCGTGCGGCTGGCGCGCAGCAAGGACCTGCTCACGACCCCCTATGTCTTCTCGCCCGACGACGCACGCGCGATGACCGAAGCCGGCGCTGATATCGTGGTGGCCCATATGGGGCTGACAACCGGTGGCGCGATCGGCGCCGATACCGCGCTGACGCTGGAAGCGTGCGTGGAGGAGGTCAATGCGATCGCCACCGCAGCCCGGAGCGTCAATCCCGACATCATCGTCCTATGCCATGGCGGTCCCATCGCCGAACCGGAGGATGCCCGCTACATTCTGGAGCGATGCCCGGGTTGCCATGGTTTTTATGGCGCTTCCAGCATGGAGCGCCTGCCAGTGGAAAAAGCGCTCGTCGAACAGACGAGGGCCTTCAAAAGTCTTGTCATCAAACATTAGGAGGGGAATGTGGCCAAGGCATATGCAAGTGCAGTGATCGATGCGCCGATTGAAACGGTGTGGAAACTGGTGCGTGATTTCAACGGCCTGCCGAATTGGCATCCGGCCATTGCGAAAAGCGAAATCGAGGGTGGGCATAGCAGCGGCGATGTCGGCTGCATCCGCTCGTTTTATCTCACGGATGGCGCGCATGTGCGCGAACAGCTGCTGGCTCTCAGCGACGTCGATCATTCGCTATCCTACAGCTTCGTGAAACCCGCTTTTCCGGTGAAGAATTACATAGCCGGCATAAGGCTGCTCCCGATCACGGAAGGGAACCGGACATTCGCGGAATGGACAGCGATATTCGATGAGGAACCGGAGGATGCGGGAAAATACGTCGAAATCGTCTCCACGCACGTCTTCGCTGCGGGTTGGGCGGCCCTTCAGGCAAAGATCGGCAAATAATAGATCGACGCCATGAGAAATGGATGGCGGAGCGCCTGAATTGGCGCTCCGTTTGTCTCAGGCAGGCGCCATATCCTGCTCTGCGAAGAACGGCGTTCCGCTCTTCATTGTCCGGATCATGCCGGTTCGATATACCGGCCCTTGAAGAATATCAGGGGCTGCTGATCTTTGTCCGACTGGGCAGCGCTCATGTCGTTCACCAGCCCGATCACGATGCGATGGTCGCCGGCCAGATGTTCTTCGTAAAGCGTGCAATCGACCCAAGCGAGAGATCCTTCGATGACCGGATTGCCCGAAGACGTTCCGCTCCAGGCGACGCCTTGCCACTTGTCACCTCCGGAGCGCGCGAAGGCATTGGAAATTTCCCTTTGTCCCGACGCTAGAATATTGACCGAAAAAGTGCCCGCAGCTCGGATCTTCGGCCAACTCGTCGAGCTGTGCATGACGCTGAAGGAGACCAAGGGCGGCTCCAGCGAAAGACTATGGAACGACTGGCAGGTAAATCCTACCGGCTGCCCCTCCGATATGCCGGCGATGACCGTGATGCCGGAGGCATAGTGCCCCACGGTTTCGCGGAAAAGACGAGAATCCGGCATGAATGACATGGCGCCTACCTTTGCTGGGTTTGCTGTACTTCCTGGGACAATCCATTGTCTCGATGAAGCATTTTACGAATTCGGCGACGGCTGTCGCCTTCGCCCGCTGTTCATCCTAGAACTGCTCCTTCATCCTCAATATTACCAAAAGAGATTTATTTCAATATCAATTGAGGAATAAAAAGAATGATTGATGTCGTCGTGATATTCATAGATCTCATTCCTTCAGCTCATGCGTCCTTGGACCTAGCTGGCACCGGCACCTCCTCAGCCCCAGGATCCCAGGCGCCGTAAGCCTTCGAGAAGTCGCAGCTCTCCTGCATCAGTTTCACAACCGATTTCAGGATGGGGCTGGCATTTACGGCCGGATATACGGCCAAATAAGTGAGATCCGGCACCTGTTCGACCACGTCGATCCGCCGGATCGCGTTTCCGGCAAAATTGGCGTCGAAAAAGAATGTCGGCAGGGCGCTTACGCCGGCACCACCAATGAGCATGCTGATAAGCGCCAGGAAATTGCCGGCGGCCATAATATTGGAGGTTGCCACACCGGCATTACGCAGGGTAGTGCCGATCAACATTTCCGATGCGGGGTCGGCGCGCAGCAGGATCGTGTGTTTGGCAAGCTCGCGCATGCTGATTCTGCCGTCGCCAACGGCAAGTCCGGTCGCGCATGCCCAAGCCCATTGCGATGATCCCACGGGTACGACCTGGAAACGCGGATCGGTCAAACCATCCGGCATGACGGCAAGATCGAGCTGGCCATCCGTCAGTTTCTGTGCCAGCACGGTCGATGAATCGATAACCAGTTCCAAAGTGATCTTGGCAAAAGCGGAGCGCAGGCGGCCGACGAAATCGCCAAGCCAGGTCATTGCGCAGGCTTCCGTTGCGCCGATTCGCAGTCGACGCTCGATCAAATCGGGCGCGCTGAAGCGCTCGGCGAACCGATTCTTCTGCTCCAGCAGCCCCGCCGCCAGCTCCAGCATTTCGACCCCCTTCGGCGTGAGCTGCGCGACGCGCCTGCTTCGATCAAAGATGGCAACTCCGAAACTTGCTTCAAGTTCTTGAATTCGCTTCGATATTGCAGATTGAGACGTGTCGAGGTGCTGGGCGGCGGCTTCGAAGCTGCCGAGCGTGCCGATCCAGTACAAGGCTTCGAGCTGTTTGAACGTCAACATGTCTACCCTCTCGACTCACGTTCTCATTCATTCTTTTTTCTCAATTATCGATATTGCAAACAATCTCTTTTTGCGATTAAGTGCAGCACCAACATATCCATTCATAGCAGATCAATCGCTGAGAACGACAAGAGCGCAACGCGATCAAGAGATCTGGATTTTTCTGTACCTTACGGGCGGCGGTTTACGAACCTCTCCCGAGGATGACTGAACACGCCGGTATCGCTGTCTGGGGAAAGAAGTGGTGAGCCGCGCTGAGGAGGAACTTGGAAACGTGCGGTCAACTACACTGCAAGCGGCAGCTTTAATCAATATTTCGCCCATTGTTCCCAAGCTGGAGGCAAGGGGGATCGGCAAGTCCTATGGCAGCGTTACAGCGCTCAGGCCGCTAGACTTGCAGGTACGCCCCGGGGAGTTACTTACGCTGCTCGGGCCATCCGGCTCAGGCAAGACGACGTTGCTGCAATTGATCTCTGGTCTCGTGTCTCCCTCGGTCGGCAGTCTTTTTATCGACGGTCGGGACCAGACGGATGTACCGGCCCACCGCCGCGGTATCGGCGTGGTCTTCCAAAACTATTCCCTGTTTCCGCATCTGACGGTGGAGGAAAATATCGCCTTTCCGCTGCAGATGCGGAGGGTCGCGAGCAAGGAGATCTCGAGCAAGACGCGCGCCGCGCTTGCCATGGTCGGCCTCGACGGGTTCCAGCATCGTTTTGCCTCCGAACTTTCCGGCGGGCAGCAACAGCGCGTCGCGCTTGCGCGTTGCCTCGTCTACGAACCATCGATTTTGCTCATGGATGAATCGCTGTCTGCGCTCGACCGGAAGCTACGTGAAGCCATGCAGATCGAGGTGAAGCGGATACACCGAGAGACCGGATCCACCATTATCTTCGTGACGCACGATCAGGAAGAGGCGCTGGCGCTCTCCGACCGCATTTGTCTCATGAACAACGGCGGCATCGAGCAGATCGGCACCCCGGAGGATCTTTACGAACGGCCGGATACAGAATTTGCCGCCGATTTCATCGGCATCTCCAACATCCTCCGCGGCACCATGACGTCGGTCGGAACCATCGCGACCGAAGACGGCAATCTGCCCCCTTCGGCCGGTTGTGACTGCAATCCCGGCGAAGAGGTCTCACTGATCGTAAGGCCCGAGCACCTATCGATCACGGCCGCCGCCAACGGTCTGCTGTCGGGCACCCTGATCGAGCAGGTCTATGCCGGCTCGGAGAGGAGACTTCTTGTCAAGCTGGCGAGCGGCACGGTGCTGACGATCCGGCAGCCCGCTGGCCTAGAGCCCCATAGCCTTGGTGAGCAGCTCCATGTTCGCTGGGAAAGCCGCAACGCCAGAGTGGTGCGCCGGCAGGGGCGAGATAAAGCACAAAGCAAATAACGACATGGAACATGTCGACAACCGGAGGGAGAAACCATGCCATTATCGACTACGCCAACCAGACGCTCGTTTCTGCAGCTCACCGCGGCGGGGGCTGTCGGTCTCGCCACGCCTGCCGTTTTCACGAGTCGTGCCCGCGCCGCGACCGGCCAGATCGTCGTCGCCGATTACGGCGGCTCAAGTTCCGAGGCCATGAAAAAGGCGTTCAGCGAGCCCTTCGAAGCGGAGACCGGCATTAAGGTCGTACATGTTGCCCACGATACCGATCCGGTCACCCAGTTCAAGCTGCTCGTCGATACCAAGAGCTACATCTGGGATGTTTGCTCCATGGATACCTCGCACGTTCTCAAGCTGACCAGCGGCAAGAATTATCTGGCGCCCATCGGCGTAAAGGACCCAAACGGCGAAATCATCAGCGGCATGATCGCCGACAACTGGCTCGGCTATTCCGTCTTCGCCGACACGATGGCTTATCGAACCGATGTCTTCGGCGACAAGGGGCCGATCACCTGGCCGGATTTCTGGAACCTGGACAAGTTTCCTGGGCGGCGCGGCCTTTCGCGCGATGCCATCGGCGTATTCGAACATGCGCTCGTCGCCGATGGGGTCGCCCCGAAAGATCTCTATCCCATCGATGTCGATCGGGCCTTGGCTTCGCTCGACAAGATCAAGAAATCGGTCGCGATCTGGTGGGGCAATGGCGCGCAGAACTCGCAGATCCTTCAGAACGGCGAGGTGGACATGTCCAATGCCTGGTCTTCTCGCGCAGCCGAAGTGAAGGCATCGGGCGCACCGATCAAGATCGTGTGGAACGGCACTTATTCCTGCGACGGTCTCGGCATTCCGCTGGGCACTCCCCGACTGGAGCAGGCGCAGGCCTACATACAGTTCTACTCCCGCGCCTATCGTCAGGCGGCCTACTCCTCCCTTGTCGCCAATGGCCCGACCAACAGCAAGGCCTTTGCTCTCATGAAACCCGAGCAGGCGGCCCTATTGCCGACTAGCGCCGAAAACCTCCCCGACCTCGTCGCCACGAACAACAGCTGGTGGGCCGATAATTTCGAAGCGTCCGACAAGCGTTTCAAGGAGTGGCAGCTGGCGATCTAAGCCAAAGCGTCTTCGTCCCTATCGCTGCGACTGCAGCCTTAAAACAAGGCGACGGCGAGAGCCGCCGTCGCCGGATCATCTGTGCCGAATTGACTGCCGAAAGGATATCCAATGTCGCGAAAATCTGAGTTTCCACTCGCTGTGTTGATCGACGGAGACGGCTTCCATCCCGCAGGCTGGCTGCATCCCGCCGCCGTCACGGGGCAAGCCGGCAAGATCGACCGTATGATCGAGATGGCCCGCGTTGCCGAGGCGGCGAAGATCGACCTGTTCTTCGTTGCCGATACGCCGGCGGCCCGGACCGACCAATTGGACATCTGGCGGCGCTGGCCCAAGTTCATGAACGTGCTCGAGCCGATGACCTTGCTTGCCAGACTGGCCGGGGAAACCTCTCACATCGGCCTTGGCGCAACGGTATCGACCAGCTTTTTCGAACCATACAATATCGCCCGCCAGTTCGCGTCGCTCGATCATATTTCCAATGGTCGCGCCGCCTGGAATGTCGTCACGTCATCCAACGACTACGCCCCTCGCAACTTTGGGCTCGATCGACTGCCGCCGCACAATGAACGCTACGAAAAGGCGCGCGAAAGCGTCGAGATCGTCAAGGCCTATTGGGATAGCTGGGAAGACGACGCCTTCGTCTACGATCGGCAGCAATCCTCCAGCTTCGATCCTGCCAAACAGCACCCTGTAGATTTCAAGGGCAAGTATTTCACCGTTCATGGCGCTCTCAACCAGGCCCGGCCCCCGCAGGGACATCCGGTGATCATTCAGGCCGGCGCGTCCGGTGACGGCAAGGAACTGGCCGCTGAAACCGCCGATGTGGTCTTCTCAGCTGCCGGAGACCTGGAGGCTTCGCGCGCCTTCTACTCCGACCTCAAGGGTCGGATGGCCCGTTATGGACGGGATCCGAGCGAGCTGAAGGTTCTGGCGAGCCTTCGCTGCAGCATTGGCAAGACCCGTCAGGAAGCGGTCGATAAGTATCATCTGCTGCAATCGCTCATTCACCCCGATGTCGGCATCAAGATGCTGAGCGAGCAGCTTGGCGTCGATCTCGGCGGGCTGTCGCTCGACGAACCTATTCCGCCCGGCGTCATCCCGCAGACGACCAATCGCGAGAAGGGCTTCTTCGAAAGGTTGCGGGCTCTCATCCTTGCCCATCCCACAAAGACGCTGCGGGAAATCTACCAGCTCTACGATTATGGCACGGCGCCCATCTGCGGGACGCCGACGGAGATTGCCGATCTTCTCGAAGAATGGATCGATACCGGAGCTGGAGATGGATTCATGCTTCTTTTCAATACATTGCCGAGCGATCTCAATGATTTCGTTGAACTTGTCGTGCCGGAGCTTCAGCGGCGTGGACGGGCACGAACGGAATACACGGGTCAAACCCTGCGGGACCGCCTTGGCCTGAAGCATCGCGCCAATCCGCACCCGTCACGCGCCCGCGACAAGATGGTCTCATGATGAAAGCCGCCTTATGACCGTATCATCTATACATCCGGTTCGCGCCGGGCTCTTCGGTGCATGGCGGCCACGCGCGGCTTGGCTGTTCCTCCCAGGTTTCCTGTTCCTGGCGGTATTCTTCCTTTGGCCGACGCTGCGGCTCGTGTCTATGGCATTCGTCGACCCGGACGGCAGCCTCAGCATCGGCGCTTTCAGGCAGTTGCTGGAGACGCCGGTCTATCGGCGGATCTTGCTCGGCACGGCAGGGATCGCCGTCGAGGTGACCGCATGGAGCCTCGTACTCGGCTATCCGCTTGCCTATTGGATCGCCCATCAGGCGCCTGTACGGCAGAGGCGGCTTCTCGTCCTCATACTGACGCCTTTCTGGACGAGTTCGCTGGTCAAGAACTTTGCCTGGCTCGTCCTGCTCGGCCGCAATGGCCCGTTATCCAGCCTACTGCACTATCTGGGCATACCAGGGGGAGGGAACCTGCTGTTCAACCGAGGCACCGTGGTGTTTGCGATGACACATACGCTGTTGCCGCTTGCCGTCATCATCATGTTTCCCGTTCTCAATGCGGTAAACCGCAGCCTCGTCTCGGCGGCCCGGACATTGGGTGCAAGCGGCGCGCAGACGTTCTGGCGCGTCTATTTTCCGCTCACTGTACGCGGCCTGGCAACCGCCGGCCTGCTGGTTTTCATTGTGGCGCTTTCGTTCTTCATCACGCCAGCGCTGCTCGGCGGCCCCGCTCAGACCATGATCGGCCAGCTGGTCATCGAGCAGATCAACTCCTATCAAAACTGGCGCATGGGCAGTGCGCTTGCTGTCCTGCTTACACTTATGACCATGCTTGCCGTCTTCATTTGCGATTGGTTGTTTTCGCTGTCGTCGGCGCTTGGCGGCAATCCGGCTCAGCATGCCCAGGCACGCAGGCGGCGGATTGGCCTGGCATTGGTGGCCTTGTTCGGCTCATTCTTCGCGACCTGCGACCGCTTGCGCGAGCGCTATCTGCCGTTCTTATCCCTGGAAGGATTTCTTCCGATCTATTGCTGGCTCGTGATCGCCGTGCTGCTGCTGCCGATCCTGGCCGTCGTTCCCATGGCATTTACCAGCAGTACGTTCCTCTCCTTTCCTCCGTCAGGCTTCAGCTTTCGCTGGTTCGCCGAGTATTGGCAATCACCGCTCTGGCGAATGGCAACGTTGCGCTCCTTCGGGATCGGTCTCGCGACTGCGGCGCTGACGCTTGCTCTTGCCACATCGGCCGCATTCGCGACCGCGCGCTCCAAGGGGCGGATATCGAACGTCGCTTTTCTGACATTCACGGCACCGATGATCGTGCCGCAATTGGTTATTGCGATCGCGATGTTCTACCTCTTCGCCAGCATGTCGCTGGTGGCGACCAACCTCGCCATCATCCTCGGCCACACCGTCATCGCACTGCCAATCGTCTTTGTCGTGATGGTAACAGCCTTCAAGGGACATGACTGGCGGCTCGACGAGGCGGCCGCGACATTGGGAGGCAACCGGTTTCAGGTTATAAGGCGCGTCACCCTGCCGCTCGTCAGCGTATCGCTCATCGTCGGCTTCATCACCGGCTTCCTCGAATCCTTCGAGGAGCTGACCATCGTCCTCTTTGTTGGTGGCGGGTTCGTGACCACCTTGCCGAAGCAGCTGTGGGATGACGTGTTCATGCAGGTCAGTCCGACCCTTGCGGCTGCGTCGACGGTCATTCTGGCAATCGTAACGCTGCTTTTCCTGACCATGGAGATCCTGCAGCGCAAGCAGCCATCGCATTGAGACCTTTTGCTCTGCTTGGGAATAGCGCAACAAGAACAAAGGCCGGCCATCTATGGATGGCCGGCCTTTGCGTTGATGCTGTATCGGCGCGCGAAATATGCGCGCTATCTGCGCCTCAATGAGCAGCGATGGTCCAGAAATAATAGGCAAGCGGGATGGCAAGGAGATACATACCGATCGACACCTGCTTTGCTTCGCCCGACAGCACTTTGACGATGACGTAGAACAGCAGGCCTCCGGCAATACCGGTCCCGAAACTGTTCGAAACCAAGGTCAGCAAGACCATCATCAGGGCGGAGAGACCGTCTGAGAAGTTCTCGAGATCGACTTTCTTCAGAGCGCCGAACATCGACATGCCGACGAGGATCAGAGCCGGTGCGGTGGCGGCTGCCGGGATCATCAATGCGATGGGAGTGAAGAGCAGGGTGAGGGCGAACAGAGCCGCCGTTGCGATGGAGGCAAGGCCCGTGCGGCCGCCTACTTCGGCGCCAGTGGCGGATTCGACAAGTGCCGTGGCTGAGGGAATACCAAGCAAAGGGCTGATCGTTGCCGCAATGGAATCGACCAGAAACGGCTTGCCCAGATCCTTCATATTGCCGGCTTCGTCGACCAGACCGGCCTTTGCACCGACGGCGAGCGTCGTGCCAAGCGTCGAGAAGAATTCCGAGGCGAAAAAGGCAAAGAGATAGGGGAAATACTGGATCTTGAGCGCGCCGAAGAAGTCGAGCTGCAGACCGATTTCGGAGATGCCGTGCGGTACGCCGAAAAATGTGGTCGGGAGCTTCGTGACGCCAAGAGGAATGCCAAGCAGCGTGCTGCCCAGAATAGCCCACAGGATCGGTCCCGGCACTTTCCGCCCGCGCAAAAAGACGGCCAGGAAAATCCCGAAAACGGCGATGATGGCTTGTCCCGAGCTGAAGGATCCGAGCATGAGCGCATGGCTCTTGGCGTTGACGTCAACCAGCCCCGCATTCTTGAAGCCAAGAAGGGCGATGAACAATCCGATGGCCGCGCCCAAGCCGAGTTTGATCTGGGCTGGCACCATGCGGGCAATGACTTGGCGCACGCCCAATACGGTCAGCAGCACGAAAATGACGCTCGACCAGAACGAGATGGCAAGACCGGTCTGCCACGGAATATGCTCCACAGCCGCCATGGTCGGCCCGACCAGAACCGAGCCGCCGATGCCAGGGCCAACCACGAAGGGCATGTTGGCATAGAACGCCATGAACAACGTCGCCCCGATGATGACGAGGATAGTCGCCGTCGTCGCGGCCGCGCGGTCGATACCGCCAGCCGAAAGCAGGGACGGGATCACCACGAGAAGATAGGCAGCCGCAAGGAAGGAGGTGATGCCGGCAATCACCTCCGTTTTTGTATTGGTATTGCGTTCGCGCATGCGAAAGTAGGTCTTCCACCGCGCTTCGGATGCTTCGCTTGGCTGCACAACATTCGTATTTGGGGCCATGTATGTATCTCCTAAGTCGGCAATCATTGCCGTGCAGCGAGTGACGTCAGTTTCGGCCTGTGGCCAGAAGCGGTCTGATTTCCAGGGTTGTGCCGTCGGTCAGCCCGAGGTCGGTGACGTGCGGGCCGGGATTGCAGGCAAGGCTGGCTCCGACGACCGCCTTGAAGGTACGAATTGGCGGCATCCAATCGGCGATCGCGTCGGCGGCCGAACGCAGCTTGGCGAAATCCTCGGCAACCTCTTGTGCTGGAGCATCCGACAACAGGCCACAGACGGGCAGCGCAAGCAGAGCCGTAACCTTGCCATCCGCAGCCGTTGCCATGCCGCCGCCGGCATCGATGACGGCATTGGCCGCCGCGGCCATATCAGCGGGATTGCGGCCGAAGACGGTCAGGTTGTGGCTGTCATGCGATATCGTCGTTGCCAGCGCGCCGCGCCAATGGCCCCAGTCTTCCAGAATGCCGATAACAGGCGAGGGGTCTTTTCTGCCATGGCGATGGATGACCGCCATCAGGAGCATATTGTCGGGCAGGACGAGCTTGCCATCCGTCACCGTGACAGTGGCTTCTCCCCATTTTGTAAAGCGTGGGCTGACGACAGTGTTGACATGAGCCTCGGTCATGCCAGGCAAGGCAATGTCGAAATCGGCGGCGGAAACCTTGCCGAGCTTGACGGTGTCACCATACGCATCCGCGTGCGCGCCACCTTGGATGACCTCCGATAGGCTGCCGCCATTGGCGACCTCGCGCCCCGATACGTAGACGCGATCGACCTTGATCCTTTCAAGGTCGGACAGGAGGACGATATCGGCGCGTCGACCGGGAGCAATCAGTCCAAGATCATACCGATTGAGCCACATCGCAGCATTGAGCGTTGCGGCTCGAATGGCGTCGATCGGCCTCATGCCGTAGCCAATAAGGCGCCTGAGAACGGAGGACATCGCTCCGTCTCTCACCAGATCATCCGGAAAAACATCGTCCGTGCAGATCGTCAGCGTCTGCGGCAGATGCGACAGCTTCTTCAGCGCCTCGATCACACCGGGCAGGACATAATCATGCGAGCCGCGCAACTCGATGGTGAGACCAGCCCGCAATTTCGCCAGCAGGTCTTCTCCGGAAGTGATTTCATGATCCGATTGAATGCCGGCCGCGACGAAAGCCTGCAAATCAGCGCCTTCGAGGCCACGGGCGTGGCCACAGACCCGCTTGCCGCTGGCGAGCCCAGCCTCGACGACCCCACGCATTGGCTCGCTTCGCTCAAGCACACCACGCATGTTCATTACTTCGGCGACGCCCGAAATGTTGGGCCAACTCAACATGGTCGCCATTTCGCCGGCGCGGAACTCGGCACCGGCAAGTTCCAGCCCGGGCGCCGAAGGGACGCAGGACGGCGCCAAGGTCAGAAAGCGCAGCGGCAGTTGCTTCGTTTCTTCCAGCGCCCATCGGATACCGTCGAGGCCGGCGACATTGCCGACTTCATGCGGATCCCAGCACACGGTCGTCGTGCCCTGCGGAACGACGGTTTCCGCATACCGCCTCGGCGTTACCATGGAGCTTTCGACATGCATATGCGTGTCGATGAAACCGGGCGCGATGAAGCGTCCCGAAGCATCGACGGTCCGGCTGGCGTCGCTCCTGCTTGCTGTAGGATGAACGCTCGCAATCAGCGGACCAACAAGGCCGATATCAGCCGGCCGCATCTCCGAGGTCGCGACATCGACGAGCGTGCCGCCGACGATCAGGACATCGAATGGTTCCAGCCCGCGGGCGGCCCGCACGGCCCGATCACGCAGGTCGGACGAATTGATATCTTGGGGTTCATTCGGCATTTTTGTCTCCCTGAGCGAAGGCCAACGGCCGCGCGGTGGATTGCCTCACAACAAGTTCAGTCGGAAAAATTCTGCTGATGCCGGTTTCGCCGGCGACGAAGGAAAGTGCGTGCACTGCGACAGCCTCAAGATCCTGCCGCACGGTCGTCAGCGGCGGCGAGACGATCTGCGCCCACATCAGGTCATCGAAACCCGTAAGCGATAAATCATCCGGGATACGGTAACCCCGCTCGCGAACGGCAAGCGCAAAGCCAATGGCCAATGCGTCATAGGCGGCAGCGCAAGCGCTAAAGCGAGTGAGGTCAAGTTCCCGACCGAGGATGTTTCCCGCCTCGAACGTCGCGTCGCTACGTTGCAACGTCGGCTCTATACCAGCCGAGAGGAAGGTTTCGCACATTCCTCCGACACGCTCGCTCGCGACCAACGAGTTTTCCGGGCCGGCAAGCACAAGCAATTTGTCATGACCAAGTGCGAGCAAATGCTGCGCAATCTTGCGGCCGCCTTCGCGGTGATCGCTTGCGGCAACATTCCCAATGGTGACCGCGCTGTCGATCACGGCAACGGGAACCGCAACGCTGTCAGGCACGACCGTCGTGCCGCGGGTCGGAATGACGATCAATGCGTCGACGCCGCGGGCGATCATGTTTCTGATCTCGAAGTCCTGCTGCTGCGGGTCGCCCTGGCTATCCCCGATAAGAACGGCAAGGCCCCGCTGTTTGGCAGCCCGCTCAATGGCCTGTGCAAAGGCCGGAAACAAAGGTTGACCGATGTTCGGAACGAGCAAGCCCACCGTATTGCTCTTGCCGGTGCGCAGCGCGCGCGCCGTATGATCCGGCACATAGCCCAGTCTATCCGCCTCGGCTCTGATCTGCTCGATGAGTGCCGGAGAAACACGCCCTTTGCCGCGCAGGGCATTCGAGACGGTTGCGGTGGACACAGCCAGCCTGTCAGCAATTTCACGAATGGAAGAAGGGCGCGTTTCGCTCATTCCGGGCTGGTCTCGATGTCCTATGATTAAACGATTAATCACGGGGGATTACTTTTGCAAGTGCTTATTTTCCCGTTTCGAGGCAAAGGCGGCGGCCAATCCATTCCGGTTGACCAACCCTCGGTAGCCCGACTTCTCATCGATCGCGCGACCCTTGTCCTCTGAGCCGCTCAAACGGCCCTTGAGTAAGAGTATGCCAAGGGAATACCGGGCCGATGCACCTACTGCAGCAGCTTGCGCAGATACCGGAACAAGGGATGGCTGCTGATGTTAGCGGACAGGTATGGAGGAGGTCGATGAGCAGATACACCGAGTTGAAAGGTCCCGGCGACGGCAAGGGCGTCTCTGTGTGGTGGACTTGTTCAGCCGGAGACGAACGAGGTCAGTCTCCGCTGTCGATTTCAATCCCCATGGATATAGAGAATGAAACGGCCGGGCAGGCCGCTCTGTTTGATCTCTTTCCGTGTAAGCAACTCAACGCTTTGCGGCTCAGACAGCCATGCCGTACTCGTATCCGCCTCGAAGAGAAATCACGACTGCTGCCGAGAGAAAAGGGAGAGCGCCGGAAGCAGCCTGATCATGCTGCTGTCCGCCGCCCCATCTTTAGCCAACGTTATTTCAGCCCTCCGGCTTTACTTGTCCTTGAGGACCAGCGCACTTGTCAGATCGCCGAGCGGCTTCTGTTTATGGGCTGCAACCGCTGCGTCGCGAACCGTGATGCCATGGAGGGTCGGCAGCTGGAAGCGGTGCGTGATGAAGCGCAGGATCGAGGTCGTGTCCATCGGCGTGTGATCGACATATCCGTGCCGCGCATAGGGTGAGACGATAATGGCCGGGATACGCGAACCGGGGCCCCAGCGATCGCCCTTGGGCGGCGCGACATGATCCCAAAGACCGCCGTTCTCGTCATAGGTGACAACGACCAGCATGTGCTGCCATTGCGGGCTCTTTTCGAGATGCGCAATCAGATCGGCAATGTGGGCGTCGCCCGCCTGGACATCTGCATAGCCGGAGTGTTCGTTGAGATTGCCTTGCGGCTTGTAGAAGGAAACCTGCGGCAGCGTGCCGCCGTCGATCGCCTTGATGAATTCGGCGCCGCCCAGGCCGCCGTCCCTCAGGTGTTCGGCTCGGGCAGGAGTGCCAGGAGCGAAGTTGGCATAATAGTTGAACGGCTGGTGATGATATTGAAGGTTCGGAACGGGTTCCTTGTTGCCGTTGTCGAGCACATCCTGCCAACCGCCGCCATACCACGCCCATGTCACATGCTTGAGGCTGAGCATATCGCCGATGGTGGGCTCGGTCTGCGGCGGCAAGGTTGTCGGCTTGTTCGGGTCTGCGAGTGCCTTGTCGCCGCCTGCCGCCGGACCGTTGCCGCTGGGCTGATAGGGCGGCTGCATCGTGTTCACGGCGTAGAAATCAGGAGTGAGGTTGCCGTCTCCGACGAATTTCGGAATGCCATCGACCGCAGATTTCGGCGAGTTGGGCGCAGCCTTGAGCGTTACCCCATCCGGCTCGACGACGGCGATGGAAGGCTTGGCGGCACTGGTATCGGCGTTGGGATAATAGGGAGCGCAGGCGCAGATCAGCCATTGGTGGTTGAAGAAGGACCCGCCAAAAGCACCCATGAAGAAATTGTCGGCCAGCACATATTTCTGGGCGACCTTCCACATCGCCGTCTTCGAGCCGTCCCAAAGGCTCATCGTCAGTGCGCCTGAATCCGCGTAAGCGACGAATTTGTCATTGCGTCCGCCGTCTATCTGCATCTGGTTCTGATAATAGCGGTGCCAGAGATCGCGCGTAATCGCATTGAGGGTGAGATTGAACCCCTTGGGATCGTCCGCATGGAACGGCCGATTGGGAAGATGCTCGGTCTCTGCCTGCGTTATCGGGGGTGTCACGCCTTTGGCAGTGAGTCCCTCCCAGATCGGCGGCAGTTCGCGGAAGGGCTTGCCATCGCGGTCGCGCTGCGTACGTGCACCTACCGATGCTTTTGATAGGCCGTTGGCACCCGGGAAGCTGCCATAGAGATTGTCGAAGCTTCGGTTTTCCGCATAAATCACCACGACGGTGTCGATTAATTTCAGATCGCTGGCGGCACTCTCGGCTGGTACTGCCTTTGTGCCGGAACTGCCGGCAAAAGCTGGGCCAAGAGCGGCCACGGAAAGACTTAACGTAAAGGCGGCCGTAGCGGTGATCGACTTCATTTGAACCTTCCTCCAGGATGTCGGTGGATGCGCCTCCACCTCGATAAGGCAGCTTATCGGCGTGATTAGGCAACGCAAGCGTTAATGGAAATGATTCTAAAATGCGGCTACCGATGCTTCGAGACGAGATGCGACATTGCTGCGAGGAGACGTGGCCATAGCGATGCAACTGAAATTTCGCAGAGGGTTATGGCTAGGGGCAGGGGCCGCCGCGGCATTCCTGCTGCTACTGACATCCGCGCACACGGGTCAGGCTCTGTCGCGCTCGGAGGTGCGACAGCAATCCTTGGCCTTGGCGGCGCTTGGGAAGGCTCTCTTCTTCAATCCCTCTCTCTCCGCGTCTGGCAAAATGGCCTGTTCATCCTGTCACGATCCCGGCCATGGTTTCGGGCCGGCTAATGATCTGGCGGTACAGCTCGGCGGCGGTGACCTGCAAAGGCCCGGGTTGCGGACGGTGCCTTCGCTCAAATATCTACAGGTCGTCCCATCGTTCACCGAACATTTCTTCGAATCCGAGGACGAGGCCGACGAAAGCATAGACAACGGCCCCACTGGCGGCCTCACCTGGGATGGCCGGGTCGATCGCGGTCGTGAGCAGGCCAAGATCCCGCTGCTCTCCGATTTCGAGATGGGAAATAAAAGCGAAGTCGAGGTGGGACGACATGTACTCGCAGCCGGTTATGGCAACGCGATCGCCGATATTGCCGGCCCGAACGCGCGCATAGATCCCGCAATGGCCTTTCGCACTGCGCTTAAGGCGCTGGAAGTCTTTCAGCAGGATTATCGCACCTTCTATCCTTACTCGAGCAAATACGACGCAGTACTGGCCGGCAACGCCGTGCTTACCCCGCAGGAGGCAAGGGGCCTGGAACTGTTCAACGCGCCTGAGAAAGGGAATTGTGCCTCCTGCCATATCAGCGAGCGCGGAAACGACGGCACGCCGCCTCAGTTTACCGACTATGGGTTGATCGCTATCGGCGTGCCACGCAATCGTGACATTCCCGCCAACAGGGATCCGGCATTCCATGACCTCGGCCTGTGCGGTCCTTTGCGTACCGACTTCGTAGGGCGCGAGGACTATTGTGGGCTTTTCCGCACGCCAACGTTGCGCAATGTCGCCTTGCGTAAAGTTTTTTTCCACAATGGTGGCATTCATTCGTTGAAGGATGCCGTCCGCTTTTATGTCGAGCGGGAGACCCATCCGGAGCGATGGTATTCCCGCAAGCCGGATGGCAGCGTCGACAAGTATGACGATCTTCCGGAAGGCGCGAAGGCGAACATCAATACCGATCCGCCCTTCGATCGTAAGGCTGGCGACGAGCCGGCATTATCACCGGCCGAGATCGATGATGTCGTCGCATTTCTCGGCACGCTCACCGATGGTTATGACCCGCCAAAGTAAAGAGCGAAGCACTTGTTCTGCTTTACGTATGCTTCCGCATGGCTGGCAAATCGAGCAAGCCGGTAACAGTCTCAGCGCCCTTGCCGGAGACCTTCACGTTGCCCGCATCGTCTATTTCGAGCTCCGCTCCGTTCGAGAAACTGAGAGACCAGCCATCGCCGCGGTCCGTGCGGCGCCGGTCCGTCAGCTCAATACCGGAAGCGGTGACTACCGCAATTGCTTTATCGACATCCATAGCTGTCACCCAGTTGGTTTAGGATAGTGAACTGCTCCGAAGGCTTCAGCGCGCATGTCGGCTTCCCGTTGTTCCCATCCGATAAGGCCTGGCGTTTGCACCTGCTATATCGCTCATGAGGTTACATGCTGCCGGAAGGAATAACTTCTCGCGCTGATGATATCTTCGGCGATACCCAGGGTATGCAGTTTCGTCAGACCTGGCAATGCGTGCCTGACATGGCGCGTTCGTATTCGTTGGCGACAAACGATCCCGCCTCGACACAGCCACCACCCAGTTGTTAGCCAGCCGCGTCCAATTTAGTTCCATAACAAACCTTATCTGATTTTTATGCGACAAAGGGGTGGGTTCAAGGATGAAGTGCGACCTGAGAATGTTGGTTCACAATAACGAAGTGCTATGCGCACCGACACCTTGCCGAAAAGCACCCTACTTTGCCAAATCTGAGCGGCAAAGGCGGCAGCAGCCACGTCTGGCACAATTAAAGGTAGCTGTCCCTTTATTCAGTGGCCATTCATAAACACGCATCATCATGGTTATCTCTACTTAGGAGCGGCCCTCAAGGAGGTCTCATGAAAAGCTATGTCCTGTTGGCCACAACCCTCGCGGTCTCGCTAGCCTTCATAGCACCACCGAGGCGCTCAAGATCTCCGTCGACCCTCGCGCATATGAGTATTACTTTCAGGCGACAGAGAAACTGAAGCAGGAGGCGGAGGACCTGAAGCAGGCTGGGGTGGAAGTCATCTATTACGGGGGTGGTTATTCCGAAATTGGCGTGCTTGCGCGCCAATTGCAAGACATCTCCGTCAAGCCGCAGATCATTGGTGGCGATGCCTTGTCGAACGTCGATTACCAAGGCCTTTATAAAAAGGAAGCGGATGGCACTATCTTCACCGATGCGCCCCGCGAGACGCTGACCACCGATTTAGAGAGCGCCCGTGCGGCACTCAACGCGCATGACATCCCCTCACAGGACTTGGCGCTGCGCTCCTACGCCGCCGTCCACCAGCTGGCAGCCGGCATTAAAGATGAATTGTGCTACGGTCACTACCAATTCAGCCTCATCACTAACATCAAGGATGGCAAAGCAACGATCTATCTCGACCCCAGGGCCGTTGCAGTCAGAATGAACGCGGACGAGGGTATTCTGGTCGAGAACGATAAGGTGACTGGAAACAGGGAGGCACCGACCTTCTCAATCTACACGTGGAAAGCCGGCAGGATTGTTCCAATCGATTAGCCCTTCCCTGAGGCAAATTAAAGTCGCAGTGAGGTTTATATGCCGAAGATGAGCGATTGATGCTGCCGTCAGACGCACTCGGCACTGTGTTCTTGTTACGCTGGCAAATTATGGTGCGCGACAATGACAGTTAGCTAAGAAATTCAAAAGTTCAGGTGGCAGCGGCAACAAGCTGACCGCTGCCACCGACGAAGTTACTGAACCGGCTTGATCGAGGCGACGATTGCCTTGACTTCGGCATCGTGCTTGTCTTCAGCTCCCTTGTCTCCCCAATAGGTCACAACGAGAGCGTTGTCAGCGCTTACCTGAATGATGAGCAAGCCTACGCTAATTGGGCCGTCGTCATCCTTACCATCCCACTCCAAGGTGCCCATCTGCATACCGTTGACCTCGGTAGTGGGCGTCTCCTTTTTAGTTGAGGGATCGATCGTTACTTTGTTCTTTGCCAGAAAATCGATGGCATCGGTAACAACCTTGTCGATGGACTTGTTGGTGGCAACGTCGACTGAAAGATAGACCGCAGAATCACTCGTCGTTCCCTGGACACCGCTGTCGGTTTCTTCCGGCTTCCAGCTATCCGGAATGGTGATGCTTGCGACGGGCTTTTCGTCGGGAAATTTGAAGGTTGCAGCGTGCGCCGCGAGAGGAGACGTGAATGCAAGCAAGGCCAATACGATAATCTTCTTCATGACAGAATCCTTAGAGCTTAACGCCTATGTGCAGGGCGGCTCTCAGGCTTCTAAACAGAACATGTTAAGATCGTAACCATGTGGTGAACAATAAATCCGATTTAACGGGAGAAAAATTGGCTGAGATATTCCATTAATACTTGCCAACCCCAATCCCGCATAGATCATCGGTTGTAGGCCACGTCTGTTCGGTTCCTCAAGATCTTATCGCAAGCACTGCCTCACTTGAATCTTGACGAGAGACGACCCTTTAGAGAAAACGCAAGGCCAAACCAACCAGAACTGAAGAAACGGCGTGTCCCTGCCCTAAGCGCTGTTACAACACGTGCTGCGATCCTTGCGATCAACGGAAGCCGCTGCAATATTGTCGAGCGCGTGAGGAGTATGGATGGCAGACGTTTCGGCATTGGAGGTCAAAGAAAAGAGGGCGACGATACTGGGAGAGGCAGAAGCCCACCTAGTCGCCTCCTATTGCGATCACCGCCTGGCGCCTGCCTACAAGAACGAAACCGTCGATTTCCGCCATAGACACCTGCAGTTTGGGAGTTCGGGATTCAATTTCCTGCAATACGGCCAGGAAGTTTCTGTGAGTTCTCGCGGCTTCGAAGAATTCTATATGCTTGAAATGCCGCTGGCCGGCGGCGTCGACATTGCGTTCGGCACGGAGCGCCTCCGCTCCGAACCCGGCAAGGCGCTCATCCTTTCGCCAGGCCCCAAATTCCATTCACGCTGGCGGGAAGGAACGCGCCAATGGATGTTGCAGATCGACCGCAAGCTGGTGGATGAGCGCCTGACACAAATCGCGCGTCGGCGACGCAGCGGAGACCTCGTCTTCAATCCGGTCATCGATCTTGCGACCCCCCATGGGCGCCACTTCACCTTTCTGCTGCATATTTTTTCCGACATGCTGGCAGAAGCTGCCGACCCTGTCGAACATGAGACCATCAGCCCTGTACTCACGTCGGTGGTCGACGAACTCCTGCGCAATATTGCCTTTACCAGCGGCGCATCCGTTGTCCCCGAACGGCTGCAAGCCTCCCCCCGCCATGTAAAGCAGGCAATGGATATACTGAAATCGCGCTACGCGGAGCGACTGGTGATGTCTGCCATAGCGAACGAAATCGGCATATCCGAACGTGCGCTCTACGACGGTTTTCACACCTACTATCAGCGCACACCACACGAAATCCTCACTCGAATCCGCATGGAAGAAGCACGACGTTTGATCCGCAACGATGGTCTTGCGGCCGCCCAGGCGGCGAGAAGCGTGGGGCTTCATCATCTCGGCAGGTTCTCGGCGACATACAAGGATACCTTTGGCGTACTTCCCTCGGCTGATATCCGCCAGGACCGTTAGGCGCACGCGCAGGCAGTCCGGACTATCCATATCCTGCAGAATTCGCATCTGCTGGTGCTTTGCCGGCGGCAAACTCCCATGACAGTTCCATGACGCAAGCTTAAGGTCCGCCCAATCGCTGCAATTGGTTGGCGGCCTGGAGAATAGAATGCTCATCGGCTTGGATATTGGCTCGACCTCCGTCAAGGCAGCGCTGTTCGCGATGGACGGCAGGGTGATCGAGCATCATAGCCACAGCTATCCCACCTCACGGCCAGGTCCCGGCATGGTCGAACAGGATCCCCAACATTGGCTGGATGGGATTCATGACGCGATTGCCAGTCTGCTTTCTGGACGCAACCCGGAAGACATCCGTGCAGTCGGCATCTGCAGTCAGGTAAACACGGATGTCTTTGTCGACAACGGCGGCAAACCATTGATGCCCGCAATCAGCTGGCAGGACATCCGCGCCGGAGCGGAAGCTGCGAAGCTCGACGCAACGATCGCGCCCGCCGAGAAACAGGAATGGTGGGGCGCAGAACTGCCCATCGGGGCGAGCCATGTGCTTGCCAAGATGATGTGGCTTGCGAAACACCATCCGGATCTCTGGGCTCAAACGCATCAGGTTCTGTCGGCCCGCGATTTCTGCCTTTTGCAGCTTACGGGGCAAGCGGTATCCGATCCGATTTCGGCCTTCGGCCAGGTTGGGCTGGATCATCAATATATCGAAGCGCTGATCGATCGGGTGCCGGGTGCGAAGGCCAAGCTGCCGCCGCTCAAGCATTTCACCGACATTGCTGGCGAGATGACATTGGGGGCCTCTGGACACCGGGTCCCCGTCATCACCGGCACCATGGATGCGTGGGGCAACCTCTTCGGCTGCGGTGTATTCCGTCCGGGACAAGGAATGTATGTCAGCGGGACGTCCGAAATCCTTGCCCTCGCCGGCTCGGAGCGCATCGGCGCGCCCGGGATCGTTACCTTCGCGACGATCGAGGGGCTTGTGGTCAACGCCGGCCCCACACAGAGCGGCGCGGATTCCTTGCGCTGGTGGGCCGCGACAGCCGGTGTCGAGCCGGGTGATATCCCTGCCCTCGCTGAAAAAGCGAGCCGCGCCGACAGACCGATCCTGTTCTTGCCGCATCTCGAAGGAGAACGCGCGCCGCTTTGGGATTCCGAAATCCGCGGTGCCTTCATCGGCCTCGACAGTCGTACGAGTGCGCCACAATTCGCTCTCGCGGTGCTGGAAGGTGTCGCACTTGCGGCTCGCCACTCCATGAGCTCTCTGGTCGAAGCCGCCGGATTTCGCCCCGACTACATGCTCTATGGCGGCGGCGGCGCCCGGTCCGATCTGTGGAGCCAGATCCGCGCGGACTGCCTGGGCATACCGCTGCATCGCTTCAGCTTCACCGATGTCGGTTGCCTTGGCGCGGCCATTCTCGCAGCCGTCGGTATCGGCGCATTCCAGTCGATCGCCGAAGCCGTGCCGGCCATGACCCGTGTGGAAAGGGTGTTTGAACCCGATCCGCGCCAAAAGGCGCGCTACGACGCAATGTTTCAAGCCTATCTGCGAGCGATCGATGCGCTCCGCCCCATCGGTATCATCCATACCGATGGGCAACCATAACCAGCATTATCGTCACTTTGGGAAGAGGAGCATGAAATTGAAAAGACTAGCAATCTGGGGAAGCGTTGCCGCTCTGTTGTCATCCGCCTCCATGGCGTTTGCCACGAACGTCACCATCCTGACGCCCTACATCAGCTCAGTGCCGACCAATGAAATGGCACAGAGCTTCAAGGCACAGGGCGAAAAGCGCGGCTGGACCGTCAGCATCATCGATACGCGCAACGATTTTGGCCAATTGGCATCGCGCATGGAGGATACGATCAATGCCAAAGCCTCCGCGATCGTATTGATTTCGGCAGATCCGGCGCAGATCGGCGATCAGGTCGAACTGGCGGCGAAATCAGGCATTCCAGTGATCTCGCTCGACGGGTCGAAGAACGCGAATGTCGCAGTCAACGTCACGTCCAACAATTTCGATCTCGGCACGCAGCTTTCGGACGCGCTGTTCAAGGCGCTCGGCGGCAAGGGAAATATCGTCAAGTTCTTCCATTCGGCGCATCCGGGCGTGCATCAGCGCGAATTGGCGCTTGATGAGGCGCTCAAGAAGAATCCGGATATCAAGGTCATCGCAGACCATTTCGTCAAGGTTCCAGGCCCCGTCGATGACGGCCGCGTCGCCATGGAAAACATCCTTCGCCAGCACGGCGATGACATCAACGGTGTCTGGGCGGCTTGGGACGATCCCGGCGTCGGCGCCGAACTTGCGGCTGAATCGGAAAAGCCGGATGCAAAGTTCATCATCATGGGGATAGATGGCAGCCAGCAGGCAATCGACATGATCAAGTCTTGCACACGCTACAAGGCAACCTTCCGCCAGGACTTTCCCAAAATAGCCGAGATCGGCGCCGAACAGCTCGAAAAGATCCTCGGCGGCGGAAAGGCCGATAAGGATGAGATTTCCGTCCCAGCCGTCATGGTCACGCCCGAGACGCTCGGCGTGAAGTGCCCTTGACCTGAGCACTGGAGAGTTCTGGCCATGTTGCTTCAGATAAGCGGTCTCGAAAAGCGCTTCGGCGGCGTTCGGGCGCTGGCGGGCGCGGACCTCTCTGTGACCGCCGGCTCGGTTCATGGCCTGCTCGGAGAAAACGGTGCTGGCAAGTCCACACTCATCAAGACGTTGTCCGGCCTCGCCAGGCCGGATGACGGCAAGATTCTGGTCGGCGGCGAGCACACGGCGATCGAGAGCGTCCGCCAGGCCGAAGCTTTGGGTTTTCGCTTCATCCATCAGGAACTCAGCCTCGTGCCGCAATTTACCGCGGTTGAGAATGCCTTCGTCGGGCGTCCCTACCCCCGCAAAGGCCCGTTCATAGACCGTCAAGCCATGCGCCGGGTGGTGGCGGAGGCGGCCGCCAGCATCGCTCCCGATCTGCCGCTCGATGTTCCCGCCGCGCGTTTGACAACGGGACAAAAGCAGCTCGTCGAGATCATCCGCGCCTTGATGAACGATCCGGCACGGCTGATCGTCATGGACGAGCCGACGGCTTCGCTCTCCGAAGGAGAAGCACAACGTTTGCATAGAGCAGTCAGGGCGCTTGCCGCACGCGGTGTCGCTATCATCTTCATTTCTCACCGGCTCGACGAGGTGGCTGAGATCTGTGACCGCTTCACCGTGCTTCGCAGTGGAAAAACGGTCGGCACGGGCACCATGCAGGGCACGACGCGGGCGGACCTTGTGCGGTTGATGTCGGGTCGCGACGAAATCAGAAGCGGCAGATCATTGCCGCCGCCCATCGGCAAACCGGTACTCGAAGTCGAGAGGCTACCATTCGGAATGCGTGGCAACACGGTGTCGCTCTCCGTATGCGAAGGCGAAATCCTCGGCCTTTACGGCCTGGTTGGCGCCGGCCGCTCCTCTTTCATGAAGATGATCTGGGGCTCGCGGCCGACCGAGGGCGGAGCAATCCGCGTCGACGGCCACTCCTTGAGGTCAGGCGACATCCGCGCCCGTATTCGATTGGGGGGCGCCTACGTGGCTGAAGATCGTCGCAACGAGGGGCTGGTGTCGGTGCGCTCGATTGCCGAGAATCTTGCGATCAGCGATCTCAAACGCGTTCGTGCGAACCCTGCCTTGCCGATCACCAGCCGCGCCATGCTGGCCTCCCGCGCCGACGAGATCCGCGAGCGGCTCGCTGTGAAAATGAGCTCGCCCTGGGCGATGCCTCTGACACTTTCGGGCGGCAATCAGCAGAAACTCCTGTTCGGCCGCTGGTTCGGTGGGCAGATCCGACTGCTGATCCTCGATGAACCGACACGCGGCGTCGATGTCGGCGCCAAGGCGGAGATCCACGCGATCGTGCGGCAGATCGCAGCCGATGGCGCGGCCGTACTCATGACGACCAGCGACATGGACGAGCTATTCACGCTCTCGCACCGCGTCGCGGTCTTTGCAAACGGCGATATCACGGCACGGCTGGAAGGCGAGGAACTCACTCCATCCCGGATTGTCGACGCCGCATTCCATCAAGACAGCAGGAAAGATCCATCCGCATGACCGGCTTTGCCAGACAATACGGAACCCTGTTCGCGCTCGTCGCGATCATAGCCGCCTTCTCCATCGTCTCCCCGAGCGCGTTCGGCTCAATGTCGAACCTGATCAACATCACGCAGCAAATGACCTTGTTGGCGATTGTCGCCATTGGTGCGACGGTTGTGATGGCGGTCGGCGAATTTGATCTTTCGACGGCCTCGATCGTGTCCTTCGGAGGCATTTTCACGGTCTATCTCTTCAAGCTTGGAGTGCCAGCTCCCCTCGCCTGCCTGCTGGTCTTGGTGGTCGCGGCGCTTTTCGGCGCAATTTCCGGCTATGTCGTCTCGCGCTTCCAGGTGCTTTCGTTCATCGCCACGCTCGCGGTCGGCACGATCATCGGCGGCATCACTTTCTGGATCTGTGATGGCGCCACCTTGCTCGGAGACATTCCAAGCGGGTTCCGCGATATCGGACGGGGTCATACGCTGGGCCTGCCGACATTGACATGGTGGCTGATCGCCATCGCCCTGATTGTGTGGATCCTGCTCGATAAGCTGGAAATTGGCCGCAAACTCTATGCGATCGGGGGAAACCGTGAGGCGGCGCGACTGGCCGGCGTCAGGATCGTCTCCAATACCGTTGCGGCTTTCATCGTCTCGGCCGTGCTGGCGGCTCTGGTCGGAATTCTGCTGACCGCCCGCATCGGCAGCGCCAACCCTACAGGCGGAGGAGGTTACCTCCTAAGCGCCTATGCTGCCGTATTTCTCGGAATGACCGCATTTCGCGAGGGTGAAGCGAACCTGCCGGGGACCGTAGTTGGAGCCGCCATTATCGCAGTTGTCGGCAATGGCCTCACCATCCTTGGCGTATCGACATTCCTTCAGGACATCATCACCGGAACCATTATCCTCGCCGCGGTGCTCGTGCGCCGCATCGGCCAAGGGACAGCCTAATATGGCAACCGCTTCATTGAAGGAACGCCCTGGCCGGTACGGACGGTTTGGCGGGCAATTCGTTGCGCCCGTGCTCTTGCCCGTGCTGGACCGCCTGGAAGCTTCATTCGACGCAGCTTGGGAGGATCCTGGCTTTCGCCGGACGTTCGAAGACCTTCTAGGTCGATTTGTCGGCAGGCCGACGCCAATCTTCGAAACCATTGCGCTGGCGTCCGTCAATGGCGGTGCTCGCATCATCCTCAAACGCGATGACTTGACCTTCAACGGCGGCAATTACGCCAATTCAGCCCTCGGGCAAAGCCTGCTTGCCGTGCGAATGGGGCTGAGTTCCGTCGTCACCGATACGGGGTCGGGCCAAAACGGAGTGGCAGCCGCCGCCGTCGCGGCGCGGCTTGGGCTCGCATGCACGATCTACATGGGAAGCAGCGACGCGCAACGGCACCCCTCGACCATCAAGAAAATGCGCGCTTTTGGCGCCGATCTCCAAGTCGTGGAGGATGCGGACCGGACATTGAGCGCGGCAACCTCTGCCGCGATCCGCCACTGGATGGGCAATAGCGCTACGACCGCCTATCTCGCCGGTGCGCCGATCGGCGCTCACCCCTTTCCAGCCATAGTCGGTGCGTTTCAGTCGGTGATCGGCCGCGAAACCCGCCTCCAACTATTGGAAGCGGGTGTATTGCCCAAGGCGATTGTTTCGGCCGTTGGCGGGGGCTCCTCAACCCTCGGCATTTTTTCCGCGTTCGTCGACGACCATCAGGTCCGGTTGGTAGCCGTTGAGGCAGGAGGTGAAGGCGGCGAAAGCAAGCCGCATTCGTCGCGCCTTGCGAAAGGGCGGCCGGGCATTTTCCATGGTGCCGAAACGCTGGTGCTTGCGGACGAAAACGGCCAGATCCAGCCAACGGCATCCATCGCACCCGGACTTGCCTATCCCGGCTCCGCACCCGAACTTGCGGATCTCGTTGAGCGCGGCCGCGTCGAGACGCTTACTTTTACCGACGAAGACGCCCGTCAAGCGGTCCTGCGGCTTGCGATCCGCGAAGGCGTCCTGGTCTCGCTCGAAGCGGGCCACGCATTGGCCGCCGCGGAGCGCATAGCGCGCCATTATGATCGAAATGACGCCGTGGTCGTCATGGTCCCCTCCTCGGGCGACAAGGATCTCGACATCATCTGGGCGGAAAATTGCGAATGACGCAAAATCGTATCGACCTCATGTTCGCACGGCTGAAGGCGGAACGCCGCAGCGCATTCGTTACCTTTACCGTCGCCTGCGATCCCTCCTTTGACGAAAGCCTGGAGCGAATGCGGCTCCTGGCCGAGAATGGCATCGATCTGCTGGAGATCGGCCATCCCTTCTCCGATCCAATCCTGGATGGTGCGACGATCCAGCGGGCAAATCGACGTGCGCTGGCAGCGGGAGGCAGCTTGCCGCGGACATTGGACCTGTGCGCCGCCTTCCGCCTGGATAACGACGAGACACCGATCATCCTGATGGGCTACGCCAATCCTATCAGGACCATGGGCTATGACGTCTTTGCCGCGCGCGCGGCCGCCGCAGGCGTGGATGGTCTGATTGTCGCCGACCTGCCGTTGCGGGAAGCCGACGCGCTTCTCAAACACCTCAGCAAGCATGGGCTCGTCATGATCCCGCTCGCAGCGCCGTCGCTGCCGGCGGACGATTTCGTTTCGGATCATGGTGGTGTAGGCGGCTTCCTCTATTGCATCCCGGTGGTCGGGCCAACCGGCGGTCCGTCCGCATCGATCGACGTGATCGCGGGTGCGGTCGAACGCTGCCGTAGCGTTAGCGACATGCCCATCATGGTCGGTTTCGGCATCAAGACACCCGAAATGGCGGCCGCCGTCGCCAAGGTCGCAGACGGCGTAATCGTTGCGACCGCCTTGATCGAACGGTTCGAGACGATGCTTCAAGATTGCACCGGTGAGGCGTTCAACTCGACGGCTGCTCAGCTGGTCGCCGAATATCGGCACGCAATTGATAGTCGCGCCTGAGAGCTTGGCCGACCTGCCGACGTTTCGGCTCCGATGGTGATCTGCGCGTTCACGAGAGGCGGGATATAAGCCGCAAGCGCGACAACGGTCTTTGCTGGCTTCGTCTGACAATGGCTTCGAGAGAACGATGATGCCCTATGGTTGATCAGCGGTTCTCATACTTGACTCTTTCTGAAAATGAGAACATTTTGAGAACAAATCAGGGAAAAAGCCATGAGTAGCGCCGAAAAGTTCATTATCCTGCCGTATCGAAAGAATCGCGGCAACCTTGTGCCGGGCGAGATGCGTCAAGCATCCAATGCGGTCAGCGCCGAGAAGATAGCTTCGGCGATGTCCGATCGTTTCGTCGGCGTTGCGGCCTATGCGGTCATGGTGGACGAGGAGACCGGTGACATGACGTCGCCTCGCCTGCTGGTGAAGCATGGCGAGATATCGGATCTGAACGCGGCTTAGCTGTAACCGAAAACGGAATTAAGGAGCCCCGCCGGCAACCGGCGGGAACTGAGACGTGCGCCATGCGAACGACCGGCTATTTGATTGCGCCTCAAGATGCGGAGATCTTTCGGGAACTCGTCGCCTTTCTTGGCGAAGACGTTTTCGACCAGCGGCAGCGAGACGGCACTGTCGGCAAGTCCGATGTGTTTCAACGACACATCAGCCAGGCCCGAAGCGTGCTTAAGCTGCTCGACGCTTGCGATGGAAAGACCTTGTCGCAGGATGTCGCCGACCGACCCTCGTCGAAGTCACAGTCTATGCCGGCCTCCATGGGGATTGCCCTCTAGGTCGATGCCTTATCGGACGGCCACGTTACATAGTAGTACTTCCCGGCGACCCGACCGAAATAGGCTTTTTCTCCGGGGTGTTTATCCACATAAGAGCCGTCAGCGGTCTTTTGGAACGCTCCGTGATCATCGCGCTTGAGATGGTCATTCAGGAAAGTGGTCCAGTCACTCTTGGTGATATTGTCCGCCTTGGTCGGCTTGGCTTTTGAATCCTTGTCCCAGGCCGTGATTTCCTTGCCCTGCGCGGCGTCTGTCACGGTCAACTTTCCTGCCTTCAGGGCGCCGAGCATGGATTGGGAGCGCAGATAACTTTCGGGATCGTCTGTCGTCTCCGAAAGCTTGGCCTTCAATGACGCCATGAAACCATTCGTCGCGATTTCAGGCTGAGAAACGGCCGGCTGCTGGTGCGTACCGGGTGGATTCGAGACTTTTGGTGTTCCACCCGAACCGGGAGAGCGCGGAAAAACATCATAGACGCTGGGCAGCTTGCTCGCCTTCGAGTTACCGCCGCTCCTGCCCAGTAAAGCGCCGTATTTCCTGTCTGCACCGATGGAAATTGCCATTTTCAATCCGCCGAAGGTTGAAGTCACAAGACGTATCGACAGTACAGACACAACCTTGCGTGAAGCAGAATACAGGTTGAGAAGATCGCTATTTTACCAGCAATGCTGGCGAAATCTTTAAGGCTACCAATGCCTCAGGGAGCATTGGCATATGGACGCGAGCCCAAGCGAGCTCGCGTCAAACGGAATGATGTTTCCGAGATTTGGCTTACCGCCAGCTGGTGAAGTCCGACGCTACACATCCGAATGGCGCTCGCTGATCACCGAAACGCTTCTTCAGCTGCTCACAGCCCCAGCTGTTGAGGGGAGCCGGCATCATGTTGTTGATGTCCATTCCGGGGGAGTTGAATTGCGAGTCCGCACTGGTCACGTACCACACCCAATAGCCAAAAACGGCACCGATGATCAGCAATATCACGAGCAACACTCTGGCAAGCCGAGCTTTGATCGAAGGACCTTTCTTGCGCTGAGTGACAAGCTCCAATTGCTGCCCGGCCAACTCCGCAGTCAACGGCGCGAGAGCCGTTGCGCGCTCTTCTGCCGTCATGTCGATCCGCTCCAGCCGCTCATCCAGAAGAACGGGGAGAGCGGACTTTCCATGCCAGACGGCAAGCGCTACGGCATGGTCGCCCTTTGTCCCGACCAGCAAGGGCGCCTGCCCCGGCTCGAAACACGTGTGTGCGGCCCGCCCCGTCTTCCTACCGGCAATCTTGTCGGCATAGGTTACCGTCAATCGGTTGCCCGCCCGGTCGACGCCTGTAATCTCCACGGGCACAGGGACGAGTTCAGCCGGTCTGCTCAACCCGCTGCGGACGCGCCAGACACGCAAGATCTGGTATATCAGGCCGATGGAGACGCCCCCCAACAGGACTACGAACACTGCAAACGTGATGATCCGGTTCCAGAGCTTATCTATGCCGAGGCTGAGTGTCGCCAATTCCGGATGCTCGCCAGAGATGACGAGACCGGTTTCGTAGTCGCCGGTATGTGCGTCCACGAACATGATTTCTACGTCCTTGTCATAGTTCTGGCCATTATAGGCATAGTTTAGATGCGCCGAACATGTCGTGAAGAAGCCTTTTCGAGTCTCGCATTTGCCGTCGCGAATGTCGCCGCTATCGAGCATGACCGGGTTCTGGTTGATGGTCCAATCCCTCAATATGCCAGGGGCTTCCCACAGCACCACGAAGACAGTGAGTGCAATTACGATCGGCAATGAAAAGTAGCTGCCTCGCGCCGTAGTAAGTGTACCCTGAGCAAGCTTGAGGGCCCTCGGGGGAAGCTGGATAGTCGGAAATGTCATTGTGCGCCTGAAGCTCCGAGTGGTGGCATGGGCATCAGTAAAGCCGATCGAAGCCGGAGCCTCGCGTGATCCTGGGGTTCGACTTCCTACCCATATCTGCAGCGCCGTAAATAGACGGCTCGCCTCGAAGTTCAATAGCAGGTTGCAAAGATCCACCGACTTTGCAGTCAGTCCGATCACCGATGCGGGCGAAAGTTATCTTCCGTAAATGTCGCGCCCCCGACACTCAAAGTACCCGCCGTTTTGCGGCAGATTGGTGCTCACACCCGCATGTTTCATCGATGATGGAGCCGCTCTGCCATCGCTGCCTTTGACCGATGCTGCGCAGCAGCTCCAGATCGCCTCTCCGCCAAAGCCGCAATCTGTGCGAGGACTGCCAATCCTACCCCATTTGGGGGACGCACAATGGCGGAGATGACGCTACGAGATCTATAGGTTTTGATGTTCCTCTGAGGTCAGCACTCGCCCGCAAGAAACAACATGCTCAGCGACGCTCGCCTGGATTGGCAATTCGCCGCATTGGAAATCGCAATGATCGAGCAGGTTAACCGCAACATCCCGATCGCACAGCAACAACATTGCGGCGATTGGACCGTCTTCATCGAAAGCGGCGCGGTCGCCGAGGCTCCCGGAAGGCACTGCGCGATTTCTCAGACCCAATTCGATATGGACACATGCAGACGCGTCTTATCGATCGAGCTCTTTCCCGAGAACGATGGCCTGAGAGGCGCGCTCGTCCTGCCAGACGGTCTTTTGCGGCAGGATGGGGTGATATTGCAATGCGATGGGGCAGCGCCCGGACCGGTGCTACCCTTCAGCACCACAACGCGACTAGGCTGCATCGTGGAGCTGAATCTTGGCGCCGGCATGATCGCGAGCTTGCAATACGCGCATGGTCTCTACGTCAAGGCGGTCAGCGTGGAGACGGGATCGGAGGAGATTTTTCCAATTTCTCTCAATGGCTTTTTCACCGCGCTTAATCTCGCACTTTCGCTCAGCAGTTCCCGTGCCGTCACAAATGGCAAAGCACCAAGCCTACCATTTCGATAGGAGTGCCGCATTATCGAGATCTTGCCCGGCCAAGCCATCTGGTCATCTCGCCTCTTTCCCCTGACCGGCGGATAGATCTATCAGCTCAACCAGGGAAACGAAGATCGCCCTGATAGCGGTGAAGCGGCAACTTGGTCGTCGATGCGCGGCGATGAATTTCGGCCATAACTGGGGCGAACACACTGTTGCGGCGCTCAAGTTCGCCATGTTCCTGCAGCCACGCCGGCACGAGTTCGGCCAACTCGGCAAAGACGGCAGCCTCGTCTACAGTGGTCAGACGGCCCTCCTCCATGACGATGCGACCGGCGACCATAACCTTCTCTACGGACGAGCCGTTTTCCGAATAGACGAGATGCTTTGCGGCGTCGTTGAACGGCAGGAAGGGATAGGATCGCAGGTTCAGCATCATCAGATCGGCGGACTTACCGACCTCCAACGAGCCGGTGACATGCTCGAGCATCGCCGTCTTCGCGCCACCGATCGTTGCCATGCGCAGGACCTCGTCGGCTGTGACCCATTTTTCGTAATCCGGACCGGAAACGGAATGAATGAGACCGGCCACGCGCATGACATCGAAAATGCGCGCTGTATCATTGGACGACACGCCGTCTGTGCCGAGACCCAAGGTCACACCCGCATCCAGCAGGCGTCTCACCGGCGCGATACCGGCGCCAAGCTTCTGGTTGGAAATGGCGTTATGGGCTACCGAAACACCGGCATCACCCATCAGTGACATGTCTTCGTCGCTGACCCAGACCGAATGCGCGATCGTGGTGTTGCGCCGCAGAAGTCCCAGATCCTTCATGTATGCGATGAGGCTCTTGCCGTGCAATTCGTGGCCGGTGACCGCCTGCGTGCGGGTTTCCAGCACGTGAGTGTGAAACGGGACATGTTTTGCCACCGCCAGCTCCATGCAGGCCATCATAAGTTCCGGTGTGCAGCGCTGCGGCGCAGACGGCGCGATCATGAAGTTCACGCGCCCTGCACGACCATGCAGACCGTCAAATGCGGATTTGCAGAAATCGACATAGGCGTCAGCCGTCATCGCAGGTCCGAAGTCGAGCAGATCCTGCAAGTCTGCCGGCATCACCTCGCGCGCGAACGGCAAGGCATCGAGCGTGTGAATGTTCATGGCCGCGCTGGAAACATTGGCGCGAATGCCTGCGTCTTCATAGGCTCGAAATACCGTACCGAGCCGGTCGAGATCATGGGCCGGCGGATCGAAGAAATCGTCGCAGAGGGTCGTGACACCGTTGCGTAGCGACTCCATCGCCAGCAACAGGCTTCGCAAATAGAGCAGCCGCTTGCCGATCGGGTCGTTCGCCAGAAGCGGATAGGCATAGAGAAGCCAGATTTCCAGCGGCATGCCTTCATAGCGGCCACGGAAGAAGGTTTCGCTGGAGTGCGTATGGGCATTGACGAGACCCGGCATGACGAGCCGGTCGCGACCGTCGATGATGCGAGCGCCATCGGGCGGAATGAGGTTGGGACCGATTGCGGCGATCAAACCGTCGCTCACCAGGATGTCTCCGGCGAACGGCTGCGTCCCATGGGCAGCATCGACCGCAAGGATCTTGGTGTTGCTGATCAAAATCTTGGTCATGACGCTTCCCCTCTCCTATTGGTCCTTCAATTCGCCAAAGCTTCCCGCTGTCTTGGAACCGCTCAGCCGGCCGGAAAGCCAGACACCAAATACGGTGGCGAGATAGGGCAGCGCTTGCAGCAGGTCGTGCGGAACCTTATCTCCGAACATCAGCTGGGCGCGGATGCCGAGCGCACCAGCAATGGCAAAGAAGAGTGCAGCCAACGTCGCGCCGACGGGATGGGCCGCTCCGAAGATGACGGCGGCAAACGCCATGAAACCACGCCCCGCCGTCATGCCTTGTGCGAAGAACTGCAGGCTTCCTGCCGCAAGCTCCGCTCCGCCAATGGCACACAGCACTCCGCCGATCGATAAGGCCAGGAGACGCATGCGCTGCGGTTGAATGCCAACACTTCGTGCGGCAAAGGGATGCTCGCCACTGGCCGCAAGTTGCAGACCGAAACGGCTGCGCCGCAGCAGAAGCCACATGGCGAAAACGACAAATGGCATTGCGGCAACGAAGATCGACAGCACACCGTAGGAACCGAATGCCGGTCCGAGCTTCGGTACGCCAAAGGGCGCCGTCACGGTCCCCTGGCTGCCGAAGATCGATTCCACCGCCAGCGCCGTGCCGCCGATACCGAGGCCGGTCAACCCAAGCCCGGCAATGATCGGATTGGCCTTCAGCTTCTCGATGACGAACCACAGGAGCATCGAGGCAGCCACACAAAACACAATGGCAATGAGGATCGCCAGTACGAAAGAGTGCGTCAACATGATGCCGAGAATGCTGGCGCAGGCACCGATGATCATCAGTCCCTCAAGGCCGAGGTTCCACACGCCTGCGCGTTGTGCGATGACCCCGGCAAGCGTCACGTAAACCAGAGGCGTACCGGAACGCAGAATGGCGATGATGATGTCATTCATTGCGGACGTCCTCCCAGACGCAGAAGCTTCTCGACGACGTTGGATCTGGCCGTGATGAAGAGCGCGATGGCGGCATTGATGATGTCGATCGCCGCAGCCGGCAGACCTGCCATGATCGGCAGGTAGAGCGCGGCGGATGCCAGGCCTCCGAAAAAGATCGAGACGACGGCCGTGCCGACCACCGAGAGATTGGCGACAAGCGCGATCAGGATCGCGGTGAAGCCGTGCGTCGGCAAGAATCCTGACGCGATACGGCCATTGGGACCCATCAGCTCGATCGTTCCGGCAAGGCCCGCCAGCGCACCGGAAATGATGAAGCTCGACAAGCCAAGCTGCCAGAGCTTCGCACCCTGCCAGCGCACCATCGTACCGTTTCGGCCGGCAAGGCTTGCCAGCACGCCGAAGCTGGTGCGGTTGACGAGAAGCCACATTGCGACCCCGACAACGAGCGCGATGCCGATGATCGCCGGAGAGAGACCGAGCGAGTTGGAAATGCGATATGCCGCATCGATTGGACGGCTCGACGCCTGCTGGCCGGTGCCCGACGGATCCTTGAGCGGACCGGATGTGACGTAGACCAGAAGCAGCCCCGCCATGAAATTGCCCATCAGCGTGGTGATCACCTCGTCTGTGCCGGAACGCAGCTTCAGGAGACCCGGCCAGAGCGCCCAAAGCGCGCCACCCGCCATGCCGGCCAGAAAGTTCAGCGGCACGACAATGATGACAGGACCGCCACGCAAGGCCTCCGCCGCGAAGGCCGCGGAGATCGCTCCGACATAGAACTGCCCCTGTGCACCGATGTTGAAGAAGCCGGCGCGGAAGGAGATGCTGACGCCGATGGCCGTAATGAATAATGGCAGCGCCCATCTCAAACTTTGCTCGACAGCGCCGGGTCGCAAAAATGCGCCGTCGGCAACGGCGATCAGCATTTGCGGTGCGTTATAACCGGCGAACTGGAAGAGCACGGCGCAGAGGATCAGCGAGAGGGCCACAAAGACCAGGCTGCGGAGAATGACGACAAGCTTGTTCTTCATCGTCAGGCTCCAGCAGCGACGGATGTCGCGCCGACCATGGCGGCGCCGACAGACTGAATGTCGTATGGGCCGGTGAACTCACCGGCGATGCGGCCGGAGAGCATGACCACCACACGGTCGGAAATATCGAACAATTCGTCCAGGTCCGAAGAGATCAACAGGATCGCGGCTCCTTTGTCGCGCGCTTCGCGCAACGCTTTCCAAACGAAAGCCGTGGCGCCGATATCGAGCCCCCGCGTCGGCTGGGCGGCAATGATGAGCTTGGCGTCCACATCGATTTCACGCGCCAGAATGACCTTCTGAGCATTCCCGCCCGAGAGCGAGCCAGCATGCTGTGCGGAGGTGTGGTAGTGAACGCCCCAATTCTTCAGCGAACCGTCACAGAGCGCGCGGATGCGAGCGGGGTTGACGAATTTCAACAGGGATCCCTGCAGCAACTCGCGGGCGCTCCAGTTTTCCCAAAGAGAACTCGTCAGACTGAGGCCTTCCACATTGCGTTCGAACGGAATGATCCGCAGCCCTGCGCTTCGTCTAGCTGCCAGCGCCTTCGTCGTGACGTCCTGCCCGGCGAGCGCGATCGTGCCGCCCGACAGAGCCGCGAGGCTGGCAATCGCACGCACCAGCGTTTTCTGACCATTGCCCTCGACACCGGCGATGCCGACGATTTCACCGGGTTGGATGGACAGGCTCACATGGTCGAGCGGTGCCCCCTCGTCGTCCGGAACGGTGGATACCGACTTCATCGTCAATACCGGCCGCTGGGCAGCGCAGGCGGAATTTCCACGGAGCTGGATGTCTCCGGGTTCGCCGACGCCAAGCAACGCGTCCCTGTCCTTTGTGCTCTGCGGACGCGCCGCATCGCCAACAATCAGCGCCGTCAGTTGTTCGGCCGTGAGACCGGCTTTCGGCAATGGGCCTTCGACGCGCCGACCACCGCGCAGCACGCTGATCGTGTCGGCTATGGCGAGGACCTCCCGGATCTTGTGAAGAATGAGAATGACGGTAACGCCGCGCTCCTTCAGTCTCTGCACGCGGGCGAAGAGCGTTTCGATCCCGGCGGGAGAGAGAACGGCAGTCGGTTCGTCGAGGATCAATACTTTCGCATCGGTGACAAGAGCGCGGGCGATCTCGATGCTCTGCTGCGTCTCGACCGGCAGATCGCGAATACGTCGCGAAAGATCGACCTGGATATCGAGGCTCTGCAAATGCGCCCGCCATTTCTGAGCCAGTGCCTTGCGCGAATAAATGCCTCCATGACCCGGCGCACCGAACTCCATCACTTCGGCAACCGTAAAGGATGGCGGCAGAGCAAAGCTCTGATGGACAAGTTCGACGCCCGCTTCGCGGCTGTCGCGCACATGGCCTGTGCGGATGACCCGCCCGGAGATTTCGACCTGCCCGGCGGTCGGCTGCACGAGGCCCGATGCAACACGGGCGAAGGTTGTTTTGCCAGCGCCATTCTGGCCGAGAACGGCATGGATGAGGCCTGCCTCGAATTCGATCGAAACGTCCGAAAGCGCGGTCACATCGCCATAGCGGACGGTTACGTCGCGGCATGCGAGCGCCGGCGGTGAGTGATTGGACATGAGAAGCTTCCCGACATGACTAAGCGGCTCCGGCGTATCGCCGGAGCCCAACATGCTCGAGCCGATTGCCTTAAGGCAACCGGCCAAACCGGCATTAAAGAGTGGTCTTGAACTCGACCTTGATGGAGCCGTCCAGAATGCCGGCGCGCACCTTGTCGACATCTTTCAGGGCCTCCTTTGCCTTCGTCGTCAGTTCCGCCGGGCCCTGTTCGGCAAATAGCGGCGAGGGAATGAAGTTGATGACATCGGTTCCAAGACCGGTGTGCTCGTGGGTGCCGCCCTTCCAGTCAGCTCCAAGCGCCTTGCTCACCTCGTTGTAGAGCGAGACACCATAGTCCAATCCGACGATCGAGATCACCGACTTCGGCCCGAGCACAAACTGCGCCGGCGAGAGGCAGCTGACCATGCGACCTTCCTTCTCGTTGGCTGCAGCGATGATGCCGCCGTCGGTGGCAGCCGCATCGGTCTGGATGTAGTCGATGCCATCGTTGAACATCTGCGTTGCAATTTCCTGGCCCTTGGCCGGGTCTTGGAACGAGCCGGCGAAGGCAGCCGTCACCGTGGCATTGGGGTTGACCGAATGGACGCCGGCCTTCAGCGCGTTGAAATCGGCATTCAGTGGTGGGATCGAGACGCCGCCGATAAAGCCGATCTTGCCGGTTTTCGACATCTTCGCGGCAAAGACACCGGAGAGATAGCAGCCGAGATAATAGTCATAGGAGACCGTGACAACGTTCGGGATTGCAGGCTCGAAGGGGTCGGCAAAAAGCTGAATCCATTTGGTGTTGGGATAGGATGGCGCGAGCGCCTTGAACGGCTCTGCGACTTCATTGAAGGTCGAGATGATAATGGAGGCGCCGGCATCGCCGAGCGTGCGGAAGACCGTCTCGTAAGTCGCGGGATCCTGTGCATAGACGGCGCGATAGGTGAACCCTTGCTCCGTCGACAGCTGCTTCAGCTTGGCGATCATGGCGTCGACCGGACCGTTGTCGCCGGCCGCCTGCGTATGAACGAGCGCGACGAGCCCGCCTGCAGCACGCGCCGCTTGCGGCATCAAGCCAGCAGCAAGGCCGAACGCGGCAGCGCCGGCGCCTAACTGCAGGAAGGTGCGCCGATCGACGCCGCGCGAAAAATCGTTGTCGCTTCTTGAGTTCTTCATGTCGTAAGTTCCCTCTTTTGTATTTATGTGCAGTCTAGTCTGCCAATTCGCCTAGATGGCCGGCGAATAAGGTGCCGGGTTCATGATCATCACATCCTGCTTCTGGATCGCATCGAGCGCCCAGACGCCGGAGATGAAGGATTGCCACTCCGGATCGGCATACATGGCCTGGCGACGCGCTTCGCGGTCGGCAAGGCTGTCATAGGCCCACATCAGCACGGTGGTGTGCAGCGTGCCGATCTCGGAGACGTAAAGTCCGACGAAACGGTTGAGATGGCGCTTCTGGATCGGCAGACCCTCGGCTTCATACTTCTTCATCCATTTGTCGACCGTGCCCGGCTTGAACGTATAGGTGCGGTGTTCGAGGATCATTGTTTATTCCCTTCAGGCATTCAGGATGAATTCGGCGCACTTTTCGCCGATCATGATGGCGGGTGCGTTGGTGTTGCCGCTCGAAATGATCGGCATGATCGAGGCGTCGGCCACTCGCAAGCCATCGATGCCGTGCACCTTGAGCTTGGCATCGACGACGGCCATCGGATCGTTGCCCATCTTGGCGGTGCCAACGGGATGGAAGGTGGTCATGGCGGTGGCGCGAAGCCATGCCGTCAGCTCGGCATCGTCTTTCGCGGTTGGGCCGGGCGCAAGCTCAAGCCCGCGATAACCATCGAATGCCTTCTGGTTGACGATATCGCGCGTCAGCCTGATGGCATCGATCATAGTGCGTATATCGAATTCGTCGCGCAGATAGTTGGCGAGAATCTTGGGCTTGTCCGTCGGATTGGTCGACCGCAACGTGATCTCGCCACGGCTGACCGGATTGACCGGGCCGACGCGAATGGTGAAGCCATGATTGGCCTCGACGCGCTGCTTCTTGCGAAACGGATTGGGGAAATGCAGGTTGGCCGTCTTTTCGAGCGCCGGCATGAAATGAAGCTGGATATCGGGCGCCACCAGCCCATCATTGGAACGGACGAATGCGCCGGCCTCGTAGGGAAAGGTGGTGGTGATGCCTTCGCCGAACAGCATGCCCTGCGCAACTGCGGGGATCAGCTTGTCGGCACGAAGATCGCCGAAGAGTGTTATGGGTTCGCGGCACTCCCAGCTCATCACGCAGTCGACATGGTCCTGAAGGTTCTTGCCGACACCGGGAAGATCAAGAACCGGCTTGATCCCGATCGCCTTCAATTCATCCGCCGGGCCGATCCCTGACAAAAGGAGTGCCTTGGGCGTATTCACGACCCCCGCCGATAATATGATCTCGCCAGCGGAACGCGCCACCGATACGTTTCCAGCCTTCAGATATTCGACGCCGGTTGCACGGCCATTCTCGATCAGCAGTCGAGTCGTTTCCGCCTCCGTGATCACCGTGAGGTTGGAACGGTGCATAGCCGGACGAAGGAAGGCCCAGGATGTTGACCAGCGCTTGCCCTTTCGGATGGTGAAATCGTATCGGCCGAAACCTTCCTGCGTCTCGCCGTTGAAATCGTCATTCAAAGGGTAGCCTGCCTGCTGGCCGGCTTCACAAAACACATCCATTAGCGGATTGTGTCCGCGGGCACGGCAGACCGTCAGTTCTCCATCGTCGCCGTGAAACGCCCCATGGCGTTGCACATGGGATTCCGAACGGCGAAAGGCGGGCAGAACCTCATCGTAAGACCAGCCGGGCAAGCCGAATTGCGACCAGCGGTCATAATCGTGGCGATTGCCGCGCACGTAGATCATGCCGTTGATCGTCGACGTGCCGCCGAGAACCTTGCCGCGCGGCCAGTAAAGCGAACGGTTATTGAGAAAAGGCTCCGGCTCGGTGTGATAATGCCAGTTGTAGATGCCGGAATGAAACAGTTTACCCATCAGCATAGGCAGACGAAACAGCGGATTTCGATCCTTGCCGCCAGCCTCCAGCAGGAGGACGCGATTCTGGGGATTTTTCGACAGGCGATTGGCGAGTACGCAGCCGGCGGAGCCGGCGCCTACAATGATGTAATCATATTCGGATGAAATGCTCATAATTTACCATGCGACAGGGCTCGCGCCCCTCGCCTCAAGATAGGAATTGCAAAGAAGAAATGGATTTTCGCGGCCAAGCACGCGCTCTGCGAAGGCAGGATGATCACGCAGAACCAAAGCATAGCTACCGTGCTCGCCTTCGCTGAGGCCGGCTGCCGCGAAGAGGTCGGCTGCCGCATCGCCAAATCCGATAAAGACCATCGACTGATCGCGCTCACGCAAGGTGGCAATCACCTTGAGCATCAACGGCCGCCAGAAAGGCAGATGTCCCCTCGCCTGATGCGGATCTATATCGACCTTGAAACGCGAGAGCGTCAGCGATGCATTGAGCAGGAGCACGCCCTGGCGAACCCAACGGTCGCCGATCGCGCTTGGCCCCTCGAAACCGAGAGCCGGATCGCAGAGCATCTGCCGAACGTCCGGCCAGTGCTCGAAGCTTTCCGAAAGGCCCTGGTTACCGGTCCGCGCCGCGGTGATGAGCTGCATATAGGCTCTGATGCTCTTCGAGAACATCTTGTCGAGTTCGTTCCATGACGCAAGGTTGCCTGCCTCGAATGCGCGGCCTGTAGCAAAGCCCGGCTCGGGATACGGATCCTGCCCAAGGATCATGCAACGCACATCCTTTGGGGCAATGCCATCGAAGGCTGCGAGCGCATGCGCGCCTTTCGGCTGACCGGGAAAATGGCGTCCGCGGCGCACCGGAAAGATCGGCTCCCAGGCTTCGAATTCCAGATCCGCATCGACGCGGTCAAAGTGGTCGCCGATATCGCCGAGGGCTGCACGCCAGTCGGACGGCAGATCCGCCTCCCAACCGGCAAGTGCTTCCGCCATCGCATCTCGTAAAGTCATTGGCACGAAATCGTCTCCCCGCGTTTTCGCTTGTTGAGTGGAGACTAGACAAAACCTGACTAAAGTGTCAACTTACTATACATAGAAAAATGACGGCTTGGTCAGCTTTTCCTGATCATATCGTCAACTTTTTTGGACGAACGCCAAAGCCCGCTTTTCAGTGGAAAAGCGGGCTTTGGCGACCGAGCGCTGTTGCCATTTTCAAGCGTCGGTTCAAAGCATAAAACATTAGAGGACGGAGCGGGCATGCCACGGGAACATAAGGATCCGGAAGAAAAAATCCGCGAACGCAACATTCGGCTGATCATCAAGGCCGGGATCGAGATTTTCTCGCGAAAAGGCTATGATGGCACTCGGATCGCCGAAATTGCCGAGGCATCCGGCTTGCCCAAGGCGAATGTCTACTATTATTTTTCGTCGAAAGAGCAGATCTACACAGCCATCATCGAGCACTTGCTTGAAGGATGGGACAATGCGCTGAAATACATAACGGCGGACCGGGAACCGGCGGATGCTTTTCGTCTCTATATCCGCGCCAAGCTCGATTATACTCGAAAAAACATTGCAGAGAGCCGCCTCTTCGCCAGCGAAATCATTCAGGGCGCTCGCTTCCTGAAGAAGAAGGATCGCCAGCACATCCGCGATGTCACCGACAGACATGTCGCGGTGGTGGAGGCCTGGATCGCCGAAGGGAAGATCTTGCCCGTCGATCCCCGGCACCTGTTCATCATGCTATGGGCCTCGACGCAATTCTATGCCGACTTCGAGCCGATCGCTGCCGACGGGCTGAAAAAATCCCGATTGAAGGTTGAGGATTACGAGATGGCGGCGAAGACTATCGCTGAAACCGTGTTGCGGGGCGTCTTGCCACATGCGTGAACGGCGATTCTAGAACAGCCGCATCAAGGCAGATTTGGTCAGGCGCCGGGATGGCTCGTCGGCGAAGCGCCAAAGCAGATATGAAATGCATATCAGGAGCAGAACAGTTGCGGTGACGGCCGCTTCCGGCGAAGCTGCCGATCCGACTTTATTGAAGATCACATAGCCAATATGCTGATGCAGGAGATAGAGGGGGTAGCTAATACCACCGAGCGCAAGCATCAACCCTGCGGGCAAAAGCGATCGCTGCCGCCTTATCGCCAGTGCAATGATTGCGACGATTGCGAGGCAGGAGAGACTGACCACAAGATCACTATAGCTGGTTCCATAATTGACGCGATTCCATTGCGTCAGCTCCATCGATTGATAGATCGCAACCATGACTGATAGAACAAGCAGGACGACATTGCGGGTACGATACCCCTCTCGGAATATCATATAGAGAACCAGGCCGGCGCAAAAGAACCCGCTTTCATCGGTCAGAAAGAGATGGCGCATCAAGACACTGCCGAAAAACACCCGGTCGACGACGGAAATCAGAAGCCAGCCTAGAATAATGACCGGATACGCCTCACGCTTGAAACGGCCGAGCATCATCAACGCGAAAACCCAGCCGTAGAAGACGATTTCGTAGGAAATCGACCAATACGAACCATCCATGAGCTGCTGCCCCAACAGCTCCGGCTTGACGATCAAATTGGCTGCCCATTGAAAGGTCGTCGCATTGAGATGCGGCGCCCCGTAACCTACGACGATCAGGAAAGTTATCGTCATGCACAATACGAACATCGGATAGATGCGTGCGAAACGGGCGATCCCGAATTGTAGAGGCGTTCGTCCCTCCGCTGAATAAGCGATGACAAAGCCGCTTATCACGAAGAACATCTGCACGCCCAGATATCCATATTTCAGAAGCCATTCCCGGGCCGTAAGCGACATCTCCGTCACCCCGAGCGTGCGCCCTCGAAATCCGAAGTGAAAGAGCACGACAGCAAGTGCCGCCAGCAACCTCAGTTCATCAAGCACCCCGACGCGAGCACCGTGAGCGACATGTTGCTGCTGCGACATAGCGATGTCCAAATCGTTTTGTGAACCCGATGGCCAAGACAATCCTAAGCTTCACCGGCCCTACACTCAACCACGAGTCGGAACAAGAACCGTGCCGCACCTGCGGCCCTTATGGGAGCCAGCGACAACCATTGGGCGATTTTGCCTTGTTCTGTGTAAGGACTGAGCCAATGGCATTCAGGTTCTGGAAAAACGGACCCGGTCGTCGTCGATTTCGCAGCATCTCGTTCGGAAGTTGGGTCTCCGCAGGGGTGTAGTTCCTACTCCCTCCTGGTGGTTGCCGACGAGCGATGCCGCTCGTCGAGCAGAGAGTTAAGCCATTACGCCGCGGTCTGGTGCGATTGCCGATCGAAGATTTCAGTCACTTTCCGGGCAATTGCCTTACCGAGCGTCACGTTTGTGTCCGCCGAGAAATGGATCCCGTCCACTCCGTCAGTCGAGACGAACGCACCGGCATCGAGGAAATCGACCTTCAGGAAGGACGCCAAGGCGCTATAGTGCTTGGCGAGTTCTTGCGATTTCTCGTATCCGCCCTCGAACATGCCGTCGAACCACAGATCTGGCATGGGTGCCAATGGCGGCGGAGCGACAATAAGCAGCTTGGGAGCGGGATAGGGGGTACCGACACCACCCGCCGATGTCAAAACCTGCCCGGCGAGCTTGCCCATCCCGTTGGCGATTTCATAGGGCGTTCTTCGGAAATAGGACTTGGTGTCGTTCGTTCCGAGAAACAGAATGACAAGGTCGAGCGGAAGGTGGCTCGCAAGTGCGGAAGGAAGATAAGCGCTTCCGTTAAGCCGAGGGTCATTTGGATCGTCGACACTGGTCGTGCGCGCACTCAACCCCTCTTCGATGATGCTGTAACCCTCACCGAGTTCGCCCGCCATCGCGCCGGTCCAACGCTGCTCGAAAGGATATCTCAGCGTCGGCGACGATTGTTCGACGGGGATCCAGCCCCAGGTCAGCGAGTCTCCGAAACATAGAATGGATCGTTTGTCTGCCATTGCTTCCTCTTTTGATGATTAGGATTTGGGTCCGCGCGTCTTGAGGCCGTAGAAGATGGCCGCGAGCAGGATAATAAGACCTTGGGCGACCAGCTTGCCTGGTTCGCCAACTCCGAACATCGTCATGACGACGAACAGGAATGCGAAGCACAGGACGCCGAAAAAGGGTCCCCAAACGCCGCCTTCGCCTCTGCCGAAAACCACACCGCCGAGGATGGTGGCCGCCACGGACAGGATCGGCAGGTCCAATCCAACGCGCACGCTGCCGACGGCAATCGAAGCTGTTTGAACGAGGGCTGCGATCCCGGCGATCAAGCCTGCGATCGCATGGGCCGCAATGACCGTTCTCTCCACTGGTACGCCGGAGAAGTGGGCGGCCTCGACGCTCTCGCCTACGGATGCCACGAACCGCCCGAAAACCGTCCACGCCAGAGCCAGAGACATCACTCCCGTGATGCCGATCCAGAAGAGGACCGGCGTCGGAATGGACAGAAAGCGGGTATTGAAAATTTCACCAAAGAGGGTCGGCACGTCCCCGGGCGGCTTGCCACTCGAGAGATATTGGACCAAGCCGATCAGCACGATGTTAAGCGCTAGGGTCACGATCACTGCCGACACCCGCCGGATCGCGATCATGAACCCGTTGAAAAGCCCAATCCCCAGCCCGATCGCAAGCGCCAATACGACAAAGAAGGATAGCGAGGCTCCTGGGAACATGCCCGACGAGATGCAGTAGTTGACGAGCAGGATGACACCACCACCGGATAGATCGATAGACTTGACGCGCATCACCAGGAGTTGGCCGAGCACCAATATTCCGAGCGGGACCACCTGACGGAGGAACACGCCTATGACATTGACGTTCAACATCTGCGGTCTGGTGAACCAGAGGATCGCAATGAGGATCACGAACAGATAATAGGCCGGCGGGATCCTTGCGAACCGCTGCGCCAGGGGCGAACGAACGAGAGCCGACATCAGAGGCCAATCCTTCTGCGAGACTGCAGCGCGACCACCAGCATGAGCAAGCATCCCTTGATCGCGGTCTGGACAAATGGGGTGACATTGAGAAGATTCATGCCGTTGGACAGAAGCGCAAGGATGGCAACGCCGACGACCGTTCCCTGCAGGCTACCAACCCCACCAGAAAGCTGGGTACCGCCGATGGCCACGGCCGTGATCGCATCAAGCTCGAACAATAGCCCGACATTGGGATCGCCGGACACGATGCGTCCTGCGAGGAAAATACCGGCTGCGCAGGCAAACAAGGAACTGGCAACATAGGCGAGCATGATGTTTCGCCTGGCCGGAATGCCAAAGTTGCGGGCAGCGTCATCCACCCCCGCAGCGGCACCGCCACCGATGGCGAAGAGATGGACGCCATACCGAGTGCCGTAAAGAAGCTTCCACGCGATAATGAGCGTGATGGTGCCCCAAATGAGCGGCATCTGGATGCCGAATAGACTTCCCTCGACTGACCATCGGACGACATCGGGCACAGTTCCGCCGGAAACGGGCCGCAGAACGCGTGTAACGCCAAGCACGATGTACTGCATCGACAGCGTCGCAATGATCGGATGCACGTTGAGGCGGGTGACACACAATCCATTCAGAAGGCCGATCAGCGCTGCAAGCAGCAATGCGGCAGGAATAACCACATAGGCAGGCCCTCCGCACGCCAGAATCGCGGTTGTAAAACTGATCACGGAACCAACAGACAGATCGAGGCCGCCAATCAGCACGACCAGCATCTGGCCAATCGCGGTGATCAGCAGCGGCATCGCCTGCGCCACGAGATTGAGCGCGTTGCCGCTTGTGGCAAACTGGCCGGTTGAGAAGGCGAGCCAGCATGCGATCACCGATGCCAGCACTGCGGGCAAGAGCCAGAGCCCCTGGCGATGGCCACGGCTCCCGAAAAGTCTGATTAGGCGCGAGTTGGCTGTGAGGTTCATTTCTATCTCCTCCCGTTCATGCGCTGAGCGCAGCGTCGAGAATGCCGTGTTCTGTGGCGTCCGCGGCCGGCATCTCGGCAACGACGGTATTGCCGTGTACGACGCAGATGCGGTCGCAAAGGCCGATGAGTTCAAGTGTCTCGCGCGAAAGAACGAGTACCGCTCCGCCCTGGTTGGTAAATTCGCGAAGCAATTTATAGATTTCGGACTTCGCACCGATATCGACGCCGCGTGTCGGCTCCTCGATCAGCAGGACATCCATTTTGGCGGCGAGGTATCGCCCGAGAAGCACCTTCTGTTGATTGCCGCCCGACAAAGATCCAACGTTGGCACCAGGACCTGCCGACTTGATATTCATGCCACGCATCATTGCCGCGACGACGTCCTTGTAGGAACGCACGATCGAGAACTCGTTGCGGGCGGCATGAAGCGACATCGAGAGATTGTGTTCGATGGGAAGTCCGAGAAAGAGCCCCTCGTCCTTTCTGTCTTCGGGAACGAACCCTACTCCGATCCTCTGCATTGTCCTTATGCTTCGCTTCGCACGCATCGGCAGACGGATCTGATGACCCCCTATGACGGCTGTGCCTCCCGAAGGCTGGTGCTCCCCCACCAATGATCGCAGGATCTTCTGCTGCCCTTGGCCCTCGAGGCCGGCAAGCGCGACGATCTCTCCCTTGCAAACCGACAGCGAGAAAGGTTTCGAGCGTGCATCGATCTTGACGTTGGCAAGCTCGATGGCGACATCGCTCGCCACTTGCGTGCGGCGCGGAAACAGATCGCTCAGTTCTCGGCCGACCATCATTGAGATCAGCGAGGACGGCGTCATCTCCGACAGAGGTCGTGTGCCGACAAATCGGCCATCCTTCAGGATCGTGACGATGTCGCAGATGTTGAAGATCTCATCCATGCGATGCGAGATGTAGACAATCGCCTTTCCCTGGTCTCGAAGCGCCCGAATGTGCCTGTTGAGGATCTCGACATCCGCCGCGTTCAGCGCTGCAGTCGGTTCATCAAGAATGAAGATGTCGGCTTCGGCGTCGATACCATGCGCGATCTCGACGAATTGCCGCTGCGCAATGGAGAGCTCGGAAACCAGCATGTTCGGATCGAGGTCAAGACCAAGCCGTGCCAGTGCGTCACGTGTCTCGCCCCTCATCCCCCGCCGATCGATTCCGCCGAAACGCGTTCTTGGTTCCCGACCCAGAAACATGTTTTCGGCGATCGACATATTCGGCAGCAGTGAAAGCTCTTGAAAGACGGTCGATATTCCGAATTCGAGCGCCGCGCGCGGGTTCGAGAACGAGATTCTATGACCATTCTTGAAGATGTCACCGCTATCCGGCTGATGAACGCCGGCAAGGATCTTCATCAAGGTGGATTTACCGGCTCCGTTCTCGCCCATCAGCGCATGGACAGTTCCCGGCATCAGTGTAAGCGAGACTTCGCGAAGAGCATGGCTTCCGCCAAACGTCTTCGAGATCCGCGACATTTCAATGAGATTTTGCATCATTCGCATCCGATGTGAAGTCGCCGGGAGCCTGGGCAGAACTCCCGGCGGACGGGCTCACTTCTTTCCGTAGAACTGCTTCAGCTGATCTTCGGAAAGTTCGGACGGCCACCAGACGTTGGCGGAAAGATCGTCGCGGTAGTATTTCTTCGCCTTGTCGACGTCCCAGCCGGGCGGGTTATAGGCATAGTGCTTCTTGAGCTCCTTGCCCTCCAAAAGAGCTACGGCCGCCCTGACGCCAGCAGCACCTTGAGCGGGACTGTATTCGGAGGAAACCGACTTGAACCCGTCCTTGATCCATTGACCGAAGAAACCGTTATTGCCCTCGCCCGAGATCGGCGGGATCGGCGCTCCGAACTGCTTGAAGACGTCGACGCATGCGCGCGTCATGTCGGCACCCGAGGACCAGATGCCGTCGACATTGGGATTGCTGAGATAGAGGGTCTCGCAGACCTTCTTCGCTTTATCATACTGCCAGTCGCCGTTTTCCTCGGCAGCGATCTTGATTTCCGTCCCCTTCAAGGACTGAAGAAGGCCGTTATAGCGATTGGTGTCTTCCGGGTGACCGGCCAAGCCGCGAAGAACCCAGATATTGCCCTTGCCTTTCAGTTCCTTGACCAGGAAGTCCCCCATGACCTTGCCGAAGTGTTCGGCTCCCCCCTGGATCTCGGTCGTGTAGGCATCGCTCTCGATGCGGCCGGTGTGGAGAATGACGGGAATCCCCGCCTTGACCGCCTTCTCGATGCTGGCGTCTGCCGAAGTCGACGTGACCGGCTGCACGATAATGGCATCGACTTTCTGTGCGATGAGATCCTCGATATCGGCGACCTGCTTCTTCTGGTCGAAGCCGGCGTCAAGAAGGATAAACTTGCTGATGCGCTTGTCCCGCGCTGCGGCGGCTTCAGCCTCGTGCGCGACCTGAACCGTCCAGGTGTTGGCATTGACGCCAAAGCTGCTCATGCCAATGACCCAGGGGGCATCTTTCTTGTACTTGCCTGGCTCGACTGAGGGATTGTTTTCGGCAGGCGTCGTGACGCCGTCGAGCAGGTTCACCTCCTGTGCCCGCAGCGGCATGGCGCTGAGGGACGATGCGATCATCAGGGAAAGGGTAAGTCTCTTCAACAAGCTGCTCATTAGCTCCTCCATGGCAGATATCGGCGATCGACAGACAAAACCCTCCATCGCGGGGAAAGACCGCCCCGCGCTAATTATTCATGTTGTCTGATCAATTCCTCCGTGGCGGCAACAAACACCGAGATTCTGATCCTGTCAATAGTTATTCAAGTTGAATGAATAATTGATCCGATGTTGCCAACGCGACCATCTAGGTGCAAAAGAAGCCATGTCGGCAGGCATGGAGGAGCGATAGGTGCGTACTGTTCTCTGCTTCGGGGATTCGAATACACACGGGCAGATACCTGGCGGAACGCCGCTGGATCGCTACCCGGTTGATGAGCGCTGGCCGGGTATTCTTAAAGCCGCGCTCGGCGACGGATGGCATGTCATCGAGGAAGGACTGAGCGGCAGGACCACCGTTCATAGCGATCCGATCGAAGGCGCACACAAGAATGGCAGAACCTACCTGAAGCCCTGCCTCCAGAGCCATGCGCCCATCGATCTTGTGATCCTCATGCTGGGCACCAACGATCTCAAGGCGCGCTTTCACATGCCGCCGTCCGAAGTCGCGATGGGCATGGGCTGCCTCGTGCATGACATCCGGGAATTAGCGCCGGGACCGAACGGTCACGATCCGGAAATCATGATCGTCTCCCCTCCTCCGATGCTGGATGACATCAAGGAATGGGAATCGATCTTTTCAGGTGCACAGGAAAAATCGAGGAAACTGGCTTTGGAATTCGAAGTCATGGCCGATTCTCTCGAAGTTCACTTTTTCGATGCCGGAGCGGTCTGCAAATGCGCGCCGCAGGACGGCTTCCATATCGACGGCGAAGCGCATCGCCTGCTGGGCGAGGCCCTCGCCCAAGAAGTGCTGTCCATCGGCTGGGCCGAGCTGCATTCCGCGCCCAAGTCCTCCAAAGGAAGATAACTTTGCCCGACATGCGTTTTGCCCCTCCTAATCCCTTGCGCATCGCCGATCGCGCAAGCGGCCTCAACGCTCTCAGCGTACGGAGCTACAACGAACGGCTTGTCCTCTCCCTCCTCTTGCAGAACGAGACGACGACCCGCCTCGAGATCGGCGAGAAGACCGGGCTATCCGCACAGACGATTTCGGTAATCGTGCGGTCTCTCGAACAAGAGGGCTTGGTCATGAAGGGAGAAGCGCAGAAGGGCCGCGTTGGACCGCCGACGACACCCTTGATGCTCAATCCAGATGGCGCCTACTCAGTCGGTGTCAGTGTCGGGCACCAGAATACGCATGTGGTGCTGGTCGATTTCGTCGGTAACATCAGGTTCAGCTCCTCCCTGCCCCACAGGAAAATCGGGGAGTTCGACGATCTGGAGGGTGCAACCCACGAGGTGATGAAGGCGATCAATAGCCTGCCGCCGCGAATACAGGAAAGAATTGCCGGTATTGGCGTTGCCATTCCCGCACCGAAAGAAAGCCGCATTTCCACCAATGAGGAGCTTCATCGACGGTTGGAGGCAGACTTGGGTCTGCCGGTTTACGTCCAAAACGACATCGCCGCCGCAGCGGCCGGCGAGAGCCTTTTCGGCGTCGCTAAACCTTTGCAGGACTTCCTGTTCTTTTACCTCGGTGCGCGGCTGCATAGCCGTCTCATACTTAACCACCAGATTTATAACGGCAATTCTCCCGTCAGCCACGATGTTGGCGTATCGGCACTTGAACGGTCTCTGGTGACGGAGCCGGAACTTGCGAAGTCAATCTGGAATCGTCAAGAGAATTGGCCCGACCTCGGCGCCGCCGGCCAACAGTGGCTTCAATCCTGTGCGGAAACGCTCGTTGGCTCGATTGAATCTCTATCGCAGTTCATCGAAATCAGGACGGTGATCCTGTCGTCCTTTATTCCCGCCGAGGTCTGTTCGGAGCTTGCATTGGCGGTTGAAAGGAAGCTGCCCTTCGTTCAGGCGCTTGTCGGCAGAGCCTCAAGCGTACCCAAGGCCGTCGGCGCTGCCAGCCTGCCATTCAGCTCCAGATTCATGGTGGAATGAACTCTTGCGGAGATATTTCGGGGGAGGATGAATGCTCGCCTGGCTATCATTGAACGCGATGGATATCGCTTGAATCCAGGCGGCTGGTTCTTTTCTAGCCTTAGGCTGCACTGCCTGGGGCAAGGTCAAATGCGGCACCTAGGCCGCATGACCGCTCCAGAAACCTTCATGAGGCTTCTGGAAAGTTACTATTGGCGGGCTTGCGGTCGTGGAGGAGGTTTCTCCCCTTCCGCTTCAAAGTCCGCACAATCCGATCGTTTGACTGGCCGATCGTTTGACTGGAAAACGCGCGCCGTGGCTTAGTTGCCGCGACCGTTGACTGCATAAGCGATGTGCGAACGGGAAATGCCAAGGTCGGCAAGTGCATGATCGTCCAGTGCGGAAAGTTCGCGGATTGCTCTGCGAGCCTCAGTAAAACGTTTAATCTTCTCAATAACTCTCATCTCAGTCTCCTTTGTTTCTGAGCGCTAAATAAGCATTTACCCGCCTAAATAAAACGCACATGCCTGCAAGAGAGGCATGTCGCTTTTGCACGGCTCGCTAAACGATTTGGAAACCAACTAGGGGGAGGCAAAAACCCTGCGGCACTTATAACTGCCGGTACAAGCTATCGATCGCAGGTCATGAGGTCGAGGACTTCATCGAGGGCAGGCATGGCGAGCCCTGCGCCCTTGCGTGTAACGGCAACTGCGCCGAAGGCGTTGGCAAGCCGGCAGCAATAGCCACCGCTTAACTCCGTGATGCGCCCATGAATATGGCCGGCGGCAAAGGCATCACCCGCGCCAACGGTATCCACAACGTCGACGCAAAACCAGGGCGCACTGTCCCGGATATTCCGCTGATATAACAGGGACGCTGTGCTATTTCCTTTGATTGCCACCCGGTCGACGCCCCGCTCCAGAAGAACAGCAACCAAGTCGTCCAGCGTCGCGTCAACCGGCTCACCAAGAAGTCGCGGCAGATCGCTGTCGGCGAGCATGATCGTGTCCAGGCTCGCCAGCACCGGCCGGACCTTGTCCCCCAGGGCATCGACCACACCGCCCGGAATATCGAGTGTGACGGGAATGCCCTTGCGCACCGCAATATCGATCGCACGCATCGCCGCACCCGCCTGCCGTGGCTGCAAGAATGCATAACCGGAGAGATGGAGCAGTGCAGCGCCTGCCAACGCCGCCTCGTCGACCATATCTGCGGACAATTGCGCGTTGGCGCCGCGATAGGCGAACATCGTCCTCTCGCCTGTCGCACTGACTGCAACAATGTTCAACTGGGTCGGCTCGCTCGGATCCTGGCCGATCCAGCGCGTCGCCACGCCGGTAGCCTGCAACTCCATGAGTGCGTGTCTTCCCCATGCATCCTGACCGACCTGCCCGATCAGGCGGCATTCATGCCCTGCGCGCGCCAGGGCAATCGCCGTGTTGGTCGCGGAGCCGCCGATCGCCACCGTCTGATGGGTGGCGATCGCTTCTCCGCCTTCGCCCGGATAGATGGGGATATCGAGTACCAGATCGATATTGATATCGCCGAGTAGGGCTATGACTGCCATTCCAGTTCGCCTCAGAGATCGATATGCATCTGCTCGATGGCCTGATCGACATCGGCGATGATGTCGTCGATATGCTCGATGCCGACAGAGAAGCGCACCAGGCCGTCAACCACGCCCATAGCTTCGCGCTCCTGGCTTGGAATGTCCAGGAAAGCCATTGTGGCTGGAACTTGCGTCGTCGTACGCAAGCCGCCGAGGCTGGCTGCGAACGAGCACAGTTTCAGGCGCTTGAGCAGATGCACGCCGAAATCTTCGTTGTCGACCTGGAAAGACAGCATCGCACCGCCGCCGCGCAGTTGCTCGCTCGCCGATGCGTAGTTCGGATGCGACGGCAGGCCGGGGTAGAAGACGCGCTTGACGCGGGGATGGGCCTCCAGATGCTTGGCAAGCGCCAGCGCATTGGCGCACTGCTTTTCAAGGCGAAGCGCCAGCGTCTGCGCCCCACGCAGAAGCAGCCAGGCGTTGAAGGGCGAAAGCGGAGCGCCAAGCTTGTTCAGCGTATTCCAGCGTACATCCTCCAGCCAATCCGCCGGCAGGATATCGGATTTCAGCGTAATGACGCCACCAACGGCGTCGTTGTGGCCGCCGATGAACTTGGTGGCGCTTTCGACAACGACATCAACGCCGAAATCGTGCGGACGGCAAACCGCGGGCGACGCAAAGGTGTTGTCGCAGATGACGACGATGCCGCGGCTATGGGCGAGTTCCACCAGCTTGCGCAATGGAGGCACCTTCATCGTCGGATTGGCGATTGCTTCGACATAGAGCACCTTCGTCTCGTCGGTGAAGGCGTTCTCGACGGCGCGTACATCCGAGCAATCGACAAGCGTGACCTTGAGACCGAAATCCTGGGCACGATGATCGAAGAACTCATGCGTGCTGGAATAGGTCGTCAGATCCGCGACGATATGATCGCCCGCCTTCAAGATACCGAACAGCGCGTGCGAGATCGCCGCCATGCCGGAGGCCGTTGCAAGGCAGCCCGTGCCGCCGGTCAAGGTCGCTATATGTTCCTCGAGCTTGTATTCCGTCGGGTTGCCGCAGCGGGAATAGATATTCACTTCCTTGCGCGCACCGGCCACGATCTGGTCGTAGATATCGCCGCCATATTGGAAATTCGCCGACATGTAGATCGGATAGCTGATCGACTGCGAATGCTCTTCCGGCTCGTAGAAGACGGCTTGGCTGGCGAAATCGAGATTTTTGGACGACATGGCATTTCTCCTGGGAAAATCGGACCTGTGGGTCATTCTTTCACGGCGCCTCCGATGAGCGCGGCCGTGATCTGGCGTTCAAAGAAGATGAAGAGGATGAGCGGCGCCACCGCAGCGATCAGGATCGCAGCCAGCATCACCGGGTAGTTGGTAATGTGCTCGCCGACGAAATCCGTCAGGCCGACGGGCAGCGTCTTGCGAGAGGGGTTGTTGATGAAGACCATCGGGAAGAGGAAATCGTTCCAGACCCAGATCATGTTGACGATACCGGCCGTAAACATGGCCGGGCGGGCGATCGGCAGTGCGATCTTGTAGAAGATGCGCCATTCGGATGCGCCGTCGACACGACTTGCGTCGAAAAGCTCTCGCGGCAGCGTGTTGAAGAACGCCTGCATGATGAAGATTGAAACGGGTATGTTGAACGCGGCGGTCGGCAGGATGACACCGAGATGCGTGTCCAGCAGTCCGACGCTGCGCAGCATGACGACCAACGGAACCAGCGCCACATAGGCGGGGATCGCCATCGCCGCTGTCAACGATAGTTCCACGACCGGCATCCAGCGTGGCCGGTAGATGGCCAGCGCATAGCCGGCCAGCGTCGAGACAAACACCGTGATCAATGTCGCCCCCACCATGATGATCAGCGAATTGATCGCATAGCCACCCAGCGCGCCGCCGCTCCAGGCACCGACATAGGCATCGAAATTCAGGCTTGTCGGAAATGACCAGACGGAGCGCATGAACTCCCTGTTGGTCTTGAAGGTGCTGTAGATCATCCAGATGAAGGGAAAGATCACGAGCAGGACATGCAGCGTCAGGACGACAAGCACGACCGTGTTCGTCAGGCTCCAGCGACGAACGGCGGTACTCATGCATCCCCCTTGCGCTTGAGGAACCGGAAGACGATCCAGGCAGCCAGCGCCGTCAACACCATCTGAACGAAGCCGATGGTGGCAGCGTAGCCCATCTGGAAGCTGCTGAAGCCCACTTTGTAGAGATAGGTGGAAACCACCTCGCTGGCATGGCTCGGGCCGCCATTGGTCAGCACGAACACCAGGGAAAAGGTCTTCAGCGAGCCGATGATGGCAAGAAGCGAATTGGCGCGGACGGCATCCCAAACCATCGGGATGGTGATGGAGAAGAATTTGCGGAACTCTCCGGCACCGTCGATCTCGGCGGCTTCGTAGACGCTTTCCGGTACGCTGCGTACTGCTGATGTGAACAGAAGGACGTAGAGCCCGAGATAGGTGAAGCTCATGACGACCACGACGGCAAGGAAGGCCGTGTCGGATTCACCCAGCCAGCCGCGCTTCAAACTATCCAGACCGGCGAACTTCAAGGCGGCGTTCACGAGCCCGAAATAAGGATTGTACATGAACCTCCACAGGAGGCCGATGCAGATCTCGCTCACCATGACCGGCACGAGATAGAAGAATAGAAAGATGCGGCTGAAAGCCGGGACAACCCGTACCAGGCAATAGGCGATCGCCAGTGCCAGGAACACCTGGAAGACGATAGCCGAGAGCGCCACGAACAGGTTGCGTCCCAAGGATGCCCAGAAGACGGGATCTGCCATGAGGCGCAACAGGTTTCCGGCACCGACGTATATGGGAGCAGAAGCCCCATCCCACTGGAACATCGACAACCAGCCGGCATAGGCCACCGGATAGGCGACAAAGGCGCAAATGAACAACAGCGCCGGCGACAGAAACAAAAGCGCCGCCTGATTGTGTCTTTTTGCTAGGCAGTCTGCACTCATGATCTCGCCGGCTTCTTTCCAATTTCGTCTAGGCCGCCGCACGCGTCGGCGGCCTCGCGGTCTGATGACAGCAAGCGTCACTTGCTCGTCTTCAGCGCGTCCTCCAGATGCTTGGCGGCGTCTGCCGGCGTGACAGAGCCATCCAGAACACCCTGCAGCGATGTGTAATAGGTGTTGGTCGCAGCTGGCGGCATGGCCGTGTCGTAGAAGGAGTCGAGATGACCGGCAGCACTCACAAGGCCGTTGCTGATGGCATAGAGCACAGGACCGGCCGCAGCCTCGGTGGTAGCGCCCTTGACGGTCACCATCGTCTTGCGCAGCTCGACATATTTGGTCATCACTTCCGGCGAGGTGAGGAATTTCAAGAGCGTGACTGCATCAGCCTTATCTTCGGCTTTCTGCGAGATCCCGAAAGAGGCGGCAACGCCGGCCAGAACATCGGATTGATCGCCCGCGCCGCCCTGGACTGTCGGGAACGCGAAAGAACCGAGCTCGAAGCCCTGCGGAGCGTCTGACGAAGCACCGATCTGCCACGTACCGTTCAACATCATCGCCGCCTGATCGTTCAGGAACAGCATGTTGGCTTCCTGGTCGCTCATGCCGTTGAAGCCGGTTGGAAAATATTGCTTCTTGGCGATATCAGCGACTTTTTCGAAGGCTTTCTGACCCTCGGGTCCGAATGTCGCATTCGCATCGCCATTGACGAAAGACGCAACGACGCCCGAGCCCTTCAGGCGCATTTCCAAATATTGGAACCAGAAGGTGGCGGGCCAGGAATCCTTGTTGCCGAGAGCAAATGGCACGACGCCGTCGGCCTTGATCTTCTCGGCCAGCGCCATGAGCTCGTCATAGGTCTTCGGAACGGTCCAGCCTTTTTCGGCAAACAGCGCCTTGTTGTACCAGAAGACAACGGAGTCCACGTCGACGGGCACCGCATATGTATGACCGTCCTTGCTTGTCTGCGCGATGGCGCTTTCAAGGAAGCTTTGACGCCAGCCGTCCTTGGCGAGATCCTGGTCAAGCGCATACATCTGCCCGCCCTTGACGAAGGCGTTCAGAAAGCCGCCGGGCAAGGTATAGAACACGTCGGGAGGATTGCCTGACGCCATGGCCGTATTCAGCTTGGTTTTATAGGCTGACTGCTCCGCAGCCACGACATCCAGCTTGATATCAGGATGCTTCTTGGCAAATTCGCCCAGCGCGAAATTGATGAAATCAACCTTGTCCTGCTGGCCAGCATAGGCATGCCAGAATGTCAGTTCGCCGGCCATCGCCGGAAATGCGGCAAGCGCGAAGGCCGCGCCCATGAGAAGACGTTTCAGCTTCACCATATCCTCCCATCCTCCTTGAGAAGTTTGCGCAGCCCCTCCGCTACGTCATGCAGTGATGCCACAACAAAATTATGTTGTCTATAGTGACACCACAACATCGGCATGTTAGCTTTTTTCACTCAACAGCGTCCGCCAGCAAGAGAACCGTCATGACCGTTGACCTGCGTGGTCCAGTGAATCCAGCCAGCAGCCGGCTGCGAAGCGTTCTGCCGAAATTGTCAGAGTCGGAGCGGCGCGTTGCGCTTTGGGTCCTTGAGAACGTCGACGCCACCATCCGAAATTCGATGTCGGCCATCGCCCAGGCGACCGATGTCAGCGATACGACCGTCCTGCGCATGTGCCGCACAGCAGGTTTCGAAGGCTTTACGGATCTCAAACTGGCGCTGGCGCAAGAGCCGCGCGATCGAGGCGATGCGACCGGACACGAGCCCGAGGCCAGCGACCTCCATGCCGCAGTTCGACTGTTTCGAGCGGTGGGGCAGGCCATCAGCGACACACAGGGTGTGCTGAACGAAGCGACCTTCACCAAAGCACTCGACCTGATCGCCGGTGCAAGACACATCCTCGTCGGCGGCGTCGGCGGCTCGGGGATTGTCGCACAGGCCTTCTATCAACGTTGCATCCGCCTGGGCCTTCGTTGCGACGCGCCGGTCGACTCGCAATTGCAGATCATGCATTCGGCACTTGCGGGGCCGGAAGATCTGGTGGTGGTCATCTCCTATTCCGGCATTACCAGCGATCCCGTGCTGATCCTTCAGGAAGCCCGGGCCAGGGGCGCAGCGACACTCTGTATTACCGGCAATAGCGCCTCGCCGCTCGCGCGGCTGGCCGATGTCGTTCTCGTGAGCGTGTCTCACGAACAGGGCAGCGAACCAATGGCGGCCCAGATCGCCCAGATGGCCCTCATCGATGCCCTTTATTCCGCGCTGGTGGCTCGCAATACCGAACGTGCGCAACTCACCGAAGAGCGCATGGTCAACGCCATACTTCCGAAATCAATCTAATCATTAAAACAGGTAGTTCCGTGAAAGTTCAAATCTATACGATGCAGACCGTTTCCGAAGCACTGGCGGCTGCCGCGGCAGGCGTCGACTATCTTGGCGTGACGCCGTCCAATCGCGGCTTGCCGGGAGAAATCAGCTTCGAGACAGCGCGCGAGATTGTCGACGCCTTGACCGGCAAGGCAGAGCGCGTGGCATTATCCGTCGAAAGCGACCTCAGCCTGATCGCCGATATGGTTGGTGCGGTTCGTCCGGACGTGCTGCACCTGTGTGGAGACATCAAGCTGGTGACGCCACAGCATGTGCGGCAGTTGCGCGAGACCCTGCTGACCCGCTATCCCCAGCTGAAGATCCTGCAGGCCATCCCGATGACCGGGCCTGAAGCGCTCGACCACGCCGCGGCGTTCGAACCCTATTCGGACTCCTTCATTCTCGATTCCGTTGCAGCTCACATCGATGGGATCGGTGCTGCCGGCGTCACTCACGACTGGTCGCTGAGCCGCGAAATCGTCAAGCGCAGCAAGTTGCCTGTGATCCTTGCCGGCGGCCTTGGGCCGGATAATGTTCGGGCGGCCATCGCCGCGGTCCAGCCGTGGGCCGTGGATTCGCTGACGCACACCAACAAGCCCTTGCCTGAGGGCGGCTTCCGCAAGGATATCGACAAAATCGCCGCCTTTGTGACGGCAGCAAAGGCCGCCTGAACACAAGCGCGGGAATGTGGGAAGCCTCAATTTGCGGGATTGTGCGACAAACAGAGGATCAGAACCGCTGAGGAAGTGCGCGTGTCCGACGACAATGGTTTGGGGCATGATATCGTCGTCGGACGCTGCACTATCCGGCCCGCGGGTGGTGTCCGAGCCGGCATTTAGAATATTAGCATCTACCACAGGTTTAGCGTAGCTGCCCGGATGGGCAGGATCGGCCCACCATCTGGCCTACCTCGAAAGTTCATCTGTCAGAAAGATGACCACGGGCTGCCGCGTCGTTGACAAGCCTTGTCAGCTCCTGTTTCAATGGTTTCTTGTGATCTCCGCGCTGCATATCGTGATTTTATGATCCAGACAGACAGTGCTTTCCCGCCCAAAGGTTTCGCAGAGCAGTTCCTGGCCGTCGTGACGTCGGCCATACCGCTAAGCGGCTGCTGTTTTTATAGGGTCGACGAAGGACGCCACGTCCTCGATCATCAGCTTCTCAATCTGTCGTCCTATTGGAAGCAGCGCTACTATCATCATTTCTGGCGCGTCGATCCTCTTCATCCAAAGCGCGTCTCGGGCTCCTCATGTCGGCTGCAAGTGTTTGGTCGGGAGACCGCAGAAGAGGATTTGGGGACGCTCGAATATTTCGAGCAGTTCCTGAAGCCACAGAACACCGCCTATCAGGCCGAACTGTATTTCTGGCTGGGAACCCGAATGGTAGCTGGTGCGTCCTTGCTGCGCAGCGCCTCCGAAGGCGCCTTTACAGCGCAGAATATCGACTTTCTCGATAAATTCGTCGCGTTCACGGAAGGCAATCTGTTCAGTCTCAACGAAGACGACGAGCCGAAGTGCGATGGCTTTGCCGAAATGACCCCACGCGAGCGCGAAATCGCATCGTTCATCGGCGAGGCCATGTGCAACAAGGAAATCGGTCGGCGCCTCAATATAGAGCTGCCAACCGTCAAGACCCATGTGAGCAGGGTTCTCGCCAAGGCAGGTGCACGCAGCCGGGCGGAATTCATCAAGAAGCTGAGATCGCGCTAGGGCTCGTTCGCATATCGCGGCGCCGTCATGCCAATCGGCTTGACCCGCCCTACCAGCAACGGTTGATCACTATGACCTCAGCGCTTCACGCCACGGCCGAGGCGATCACAAGCGGTCAAGCATTTGACTTGACCGCTTGTTCAATGCGCTCTTTACGCTGCCCTCTTGCGTGAAACATCCGGCTGCGGACGGGAAACGGATGCGACGCCGATACCGATCGCGGCTGCCAGCGGTATGAGCCAGGGCGCATAGTCCAACAGACCGAGATTGCCCGTCAGTGTGGCGTAATTCATCACCACCAGAACGGCGACGATCGCGAGCCCCGCCGTTGCCAGCAACCCGATCACCAAATCGAACAGGAATCCCGCCTCCCGTCGTGAGCGCAGTGTGAAGACCACCACCGACAGCGATGTCGCCGCCTGCAGCAGAATGATCCCCAGCGCGGCAAGGCCAAAGGTACTGGAAAGCACGGTCATCAACGGATCCGCATCGCCAAGGGCGAACGCCGCAACCATAACGGAGGTGATCGCAGAGACGACCAGGCTGGCTATGTGAGGCGATTGCAGTCTTGCGTGCAACCGTCCGAGCATCTGCGGCATCATGGCCTCGCGTCCCAGCGCGAATAGATAGCGCGAGGCGGCGTTGTGCAGGGCGATCGTCGCCGCAAGCGCGCTGGTCATCATCAGGAACTCGACCGCAACGATAAAGGCCGGATGCAGATAGAGGCCGAACGCGCGGAAGATGAGCGTTCCGGGATTTTCACCGGCCGCCGCGACAACCTTGTCTTCGCCGAAGCCAATGATCACGGCCCACATGGCGATGGCGTAGAACACCGCGATGAAAAGGACGGCGGCGATGAGTGCGCGGCTGACCGTCCGATGCCCCTCCTGTGCTTCGTCCGTATAAATGGCTGCGGATTCGAAACCCAAGAACGAGCAGAAGGCGAACATCAGGCCGAGGCCGAAGGAGCCGCTGAATATGCCCGACAAGGTGAAGGAACCGAAGGTCACGACAGCCGGACTGGAGGGCCAGAAGACCGAGACCACCAGAGCCGCCAGGATCAAGATCTCGAGCGTCAGCAACACCGACAATAGCCGCGCACCGAGGGTAATCTCGCGGTAGCCGACCAGCCCGACGACCAGCAGCGACAACGCCGCCCAAACCTTCCAGGAAAGATCGAAGCCGAGATTCTCCGCCAAGAACACATTGGCGAAGAAGCCGAAGCCTGCCGTGCTGCCCACCACCATCATGAGATAGACGATGATCGCAACGAATGCAGCCGCACCGCCGGCGCGAGCGCCCAGCCCGTGTCGGACGTAGGCATAGAAGGCACCGGAATGGGTGACATGCGGGCTCATCCGCACGAAGCCTATCGCAAAGAGAATGAGCACCACGCCTGAAATCAAGTAGGAGGCCGGCATGCCCACGCCATTGCCGAGCAGCACCCCAAGCGCGCCGTTGCCGGCAATGGCCGCAAGCGGCGCTGCGGCAGCAACGACAAGGAAGAAGATATCGATAGCCCTAAGCGCCCGGCGAGGCGCGGAATTGGAAGTCGTCATGACCGAGGATCCTAGACGTCGAGAGATGAGATGGAGCCGAACGGAAGGCCTGTCCGCTCACGGCAGGATGACACGCTTGCCTTCCAGCGGCGTTGGCAGAGGACCGCGCAGCAGTTGCTCATCAGGACCGAAGAATCTTGCCGAGGCAGTGCCCTTCAACGTGTTGCCGGAGACCACGACTTCATAGGAAACCTCACCACGGCTGACGAACTTCGCCGTCTTTCGATCCGCGGTGACTTCCACGAATTTGCCGAGAATCTTGTCATGCTTGCGGATCCAGATGCCTTTCCCATCGCTATCGCTATTGTCCGGATTGCCCGCATCGGGATTGGCCTGTTGCATGGTGCCGTCCGCGTTGAAGACGAACATGTGATGGGTAAACGGCGCATCGGGCGCGACAACGACCCAGGTTCCGACGATGTCATCCCGCTTTGGCTCGGTGGCTGAGGCCGGTGCGATCGACCCGGTGGCAGCAATAACGCTCACCAATGCCGGTACAGCTAGCGCCCTGAGCACTCGCGGCGGCAAGAAACGTTGCATATTCATCGATAATCTCCCAGTTGGTTTGATTGTTCGACGGCTCGCCAGCCGTTCCGCGCCCCTATTTTTATGTGCGGAAGCGGCTGTGAAGCGGGCCGTCAATTGCTGCTATCCGTTGTGCCAGGGCCTCCATAAAGCCTTGGCCTCGTTCCAGTCGTCCTCACCTTCCGGCGATGACGGGGTGTAGCGCGCGCCGGGAACCGCGTGGTGCGGCGGAGTCCAGGTGCCGCGCTCCACCAGGCGCGCAATGTTTTGCCGATAGATCTCATCGACGGTCGCGTGCCGCGCGGGGTCAGTTTCCATCCACAAATTGCTGGGATGAATGGGCTTGTCGTACATACGGGCGAAAAGCTCGGTGCGAAGGTCCTTCAGCCAGTTCGAATTGAGATTCATCGCCCGGAACTGACGAAGCGCCTCGATATCGATGACGGCTGCCACCATCGTGTTGGCACCGCTTGCGGAATGAGACATGATGTTGCCGCGATAGTCGACGATGTGCCCGTTGCCGCCGGCAATATCGATCGGGTGCCGCGAACTCGGCGAGAGATAGACCGGACCAATGTTCGGGCAGAGCATGTAGGCGCTATTGAAATCGGCATGGGCGCGATTCTGGATCATCCAGCTTCCTCCGCCCGGATAGCCGGAACCAGTCATCGGCATCGCTTCGGACGGCCGATAGATCACTTCGGCGCCTCCAAACGCCAAAGCGCGCACCGCTTCCGGGTATTCGCCGTCTGAACAGCATATTGTGCCGATATTGCCGATATCGTTGGTTCGCAACACGGGATAGAAGGCTTCTATTCCGTCTCCAAAGCGCTCAACCCAGCGGTCATAGATGTCGTGCGGCGTGCAGCTGCGCTCGCGGCACCAGATATGGTTCTTGGCGGCTCGATGGACGACGTCGCCCTTGCGATCGATCACAAAGAGCGTGTTGAAGAAGCGATCCTCCATGACGTCGGGCCAGCGCGCTTTGCACTGTCCTATAATGTAGGTGTCGTAGTGGCGTGCGAGCTTGCCGAGCGCTTCCGTTTCCTCGCCGGGAAGATCGATGAACATTTCCCTTGCGGCCGTGACATGCGGCACGTCGAAAATCTCGTCGGTGAAACCAGTCAACGCGCCCTCGGCCAGCGCGACGACCCGTACCGGCGCGTTGATCGAGCAGATGGAAATCGACGCGTGGATCGCCTCCTCGATGGTTTCGAGGTTATGGCGGATATGCCGCCTTTCCGCTGTTCCCGTGACGATCGTTGAAAGTCCGATCGCCATATAGGGCGCGACGTAGTCGGGCCGCTTGTCCATGCATTGCTCCTCCTGCAATTGAGAAACTCGCGGATATGGAGTGCCGTAGCTTGTCGCGTGACGATGCTATCGGACGGCTAAACCACCGAGATCCCAGTCCCTGTTCAGGTACAGTCCAAGGCTAGGAGACTTGCAGGGACATGACTATGATACTGAGGTATTACATGGCTGGCAGTCCGCAGGAGTTTTAGCCGTCATCGAGCCTCGCCTACTTCAGCGTGGACGCCAGCAAGAAGCCGGATCCTCCCGCCAAACCAGGCCCTGGATGGGTCGATGCCCCGATATGGAAGAGACCGGGCACATGGGTCTTGTGATTGACGGATGTCTTGAACGGACGCCAGAGAAAGAATTGGTCGAGCCCGCAGAACCCGCCATAGGGATCGCCGCCCACAAGATTGATATTCATGGCCTCCAAATCGGTGGGGGAATAGCATCGCCTCGCGAGCACGGCCTCGTCGAAGTTTTCGATGTGGAGGCGCAGTATGGCTTCGACCCGGTCGGCAAAGGCTTCTCGCAGGGGCTCCGTCCAGCGGCCATCGGCGGGGCATTCGATTTCTCCCGCAGCGTCGCCCTTGATGAAGCGTGGTGTATCGGGCAACTGCAGCCACAGGATCGCACCGCCTTCCGGCGCGCGGCTCGGATCAAGCGCCGTCGGCTGCCCCACGCAACCGGTCGGCTCCGCCGGCAGAAGTCCGCGTTCCGCTTCATTGGCGGAACGCGATACGCCGTCGAGGCCTGATGTCAGGTGCAATAGAGCAACCTTGCCCAATTCATCACCCTGTCGCCAGCGCGGCGGCATCTTCAGCGCATAGTGCATTTGCATGTTGCCCTTGCCGTAGCGATAGGCCGACAACCCCTTGCTGACTTCCTGCGGCAGTGGCGCGGACAGGTCCTTCAAGAGGCTGTCGTAGAGCTGGTTGGGCGTCACCGAGGCGATGACACCATGGCGCGCCTTCAGGCGCCCCCCATCCGCGAGGATGACACCCTCTGCGCGACCGGAGTTGTTCGTCTCGATGCCGGAGACATCGGCGCCCGTCATGATCTCACCGCCGTGGTCACGGATCAGCCGCTCAAAGGCGCGCAACAGGTTTTCTGCGCCGCCCTTGACGATTGGGCATCCGGCAGCCTCGATGGCAAAGCCGATGACCCGCGCCATTTCCGCCGAGTAGTTGCTTTCCGGGCCGAGGCCGCAATGCAGCACCCATGGCGCCCAGAGTGCGCGAAGCTCCTCGGATCTATAAGTCGTTTCAAGATAGCCACGTGCCGGCGCAAGCGCCTCTCCGAACCAGGCTGCCAAGCCGCGCAAGCCATACTTCCATGCCTCTTTCACCACGAGCTTTGCCGTTTTGCTTGACCAGAGATTGCCGCCGAGAAGCCCAAAGACGAAGCCGGCATTGCCCGCAAACCGGCTCATGTCCGCGTCGAATGCCTTTCCATCTCCCGGGCAAATCGTCTCAAAACGATCGATGTTGCTTTTGCGATCCATCGCAAGAATGGCATGACTGCCATCGGGTCGCAGCACTCCGGTCGGCAGGGGCGAATGGCAGAATTCCAGTCCGCGGGCTTCTAGGTCCTTGCCGATGGCGCCGTAGGCCGGAGACGTCAGGAAAAGCACCATCGTCGTCGCCATGACATCATGGCGGTAGCCGGAGGCGGTGATTTCCTCCGTGCGCAGGCAACCGCCGATGCGGTCGTTGCGCTCCACAAGCAGGACCTTTTTGCCCTTCTTTCCGAGCATGGCGGCCGCAACGAGCGCATTGATGCCACTTCCAATGATGATGTAATCCGGTTCAGCCATAATCTGCCTCAAGCGGGAAAGGCCCCGCCGGATATGACGGGGCATGTTTTCTTTTTACGATGACGCCAAGGCGCAGTGCGTCCCCCTTCGCGGCTCAGGCGGCGAGCCGCTGCAGATAGGCGTCCGCTTCCTCGGGTACGGCAAACCATGGGAAGAAATCCCGCGGATCGTTGAAGCCGTTGGCAATGCGATGGGCAAGCGCCGGATAGGCCTGGGCCGACCCCATGATGTTGAGGACATGCGGCGGTGGCGGTGAAAGCAGCGCATTCGTCCAGCCGACGACAAATTGCGCATAGCTCCAATAGGCCTCGAAGGTCGCGTGCATGAAAGCCGCATCGAATGCCTTCTCTCCATGCGCCAGGATGGCATCGAGATAGCATTTCGCCGCCTTCGAGGCGTTGTTGGAACCCTGACCGGTGATCGGATCGTTGAGGCAGACCGCGTCGGCAAGGCCGAGCACCAGCGCGCCGGACGGCAGATGGCCGATCGGTTTGCGGACCGTCGGCGCGAAGGCGCCCGCCAGACGGCCATTGTCATCGGTCAGCGCGACATGCCGGTTACGCTCACCTTCCCACGGCAGGAAGGTATCGAGAATCCATTTCGACTTTTCAAGGTGCTGTTCAGGAGACGCAACTTCTTTCCAACAGTCCATCGGGCCGCCCGGAATACCCTCGAACACCATGATATCGCAGGGGCCGGTGGTCGTGATTGCCGGGAAATTGAAGTATTCGCCGACGCCGGGGATCAGATTGAAGTTCACGGCGGAATACTCAGGGCGGGGCGTCATGCCGGTGACATAGGTCAGCGCCAGCGCCCGCTGCGGTTTGTCGAAGGGTGAACGCTCCGCATCGCGCTCGAACATCTTGGCGATGTCCCCCTTCCCGGCCGCGACGATCACGAGATCGCTTTGCCGGGCATAGGTTTCGAGGTCTTCAATACCGGCATCATGGATGGTCAATTGACCACCGCGACGCTCGAACTCCGCCATCCAGCGCGGCACCTTTACGCGCTGATCGACGCTCTGGGCCGTCCCGTCCAGCTTGCCGTTCCACTCGATTGCCTTGTTGCCGGAACCATCCGGGGCCGGCACGACGAAATTGATGGAGTCGACCGTCGGGCAGCTCTCGTCCCAGAAGTTCAAGCCGAGATCGCGCTCGTTCTGCAGGGCGGCATCGAACATGCATTGGCTTGAAAGCACGCGCCCTGATGCAATTTCTTCCGCCGTCCTGTTTTGCACGACATGAACCGCATGGCCCGCATCCAGAAGGCCACAGGCAAGCTGCAGTCCCGCTTGACCGCCGCCAACAATGGTAAAATTCCGCTTTTTTGTCATCTCGCTCCCCTTATCTCTTTGAAATCATGACGATCGGCATTCAGTCCATCAGCCGCGGGATCGCCGGTTCATTCCGCTCCGGTCCCATTGCTGTGTAACCGCCGTCGACGCGGATATCCGTGCCGGTGATGAAGCTTGCATTGTCCGAGAGCAGGAAGGCGACGGTTTCCGCCACCTCTTCAGGTCCACCGGTGCGCCCCAGAAGATGAAAATCCTTGGCGACGCTGTCCGCCTTCTCACGGGTGTTCTTCGTCAGTTCCACCATGACGTTGCTCCAGGTCCAGCCCGGCGACACGGCGTTGACGCGAATGCCTTCCGGTGCAAGATCCATGGCCTGATTGCGGGTGAGCTGGAGGATCGCCGCCTTGGAAACGGGATAGACCCAGCGCCCGGTCTGGGCGACGCGCGACGAAATGGAGCCGAAATTGACGATGGCGCCCTTGTTTTTCGCGAGATGCGGACGCGCGGCCTGCATCAACGCGATCGATCCCAGAATGTTGACATCGAAGGCCCTGAGCCAGTCGGCGCGGGTGGTATCGGCGCCATTGTCGAGATAGGTGCAGGCGACGTTGACAAGAAAGTCCAACCGTCCGGTCACCTTCACGGTCTCATCGATCAGCGACTTGATCTCATCGTCGCTGGTGATATCGGCTTTGATGAAACGGACATTCGAGCCGCAGCGCGCTGCCGCCGCCCTTCCGGCTTCGTCGTTGATATCGGCAATGACGACCGACACCCCATAGTCAGCCAACACCTTGGCTACGCCTTCGCCGATCAGCGTAGCGCCGCCGGAAACAATCGCAGTTTTACCTTTCAGTCCACGCATGGACATTCCCCTTCTTGCTTTCGGTTTTCAAAAGATGCGATCAGGCGACGGCTGCGGCCGTCAGAAATGCGCCGTTGCCGTAGAGCAGCGGGTTATCCCGCCCTTCGGACAGATGCGTGGCCGCGACCTGACCGATCAGGATGAGATGGGTGCCGAACTCCTTGATCTCGGCGAGCTCGCATTCGAACGTCACCGCCGTGTCGTGCAGCACCGGTGCACCTGTCTCGATCGCGCGCCATTTGCCAGAGGCGAAACGTTCTTCCCGCACGAGGCCGGCACGACCGGCAAAGACCTCTGCAACATCCTGCTGATCGAACGACAGCACATTGACGGCAAAAACGCGGGTGCTTTCCACCACCGCCGCAACGGAGCTGTTGCGGTTGACGCAGGCGACCAAAGATGGCGGCTCGGTCGAGAGCGAACAGACCGCGGTCGCAGTCAGTCCGCAGCGCTGACCCGTGCTGTCGATGGAGGTAATAATCGTGACGCCGCCAGCCAGCTTGCGCATGCCGGCGCGGAATTCCTCGTTACCCATCTTTTTCGTTCCCTTGGCGAATGGATTTTAGATCCATTTCATGCTTAAAATTTCCCCGATGTTCCGGCGAAGTGGAGCGCACGGCAATCCAGATTGCGCGAGGTGATGTCCAGATCCGGCAACAGGCGGTCAGAAACCTCACTTTCGAAAGCAATCGCAGCGAAAGCAGTCATGGGCGGAATGATCGGAATAGAGGCACTACGATCGAGCGGCGACCAGCGGGTGGATACCTGCGATGTCGATGACGCGCGCATGGCGATCGGACAGATCTTCTGCCCACATTTCCTCATGGTAACAGGCAAGGCGGAGCAAGGATTTCATGCGCGCCATCGCCTGGTGAAAGAGACCGGCTACTCCATCAATCTCGTCTCCTATGGCGCCGAAGTGGAGATCGATCCCGGAGAGCTTTCCCGCTTTTTTCTGCTGCAGATCCCGATCAAGGGCGAATCCCTGGTGAAATGCGGCAATAGCCAGACGCTTGCCGTCGCCGGTAAAAGTGCCACGTTTCTGTCCCCGACGCTCTCGACGCGGATGCTTTGGAAGGAAGGTTGCGAGAAGCTGATCGTCCTGATGGAGCGCGGCCCGGTCGAGGACTATCTGGGGAAACTCATAGATGGCGAACCCGGCAGGATCGAGTTCGATCCTGCGGTTGATCTCACCTCACCGATCGGGCAAGGCATTTTGCGCCATGCGGATCTTATGCTCTGCTCATCGCTCGAAGCCAATATGCCGCTTGCTTATAAAACCATGCTCCGAGATGGATTGACGAGCCTGCTTCTGTCGGGATTACGGCACAATCACCAGCCGGCGCTCGCAAGACCCGCGCCGGACAGTGGTCCTATGGCCGTGCGCAGGGCAGACGAATACATCCGTTCAAACGCGACGCGCGCAATCACGACTGCCGATATCGCCGAGGCTGCCGGTATTCCGCTTCGCACATTGCAGGACAGCTACCGCCGGGCTCGTGGACATACTCTGATCGAGGCGGTGCAGAGCGCGCGCCTGGAGATCCTGCGCAAGACGCTGCTGGCGGGGCAAGCTGACCTTACCGTCGCAGACGCAGTCTTTGCCTGCGGCCTTGGCCATCTGGGCCGCACGGCCTTCGCCTATCGCGAACGCTTCGGCGAAAGCCCTTCGGAAACCTTGCGTCGGACAAGAAACTGATCGAGTCTGATGGCAGACGGCTTCCACGCCACCGCATGGGCTTCACGCTGTGCGGCGTTCGAGCCACGTCGAAAACAGGATCACCCCCATGCAGGCGATGGCAACCATTGCCGCAACGACCGGCGTCGCCATAAGGCCCAGCGGACTGGCGACAACATAGCCACCCAGCAGCGCGCCGCCGCCAATCCCCGCATTGCAGATCGCAACGTTCATGGCCGAAGCCAGCCTTGGCGCCGTCTGCGCCTTCTGGAACACGCGCAGAAGCACCGCAGGCATGAAAGCATAACTGCCGACCCCCCAAAGGAAAATGGTCGGAAACGCCAGCAATCTATCATGGGCGGTCTGCGTAAACGCCAGCATGACGATGACAAGCAGCGCCAGGCTCGCATAGATCGTGCGCAACGGCCAACAATCGGCGCTGCGGGAGGCGATGACGTTGCCGACAGTCATGCCCAATCCGAACAGCAGCAGCGCAAACGTCACCGCCATAGGCGGAACCTGGGTGACATCCTCCAGAATGGCCTTGATATAGGTGAAGACAACGAAGCTGCTGCCGAAGGCGAGCGCCAAGACCAGCAGCGCCAGAAGCAGCAAGGGCTTTTTGAACGCTGCCATTTCCTGCAGAAGCGATGAATCGTTGTTGCTGCGGACCGGCGGCAGCAGAAATACCAATGCCGATGTCGCGACAGCACCCCATACCGCAATCGCCCAAAAGGCGGAGCGCCAGTCGCCAAACGTGCTGCCGAGAAACGTTCCCAGCGGAACGCCGAGAATATTGGCGATCGTGAAGCCGGAAAGCATGATCCCGATCGCCCAACCCTTGCGCTCTTCGGCTACCAGCTCGGCTGCCGTGATAAGCGCGATGCCGGCGGTAACGCCGTGAACGCTCGCCGCGATGATGCGCGTCGTCAGCAGCAGACCATAGCTATTGGCCAGCGCGGAGACGATATGGACAATGGTGAAAACAACCCCGGCGGCAATCAATATGCTGCGCCTCGGAAGGCGCAATGTCAGCATCGTCAGCAAGGGGGCTGCGATGGTGACGCTCCAGGCATAGGCGGAAACGAGCCAGCCCGCCGACTGCAGGGCCTCGGCCGTTACATCCCTGGAAATCAGGTCACGGCTGATGTCGGTCAGCAATCCGGTGACGATGGTCTCGGTCGTCCCCATGCCGAAGGCCATCAACGCAAGGGCAACGAGCGCTGAAAGCGCACCGCGCGCCGGTGGCGCAGCCTCAGCACTTGCCGCAGTCGGTTCATCCCGGGTGGATTGAAGATTATTGAGCATGAAGACCTCTGAATGGGCCAATGCGGACGCTAGCCGCAAGGCAAAACAACAGAATATTCATGCTATTTTTGTTGTAATTGGAGATAAATGGCCCAATAATCACTTCATTGATAACCCAAATGATATGATTAAAACACATGGATAGCCTCAGCGGTCTGACGATCTTCATGCGCGTCGCGGAAACCCGCAGCTTTGCCGCCGCAGCAGCACGATTGGGGATATCACCGCCGGCCGTCAGCCGGGGCGTGGCCAGGCTGGAGCGAAAACTTGGAGTCCGCCTGTTCCAACGCAGCACACGGCAGGTGGCATTGACGACGGAAGGCGGTCTGTTTCTGGAGCGCTGCCGCCGGATCGTCGACGAGCTTGCCGCAGCCGAACGCGAGCTGATGGATGCCTCTTCAGAGCCCAGCGGCCGGCTTCGCGTCAGCCTGCCGATGGTGAGCGGCCTGATGCAGCCCGTATTGGCCGCATTCGCCGAGCGTTATCCTAAGATCGAGCTGGACCTGGATTTCAGCGACCGCCTGGTCGACGTGATCGGCGAGGGTTTCGACGCGGTGATACGAGGCGGGACGGGGACGAGTGACTCACGCCTGATGAGCCGACTTCTGGGTGAGAGTCGCTTTCTCTACGTCGCCACGCCCGGATATCTCGCAGCCCACGGCACGCCCAAGCAGCCGGAAGAGCTCGCGCAACACGCCTGTCTGCTCTACCGTTTCCCCACCACGGGGCAGGTTCAGAGATGGCCATTGCGACGGGCCGGTGCGGATGTGGACATACGCCTGCCCGCCCGCATGAGCTGCGGCAATATCGAAGTACTGTTGCATATGACTCTGCAAGGCTTGGGCATCGCCTGCCTTTCCGACTTTGCCGTGGAAGCGGCATTGGCGCGTGGCGAACTGACGACCGTGCTGGACGAGTGGTCGGATTGGGACAACGCCATTCCGCTTCGAATATTATGGCCATCGAACCCGCAGATATTGCCGAAGGTTCGCGCCTTCATCGACTTCATGGCCCAGAATCTGTTCCCGGCCCGGAGAATGGATGGGCATGGCGAAACCTACCCTCGCGCCCTGGCTTAGGCGTTCAGGCTTCGAGGTCGCCAGTTTCCGGCGGCCACGTCACCACCGTGTCCTCAGGGCCAAGCACACGGCCATCCTGCGAGCGCAACTCAAGTTTTCGCACAGGCATACCGACCTTGCGATCGACCAGAAGAACATGCTTCTCGTCCGGCTCGAAGAAGAAGTCCTCACCCCATTGCCGCAGAGCGACCAGAAGCGGGAAAAGGCCCCGACCCTTCTCCGTGAGTACGTATTCCTGATAGGGGCTGCCATCCGACGCCGGCTCTATGTCCATGATGCCGTGCGCCACCAGATTGCGCAGCCGAGCCGAGAGAATGTTCTTCGCAAGCCCCAGGTTCTTCTGAAACTCGCCGAAACGCCGCAGGCCATTGAAGGCGTCACGGATGATCAGCAGCGACCACCAATCGCCAATCGCGTCCAAAGGTCGGGCGACGCCGCACATTGAATCCCTGTGACTAATTCTCTTTGCCATTTCTCGCTCGACCCGCGCTCCATGCATCGCCGCCTGGACCGCTTCTCGCGGCCGACGCTAATTTCGAACATAGAGGTTGCAAACTAAAACCGCAAGTGATAGCCATTTCGTGGTTTCACTATGCAACCACAACAGTCGCCAATGAGGCGACTGCAGAACGGGAGTTCACATGACGCACTATCGCCGAATTGATGTTGGCGGGGTTGAGATATTCTATCGAGAGGCCGGAAACCCCGATCACCCAACAATCCTGCTTTTGCACGGCTTCCCCGCATCCTCTTTCATGTTCCGCGAGTTGATGGATCGGTTGGCCGATCAGTTTCATCTCGTCGCCCCCGACTACCCGGGCTTCGGCCACAGCGAAGCGCCATCGCGGGAGCTATTCCCCTACACATTCGACCACCTGGCAGACGTGATGGAAGGATTTACCGACAAGATTGGCCTCACCAAATACGCGCTCTACATGCAGGATTTCGGCGGCCCGGTCGGTTTTCGTCTCGCGACGCGGCACCCTGAAAAGGTCTCGTTTCTGATCGTGCAGAATGCCAATGCCTATGAGGAAGGCCTGCCCGAAAGCTTCTGGGAACTGCCAAAAGCATTATGGCGCGACCCCTCGCCGGAAAATTTCCAAAGAATACGCGAGGCGGCCATGTCGGACGAGGCGCTGGAGTGGAACTACACGCATGGCGTCAAGGATATCTCGACGATAAGCCCGGACAGCTGGGTCCTTCAAAAGACGCTTCTGGATCGACCCGGCAACAGGGATATCATGGTCGACCTCCTCTACGACTATCGAACCAATCCGGCTCTCTATCCCGAATGGCATGAGTACTTCCGCAAGCATCAACCACCGACGCTGATCACCTGGGGTCAGAACGACGACATCTTTCCGGCCTCGGGCGCTCATCCTTATCGACGGGATCTGACCAAGATCGACTTCAATCTGCTCGACACAGGTCATTTCGCGCTCGAGGAGCAATCAGAGGCGATCGCCGCCCATATCAGGCGTTTCGCGGCTGCGCTCTAGCAGCACTTCGCGCAACGATAGCACTGCCCGCCCGAACGCGAGCTGCGTGACGATCACGGCACGCAGCCGCTCCAAAGAGAGAGCCATTCCATGAGTATATCCGATGCAACATTCGGCGGTACGTTTCCATTTTCGCCGCACTACACCGAGGCGCCCGGCTTTCGCATGCATTACATCGATGAAGGACCGCGAGATAGCGGCGTGGTGTTATGCCTGCATGGCGAGCCCACCTGGGGCTACCTGTTCCGCCACCTGATCCCGATCGCGGCTCAAACACACCGTGTGATCGTTCCCGACCATATGGGCTTTGGCAAAAGCGAGACGCCGACAGACTGCACCTACTGGCTTCAGGATCACATCGACAATCTCGAGAGTTTTGTGCTTGCGCTGGACCTGCGCGACGTTACTCTCGTCATGCACGATTTCGGTGGTCCTGTCGGCATGGGTCTGGCGAGCCGGCAGCCGCACCGAATCCGAAGCGTGATTTCGGCAAACGCACCGACGCCTTTTGGCCAACCTGATCTATTTGATCGGATCATTGCCAATGCGGGTGCTGCCCCCTGGTTCGAGTGGACCAGAAAGGCCAACGAAGATGGTAGCCTCGACGCAGTTCTTGCGCAGCTTTCCTTCAACATTCTGAGCACCCTGAAGCTGAACGGTTTTGAGAACCACACGATCATCACGGACGAGTGGCTGTCCGCCTATGCGGCGCCGTTCGCGACGCCGGCAGACTGCCTCGGCGCAATCGGCTGGGCTAAAGGGTTTGCCACGGGAGCTCACAAGTTCGAGACGCCCGACGCGGCCGCCTATCAGGCTATCCGCGCCAAGCCGGCATTGGCAATCTGGGGAGAGGCCGACCGCACACTAGCCGCCGAACATTTCCTGCCGCTGTTTGCCGCGATCTTCCCGAAAGCCCCGATCAAACGCCTCCCCGGCGTCGGACATTATTGCTTCGAAGATGCGCCGGAAAACGTGGCAAGCCTCATCGTGGATTTCATCCGCCGATCCTAACATAATGCGCCCGAACTGACGCGCAGAAAACATGAAGGGTCGCCGATAGATGGTTTTTATTAGAAACCATCTATCGGCACCACACATCAGGAAGTCGGCCTCCATAGCCTAATATCGAGCATTCAACTCGGGAATCGGAGACGGTTCCGGCAGATGCCGGTCGTGCCCGGTGCATCTGCAAACCCTTTGCGAAACCGTAAAGGCCAATCGCCAGCCAGGTCAGGAAGCTTCGATCGCAATCCACACGCCTTTCTTTTCAGTGATACGCCAGATGCTTCGAACTATTGCAACGGCCTGCTCATCCGATGTTAACCTGACCTCCACGAACGCCAAAGAGAGCCCCAGCTTGTCGATAACGCACTCGCAGGTCAGCGGCAGAGTGACGGAGGCGGCACGCATAAAGTGAACATCCGTCTGGACAGTCGTGAAGCCGCAATCCGGTGCCGCTCCTCGCAAGGTGTTGGCGGCTGCAATATCGGCCAGCGTCATGATGACACCGCCATGAACGACACCGCTCCTGTTTCGATGATGTTCTTGGGGATCAAGGCGATAAAGGCTGCGACCATCACCTTCGATCCGGCCGAAGATCGGGCCGACCAACGCAGAAAAACCTTGGCTGTCGAGCCGGGTCCATTGATCGGAAGAGGCGGGAAATTCCATCAGTCCCTCGCTGGTTGAAAATCGATGAAGCGCCGACGATAGATCACCGGTGCCTCTCGCGCAGCGCCGAGGCTGGAATGCCGATCAGCAGGATCAGGCTCGCGATCGCTATGATCGCCGCCGAAATCTGCAAGCCGAGCGAGAGCGACCCGGTCGCACTGCGAATATAACCAAGCATCATCGGTGTCGCGGCGGCGGCGACTGAACCCATCGCCGTCGAAATGGCGATCCCACTCGCCTTCGCCTCGTCCGAGAGATAGACCGACGGAATGGACCAGAAGACCGTAAGGCCGCTGTAGTGCGCAGCGGTCATGACTGCGATCAAGACCATGGTGAGCACGGGTTGACCGATGGAAAACGACAGGGCGACAAGCGCTCCGGCGCCGATCAGTTCGCAAACGGCGGCATGCCAACGTCTTTCAAGGGTTTTGTCGGAATGGATTCCGACCAGGATCATGACGACGATACCGACGATCGGCGGAAGCCCCGCAAGCAGGCCTATGTCCAGCACCTCCTTCACACCGGACGCGTTGATCAAGAGGGGTGACCAGAAGGATACGGCATTGGCCAGCGTATAGGTGCCACAACCGATCAAGCCGAGGATATAGACGCGCGGATCGCTGAGTGCTTTTCGAAGTCCCGATGCATGCTCACGCTCTCCCTGCTGCTTCTGCCGGCGCTCGTCGGCAAGGTCCGCTTCGATGACGGCTCGTTCTTCCTTTGTCAGCCACGCGGCATCGGCCGGCCTGTCCTGAAGCCAGAAAAATGCCGCGAAACCCAGCAGCACGGCAGGTATTCCCTCGAGAAGAAACAGCCACTGCCAGCTTTGGAACCCCAATGCATCATCGAAGGTGCGCATGATCCAGCCCGACAACGGCGATCCCACGATACCGGAAATGGGAAGTCCCAGGAAGAAGAGCGCGGTTATCTTCGTGCGCCTCGTCGATGGAAACCAATAGGTCAGATAGAGAAGCACGCCCGGAAAGAACCCCGCCTCGGCCATGCCGAGCAATATGCGCGCGCCGTAAAACTCGTAGGGTGTCCGGACGAACATGGTGAGCGACGTCATCAGCCCCCAACCGACCATGATACGCAATAAGGTTCGCCTCGCGCCGATACGGGCAAGAAGGAGGTTGCTTGGCACCTCGAAGAGAATGAAGCCCACAAAGAAAAGGCCCACTCCGATTCCGTAGACCTCGTCCGAGAAATCGAGGTCGGTTCGCATATGGATCTGCGCAATGCCGACATTCGTCCGATCTATGTAGTTGGCGATGTAGCATAACATGATAAGAGGCATGATGCGCCAGGCGACCTTTTTGTATGCAAGATCACGGACATGGCTGATCGCCGTCGCTCGCGGTGCAAGCTCCACCATCGTTTCCTCCACTTTTGATTGAGGTCAGACGGGCGCGACGCGCAACCGCCGACGCGTCGGATCAGGCGTTAAAGCCGATCAGAAAGCTCTGCAGCAGGTTCGGTAGCCGCGGCGAAGGATAGCCTCCCTCCTGCACCACCAAAGTCTTCCGGCATAGTTTACCCAGCCGCTCCCCCATGCGCCTGAAGCCGTCTTCATCGACCTTCATGCAAGCGAACGGATCGTCCGACGAGGCATCTAGGCCGAGCGCGACGATCATCACATCCGGCGCGAATGAAGCCGCTGTATCGCAGGCAAGACCCACGGCATCCAGATAGACGTCGCTGTCACTTAGAAGCGGCACCGGGATATTACGATTGAACCCGTGACCACGCCCGACGCCTCGTTCGTCCGCATAGCCGGAGTAATAGGGATAAAGATGGGCGGGGTCCCCGTGCACGGAAACCGTCAACACATCCGAACGATCATAGAAGATGGTCTGCGTGCCGTTGCCGTGATGCACGTCCACATCGACGATCGCAACGCGCAACCCCTTCTGCGCTACGAGCTCGGCTGCGATCGCCGTATTGTTGAGGTAGCAGAAGCCGCCTGCCTTGTCGGCATAGGCGTGATGGCCGGGCGGACGGCTGAGGGCATAGACACGTTCCTCCCCGTCCAAGACCCGCCGCATCGCATCGGCTGCCGTGTTGGCGCTGGCCTTGACGGCCTCCCACGTCCCTTCGAGGAGCACGCAACTGGCGTCGGCCTGGAAGTATCCGGCGCGGCCCAATATATCGACCGGCTTGCGGTTCATATGAACAGTCGGATGCACACTGGCGCGCATCTCCGGCCCGTTGGCCGGAGATCTCTGCCATTCGGCAAACCCGTTTTGCAGGAAGTCGAGATAATCGGCATCATGGACGGCGGCAATGACGTCGCCTCCATGTTCAGCCGGCGCAACGAGTTTGGCGCCGAACATCTCAAGGCCCTGCCTGAGCATGATGATGCGATCCGGCTGTTCCGGGTTCGGCGCGAGCCTACCTCCCGCCAGCCGGGTCAACGGCCGGTGCAAAGACTGACGATCATCGAATACGGCCAGCATCTGGCTTCCCTCCTTGATCGGCTCTCAGTCGAGCTTGCCGCCGGTGCGAGTATAATCGTCGAGCGCCGTGTCGAGCGCACGCTTGAAGCGGTCGGAGATTTGCTCAATCTGCGCAGTCGTCGAGATCAGCGGTGGTGCGAAGGCGATGGCCGAGCCGAGCGAACGGCAAACGAGACCATTCTCGAAGGCGTGGTTTTGCACTCCGAGACCGAACTGGAGCTCGGGAGCAAAGGCTTCGCGGGTTTTCTTGCTGCGTACGAGTTCCACACCCCACATCAGGCCGACACCGCGAACTTCACCAACGAGAGGGTGATCAATCAGCGGGCTGAAGAGCTTGCCCATATGGTCGCCGAGCGCCTTGACGCCGTCTATGACGCCTTCCTCCTCATAGATGCGCAGCGTTTCTACACCCACCGCGCAGGCGACCGGATGTGCACCATAGGTATAACCATGGCCGAACACGCCGATCTTCTCGCTTTGCGCCCGCATCCCCTCATAGATCCGCTCCGAAAGCAGAACGGCAGACAGAGGCATATAGGCCGAGGTCAGCGCCTTCGCGCAGGTGATGATGTCCGGGTGCATCTCATAGGTTTGGGTTCCCCACCAATTGCCCGTGCGGCCGAAACCGGTAATGACTTCATCCGCGACAAGAAGCACATCATGCTTCTTCAAGACCCTCTCGATCTTCTCGAAATAGGTCTTCGGAGGCAGCACAACCCCACCAGTCCCCATAGCAGGCTCAGCAAAGAAAGCAGCGACCGTTTCCGGCCCTTCGGCAACGATCAGTGCATCGAGCTCTTCCGCAAGGCGCGTCGCAAAATCCTCTTCGGTCTCACCCGGCAGTCCCTCGCGGTAAAAATGCGGGCAAGTCACGTGCAGGAAGCCGTCGAGCGGCAGGTTCCAGTCGCGATGAAGATGCGGCAGGCCGGTGATGCTGGCCGACGCGATCGAGGTGCCGTGATAGCCACGCTTGCGGGCGATGATCTTTTTCTTTTCCGAGCGGCCCTGCGAATGGAAATAATACCAGATGAGCTTGACGGCCGTATCGTTCGCTTCCGATCCGGAGCTCTGAAACAGAACCTTCGACATCGGCACGGGCGCATGGCGCAGCAGCCGATCCGAAAGCTCGATGCCCGGCTCAGTCGCCCGGTGGGCAAAATTCTGATAGTAGGGCAAGGTGTTGAGCTGGCGTGTGGCGGCATCGACAAGACGCTTCTCGCTCATCCCGAGTGCAGCACACCACAGGCCCGACATGCCTTCGATATATTGCTTGCCTTCATCGTCGTAGACATAGGCGCCCTCGCCGCGAGCCATGATCGTCGGACCAACCTTTTCGTGAAGAGCCAGATTGGTCTGCGGATGGATCTGCACGGCGATGTCGCGCATGCGAAGTGAATTATGAAGCATGATTTCCTCCTGAACACGGCCGAGCAGGCCGTCATATTAAATAGCGGCCGCCTTGGTTTTCGGCCGTCGGATGAATTGGGCGCCGATCAGAATGATGATCGATGCCACCACCAGCATCGACGAGATGGCAGCGACCGTCGGGTCGACCTGATCGCGGATGTTGGCGAACATGCGTTTTGTCAGGGTCGAATTCGCACCGCTCGACACGAACATCGAGACGATCACCTCATCGAACGAGGTGATGAAGGCGAAAAGCATGCCCGACAGAATGGAGATCTTGATCTGTGGCAGGGTGACGGTGAAGAAAGCATATGCTGGCGACGCTCCGAGGCTGCGGGCCGCGCGCTCCTGGTTCATGTCGAACCCTGAAAGACCGTTGGAAACCGCGATCATGACGAAAGGGATGGCAAGCGTCGTATGCGCCAGGATCAGCCCCGTCAGCGTGTTGTTCATTCCTACTCTCGCAAAGACGAAGAACACGCCGATCGCAACGAAGATCAACGGCACCATCATCGGTAACAGAAGAACGCCCCTGATCACAGCATTGAAAATGCTGGTCGATTTGAAGAGCCCGTAGCTGGCGAGCGTCCCGAGCAGGGTCGCAAGCACCGTCGTGGCGCCGGCAACCTTGAATGAGACGATGGCCGACTGCCGCCATTCCGGAGACGAGAAGAAGGCATCGTACCAGCGCAGGCTCCAGGCCCGCGGCGGAAACTCAAGGTACTGCGACTCCGAGAAGGACATCGGTATGACGATCAGACAAGGTATGATCAGAAACGCCAGGATCAGCGCGACGATAGCATAGAGCCAGAGCCGGTCCGTATGGGTGATCTGGGTCGACGTAGCCGGAGCTCTCAACATTACACGCCCCCCTTTGTGACGCTTGCGGCCTTGAATAGCGCGCTGACGATCCAGAGGATCGCGCCCGTGACCACGAGCAGCACGACGCTGAGCGCGCTGGCCGCCCCCCAATTGGAGAATTTAGCGATCATGTCGGCGATCTGGGTCGACCACATCGCGACGCGGCCGCCGCCCAGCAAGGCAGGCGTAAGATAGTAGCCAAGGCACAGTACGAAGATCAGCGCGACGCCGGTGGCGACGCCCGGCAGCGACAGCGGCAGGAAAACCTGGCGAAAGGCTTGCGCCGGAGAGGCCCCGCAATTGGCGGCTGCACGCATCAGAACGGGATCGATGGTTTTCATCGACGCATACAGCGGCAGGATCAGAAACGGCAGCATGATATGGACCATGCCGATGATCGTACCCGTCAAATTGTTGACCAGCGGCAGCGGCTCCGAGATGAGGCCGAGATTGACGAGCCAGGTATTGATCAGCCCCTGGCGCTGCAGCAGCACGAGCCAGGCGTAGGTGCGCACCAGAACCGACGTCCAGAATGGCAGGATGATGAATATCATCAGGATCTGCGCCGCTCGGTCGGAAAGCTGCGACAGAAGATAGGCAACAGGATAGCCGAGCACGACACAGACGACGGTGACGATCGCCGCCACTTTGAAGGTCGTCAGGAAGCTGTCCACATAGGCCGGCCGCAACAGGCGTGCATAGTTTTCCGCCGAAAGCGCGCCCGAGGCATCGTAGAGCGACATCCAGGCCAGCCAGGCGAAGGGGATGATCAAAATGACCGTCACGAGGCAGAACGCCGGCAGCGACAGGCCGACAAAGATCAATCCGGTCTTGCGCTTTGAGCTTTGCAGCACACCGATATTGAGCCGTGATGTCATGACATTAGCATCGACCATCGTCACAGGCGGGCTCCTTCGACGACGACGCTTGCCTCGGGCGACATCCATAGTGCCAGCTGGTCACCGGGAGCCGGCAAGGCAACCGTCTCGCTGCCAGTGTGCCGGATCGAGATTTCGGTATCCTCGCGCAGCTCCAGCGACACCATGTAACTGTCACCGAGATAGGTCACGTCGGTCACTGTCCCTTCTATGCGGTTGTCCTGCTCGGCATTGCCCTGCCAGCGCAGCCGCTCGGGACGAACCATGAGCCAGGCGTCATTGCTTGCAATCTGAGGCTCTCTTGCAAGCCTCAACACCCGCCCATCGAGCAGGAAGGTCGAACCATTGCCCCTCACCGCAACGAAGCGCGTATCGCCCATGAAGCCGGCGACAAACTTGCTGTTCGGCGCATCATAGATGTTCTTCGGCGAGTCCAGCTGCATGATGCGGCCGCCGTCCAGGACAGCGATGCGATCGGACATCGTCAATGCCTCCTGCTGGTCGTGGGTGACATAAACCGTCGTCATGCCGAGTCTGCGATGCAGACGCTTGAGCTCGATCTGCATGTGTTCGCGAAGGTTCTTGTCGAGTGCCGAGAGCGGCTCGTCCATCAGCAACAGCTTCGGCTCGAAGACGATGGCGCGCGCCAGAGCCACGCGCTGCCTCTGCCCGCCCGACAGCTCATTGATCCGTCGGCCGGAAAGATGCGCCATATGGACGGTCTCCAGCGCCTTCATCACCTTCGACTTGAGTGTCCCGGCCTCGACCTTCCGCAACTTCAGTGGATAGGCCACGTTCGCAAAGACATCCATATGCGGAAAGAGTGCGTAATTCTGGAAAACCATGCCCAGATCGCGCTTGTGCGGCGGCTTGGTGATGAATTCCGCATTATCGACGAGAAGACTTCCGCTATCCGGCCGTTCGAAGCCGGCAATGACATTCAGGAGTGTCGTCTTGCCCGAGCCTGACGGACCCAGGAGCGTCAGAAACTCTCCGGCGGCGATGTCGAGCGATATGCCGTTCAGAGCCTGGTAGCTTCCGTAGGCCTTGCAAATCTGGCGTATCGAAACCGAACCCGATGTCATTGCCATTCTCCGTATTCGATATGCGTCAGTTCGACATCAGCAGGCTGTAGTCCTCGCGCACGAGGGCATTGTTATCCCGCCACCAATTGGCATTCAGAAAAGTCTGCTTCCTGACGTTTTCGGGGGACATGTTCGACTTCGCAAGAACGTCCGCCGAAAACTTCTTGACCTCGAAGGCCTTGGCGTTGGTCGGACCGTAGTAAGGCATCATTTCCGGAATTCGCGCCTGCACTTCGGGTGACACGACACCTGCAATGAACTTCTGCGCCGCGGCGACATGCTGCGAGCCTTTCAGGATGGCCAGGCAGCCATAGCCAAGAATGGCATCCTGATAGGTATATTCAACCGGTGCGCCATCCGTGATGACGTTGGCGACGCGGCTGCCCCAGATCGCCATCATGTCCACTTCCTTGTCCTTGATGAGTTGCGCCGACTGGGCGCCCGAAGACCACCAGACCGCGACATCCTTCTTGATCTTGTCCAGCGATGCGAGAGAACGCTTGGTATCGAGCGGATAGAGCTTGTCCTTGTCGACACCATCGGCCAGAAGGGCGATTTCCATCATCTCCTGCGGATAGGTGCTGAGCGCGCGACGGCCGGGGAAGTTTTTTACATCCCAGAGATCCTTCCAGGATTGGGGCTTTTTGTCCTTGTAGACATCCGTGCGCCAGGCGAGCACGACCGAATAGGTGTTGGTCGCGATCCAGTTGTCGCCATAGGCGAGCTTGTCGAAGCCATTGGTGTCGATGACCTTATAGTCGAGCGCCTCGAACAGTCCCTCCTTGCCGCCGACGGCACATTCGTCGGCACCGAGATGGACGACATCCCAAGTCGGAGAGCCGGACTGGACCTGAACGCGGACTGCGGCGAGCCCGTCATGCGTCTCCTCTCGCAGATCAACGCCGGCGGCATCGGCCGCCGGCTGCCAGATCGTTTTGCGCAGATCGGTCTGCAGGTTGCCGCCAAAGCCGGCGATGGTCAGCGTCGTATTCGCAGCCGAAGCCGGAACCGCAAGTAAAGCCATCATCGCCGCACCCAATAGTCCGGCCACTCTATGCCGAAGCGAAATCATGCTTGCTCCTCCCAAGAGACAGATCCAATGGCGTCCCGTCGTTCCCCTGACGGGATCGACACGGTCGACAAGTCGACAGCACCATGCCAATCTAGTTCACAGACTTAACTATATCGTTCACCTTGTCAACTATATTGATGCGACATTTTGCGACGACATGGCAGAGAGCGCAAAGTTTCGCTACGCCGGAACACAACAAGACCCATGAAAGGAATGCAGAGTGCGAAACCGCGACGAACTTGAAGCGAAATCCGGCAACTACTTCGAGCGACACGCCAGCGACACAGCGAAGGAAGCAGATATTCGCGACCTTTTTTCGTTTCAATTGCAGCGGTTGGCGGGGCTTTCGACGCGAATCGCAGCTCTGTCGATACGACCGAAATACGGCGTCACACCGCGGGAATGGCGCGTCCTGGCCGTCCTCAAATATCTGGGGGAAGTGCCCCTGCAGGAGCTGGCAAAGCACAGCGGCCTACTCAAAAGCCAGATGAGCCGCACCGTTTCGACAATGATCGAACGGGGATATATCGCCAAAACAGCCAATCCGGATGATGGCCGCAGCATATTACTGACACTCAGCCCCGAGGGCCTGGATCTCTCACGCAAGATTCTGGACGATTCCTTCCAGCGCAACGAAGAAATGCTCTCGACATTGAGCCATGCAGAACAGCAAATTCTGGTGGAACTCTTGCGCCGCGTCACCCGGACAAGCAGCAAATACTATCACGAGCTGCGAAGCTCCGCCTCCCAGTCGGATCTCCGCAGCATGGAGGAGGAATGAGGTGCGCGGAAATTTTCCAGAAGAAATTTAGTTGACAATGTGAACAAATAAATCCATCTCTACCAACAGTCGGATGGAGGTGAGGCATGTCGGCCAGGGTCATAATCTGTGAATGTTTTGCACGTGACGGGCTGCAGCACGAAGCCGCCGCCATTTCCACCAAGGAAAAGATTTCGCTGATCGACGCCTTCTCGGCTGCGGGCTTTCCGCGCATCGAGGCGACAAGCTACAGCAGCCCCGTACATGTCCCCGCCTTTGCCGATGCGTCCCAGATATTGGCAGGCATCCGCAAGCGGCAGGGATCCAGCTACAAGGCCACCTGCCCTAATCCAAAAGCAGTCCGACGCGCGCTCGCTGACTTGGAGGCCGGCCATGGCGCAGATGAGATCAGCCTTCTTGTTTCTGCGACTGAATCACACACGCAGCGCAACCTGCGAACGACACGAGACGCGCAATGGGCAAACGTCGCCGAAATGGTTGATCTCGCCGCCGGTCGCTTCCGTCTGATCGGCGTGATTTCCATGGCGCTCGGCTGCCCTTTCGAGGGCAAGGTGGATCCTAACTCCGTGCTTGCCGATCTCGCACGTTTTGCGGAACTCGGCGTCACCCATGTCTCAGTCTGCGATACCACCGGCCACGGAACGCCAAGCAGCGTGCACGGCCTTTTCGAACGAATCATGCGCGAACTGCCGGACGTGACGGCCATCGCGCATTTTCACGACAGCCGCGGCACCGCGCTTGCCAATTGCCTTGCCGCCCATGAAGCTGGATGCCGCTGGTTCGACAGCGCAATCGGCGGCGTTGGCGGTCATCCCACGCAGATCACTTACGGCGAGGGCTATACGGGAAACGTGGCAACGGAAGATCTCGTCAACCTGTTCGAGGCGGAAGGGATCGATACTGGCCTCGACCTCTCGAAGCTGCAGGAGGCTTCCCGCCTCTGCGAGGCAATCCTCGGGCGCGAACTGCTAAGCAGGGTCGCACGCAGCGGCTACGGCCATTTCGCAGCATAGGATCGGGAAATGACTGAACCACACACATCCATTCTTCTTGTCGAGAGCCGCGGCGCGGTTCGCATCATTACGATGAACCGACCCGACAAGCTCAACGCATTGAACACCGGACTGACGCAGGCGATCCATGATGCGCTGCTCGAAGCGGATCGCGCCCCGGAAATCCGTGCAATCGTGCTTGCCGGCAGTGGCCGCGGCTTCTGCGCCGGCGCCGACCTCGCCGAATTCGACACGCTGACCCCGGACAACCAGGATCTCGTCGACAGGCGCGCCGATCTGACGTGCCGGACGCAAGCTATGATGCAGGGCCTTTCCAAACCGATCGTCTCGGCCGTGCAAGGGGCGGCCATCGGCGGAGGCGCCGGCCTTGCCATCGGTTGCGATATGATGGTGGCCGCCACCAACCTGAAATTCGGCTATCCGGAATTGAAGCACTCGATTGTCCCGGCCCTGGTCATGACCGGGCTGCAACGGTCGCTCGGTCGCAAGGCAGCGTTCGAAATGATCAGCCTCGGACGGTTGATCGGTGCCGACGAAGCGCTTTCCCTTGGCCTGTGCAATCGTGTCGTCGCACCGGATGCACTGCTTGATGCGGCGCTCGAGATTGCCGAAGCCTGGGCGGCGGCCAATCCGCTTGCCATGGCTGCCGCCAAGTCCCTCTACTACCGGGTTGGCGACCTTCCCTACGACGAGGCGATGGTCGCAGGCCGTGAGCTCAACGCGAAGATGCGCAGCTTCCGTAGGGAGGCGAAATGAAACCGCTCGACGGCATTCGCATCCTGGACTTCTCGCGCGTTCTGGCCGGCCCGATGGCAACGCAGATCCTGGCCGAACTCGGCGCGACGGTCACCAAGGTAGAAAGACCGAAAGGCGGAGATGAATCCCGCCTCTTCGAACCCCGGCTTCCGGGTGGCGAAAGCGCCTATTTCTTCGCTTTCAATCGCGGCAAGCAATCGCTCACGCTCAATCTGAAGTCGCCGAAGGCTCAGGATATCGCCGCCCGGCTTGCCGCGCGCCACGATGTCGTGCTCGAGAACTTCCTGCCCGGCGATATGGACCGCTTCAATCTCGGCTATGCCCGCCTCTCGGCGCTCAATCCGGGACTGATCTACGTGTCCAACACCGGCTTCGGTCAGACCGGCCCCTATCGCGACCGTGCAGGTTACGACACCGTGTTCCAGGCGCTGTCCGGCGTGATGCACCTGACCGGCCATCCGGACTCACCACCAGCGAAGACCGGCGTACCGATTGCCGATATGACGGCTGGCCTGTGGATCGCCATCGCTATTCTCACCGGGCTGGTGGGGCGTGGACGCAGCCAGAAAGGTTGCCATATCGATCTCGCCATGATGGATATTCAGGCGAGCCTTCTCGCTCTTGCCGCGGCGCGGCTTTTCGCACTGAACGAAGACATATCGAGATCCGGCACCGAACATCCGGGCAGAGTACCCTCGGCCGCATTCCAGTGCCGCGATGGCGGATGGCTCCACATCAGCGGCAGCGATCAGCATTGGCTGCCTATGTGCCGAGTGCTTGGGCTCGACGATCTGGCGTCAGACCCTGTGTTGGCGCCGAATGCCGGGCGCGTCGCCAACCGCAAGCGGGTGATGGACAATATGAGGACGGCGATTGCCGCACGCGAGCGGGCAGAGCTCGCGGAGGCGCTGCGCGCAGTTGGCATTCCTGCGGGCGAAGTCAACACTGTCAGGGAGATCCTCAACGATCCCCATATGCAGGCTCGCGAAGTGGTCGGATCGTTCGTTCACCCGACCGAAGGAGAATTCCCAGCCCTGCGCACGCCGATCGGTTTCGATGGCTTCGAACCGCCGGAGATCGGCTGCCCGCCGCTGCTCGGTGCCGACACCGAATTTCTGCTCAAGGACGAATTGAATTTGAGCGACGCCGATATCGGCGCGCTCCGCAGCGAGGGGGTCATCTAATGACGTCAACCCAGGATGCCGTATCGGTGACGCAGGATGGTGCGATCGCCCGGATCGTTCTCAATCGGCCACAGGCCCGTAACGCACTTAATCTGGAAATGTGCGTTGCGCTTCGCGAGGCGTTCCAACGAATGGATACTCAGCCCGATATCCGCGTCGTCTTGCTGTCGGCGAATGGGCCGGTCTTCTGCGCCGGCGCCGATCTGAAAGAGCGAGCCGGCAAGGATGAAGCCTGGGTGATCGCCCGCAGACATGCCTCCTTTGCCGCATATGATGCGATCGGGCGCTGCGGCAAGCCCGTCATCGCCCTCACGCAAGGCCCGGTCGTTGGCTCGGGCGGTGAAATCCTGATGAGCTGCGACTTCGTCGTCGCCACGGAAAAAACCACCTTTCGCTTCCCCGAACCGCAATGGGGAACGGTAGGCGCCACGCAGCGGCTGCAACGCGTCATCGGCCGCATGGGCGCAAAGGAACTGCTGTTCACCGGCCGCACGATGCCTGCCGAAGAAGCCTATCGGCGGGGATTGGTCGCTCGGATCGTACCCGACGAAACATTGGCGCAGGTGGGACAGGAAATCGCCGAAAGCGTTGCCTCTGCTCCACCGCTCGCGATGGCACTGACGAAGCAGGCCGTGGACCTCGGCCACGAGACGAATCTCGCGAACGGCATCCGCATCGAAATGGCAGCAATCGAACGCTGCCTTGCCGACGGGGGATGGCGATCCGGCATCGAAAAATTTTCTGAAGCGATTGGCAACAAGGGTGGCAAATGAGCATTTCTGATCTTGCGGAAATTTGCCCGCTTACGGTTTCTTCAGCCCTGCGGCGCGCAGCGACCGTTGCGCCCGATGTCGAAGCGATCGTTGCTGCCGGCGGCAGACTGACCTTTCGCGAACTCGCCGGCAAGGTTGACGATACCCGCGCAGCGCTCGCAGCCGCAGGCGTTCGTAGAGGTGACCACGTCGGCCTGTGCCTTGGCAATTCAACCGACTGGGTCGTGATATTTCTTGCGCTCGGCTCGCTCGGAGCCGTCACGGTGCCGATCAATACCCGCTTCGTCGCCGCCGAGATGGCCTATGCCTTGAGGCAGTCGCGGGTCAGCACGTTCATCACGTGTGATCGCTTCCTGAAGATCGACTTCATCGGAATGCTCCGGGAGATCTGCCCGAGCATAGATGGCGGCCTGCCTCATGACGCCTTGCCCGATCTGCAGAGGATCCTGGTGCTCGGCAAAGACGTGCCCGCAGCTGCTACCAGCTGGCCCGACCTCTGCGCGAAAAAAGCGGAACCGATCGCGCCCTGTGACGAACCTGACGACATCCTGCTGATCCAATATACATCCGGCACCACGTCCTTCCCCAAAGGTGTATTGCTCAGACATCGCAACATGCTGCCAAACGGCTACCTGTCCGGCATGCGGATGGGTTTGCGGCCCGGCGACCGGTTTCACAGCGCCCGCCCGTTCTTCCACGTTGCCGGCACCACGCTCTCAATCCTCTCCTGCCTTCAGCACGCCGTCACGCTCGTCAGTATGGAGCGCTTCGAGCCCGGCGAGGCGCTGCGCCTGATGGAGGAGGAACGCTGCACGCATTTCTCGGGCAACGACACGATGGCGTTGATGCTGCTGTCGCATCCCGATCTGCAGCAACGTCGCCTCAGCCTTCGCGGCGCCTGGCTCGCCGCCTCGCCGACCATCGTCCGTCGTGTCATCGATGAACTCGGTGCCCGCGAGTGCGTCGTCGGCTATGGCCTGTCGGAAGCATCCCCCAACGTTTCGCAATCTTGCTGGTGGGAAGCGGAGGAAATTCGCGTCAGCGCCGCAATGCGTGTGCAGACTGGTGTCGACGTGCGCATCCGCCTCGACGACGGCCGCATTGGAGACACCGGCGAGACCGGAGAAATCCAGGTTCGCGGCTGGAATGTGATGAAGGGCTATTTCGACAAGCCGGAGGAAACCGCCGCAGCGATCGATGGCGAGGGTTGGCTGTCGACGGGCGATCTTGGCGAACTCGATGCCGCCGGTCGCCTGAAATTCCTCGGCCGCGCCAAGGATATCGTCCGCGTCGGCGGCGAGAATGTCTCGCCCGCCGACGTTGAAAACGTGCTGCACCAGAACAGGCTCATCCGCCAGGCAGCGGTCGTCGGCATACCCGACAAACGGCTTGTCGAGGTAACCGCTGCCTTCATCATCCTGAATGAAGGTTGCGTGGCCACGCCCACCGAGATCATCGACTGGTCGAAGCGAGAAATGGCCGGTTTCAAGGTCCCTCGGCACGTCTGGATCGTGCCCGATTTCGAGTCGATCGGCATGACGGCCAGTTCGAAAATCCAGAAGAAGCAGCTTGCCGCCCATGCCCGCAGGCTCGCGGGCCTCGAGGTATAGTTATGCGCATCGAAACCAGTGTCACCAAATTGCTGGGCATCGATCTGCCGATCATACAGGCGGGCATGTCCTGGGCGTCCTCGAACTCCGCGCTGCCGCTCGCAGTCTCCAATGCCGGTGGCCTCGGAGTGCTCGCGGCTGGCCCCATGTTCCCACATCATCTCGAAGAGGCGATTGACGAGATCAAGGCCGGGACAGAGAGGCCCTTCGCCGTCAACCTGCCGCTTTATCGCGAAGGCGCCGAGGCGATCATGGACATGCTGATCGAAAAGCGCATTCCGGTGCTGATCGCTTCACAGGGCGGCCCGAAGAAGTACGTCGACCGCTTCAAGGCTGTCGGAACCATCTGCCTGCATGTCGTATCCGGCGAAGTGCATGCCCGCAAGGCCGCCGACGCCGGCGTCGACGGACTGATCGCCGTTGGTGGCGAGGCAGGCGGCCATCCGCCGCCGGAGCTTGTCTCGACCCTTGTCCTCGGTCGCGCGATCGCAAAAGCCGTCCCGGACATGCCGCTGATATTGAGCGGTGGCTTTGCCGACGGCCATGGTCTAGCCGCCGCGCTTTCGCTCGGCGCCGGCGCTGCTCAATTCGGCTCTCGCTTCATGATGTCCAGGGAAGCACGGCTGCACCCCGCCTATCAGGATCTGCTGGTCAAGGCGGGCGTCGCGGACACGATGGTCGTCGGCCGTGGTTTCGGCGTCATCCGGGTCGTTCGCAATCGCTTTGCCGAGGAGATGGCCAAAGCCGAAGCCGACGGGCTTTCCGACGATCAGCGCAAGGCGTTGTTCATCGCCAGTTCGCTGAAGGCCGCCGCCTTCGACGGCGATGTGAGCGGAGGGAAGGTCGAGGCGGGCCAGAGTACCGGCCTTGTTTCCGAGGTTCTCCCAGCCGCGGAGATCGTCCGCCGTATCGCAGCCGAATATGCGCAAGTCCTGAGCGCCCTGCCAACGCCCATTTCCGAAAGCAATCCGAGGAAAATAAGCCATGTTGAGTAAACCGCTATTGATCGACGGCGCCTGGCGTGCCGGCTCTGGAAGCCGCACCGCCGCCGTTAAGAATCCCGCCACCGGACAGATCATCGCAGAGCTTTCGATCTGCGAACGCGCGGATCTCGACGACGCGCTTGCCGCAGCACAGAAGGGCTTCCAGATATGGCGGAAGATGACGGCGCTCGAGCGCTGCCGCATCATGCTTCGCGCCGCCGGCCTCGTACGCGAACGTGCCGAAACGATCGCCCAGCATATGGTACGGGAACAGGGCAAGCCGCTTGCCGAGGCGCGTGGCGAGGCCAATGCCGCTCCCGAACACATCGAATGGCATGCTGAGGAGGGACGTCGTGCCTATGGGCGTGTCATTCCGGCCCGTATTCCCGGCGCACGCCAGATGGTAATCAGGGAGCCGGTTGGGCCCGTCGCCGCCTTCTCGCCGTGGAACTTTCCGATCAATCAGCTTGTACGCAAGATCTCGGCGGCGCTTGCCGCCGGATGCTCGATCATAGCCAAGCCGCCGGAAGAGACACCTTCCGCCTGCATCGAGCTGGCGAGGGCCTTTCAGGAGGCAGGCGTACCGAACGGTGTCATCAACATCGTTTTCGGTGTGCCTGCCGAAGTATCCGACTATCTGATCGCCGCGCCGACAATCCGCAAGATCACGTTTACCGGCTCGGTTCCGGTCGGCAAAGCGCTCGCAGCGCAAGCGGCTTCGCATATGAAACGCTCGACAATGGAGCTCGGCGGTCACGCACCTTACATCGTTGCGGCAGATGCGGACGTTGCCGCCGCGATAAAACTCGGCGTCATGCTGAAATATCGAAATGCCGGCCAGGTCTGCGCCTCGCCGACACGCTTCTACATCGAAGATTCGGTTTACGACAGCTTCCGAGATGGTTTCATTGCCGGCGCTAAGGCATTGAAAGTAGGCGATGGTCTTGCCGATGGCACGCAGATGGGACCGCTTGCCAATCCACGCCGTCTCGATGCCATGGAAAGCTTCGTCGAGGATGCTGTCGCGGCCGGCGCCAAACTGGAATGCGGTGGACGGCGCATCGGCAATGCAGGCTTCTTCTTCGAGCCCACCGTCCTGTCCGATGTGCCGGAAACCGCACGCATCATGAACGACGAGCCGTTCGGTCCGGTTGCCGCCTTGGTGCGCGTCGGATCCATCGACGAGGCGATCGAACGCAGCAACCGCCTGCCCTTTGGTCTTGCTGCCTTCGCATTCACCCGTTCGCTTGCGACCGCCGACCGTTTCGCTGCCGAACTCGAAGCCGGCATGGTCTCGATCAACCACTTCGGTATCGCTGCCGCGGAAACGCCGTTCGGTGGCATCAAGGAAAGCGGATACGGCAGCGAGGGCGGAGCGGAAAGTCTCGACGCCTATCAGACCGTGAAATTCGTCAGCCACATCGGCGCCTGAGGCACCGCTTTTTTCCTGCGCCGGCGAACGGCGCAGTCTCTTGTCACGCGCGGCGGAGGAGCTGACTGCGAATGAAGGTCTTCGATTACATCATTGTCGGCGGGGGATCTGCGGGCTGCGTCGTCGCAAACAGGCTGGTCTCGGCAGGCAAGCGCGTGCTCCTGCTGGAGGCAGGGCCACGCGACAATACGCCGTTTATCCATATACCCGCGACCTTCGTGCGGGTGCTCGGCACGAAGCGGACCTGGATGTACGAGACCGAACCCGAGCCCGGCGCAAACGGCCGTGTGCTGGTGGTTCCACAGGGCCGCACGCTCGGCGGCGGCTCTTCGGTCAACGCGATGATCTATATTCGCGGCCAAGCGCAGGATTACGACACCTGGCGCGACCTTGGTTGCGATGGCTGGGGATTTGACGACGTGCTGCCGATCTTCAGGCGTTGCGAGGACAACGAAACACTGGCGGGAGACTATCATGGCACGGGTGGGCCGCTGAAGGTGTCAGAACCGAGGTTTCGCCATCCGATCAGTTCTGCTTTCGTGCGAGCGGCCCAGGAAGTCGGCCTGCCCTTCTCCCATGACTTTAATGGCGCGTCGCAGGAAGGCATCGGCTTCTATCAGACGACGACGTTCCAGGCGCGTCGCGGCTCGACGGCGGCAACCTACCTCAAAGCCGTCCGGAACTCGCCATTGCTGACCATCAGCACGGAGAGTGCCGTCCAGAACATCCTGATGGAAAACGGCGCGGCCTCGGGCATCGTCTATAGAACCACCGACGGCGTCGAGCATACGGCCAAAGCCGCGGAAGAAGTCATTCTGTGCGCGGGCGCGTTGGCAACGCCCAAACTCCTGATGCTCTCCGGTATCGGTCCGGCGGAACGCCTGTCTTCGCTCGGCATTCCTGTTTTACGCGATCTGCCCGGCGTCGGCGAAAACTTCCAGGACCATATCACCGCATCGGTCTACGGCATCACCGACCGACCAATTTCGCTGAAGGGGCAGGACCGAGGGTTCCGCGCCGCCATCAACGGACTGCAATATGCGCTGAACCGGTCAGGCCTGCTCGCGTCCAATGTCGTGGAAAGCGGAGGCTTTATCGACACTTCGGGCTGCGGGCGGCCAGACATTCAGTTTCATGTCACGCCGGCCCTTGTCGGCGATGCATCGCGCGGCCAGATGGACGGGCACGGGGTATCCATCAATCCGTGCATCCTGCGCCCGGAGGCTCGAGGCAAGATATCGCTCAGAACCCGGAACGCCGATGATCCCATCATCTTCGTCGGCAATAATCTGACGAAGGAAGCCGATGTCGATACGCTGGTGCGCGGCATCAAGCTTGGCAGAAAAATCCTCGCAGCGCCCGCAATGAAAAAGCTCGGTTTCGGCGAGCTTGCCCCAGGCGACAGCGCACAGACCGATGAAGCCATCGCAAACCACGCCCGTTCCATCGCCAAGACCGTCTATCACCCGTCAGGCACCTGCAAGATGGGCCGCGATGCGATGGCGGTGGTCGATCCTCAATTGCGCGTCGTCGGGGTTCCTCGCTTGCGGATTGCGGACGCATCGATCATGCCGACCCTCGTCAGCGGCAACACCAATGCGCCCACCATCATGATCGCCGAGCGCTGCGCGGATTTCATTCTCGCGAAGAATGAGGCATCGCTCGGGGCATCGCATTAGCTTCCGCTCCCGAGCCACCCGGCAACGCAATAGCTGTTCGATAGTTCAGGCAGCTGTCAGTCAAGTGCTGCATCCCATCGCCAGACGATAGGAGACCCAATGTACGCACTCGATGCAGCCATCACGGGATGGATCAATAGCCTGTCCGGGACCGGAGGTTTCGACCAGACGATGATGATGCTCTCGGTCTACGGCGTACCTCTGCTCGTCCTTGCTGTTGCTGCTCAATGGTGGACGGGCTCCCCGCCGGCTAAAACGCGCCACGTCCTGATTGCCGCGGGCCTGAGCTTTTTGATCGGACTTGCGATCAATCAAGTTATCCTGCTCTTCGTGCAGCGCATCCGACCATATGACGCCGGCATCACCCGGATCTTGATCGAGCGCAGCAGTGATCCTTCCTTCCCGTCGGATCACGCCACGGCGTCTTTCGCGATTGCGGCAGCCTTCCTGTTTCATAATCGCGCGAGGCAAGGCTGCCTCTTTCTCCTGTCTGCCCTCCTCGTTTCCTTCTCGCGCGTCTATCTCGGCACCCACTATGTCAGTGATATTATTGGAGGCGCGTTGACCGCGACGCTCGCGGCCGCTCTTGTCAAATCGCTGTATAAGCAGGAAACGCGGGTCGATCGGTTTCTCACCAATATCCTCTGAATGGCGGGGGCGGCCATTCCTGCGCCCGCACATTGCTTCAGCGGGGTAGGTGCTTTCGGCAACGCGCGGAGGTTCCTGGGGCCGGTCAGAGCCTTCGCGAGCGCGCGAAGGCTCTCGTCATGACCCGCCGCGGCCACGCCTTTATGAAATGCTTATAAAGCGCTGCGGATTTCCGCATGGAATTCAAATGCCCGATGATCCACCTTCATTGTGAAGGAGAATCCGGCCATGTCGATGAACAACCATATTGATGACGCCGCAGGTCGCGCAATGGCAAATCCCGTGACGCGCGATATCGGCCTTTCAGGCATCCCTTCGGTCATCCAATATCTCGGTTCACTGGTCATGACGGGTATGGCCACCGCAATCGCGGCCGGATTTGATCGTTACGAAGCGATACCCAATTTGTCGCTTATCTATGTTCTGCCCGTCGTCGCCAGCGGCGTCGCCTTCGGTCTTGGCCCTGCGCTGCTTTCCGCACTTCTCGGCGCCCTCGCCTACAATTTCTTCTTCACCGAGCCTCGTTTCTCTCTCGCCGTTACCGATACCTCCAACATCTGGGCAATTGCGCTCTTGTTCGTCATAGGTTGCATCACAAGCACGATTGCAGCAACGAAGCGGCACGATTCCGCCGAACTTGACCGCCTCCATTTCTATCAGGCCAAGATGAGGGTGTACGCTCGACAAATGCTCGCCGTGAGATCTGCGCGGCAAGCGACTGAGATCACACGATCAGTCCTGACAGCGCTTTTTGATCTCCCCGTCACGCTCGTCTTCATAGACGGCGACGAAGCATCGAAAGTTGAAGGCGAGGAAAAGCTCACAAAGCTCGAGATGGAAGCGGCAAAAATGGCGGCCGCTTCGAATGAAGTCGTGACTGCCGGCGTCTATCCCTTTGACCAGTCGAGGTTCGATTTCTGGCCAGCGCCCACGAAGGCCGACCACGCGATTGTCATCGGCGTGGCATTCAATCCGCAACACCGCCCGCAAAATGCCGACGCGACGGTCGAGATGATCGCATTGATGCTTTGCACAGCGCTCGATCGCCATGAGCGTGAGGCAGCCGAGCATGATTTCGACGCCGGCCCGTCCAAGCGCCAATAATGCGCTGACGCTTTGCAACGCGGGACACGCTATCGCAGGGCCGGCATGACCTCCGCGGCGATTTCCTCCATGACCTCGGCTGGAGACCTCTTATCCGAAATCAGATTGAATGCGACGTGATGAATGCCTGCCTCCCGCATGGCTGACAATGTCCCAATCAGCGCTCGCCGTCCCGATCTGGCGCCGAGATTGATCTCCTCGTAAATGGCGTCGGGTTTATCGAGCAATTCCAGCACCATCGACTGACCGAAACCGCGAAACTCCGTGGTGATCTTCAATTGTGCATTGTGCCAAAGTGCCAGCCGATCCTTTTGCACCGGCAGCGGACGATAGTAGGTCATCCATCCGGCTGCATGCCGGGCAATCCACTCCAGCGATTGCGCCGATGACCCCACCGCCACCATCGGGATAGCGGGCTGCTGCAAAACAGGCCTTATGGAAAATTCCTCGCGAAGATTACCCTCTTCGTCGGTCACGGCCTGATCCGGGCGCAATGCAGCGGCGAGACGATCCCAACGAGACTGGAAGAGTGTCTTGCGGTTTTCGACATCTCTGCCGAAGATTTCATATTCACTCGGCCTGTCGCCCGAGCCTAGCCCGAGGACAAACCGTCCTTTCGAGAGCGCTGCGACGGAAAGTGCTGCCTTGGCGATATGCAGCGGGTGCCGCAAAGGCAGGACGATCGCGCCGGTTGCCAGATGAATTTGGGAAGTGGTCGCAGCCAAAGCACCCAGGAAAACCCAAGGATCGGCATGCCCGATCGGATCGGGATAGCTCTCGCTATTCAGGGGGACATCCCTCACCCACAAGACGTCGAAACCCAATTTATCGGCGTGGGCTGCCGTCGCAAGTTGTGTGGGGAATTGAATATCGGCTTGTGTTCTTGCCTGAGCCGGCAAGACGATGCCCAGTGAAAGCTGATCTGGATGAAAAAGCACGGTGCGTCCCGAAACATATTGCTCTCACAAAGAGATAGGTTCGATCTTCTCTGAAAAAAGAGCTATGTCGCCGCGCATGACAAGTTGGTGCAGAGCCCGAATTGAGTGGCTCGCCTTTTAGTCGGCGAGCCATGCTTCCGCTAGGAAAAGTCCGTGCTGAGATTTAGGCCGCAGCCACGCACTGCTTGACAAAGTCGCGCAGCGCCTTCTTCTCCAAGCCCTTTGCGGTGCCCTGGTCGTGGCAGGTCTTGCGTTTCGCCAGTACCGGATATTTCTGCTGGAGACAGCTCTTGACGGCATCCTTGCGTGCCTGGCCCTTGAGGCCCTGCCCGGTCGCATCCTGCCGGCAAGCCTGGCGAGCCGTCTTGATTTCATCCTTTGATGGCATCGCCGAGGAAGGTGCGGAAGTGGACGAGGTCGCAGCGGGAGCCGGTGTTGCCGTCGTCGCAGGGGTCGTTGTTTGCGCGAAGACCACGGTTGCCGAGGACAGGGCGAAGAGAGCGGCGGCGGTCACACTTAGCAGCTTGCGGGTCATGGGCATATCCTTTTGCCTGAAGGCCATTCATGTTCAAGCCACCGACCTCGTCAGGAGGCCGGCGTTCTTCTTGAACGATGGTCTTCGATTTATCCGTCGCTCGGACTGCCAAAAAACTTCCAACGCGCTTCAGCCCGTCAGTAAATCACGACACCCCTGACACTTTTTCCCGAGTGCATGAGCTCGAAGCCCTTGTTGATGTCTTCGAGCGGCATGGTGTGGGTGATCATCGGATCGATGATGATCTTGCCCTCCATGTACCAGTCGACGATCTTCGGAACATCGGTGCGGCCACGGGCGCCGCCAAAGGCAGTGCCCATCCACGAGCGGCCCGTCACCAGCTGGAACGGACGCGTCGAAATCTCCTGGCCGGCGCCGGCAACGCCGATGACCACGGACTTGCCCCAGCCGCGATGCGAAGCTTCGAGTGCCTGGCGCATCACCTTGGTGTTGCCGGTGCAGTCGAAGGTATAGTCGGCGCCGCCGATCTGGTCGGCACCGCGCTTCGTCATGTTGACGAGATAGGGCACGATGTCGTCGCCGACTTCCTTCGGATTGACGAAATGCGTCATGCCGAAGCGCTCGCCCCAGGCCTTCTTGTCATTGTTGAGGTCGACGCCGATGATCATGTCGGCACCGGCAAGCTTCAGGCCCTGGATGACGTTGAGGCCGATGCCGCCAAGACCGAAGACGATGGCGGTCGCGCCCATCTCCACCTTGGCGGTGTTGATGACGGCGCCGATGCCCGTGGTCACGCCGCAACCGATGTAGCAGATCTTGTCGAAGGGCGCGTCGGGATTGACCTTGGCGACGGCAATCTCCGGCAGCACGGTGTAATTGGCGAAGGTCGAGCAGCCCATATAGTGATGGATCTTGTCCTTGCCGATCGAGAAGCGCGAGGTGCCGTCCGGCATCAGGCCCTGGCCCTGGGTCGAGCGGATCGCCGTGCAGAGGTTGGTTTTGCGGGAAAGGCAGGAGGGGCATTCGCGGCATTCGGGCGTGTAGAGCGGAATGACGTGGTCGCCCTTCTTGACCGAGGTCACACCCGGTCCGACATCGACGACAATGCCCGCACCTTCATGGCCGAGGATGGCGGGAAACAGGCCTTCCGGATCGGCGCCCGACAGGGTGAAATCGTCGGTGTGGCAGATGCCGGTCGCCTTGACCTCGATCAGCACTTCGCCGGCCCGAGGTCCCTCAAGCTGAACCGTCATCACCTCAAGTGGCTTACCGGCCTGCACCGCGACTGCTGCTCTTACGTCCATGGAAATTCCTCCAAAATCAATAGTCTATTCGAGATGTCTCGTCTGATTTGTTAGCTGGCAGTTCTTGCCCACAAATCAAGGATTTCCTGCCTCATGAGGAGGGATTCCTCCCAACGGTCGGTGCTGTCTTCACCGTCCCTTCCGGTGATGGCATAGGGCTTCGGTCCCAGCTCGCAGGTGAAGGCAAGCGTTGCGTCCTTACCGGCCCGCTTGCGCCAGCTCCTGAAACCATAATCCCACCAGCCGAGGAAAAGATCGACCCAAGGTCTGTGATGCGGGAAGGAGATTTCGATCTGAACCTGTTCGCGCGAGGCAACGCGGCCATGAAAGGCCCAGGAACTATCCAGGATCCGATGAATAAGCGCATGGTTTTCCTCGGATACCGGCCAGGAAAACTCCCGCCCGACGAGGAAATGGGAGATATCGCCAAGTAGCCGCAGGTTCGGCAGCCGATCGAGCAAATCGAGCGTGAAGAACAGGTCGGTCGTCATCCGGTCGCGGTGGGTCTCGATCCAGACATCGATGCCGGCCTCTTCCGCCAGCCGCTGCCAACCTTCCAGCAAAGGGATGCAATCCTCCAGCCGACGCAGTCGCACGTCCGGCTGAAGACAAATGTGATGAACATTGAACTCAGCCGCGACTTCCAACGCCGGCTTCAGATCGTCGACGGTCTTGGGGAAGCATTGCCCCTCCGCCTGCAAACCATGCTGTTTCAGAAGGCCTGCAATCCGGGCAACGACATCGCGGTCATACCAATGGGTACTGATGCCATCAAAGCCGGCAGCAGCAATCTTTCCGATATTCTCCTCCAGGGAGAGCTCAGGATAACGCGCGCTGCGTTGCTCCATGGACCAAAGCGACTGGAATATAAGCAAACTCTGCATAGTTCCTCCCGTCGCAGCGGGTTGCTCAGATCACGAATTCCAAGTGTTTGCCAGCTGATCCGATGATGGGTTTTGATCATCGGTACGTTTCATTGCAAAGCGGATGTATTCGCCCGCTCACCGACCGTCGGCATGATGGTTTTTCATCAAAATACTCCCGGACGCCGACCAGCTCCATCGATAACTCTTTCCTAGCGGTCACTTGGGCCGCCGTTTCCTGGGAGGAGAACATGTTGAAGTTTTTGAGCGCCAGCGCGCTCGCGCTCGTGCTGTCATCGCAAGCCCATGCCGCCGATCGGATCGGTGTCTCGATGGGTTACCTGACAACCAATTTCCAAACCTTGATCGCCAATGGAATGCAGGACTACGGCAAGACCAAGGGCCTGGATCTGCAGGTGGTCGACGCCGCCAACGACGTCAACAAGCAGCTCGATCAGGTGCGCAACTTCGCGGCTGGCGGCGTCTCGGCCATCATTGTCGACCCGGTGGATTCGGACGGAACGCCGGCGATGAGCAAGATAGCGGCGGATGCCGGTATTCCGCTGATCTACGTCAACATCCAGCCGACGGACCTGACGACACTTGCAAACAAGCAGGCCTTCGTCGGGTCGAATGAAACCGAATCCGGCACGCTGCAGACGAAGGAAGTCTGTCGCATGCTGGGCGGCAAGGGCGACGTCGTCGTCATGGTCGGCGATCTCAGCAGCCAGGCGGCACGCCAGCGGACGCAGGACGTGCATGACGTCCTGAAATCAAGCGACTGCAGCGGCATCAAGGTCGTGCGCGAGCAGGTGGGCAACTGGAGCCGCGTCGATGGCGCAGATCTCGTCTCGAACTGGCTGACGTCCGGGCTGAGCTTCGATGCGGTCATCGCCAACAATGATGAAATGGCGCTCGGCGCGATCTCCGCAATCAAGAATGCCGGCGGCTCGACCGACAAGACGATCGTTGCCGGCATCGACGCGACGCCGGACGCATTGCAGGCGATGAAGTCAGGCGATCTCAAAGTCACGGTGTTCCAGGACGCGAAGGCACAGGGCCGTGGCGCCGTCGATACCGCTCTGAAGGCCATCAAGGGTGAGCAGATCGACCGCGAAGTGTGGATCCCCTTCAAGCTGGTGACACGGGAAAACATGGTTCAGTTCGAGAGCCTGAACTGACGAGGCAGGCATCGGCGACGAGGAGCGCAGCTGCCGATGCCAGGGAAGGAGGAGCCATGGAGCCCCCTTCCCATCCCCATCGAAGCTCGACGAACATCTCATCGCCGTGAGCAAATTTCATCAAATCAATGCTGTCGTTTCCAGTCGACACCGCTGACACTGACTGCATCGTTTCATTTACCGGGAGGCATATCATGGACGACACGCTCTACGGCACGCGCGACAAGCGCGGCGACTGGAAGCCAAAGAAGCTTTTGCAATACCCGCCCGTCTTCATCTGGCCGGCCAAACCGATCGCATTCCTGAAATGGTTCTTCGGATATCCCGGTTATCTGATGCCCTGGAATGTCGTGTATGCCGTCGTCGCAACGCTGCTGTGGATTTACGCGACGCCCTCCATGGAAACCATGAGGACGCTGGCGCCGGGCTGGATCGCGTATTTACTCGTGCGCAATGCCGCTCTGGTCTTCGTGTTTTTCGGCGCCTTCCACCTGCGTCTCTACATGCAGAAGAAGCAGGGCACGAGCTTCAAATACAATAGCAAATGGCCGTCGAAGGATAATTCGGCGTTCCTCTTCGGCAACCAGACCACCGATAATGTGATCTGGACCTTCGCAAGCGCCGTACCTTTCTGGACCGCCTTCGAAGTGGTGACCCTCTGGGCTTTTGCCAATGGCATCATTCCCTATGTGGATTTTGCCGAACACCCGATCTATTGCGCGATCATCATGCTGTCGATCCCGGCCTTCCGCGATCTGCACTTCTACCTCGTGCATCGTCTGATCCATTGGCCGCCGCTCTATCATGCGGTCCACAAGCTGCATCATAACAACGTCAATCCAGGTCCATGGTCAGGTCTGGCCATGCATCCGGTCGAGCATCTCCTGTATTTCTCGGGCGTTCTCATTCATTGGATCGTGCCGTCCAGTCCGGTCCATGCGCTGTTCCATCTAACCCATGCCGCGCTGGCGCCGGCGCCGGGCCATGCCGGCTTCGACAAGATCGTCATCGGCGAGGAAACGGGCATCGATACCCATGCCTATGATCACTATCTCCATCACAAATTCTTCGAATGCAATTATGCAGACGGTGTCATTCCGCTCGACCAATGGTTCGGCACATTTCACGATGGCTCGAAGGAGGCGGAGGATCGTATGAACAAGCGCTTCATGGAGCGCGCCAAGAAATATGCCGAGAAACAAGTGCGCCGCTCCGGCACGACGGGCTAAGGCAAAGTCAGAGCCGGTCGGTCACGCCAGCCGGCACAATGATCTCACAAGCTTGCCGAAGTCATGCTGCGCGCCATATGCGCTACTTTGGCTCTCCCCCCGCCACCGGCCTAGTCGGCCGTCGATGGCGGGAAATGCCGGAGCCTGCGGCCCTCCTTCGCAGGCTCCGGCCTTGTCGTTTTTGTCTTATCACCGAACAGTGACAACCGGCATTCCTATATTCTCCGACGTATAGGTCAGGAACGGCACCGGATCCTGATTGACCGGCACATCGATGATCCCCATTCGCGACAGAATAGTATCCAGTGCCCGCCTTGCCTGTGTCTCCGGCGCTTGATCGAGAACGAGCGTCATCAGGCCCGACGATATGAAGCGCCGGGTTTCGTCGTTGAGCTCGTGCCCAATCCACACGCATTCACCTTTTCTCTGCTCCTGGAAGCGCTGAAGTACCGAGCCGACACCGAGATTGGCGCCGCCGGCATTGTAGACACCGACAGTATCCGGGAAACGTCGCAGCGCCTGTGCCAACAATTCGGCAGATTGCACCTCGTCATCACGACCGAACACGACCTCTGAAAACGCCAGCCCTGTGCTGCCTTTGGAACCCAAATAATCGGAGAATCCCCGAACCCTCTCCCTATGGATCTGATAGGCCCAGCTATGACAGACGGCGACAATACTTCCCTTCACGTGCTGGAGCATACGCGACATATAAAGGCCGGCGGTTCGGCCCGCGGCATAATTGTCTATGCCGACGAACACATCGTCCCTACCGGTGAGATATGAGACGATCTGGACCACTTCGACGCCGGCGGCGCGAACTTTCCGCAAGCTCTCCCTGATCACCGGATGGTCGACGGCTATAACAATCAGACCATGCCGGCGAATGCTGCTGTTGGCGACATGGGCGGCAAATTTTTCCGGATCGCTCTCGTCGATAAAGGTTCGATTGACGGCGATTGAGCTGTCCAGCGAGGCGGCAATACGTTCAAAAGCGCGGTTGAGTCTGCTGAAGAACGGCGACTCCGGCCTGACCAGGATGACCTCAATGCGGATCGTGCCACGATAGACGCTTGGAATGTTTCCTTTGTAACCCAGCCGCTTGGCGGCCAGCACGACCTTCTCCGCCGTCTGCGGCTTCACGCCGCCGCGCTCGTTTAGAACGCGTTCCACAGTCGCTGGGCCGACACCCGCGGCCACGGCGATGTCCACCAGACGTGCCTTCTTCATTCCGCTCCTCCTTGAGGAAAAATGATCATAATCAGCGTGGAATGTGAAGGGCTATCTCGCGCATGCTTGAAACCAGTCGGGGAAAGAAAACGAAGCGCGGTCAAGGTTCGGCGTCAAGTTTTTCCCGACATCTGAAAATGGCATCGACGGCTTGAGCCGATTGCAATGAGGAGGAAGAAATGACCAGCTGGTTTGACGCATGCGGTGCCGATGAAATCGATCAGGAGGATGTCATCCGCTTCGACCATGCCGGGCGAACTTTTGCGATCTATCGCAGCCCGGACGACGAGTATTTCGCCACCGATGGCCTCTGCACCCATGAAAAGATCCATCTGGCCGATGGGCTCGTCATGGATGACACCATCGAATGTCCAAAGCACAATGGCCGCTTCAGCTACAAGACGGGCGAGGCGCGGGGCGCGCCGGTCTGCGTCAATCTGAAAACCTATCCGGTCAAAGTGGAGGGCGATCGCGTCATGATCGGGATCGGAGCATGACCGACGATACGGGCATCATTATCGTCGGTGCCGGCGAATGCGGTGCTCGCGCGGCGTTAAGCTTGCGCGAAAACGGATATCCGCATCCGGTCACCATCATCGGCGAGGAGGTTCACCTTCCCTATGAGCGACCGCCGCTTTCCAAAAAGATTCTACTGGATGAAGGAGATCCTCACGCGTTAGCGGTGCTTGGCCATCATATGCTCCGCGAGCACAACATTCGGCATATTGGCGGCGCAACTGCGATAGCTATCGACACCTCCGCAAAGCAGCTGATCCTTTCGGATGGCCGAACGCTGCCTTACAGCAAACTGCTGCTGTCGACGGGCGCAACGTCCCGGCGATTGCCGAACGCCCCAGCCAGCAGCCGGATAGTGTACCTGCGGACGATCGACGACGCGCTTGCGCTGCGTCCCTGGATCCGCGCCGATATGCATGTCGCCGTGCTCGGCGGCGGCTTCATCGGGCTGGAAGTCGCCGCTTCGGCGCGCAGCCGCGGTGCCAAGGCTACGATCATCGAGGCGCAGGAGCGCATTCTCACGCGCGGCGTACCCGGACCGATCGCCGAAGCAATGGCGTCTCTGCATCGCCGCAACGGCGTCGTCGTCAAATGCGGTGCGAGCGTTCTCGATATTGAAGCGGATAGGCAGCACGTCGCCATTTCGCTGTCCGATGGAGACATGATCACGGCAGACGTACTGGTCGTCGGGATCGGCGCACAGCCCCGCACCGAGCTCGCCGCTCAGGCAGGGATTGCCGTCGATAACGGCATTGCCGTCAACGAACATCTGGAGACTTCGGTTGCTGATATCTATGCCGCCGGCGACTGCTGCTCCTTCCCACATCCGCTTTATGGCGGCCGTCGACTGCGTCTGGAGGCGTGGCGCAATGCGCAGGATCAAGGTATTCTTGCCGCGGCTAACCTGTTAGGTGCAAACCGCACCCACGATGCCGTCCCCTATTTCTGGTCGGACCAGTTCGATCATACGCTCCAGATCGCCGGCCTAGCCGATGAGGGCAGCTCCGTTGTTCGCAGAGATCTTGGCGAGGGCGCCTTCATCCTGTTCCATCTCGACGGCGAGCAACGGCTGGTCGCAGCAAGCGGCGTCGGGCCGGGCAACAGGGTCGCCAAGGATATCAAGCTGAGCGAGATGTTGATTGCCAGACGCCTCGTCTTGCCCGTCGAAGCTTTGGCTGGAGGCGCAAACCTCAAGTCGCTGCTACCGCGAGCAGCGTAACGGCCTCAAGCGATAGGGTCAGGCGCCATATACCGGTGCTGACCTGATCGCAACCATACAGAACAAGACCACACGGCATCTACCTTGCTGATCACCTGACTGCGCCGACCCTTGGTTCACGCAGCATCGCTTCCTTTTCCATCCTGCGACCACAGGCCGCCTGCACAATATATAAGCAGTCTTCGACGATAGCTCCGGCTGCAGAAATTGCCGCTGCGCCTACTGGTATCTTCCGAACGCCGACGACAAGGCAGGATGGGGAGAAGGAAACAGCGGCTGGGCTGGAACCGGATGGGACCACATCCGTGACGACCTATCTGCGGACAATGTTGCATCGAGCGCCATATAAGCTGGGACTCGATGCAGTTGAAGTGGTCCAATTTCCAACCGATTTGGTCAGCAACGACAGCTTTGCCGCTAGTCGCGAAACCGTGCTCCGTCCGCCAGAAGCACTTCAGCGATCAAAAGTCCTCCCAGGCCGGGCTTGTTGCTGCCGAAGTTTTTCCGAAGGCAGAGCGAAGTCTTTCGCCCAAGGCTCTTTGACCGGAAAGCTCGGGCCCTGCATGCGGGGTTGCGGCTGGTCGAGCGGTGCCGGAGGCCGCATCGGTTGTTCTACGTGGCGAGGCGCTTAGCGAAACCACCCTTCCCGCATCCAGTTTGAATTGCCCAAGCCTGGCCGAAAGCGAGGAAACCTCGCTGGCGAGCGTATGCGTTGCCGCATTGGATTCCTCGACCATGGCAGCATTCTTTTGCGTCGCCTGATCCATCTGGTTGACCGCCGTATTGATCTCCTGAAGACCGGTCGACTGTTCCCTGGCAGATTGCACGATCGCCTGTACATTGCGATCGATCAGCTGAACCTCCTGAACCATCGCCCGCAGCGCCTCTCCGGTCTGGCCAACGAGGCTGACGCCTCTTTTGACCTGATCTCCCGACGAGTGAATAAGAGCCTTGATTTCCTTGGCAGCCGTTGCGGAGCGCTGCGCCAACTCCCGGACCTCCTGGGCGACGACGGCAAAACCCTTGCCCGCCTCCCCGGCGCGGGCAGCCTCGACACCAGCATTGAGAGCCAGCAGGTTCGTCTGAAACGCGATATCGTCGATGACGCCGATGATGTTGGAAATCGACTGGGAAGACTGTTCGATGCCGTTCATGGCTTCGACCGCACTGTGAACAATCTCGCCGGACCGCTCGGCATTGCCTTTGGTGCGGCCGACCAAGGCTGCTGCCTCTTCGGCGCGTGTGGTCGAATCCTTGATGGAGGTGGTGATCTGCTCAAGTGCTGCCGCCGTTTCCTCGACAGAGGCAGCCTGCTGCTCCGTACGCCTCGCAAGGTCGTCGGCGCCGGTTCGGATTTCCTCCGACCCGGATTGGATCACGGAGGCATTCTCCGAGAACGAGACCAGCGCAGCTTGAAGTTTTTCAACTGAGGTATTGAAATTGCCGCGTATTTCGTCGAGAGCCGACGTGAATGGCCGGTCGAGCCGCACCGTCATATTTCCATCTGAAAGCTGGACCAGCCCTGCAGCGAGCTCGCTGACGACGAACTTCACTTCCGCTTCCTGGGTATTGTTGATGCGTGCGCGCTCGGCGCGCTCGGCCTCCTGTGTTGCACGGCTTGCCTCCGCCTCGGCTTGCAGGCGGACCTTGTCGCGGTTGCTTTCCAGCAGGATGTGCAACGAGCGCGACAAGTCCCCGATTTCGTCGCGTCTCTCACGGTCCTTGAGTGCAACGCCGAGATCTCCATTGGCGATACGATCGGTTTCGCCGATGACGTTTTCTATCCTTCGAATGAACTTGCGGGCGATCAGCCAGCCGGCAAGTCCAAGAAGAATGGCCGCGATCGAGGTGACTGCGATCGCATTCCTCACGACGCTGTTGACCTGGGCGAAGACGGTGGCTTTCGGAACGACCACGATCGCGTACCATGACGTGGTGTCGGTTAGTTTTACCGGTTCGGCGATGGCGAAATAAGTCCCGCCGTCAGCGCCGGTGATTTCGCGCTCAGTGCCGGGATTGGCAATCAGCTGATCCCAACCTGCGGTCTCGGCACCGCCATCCTTGATGTTTTTTCCGATAAGAGCAGCGTCAGGATGGCTGATTATTCCGCCGGCGCCCGTAACAAGGCTCATGAAGCCCGTTCCCATCGGTCGAATGGCGGAAATGGCCTTCTGGGCATCGTCCAGAGCCATATCGAGCCCCGTGACACCCACCGGCTTCCCATCGATCATGATCGGCTTGGCAATCGAGGTCATCAGCACTTGCTTACCGTCGATCGCATAGGAATAAGGCTCGATGATCACGGTCTTCCGCTGATTGAACGGAAGCTGGTAATAGTCGCCGGCGCCCGCGACAGTGTAGTCGACGAGCGGGACGTTGGTAACTTTGCCGCCGCTGCGGACCCAATAGGGAATATAGCGGCCCGTGGCATCATTGCCTTCCTTACCCGCAAAATCCTTGTCCTTACCGTCGAAGGCATTCGGTTCCCAACCCGTCCAGACGCCCAGCGCGCCCGGATTGCCGTCAAGCAAGTTCTTCAAGACCGCATCGGCAGTCGTCCGGCTCGCGTCATTGGCGATCCGCATGGTGGACAGCACCGTCTCAAGTGAGTTGACGACGGCGATTGCCGCTCCGAGGGTCTTTTCCGATCCCGCTGCGGTCGTGCTGGCGATCTGCTGCATCTCGCTGAGGCTGGACTGACGAATATTGGTGTAGGCGGAATCAATCAAGATCGCCGAAGCTGCCACCGTTGCGACGACGCCGCATGCTGCGACTGAAAAAATATTGCGACTAGTAGCAGATTTCAAAATCATATCACCACCTTGTCGGGTGGCGTTGCGATCACTCGGCGCGCCCCCACGTGCCTTTGAAAGTAATAATATTCCGCAAGCGGCTGACAACAATCAGGACCGCTCACCCACGGAGAAAGCTAGATGTTCTTGATTAAAAATACGTGTATCGAAATATCTCTCAAGCGGCGTACCTCACCATAACTTCTGGTCCCCAAGAAATTCTGACAATCATTTGCAGAGAATTTATGTTTCGATTGGATAGAAGCTGGAATGTCAGGTATTGCACCGCAAAATTAGTAAAAAATATTATAATGCAAGCCGCAGTCCGCACCTGCCCGCGCATGTCGCATGGCGCCAATTATCAAGCCATCTGCAATGGAATGTCACGCGGCGGGATGATCATGCAAGAGATCAACAAGCCCTCGATGAAAGAACTCCGGATCAAGCAAATTTGTCTTGAGCATGAAAGCGTCTCCGTGGCAGTGAGCGGCGGCAAAACCCAGGAGTGTCTAGTTTATGAAATTGTTCTACAAACCCGGCGCCTGCTCGCTTGCGCCGCACATCGTGGCGCGGGAAGCCGCTATCGATCTCGACGTTATTCAGGTCGATCTGGCCACCAAGAAGACGGAGCATGGTGAAGACTATCTCGCCACCAATCCGAATGGTTACGTACCGGCTCTTGTGCTGGAAGGCGGCGAGCTGCTGACGGAATCGCAGGTACTCGTTCAGTATCTTGCCGATCTGAAACCGGAGAGCGGCCTGATGCCGAAAGCCGGCGAGATGGACCGCTACCAGGCTCAGCGTTGGCTGGCCTTCATTTCCAGCGAGCTTCACAAGACGTATGGCCCGCTCTTTCGACCGGATACGCCGGAAGCGACGAAGGACGCAAACCGCGCGCATATCGCCAAGCGTCTCGCCTATGTCGATGCCAGCCTTGAAGGAAAGTCTTATCTGCTCGGCGATCGTTTCACCGCCGCCGACGCCTATCTGTGGACGATCCTGGGCTGGTCCGGCCGTGTTGGCGTAGACCTGTCCGCCTATGCGAATGTCAATCGCTTCATCAAGACAGTCGCCGGCCGGCCGGCGGTGCAGGCTGCGTTGAAGGCAGAAGAGCTGGTCTGACGATAGGCACTAGCCCTTCGTCAGACCAGATGGCCAAATCAAGGCTCACCAAACCGTCGAGCCTGCCCTGATGGGCAGGCTCCTCCTCGCCTCCGTCATGATTAGTTGCTGGCTTTGCCTACGGTCAGTCGGCCGCTGCTGCCATCGGACAGCTTTACCTTTCCCCATGCCGACATGAGATCCGGCGTTCTTGTGACTTCGACCCGCCCCGTGCGACCGTCCGAACATTTGACCGGAAGGGTGATCGTTGGGCGTCGGTCACGAAGATCATAGGTGCCTGAACATTTCACGGAACGCCGTGACGACTCGACCGAAAAGCGCCCCTTGCTGCCGGATGCGACGGTGGTGCCCTTGAAAATTTCTCCTGAATCCATTCGGGCGCCAGCGGGAAGAACAATGTCGCCACGTCTCTCATCTTGCGGCCTCTTTGGACCGGAGCCGGCAGTTCGCAAAGCGCGCGAAATGCTTGGCGTCATCCCACCCCCGGTCATAAACCGCGTATAGTCATCATAGGAAATAGTGCCGCGCGCAATTCCGGTCAGCATTCGGCGGCAAAACTCGCGACGAACGTTCGCTTCCGACACGTTCAAGAGCTTTGCCAGCTTCTCCTGCACATCGGGCTTGATAGCGCCGTGGCTGCATTCCTCTATGTTCCAATTGAGGGTATCCGGATCGCTCAAGATGTTTCTGCCATAACCATAACTACTCTTGTTGGCCACCACCGATTGGGCTTTCGCCGCCAACGGAAGGGCCATCACGGCCATGGCCGCCAGAATCATTATTTTTTTCATTCCACCCCCCTCGCTACTTATCCCGAAATCATGAGTAAGCCCGCGCGAATTGTGAAGTGCTCTCAACGTTAAGTGGACAAAAGAGACAGGAATATCCACTGCTTATGGCGCCTCGTCCCCGGAGTTCCGTCAAGTCCAGCGACGAAGACCATCCTGATAAGTCCAAGGTGCATCGCTGCGACCAGTTGCACCACCACCGCACCGCTATATGTTTCAACAGCACGACGACAAGGCGAGCACTGCGCGACGAGCGAAAGCCGGCCGCTGTTCCCGGAGAAGGCACGACCAAATGATCGATCTCTTGAATGTTCGGGCTGATACCCCCGGTGTCGAACATTGCGTCCACTTGAACAACGCGGGCGCCGCCTTGATGCCGCGGCCCGTCCTGGATGCCATGACCGGCTATCTGAGGCGCGAAGCCGAAATCGGCGGATATGAGGCGGCCGAGGAAGCACATCGGAGATTGGATACGGTCTATGCCAGCGTTGCGAATTTGCTGGGCGCTCGACCGGAGGAGATCGCGCTGACGGAAAATGCCACTGTCGCGTGGCAGATGGCGTTCTACTCCTTCACCTTCAAGCCGGGAGATCGGATCCTCACGGCGCGCGCGGAATATGCGGCCAACTACGTGGCCTTCCTGCATGCCGCGAAGACGCAAGGCGTTGAGATCGATGTCGTGCCAAACGACGACAACGGCGTCCTCGATCCCGAGGCACTAGAAAGCATGATCGACGATCGTGTTCGTCTCATCGCGATCACTTGGGTTCCGACGAATGGCGGGCTGGTCAATCCAGCCGCAGAAGTCGGCCGGATCGCCCGTCGCCATGGCGTGCCCTATCTGCTCGATGCCTGCCAGGCGGCCGGGCAAATGCCCATTGATGTCGATCATCTCGGCTGTGACATGTTGACGGCTCCGGGCCGCAAATTTCTTCGTGGGCCTCGTGGCACCGGCTTCCTCTACGTAAGGCAATCATTGCTCGCACATTTGCATCCGCCCGTCATCGACCACTTTGCAGCACCCTGGGTCGAGCCCGACCGATATGAGTTGCGCACCGACGCAAGGCGTTTCGAGAGCTGGGAGAACAACTATGCGGCGCGCTTGGGCCTTGGCGTTGCGATCGACTATGCACTTGCCCTGGGGCTCGAACACATAGAGGCGCGCTGCCAATCACTCGGCATGCTCTTGCGTGCGGAATTGCAGCAATTACCGGGGGTTCACGTGTATGATCTCGGACCGAAACCGGCGGCGATCGTATCTTTCTCGATAGACGGTCACCCGGCGGAAACCGTCAGGAGTATCCTTGCGGAAGCGGGCATTCATGTCAGCATATCAAGGGCGTCAAGCACACTCCTTGACGCGACGGCTCGCGCCTTGCCGACGCTGATCCGGGCCTCACCCCATTATTACAATAGGGAGGATGAAATTTTCGCGCTCACCGAGCGTTGCCGCCGGCTGACCTGCTAGGTGAAGCATCGGCGTTTCAGCTCGCCCTTCAAAACTGCAACCGGGTTGGCTTCAGGCCCAGGAAGTTTCACTTTCCTTCCGGCAAATGTAAAAACTACAACCTCCACGCCATTCGCCGGCGGCGGACACACCTTACAGCGTGCAAGAATGAGACAAATCGCAAGATTTTCCATCCCTTTAACTCACTTGCACTTCAACAATCATTGCTAATTGAACGCCTCGTAATATATTCGTTTAAAGCGGTTGCCACGTTCTGGTAATTTGCGACCCGCGCCCGTGCGCCGGATGAGGCTGCGTTGTCGATGCGCAAGCTCCGATGCGAATGGACCGGTTCAAATGGGACAGCGGCCGTATTGTTGTTCGGCCGGCTTGGGAGGGCGAGGCCATATGCCGGAAAACCGAGTGGACCGGTCGCAGCGAATTCCACACGAGTCCGAATCTACCAACCGCCTGGAGGCGGCGGTTTCACTTTGGGATCTCGATCTCAAGCTGCTCGACTCCTCGAGAGCGTTTGGAGATCATATCGCCCTCGCATCCAAAAAAGAGCTGACATTGTGGGAAGCCTATCCCGCACTTGCCAAGCCGGTTCTTGCCGCACGGATCAGGCAGGCGATCGATACCGGCGAACCCTGCACGATCCAGATCGACACGCCGAAAAAGGGGAAATGCAGCTTCCTCATTTCCCCTATACATACGGGGCTCCTGATTATCGAAACCAAGGCGGCGGGCATCGGAATCGGCCAGCCATCCGACGACAGCGAAAAAGCGCAACTCATCCATCAGGCAACGCATGACGCCCTGACCGGCTTGCCGAACCGTCGGCAATTCAGTGCGGAGCTCGCGCAATTGCTTCCGGCGAGCGGCAAGATCGGGCCTGCGCTGATGCAGCTCGATCTCGACGACTTCAAGCCGGTCAACGACACGCTTGGCCATGGCGCCGGCGATATCGTTTTGAAACTCGCCGCCGAAAGGATCAAGGAAACCCTTGGTCAGGGCGGCACGGTATATCGTCTCGCCGGCGACGAATTTGCCATCATCCAGGTCAGGCCGCAGCAGGCCTTCGAAGCGGAAGAATTGGCCGACGCGCTGGTCACGGCGTTCAAGAAGCCGTTCATCGTCAACGGCATCTCCCTGTTCGTCGGCGTCAGCGTCGGTGTCGCGATCGCGCCGCGCGACGGCAACGAGGACGAGCAATTGATGAAGGCGGCCGATGTTGCCCTCTATGCCGCCAAGAAAGAGGGACGACGGCGGGCGCGAACCTTCGACCCAACCATGTTGATCGTCGTGGAACAAAGGGAATTGTTGCGGCGCAGCCTGCGCGTGGCGCTCCAGCGCGATGAGTTCTTCATCGAGTATCAGCCGCTGGTGGAACCTCCATCCACGGTCGTGGGTTTCGAGGCCCTGTTGCGTTGGCGGCATCCCACACTTGGGATCATACCTCCGGCGGCATTCATTCCCATGGCGGAAGCCGATGGCCTTATGCGCGAGATCGGCCAGTGGATGCTCGAAGAAGCCTGCCGCGAGGCACTTTCATGGCCGGGGCATTATACGCTTGCCGTCAATCTATCGCCTGCCGAGTTCCTGACGCCCGGGCTTACCGATCGCGTATCGCAGACGCTCGATGTCGTCGGGTTTCCCGCCGAGCGCCTGGAACTGGAGATCACGGAGGGCGTACTACTGGAGCGAACCATCAACAATCTCGACACGCTGAACACGTTGAACGTGCTCGGCATACAGATTTCCCTCGATGATTTCGGCACCGAGTATTCCTCTCTCAGCTACCTGAAGAATTTCCCCTTCGATACGATCAAGATCGATCGCTACTTCATCAAGGATCTTATGCAGGACACGAAGAGCCAAACCATCGTTCGCTCTGTCATCGGCTTGGCGCACGGCCTTGACATGCGAGTGACGGCAGAGGGCGTCGAAACGCCGCAACAGGCTGGATGGCTGCTGCAGGAGGGCTGTGATCGGCTCCAGGGCTATTGCATCAGCCCGCCGATGCGGGCCGAACGACTTGAAGAATTCATAAGACAAGGCGGACGCGCGCAGTCGATGGCGACGACGTTCGATGAGCTTCACGTCAGACCGTGATCCTCGAAACGCTTTTCATCCAGGAGCTTCTCAAGTGGACACCACAGAAATGCAAGCGGATAACGCGTCTCAACCATTGCTCGAGCTGGAAATGGACATGGCGTCCTTCGCGGCGGACTGGCGGCATTGCGATCAATGCGCTGCCTATGTCGCCCACATGGTCAGCCACGATCGTCAAGACCCCACCCGCCACGCCAACCTGCTTTCTGCCGCTTTGAACGAACTCTTCGAAATGTCGTTCCATACGCGCGCTTGCAACGGTGCATTAACCTGCCGTTTCTATCGGAACGGCTCGATCGAACGGATCGAATTGACGTTTCCCTGTTCGGACGAACAGCGCGCCTCCTACGAGACTATCATCGAACATGCGAGGATCGGTCAGGCACTCGCCCATTATCTCGATGTCATTACCGATGATGCCGCACGCGCGGAGCAAGCAATCCTTTTCGGATTGCTGGTCAATTACGATGCCAACATCAGACTGCAAAAGCAGGACACGGGCATGCTCACCCTTGTGGTGGACCTAGCGCTTGAAAGGCTCCTCAATTGAGCAACCCTCTCCCCAACCGTTTCACCGCACAATTCGACCCCAACAACCAGGAATTTTCCCTATCCGGGGTGTTCAGGCCGCATTCGGTCTCCGAACTTGCCGATGACCTGGCCCTTCTGCGCACCGGCATCGAGACGGTGAACGGCATCTGCTACATCAATCTGAAGCGCGTCACGCACATGAACAACACCGCGTTCCGCGCGCTGACGCATGTCCTGCTCGATGCAACGCGCTCAAGGCCGGATCTCAAGCTGACGGTCGTAGCGTCCAGCGTCGTTGCATGGGCGTCGCGGCTCTTCCGCCACCTGAGCGATCTTTCGCCGAATATCACCGTGGATATCTACGATTCCGCTTTTTATCCGGGCCAGACCTTCGTTGAAAACCAGAGCTTCATACCGATCCTCCGAACACAGACGAAAATGACGTGGCGGCACGAGCGAGAGATCTTGCCGCGCCACGGACTTCGCGAGGGCATGAACATCGCCGATATCTGTTGCGGCATCGGCGATTTCGCCATGCTGGTGCGAAAGGACTTCAAGCCGACGCGGATTGTCGCCCTCGATCACTCGATCCCGAGCCTGGACTATGCCCGCAAGGTCGCGGAGGATTTCGATGTACAGGATATCGAATATACCTATGGCGACGCATCGCAGATGCTGTTCGAAAGCGACCAGTTCGATTTCGTGACCTGCAGGCATTCGCTGCAGATCTTCGATCGCCCGGATGTCCTGCTGCGAGAGCTCTATCGGATATGCAAACCCGGAGGCCGCGTCTACATCACCAACGAGAAGAACTCCCATTGCCTCGGAGAGCCGAGAGCCGAGAGCATTCAGTGGACATATACTGAGGTCGCCAAGCTCTTCGCTCACTTCGACATGGATGTCGAGATGGGTCCGAAAGGTCGTCGCATGCTGCTGGATGCAGGCTTCGCGGACGTCAGGATGGAAAGCTTCATGGTCACCAATCTCGACGGCGATCCGCAGGATTTCGCCGATATCATCACGGCATGGCAGAACGTCTACGCCGACGAGATGGCGGTCCGACGTGGCGATTCTCCGGAATTCATAGAGAAATTCAAGCAAGGTTTTGCCGACCACATCTTTGCCGCCCTGCACCCCAGAGGCTATGCGGGCTGGCCGATATGGGCCACCTCGGGACAGAAACCGCTATGATGGAAACCTCATTGGCCAAGAAAAAGCTCGGATTGCGCTCCTTTCGCGCCAAGTTTCTGATCGTTGTCGGCGGCGCCGTTCTCTTCGACCTGATGGTCAGTGGTGGCCTTGCGCTCTGGAACGTTCAGCGTCTTTCGCGCAATGCGACAACCGAGGTCGGTCAAGGCCTTGAGAAAGCAAGTCAGGATTACATCCGCTCCTATACGGATTCCACCGCCACGCAAGTCGGTCTCCTCATCGATCAGGTCCATTCTGATGTGAAGGCCCTCGCCGGCGTTTTGCAGGGACAGATCGACAATCCGACCAGGAGCGGGGCTATCGGCTCCGCCATGGACAAGGCCTCTCCCGGTGCTGTCACCGTGACCTATGATCCGGTTGGCCAGTGGGCGCAAAATGCTCCCGGAACGCCATCGGTCGTCAGTGTCTGGGGCTATCTGCTGGACAAGGATCATCGTCCGATGCCCCAGGTCCAGGCCGACATCGAATGGAGCGCCGTGCTCAATCTCGTTGCGCCATCGTTGCTGCATAACGGCGCCTCGAAACTGCAGATGTACTACATCGGGCCGCGGGAACGCCCGATCTTCCGCACGGCGCCCTATACGACGCAGGCACAAACCTTCGACCGACTCTACCCGGGCCACAACAGCGCGGACTTCTGGACATTCTTCTTTCCGGGTCTTTATGAGTCCTGGCAGCAATGGGCATCGAGCCCGTCGTCACGGCCGGTTGCCGACTACATCACCCAGACTGCGCCTTACACGGATGCGATCACCGGAAAGCTGATCGTCAGCTTCTTCCACCCGCTGTGGACGCCGGATCGGCATGGGGTCGCGGGCGCTGCCGGCGCCGATATCACCCTCACCCAACTCGCCGAGATCGTCGAGAACGTGAAAGTCGCCCAAAGCGGCTTCGGCTTTCTGACGATGTCGAACGGAAACGTCGTCGCGATCAATCCCGTGGGAGAGAAGATCATCGGCCTGCGCGCATCCAACGACGCGGCCGCCAAGGGGGTGACCGGCCTCGACCGGTCGTTGCGCAACAGCGTGCAGAAGGCCATCACGACACTGCCGCTCGATGCGGACGGCGTGATCCAGCATATTTCCCTCGACGAGCAAGGCGAAAAGGTTCCCTATCTCGTCGTGGTGAAACAGCTGCATGCGACCAATCTCTGGGTGGAAGGACCCGTGCAGCGCGAAGTCATGTCGCTCGGAATCGTGGTGCCCGAACGCGAAATCTACGCATCGCTCATTGCCGCCAAGGAAGAGATATCACGCGCCACCAATCGCATCCTGCTCTATCAGATCATGGCGGTTCTGGTGTCGCTGATGATCGTCACGGCGGCGGTCTTTGCTGCTTCGAAACGTGTCACCGGCGGCATCAGCGCATTGGCGAGCGCCGCAAAGCGCATCCAGGCAAAGGATTACTCGGTCAGGGTCGACATCTCCACGAAGGACGAAGTTGGAGAGGCCGGTATCGCCTTCAACCGCATGGCAGAGGATATCAGCTTCCACACGGAAAACCTCGAGAAGCTCGTGTCCGACCGCACCAGGGAAATCGAAGCGGCGAAGGAAGAGATCTCCACCCTGAACGGTCAGTTGAAAAGCGAAAACCTGAGGCTGGGTGCCGAGCTCAATGTCGCCAGGCAGATACAGCTCATGGTGCTGCCGCGCGCCAAGGAACTCACCGCCAACAAAAATCTGGAAATCGCGGCTTATATGCGCCCGGCCGATGAGGTCGGCGGCGACTATTACGACGTTCTGCAAAATGGAAACAATCTGAAGATCGGTATCGGCGACGTCACGGGCCACGGACTTGAAAGTGGCGTGCTGATGCTGATGGTGCAATCGATCGCCCGTGCATTGCAGGAGGCCGGTGAAATGGATCCGGCAAAATTCCTGACCGATCTCAACCGCACGATCTTCAAGAACATCGAGCGGACAAAGACCGACAAACATCTGACCCTGTCGTTTCTCGATTATGATGGCAAGCGGCTGACGATCTCCGGCCAACACGAAGACATGATCATCGTTCGCGAGAACGGCGAGGTTGAAAGGATCGATACCGGAGATCTCGGCCTCCCCGTCGGCCTCGAAGCCGATATAGCTCCCTTTATCGACACACGGGAAATCGCCTTCGAAAAGGGCGATATGGTCGTGCTCCACACGGACGGCGTCACCGAAGCGGAGAACTCGAAGGGCGAATTGTTCGGCTTCGAACGGCTTCTGGAAGATGCCCGCCGCCTGCACGGCGGCACAGCCGAAGAAGTGGTCAAGGGCATACTCGATGACCTCATGACTTACATCGGAACCCAGAAGATTCATGACGATATTACTCTTGTCGTGATGCGGCACAGGTGAGAGATGACAACTGCAACTTTCGGCCAGGAACATCTGGTTTCGTTCGACACAGCAAACGCATTGCGAATCTGCCTGTTTGACGGGCCACTTCATTTGGCATGGCGCCACTCGGCCATGACATCGGACTTCATCGCCGAAACAATGTCGCTCGGCTTCCGCTCCTCCGAGCGGCAATACAAGACGATCCGCCACGACATCGGTTATCTGACGAACGAGCTCATCGAAAACTCGATTAAGTTTCGTGCCACCGGTGAGATCGTGATCGAGGCACTGGCCGACGCTCACAGTTTCAGGATGCGGATCGCGAACCTGATTGACCGCGATGCGACGGCTCGCTTCCAGGAATTGTTGCACAAGGTCACGAATGGCGATCCCGGCGATCTCCTTATAGAACAGATCGAGGCCAGTGTTCTTGCGGGCGGCAATGCATCCGGGTTAGGACTGTTGACTTTGATGAGTGATTACCAGGTTCAGCTGGCCTGGCGCTTCGACGACGGCGGTCCGCACAAGCGGACGAAACTTCAAACTTATGCCGCTATGGCAATTTCCCTGTCTTGAACCCGCGAGAGGCCGTTTATGGAAATCAAAGAAGAAGCGTTCCGCGTCTGGTCCGAAGGTAGCACCCTATATTTCGACGGGACCATGCGTTTGGCTGGTCCAGACGCCTACGCTCCGGTCTACGATCTCGCCAGGCAGATCCTTCACGGAAGCGGCGGCAAGGCAACGTTCGACCTGACCGGTTTGCAGTTCCTGAACTCGTCCGGGATCAATTTGCTCGCCAAGCTGACGATCGAAGCCCGAAAGCATGCCGACATCCACCTTACGGTATGCGGCTCGTCGCAAATTCCCTGGCAGATGAAGTCTCTGCCGAATCTGAAGAAGCTTCACCCGCGCCTGGACCTGCGCCTGACCTAGGGGCAGCGGCTTGGAGACCATGCGGCAAGGCGAATTGTCGACCCTAAGCGCCCGCGGCGACTGAAAGCCCCGAGCGAGGCTGCTCTCCGGCGCCGACGTGTGACACAGCCGAGAGTTCCCGGCGACTATTACATCGCAAGCCATTGCTCACAGGCTTTTTATTTCTGTCGTCACCAGCGCGGCAGCGCGACGGAGCCTGCTCTCATTTTTGAGGCATCCCATTTCCGCGTGACGCCAATAATATACTTTCGAGATTGAATAGTAGAAGATATGGAGAAATTAAAACGTAAAGAAAAATGCAAAAATACTTCAGTTTTTAAATCTGAAAATTGAAAAATTGGTGCAATTACTTGTAGTATATCAACTCACAGAATACATTTAAAAATGGACAGAATGTAAACTTTTCGCATTCTCTGCTAACGACAGAATAGTTAAATATTAGTAAACTATAATCCAAAATTGCAGCAATGATCTCAAATTGTAATCGTATCGCGAGAGGGAAAAACTCTGTTTTTCCTGAACACTCAGCTTCGTGTCTAGTTTTCCGGGAGGGTTTGATGGGCATAGCGTTCAAATCTGCAAGTTTATCTCCAACGAATACGCAGAAAAGAACAATTCTTGTTGCCGGCGGCGCAGGATTTCTCGGTTCTCATCTTTGCGATCGGCTTTTGCAGAGCGGTCATGAAGTCATCTGCGTGGATGATTTCTCAACCGGGCGGATAGACAATCTTAGACATCTGCTTCGCTATGATACGTTCAGCTTCATCCGCCACGACGTCATTGCATCGCTCGATATACCCGTCGATGAGATCTACAATCTGGCCTGTCCGGCGTCGCCGCCGCACTATCAGGCTGATCCCATCCATACGATGAAGACGTGCGTCTTCGGCTCGCTCAATCTATTGGAACTCGCCACGCGGCACCAGGCACGCATCTTCCAGGCCTCCACTTCGGAGATCTATGGCGACCCCCAAGTTCACCCGCAGCCGGAGAACTATTGGGGCAACGTCAATTCTTTCGGTCCTCGCTCCTGCTATGATGAGGGCAAGCGCTCCGCCGAAACGCTCTTCCGGGATTTTCACGCTCAACACGGCGTCGACATCAGAATTGCGCGCATCTTCAACACCTATGGTCCACGCATGCGCCCCGATGACGGCCGTGTCGTTTCCAACTTCATCGTACAAGCCCTGAAAGGCCAGGATATCACCGTCTATGGCGATGGATCCCAAACGCGGTCGTTCTGCTACGTCGCCGATCTGATCGAAGGCTTCATCCGCCTGATGGGCAACGAAACGACCATTCACACGCCGGTCAATCTCGGCAATCCGGCGGAATTTACCGTACGCGAGCTCGCTGAAAAGATCGTCACCATGACCGGTTCGTCATCGCATGTCGTCTACCAGCCCCTGCCGATCGACGACCCGCGTCAACGGCGGCCCGATATCACCGTTGCCAAACGCGAGCTTGGATGGGAACCATCCGTCGCTCTCGCAGATGGCCTGGAATCCACCGTTGCCTACTTCGAGCGGCAGCTTGTTCGTCCCAACAGCGAGCTTTTCGAGGTTGCGTGATGTCCAGGGAAACAATACTCGTTGTGGGGGGCGCCGGCTTCATCGGCAGCCACACCGCCAAGCACCTCCATAGCCAGGGCTTCGAGCCGGTCGTCTATGACAACCTCTCGACCGGCCACCCAAGCTCGGTACGTTGGGGACCACTGGTGGAGGGGGATATCCTCAACACGTGGCGTCTTGCGGAAACGATCCTCCAATACAAGCCCGCGGCGATCATCCATTTCGCGGCATCGGCCTATGTCGGCGAGTCCGTGGAAAACCCCGCAAAGTATTATGCGAACAATGTGAACGGCACGTTGTCCGTGCTGGAAGCATGCCGCCGGGCCAGTGCGAACAAACTGATCTTTTCATCGAGTTGCGCAATTTACGGAATTCCGGATCGCCTGCCGATCTGTGAAACCGAGACACCACGCCCCATCAATCCCTATGGCAGAACGAAGCTGATCGCCGAACAGATGCTCGCCGACTATTCGGCCGCCTATGGGCTTAATTATGTGGCGCTGCGCTACTTTAATGCCTCTGGCGCCGATCCCGAGAGGGAACTCGGCGAATGGCACAATCCGGAAACGCACCTCATCCCTCGGGCGTTGCTGGCGACCGGGGGCGCGCTTGAGACGCTGGATGTCTTCGGCAGCGATTACGATACGCCAGATGGCACATGCGTCCGGGACTATATTCATGTGACGGACCTTGCCAGAGCGCATGTCCTGGCGGTGGAATATCTGCTGTCGGGCGGTGACAATCTTGCCGTCAATCTCGGAACCGGACGCGGCACATCGATCAAGGAAATCGTCAGTGCGATCGAACGCGTCTGCGGCCGCCCGGTTCCTGTCGCCATGCGCACGCGCCGTGCGGGTGATCCGCCGGCTCTTTACGCCGCGTCGGACCTTGCCGCGGAAAAACTCGGCTTCCGCGCGCTTCATTCCGACATCGAAACAATCATTCGCACTGCAGCCCCGTTTTTCGGATTGGAGGTGCGGGGATGACCTCGATCCAAACACGCGCTCTTGCCACTCAAGACCAACGATTGATGACCCGAATTCTGCAAGGTCCTCAGCGCGTTGAATATGTTGCCTGCGCAACATTATGGCTTGCCGCTCTCGGCTATTTCTGGAGCTGGTGGCTTACACCCGCTCACCATGTCGACGCGATAGGATCAGTTCTGCTCACCCTGGTGCTGGCCTGGGTGACGATCATCCCGGCCTATTTCATCGCCGTCTTCTTTCGCGCCAGGAAACCGTCGGGACCATTGCAGCTCCCCGCCGGCAGTCGCGTGGCAATGGTGGTTACGAAAGCGCCCTCTGAACCCTTCGCAGTCGTTGCCCGGACGCTGCACGCGATGCTGATGCAGGAGGTCCCGCACGATACCTGGCTTGCCGACGAGGATCCATCGCCCTCAACGCTGGACTGGTGCCGCAAAAACGGCGTCCAGGTCTCCACTCGCAAGGGACGCGAGGACTATCATCGCAAGACCTGGCCGAGGCGCACCCGCTGCAAGGAAGGCAACCTTGCCTTCTTCTACGATCAATATGGCTATGAGCGGTATGACTTCGTGGCACAACTCGATGCCGATCATGTGCCCGAGCAAGGCTATCTCTTCCAGGTGCTCCGTCCTTTCGCGGATCCGGCGATCGGCTATGTGTCCGCGCCGAGCATCTGCGATCAGAATGCATCCGAAAGCTGGTCGGCCCGTGGCCGTCTCTACGCCGAAGCCAGCATGCACGGGTCGCTTCAGGCCGGGTTCAATTGCGGCCTCGCACCGCTCTGCATCGGCTCGCACTATGCCGTCCGCACCAAGGCCCTGCGCAGCATCGGCGGGCTTGGGCCAGAGCTGGCGGAAGACCACTCCACCACGCTAATGATGAATGCGCACGGTTGGCGTGGTGTCCATGCGCTCGACGCCATCGCCCATGGCGACGGTCCCCGCACCTTTGCAGATCTCATCACCCAGGAGTTTCAGTGGTCGCGCAGCCTGATGATGATCCTGCTGCAATATTCGCCTGAGTTGATCAAAAGGCTGCCCCTGCGCCTCAAGATCCAGTTCCTGTTTTCGCAGCTCTGGTATCCGCTGTTCTCGCTTTTTATGGCCTTGATGTTTGTCCTGCCGGTGATCGCGCTCGCTCGGGGTAAGACCTTCGTCGACGTTTCGTACCCGGATTTCCTGCTGCATTTTGCGCCGCAATCAATTCTGCTGATCCTGTTTGCCTATCGCTGGCGCAGCACTGGCACGTTCCGGTCGATCGACGCCAAAATCCTGAGCTGGGAGATGACGCTGTTTCTGTTCGCTCGCTGGCCGTGGGCGCTGGCAGGAACGCTTGCCGCTATTCGCGATCGCGCAACCGGATCCTTCGTGGATTTCCGCGTGACGCCGAAAGGCACTTCCGACGTCGATCCGATACCTTTTAGGGTCCTTGCGCCCTATTGCATGCTGTCTCTGGCCTCGGTTCTACCGGTACTGCTTGTCGGCATCGCAGGAGAAGCCGGCGGCTTCTACATCTTCGCGACGCTCAATGCCGCCATCTACACGCTGCTGCTGGTGGTGATCGTCCGTCAGCATGCCCGTGAAAACTCCGTCAAAACGGACAGGCGTCTCTATCGTCCCGCGCTTGCAAGCGGTTTGCTCGCCCTCACTGCGCTACCCGTGGCTGGGCTCATTGAGCGCGGCCACGACGGAGTGCAATCGCTGGCCTGGAACGCGGACGGCTACACGCTGTTCGAAGAGCGCTCTTCAGTGGCAGGTGCGGGTGTGGGAGGACGAGGACTACACCGGATGGTGTTCCATCCGCACTGGCAGGTGAACAACGCAGGTAACTGAAGCTCATGACGGGAAGGACGCCATTGGCGGGAGACCCAAATGACAATGGTTGTTGATGGCATCGGACATGCAGGCACGATCGGCGGCGGATGCTTTGCCGAACAGATGATCGACAGCTTTCGAGATCGGCATCCGGCCGCTTCAACAACAGCGACAAAGCCGCGCTCCAATCAAATCATGGGAGAAATGATATGAAGTCATTGAAAAATATAGCCTCCCTCATCCCTACGACATCGCTTGCGCTTGCCGTTGTTCTTGGGCTCGGAGCGGGGAGCGGCCCGGTTCATGCCGCGACAACGACAACACTGCCGGATGGCGCAAGGCCGATGACGGCGGTCGAGCTCTACACGCTCTACCACGACAAGAGCTGGCGCTGGCCCGATGGCGCGGGCCGAATGCAGAACATCGACAGACGGTTTTCCGCCTGGGTCGACGGAACGGGAGGACAATCCTGGGCCGAGGGTCGATGGGCCGTGACGGATAACGGCCGCCTATGTCTTGACGCAACCTGGCACGCCGCGAACGGCCAGTTTCCGGCCAAGACCTGCTTCGTTCATCGCATATTCGATGGAACGATCTATCAGAAAAGGGAGACCGGCGGGACATGGTTCGTGTTTCGCCATCCCGCCGTTAAAGAAACCGATGAGGCGACAAAACTGATCGCCGATGATCTGGTGTCACAGCGACTGGAAGCCATGAAAGCCGCCCTGACCGTTCACAAAACCGAATAAGGGAAGGAGGCAATCCGATGAAAACCCTATCGAAACTGACGACTGCTTTGCTTGCGACCGGCGTCCTTTGCGGAGGAATATATGTCGCGAGCGGCGGCCTGGATGCGAGAGCCGATACAAGGCCCCTGTTCAACGACAAGCGGCCAATTATCACACCGCAATCGCTACCGGGGGGTGCCTACGATCCGAACGGCGACTTCTCCAACGATCCAAACCCCAAGATCGAGCATCTCTTCCTGCCCTGGGAGGATGTCGATCTGTCGACCTTGAACACGGCGGATGAATACGCACGCAAACGCGGGCGTTCGCTGCTGATCACCATCGAACCCTGGTCATGGGCACGCAATTGGCGCGTTACGCCGACCGATCTGCTCAATGGCATTCTGGCCGGGCACTACGATTCCAACATGACGGCAATCTGCTCGGCCGCTGCCAAGCTCAACGCGCCGGTTACCATTCGCTGGGCCCAGGAAATGGACGAGAAGAACGGGCAGTTCACCTGGGCATACTGGAAGGCGGACGACTATGTGAAGGCCTACAGGCACGCGATCACCGTGTGCCGCAAGAGCCTGCCGACGGCGAAATACATGTGGTCTCCCATGGGCAAGGAAGGGCTCGAAGCCTACTATCCCGGTGATTCATTCGTCGATGTCGTCGGCTTGTCGGTCTTCGGCTATCAACCGTTCGATCAGCGTACGCTGGGACGGGATTCGACCTTCGTTGAGGCAACCAAACCCGGATACGATCGCGTCAAGCGCTTCAAGAAGCCTATCGTCATCGCGGAATTGGGCTATCAGGGAAATGAGGCTTACACGCACGGCTGGGCCGAAGAAGCGAATAAGCCGCACAGCCAGTTCCCAGATCTGCAGGCTGTCGTCTACTTCAACGACCGCGAAGTCTATCCTTGGCCCTATGGCCTTGGCCGACCGGACTGGCGCGTTGCCAGCCCTCTGCTGAACTGATCGTTGTGATGAAAGGTTGAGGAGAGACACATGTCTTCGTTCCGCTTTACCATCATGAATGTGTTGCTGTCGGTGCTGGTGCTGGCGGGCAACGCAGACGCCGCAACGCCGCGTCAGATCGACCGAATGACAACACGGGCGGCCATCAAGGCCGCTCCGATGAGCGCCGCCGAACTTAGAAAACTCTACGCGGGGCGCTCCTGGATATGGAAGGAAGGCGCTGGCTATTTCTCTCGTCACCATCGCCGTTTTACGGCTTGGTCACACACCGGCTCTCGGAAATCCTACGCAAAAGGTATGTGGTATGCGACAGATCGAGGGAGACTCTGCATGAGTGCTGTCTGGTATAGCAAGACAAGCGCTGCACCCAATGTTTCCTGCTTCCTACATCGCGAGAAAGCCGGGATCATCTATCAGAAACGAGCATCAGGCGGGAAATGGTATGTATTCCGTCATAACCCAATCAAACATGATGACGAAGTTCTGAAGCTGCGGTTGGGCGATTATGTCCGCAAACATCTGCCCAATTGAAGTCCAATGTCTGATAGGGGCTATTGTATCGATAGCGGTGCGGCCTGCGTCTCACCTGTTCCGCCGAGCCGCCATCCGTGCAATGCCCCTATTCTTTTTCAGACACAAAGCGTGACATCGCCCTGTTCACCCCTCAAAAGGCGCTGCGATTGTAGCAGTGTGAGGTCCGCCCAAAGCCGCTCGGCGTACAAATATAAGGAGACCCCTTGAAATAGTCCGCAGAAGAAACCGAAGTCGTCCTGGAAAGCGAGCTTCCACTATAGAAGACGACGTTGTTCTTCTCATACTTCTTCATATACAGCTGAACAGTCTTGTTCTTTGAATGGGTGTCTTCAGCAGAATTTGCACTCATAGGGGAGGATATTGAAGCCAAGAATACAAACATCGCCGATGCAACAAATCCAATTCTTCGATTTTTATTGCAATCTTCCCGAGATTTTTGGGTAAAACCCATAAGACTAGTCTCCTTGATGACTTGGTTTTGTGGATTCTGGAAGAAAATAATTAAGCGCCTTCTATAAATATCTTGAAAATATTAACGAAAGCGGCATAATTTCCCCTCCAGAATACTGGCGGGGACCTGCAACAATGTTGTCTGCAGAACTGTTAGTTTGTCGCGATATTAAAGGACTGCCTAGAGCCTTCGGCCAGGCATCCACAGACTTCTTCGGTCTATTCGCCAACTCGCCCTGCAAGCCGGAATTCGCTTCTCAAGATATGATGCAGAGGCTTCCTTTATATCTATCCGCCAGTCTCCAGGCGGTCGGGTGGACGCAAATTCAGGCTGTTTTGCGACTTTTCGCACATGCGGGCGATATCAGAGACCGACATTATTTGTTCGGAACCGATGCTCGCATCCCCCTGCCCGAACCGAGATCGCCCTTACTGAGAGCGATCCGGTCCGGCGCTCACCCCTTGCGAGCATCTCGCCAACCATCGACCGTGAACGCCCTGTCGAAAGGCCATCGTGATGACGCGGACTAAAATCGAGTCTGCCCCCGAACAATCAACTTTTATCGAAAGACGCCGATGGCCCCGGACGCTGCAGGTTCCGTTCTATGAAACGATGGCGGACCGGCAGGAACTGGCGTCGCTGCCATTTTCCACGGCCGATTCCGCTCCAGCCCACCAATTTTCGGCATGGCAAGACCATATGGCACCATTGGTCGACACTTATCTGCCCGAGGCCGCCCGACCGGGCGATTGCTTTGAGGCAAAGCAAACCGTCTGGAATCTCGAAGGGGTCCTGCTGATACAGCAGGAAACGGCCCCTTTCCGCTACGAGCGCTCGGCCGAAAAAGTGCGCTTTAGCGCCATAGATCATTGGCAGATCACATTCCTGCGCACAGGCAAGACATGGACCAGCGTCAACGGGCATGTCGTCGAAAACGAACCTGGCATGATGGAGATCCGCGCGCTTGGCTGCCCTTTCTATGGCCGCACGATAAGCGCTCAATCGGTGACCCTGATACTACCCTGCGATCTATTTGCCGACCATGGCGGCCTGCCGGGCACAAGCAATAACGTCGTGCTCGGCGGGGCGCGTGTCAAACTCGTGTCCAGCTACGTCTCATTTCTCGAGGCCAATCTCGGCCGATTGACGAAAGATGATTTGCATGGCGTGCGTCAACAGCTTGAGGAGATGATCTTCCATAGCGTCGCGCCGCTGGTGAATGGCCAAATGAACGGCGATAGCGCCTCGGAAATCGGACTGATGGCCAAGGCCCGTCGCTTTATACAGAACAATCTCGGCTCGCCGGACCTCACCCCCGAGGCAGTGAGCCGTGAACTGGCGATCTCGCGGACCAGGCTCTACGAGCTGTTCCAGGCGTCAGGCGGCGTGTTGAACTACATACGCAGAAGGCGACTTCTGGCGGCGCGCGCCGCGCTTGCCGATATGAGCAACGGTCACAAGATTGCGGATATCGCCAGCGCATTCGGCTTCGAATCCGCAGCCAATTTCAGCAGAGCCTTCACGCATGAATTCCGCTACAGCCCCAGCGAAGTCCGCAGACACTCCGGGGAGTGCAAAACGGAACATCTGCGATCGATGGCGGAGACACCCAGCTTCGGCGATTGGCTCAACACACTTGGTCTTTGATGCTCGCCGGCCGCTCCGCATCACGTAGCGACGCACGTTGTTGCGATAAGATCTCCGGATCAGGCAGCACCGTGATCGCTACCACCCATCCGTTTCCGCAATCAAGGCGCGGTCCTCCGCGCCTCCATCCATCGACGGTACTGCCTGGCGCGGCATTTCGCTTTGGCTTGCGCCAGTACAAGCGCCCAACCTGGCAAGACGCCGGGAGCTGTGCGGCGTTGTCGGCTGAGGCGGACGAGCTGGTATTTGACGGCAGCCATATGTGCCGAGGCCGCAAGAGGCTTGTTTTTCCATCTGATCGGCCTGAGTTGAGGAACTTCGGGCAGGCCGCGTTGCCAGTTGCGAGGCAGGTCCGGCTCAATGGCGAGCGCCGTGGCAATGCCCGCAATCGCAACGCCGCTGTCGACCACCTGCTCTGCCACCTCGCGTCGCCTTATGCCGCCGGTCACCATCAAAGGCATACCCGCAACATCGAGGATATCGCGCGCGAATTCGAGGAAATAGGCTTCGCGGGCAAGCGTTCGCTCGTCCCGAGCCGTCCCCATCATTGCCGGCGCTTCATAGCTGCCGCCGGAAAGCTCAACCATGTCGACATTCAGGGCGCCCAGCATCGCGACAACGGACCGCGCATCCTCAGGCGAAAAGCCGCCACGCTGGAAATCGGCGGAGTTGAGCTTGACCGCCACGACAAAACCGGGCGCGACCGCCGCCCGCACCGCGCGCACGATATCGAGCAACAGGCGCGCCCGGTTCTCCAGACTTCCGCCCCACCGATCCGTGCGGCGGTTGGACAATGGCGAAAGAAACTGGCTGACGAGATATCCATGCGCGGCATGTATCTCCACCCCGGTAAAGCCGGCACGCTCCGCCAGAACGGCCGTATTCACGAAACGATCTTCCACCTCGGCTATGTCAGCAACAGTCATGGCGCGCGGCGCGGGAAATTGCTTTGACAGGGCGCCGATATCCACTGCGACAGCAGAAGGCGCCAGCGTGCCTTGCCCGAGTGCCGCGGGCATCTGACGTCCGGGGTGATTGATCTGCATCAGTATCTGCGCGCCATGAGAACGGCCTGCCGCAGCCCAGGCCCTGAAGCGATCGAGATGCCGATCGTCTTCAAGCACGACACCACCAGGCCCAGTCATCGCGCGGGCATCGATCATGACGTTTCCGGTGATGATCAAACCCGCTCCTCCTTTCGCCCATACCTGATAGAGACGCATCAGATCTGCGGAGGGCGCATGGTCGTTGTCGGCCATATTCTCTTCCATCGCTGCCTTGGCGATGCGATTTGGAACAATGACGCCATTGGGCAGCGCCAGCGGGGAAAACAGGGACATCAATGCACTCCTAAAACTATTTGCGTGCACCATAACCTTTGAGTTAACTTTAAGGTCAATACCCAATGTCGCGAGGATTTGGCATGAACATCGGAGAACTGGCGAAACGCACCGGCCTCACCACGTCGCGGATCCGTTTCTATGAAAGCGCCGGCCTGCTGAAGGTTGTCGAACGCAGGCCGAACGGCTACCGGAGTTATCCGTCCGAAGCGGCTTTGATGCTTGAGCTGATCACGACGGCGCAAAAGGCGGGTTTCAGCCTCGATGAAATCCGGCTGCTTCTGCCACCGGATCTCAAGCAATGGAATCATGAAGCTCTGCTGGAGGCGCTGCAGCAAAAGGTGACGGATATTGAGGCGCTCGAAACGCGGCTGGTGCAAACCAAGGCACAACTCGTTACGCTCATCGGCGACATCAAAGCGAGGCCAGGAGACATCGACTGTGCCGCCAATGCGCAAAGGGTCTTGTCACGCGTCTTTGGTCGGGAGGTCGAGATGCCAGCCATGATCACCCATGACATCAAGCGCCTCGGCAAGACAAGTCAGCGGCCGTCAACCAAAGGCCGCTAGATATGCGTCTGCGCTTTTCTTTGAATAGCGCAAACACTCAATCTTCCCGATCCAATCGCTTACCTCACATTTCGAGCGGAGAGCCGACAGGTCTTTCCAGCGAGTGCTCCTAGCACACTGTATCAACGCCGCTCCTCGGCTGGCGGCACCTTCATCACGCGGAATAAGAATTTGGCGGGAGCGATACAGTCCGAGGGATGCAAGACACGCAAGCTTCCATTTTGAACATTGACAGCATGCTGTCAAATATGCATTTTGGCGCCATGCTTTCCAAGGAGCCCGCAATGCATGCTAACGTCTTGATATCGATGGAAAAGATCGAAGGTCCGCAGGGAGAACTTGCAGTTTACCGATCCGGCAGAGGCCCTCGCGTTCTTTTTCTCCATGCTGATTGCGGTCGTTCCGAGCAATGGCGCGAAGTCATCAATCTGATTTCCGCTGAGTTCGAGACGTGCGCAATCGATTTTCGGGGGCATGGCCATTCGGCAGCTGCTGCAAACCAGGAATATAGTTTCTCAGCGCGCGCCGAGGATGCACTTGCCGTAGTCGACGCGCTTGGATGGGATCGCTTCCTCATCGTCGCGCATAGTGGCGGCGGTGCAGCAGCGTTGGCTTTGGCCGGCGCTCATCCGGAGCGCGTGCGAGGGGTACTCCTCATCGATCCCGTAACGGATCCAAGCGGCGTCCCGCAAGAGGTGATGGCGGCAATAGTCGCGGGTCTAAGCGGCCCGGACAGTCTTGCGTTTCTCAAACAATACTACTCGACCATCACCGGTGCCGACGAAGCGGTCCGGACGCGAGTTCTCGCGGATGCCAATGCAACGACCCCGGAATCGCGAGCAGGCGTTGGCAAGGCGGTGGCCGAATGGCATGCCGGAGAGGCACTTGATGCCTATCAGGGCCCACTATTCATCGTAGGTGCCGATGCAACCGATGGTCCGAGCGCGCTCTATGCGCTCCGCCCCTGCATTCCGCACGTGGTAGCCCACGGCACCGGCCATTGGCTCCAGATTGAACGGCCCGAGCTGGTCGCCGACAACCTCAGGAACTTGGCGAAGCGAACAGAAACTTGAGAGGGCGACATGCGAACACCTGAAGGCGATGCGCTCACGGAACTGGTCCTGGCTGTTTTCCGCCTTAACGGAAATTTCCTGAAAGCGGCGGAAGGTATCGCCGTCCCGGTCGGGCTGACAGTGGCCCGATGGCAGGTCATCGGCGCTGTGATCGAGGCACCAGGGACGGTCGCGGATATTGCGCGAAAAATGGGCTTGGCACGTCAAAGCGTACAGCGATTGACCGATGTTCTCGTCGCCGAGGGGATGTTGGAGTGCCGCGACAATCCGGCTCACAAACGTGCGAAATTGATCCAGATCACGGAACGGGGACGATCCGCAATCGCACGCATAGCTCCCCGGCAGCATCGATGGGCCGATGAGGCAAGCAAAGGCCTTTCGCGAGAGCGGCTGCTTGACGCGCTGGAGTTAATACGCGATGTGTCTCAGCGCATCGAGGCATTGGATTCAGGCGAACCCTAATCTTCGCGACACAACCCTGGAGGGCGCGCCCGCGCGGTTGACGACTTCGCTCAGATCCTGCCGAGCTTTCCCGTGTTTCAGGCCAGCCGGCGGCCTGCCGATTAACCACTATCGATTTCCCGACAGCCCCATGCCCGCGCAAACCCGAAGCACCGTGGCATTCCACCCGTTCACCCTCATCGATCATCGGTTGAAATGAATTATCTGATTGAACTGTCTTCCATACATGCCGCTGCAGCCCGGATAAGTGGAGCGATCATCCACACCGCCACCATTCTGAGCCCGGGCCTCTCCGCCAAAATCCAGCGGCCGGTCTATCTGAAACTGGAAAACACCCAGATCGGCGGCTCGTTCAAGGCGCGTGGCGTCCTGAACAAGTTTGCCAGTCTCGAGGCGGAACTATCCTCGAAGCGATTTGTAGCGGTCAGTGGCGGCAATTTCGGCATCGCCGTGGCACAGGCCGCCAGCAAGCTCGGCGCCGATGTCACGATCGTCATGCCCCAATCGGCACCCGCCTCGTCTATTGAGAAAATTCGCACGCTCGGTCTCCCGGTCATCGTGACAGGCAACGTCAATGACGCCTTTGCGCATGCCGAACACCTGGAACAGCAAGGATATGTTGTACTCGACGATTGCGCCGATACCGCGATCGCGGAAGGGCACGGCACGCTGGCGCTGGAGTTCATCGAAGACTGCCCGCAACTGACCGATGTCTTCGTCGCCGTAGGTGGTGGTGCGATGCTGGCGGGAGTTGCCACTGCGCTGAAAAAACGAAAGCCGGAAATTCGGATCTGGGGCGTAGAGACCGCCGGAGCGAATTCCATGGATCAAGCCCTGCGCCTTGGAAGGCCGGTGGAGATCGAAGTCAGCTCCATCATTTCGACCCTCGGGGTTCCTGCAGTAAGCGAACTGATGCTTCGCCACGCGCAAGCCTATGTCGAGGAAATGGTTGTGGTCTCCGATCGGGACGCTGTCGAAGGGATGGTTTCCTTTGGAGAGGAGGGCAAGCAATGGGTCGAGCTCGCATCCGGCACCCTTGTCGCGGCAGCCGTGAAGATTGCTCCAAGACTGCCGCCGGACGCGGCGATTGGGATGATCGTCTGCGGAGGGAATATTTCCGCTCAGGACATGCAGAGATGGATCGCTTCCTTGCAGACGCAATAATCGCGTAAACGCGACGCGGCAGCGAGGTGCTTTTCCAACGTTGATCCGCATGCCCGATGGACGGTTATGGTGGGCGAACGCTTTGGCCCGGCTGTGCGCTTGACAGGCTCAACACGCGGACTATGGGGGACTATCCACTTCTGAGGAGATCATCGTGAAAGCGCTCGCATCATTCTCGGCCTTCGTCGGCAAGACGTTCGCCCTATGGGTCATCTTGTTTGCCGTTCTCGGTTTCCTTTTGCCCGACGTCTTCAAGCAGGTCGCGCCTTACATCGTCATCCTGCTGGGTATCATCATGTTTGGCATGGGATTGACGATCTCCCTTGACGATTTCAGGGAACTTGGCAGGCGCCCCGTTGAAGTCGCCATTGGCGTTGTTGCCCATTTCGTCATCATGCCGGCTTTGGCGCTCCTGCTGACACGCATCATTCCCATGCCGCCGGAAGTCGCAGCCGGCGTCATCCTCGTCGGCTGCTGCCCCGGCGGCACGTCCAGCAATGTCATGACCTATCTTGCCAAGGGCGACGTGGCGCTCAGCGTTGCCTGCACCAGCGTCACGACACTCGCGGCCCCGATCGTCACCCCCTTCCTCGTCTGGAGGTTTGCCAGCCAGTATCTGCCGGTCAACGCGTGGGCCATGTTCGTCGGTATCCTGCAGGTCATCATCCTGCCGCTGGCTCTCGGCTTCCTGGCGCAGAAGCTTCTGCCTCGCCTGGTCCGGACAGCCACTCCGATACTCCCTCTCGTCAGCGTTGTTGGCATCGTGCTGATCGTTGCGGCGGTCGTCGGCGTCAGCAAAGGCGCGATCGCCCAGTCCGGCCTGCTCATCTTTGCAGTCGTCGTCCTGCACAATGGTCTCGGCTATCTCCTCGGCTTCTTTGCCGCCAAGGCTTTCGGCCTCAACCTCTACAAGCGCAAGGCGCTGGCGATCGAGGTCGGGATGCAGAACAGCGGATTGGGAGCGGCGCTTGCCACGGCCTATTTTTCGCCGCTCGCGGCCGTGCCCAGCGCAATTTTCAGCGTCTGGCACAACATTTCAGGCGCATTGATCGCCAACTATTTTTCCGGACGACGTGAGGACGATAGCGAGGAGAAATCCATCGTCCTCGAATGACGGAAGGGGCGATCGATCGCACCATCTAAATGAACGGATGTAAGCAAAGCGCTGGTCAAATCAGGCGGAGACTGAACACGGATCCGGCGGTCGGCCGATCGCAGGTCATTCCCAATCGTCAAGATGTCTGACGAAACCGTCGTTACTGCCCGGCAGATGTGGGCGCTAACGTCAGCGGTATTGTCATCAGGGAATGAAGTTAATGTTGAACGATCCGCGCTCCCACGGTCTGTGGGAACTTACGGCGCCCGCCGCTCCGCAAACAGAGCAGCTCGCCGGCGACGTGACCGCCGACGTCGTGGTTGTCGGCGCAGGCTTCTGTGGCTTGTCCACCGCACTCCATCTTGCGGAACGTGGCGTCAACGTGGCGGTGATGGAGGCAACGGAAATCGGTTTCGGCGCCGCGGGGCGGAATGTCGGCCTGGTCAATGGCGGCATGTGGGTCATGCCTGACGACATTCCGAAGGTGCTGGGCTCGCAACATGGGGAGCGCGCATTACGGCTTCTCGGCGATGCTCCCCTTCTCGTTCGAGACGTCGTCGACAAGTATGAGATCGACTGTGAGCTGGAAAGGAACGGAACCCTTCACTTGGCCGTCGGCGACGCAGGCGTGAGTGAACTTCGCGAGCGCCATCGTCAGTGGACGGCACGCGGCGCTCCGCTGGAGTTGCTCGACGCCACGGAGACGCAGCGACGCGTCGGCTCCTCGGCCTACGCAGCCTCGTTGTTCGATCCGAGGGCAGGCACCATTCAGCCGCTTGCCTATGTGCGAGGCCTGGCGAAAGCCGCTATCCAAAATCGTGTGCGCATCTTCACCAACAGCCCCGCACTTCGAACCGAGCGAAGCGGCGCAAGCTGGAAGGTCTCGTCCAGTCGCGGCTCAATCAGCGGCAAATGGATTATCGTTGCAACCGACGCCTATTCGGTTGGCCCATGGGCAGCCGTCCGCCGGGAGCAAGTCCACCTGCCCTATTTCAACCTCGCGACGCCGCCATTGTCCGCCAATCTTCGGGCGTCGATCCTGCCAGGTTTGGAAGGATGCTGGGACACAAAGGAAATCCTGTCGTCGTTCCGGATGGACCGAAAGGGCCGGCTGGTTTTCGGAAGCGTCGGCGCGCTGCGCAATGGCGGTCACGCCGTCCATACCGCATGGGCGAAGCGGGCGATGTCGCGCATTTTCCCGCAGCTTGCCGATATAGAATTCGAAGCAGCATGGTATGGTAAGATCGGCATGACATCGGATGCCGTGCCGCGTTTTCATGAATTCGACGAGAACATCGTTGGCTTCTCCGGCTTCAATGGCCGCGGCATCGCGCCCGGAACGACCTTTGGAAAGACCCTCGCGGCCTTTGTCTCCGGCGATATCAGCCTGGAGACCATGCCTCTTCCGTCGTCGAAGCTGGAAACCTCACGCATCAGAGTGCTACAGGAATCCTACTACGAAGCCGGAGCGCAGGTTGCGCATCTTGCCACGGAGCGGTTCTGACAAGGGCGGAGCCGGTCCGGCAGCGTCTTTTTGAAGGAACCATAGCCCATGCAAGTGCCGCGCCGCTTTCTTCCCTCGCTGTCACTCCTTGCGGCATTCGAGGCTGCGGCAAGGACCGGAAGCGTGACAGCAGCAGCCAAGGAGCTGGATCTCACGCAGAGCGCGGTGAGCCGACAGATCAGAGCTCTCGAGGAGCAACTCGGCGTCGAGTTGTTTCATCGGGAGAGGCAGACCATCCGTCTCACGGTCGGCGGCGACGCCTATGTTCGTGAAATTCGCGATGCGCTGCGCAAGATCAGCACGGCGTCGCTTAACCTCCGGGCAAACCCCCATGGCGGAATGCTGACACTGGCCATCCTGCCGACCTTCGGCACGCGCTGGCTCGCCCCACGGCTCCCGCGTTTCCTCTCGACCAATCCGGGGATTACCGTCAATCTGGTGACCCGGTTCAGCATATTCGACTTCCGTCTGGAGCCAGTCGACGCAGCGATCCACTTCGGCGCAGCTCACTGGCCAGGTGGCGAATTGGCTCTGTTGCGCGACGAGACGGTTATTCCGGCCTGCAGTCCGCAGATGCGGGATGAATATCGCTTCCAGGAAGCAGCAGACATCCGCAAGGCGCCGCTGTTGCATCTCACCACCCGTCCGGATGCCTGGGAACGATGGATGGAACTCAACGGCGTCCCCTCCGATGCCGTCCACGGAATGCTTTTCGATCAGTTCGCCACCGCGGCACAGGCAGCCATGGTCGGATTGGGCGTCGCGCTGCTGCCGGAGTTCCTGATCGAAGAGGAGCTTGCCGCAGGTCGGCTTGTCGCCGCAATCGACCTTCCCATGAAAAGCTCGGAATCCTACTACCTTGCCTGGCCGAAAGATCGGGAAACGCACCCTCCGCTTGCCGCTTTCCGCCGATGGCTACTCGAAGAATGCCGGCGCTGAACCGACCCTGTCTCATAAATCTGCTAAACGGCAAATGGCGAATGAACGAGTGCGCCGACTATATCCAGGTATCTACATACGTGCCGGCATGGCGCGAAGGCTGGCAATGAACGTCATGAACACTCTACAACGCAATCAAGCACGGCATCATCGCCTCCAATGTCGCGAGTAGGCGCAAGGAAAACGCGCTTTGTTCATGTCCACACAAACGACCGCCCTGACGTGCACGAATAGGATAAAGCGCCAGAAGCGCCTGCCGTCTCGTGGTTGGAAAAGAGATGTCGATGACCGCATTGAATGGGTAGCGACAATCGATCGGATAGATGGGAATGCGGCGCGAAACCTCGCGTGGCCATGACCGACCTGAGCATGTCCCGCTCTTCATCAGCACGACCTTGGATATATCAGGACCGCGGCTAGCGACGCCCCAACGAGCCGCCACATTACAAAATTGTTAGGGTGCTATTCATTTTCGGTTAATCCGGATTCGAATATCAAGGTCATGCGTAAACGCGCAGCATCACCCCCAATGCTTACGAGGTTCGACATGAAAAACCTGTTTCTCGCTTCCGCCGTTGCTCTGGCTTCGATCGTCGCCATCAGCACACCGTCTCAGGCAGCTCCGTACCATCGCCATCACCATCGCGATTGCGTCGTAAAGACGGTAAAGCACAAGGTTCACGGCCATTGGGTCGTCCGCAAGGAGCGCGTCTGCCGCTAACACCCCATCCGCATTCTTTCCGTTGATCATATCTTGACGGAACGGCCATAGCTGAGATGATCGGCTATGGCCTTCTTATTTTCTACCGCACATCAGCGGAGCCCGAAGCTGTTCGCGGGAAGATCCTTGCGCATCGCGGACTGGCTTTGACCAAGCGCCGGCTCATGGAACTCAGTCCAAAGACACGAAGCGATTTGCCGGGCTAGGTGGTGTTGGGGCTATTGATCGTCGAGCGCAACGCGCACGTCTTCAAATCAGCCCAGCATCTGCATCGACCCTAAGCCCAAAATATCGTTCAGCAAGGCAACCCCGACCCCGATAGCAACGAAGACGAGGCCGATCAGAAACAGGCGCCGCGAGCGGTCGTACTTCGCTGCGATCAGGGAATCGCGTGCAAGAAGGTCAGCCATCACCTTGACCTGGATAGAGATGCCGATCGTCAGCAATATCATCGGGATGATGTCGATGCGGCTCCAGTCGTTCGGGTTGGATAGCCAGCGGCCGATGAAATTCAGCGAGAAGCCGAGAATGATCCCCGCGGCCGTCAATGAGCCGTTACGGAAGGTCGAGTCAATCTTCTCCTCTGAATCAAGATCAGGTTCAGGCATCGCGCTTCTCCGGATGGCATCCCCCAAAGAAAGGCAGAAGTGAAGGAAACAGGCAAGGCCCCGGCGTCCTGCTTCCCCACCGGATTGCTCCGCCACCTGACGTCACTGACTTCCGGTGGCGGAAACGCTGTTGTTCACGTTGCAGCCCCGATGGCGGAACCGCGGGCGCTGGCGCGGAGCGCGTAATAAACCGCTCCACCGATGCCGACACCGAAGAACCAGCCATACGTCGCCCACCAGTCCGGCAGGATCGACGTGAACGTCGGCAAGATCGAAGAGAACAGCGCGCCGATGACTAGCGCTATGAAAGCATTCCTATGCCAGCCGTTCTGGAAGCGAAACTCGCCATTTTCCTGATAGAGCGCTGCGACGTTCAGCTCGCCCTTCCGGATCAGATAATAGTCCACCATCATGATCCCGAAGATCGGTCCCATGCTCGAGCCGATGAAGTTGACGAAATGTGCGGCACCCGTCTCCCATGGTGCAAAGGGGTAGAGTATCAGGGCGATCAGAGCCGCGATATAGCCGCCGCGCTTGAAGCTGATCTGCCGCGGGAAGACATTCGAGAAGTCGAATGCCGGCGAGACGAAGTTTGCCACCACGTTGATGCCAAGCGTTGCGACCGCGAATGTCAGTGCCGCCAGAAGCGCCAGGAACCAACTGTCGAACTTCGCCGAAATCGCCTCCGGATGCAGGAGCACTTCGCCATAGACGGTGAAGGCAGCCGTTGTCGTCACCCCGGCGACGAGGCAGAAGGCAAGCAGGTTGATCGGCAGCCCCCAGAGATTGCCCTTTCGCAAGGTCTTGGTATCCTTGGCATAGCGCGAAAAATCGCAGAAATTCAGGTAGAGCGCGGCAAAATATGTGATCCACGTCGCAGCCACGGCCGCGAGCGCCGGAAAGCTTCCTGGCTCACCGGGGACACCGGCATCCTTGGTCTTTTCCAACAGCACGTCGCGCGGGATTTCGCTGCCGAAGGAGAAGCTGCCTGCCTTGACCACCAGATAGACGGCAAGCACCAGCATCATGATCCACACGGCAGGACCGGCGAGATCCTGAAACTTGCGCACCGTTTCCATGCCGCGCTGGATGATCAGGAGCTGCAGCGCCCAGACAACAACATAGCAAATGACCTCAAGTGTCGAATGGCCGAGCATGTGGCTGTTCTGATGGAAGGCGAGAATGCTCTCGTTGCGGATGAGAAGGGCGACGATCGCACCCGAGGCGGCCGCAGTCTGCGCGCCATACCAGAAGCACGCGACGATGGCGCGCACCAGCGCTGGAACATTGGCGCCGAAGGTGCCGAACGAGGCACGGGCGAGAACGGGGAATGGCACGCCCGTTTTCACGCCGGCGTTGCCGACCAGACTCATGAGAATAAATATGACCAGCGAGCCGATGCCGATCGCGATCACGAAGTTGATGAAACTGCCGCATAGCAGGAACAGACTGGCGGCGAGATAATAGCCCCACAGGCTATGAACGTCGGATGTCCACACATTGAAAATACTGAATGCGCCCCACTTCCTCTCCTCCGCGGGTGCCAGATCTTCATTGTGCAATGAAGGCGATGGATTTTGAATTGTCATTCCCCTCTCCCCATTTGCGCGAGTCTATCGGACTCGTTCATCAGCATGCTCCCAAACCACCCCTGTAGCAATTGCAATATGGGGCAGCCGGGTGCGCGCACCGGTAGCAATTGGATAGGATGATCTTTCAACGGAGACGGATTGCACGGAGGAGCGTAGAAGTGTTTCCAACACGAATTTAGCTTCGCGTTCTCCGATCGAACGCAAGGCGATGGGAACGCCAGTCGCGTTTCGATCAACCTTGATCGACATGTATCGGCAATGAGCAGACGCATGAGCGGAGTGGTACCGCCACTCCGCTCATGCGATCCAACAGCCTAAGATCCGATTAGCGTTTCGCCGCCGTGAGCGCCTGTTCCAGGTCGGCAATGACATCGCTTGCGGCATGCAGCCCGACATTCAGTCGGATCGTGCGGTCGCTGACGCCGAAGCGCGCGAAGACATTGGTCTCGGGCGAGATGCTGAGCGCTGCCTTTGCCGGAACGACGAGGCTTTCGGGACCGCCCCAGCTGACGCCGATACGGATGAGGCGCAAGGCGTCGACAAAATCGGCCACGTCGATCTCGTCGGACACCTCGAAGGAAAACAATCCGCCGAAGCCACGAAAGGTGCGTTTTCCTGGATGATCCGCGAGTGCTGGATGCATGACATTGGTCACATCCCCATGCGCCTTAAGCCAGGATGCAACCTCAAGGCCGGCTTCGTGATGATGGCGCATGCGGAACGGTAGTGTTTCCAGATTGCGAAGGACGAGCCACGCCTCGAACGGCGCGAGCTTCGCCCCCGTATAGGGGTAGATCTCGCTGTTTATGCGATCGATGTACACCTTTGAACCGGCGACCAGACCCGCCACCGTGTCACTCTGCCCTCCGAGATATTTCGATGCGGCGTGGATGACGATATCGATGCCGACGGCAAGCGGGCTCTGAAAAATCGGTGTCGCCCAGGAATTGTCGACCATCGTCACGACGCCATGACGGCGCGCAGCTTCGGCGATGGCGCTCAGATCCTGCACCTCGAACACCATGGAGGTCGGGTTTTCGAGATAGGCGAGCTTAGCGCCGGGAAGCGCCGCTATCATCGTCTCCGTATCGGCACCGTCCACATAGTCGACGGCAACGCCAAAACGCTTCAGCACTTTTTCGAAGAAACGGAAGGCGTCGCTATAGACATGCCGCACGGTGACAATGCGGTCGCCCGGTCCGACGAAAGCCAGGACCGCTGCCGCAATCGCACCCATACCGCTCGAAAAGGCGCGCGCCGCTTCGGCACCTTCCATCTCGGCGATCTTGTGCTCCAGAATGCGAACCGTCGGATTGTCGCCACGCGAATAGATCGGCTTTTTCGAGCGGCCGGCAAAGACATCCTCCAGTTCCTTGTAGCTGTCGAACAGGAACAGCGATGTCTGATAGATCGGCGGCACCGCCGCATCGAAAGGATCGTCGCGATGCGGTATCAGCGCATCGGGAATAGCGGCTCGGTAGGCATCGAATCTCGGCGTCTCGTTCATGACGTATCTCTTTGGTCAGGAGTGAAGTGTCGATTGGCCGGCAAACCGCCTCGGCGCAGTAGCCGTCAGGTTCGCCAGCCGCTGGCATTACGCGCTGGCTCGCGGCAGCGAACCAAGCACAGGTTGGCCATCCTCACCGGAAAGGCCCGTCAGATCAGGCGACAGCAGCCGATCCATGAAGAAGCGCTCGCGCAGCAGCATGACCAGAAGCGCCTTCTTGTGCGGAAACTGGATGTGCTTGACCTTGGCGAAGCCGGAGCGGTCGAGATTGCGGATCTGCTGGGCGTGATGATGGATCGGCTCGCCGACGATGCGGCGTGTCCGAGCATCCGCCAGGAACATGTAATGCATCAGCGAAGGCAGCCAGGCGCTGACAAAGGCTTTGCCGCGAAAATCGTCCTCGCCGATCGCCACATGCCAGCCGCGATCGAAGCCATCGGCTTCATAGTGCGGCCCGATGCGGTCTTCCTTCGCCCAATAGAGCTCGAAATAGCCGAAGGGTACACTGCCGAACGTTCCGATCAGCGGCAACGTGCGCGGGTCTGCGAGACGGCTCGCAATGAAATAGCGGTGGTAGGAAAGATCACCGCTATCCTCCCATATGGCTGCCACCCTCGGATCGTTCATCCAGCGGTGAAAATGTCCGAGATCGGCATCAAGATCGGCGACATGAAAGCCAAGCTGCGTGTTCAACCAGGGAATGAAGCGGCTATAGACCCGACCGACGGGCTTCGGCGGCCTTTGCGGATGATGGATGCCATTCGTCAGGACTGGTATTTCGGGATAGGCGCGGGGTGCGCTTCCAAGCCAGGACTTCGGCTGCTGAAAAAGGGATTCGGGGCGCACGATCAAGTGGTCCCCGCCCCGTTCGATGGCGCCGGCTTCCGTAAGGCGCCTCACCAGACCATCATCCGCAAGCTCGATCGCGAAAGAGGGCAGTTGCGGATTGCAGGCCAGCACTGCTTCCGACACGGCATTGACGATATCCTCATCCGAAGCCGGAGAAACCGCCGCCGATATATTGTCGAAAACCAACGGGTTACCGGCATAACCTGGGAGATAGCCGGAAGCGACTTCGATCCCGTGATAAGAGACACGAAAGCCAGCGGATGACTGCCCTGAAGAGACGACAAGCGGTTGACCGAGGGCGAGTGCGTGGCTGGCAAAGCCCGAAATCGGCAAACGCAGATCACACGCCCCCGTCGCGGTCACCTCGCTCCTCAATGCCAAGGAAGCATCCATCTTATTCTCCATATTTTGAAAGCCGTTCCATCCCGGAACCGGAGGCTCGTCCCCGGCGCTCGTTCTGCAGCAACGAACGGCGCTCGAAGAAATTCAAAATATTTTTGAGAATTCTTTTTCATTTTTCCGCTGAATTTCCGCCATTGCCGTTCGTTATGCAACCAAATCAACGAAATTTCCGATTTTTCGGATATACTGACAGCATAAAACCAGAATATTCGATCAATTAAACTCAATATCCATCGCGGATATTAAGAGTAATACACCATTGTATTTCCATTGATCGGCTATTCCCTTCAAGATTATAGGGAGATTTGCGAACCAATGACTGTTCACGATCGGAACGCAACGGCAGCAAATCACTCCGATTACATTGGCAAATGCTCGCTATCGCCCGCACAATCACGTATCTGGCAGCTGTCGGAGACCGGCAATGAAGTCGTCTATGGGCGGCAAATACTTGGCCTTACCTTCCCTGCAATCTCTGCCGCGGCAGCGCGCGAGGCTCTTGCTGCCCTTTCGCATCAGCACCCACTCATCACATCGCAATTCGAGGCACGAGCAGGCGGTGCAGTTCAGCAGTTCCTGAAGAGCGGCGGCGCGGTCGAGATCATCAAGGCGGACCTGCCAATCGGCGACGATCTTGGCGATGCACTGGTGACAGCCGCCGCCGCTGAACGGGCTCGTGCAGTCGACCTGACGAACGGCAATCCGGCCCGCTTCATTCTCCTCACGCAGAGCGGACGAGCAATCGGCGCCGTATTTTCCCTGCACGCCATCCTTGCCGACGCGGCAACGCTCGATCTGCTGGCAACGGATTTCCTCCGTAATATCGATGTGAACCGCCCGGCAAGCCCGGCCGAAACCGCGCTTCCCGATGCGGCGCTATGGATGGCTGGCAATGGCACGCCGCGCAATCCGGCACCCGAGCTGGTCGATTTCTGGTTCCACCGGCTGACGGCGCAGGACAATATCGCATCGCTGCTCCAGCAGACATTGACGGGAAGGAGCATTGTCGACGAAGGCTGGCTGGAGCATGTGCTTGAGGTTTCAGCGCCTGATCCACTTGCTCCCATGGCCTCGCCCCAGGACGCTTCGTGCGACCTTCTTGCTGCTCTTGCGATCGTCCTGCGCCGCCATTCGGGCCATGGCGCGCAGAGGATCGGGTTGGTGACGCGACCGGAGACACAAACGATTGCCGCACGCAGCGAGGATGTGTTGGTCCTGAGGGCCGAGCTCGATGGCGCGATGACATTGGAAGATACCCGCCAAGCCTTCGTCGAGGAAATCGCGGTTGCAGCACGACATAGCCTGCCCTTTGAGGCGCTTGCCGACGCTCTTCTGCGACGTGATGAGTCTTTCGATACGACCGGTCTCGTCAAAACGCTGCTCGATGTCCGCCCACCCTTGCGCCTTCGGGAGGCTAGCTCCAATATAGATGGCATCCACAGCCCCATAGAGCCTCAGGCTCGCCGCGACGCCGAACTGGTCGTCACCGTTCTCCCGGCATTCGGCGGCAAGCTTCGCCTGAGCTTCGGCTTTGACCCGCAAAAATACGAGCGCGGACAGATTAGTCGCCTAGCCGATGATTTCGCTGTCGCGCTTGCAAGGCTTGGCAGCGATCCGAGCGCGCAGATCAAACATGTTCCCTTCGTCTCGGCAGAGGAGCTGGACAGGCTCTCGGCACCCTATCCGGATGCGCCGGAGCCTGACGACGGGACGCCTGTCCACGAGGTCATCTCCACGCAGGCAAGAAGGCGGCCAAATGCCTTTGCGGTGGCCCAAGGCGAAAAATCCGTAACGCATGGAGAACTGGAAGCGGCTGCCAATCGGCTAGCACATCGTCTGATCGCTCTTGGGATCGGCCCGGAAAAGCGCGTCGCGATCGCACTTGAAAAGTCGATCGATGCGATCATTGCCATTCTCGCGGTACTGAAGTCGGGCGGCGCCTTCACTCCGGTCGAGCCGGATCATCCGGAGGCGCGCAATCGCCATATCCTGACGGCTCCCGGTCTCTCGCTCGTCATTTCCCGAACAAGGCACATTGCGAACTTGCCGAGCGACATTGCGACGCCCTTCCTCAACCTCGACAAGATCGACCTTTCAACGGAAAGCAGCCAAGCGCCCACAACCGCCATCGCCGCGCAGCAGCTGGCCTATGTGATCTACACCTCCGGCTCGACAGGCGTTCCGAAAGGCGTGGCGGTCGAACACGGCCCCCTCGCCCATCACTGCAAGGCAACGCTGCGCATCTATGAGATGAGCGAGCTATCCTGCGAATATCCCGTTCTCCCCTTCACCTCAGATGGCGGCCACGAACGCTGGATGGTGCCGCTGATGGCCGGCGGCGGTGTGGTGCTGACACAGGACAAGCTCGCGACGCCGGAAGACGCCTTCGCGATGATGACGCGCCATGGCGTGAACAATGCCAGCCTGCCTACCAGCTATGTGCGCGGCCTTGCCGAATATGCGGGCGAGAACAGCGACGTACCGCGGTTGAGACTCTATTCCTTTGGTGGCGAAGCGCTCTCGCAAGCGGTGTTCGACATGATCACCGAAAACCTGAAGGCTCAGCTGCTGATCAACGGCTACGGGCCAACCGAGACCATCATGACGCCGATGATCTGGAAGATCCCGGCCGGAACCCGTTTCGAGGGGACAGTCGCGCCGATCGGCCGCGGCGTGGGCGACCGACGCATCTATGTTCTCGATGCCGACCTTGCGCCTGTTCCGGTCGGGGTCATCGGCGAAATCTATATCGGCGGCAGCGGCTTGGCGCGCGGCTATCTCGGCCAGCCGGAACTGACGGCGGATCGGTTCATTCCGGATCCCTTCATGCCGGGTGGACGCCTCTATAAGTCGGGCGATCTGGGCCGGTGGCGAGAGGACGGCATCGTCGAATTTGCCGGCCGCGTCGACCACCAGATAAAGCTGCGCGGCTTTCGCATAGAGCCGGGCGAGATCGAAGCCGTTCTGCGATCGGACCAGCGCGTTGCCGAAGCAGTCGTCCTTCTGCACAATGAAGGTGGCCGCAGCTCTCTGGTCGCCTATGTGGTGCCGCGCGAGGGCGAAAACCTTGGCGTCACCGAGCTGCGCCGCACCGCCATGACAGCCCTGCCCGATTACATGGTGCCGCAGACGATCATGCTGATCGACAGGCTGCCGATGGGGCCGAACAGCAAGCTCGATCGCGCCGCCTTGCCGGTCCCGCGCATGGAGCGCGCGATGGCAGCTCCTGTCGGTGACAAGGAGCGAGCAATCCTCGACACCTGGAAAGAGATCCTCGATATCGGCGATATCGGTGTCACCGAGAATTTCTTCGATATCGGCGGGCAGTCGCTCGCGGCAGTGCGCATCGTATCGCGCCTGAAGATGCGCCATCCCGACTGGTCGCTCTCCATCGCCGACATGTTCAATCATCCCACAGTGCGCGACCTGGCGCTTGCCATCGACGGCAATCGCGACGAGGCCGGCGTCGATGTCGTCTATCTCCGCCGCAATGGCGATCGGCCAGTGCTCTACTGCTTCCCCGGCCTTCTCGTCAGCACGCGCGAATATATGCGGCTCGTCGATTATCTCGGGCCGGAACAGCCGGCGACGGGCTTCATCTGCTATTCCCTAACGGAAACCAAGACGCTCAGCACCCGCGTCGAGGACATCACCGCGCGCTATGCCGAGGCGGTGCGCAGACAAGCCAAGGGCCGGCCCTGCGCCTTCCTCGGCTGGTCCTGGGGGGGATTGCTTGCCTATGAGGCGGCACGGCAGATCGGCGATGACATCGACTTGCGCATGATCGGCATGGTCGACGTCTGCGATATGGACGAGGAATTCACGGTCGGCGTGACACCACACTTCGACGACGGCGTCCGGGACCGCACCCATGCCGCCGTTCAAACCTGGCTCGCCCATACGCCAATGCGCGAGGACTGGAAGCGGCTTCTCGCCGCCATGGATGCGGAAGTCTACGAGCAGTTCCTGCATCATATCGTCAGACACAATGTCAAACTGCCGACGGACGGTCCGGATATCGGCTCCGAAGAGCACACGTTCTGGATCCTCATCGACAATGGAATGATCTTCCGCAACTACCGTCTGCAACAATCGGATTTCCGCATCCACTCCTTTGCGGCCGAGGATTCCCTGACCCGTTCGCTCAACGTCATCGATTGGCGCCGATACTCGCCGAACGCCACGGCATCGGAAATCGTTACCGGCACCAACCATCTGACGATTATCGGCAAGACACCCTTCCATCAGCGTTTCGCGCGGCGGCTCGATCAGGCTTTCGCACCGGGTTCTCCGTTCGCAGGCATCGTCAAGTAACCCCCTTACGATATTATTCTGGAGCTGCATCATGACATCGCACGTGCTCGACCTCGCCGGGGCCGGAATTGGTCCGTTCAACCTCAGCCTTGCCGCCCAGCTCGATTCCGTCCCGCAGCTTTCCGTCCGCTTCTTCGAACGCCGTCCATCCTTCGCATGGCATCCTGGAATGATGCTGCCGGGCGCCGAGATGCAGACCTCCATCCTCAAGGATCTGGTGACGGCGACGAACCCGACAAGTCGGTGGAGCTTTCTGTCTTATCTCGTTGTTCATAAACGCTTTTACCAGTTTCTCAATGCGGAGTATGAGGCAGTGCCGCGCAAGGAATTTGCCGATTATCTCGGCTGGGTCGCCCGCGGCTTGACCTCGCTTCGCTTCGGGTCTCAGGTGCGCGAGATCCATGCCAATGACGGCGTCTTCTCGGTGACAACCGACGACGGCGCAATCGACGCCCGTAATCTCTCCGTCGGCGTCGGAAAGATCCCGGCGCGCCCCGCCTGGGCCGAGCAGCTGGCAAAATCGATAACCTTCCACAGCAGCGAGGCCGCCCAGCAGCTTGGGGGCGTCAAAACCGCGCGCATCGCCGTCATCGGCGGCGGGCAAAGCGGTGCGGAGATCGTGGATGCGCTTTTGGATCAGAACGGTGCCTCGACCATCCATTGGGTCAGCCGTCGTCCGAATTTCGAACCTCTTGATGCCACGCCCTTTACCAATGAGCTCTTCACGCCGAGCTATATGGAGCGCTTCCACGGGCTACCTGAGGAGTTGCGGCTCACACATACCCGCCGGCAGGTCCTGGCGAGCGATGGCGTCTCCGCCTCGACCTTGAAGAAGCTTTATCGCCGGCTCTACGAGCGCAGGCTCGAAACACTGAATACTCCGGACCAGGGCATATCGCTCCGGCCCTTCCGCAACGTCATCGCGGCCGCGCAGGATGGCCCCGAAGTCAGGCTGACAATGCGCAACGGTTTCGACGACAGTATTGAAACGCTTGCCGTCGACCTGATCGTCCTTGCCACCGGCTATCGCTTCGTGCTTCCCGATTTCCTGCATTCGCTCGAAAACCGCATCGAACTGAGCTCCATCGGTGAGCCTGTGCTGAACAGCGACTTTTCGCTGGCATGGGACGGCCCGGGCAAGAACCGCATCTTCGTTCTGAATGCCGGCCGCCACAGCCATGGCATTGCCGAACCGCAGCTCAGCCTGGCTGCCTGGCGCAGCGCCGTCATCGCCAACGCACTGCTCGGTCACGAACACTTCAACGTCGGTCAACTCGATCCCATCGTTCAGTGGGAAACGCAGGCTCATCCATCAGGGCTCTCCACGCACATGGGACAGGCGGCGGAGTAAAGTGGGCGCTTTGCAAGCGGGGGGAGACATGGCGCAGGTTGAGCTTCACTGCCTGCGGCTGCGCGATGGATTTCGTGTCCCGGATCAGACGTTAAGCGAACACGAGCAGCAGCGCGCGGCGGCGTTTCGCTCGACCGAAGCGCGCCGCCTCTTCGCGGCGGGGCGGTTTCTATGCCGTCATATCCTCGGGAACCGTCTCGGCTACCCGCCCCAAATGCTGTCCATTGCGATGACGCCATCAGGCAGACCCTGCCTCACCGACCATCCCGGTATCGATTTCAATCTCTCCCACACGCGGGATCGAGTGGCGCTTGCAATCCATTACGGCGGCCGTATCGGCGTCGACATCGAACGGCTCGACGCGTTCTCCGAGCAGGCGGCACTCGAAATCATGCCGATGATCCTTTCCGAAGACGAACTCAATCAAATAAGTCAGTTGGAGCCGCGACCTCGCAGCGACATCTTTCTAGCTCGTTGGGTCCAGAAAGAGGCAGCACTCAAATGTCTTGGACTGGGCTTCCGCATCAACCCGCAAAGCGTGACATTCGCACTGGGCGGCACAACTTCCAGCATGGGATTCGTGGCGTCGAGAGAGCCGATATTCACCCATTCCGGTCGGTTCGGCGACACAGAAACGGGCGTTTTCGAATGGTCTGTCGCGACATCAGAACCGGTCTCGCAACCGATCTGGCACCACCACTCAACATGAGATTTCCCGCGCGAATTCTCTTTAAATATAAAACAAAATCATAGTGATAGGCCATGAATTAGAAGATGCGACACTTTTCCGCCCCACTATCTTGACTCATATAATCATGTTTTATAGGGTCTCCTTCTAAAAAGAGGGGCACACCGGAATGCAACTTTGGATTTCAGCGAGAGCCCGACATGATTGCCAACCATTCGCCGTCGACGTCCAATGAGCAACTCCAAGCGGCACTTCATGCCTATCCGAAGCTTCTTTCCGTCGCGCGCCGGGTCACCGGCTGCATGACTTTGGCCGAGGATGTCGTGCAGGAAGTTCTGTTGCAATTGGTCTCCAAGCCGCTGCGAGAAGACATAGAAGCACCCACACCCTATGTGATGCGCATGGTCCGCAACCTGGCGACCGACTATATGCGGCGCCTTCAATATGAACGCGGCCTGTTCGTCGGCGAGGAAGTCGGCGGCAACACTTCCGCCTACGGAAGCCCCGAAGAACATCTTCACGAAGCGGAGGCTTACAAGGCTTTCCGCTGCACGGTCGAAGCCATGCCCGCCAGAACCCGGAAGTTCTACGAGGAGCATTATTTCGACGACGTCCCTCAGAATATCATCGCCAGGGAGGCCGGCGTGTCCTGTGCGCTTGTCTGCGGCCTTCTTCGCGAAGCCCATTCGCGCTGCCTCGCCGCGATCTCGCTCGAAGCGGGTCAGGATTATGCTGACGTCCGCGATCAGAGACGCAACCGGTCCGCACGTGTTCGGGAGATGCGTGCGTGAAGAAGGCACTCCCTGCCGCGGATTCCGACGCTCTGACGACCGCGAGCATGTCAGGCAGCCACAGCGCTGCAACAGGAACGAATATGAAAGACGAAACACCTGCCCGCAGCGACCGTCATCATTCTGCGGTTTTTACGACCGAAGCCGTTAGCTTCGAGGTCGACGGCAAGACCATTCTTCATCCGCTCGACATCAGCTTCAACGCCGGCGAAATTTCCGGTTTGATCGGCCATAACGGCTCCGGCAAGTCCACGCTGATCAAGTTGCTGGCCCGACAAATTCAGCCGACCGGCGGGCGTATCCTGTTCGACGGCATTGCAGCCGCGTCCTATGACATTCGCGCTTTCGCGCGCGCCGTGGCCTACTTGCCGCAAGACACTTCGTCGGCCGGAGGCATGACGGTCGAGGAGCTTGTCGCCTGCGGGCGCTATCCCTGGCACGGAGCGCTCGGCCGCTTTACCGATCTCGACCGGGAAAAGGTGGAGACGGCCATGACGCTCACCCATGTCGATACCCTGGCGGGCCGGATGGTGGAGACGCTGTCCGGCGGCGAGCGTCAGAGGGTCTGGATCGCCATGCTGGTTGCCCAGGACAGCCGTTGCCGGCTCCTCGATGAACCGACATCGGCACTCGATATTGCGCACCAGATGGAAATCCTCGGGCTCGTGCGTGAGCTTTGCCGAACGAAGGACCTGAGCGTCATTCTCGTCCTGCACGATATCAACATCGCCGCTCGTTTCTGCGACCATCTGCATGCGCTGAAGCACGGGCATCTGATTGCCAAGGGAGCGTCGCAAAGCCTTATGAAGGAAGAGACGTTGCATATGATCTATGGCGCCAATATGGGCGTCACCGCGCATCCAGTGCATGGAACGCCGCTTGCCTATGTCATCTGAACGCATCCTCGACAATCTTAAGCTATCGCGCCGAACACTTCTGGCAGTTGCGACGCTTCTTGCAGCTCCTCGTGTCGGAACGGCTGCAGAGCCCATATCCGGCCCCATCGTCTCGCTCGATTACGGCTTGGCTTCAACGCTGCTTGCGCTTGGTGTCGCGCCCGCGGCCATCGCTTCGCTTGCCGATTGGGACCTGTGGGTCGTCGAGCCGAAAATGCCGCATGGTGTCGTCGATCTCGGCACCACCAGCGAAATCAATCTCGAGGTGCTGGCGAGCATCAAACCGGCATTGATTCTGACCACGCCCTATCTCGCTCCATTGAAGCCTCAGCTCGAAGCGATTTCACCGGTCCTAGAGCTGACTGTCTATGCCGAAGGCGGCAATGCGCTGCCGCGCTCCATCGAGGCGACGCGGCTGCTCGCTGAAGCGATCGGCCGACGACCACAGGCCGATGATTTCCTTGCACGGTCCGAGCGCTTCTTCGACGACTGCGCGGACAGGGTAAGAAAGCTCAAGCCGCCGCCGCTCGCATTGATCAATTTCGTCGACCAACGCCACGCGCGCATCTACTGCGGCGCCGGCCTCTACCAGAATGTCATGACCAGGATCGGCCTCGAAAATGCCTGGACCGGCACTGGCGACTATTGGGGTTTCGAAACGATCGGCCTTGAGCAATTGGCGACGCTCGACCAGAGTCTCCGGTTGATTGCCTTCGAGCCGCTTCTGCCGCCCAACGTCCTCGACGCCCTGCAGGACAGCCCCCTTTGGACCAGCCTCCCCTTCGTTCAGGCCGGACGCGTCTCCGTGCTGCCGGGCACCTTGATGTTCGGCATGGTGCAGGAAGCCGAGCGCTTCGCACGTATCCTGCTCGATCACCTGGAAAAACTCGCATGACTCGCATGAAAGCAAACAATCGCTACGGCGCGCCCGCCGTGGCGTTGACGCTGCTGGCGCTTGCCGGCCTGCTCACCTGGCATCAGCTCGGTCCCGATTTGTCGCGACTGCTGAAACAGGAAGCCGCCTACGATCCACAGCGCCTGCTGCTGCTCTATTCGACCTTGCCGAGGATCGCCACCGCTTTGCTGGCCGGCGGCGCCCTTTCGCTATCGGGAAGCCTGTTGCAGCAAGTGCTGCGCAATCCGCTGGCCTCGCCGTCGACGCTCGGCATCTCGGCCGGTGCCAATCTGGCGCTGGTTGCCGTCATGCTTGCCTTTCCCGCCCTTCAGGGGCTCAGCCGCGACGCGGTCGCCCTCCTCGGCAGCGCGGCAGCGGCAGCCGTGGTTTTTCTCATCGGCGCAAGGCGCGGCTTTTCACCATTGGCGCTTGTGCTTGCCGGGTTGATCGTCGGCGTCTGGTGCGGCGCACTTGCCGCCATTCTCGTCCTCATGAACGAACGCTATCTGTCCGGCCTGTTCATCTGGGGGGCCGGATCTTTGGCGCAGCAGAGCTGGACCATTCCCGTATTCCTCCTGCCGAAAATTACCATTCTTGCCATCGCAGCCTTGCTGATGGCGCGGCCGTTGTCGCTCATGGAACTTGGCGATAGCGGCGCGAGCGGGCTGGGCCTTTCCGTCAAGCGCACCCGTATCGCGGCAGTCTGTATTGCGATTGCGCTCGCAGCTATCGTCACCAGCGCAGTCGGCATTATCGGCTTCATCGGCTTGATCGCTCCGCGTGTCGCCCAGCTTGCCGGCGCCCGGCACATGAAGAGCCAACTCATCTGGTCGCCCCTTATCGGTGCCGGCCTGTTGCTGTTGACGGATGAAGCGCTTTTGCTCCTTTCCGGAGCGTCCTCAACATTCCTTCCGACAGGGGCCATCACCGCCCTGATCGGTGCCCCGCTGCTCCTGTTGATGCTGCCGCGTCTGAAGGCTGTGCAACGCAGCGCTCCGAGCTCGATGCAGAACGCGATCCGCGCCGTGCGCACGTCGAGGACATTGCTGCTCGCATCGATCCCCGTTCTTCTCCTTCTTCTGCTCGGTGCCGTCTTCTTCGGCCGCACGCCCGACGGCGCATGGGCGCTTCTGACATTGCCGCACTGGCCTGACGTGTTGCCCTATCGCCTGCCCCGCATCGTTGGCGCCTTCGCGGCCGGCACGATGCTCGGGGTCGTCGGTGCGATCTTGCAACGTCTCAGCGGCAACGAGATGGCAAGCCCGGAAGTGCTCGGCATTTCGGCCGGCGCCACGCTTGGCGTGACTGCGGCGCTGTTCGTCCTGCCCGCCCCCGGCATGGCGGCACAGCTCGGCTTCGGCGGACTTGGCGCCTTTGCAGTTCTGATCGCCATGTTCCTGTTCGGCATTCGCTCCGGCTTTGCGCCGGAGCGCGTGCTTCTGACGGGCATCGCGCTCGGCGCCATGCTGGATGCCTTCATCAGCGTGCTCGCCGCAGGCGGCGATCCGCGCGCAATGATCGTCATGCAATGGATGAGCGGTTCGACCTACCTCGTCGACGCACCCAAGGCGATTGCGGCAACGACTGCCGCTGCGGCGGGGCTTGCGCTTGCCTTCCTGGCTCATCGCTGGCTCGATCTGCTGCCGCTCGGCCCACAGGCTGCTCAGGCGATCGGCATCCGCGTCAATCAGGCCCGCGCCAGCCTTTTTGCTCTTGCCGCGGCCATGACAGCCGCAGCCACCCTCATCGTGGGCCCCTTGAGCTTCATCGGCCTTATGGGGCCACATCTTGCCCGCGAACTTGGATTGCGCCGTGCAGCGCCTCAGCTTGCTGGTGCGGCGCTCGCGGGCGGCGGACTCATGGTGCTTGCAGATTGGTTCGGCAGGATGATCGCCTTTCCCTACCAGATGCCCGCGGGCCTGGTGTCCGCTCTCGTCGGTGCGCCTTTGTTGCTGGGCCTGCTGATGAAGCGGCGCAGAGCGACCTAGACCCATGTCCAGGAACAGTGCGTCGCGGTTTCTCTTCCGGCTTGCGTAAGAAGGCAAAATACAGAGGGCCTCTGCTATTCCAGGAAAAGCAGGGGCCCTCTCGTTCTGCCAAGCATACGCCGGAATTCGAAGAGACGAGGATGAAAACACGCCGTTGGTTCGACGCGTGAGAGCTGGTCAAGGCTCGCGGCGTGCGGACGCCATCCGACAGAATGTCGCGTACTCTCGCCCATGCTCAACTGTTAAGCCCCTGGCGGAGGGGACCATCGAGCCCCTGGTTGGCAAGAACCCGAATAGCAGGCTCCGAGGCAAAACCTCGTACGGGATAGGCAACTCGCGAAAGAAAGGCAGGCGCCGTGAACGACGGCGCCTGCCGGCAGCTTACCAGCGATACTTCAAGGAAGCCGTGACGTTGCGCCCCTGCCCGAGATAGCAATAGCCTTCGTTGCAGACCGTGAGGCGGCGGTTGGCGATGTTGCGAACATCGACGGATGCGGTAAGCCCCTTGTATTTCTGATCGATCGCGCCGAAGTCGTAAGACATGGCGGCATCGAGATAGAAGCTCGCATCATTTTTGGCTGTGTTTGCCGCGCTCGTATAAGTCTCGCCCGTGTAGCGGATGCCGGCACCGACGGTCAGACCCTTGGCAGCCGAATCCTCCTGGAAAGTGTAGTTCGACCATAGGCTGGCGATGTTCTGCGGCGTCACGGACGGCGCATTGCCTGCATTGTCGCCGCGCGTGATTTCGGAATGGTTATAGGCATAGGCGGCAACCACATCCCAACCATCGGTGATATTGGCTCTTGCCTCCAGTTCGATGCCCTTGTTGGTCACCTCGCCAAGGGAGGCATAGATGCCCGTCAGCGGGTCGACCAGAACCGGCTTGTTCTTTTCGACGAGATGATAGGCGACCGCCGAAAGGAGGATGTCGGTCCCTGGCGGCTGGTACTTCACGCCAAGCTCATACTGCTCACCCTTCGCGGGATTGAGCACACTACCGGATGCGGATCGCTGCGTGACCGGATTGAAAGAGGTCGAGTAGCTGGCGAAGGGTGCAATCCCGTTGTCGAAGAGATAAAGCGCGCCGGCCTGCATTGAAAACGCGCTTTTGTTGAGACTGCTATTCGTTGTCGTATCAGAAGGCACAACCGTTGTATCGGTCGACTGCTTGACCCAGGTCTGGCGCCCACCAAGCGTGAAGCGCCATTTGTCGAGTTCGATCTGGTCAAGCGCATAGGCGCCAAACTGCTGCAGGCTCGCATTGACCCGGCTGAAGTTGTAGCTCGGTGTCGGACCGGACACCCCATAGCTCGGGTTGGTGATATCGAAGTCATAGGCCGGGCTGGACGTCGCATCCATGCCATAGGCGAAGGAATCGCTCATCCGGGTATAATCCAGGCCGAACAGCATCGTATGCGCAGCCGGCCCGGTGTTGAATTTGGACTCGAGCTGGTTATCGACCTGGAAGACGTTCATCCTGTCGCCGATTGCCGTTGCCCCGCGATTGGCAACGTTTCCTGTCCAGCCGAGTGTACTGAGGTACCGCGCCTTCAGATCGAGGTGGGAGAAGCGAAGGTTCTGGCGGAAGGTGAAACCACCGTCGAACTCGTGCTCGAACTGATAGCCGACCTGCTGCTGCTTGGTCTTTTGATAGTCGTAGTCCGGATCGCTGTCTCGAAAATCGAGAACATTACCATCGGGGCCGATCATTGCACCGACGTTGGCATCCGCCGTCGTCGATTGCGCCGATCCGTAGATCGTGAATTTCGTCGCGTCGTCGGGCTTCCAGGTGAAGGACGGCTGGATCAGATAGCGGTCGTCGGCTATGTCGAAATTCGTATTGCCCTTCCGTGCAAGGCCAGTGATGCGATAGAGCATGCTATCGTCGTCCTTGCTGACCGGTCCGCTAAAATCGAACATCGTCTGGGCACGATCCGACGTTCCATAGAGGATACCGACCTCTCTGATCGTCTCCTCCGTCGGCAGCTTCGATACCTTATTGACGATACCGCCCGGAGAACCCGCACCGTAGAGCACGGATACCGGTCCCTTGATGATCTCGACGCGGTCGAGCGCATAGGGTTCGGTTCGAAACATCGCGTAGTTCATATAGGGCTGCCGCAGCCCATCGCGATAGTCGCCATCGGTCGTCACGTCGTTGCCGCGTATGTAGATCTGGTCGAAGCGCGGATCGAAGCCGTAGGAGCCGGTCTGAACACCGGCGGAATAGCGCACGGCTTCGACGACATCCTGGGCGCCGCGCTCCTCGAGTTCCTTTCGAGTGATCACTGATACGGAGCGTGGCGTTTCGAGCACTGGCGTATTGATCTTGGTGGCGCCAGCGCTCTTTTTTGCCGCTACAGTCGTATTGTCGCTTGCGTCACCCGACTGACCGCTGACGATGATCGGCGCGAGTTGGGTGGCATTTACACTGTTCGTGTTGCCGGACGCTTCCTGCGCCAAGGCGGTTCCGCTCAAGGCAAACAGCGTGGCAAGCGCTGTGGCGCTACCCGCAAAATGGAATCTCCTCTGCGTCAAATTATTGATATAATTATAGGATCCCTGCTTCATCAGTTTGTTCGCCTACCCGTTTTCAAAATGGATGGCGCAAGTTAGTTCGATGGTGCGGTCGGCGTCAACAATAGATGAGTAAAAGAATCATGTTTTTGTTGGCTTTCGTTTTCACATGGCGAGATGGCTCCGCGATGCCAACCTGCTTGGTGAGCACTCAGTGCGAAACTACCGTCAACAAGGCATCTGAGCCGCTTGTCAGATCGCGCATCAAATAATATGAGTCATACAGTCATCTTATTTTGAAGCACAGCACGGACTGTTCGCGTGCTGCACATTCCCAGTCTGCCGGAGAGGCCATGTTTCATCCCCCAACAGACCACGCGGCCGCACCTCCTGCACCCGTCGCTCTTGCCGGCTGCACATTCGCAGATCTGAAGTTCGACAATGCCGATCAGCCACACAGAATCTTTCTCTACCGACCCGATAAGCCGGCGCCGGCAGAGGGGTGGCCGATCCTTTACCTAACCGATGGCAACGCCTGTTTCGCGACCGCTGTCGATGCGCTGAAGGTGCAGGCAAGCTACCCCAACGGGACTGACGTCTCCGAGGGCGTGATCGTCGCCATCGGCTATCCCACCGAAGAACCCTACGACCCTCTGCGCCGCTCATGGGATCTGAGCCCGCCGCCGGGGCGAATCTATCCGCCGTTCTACCCCGACACGCCCGATGTAAAGACCGGCGGCGCCGAGCGTCTCCTGGCGCTCATTGAGAACGAGCTCAAACCGTGGATCGAGCGACAAGCGCCAATCGACCGATCGCGCCAGTCGCTTTTCGGCCATTCGTTCGGGGGTCTGTTCACGCTCTATGCGATGTTCAGGAAGCCCGACGCCTTCAATCGCTGGATTTCCGCAAGCCCGGCGATCTACTGGGAGGACGCTACAATTCTCGAGGTGGAACAGGAGTTCACTGAGAAAAACAGAGACTTCTTCCATGGCGAGCTGCACCTTTCCGCGGGCCAATATGAAGGCGAAATCCTGGCGCCCTTTCACAAAGGCACTGCCGAAGAGCAGAAACGGCAGGCGCACGCCAAGGAAACCCGCACCATAGAATTCGCCCGCGACATGGCGCACCGCTTGTCCAAGCAGACTCCATCCGCGCGGACGGTCACATTCGAGGAATATGCGGGGGAAAACCACATGTCCGTCCTCCCGATCGCACTGAACAGGGCGGTACAGATTGCATTCCGCCGGGTGAGATAAATTTACATTCATCGCCCAGCCGGGTTACATCTGTACTAGGTCAAACATTCCGCGTTACCGGATACAAAAGCACGCTAGACGCGGCTTTTTTGTTTGGTTGCGGAGGACCGCTTCAACCTACTAACTGGACAGCCTGAGCCTTATAGACCGTGGCAAGTGGCAAGTCGAGTTGAAGCGCGCAATAGGGGATTATCTTGAAAATAAAAGGGAAATCGTCGCAGCCAACGGCGTGACTGCGACAATTGAAAGCGGAACAAAACCCTAGGCAGCGCGCTGAGCAGGTGGGCGCCGCTTTTTGCATTTCCTAAACCAGGTGATAGCGAGCGCCCTCCAGAACGGGATTTTATGTGTCACTGCCAAAAGCTTCGCTTCTTCCTCTGCCGTCGTTAGGAGCTCGACAATGGCGTCTATTAGATACTCTTCGGTAATCTTATCAGCGTGTTCCGGGTCGGAAAGCAGCATTTCGACGGCCTTGATTTGCGGCGCCGTTAACGGCCCTCGCTCGGCGTTGGCAAGTACCTCCAGGATTTCACGTGACCGCTGGGCCCCTCGCCGGCTGATCATATGTTCAATTTGCTTTATGGCTATGGTCTGCCGGCAGCCATAACCCGTATATCCGCTCCACCAGGTGATACCAACTGCTCCGGAAGGATTCTCGCGCGATGACACGCAAGAGAGCCCTGCAGCTGACAAGGCGTTACGTTTATTGGGTAGCTGGCGGATATCTTCTACTCGTCGTCATCGTATCGGCGAGTGCAAGCTCCGATGGTGCCTCGGAGGGTGTTCAACTGAACTTGCCTTGGTTCGCGAATGCGCTGGCACACATCTGGATGATCGGATGCGTCGTTCTGCTTCCTATGCTAGGCCCGTTCGCATTTACCGGAATGGTCCGTTTTCAACGCTGGACGTCAATAATCCGAATTTGATGCGCGAGCAGCGAGCATCGCCAGTCGGCCGGTTCTTGCTTATAGAAGAATTACTGCGACGAGGATCCGATAGCTAACGACGCCGATATTTTCACCGGCAGCCGAGATCATTCAGGCAGCAGTCAGGAACCCGCTGTAACGCCGCCGTGCGAAATTGACGCCCCAATCGACGTTTCGCATAAAGTGCTATGATGGTGCTTCAGCTCTGCCTCGCCTCCATGAGGCAGAGCTTGGTTGCTCAGATCAAAACCGCATCTTTACGAGAGCGGCAGCTTTTGATAGCTTTTTTTACGGTCCCGGCAGCCTGAGATCAAATTGTCGAGACCGGATTTCCTTTCACATTCCGCAATTCTGCCTTTTGCCCTGTGGTTCTGCCTCAGGGCTTTCTTTTGATGACGTAAACCGTAGGTTTGACGACACGCGAGAAAGCTCCATCCGGCAATGCCAAGTCGGGGAGATGACGCGCCGCCACAAGGGTCACGCCACTTAAACGCTTTGAATATCGTCAGCGTTGGCGAGCAACTCTAGCGCCAGATGCTTCTTGGAAACAGAAGTGCCACTATAGTGCTTTGCGGCATGCAGAAGAGCAAACCGTCGCAGTTTAGGGAAATCTACGAGACCGCCGCGATGAAGAGAAATGAGACGTTCGGCGAAGGCTTCCTGTGCGTCTGGCTGTCGGTCGAACCACGATTGACCGACAACGTGATCATAAATCCGTTGCAGAGCACGCACCTCGTCAGGTTGGAGGACGCCAGAAATGAAGTAGTTATGCTCGCGCATAGAAGGCTCCCCGTCGCCCGAAAGGCGAACGGTATTCAAATTACTTCTGAGCTGAAGTGTTGAGCCTACGCTTCATGTTCGATAAGGCAACCCTAATTTACAGTTCGTGATTGGAACACGGCTGAGCAAGCCCGACTTAGGTGAGTTCAGTTTGCTCAGCATCCACTTATTCTTGTGAGCCCTGCTCAAACGCTCTAGACACCTTCAGCCGGTCATCCCAATTTGCGATGAACTGGCGTGCAATCTCGGCGCTATCGGTGAAGGTTACGTTTTCGGCATTCCGCTTTTGAGCCGACGCTGTGTAATTGTATGAGCCGCCGATCGTCAGTCGCTCATCGATCACCATGATCTTGTTATGCGCTATCGCCGGCTCGAAATCGATCCAGACCGGAATGCCGGCAGCGTCGAGCAATGTAGCGCCCGAATATTTCCGCTCGTTGGTCTTGTCGAGGATCGCCAGGACTTCAACGCCCCTGCCCGCGGCTCGCTGTAAGGCATGGATGATTGGGAATGCGGTAAAGCCGTACGCCTGGACGCGGATGGAGGATTGCGCCTTGTCGATCGCCTCCACTATTTGGCTCTCGCATTGTTCTGCCGGCGTGAAGCAGACAGAGATCTGGGCCGTCACAGGCTGACCCGCGTACGCAAAACTGATGAGGATCAGGGTGGCAATTGCGGCTGCGGCGATTCTCATCTCTTTCCCATAGCATTTTAAGGGCGCTTGACTCTTCGCGGGAATGAGAACATTTATAGAACAAACGAGGCGTAGCAAGCCTTAGTTTTCCAAAAATTCCACACTTGGGACCGCCGTCAATCGGCGGAACGGAGGCGTGCGCCATGCAAACGGCCGCATACACAATCACACCCCGCGAGGCAGAGGTCATTCGAGACTTGATCGCTTTCGTCGGGGAGGACGTCTTCGATCGGTACCAAAAGAACGGCATCATTACCAAATCGGACGCGTTTCAACGGCGCATCAGCGAAGCCAGAAGTGTGATGAAGGGGATGGGCGCTTACAATGGATCCAACTTGAAGGAGAACCACCATGGGTGACGTGGTCAATCTGGATGCCGACGAAGACCAATACAGTGACCAGCCCAGGCCGAAAGCCAGTGTCATGACAATCAGGGGAGCCGATGCGATTGCTCTCAATGAATTGATGCATTACGTGAATTTTCGCTGTTTCGATGGGCGGTTCAAAGGACGCGGGATGATGAAATCGCCGGCCTTACGCCAGCATCTCGATCGCCTTCGGGAAATCCTTGCAACCTTACTCGAATATCCAGAGTTCGCGCGGTTCTATTACAATTGCCCTGCCCGGGATTTGCCGTGTGAAAACGCTGATCGAGCACTCCTAGAAGCTACTGCCGGAAGATCCGATTTACGCTTCTATTCTGCAGCTGTTTATTTTGCACCCGAGAGGCTGCCCATGGGCGCCGTGGAAATAGCGGTGGACGAGGCAGCCGGAGAAGCCTGCGGATTCTCGGAACGCAACGCATTTCGCAAGGCTGCTAAGGCGGCCGGGATGTCTGACGAAGACATCGACGATCTTATCGATCATCTTGGAGAACATCCAGATGCTGGAGATGAGATAGTAGGAACCGGGGGCTGTCGTAAGCTTCGCTGAGCTATTCGCGGCAACAACAAAGGGAAAAGTGGTGGCGTCCGCACAATCACCCTTTTTTCTGGAGAAGATCTTCCAGTCTTTCTGATCACAGTGTTCGGGAAGAGTCAGAAGGTCAATCTTACGAAAGCAGAAAAGAACGTCCTGAAGAAACTTTCGGACCAGATTGTGCATGAATATTCAAGACGGGTTTTACCGATCGCAGCAGGAGAACGAAAATGAGTAAGAAGGTATTCGATCAAATCGCAGAGGGCTTGAATGAGGCTTTGGCCGTCGCTCGCGGCGAAGCCGAACCTTACAAGCTCCATGTGCCGGCTGAAATTGACGTAAAGGCCATTCGTACGCGTACTGGCCTATCGCAGAAGGATTTTTCCGCGACCTTTGGATTTGGCTTTGATCAGTTGAAGCAGTGGGAGCAAGGACGTTCTCGCCCTGTGCAAGCGATGCGTGCCTATCTGCTTCTCATCAATTCTGAGCCTATGAAAATGGTCCAGGCGCTTCGGGCAATCAATATCGGTTCGCACGAGGAGCCACAAAAAAGGGCGGCATGCTGATATCAAGCGGCCACAAATCAATAGCTGGAACCCGCTTCGGCGGGTTTCTTTTTGGGCGCGGCCCACATTTTGCAATGCAAAGATTGGCAGTGACAATTGGGCGCTGGATTCGCCCCATGCCGCAAAATGACGACGCCCTTTCAGATCGAATTCCCGGCAAGCATCCGCAATCTCCTGAAGAAGCCACCGCTTCGGCGGCGATCATTTTAGCAGTTGCAAAATACTTCACAAGAAATTCATTCAATAGTAGCATCCGCTACGCGAGCAGCATTTGTGCACCCACCCCGCTCGCATTCAAATGTGTGACTCCTGCTAAGTGCCCCTGCCGGTGCGCCCGGCAGGGTTTTTAATTTTCGCTTCAGGAATCGCTTTTAAAATTTCCCTATGCGAACAAATTTCCCTCCACTGGATGTTCGCATGCCACAACCCTGCCCTCTCCCCCAGAGGCAGGGCTCTTTTTTTGGGGGTAGCGCTGGGAACTTTGTCGACCACCATTCGTTTCCGGCCTGGGGGAGCCCTTCTCCCGCATATTGCTTGATTCCCATAATTCAGCCCGCTTCGGCGGGCTTCTTTTTTGCGCGGCTCGTTCCTTCTGCGTTGTGAACACGATGGCCTTGCGACAGGCCGGGGAATGCTCCTGTCTGACTTCCTCTGCCACCAAATTCTCATCAGTAGTTAATCAGTCGACGTTATGTCGCTCCCTGGTTCACCAAGGGGAGATTATTTTGTCACACACAGTTATCGTTGGTCTGGACCTGGCCAAAAATGTATTTCAGGTGCATGGGATCGACGCCGACGGCACAAAGACATTCAACAAAAAGCTGCGTCGGGAGGATGTAAAACGATTCTTTGAGGAGCTTCCGCCTTGCACCGTTGCTATGGAAGCCGGCAGTGCCTGCCACTTTTGGGCGCGAGAGATTGGCGCACTCGGCCACCTAACAAAAATCCTCCCCGGACAGTATGTAAAACCCTTTGTCAAACGAGACAAAACAGATACTGTAGACGCGCACGCGATCGCCATAGCGGCGACACAGGCGGCTATGCCGAGCGTGCCGGTGAAGTCGGCTGAACAGCAAGCGTTGACCGTCTTAATCAAGGCCAGGGCGCTCTTCGTTCGACAGAGAACAAAAGCGTTCCAGGCCTTTCGAGGCCATCTGTCCGAGTTCGGCATAATTACGGGCACCGGTACTGCGAAGCTTGAGCGATTAGCAACAGAACTTCGCACGGGGTCCCTGCAGGAAATACCGGCAGCGGTGCGGGACGTGATCTTAGCTATCTACGACGAGATCGATGCGCTGAATGTCAAAATCGCTCGCTTCGAGAAGGAGCTTGCATCACTTTCTAAGCAGGAAAGTGACGCGCGACGCCTCTTGGCCATACCGGGGATCGGGCCCATTACCGCATCCACAATAAAGGCCTATGTGCCGGATGCGACTGTGTTCAAATCCAGTCGGCATTTCGCTTCGTGGCTTGGCTTGGCTCCCAAGGCGCACAACAGCGGCGGGAAGAGCCGATCTGGGCCAATATCAAAGCGGGGAAATCCGGTTTTAAGGGCGTTGCTATTCGTCTCGGGCATGACGCTGGTCAGGCAAGCGAAGGCAAAGGCGCGCTCCGTGGATACATGGCTTGCGAGGCTAGCCGAACGGCGCCCCTACAAGGTTGCCGCTGTCGCGGCGGCGAACAAGATTGCTAGAGTGGTATGGGCCTTATTGAAAAATGGCGGCACATTTCGAGCATTGACGCAGGTTTAAGTACCAGTTTCGCGGCGTTTAAGGTTGGATATCTCAGTTTAAGACAACGCTCACAAGAGACAGTGCAGGCCGTACATGAAGCTGTGCAAGAAAGCACGGGATAGTTAAAGGCCGTTCTGTCAGCGCGTAGTCGAATGGTGTGCACTCTTTGTAACGCCGACAATTTTCCTGCAAGCGATGTCTAAATCAGTAAAAATCTTATCACACCGCGGGGTCGCCCCCTTCAAGGGCGGCCCATCAATGTCCCGCGGCACAATTGATGAGGGGAAACACGGATGTCTGATAGATTCATTTCCCAATGACGACCAATCCGAGCCGCTTCAGCGCATCCGCGAACGATACTCCGAGCACCACGCCGGCGATTCCAATCATGGCGAGCGCGCCGAGCCCATCAGCTTACATCGCTTTACATCGTCGGTGACAGGCCGCATTTCGGAGATATCCTCCTGAACAGCGGCGACGTTCCCCTCAACCTTGCCCAGCCGATCAACGAGATGGTCCATGCGCTGATGAATGGCGGCTCGGCCGTTGTCCGACTTGATCTCTGATTGACGAAACGCATCTCGCAGGTTTCGGACTTCTGCAAGCACCTCCCCCAATCTGCTGATGAAGGCGCGGATCAAATTCTGTTGGCGACATTCCGGATCTTTCAATGGGGGATTGAGAGGAGACCGGCGGCAATCATGCACCCGAGTGCGCCAGTGGTCACAGCGAAGAGCGTGAGAAAGACTACCGAGGACATGCGCCCTCACCAGCACTTTTGTTCATGCCCGAACCTATTGTGGGCCGCGACTTGGTTGGCAAACTGCCGATCCGCTTGCAGGATCGTTACCGACGTTTGCAGGCTTGGTTGAAGCTTCTGCCAGCCGTCGCACGCATTCTGCGGCGTCGCTGTCTGACAGCCCGAAATCAGCGCACAGAGAGGCAACATCAGCAGAAGACACCGGAGGTGCGGACGAAAGCTTGGACCACCAGGAGGTAGTTCATGTATTCCTACGCAGACAGACTTCGAGCCGTTGAGCTTTATATCCGGCTCGGCAAGCGGCTTAACGCGACCATTCGCCAGTTGGGTTATCCCCCCAAGAATGCGCTGAGGGGCTGGTACCGTGAGTACTTACAGCATCTCGACCCGCGTGTTCAGTCGACTGCCCGAGCGCCAAAATATTCCGAGGCCGAAAGGCAGGCGGCACTTGAGCACTTTCGCACCCACGATCGTTGCAGCTGGCGAGATAATCAGGGCGCTTGTCCTGCCGAGTGGCATCATTGACGATCCGAGCAGCCGTCGAGCCGCAGGCCCGGCCGGTCCCGATGTTCCACGACAGGGACAGCATCATGCCGCGCCAAGCGAGCGGCTGCTGATCCCACTCGAAAATGCAGGCAACGAGCGCCGGCCGATATCGCTTTTCCATCTTCATGGCAGTTCGCTGATCACATTCTGCAAGCGTGAAAACCTGACCCGGCTTCACATCGTCGGTATCCCCGTCACACCCAGTCCAGACAGGCGGCTTGGCGATGCGGTCAAGATAGGCGACGAGCTGACGCCCCTCCCATGGGATCGTTGTCTTGATGGCGAGCGCAACGTCATCGTGAACCTTTGGCTGTCCGGGGAAGATCGACACATACCCGGCGACCGAAGCGGCTACGATTGATGCAATGAGAGCCTTTGCCCGCGGCGTGGCGCGGAGTTTACTGATCGGCATCGCGATCTCCTGAGATTTTGGATTGAAGGACGAACCGGGCAACCCATGCCAGCGAACCGCAGACAGACGCGGCAGCCAGAAGCCAGACCAGAGTGAAAGGAAGGTATGATGCGACGGCAGGCGCCAGCGACGCCGCCAAGTCGAGCAGTGTGATCGCGACAAAGGCCTCGATCATCCGCAGACTGAGCGAACGCTTAAGCACCCGACCCGGTCTGGGTACGAGTTTCATTCGGGTTTCCTCTGTGGATGACGGCCACCCTCGCCTTGCCCAAAGACGGAACGTGCCTACGTTGCGAATCTGCAATGATCTGTAGGAGTTAGCGAGCGTGGGTTACGATTGGAATGGCGTTAGAACGCGGCGGATCAAAGTGCTCAAGGTTGCGATATCAGCGCTCATCGTCTTGGCGGTTCTGGGAGTTCCTTCGATGATCTTGCTCGGCAGCGTTCGTTAGAATCGCTCCCGAGGCAGAGCTATTTCCCCTGGCATCGGGAACCTTTCTAATCCAAGCTCGTTCAATACCCGGGAGATTATTTCACTCCCTGACAGCTCAGTTCCCACGATTCGGCCCGTCGAAAGATCGGGCTGGTGGTTTCCACGCGGAACTGAGCCTTATGCGCCTAACCGGCTCAGTTTCGCGTGGAAACGTATGGCCCGCCCTGTTTGCAAGTAGTTTTTTAGATGCTCTGTGCAGTCTGCTTCAACGTATTCGGTCTTACGGTCACGCCGTAGCCAAGATGGATATCCGCACGTCCAGAGCCACGATAACCAACACGGTTTCAATGAACCATTTCCACGCCTGGGCTTTCTGAACGCCGATTGACTGTCAGGCCATCTATATTCCTTCTCGCAAACATCATGTGCTGCGCATAAGCGCAACCAACCCCGTTACGCTGGCGCTACGCCGAAAGTCTTCTCATACGGTCGCTCCTTACGCAAAATAGCCCAGGCAATACGCGCAAGCTTGTTTGCAAGGGCCACGATCGCGACATTCCGGTGAATACCGCGGGAAACCAGCGTTCGAAGCCACTGGCCGACAGGCGTATCGCTTTGACTGAGTACGGGCATCGCCGCTCGTGCACCGTGCACAAGCAAAGTTCGAAGGTAGTTGTTGCCGCGTTTCGTTATTCCGAGCAGCCATGGCTTGCCACCGGTCGTGAATTGTCGTGGAACAAGTCCTAGCCACGCGCCGAGATCTCGCGCATGTTTGAAACTGCTGGCATCGCCGATCGCGGCAACCAGGGCTGTGGCGTTAAGGACACCGATACCGGGGATAGTCGTCAAACGATGCATCGCAAGATTATGCCGCGCGAGCGACACGAACTCAGCATTCAGTGCTGCGATCTTCGTATCCAGAACTTTCCACTCGTTTCGCAATTCGACAATCAATTGATGCGTGCGCGGAGACAAGTTCGCCTCTTGATCACCCGGAAGGACATCCAGGGCAACCTCAAGCTTACGACGACCGGCAGCAAAAATGAGACCGCGCTGAAGGAGGAGCGCCCGGATTTGATTGATCAACGTGGTTCTCTGCGCAACGAGGCGCGATCGAACCCTGTGCAGCGACTGAATATCGAGCTGCTCCTCACTCTTGAGGTCGACGAATCGCATTGTGGGACGCGACGCGGCTTCCGCGATGCCCTCCGCATCCCTGTCGTCATTCTTCTGCGCTTTAATATAGGGGCGAACATACTCGGGCGACATCAGTCGCACTTCGTGTCCGCGTGCTGCGAAAAGTCGCCCAAGGTGGTGAGCGCCGCAGCATGCTTCCATAGCAATGATACACGCCGGCAACTTGCCTACAAACTCAATGAGCGTCTGACGCCGCATCGTTCGGCGGACAATCACCGAACCTTTGTCATCAACTCCGACAACGCTGCAGCTGTTCTTTCCTATGTCGATGCCAAATATCGAAATCGTCATGATCTGGCTCCTCTTCCTTCAATGACGAGACATCATACTCGATGTTCTCGGAAGGGCGGGCCATCCCATAACCAACAGCTCGGCACCACAACCGAGCCGTAGGTGCTCTTTGCCGATCGTGGCGGCATGAAGATCATCAGCCGGCCATAACGCTTGGCGATGCACCGATCAGCAGCTCCAAGATCAGCGTGTGATGCTCTGCAAGCGTAGTCTCAACCGGAAGGAAATTCTCGGTATCCTCGTCTTGCTCATCCGCAGGCGCGCCGGGGACCTCAATGTACTTGGCATAACCGGTGAGGCTATTCCTCGCTGCCTTCCTCCGAAGAAGCTCCGATGCTGCCGCCTGCCGCGATAATTGCAAGTTCATCGTCTGTTAGATCTCGCGCAGAGCGAACATGAAGCGGGTTGCTCGGGTCGTCTGGAATTGTCTGCGCCACCTTTCCATCAAGCCGGTCTGCCACCTCTTTGATGGCGGCAACATCGCCGGTGATCGCTTTCGCAATGAGGGCATCAGCAACAGCGCGGAGCTTTGAGCCGCCAGTTTCCGTCGCCGCTTTGATCGCGATATTGAGCATGTTGGCGAAGGACTTTTCCTTCGGCGGTCTGCCGGCCATTTAAATTCACCTAGATGTTTGAAATTCCGGTGCCCGGAAACGAAAAGCCCGACCGGCATTCGCTGATCGGGCTGGAATCTTCAAAATAGCGCGTCGAACGCGTCAGGAGCCAATATTGCGACCAGTTGAACGCTGGGCCAGAAAAGGAACTTCTTCGATATTCGCCAGCATGTGCCTCTTTATCAGGAAGCGGCGCAGGTTTTCCCGGAACGCAGGTAGGGGGAATATTCCCTGAGCAGCCATACGGCATGCTTTTTCAAGAACCTCGAAGGTCGTATCTCTATCGTCCTCTGGCCATTCCTCTAAAACATCAAGGGCATCCTCAAGGCTCGCAAGCTCCTGAATATAATGCCGCTTTTTTAGGAACAGTGGAGCGTCAAAAAGGGTGTTAGCCATCGCCATCTCCTTTCTCAAGCACCTTTGACGGCGCCAGATTTAGGAGCGGAAGTCGGAAATTCAAGAGGTTTTGGCCCAGGCGCGCAGCTCAGCCCGTCTGGACCAAATAAAATGCCCGACCAGCAGTTATGCCAATCGGGCGGCTTGCAACCGTGATCGCGCGCTCCCATGTCAGGTTCACACGCCTCAGCATGGAGTATTTGATGCCCACAAATGCTGCCCCTAGGTGGGCCTGGGTAATCTTTCGATGGGTCTGGGCATTCACGATAATCGCTATCGCCGTCGGATTCGGGGCAGCATGCGGCTGGCATAAGCATGGATTGGTAGCGGCGATCGCGCTTGGGTTTGTTGGTCTCGTGGTCGGCGCGCCGTTTGCATGCTCGCCCCGCGGGACCATTGAAGTGCTTGCGACGATGCTAACAATTTAATTGCAAATCAGCGGCACTACTTGTTGGGCTGCGAGAGCCGATTGGCACTGGGAAGCCACGCTGTAGCACGGGCGGAACGATGTCAGGTTCGAGCCGAAAAGCGAATCAGTTCATAGTAAGAGGATGACCGCTACTAAGACTGAACGGGCAGATAATTCCGGAATACAGTTCGCCTTTTACAGGCCGAGCCAGGTCATCTGAATATTTTTCGTAAAGAACCTCCAGGCAGTAATGAATCAGGGCTGAACAGGATTCATATTGATTGTAAAGCGATTCTTTTTTGAAGGCCATGTGACAGTCAAAATTACTCTGCTAAGTCAATGGTCGCTAATGAATTCTGTGTAAAATTCATCGTTGATTCCATTCAATTTTCAGTGCTGATTACGCAAAGGTCGAGGCAAACGACAGTGTCTCACAAACACCTCAACGTCGCGCCTCGGCCTTGGTACGAAGTAGCGTATGACTACAACCGCGCGAGGGGGATGCATCGTTCCACCGGGTTCATCCCCCGAGCGACCGTATCTTGCAACATCTGGCGCCGAAGAGCAAAAGCAAAATGACGTTATGGTCATTTTGACCGATTTTCAGGAACTGGTTGATCTCACACTCGACATGTAGGCATAGAAGGCAGCGTTTTTGCAAATGCCGCGCCCGGTCGCCCGGTGTTTGAATTCCCGGTTGGGAAGGGTCGATTGCGGCGCTACCGCTCGGCACGGCGGCGTTCCTTTCGCCGGTTGGCGAGGGCCAGGACATCCGCCCTTACTCCGCCGTTGACACATCAGCACCTTCCATGAGACGCAGGCAGATATAGGTATGACGTAGGCTGTTTGCTGTTCGCGGCTTGCCATCCCGATCCAGCTTGAGGTTCTGCGCCTCAAGAAGATTGTTGAACATCTTGAGATAATTGCCGGGGAACAGCAGATCGGTGGGCTGTGGAGCCTTCACGACGATCTCGCCGCCCTCTTTATCCTTCCCGCGAACCGGCTTTAGCCGGTCGCGCAAGCGCTCATAGGGCTTCACAGCACCCGGCATGGATTAGCACTAGCCGATCCCGCGCTTCCCGCGCACTTCGATCTCGAGGATGCGCTCGCGGCTCTCGGGGATCTTCGACAATGGTCACGTCGCGATGCTGGAGCTGTTTGGCCTCGTCCGGGCGCAAGCCCGTGTTGGCCATGAACAGGATGAAGTCATGCGACTGCTCCGCTTCCCAACGAAAGTGCGGGTTCTTCGGCTCCTTGGCATTCTGGCGCGTAGCCTCATAAAGCTGCTTACATTCGACGGGGCTGAACCATGGCCGGTGGGTAATTTTGCCCTGTGTCTTATAGGGCGGCGACAGATCAGGAAGATGGGTGAGCCACTTGTGACGGATCGCCGTTTTCAACACCTGCCGCAAGGTTCCCACCTCGTCGTGCAACGTGCTGCGGGCAGGCGCTTTGCCCGTCGTAGCCGAGCCGATGCGGTGAACACGATAGTCCTGAACCGTCCCGGCATTAATTTCCGAAAGACCCATTTTGCCGAAGAATGGGATCAGGTGGAGACGCAAACGAATGCTGTGGCCCTCCACCCATTTCTGACTGCGCTCGCCTTCGGTAATGACACCATATTCCTGCTCGAACTTCTTGGAGGCTTCGGCAAAGGTGGTCTCTGTTTCAGGATGCCCGCCGCCAGCTTGCCGCGCAGGCCGAGATACCAGTCTTCGGCAAACGCCTTGGCTTGCTCCAGTCCGGTTTCCTTGGTGCTGGCACGGTACTGGCGGCCTTGGACGGATGCCGAGCAATGCCGCGTGAGCCCCCCGCGCCGGTAGACATTGACCTTTCCTCCGAGGATTTCATGGCTTGCCATAACGGCGGGAAACTGCTCGGCCATACGAGTCATTAACGCCGCCTCGCTCGCATAAGCGGGCGCGCTCCATTTCAGGTAGACATACCCGCGATCAGTGGCGAAACGATAGACCTTTGACCACGGTACTGCACGTACAAGGTACTGCACGTACAAGGTCCGGCCCACCAAGCCGACGATAACCATGAGCTGCGAGCCAATCTTCCGTCCAGATGATCGCCGCATCCATAGCGAGACTACAGCTCCGAAGGCCACCGTTGATGGGCATGCATGACGGTCAGAATCTCGATATCCGACCCGACGCGGTAGGGAATGATATAGGGAATGTCCCCCAGCACCACTTCACGAGTGCCCTTGATACGACCGGCACGTCCTTTTGCCGGAAAGTCCGCCAGCATATCCGCCGCCGACACAATCCGCGCGACAACGCGCGCAGCGGCGTCGGGATTGTCCTTCTGGATATACTCACCAATCTCATCAAGCCGCCGCAGCGCTCGCAGCGTCCAGCGGATGCGTTTCCGACTCATGATTGACGGGCAGACTTGACGTACTTGCCGACAACCTTCGCCACATCATCATCGCTGGCAAACTCACCGCGATTGGCTTCGGCCAACCCGGCCTCGATCTCGGCGAGCTGCCACTCCTGCTGCTCAACGAATGCCTCGATGGCCTCGGCGGCCATGTACGCGCGGGAGCGATCCAGCTTTTCCGCAATCTTATTAAGCTTGTCTGCGGTTTCATCCGAAACCCGCACGGTAAATGCAGCGGTCATGGCATTTAACTTTCTTTGGTTCACTATAATTATTGGTGAACCAATGTGGTTCGTCAAGGTTCTTGCTATATGTGTTTTGGGGGCGATTGTTGGAATACGCGATGCCGCCCTCCAGATTGAGCGGCGGCAATACATCGTTGTCGTTGGGGAAGATTGGTTGCGGGGGGATGAGTCCACTGAGACTTGTATATTTGGCGGCCATAAGACAAGCTGAGGTGGAAAATATTTCCGCCAGCTTTGCCCCCCTTTTTCCTCAACGGAATGAGTTACATCGGGCTATCCGCAGTCTGATCACTTCCCGAACATGAGAGACGAATGCGGCCAAACCGCCGCAGTCGCTACAAACCACTTCAGGCTTACCTTTTGGTGCACTAGATTGCGGTCAAGCGGCACTCTTCAGGCTCGCTTTCGCAAGCGCACGCTCAAGGGCTTCGATGCAAGCGGGATCGAGGGCCGCATCTGCACCCTCCCAGAGAATGGCAATCGCCTTATCTATCGGCATGGCGCTCCGATAGGGACGATCCGCCGTCAAGGCATCGAAAACATCTGCGGTAGAGACTATACGTACTTCCAGAGGAATGTCGTCAGCCTTCAGACCGCGCGGATAGCCCTTGCCGTCCAGTCGTTCGTGATGCGCGCCGCCGATGAGTGCTGCCTTCGAAAAGGCGTCTATGGTAGAAAGAATTTGCTCGGAAAACTCGGAATGACGTCGCATCTGCTGCCATTCCTGGTCATCAAGCTTGCCGGGCTTATCCAACACGCTGTTGCTGACACCGAGCTTACCGATATCGTGCAGCAAGGCGGCACGCTTTAGAAGCCGGCGTCCTTCGAAATCAATAGCCATTTCCTCGGCGATCAGATCGGCAAACAATGCAACGCGATCGCTGTGACCCGATGTGTAGGGGCTCTTGGCATCGATGACTTTCGCGAAGCCTGCAGCAATATCATCCAGATAGTCGTCATCGGCCATGACCGCGTGCTGTCCGGGTTCGGACGCAAGAACGATAGCTTCCAGATCTTCCGATTTCAGTGCATCCCAGAAGCCGGGCCGGTTAGCGACTTTGATGAATGCGTCGACCAAGGCAGGATCGAACCAATCGCCGGACCGCTTTTTCGCCTCGCGGATCGCATTCTGCGAACCGCCGCTGAGATTGAAAATATCGATGACCTGCGCCAGCAGGGCAATACGCGAAAACAGTGGGATCTGCGAGCCCGCCGCGCCGTTCGGCTTGCCGCCGCCGTTCCAGTGTTCGTCGAGCCCGAGAATCCCGTGCGCTACCGCTTCGGAAAAGCGCATCTGCCGGGCGATTTCGGCGCCCCGCTGGCAGCGGGTCTGGATCAGTTCGGTCGAGAGCTCTCCACCATTCTGCAGGATGTTGAGAATGCTGCGAAACCGCTCAGCAAGGCCGGCCTGCATTCCGGTATGGCCGATGACAAACCTCAGCACCTGGCTGAGACTTCCGTCCACCAACTTGAAGTCGTGCTTGAAACTCAGATCGTCGGCCAAGTACAGCTCGCAAATGCGGGCTGCGTTGCTGCTGCAGCCGAGGTCCTTCAGGAGGAGCGTATAGTAGAGGTCGTGCAGCTCATCGTCGTCGAGTCCGATTTCCCGGCCGATATGTGTGCCGATATAGCAACTCCGAATGCAATGGCCTGCCGGTTGTCCCTCAGTCATGTCGAGGGCTTTGCTTAGTGCTTCTATAATTTCCGCCAGGCGGATTCGAATACCCGTCATCAGACCAGCCCTGTTATAGCCGGCAGGCTAACGGAAGAACGTTGCGGAAGAATTGCGTTCTTCCGCAAATGACAAATTAGTCCATGAAAATCATTATTTTAGAGAGCGCTAAATGTGATTGTTGGACTTATGCTTTGGGACGCACGAAATTCCAAAGCGCCCGATCGGAAGCAGCCGGTCTAATCAGGTCTGGCATCGATTCCAGAGTGGAAACGAGCTGGTCGAGACCGCTGACGCTTGACAGGTAACGCACGAGATCCGGTGACAGGTCGGCCGCCACATCCAAACAAAACCCCTGAATGACGCCAAGCTCAATCGAGGCCCTCGGGGTCTGATCCCTGGCCATTGAAATGACCTGAGCCGTCAATTCATCAAATGTCAGCAAGCCGGCCATAAGAAAATCCTCTCGCTTTACGGCGTCAATTAGCTTCGGTGGATCATGCCGACCTGAGCCGGAGCTGGCGCCTCACTCAGGATCTACGGCATGCCTCGACGTTGAGTTTCAGCCTGCAGCAAAAATAGTGATCAGCTCTTCCACTAACGCGGCAGTTTCGCTAGACCCTTGGCGAGGATCGGTCCTGTGGGGCGCCCTGTTGGCGATCCACCGGCCTGCTCTAGCGTGATTTCGTAAAGCTGGTCGTTTTTGGGCATCGGAAGTGCAGATCCATCCAGGCGGGCGGAACGCACGCCATCGATCAGGCCAAGCGATACTGGCCCCCTTTCCCGCGACGGCAAGGTCCAGACCTGTATCGTCTTGTCCTTCGGCACGCTGAAGTCGGCCAGCATGCGGATCGTCGCATGCTCGTTGCCGAAATCCTCGACCACCGCCTGAACCTCACCCGACTCGTTGATCAGAACCGCCACGACCAGCGGCTCCACCGTCCGCGTCAGGCTGTAAGCAAGACCTATGGCGAGCACAAAAGTGGCGGCGATGGCCGAGATCGCGGCCATACGCCAACTGTTTCTGCGGTTGTCGTTGGCGATGGATATTGAAGGCTGAGCACCGGTTCGATCCTGGACAGGCAAGGCTGCCTCGATTCGCCGCCAGAGATCTTCGGTTGCCGCAGCCGGCGCAACACCCGTGTCCAGCGGCAGGAAACGCTCGCGGCTTGCGGCGATTGCGGCTCTCAGTTCGGCATCGCGTTCCATGGCAAACTCGATCTCCGCAGCGTCCGTGGTCTCGATCAGGCCCAGGACATATTCGTCGGCAATGTTTGGGATGTCCTTGCGGTCGTAGGTCATGCCATGCACTCCCTGAGTGCCGAGAGACCACGCCTGATCCAGGACTTGGCCGTGCCGAGAGGAATACGCAGCCTCCCGGCGATCTCGCCATGCGAATAGCCGCCGATATAGGCCATCAGGATGCCGCGCCGTTTCGTCTCGTCGAGTGCGCCGAGGCAATCGTAGAGCCGCGAATTGCGGTCCAGCCTGTGCCACGCCGCCATCACCTCATCCGCCTGTTCGCTTTCGCGCAGGGTTTCCACTTCCTCGACTGTGTGCTCGCGCTTTCCGTCCCGCAGGAGATTGAGAGCACGATTTCGGACGATGGCGTAGATCCAGCCGCGCGCGGAACCGCGATCGGAAGAGTACTGGTGGGCATGCGTCCAGATGCGAATGAAGGCGTCCTTCACGACCTCCTCGGCAAGCTCCCGGCGTCTAACGATGCGCTCGGCGACCACTATCAGACGTCCCGCCTCGCGATCGAAGATCAGGCGCAGCGCATTGCGATCACCCTTGGCGCAGGCAGCGAGTGCCGTATCGAGATCGTCCGGCGCGGGACCCATCAGCATCAATACCTTCTCCCAATACCGACAGCGAAACTGTCGGCTTTGAAAGCTATACCCACTAAGCGACCAGATGGATGCAAGTCGAAATTATTTTTTCGCGGGCTGCATCCAAACGGCACGGCCGGCGTGTCTTCAGTTCAGGAGGCGTAGAGAGCCAAGCGCTCGGCGACTTCCGAACGGTTCAACTTGGGAGAAAGACATGAAGACCATTCGTTTCGCACTGATCGCTTCCGCCGCTTCCATCGCGATGGCATCGACCGCATTCGCGGCCCCCGTCCTCGGCCTGACCGGCGACAAGACGCTCGTCATGTTCGATACCGCAAAACCCGCCGTTACCAAGAAGATGGACGTGACCGGCGTCGACAAGCTTGTTGGCATCGATTTCCGTCCGGGCAACAAGACCGTGATCGGCGTCACCCCGGATCACCGCATCGTCTCGATCAATCTTGAAACAGGTGACGCCACCGATGTCGCCAAGATGGACAAGATGCTGACGATGACCCAGGCGCCCGTTGTTGTAGACTTCAACCCGATGGCAGATCGCCTGCGTTTCATGACCGGCACGACCAACCACCGCGTCCATCCGGACACGGGCGCAGTGACGGTCGATAGCGTGCTCGCCTTCGAGGATGGCGATATGCACAAGGGTGAGACCCCGAACATCGTGGCGGCCGCCTACACCAACTCCGTCGGCAAGCCGGAAAAGACCGCGATGTACAATATCGATGCCACGATCGGCGCGCTGATCCAGCAGACCAAGCCGAATGATGGCACGCTGAAGGCAGTCGGCAAGCTCGGCCTCAAGGACAAGCCAGCCGCCTATGCCTTCGATATCCAGGGCATGGCGGACGGCAAGAACACGGCCTACCTCGCGGCATCCAAGACACTTTACACGGTCAACCTCGAAACCGGTGCAGCGACTGCTGTCGGCCCGATCACCGGGCTCGACAATGAAGTCCGTGATATCGCCATTTTGCCGGCCATGTAATTCGACTGACGTCCTAAGATGAATAATGAAAAGGCCGGCACCCATGGGGTCGCCGGCCTTTCTCGTGATGCATGGCTTCGGATTACATCTTCGGCAGAAGCACCTTGTCGATGACATGGATCACGCCATTGGACTGCTTCACGTCAGCGATTGTCACATGAGCGACGCCGCCCATTTCATCGGTGAGCGTGATCTTGCCCTTGACAGTCTTGGCCTTGAGGACGCACCCGCCGACCGTCTTAATGTTATGCGTCCCCATGTCGTCCTTGACCATCTTCTTGATGGCCATCGACATCGCGTCCGCGGCAACGACGTGGCAGGTGAGGACCTTGACGAGTTGCGCCTTGTTCTCCGGCTTCAGCAATGTGTCGACGGTGCCCTTGGGCAGTTTCGCGAAGGCTTCGTTGGTCGGCGCGAAAACGGTAAACGGACCTTTGCCCTGCAGCGTTTCGACGAGGCCGGCGGCTTTCACGGCGGCAACGAGCGTCGTGTGATCCTTCGAATTCATGGCATTTTCGACGATGTTCTTGGTTTCGTACATGGGCGCACCGCCGACTTTCGGATTGGCGGCATAGGCACCGGCAGCAGTGGCGGATACGATGGCTGCGACAGCAACCGCGCGGAGTGCGGACTTCAGCATGATATTTTCCTCTTCCTCTGAACGCCCCGGCGCGGATGCGCGCCTCCCAAGGCCGTCCCCTCATGGGTGACGCAACAAGAGACGAGAGCGTGAGAAAAAGAGTTTCAGCGGAAATGCGATTCTTGGCGTCTTTTTTCATGCGATCACGAAGCTATTTTTCAGACCGTCTGAATGGCCAGACAACGACGCTTCCGGCGAAGAGCGCCACCCAAACCAATGGGAGCTGCAGAGGCAGGCGAACGAGATGGTAAAGCCACTGCCATGGCGAAACCGTCGCAGCCCCCAGTCCGTCAATGGCATGCTTGATATTCGCCGGGAATACGCAGACGGCATAAAGTGCCAGGCCAATGCCGGCAGCTTTCCGCAGCCGCGGCATCAACAGCCCGACAGCGCCTGCGATCTCGCACAATCCGGTCAGGAAAATGACAGTTTCTGGCTCGGGAACCCAGGCGGGTGTTATACCGAGGAAGGGTTTGGGCAGGACGATATGCAGAATGCCCGCGAGACCGTAGAAAGCGGACAATCCCCAGCGACACCGCCGCTGCCAGACATCGCCCTTGCCATCAATCCTTTCCATCATGTGCGATCCGCCGCTCGACATCCCGTTTGACGGCGGCGATGTTCACCTTGCGGCCGGCAACCGTCTCGATCGCCGCGATTGCCAGATCGCTGGCGACGAAATCCGATTTATGTCCGAGATTATGCACGACGATCAAACGTGCGCCACGAATATCGCGGGCGAGATGCCGGGAGTGCACCTCCGGCGAAACGATGCCATCCGTGTCGCCGGTGATGATGACCGTCGGCGCCTTGATTTTGCGGTAGTTTGCCGACGACACCTTGGCCCAATCGCTCAAGGCGGCAACCTCTCTAGCATTATGACGGAAAGCCACCGGTCGCAGCGCCTGCAGGGCATGCGTCCTCCCGATGTAATCCGGAGGAACCGGGTTGGGGGCAAACACGCCTTTCGTTGCACGATCGATCGCGACAATTCCGACGGGTGGCACGATCAGGGTGCTGAACAGCGGACCCGTGACCGGAGCACTGGCGGCCTCGTAATACCAGGCGATTCCGCCATCCCATGGATAGACTGCCGGAGACAGGAAGACGAGGCCCGACACCATATCCGCATGGCGGACCGCAAAGGATGCCGCGATCGCTCCTCCGAAGGAATGACCGACGATGATCGCTTTCGCGATGCCGCGCTTCTTCATGAGCACCGCGATGGCGTCGGCCTGGCCGTCAGGGAGAATGTTCTGCTCGCCGCCGATGTCGGAATTGCCGTGACCCGGACGATCAATGAATAGCAGCTTCGCTCTCCCCTGCAGCTTGGCGCGGAACGAGAACATCGGATCGTAAAGACTGGCGCTGGCGCCATGGATGAAGACGATCGGCGGGAGGTCGGCCCTTCGGCCCGCTTCCAACAGGACGCTATTGAGCCTGAAGCCACCGACATCGATACGGACCGGCCGGTCTTCATTCTTCGAGGCGGCAACCGCGCGCGCGGTACCGACCGCGGTGATACCGATCATCAGAAGCGCGGCGATCAGGCGGAGAACTCGAAGGGGCATGGTTTAAAGCTGTCTTGCCGTGCCGCTGGCGACGATCGGACCTGTGGGAAGACCGGTCGGCGAACCGCCGAACGGTTCAAGACTGACTGCAAGCGTGGCACCGGCACTGATTGTTTCACGCAGGTCCGCCGGGATCAGCAGTTCACCTTCGGCATTCGGCTGGAAGACGCCGAGCGACCGTGGGTTGCCGCTTCCCGGCACGAACCAGAGCTGCAGCGATTTTTCCTGGCGTGTGCCGGCTGCAACCGGAACGATCTTCAAGCGACCACTGGACGCGTCGAACGAGGCAAGCAGATTGACCGGGTTGTCAGGTGCAGAAAGCTGCGCCACGACCGGGCCGCGCGACGAGGACGGCCGCAATGCGCCCGAGGCGTAGACAAGTGCTGCGACGGCAATGGCCGAAGTTCCGAGCGAGACCCAGCGCCAGAAGCTTGCCGCATTCCAGAGCCCTCTCGCAACGGGCGAAGGCTGTGCGCCGAACAGCAGTCCTTCAATCTGCGCGAACACGGCGGCTCCGGGCGTCGCATCCTGATAGTCGTCGTTGAACGAGGAGAGGTCCGACTGCCAGCGCTCGACCAGCAGCGCGAAAGAGCGGTCGCTCGTCATCCGTTGCTCAACGCGCCGGCGCGCTTCTGCCGACAGGACACCGACCACATATTCCCCAGCAAGGACTTCGTCCTGCGCCCGTCCGCCATCGTCAATGTGATCGCCCAGTGTCATCGCTGCATGCACTCCCTGAGCTTCAGCAGGCTCCGGCGCAGCCAGGTTCTGACCGTATTCAGGGGAACATGCAGGTCGTCGGCCAATTCGAGATAGCTCAGCCCTTCCACGTAAGCACGTCTGACGGCGCCGGCATGGGTTGCATCCAGTTCGCGCATGCAGATATCGATGCGGCGTCCTTCATCCACGAGCACCATGTACTGTTCGGGCGTCGAAATCGTCTCGTCGGCCAGATCGTAAGCCTCGTCGATATCGTCGGTGATCGGTTTGCGGGCGCGAATGACGTCGATGGCGTGGTTGCGGGCAATCGCCGAAAGCCAGGTTGATGGCGACCCGGAACCCGTGGCAAAGGTCTTCGCACGCTGCCAAACCTTGATGTACACTTCCTGAAGCGCTTCTTCCGCGTCGGTCCTGTGTCTCAAGATACGAAGGCAGATTGCGAACAACCTCGGATTGGTGGCCCGGTAGAGAGACGCGAATGCGGCTCGATCTCCGATGGCGACCCGATTGATCAAATCTGCGATGTCATTGGTTTGCATTCGGGAATACCTTGCTGCCGACCTTTTATAGAGATCGCCGAATTGGAAAGACAAGGAGGCTCGATCAATAAATCTTGGCGCCTGCCGATAGAGACGAAACGAAATATTTGAAAGGGGACTGTCGTCGATCATCTGGATGTTCCTGACACGGGACTGTTGCGCCCAGATACGCGCAGCGCAATCCAGCAGCCAACCGAAGCAGCCGTTCCGGACAGGATCGTTCCCCAGGCGATATCGGCAAGGGTGAGAGCCGTGGACCAGTTCTTCAAGGTCGCCTGGTTGGTCAGATCATAGGTCGCGTAGGCGGTGAAACCGAGAACGGCTCCATGGAGTGCCGTCCATCGCGGTGAGCGCTTTGCCAATCCGGGCCTCACGGCCAGAAATATCAGCCCCAGGATATAGAGCAGGTAAAAGGCGACGGCCGGCGCAAGCCTGAAATCGGCGATCAGCATGTCGCCCATGACCGGCTGATAGAGCCTGCTCGCCGTGACGGTCAACCAGACGAAGTCGATTGCGACGAAGATGACGAGCGTCACGACATAAGACACGAAAAGACGCGTCACGCCGACCTCCTTCATCGCTCGATCCTCCACGCTCAGTTGATCCGGGTCCAATTGATGCCCTTGCACAGAAGGCCGGCCACGACGCACCCTTTCGTAGTCATCTTGTCTCCGTTCACCGTCACCGTCAGATTGTAGGTCATGTCGCGCTGGGGATCGAAGGCCGTGCCGGAATAGGCGCCATCGGCACCCGGCTTGATGGTCATGACCAGCCGGTCGCCCTTCTTTTCCCTGGGCGTGCCCGGCTTGATCCATGTGTTTGTGGCACAGATATCCGATCCGCAGGATGCAATGCGGACCTTGGCATTGCCGTCGCCGCGGGCCCATTGGCCGTCGATATCGGCGGCGTGGGCCAAAGTGAAGGCCGTGAGGGTCGACAGGGTTGTGGCTATCATCATCTTCATCATGCCTGGTTCTCCTTTTGGCAGTGAATTACGCATGCGTGATCGTATAGAGGCCGACATCGATGCTTCCTTCTTCGAAGCCCGCCTCGCAGTAGCAGAGGTAGTAGTGCCAGAGGCGCCTGAAGCGCTCGTCGAAGCCAAGTGCGGCGATAGCCGGCCAGCGCGCGTGAAACCGCGCCCGCCACTCCCGCAGCGTTCGGGCATAGGACTTTCCGAAATGTTCGACTTCGACGAGCTTCAGGCCGGCGGCGGTCACTGCGGCTTGGAGCGCTTTATCGGACGGGAGAAAACCGCCGGGAAACACGTATTTCTGGATGAAGTCGATGCTGCCGCGGTAGCTTTCGAACCGCCGCTCCTCGATGGAAATAATCTGGAGGACGGCACGCCCGTCCGGTTTCATGCAGCGCTTCAGGGTTTCGAAATAGCTTGGCCAATAGGCTTCGCCCACCGCTTCGAACATCTCGATCGAGACGATGCGGTCGAACTGTCCGTCCATGTCGCGATAGTCCTGGAGACGGAGATCGACGTCGGCGGATTTGCCGCCGTTGGCAACCACGTCCTTCGCGACCACGTCCTTCGCCCAGGCGAGCTGCGAGGGCGACAGCGTGATGCCGACGACATCCGCACGGGAACTGACGGCCAGATCGGCAGCCAGCGCACCCCAGCCACAACCGATTTCCAGCACCCGCTCGCCACCTGACAGGCACAGTTTTTCGCGGATACGCGCTAGCCTTTTCTGTTGTGCGGCCTCCAGCGTCGGTGTGGTCTGGTCGAAGATCGCCGAGGAATAGAGCATCGAGGCGTCGAGCCACTGCTTGTAGAAGTCATTGCCAAGATCGTAATGCGCTTCGATATTGCGGCGACTGCCGCGCTTCGAATTGGCGTTCAGCAGGTGGCCGACACGGTTCAGCAGCCGCAAGATGCCGTTGCCGTCTATGGCCGGCGCCAGCGCGTCGCTGTTTTGAGCGGCAAGCCGGATAACCGCCGTCAGATCCGGCGTCGTCCAGTCCTCTTGAAGAAACCCTTCGGCAAAACCGATATCGCCGGCGGTCAGGACACGACGCAACATCCGCCAACGGTGCATCAGGATCACGGCGTCCGGGCCCGGTTCCGGGCCTATCACCTCGACGGCCTCGCCGGACGGCAGCACGACCCGCAGACGGCCATGGCGAAGATTGCCCATGAGGCGCTTCATCAGCCGCCCGCCGAAGCGGCGTTTTCCGACTTCGGCATCCAGACCCAACGGGAGGCGGGAGAAATCGTCAAACGGGCTCATGCCGGCACCTCCAGTCCAATCGGCAGCTCGACGGGTCTGGCGAGCGGCGTGCGCACGATGCGGGCGCTTTCCTGCGCAACCTGCCAGGGCCGCCGCAGGCCACCCAGATCTTCCGCCACCGCAAGACCCGCCTGAATGCCGTCCTCGAGGAAGCCGGAACCGAAATGCGCGCCGCAGAACCAGGTATTGCGCATGCCCTGCAGCGTCCAGATTTCCTGCTGCGCCCGGTCCGTGGAGAGATCGAAGACCGGATGCTCGTAGACTTCGCGGCGGATCACGGTTTCCTCGCGCGGCGCGCGCTCTGGATTAAGCGTCACGAATGTCGGCGGCGCTGCACCCAGCGGCTGCAACCGGTTCATCCAGTAGGTGATCGATGGTCGGGCCGGCTCGTCGCGCGCGCCAATCCGCGTATCGGCAACATAGTTCCAGCTCGACCAGGCTGCGCGGCGTTTCGGCATCAGCGCGGCATCGCCATGCAGCACCGCCTCGTTGCGCGAATAACGGAAGGCGCCGAGCACGCGCCGCTCGTCATCGCTGGCATCGGCCAGCATGCGGAGCGCCTGATCCGCATGGGTCGCAACCACCACATCGTCGAAGACGTGCTGCTCACCATGCGCGTCGTTCAGTTGCACCCTCCCCTCCACCCGGCGGATGGCCTGAACCGGTGTCGAAAGCCGGATCCTGTTGGCGAAGCGGCTCGTCATGCGCGCCACATATTCCCGGCTGCCGCCCTGCACCGTGCGCCAGACCGGGCGGTTCCACAATTCGAGCAAGCCGTGATTGCAGCAGAATTTTATGAAGCTAGCGGCAGGATAGGCACCGACCTGCATTGCCGGCGTCGACCAGATCGCCGCGGCCATCGGGTAGAGGTGGTCGTCGCGGAACACACGGCCATAGCCCTTACGGTTCAGATAATCGTCCAGAGAGATGCCGCCCATGATCGCCAGATCTCGCGGGGCGGTCCTGTAAAAACGCAGTAGGTCGCGCATCGTCGACCAGAAACGTGGGCTGGCGAGATTGGATTTCTGAGCGAACAGGCCGAATCCCGTACCCCCGGAATATTCGAAAGCGCCGTCATTCAGCGAGACGGCAAACGACATGTTCGACGCCGCCGTCGGCACGTCGAGGGTACGAAACAGGGCCGTGAGATTGGGATAGGTGACCTCGTTGTAGACGATGAAGCCCGTATCGACGGCAACCGGGCCCGCCGCGCTTTCGAATTCGACCGTATTGCTGTGGCCACCGATGCGGTCTGCCGCCTCAAAGACGGTAACGTCATGGCGCTGCGACAACAGCCATGCAGCCGACAGACCCGATATGCCGGTGCCGATTACCGCGATGTTCAGGCGCTTGCCGCCAATATCTCTATCGAAAGCCATTCATTCCTCTCCCCCGGATGCGGGAGAATTCCCGATACTGAGGGACGTACGAAAGCTCGGCCGAGAAAGTTTCGGCCTGTCGTGCGTATTTCTTGAACTTCCGCGAAACTCATGGGCCCTTTCCTCCGTAGATCGCATTGAGAAGGGGATCACTTCGATCCCTGTCCACTGTTTGCGAGTGTCAGGCTCGCCGACCGCTCGCACCGCCAAGGAGGAGACACTTCATGAACATGCTGGCCTTTGCCATCAATACCGCAGAACGAGCACCGCTCACCGACGGCATGACACTCGCCGGCATCGATTTCCTGTGCGGCCGGACCAAGCGGCGGCTTGCCGAAACGGCCGCGGATGTGGAGCGGGATTTCGTCGAGACGATGAGCCGTTTTCCGGTCGCGACCTATACCAACGAAGCCAACCGCCAGCATTACGAAGTGCCGGCCGAGTTTTTCGCTCTGGTGCTCGGGCCGCAGCGCAAATATTCCTGCTGTCTTTATCCTGCGGCGGATACGGTCATCGCCGAGGCGGAAACTTTCGCGCTCGCCGAGACGGTAAAACACGCAGCCATTTCAGATGGCATGGCGATCCTGGAACTGGGGTGCGGCTGGGGTTCGCTGTCCCTTTACCTGGCGCGGAATTTTCCAAACGCACGCATTACCTCGGTCTCGAACTCGGCGTCGCAACGCGCCTATATCCTCGACTTGGCCCAGAAGGATGGGCTGACGAATCTCGAGGTCATCACCGCCGACATGAACGACTTCATGACGGATGCGCGGTTTGACCGCGTCGTCTCCGTCGAGATGTTTGAGCATATGTCCAACTGGCGGATGCTCTTTGAGCGCGTGCGCGGCTGGGTGAAGCCGGACGGCAAGCTTTTCCTGCATGTCTTCACTCACAAGAACCGCTCATACCGCTTCGATCACGACGATCCGGCCGATTGGATCGCCCATCATTTCTTCACCGGCGGCATCATGCCGGCGTACGACCTGCCGCATCGCTTCGGCGACCTGTTCCAGGTCGACCAGGAATGGCGCTGGTCCGGCACGCACTATCGCAGCACAGCACTTGATTGGCTGGCCAATTTCGACCGTGAGATCGACCGCATCCAGCCGATCCTTGCGGCGGTCTATGGCAAGGATGCCTCGCTCTGGCAGCGCCGCTGGCGGCTTTTCTTCCTGGCGACAGCCGGTCTGTTCGGTCACGACAATGGTGAGGTTTGGGGTGTCGGTCACTATCTTCTGGCGCCGGCGGTATAATGTCGAAGAAGGTTATACGGCTTGACCCACTGACCCAGGCGACCGCTACGATCGCCTGGGTGGTCGCGCTGAACAAACCCTTCTATCCGCTCTATGTCTGGTATCTGGTCGGAAGCGGCGTGGCGGCGTCTCTCGGCACCTTGCTGTCGGCACCATTTTTCCTCGCCATCCCATTTTTAGCGCGCCGGTTCCCACTCGCAGCACGGATAGCGCTGCCGCTCTTCGGAACCTTCGACACCTTGTTCGAGACCAAGCTTTTCGGTCCAGGCTCCGGCACGGAGCTGTTCTTTGCCGCTTGCATCATGCTGGTGGCGATCGCGTTTCGCCCGGACGAGAAATGGTGGCAGCGGGGACTGGTCGGTCTGGTATTTGTCGTCTTCATGGTCTCGCGCAGCTTCATCGGCCCACCGCTGCATGTTTGGACCGACGCAGAGCTCTTAACCCTTTTCGACCTCAACGCCTTTGCCGTCGCCAGTCTGCTGGCGTTTATCGCTCTGCGCTACGCCGGGGTCGAAAGAGCGCGCGAGCAGGCCAGCTCGGATGCGAGTTAGGCAAATCGAAGTCTACGAGAAAAAGGAGGAAGACATGCAGGGAGTGTTCAGGACGATCAGTGCCACAGCACTGATATTCACAGCCTTTTACGGCTATTCGGCACAGGCATGGGCAGAGGCGAAGCCGGTTGCAGTCGGCATGGATCACTATCGCGGGACCTGGCTTGAGATCGGCCGCCGGCCGATGTGGCTGACCGATGGTTGTGTCGCAGGATATTCGACATACAGGCCAGGCAAGGAACGAGGTGAAATCGCTGTGGAAGACGGCTGCCACGTGGATACCCCCAAAGGCCGCCTGAAAACCGTCGAAGGAACCGGCCGTATCCTCGACTTCGGATCGACCAACGCCAGGATGCGGGTTCACTATCCTCTTCTCATCACGTTCAATTATTGGATTCTGTACAAGGCACCTGACAAATCTTGGTTCATCAGCGCCGACCCGGACATGACCAACCTCTGGATCTACGCGCGAACCGTACCGTCCAAGGCGAAACTGAAGACAATGGTGCGTAAGGCGAGCCAACTCGGTTATGATGTCCGCAAGCTGGAGTTTCCAGAGCAATAAAGGACCGGTTTCTGCGCGGAAATTATTTCCCCGCTACCACTGAAACGCCTCCAGAAAAACGATTCAGAATCAAACGTCGTTTAAAGGAGTAACGGGGGGAAACGCACTCAAGAAGGCAAACATCGTTTGCAACGAGGAAGCTGGCGGCAGCACGAACGGAACCGCAGCGACAAGGTCGGAGATCAAACGTCCAGATCGAGATCGTCAGGCTTGTCGATGAGGTGGACCTTGCGCCGGAAGCGCCAGCGGCCATCCTTGTATTTCTCGATGAGATCATCGAACACGGCATAGGACGCCGCTTCATCGAACCCTTGGCTAGCGATCAAGTCCACGATGTGCGCCTGCATCATCTCGAGCTGCCCCTCGGTCGACTTGTCGAGTGCCCGCGTGATCATCCAGTAGAGTGTCGCACGGGCGAGGTCTGCAAATTCCGAGGCAATCCGCCCCCTGATTCCGAAATGATGTCGCCCCCCAATTCCGAGAAATAGCCGCCCCCTTATTCCGAGATGATGCCGCCCCCTTTGGCGGGCATCTGGCAAGGGTGTTCTGCAGGTGTGAAGTTCCTTCCGTCGATGGTGACAGGGAAGGAACGGTATGCCTGCGGAGAGACTGGAGATGCGGCGTGTCCGCGAGATACTGAGATATCGCTTTGAGCAAAGACTTGGGCACAAGTCGATTGCGGTGCGGGTTGGGACTGCGCCGTCGACGGTGCGCGAGACGCTACGGCGGGCAGCGGTTGCCGGGTTGTCGTGGCCTTTGGGCGACGACGTCAGCGATACGGTCCTGGAGGCAGCGCTTTACAAGGCGGCCGGAACGAAGATAGGACACCGCCGCGCACCGGAGCCTGACTGGGAACAGGTCCATCGCGAGCTGAAGCGCAAGCATATGACGCTGCAGATCCTATGGGACGAATACATCGGTCTTCATCCCGATGGCTATCGCTATAGTCGGTACTGCGACCTGTATCGCGGCTGGGCGTTGAAGCTGCCGGTGACGATGCGGCAGGATCATATGGCGGGCGACAAACTGTTCGTCGATTATGCCGGCGACACGGTGGCGGTTGTCGTTGATCGATTGTCTGGCAAGACGCGACAGGCCCATGCGCAGTCGCTTGGCGTAAGTGTACGCGTCAGTCGTCGACTTGCCCGCCGCAGGGACAGAGCGGAAGGCAAAGGCGTAGTTCGGCGATGCCACCTGGGTCTTGTCGGTTCACGTCTTGGCTCACCGGAAAACCGTTCAAGAATGGCAGCAACCTTCCGACCCTCCAAGCTCAGCGGAGAAGGTTCTGCTGCCTCAAGACTTCTCGAGGTGCAGGAGATCGCCAGATCGTTTGGAAACATTCCACGACATTGGAAGCAGTGACCAAGACGCCGGGCAGGGCAACCCAGGCTGGCGTCAGGCGATTGAGGAGGGCGGTGACCGTTGTCGAGGCGGCCGACTGACCCTGCCGGAACGGCTGCTGGGCCGCGATCGTGACGATCGGTCCGCCGCCGGACAGGCTGATGGCGGCGTCCTTGCCGAGATCGACGGTGCCGATCGGAACGGATAGTCCTGCAGAGGCCAAGGCGGCAGCGGCCGCGATCGCGGGTGTATCCCAGACCACGAACAGGCCCTTGAGGCCCGGATGCTTTTTTGCCAGCACCGAAGCCGTGGTGCCCGCCTCCGCAAGCGACGGGAATCGGGCGACATGAAGGCGGTGGCGCGGTCGGTTGATCCGCATCCATTTCACAAAGGCGATCTCGCGCTCGTTGGTCGCGAAAAAATCGGAGTCGTAGCCGAGTACGCCGACATCGCCTTCCTCTGTGAGATGGGGTGCAATGCCTTCCGCCGCCATCTTGCCGAGACCGAAATTGTCGGCTGAAATCAGCGACACGTAATCTTTGCCCGGCAGCAGACCGGTCGGGACATTGTCAAGCAGCACGAGCTTGATTCCGGCCGCAGATACGCGGGCATGGGCGGCGGCGACCTTCGCATTGGCGACCGGGAGCGAAATGATGGCGTCCGGCGCTTCGCGGATCAGCCGGTCCAGCGCCTCGATCTGCACCTCCGGCATGAAGCCGCAATCGACGACATCGATGACCGCCACGCCGCAATCCCCGAGCGTTCCGACGATGCCGGCCAGTTGCTGTTTGGCCCAGTCGCTCGCCAGCGTATGCAGCACGATCGCGACGCGCAGGCCCGCAGCCCTTGCCCGCGCCTTGTCCTCCGGCAGAAGCAAGACCCGTTCAGGCGCGGAGGCGCGTTCGCCATGGGGACCAAGTCCTTCAATCACCATCGACGCACCTCATGCTTTCGGAGGCGGCATGGCCGCGGCAACGGCCGCGGTCTGCGTCTCTAGCCGGCCGCGAAGAGCCTCGAATTGTGGATGCGCCTGCGGGCGCCCGGCCATGATCCAGTCGCGCAGGACGGTGGGCGAGAACAGGCTTTCCGTTGCCACGATGGCGGCACCGACAAGGCCGGAGGAACTGCCCATCTGTGAGCGGATGATCTGCAGGTCGCGGCTGACGAGCGGATGGGATGCGCCATAGATGGCCTCGCGAGCCGCTGCCAGCAGGATATCATTGCTCTGGGCAATCGATCCGGAGAGCACGATCAGCTCCGGGTTCAGCATGTTGGCGAGCGTCGCCACGACCTGCCCGATCATGCGCCCGCTTTGCGACAGGATGTCGATGGCCGCCACATCGCCCATACGCGCCGCCTGCGCCACTTCGATTGCCGTGACCTCGCCGCCGCGCCGCACATGCTCGGCGAGGATCGGGCTCAAGCCTTTTTCCGCCTGGATCCGGCCATCACGAATGATCGCCTCCGAGCCGGCCATGGATTCCAGCGTTCCGTGCCGCTCCCCCGTGCTGACGGGCACAGAGCCGATCAGGCCGACCGCGCCTTGCGCACCCCGGAACAGCGCGCCATCGCTGATCAGTCCGGCACCGATGCGCTTGCCGACCTTGACGAACAGCATCGCCCGATGGCCCACACCAGCGCCGGAGTGAAACTCACCCATCGTCATGGTCTCGACACTGGAGCGCAGCCAGACGGGCACGTCGAAGGCCTCGACCAGTTTCTCGACCAGGGGGAAGCTTTCCCAGCCCGGCAGGACCGGAGGCGTGGCACTCTGAAAGAAGCTTTCGCCGCCATCAGTCACCACGCCCGGCACCGAAATGGAGATGCCCCACAACTCACCGGCATCCGGCTGCATGTCGACAATCCAGCGTAACAGCGTGGTGAGCCGGTCAAGCAGCGCAGAGACGGGCTGTGTCAGATCTGCCGCCTCGTGATGCTCCATCTTGAGGTTGCCACCGAGATCAGCGAGGCCGACACCCAGCGCTGTCTGATCGAGAGTAGCGACGAGAATGCTACCGCGATGAGCGGAAAATTGCACAAGCCGCGGCGCCCGTCCGCCTGTGGCCGTCCCCAGCTCGCTCTCATCGACAAGCCCAAGCTCGGTGAGCGTGCCCAGACGATCCGCCACCACGGCGCGACCGAGTTCGCTCTCGCGCTCCAGCTCCTGCCGAGTCGTGGCCTTCTCCGTGCGCACCAGGTTGAGGATTTCCACAAGGCTGGGCGCAGCCGTCTCCGCCGTGCGCGGTCGGCCCTTTCGGCGGGGCTGTAGATCGGCGTCCATCTTCGCCGTCGCAGGCATGTCTGTTCCTTTCGCCCGAACCAAGCGGTTAAGCCTTGATAAATCCTCGCCTTGAGACGCGCAACAACAATCTTTTGCATTAAATCAGCATAAGTAAGCCACTAAATGCATTTTAAATGTTGACATGTGTTTTATTCGAGCGCACTAAGGTCGGCATCTGGTGGGAATATCTTGAGGAGGAGAGGACCATGGATGGCTGCAAACTCGCCTATCATGCCAACTGCTGGGGGGAGCTGGGCGGAAGCGCCGTCGGCGTCACCTCGATCACACAGCTCTCTTACCGAACCTTCGGCGACATGCGGCGCGCCTTTGCCGATATCGCGGCGGCAGGCTACGAGGGCGTGGAACTCTTCGACGGCAACCTGCTCGACTTCTCCGCCGGGGACATGCGCGCCCTGCTGTCCGACAATGGCTTGATCCTGGTCGCGGCCTATGCCGGCGGAAACTTCATCTTCGACGACATCCTGCCCGAGGAGCTGGCACGGGTAACCCGTGCGGCGGATCGGGCAGCCGAGCTCGGTGCCCTGCATCTGGTTGTCGGTGGTGGCGCAAAGCGTTTCGACGGAACGCGGGAGGCAGATTTTCACAAGCTTGCCGCAGCGCTGGATCGGGTCGGGGAGATTGCAAGCGCACGCGGCCTGCGCGCCCATTATCATCCCCATCTCTCGACGATCGTGGAAGGACCGGAGGAGGTTGCCAAGATCTTCGGACTGACGGGTATCGATTTCTGCCCGGACACGGCGCACCTCGCCGCAGCCGGTGGTGATCCCTCAAAGCTCATCCGGGATCACGCGTCCCGCATTTCCTATGTCCATCTCAAGGGCCTGCAGCGAGAGCCTTTCGCCTTCACGCCCCTTGATCGGGGTGACGTGCCGACCGACGGCATCGTTGCCGCCTTGCGCGAGATCGGCTTTGCCGGCTGGATCTGCGCCGAACTCGATGCCTGGCCCGACCCGCTGGAGGGCGCTCTTGCCAGCATGACCTATCTGAAATCGGCCAATCCCAAGAAGGATTGAAGGCCGCCGGGGCAAGGCCCCACCCACGGGAGGAAACCATGATTACCAGACGCATTCTTTTGTGCTCCGCGGCCATCGCGGCAGCCATGTCCATCGCGGCCCCGACATTTGCCGCCGATCCCGATGCTGCGCTCGCCAAGCTGCAGGATACGGTTCTGTCCAAGGGCCCGTCCGGTGAAGACCCGTCGCCGGCCTCCGGCGTGAAGCTTTCCGATGAGGAACTCGCCAAGGTCAAGGGCATGGGTGCCACGGCCGCCATCGTCATGCATTACGGCGGCAATGACTGGTCTCGCGCCCAGATCAATGGCTTGCAGACGCAGTTCGCGGCCATGGGTATCAAGGTCATCGCGGTCACCGACGCCGGCTTCAAGCCGGAAAAGCAGGTCGCCGACCTCGAGACGATCATGGCGCAGAAGCCGAGCATCATCGTCTCGATCCCGACCGATCCGACGGCGACCGCATCCGCCTACAAGGCTGCAGCCGATGCCGGCGTCAAGCTAGTGTTCATGGACAACGTGCCGGCTGGCTTCAAGGCAGGCAAGGACTACGTCTCCGTCGTTTCCGCCGACAATTACGGCAATGGTGTCGCCTCGGCGCATCTGATGGCCAAGGCGCTGGGCGGCAAGGGCGAGATCGGCCTGGTGTTCCACGCCGCGGATTTCTTCGTGACCAAACAGCGCTATGATGCCTTCAAGAAGACCGTCGCATCGGACTATCCCGATATCAAGATCGTTGCCGAGCAGGGCATCGGCGGTCCGGATTTCTCTGGTGATGCGGAAAAGGCCGCCGGTGCAATTCTGACGTCCAATCCGAACGTCAAGGGCATCTGGGCGGTCTGGGACGTGCCCGCCGAAGGCGTCATCGCCGCCGCGCGCAATGCCGGACGGGACGACCTGATCATCACCACGATCGACCTCGGCGAAAACGTGGCGATCTCGATGGCCCAGAACGGTTTCATCAAAGGTCTCGGCGCCCAGCGTCCTTACGATGCAGGCGTCGTCGAAGCCAAGCTCGCCGGTTATGCCCTTCTCGGCAAGACGGCCCCGGCCTTCGTCGCGTTGCCGGCTTTGCCGGTCACCCGCGACACGCTGCTGGATGCCTGGAAGACTGTCTATTCGACCGAGGCGACAGCCAACGTCAAGTCCAGCCTCGGAAACTAAGCTGCCGACAGCGCGCGGCACGGAACATCCGCGCCGCGCGAAGAGAGCCCGGTTCAAGGGGATCGCTGATCCCACCGGCATATTGAGCAGCCTGTGGCTGCAGCAAATCAGGAGACACCTCGATGACGAAAGTGATGAACGTCGCCATGATCGGCGGCGGCTTCATGGGCAAGGCGCATGCCATGGCCTATGCTGCCATGCCGATGTTCTTCTGGCCGGCCCCGGCTATTCCGCACCGCAAGGTGGTGGTGGATGTGACCGATGGCATGGCCGAGGAAGCCCGCCAGCGCTTCGGCTTCGAGGAAGCCTCCTCGGACTGGCGCGCCACAGTCAACCGACCGGATGTCGATGTGGTTGACATCTGCACACCGAACAATGTCCATGCCGAAATCGCGATCGAGGCTGCAAGGGCCGGTAAGCATATCATCTGCGAAAAGCCGCTGGCCCGCACTGTCGAGGAAGCCCGCGCCATGGCGGAGGCCGCGAAGGCGGCCGGCGTCGTCAACATGGTGGCATTCAACTATCGCCGCACGCCGGCGGTGGCACTGGCGAAGAAATACCTCGAGGAAGGCCGGATCGGCCGCATCCTGAATTTCCGCGGCACCTATCTGCAGGATTGGTCAGCGGACCCGGATTCACCGCTCTCGTGGCGCTTCCAGAAGAAGATTGCCGGTTCCGGCGCGGTTGGCGATATCGGCACCCATGTGGTCGATCTCGCGCACTATCTTGTCGGCCCGATTGCGGAAGTCATCGCGCTCACCACGACCTACAACAAGACCCGTCCGCTGCAGCAGGGCGGCATCGACAAGCTGGGTGCGGCCGAAAAAGCGGCCGATGCCGAGCGCGGCGATGTCGATGTGGACGACGAAGTCGTTTCCATGTTGAAATTTGCCAATGGCGCGATCGGCAGCCTGGAAGCCACCCGAAACGCCTATGGCCGCAACAATTTCATCACGCTTGAAATCCACGGCACGAAGGGTTCGATCCACTTCAACTACGAACGCCGCGACGAGCTGCAGGTGATGTTCGCGGATGATCCGGCGGATGCGCGCGGCTTCCGCACCGTGTACACCGGCCCGGCGCACCCCTATGGCGGCGGTCTCTGGCCTATTCCCGGCCTCGGCATCGGCTATTCGGAAACGAAGATCGTCGAATGCTACGACTTCTTCCAGGCAATCGCGAAGGGCAAGCAGCCGAGCCCCAATTTCGAAGACGGCCTGCTGACCGAACTCGTCGCGGATGCCTTCATCCGTTCCGGCGAGAGCGGCGTATGGGAGAGAGTGGGATGAACGCCAGTATCGCTGCCGTCCGGATGACAGGCATTTCGAAGTCCTTCGGTGGCGTCCGCGCCCTCGAAGGGGTCGATCTCGAGGTGCTGCCCGGCGAGGTCCATGCCCTTCTGGGCGGCAACGGCGCTGGCAAATCCACCATCCTCAAGATCCTCAACGGGGTTCATCGGCCAGATTCCGGCAGAATTATCGTCGCCGGACGCGAATTGACGACCCATGTGCCGGAAGAGTCGCGTGACGCCGGCATAGCCATGAACTACCAGGAAATGAGCCTGATTCCGACGCTGACCGTGGCGCAGAATGTGTTCCTGACGCGCGAAAGCCGCACCGGCATGGGCCTGATCGACGATGCAGAGGCCGAACGCCGCGCTGCGGAGCTTTTCGCGCGGCTCGAGGTCTCGGTCGATCCCCGCGCCCTGGTCGGTGATCTCGGTGCCGGACAGAAGCAGTTGACCGAAATCGCCAAGGCGATTTCGCAGGATGCGAAGGTTCTCGTCCTCGACGAGCCCTCGACTGCGCTCGCCGTTTCCGACGTCGAGCGCCTGTTCGTCTTCCTTCAGAAGCTGAAGGCCAAGGGTGTCGCGATCATCTATGTCAGCCATCGCATGGACGAGATCGCCCGCATCGCCGACCGCGCCACCATTCTGCGTGACGGCCGGCACGTGATCACTGCGCCGCTCTCCGAGCTGCCGATAGACACGATGATCGAACATATAGTTGGCAAGCGCTCCAAGGGCCTGTCGGATGTGGTGCGCGGATCGTCGGCAAGAGGCGAGGTTCTCCTTGAGGTGTCCGATGTCAGCGGCGTCCACAAGCTTGAGCATGTGTCCTTCAAGCTTCATGCGGGGGAGGTTCTGGGGCTTGCCGGTCTGCTGGGATCGGGACGGTCTTCGCTCGCCCGGCTCATCGCGGGCATCGAGCCTGCAGCAAGCGGCTCGGTCCGCATCAAGGGCAGGCCGGTCAGCATCCGCAAGCCCAGCGATGCGATCGCCTGTGGTGTGGCGCTGGTGCCGGAAGCACGGGCGACCCAAGGCATCATCCCGGCCCATTCCGTTGCCTCCAACATGGTTCTGGCGGTCATCGAGCGTCTCTCGCGCGCTGGTGTTGTCGACAGAAAAGCCGCAGCCGACCTAACCGACAGGCAGATCAGCCGCCTCTCGATCAAGACCGCCAGCCGCGACCATGCGGTCGCCACGCTGTCGGGCGGCAACCAGCAGAAGGTGGTGATCGGCAAGTGGCTCGCCACCGATCCTGACATTCTCATTCTCGACGAGCCGACGGCGGGCATCGACATCGGCTCGAAATCGGAAATCATCCGGCTTGTGCGCGACCTTGCCGCATCAGGCAAGGCGATCATCATGATTTCGTCCGAGCTGTCGGAATTGCTGACCGCCTGCGACCGGATTCTTGTCATGGCGGACGGCCGCATCCACTCGGATCTTCCGCGCGAAGCCTTCGACGATCGGGCCGTCTCGGCCGATGATCTGGCCCACCGCCTGCAGGCAGCCGAGCAGAAGCTCCAGACCGAGATACAGCGGGCGCTCGCAGCCCAGGAGAGAACCAATGCTTAAGCGTTTCGCTGCCGACTGGCGCCAGAATATCATCTACATCGGCTTCATCGTCATCTTCGTCGTCTTCGCCGTCACCCTGAACGACAAGGGCTTCCTCACGCCCAACAATCTGCTCAACATCGTCCGGCAGACGGCGATGATCGCCGTGATGGCGATTGCGATTACCTTTGTGCTGTCAGCCGGCGAGATCGACCTCTCTGTCGGCGCGGTGGCCGGCCTGACGACCGTCACCGTTGCCATGGCAATCGCCGTCGGCGGACCTTTTGCGGGCGTGCTGGCTGGCATCGCCACGGGCATCGCGGTCGGGTGCTTCAATGGATGGCTGACCACCCGCATCGGCATACCATCCTTCCTCACCACGCTGGCGATGATGGGTATTGCCAAGGGCGTGGCCATGTGGATTTCTGCAACCGCTGCGGTTCCGATCCTGTCCCCCGGCTATTCCTGGCTGTTCGGAGGCGGCAATCTCGGCCGCATCCCGGTGCTGCTGATCTGGATGCTCGTCCTCGGCGTGATTGGCCACCTGGTGCTAAGGCGCACCGGTTTCGGCCGGCGGGTCCTGGCGACCGGTGGCGGCGAAACCGCGGCACGCTATTCCGGCATAGATACCCGCAACATCAAGTTCAAGGTTCTTGTCATGTCGTCTTCCGCGGCGGCTCTGGCAGGCATGCTCTACGCAGGGCGTCTGCAGTCCGGCCGCTTCCAGCTCGGCGAAGGTGACGAGCTTTCGGTCATCGCAGCCGCGGTGCTCGGCGGCACGAGCCTGTTCGGCGGGAAAGGCACGGTTGCCGGCACCATTGTTGGCGCGCTGATGATCGGCCTGATTAACAACGGCCTGATCCTCATGGGCCTGGAGTTCAGCCAGCAGCTTATCGCGCGCGGCGGGATCATCATCCTCGCTGTCGCCCTCAGCCAGAAAAGGACCGCATCATGACCGTGACGATCATCGGAACCGTCACCGCCCGCCCGGAATGCCGCGATGAACTCGAGGCCCTTCTCACCAAGCAAGTTGCCCCGACACGGGCGGAAGCCGGCTGCTTAAACTACGATTTCCATGTGGATGCGGCCGATGATTGTGTTTTCGTATTCTACGAAAATTGGAGAAGCCAGGAAGATCTGGACCAGCACATGAAAATGCCGCATCTCATGCCGCTTCTGTCTGAGATCGACACACTGCTGGCAAGACCCGTCGAGATCCGACACCTGCGGATGATCGGCAGCCCGGCCAAATGAACGAGCTTCGCGGCGCTGCGCTTCTTGCATAGGCCAGGCGCAGCCAGATGCCCTCTGATGCCATGACAGTGGAACTCGTCAATCACCAGTGTGAGTGGTAATATTCCCGTTCTCGGATCTCGTATTGTGACGACCGCTTCGGCGAAACGTGCAGCAGCTTTGCGCCATCTGCGGACATTGCGCCATCACCAAAACCAGATACGTTGAGGACATGCAGGCTCGTCCGGGATCGTGCCAGCAACCTTTCCACGTTCGCAAACGGTGCTGGTATGAATTTTCAGAGCGATAGAGATTTTCTCGAATTCCATTCTTTGCCGGAAGGCATATTAGCGACATTGATCGAAAGATCTGGACAGCTCGCGGGCCATTGGAAAGACCGCACTATGCCGCAAACATTGGACGGTAAGCGCGTCGGCATCATCGTTGATGATACGGGCTGGCGCAATACGACTGCCCAGTATGAAGTGCGAGATGGACGCGCTCGAAGCTCGTAAGGACGAACTGAGAGAACTTCTGGCTGAGAGTCCGCAAGATGTGCCCGACTTGTTGCCAAGTGCTTCGGCAATCTACGCGAAAAAAGTGGCGGATCTCACCGCAACACTCAATCAGCCGGAGGACAGAGTGCAGGCTGCAGAAGTCCTGCGGACCTTAATCGAAAAGATCGTGCTTTCACCTGGTAAGGCAAGGGGCGAAATCGACGCTTTATTGTACGGAGAACTAGGTACGATCCTGAACTGGATCGAACGGCAAACTGCTGAAAAGGCCCAAAAAACAAAAACTCCCGGAGCTGGACTCACGGGAGTGTCGGTATCAGTGGTTGCGGGGGCAGGATTTGAACCTGCGGCCTTCAGGTTATGAGCCTGACGAGCTACCGGGCTGCTCCACCCCGCGCCAGCGCAAATCCGGAGG